>CAYMJL010000013.1:0-75217 GCA_964390915.1 uncultured Flavobacteriales bacterium
GCAAAAATTTAAAGGCCGCTATTACCTAACCATTAGCTTATAGGATGAGTTCTTCTCTTTGGCGCACCGAGGACGGGGCTTCGTATAAATCCCGCAACACAATGGCTAACTTGGTAAAACAACCTTACTTTTTATGTTTTTTTATTACAATGAACTGTTTGTATCTGAAATGATAGCTTAATCGCACGCTGTTTGAGAATGGTGCTTTTGAGTTGTAAACCGTTAATGCGAAAAAATAATTAAAAATTAGGGTAATGGCTTAGCGACTAAACCTTTAAATTCGCAGCCACAATAAATTCTAGAATAAAATGGCTTCATACGATGTAGTGGTAATAGGCTCTGGTCCGGGCGGTTATGTATGCGCAATTCGCTGTGCACAGTTGGGGATGAAAACCGCACTGGTTGAAAAATATGCCAGCCTTGGCGGAACCTGCTTAAATGTGGGATGCATTCCATCGAAAGCCATGTTAGATAGTTCGGAACATTACCACAATGCGGTTGAAAATTTCAAAACACACGGTATTTTGGTGAACACCCCAAAGATTGATTTTGGGCAAATGGTAAAACGCAAGCAGGATGTTATCGACCAGACGGTTGATGGGATTAAATTCCTGATGAAAAAAAACAAAATTGATACTTATATCGGTCACGGTTCTTTTGCTTCGGCAACCAACATTGTGATTAAAAAGGACGATGGCACATCCGAAACCATCGAGGCCAAACGCACGGTTATTGCCACCGGCAGTAAACCATCCTCACTTCCGGGTATCAACATCGACAAAAAAAGAATCCTCACTTCTACTGAGGCTCTTAGTCTGAAAGAAATTCCAAAAACCTTGGTGGTTATTGGAGGCGGAGTAATAGGTCTCGAGTTGGGTTCGGTTTATGCCCGCTTGGGAACGAAGGTACAGGTAGTAGAATATTTTGACAGCTTAATTCCAACCATGGATCGTTCGCTGGGCAAGGAATTGCAACGGGTAATGAAGAAAACATTGGGCATTGAGTTTTTCCTTAGCCACAAAGTTAAAGCCGTTGAAAATGAGGGCAAACAAGTTACCGTAAAAGCCGACAACGCTAAGGGTGAAGAAGTGGTGTTAAAAGCCGATTATTGCCTGATGTCTGTTGGTCGCAGGCCATATACCGAAGGTTTAGGTTTGGAAAACGCTGGGGTAAAATTAGATGACCGCGGAAGAGTAGCGGTAAACAACCACTTGCAAACCAACGTTCCAAATATTTACGCTATTGGCGATGTGGTTCAAGGAGCTATGCTTGCTCACAAAGCCGAAGAAGAAGGCGTTTGTGTAGCAGAAATGATGGCTGGACAAAAGCCACACATGAACTATAACCTTATTCCGGGTGTGGTTTATACCTGGCCTGAAGTTGCATCGGTTGGTTTAACCGAAGAGCAATTGAAGGAACAAAAAATAGAATACAAGGCGGGGTCATTCCCATTCCGTGCATTGGGCCGTGCCCGTGCTAGTATGGATATTGACGGTTTTGTAAAAGTACTTGCCGACAAAAATACCGACGAAGTGCTTGGCGTTCATATGATTGGGCCACGTGTGGCTGATATGATTGCAGAAGCCGCCATAGCTATGGAATATCGCGCTAGTGCTGAAGATATTGCCCGCACTTGCCACGCCCACCCAACCTATACCGAGGCGCTGAAAGAAGCCGCTTTAGATGCAACGGCAAAACGTGCCATTCACATGTAATTACCGATTTACTCTATTAGGAAAGGGCGCTTCATTGGCGCCCTTTCTGTTTCTAGTGGTAAGGCAAAATAAAACCTCCAAAGACCGATGGAAATATCAAGTGCTTTGGAGGTTCAATAAGTGTTTAAGCTAAATTCAATTAGCGCTTAATCAATCGTACCGTAGTTTGTTGTTGCTCGCTAATCAGGGTCAATTGGTACACACCGCTGGTGTAAGGCGACAAGTCGACTGTTTTCTTGGTGAAATTATTGCTGGTGGTTTCCATCAACTTCCTTCCACTTACATCACTTAAAACCAAACGAACCGCACCAAGCATTGAAGACGACTCGATGGTTATCACATCATCCGTTGGGTTGGGGTGAATCTGGAATGTAGCATGGATGGGTTCTGAGATGCTACTAGAATAACTATATGTGTCACATTCACTGGTGTCTACACAATTCCCACGAGTTACCACCAAGGCGTAATCCCCACTTTGGGTCAACACATAATTTGGACCATTGCCCACAACCGTATATTGCCCTGTTGAACTACAGGCCAACCACTGGTACAATGCACCTGATTCTACTGAATATAAAGTGTCACCAATTTGCACCACTTCACTTGAAACGCTATCAATAGTTAAATAAACGACCGACACGCTATCGCAACCATAAGTATTGGTTAAGTTGAAAGTTAAGGTGTCAGATTCCGTGTAGGTAACATTATCCGGTCCAAGGAACGAGTTGCAGGCAGTAATAGTAGCCGTTGTGCTATCGCTATCATCTCCAATGTTTATAAACATTGTAAGGATACTATCACAGCCTAAACTGCTGGTAAGGTTCAATACAAGAGTGTCTGAAGCCGTATACAAAGAGTCATCTGGAGCTAGGTACTCTTTACAGGCATTTACCACAACGGTATCGTTGCTAGCATAATTTACGGTCAACAGAATCGTGGTTACGCTGTCGCAAGTGCCTGCATTAGATTTATTAATTACAATGGTTTGCGATGTTATATAGGTTTGATCATCGGGCGCTAAATAGCTGTTGCAGGCGGTTACCGAATAGGTGGTGTCAAAACCACTTTTCACATAAATCTCAGCTGCTGTGGCTCTGGCTGTATCGTTTGCTGCACAGGGCAAACCACCCACTACGGTACACACAATAATGTCATCATTCTCAGGCTGGGAATTGGTGTAGGTAGAGTCATTGGTTCCAACTGGCTCGCCATTTTTTGTCCAGGAATACGTTGGTGTTGAATTGGTATTACTGGCCGATGCGGTATAAATCAAGGGAATCCCACTACAAATGGTGTCTTGAACGGAGGTGTTTATTACCACTGCAGGACTTGGGTTGGTAGTAATGGTCAAATCTATAGTAACAACGCTATCACAACCTAAATTGGTTTTTAGTTTGGCAACAATCTGGGTCGATTGGGTGTAAAGCGAATCATCGGGTGCCAGATACTCGTTGCAAGCAGTTACCGTAAACGCTATAGCTGCCGATTGATTAACCGTGAGGTTTATGGTTATTAGGCTATCGCAACCAGCAGTAGTTTGAGCATTTATAACAATGGTTCCAGACGCATAGTGCAGCGAATTGTCGGGTGCTTTGAAGCTGTCACAGGCCATCACAGCATAAGTGGTGTCGTAACGGGTTCCAACAAAAATGGCTGGTGCGGTAGCAATTGCCGTGTCGTTTTCGGCACACGGCACATTACCTACAACCTGACACCGAATCACATCGGTGCTCAATAGGTCATCAGTCATATAGGTAGACTGGTTGCTACCAACCAAAACCTCATTTTTGAACCAGCGGTATTCTGGTGCAGTACCGGCATTAGAAGCTAGTGAGGTAAAGGTTACACTTTCACCCGAGCAAATGGTGTCACCTGTATTTTTACTTACCTCTACCAATGGTGGGGTGACAACACTGGTTAGGGTAAGGGTGGTGGGGCTTGTGTATACCGTGTCGCCACCGTTGCAGGCGTTTGGCGAGGTTAGTCGGCAGTGAACATTATCGTTGTTGGTAAAAGTTTGTTCAAAAATTGAATCGGTTTCGGGAGTTGCCTGACCATTTAAATACCACAAGTAAGTTTTATCGGGCAAGGCATAATTGGTGCTTGCTGTGAATTTAATGGGTTCGTTTTCGCAAGAACTTGCGGTTGCATTGTGACTAATTTGAAGAGTTGGGGCGGTCGATGCACCTCCGCCAACTGTTACAATATAATCTTCGGCTTGCCCATATTGTGGAGCGGAACAAGGTGTAGGTGCTGATGAACCGTAAAAGTCGGAAGCAATGCGCATTCTTAACGAGGTGCATTTTACCGCATCAGTTGGAACAATAAAGGAAGCGCTGTGTATTTCATTATGTACTCCATCCTCTCCGTCCTTGCTAATGATTGATTCAGCAGCTTCAAATACGCCATTGTTGTTAAAGTCAATCCATCCACGAACATTTTCTGGGTTGTAGCCCACGCCCACGGTTATGGTGTAATTGCCGCCGGCATCAAGATTGGCCGTTTGGGCCGTTTGCATGCAGTTGGAAATGCAACGGTCGATGTACGAAAGTTCGCCATCACCGGAATAGCCATTGGAAGAAACATTAATATCGGCAAGTTGTACTAAACTTGGCCCTACATCATAGGTATTTCCTGTGTTTACAATTGCACCTGGCGTGCAGGCTAATTGTGGTGTGCTTGGCTGAGTGATTACTGAATCGTGTGGTGCGGCTGCCAGTGAAGTAATAAGCCCACTTCGGTAATTTTCCAACATGTAAATCATGCGTTCCTTTTGGCCAAGGCTAAACCGGTTAGGGCACGACGAATAATTCATAATGTTATATACTACCGGCGACCAAGGTTTGTTGGCGCAGCTATTGGTGCCGGTAGGGCAACCAGAGGTCAAGGCATGCGGGTCAGTATCACAAACCATGTCACCGTCAATAGCACAATCGGTATTTGGTGGGCAGGTACTGGCGTTGTCCGATCCTTGAAAAGTGTGTCGCAAACCAAAAAAGTGACCCAATTCGTGAGTTATTGCCCATTTTACTTGGTCATACCGCAACACCAATCCATCAACTTCGGGCGATCCGCCGGGTAAAGTGGCATAACCCGCGATTCCTCCGCCACCCGGCGATGTGCCGGTTATTTTATTTACTAACCAAATGTTGATGTATTCGGTGTTTGGCCAGCGGCTGAGGTTTTTCACCTCTTCGTCGGGTGCACCCGCAGCGCCTGAACTATAGGCAACACCGTTGGCTTCGTAACCACTTAATGAGCGACCATCAACCCTGTTGATGGCAGTGGTTGCTCCGCAGTTAGGGTTTCTTTTGGCTATTTTAAATTGAACCGGTACATAAACACCGCCTGAATTGACGTCGGGTTTGCCGGGCGAGGTAGCCGAAAACTCCTTGTTCAGGTAGTCAATAAACGTAGCCAAACTATCATCACTTGGGTTATACGGCGAGCCAACCGCTTGGCCGGTATGAACAATGTGAAAAACCACTGGGATTTCGTAAACTGTTTCCGAGCCATCTTTCTGAGTCGCATTGCCACTCGAAATCCATTTTGCCCAAAGCTGATTTTGTTGTTTTATGCGTGCAGCATAAGCGGCATCAGTTGCTAGCTGCTTGTTGTGTAGGTGGTCGGTGGCACACCAATCTTGCGCAAGGACTGAAACTTGAGTGACCAATAAGGACAATAGAAGAACAAGGTACTTCATACTAAGGATTTTTTTTGATTGACCCCAAATTTAAATATTTATCGAAGCCAAGAGATATTCAGCTAAATAAAGATGGATAGGGAACTGGTTTCGGCACTAGTAAAGCCGGTAATTTGAAAAATTAAAACAACAAAAGCCGCTAAATGCGGCTTTTGTAAAATGCAAAAAAACAAGAAAATTAGTTTTTAACCACTTGCCGGGTCACTATACCTTCGTTGTTGCTTAACACCAGCGAGTAAACCCCAGCAGGAACATTGGGTTGCAACAGGTTTAAGCCTTTCTGCAAAATACCTTTTTCCAATTGCTGGCCAAGTTGGTTGATTAATATGTAATTCAATTCAGCGTCAACGGTTACTGAAAGTTCTTTGTTAAACGGGTTGGGCGAAAGACTAATGCTAGCCCCAAACACGTCATTAATTCCGGTGAAACCAACATAATATTTGCCCGATGGCGATGAGGCACATCCTGCTCCCGTAAACACCACTACTTGATATTCGTCAGTGTGGGTTGGGATGTAAAAATTTTCGTTCGCATTGGCAATTGGACCACTGCTACCCAACCACTGATAGGATTCGCCAAGTACTGTAGAAAACAAGGTGTTGCCACTTTTGTAAATAGACGGTTGGTTGGGTTTGTCTTCAAACTGAATAGACACCGTGTCGGAGTAGGCAACACAAACAGTCTGTGCTACATTTTTCACAAAGTAACTGCCACTCTGCGTAACAATCAAGGAATCATTTTTGGTAGTCAGAACATCGTTCCAGGTGTTTCCGGTTTTGGTGTTTACAAAAAGCAATACTTCGCTACCGGTACAGAAATCGGTGGCTTCAATGTTAACTTTGATGGGCGGCTGAAACTGAGTGAAATTAATGGTTACCGTGTCTGAGTAAACCACACAACCATCAACACTTACAAAGCGGGCAAAATAATTACCGTTGGTGTACACCGTTAAGTTATTGCCTACTGTTGAATTGGCATCGTTCCAGGTTGAAGCGGTTGATGTATTTACACTTAGGCGAACACTGTCGCCGTGGCAGGTGTTTAGTTTGCCGCTTACTGAGATAGTAGGTTTTGGTGGGGCTGGGCGAAAGGTCATGTAGGTAGTGTCCGACTCGGCCTTGCAACCAAAGTTGTCGGTGTATTTCACCACAAATTTACCCGTATTGGTCACAACGATTGAATCTGTTGTAGCACCAGTATTCCAATAATTTCCACCCACATAATTTGATTTCAAAACCACCGGTTCGCCAACACATGGGTTGCTAGAACCTATTTGACTTATTACAGGTTTAGCCGGTAAGGGATGAATGGCTACAGCCAAGGTTGCCGTGGTGGCACTGCAGTTGAATTGATTGGTTAGCGTTGCCGAATAATTGCCGGAAATGTTGGCCACAATTCCCTTGGTGGTGGCACCATTGCTCCATAACACCGTTTCAGTAGCACTTGGGTTGGTAAACAAAAACGGAAGGTTGTCAGCACAAGTAGATAAGCTTCCAAGAAAATCAATTGCATTTCCGGGAAGTGGGGCAACAAAAATTTTGCTTACCACCGAACTTGCCGGACAACTACCACCTGTGTAGGTAACAATGTAGTCGCCAGTTTGGGTCACTACCAGCGTATCATTTTGCGTGTTATTGGCATCGTTCCAGCTAATGTTGGCTGCGTAGTTGTTTACTACCAATTTTGTCGATTGTCCTGTGCAAATAGAATCGCCTCCAACTATAACTACAATCGGTGCATCTGGCGCAACTTGCATGGCTTTAGACAAAACAATGGTACCCGTGCTGCTGCAATTTGTGCCGCCAGCCGTGTTGCGGAAATAAACTGTTCCGGCATTTGGCTCAATTATCGAAAAGATGCTGTCGTTCACTTGGGTGGTGGCTCTGTCTGTCCAGCTTCCACCAGCTATAGAATCTTGAATGACGATGGTGCCGCTGTAGCCAGTTATCTTAAACCGAACTTCAGTGTTTTGGCATAAACTTGCAGGCCCTATGTTACTTATCGTTCCTGGGTTTGCACCTGAAATAACCTGAATATCAACCGTGTCGGAAGATTTACATGAGTTGTCGTCTGTTACCTGATATACCAACCGGAAAGTACCGGTGCTGGCCGAGTTAAAGGTAGGATTAACAACCGCAGTGCTGCTGAGCGATGCCGCACCGGTACCCGACCACAAATGGGCATAAGGCGTTGTTCCTTGTGTAGGCGAGCCATCAATAGAAAAATTACTATTTACACAAGCTTGTAAAGGATTACCGGTTGGGGTAATGTTGGCAAGCGGGTCTAGGTTTGGCGAGGTGGTAAACAGCGATGAATCGCACATGTAACCCTCGGCACCATTATTCAATGATTTAATTTTCCAACGATAAGCGGTTTGTGGAGAAAGACTTACCGGAACCACATAAAATGTGTCGGTGGTGGCCACATTGTTTACCACGATGTTGCCGGTTAATGTATCAATTAAGGTCACGGTGTAGGAAGTGGTATTGGCAGTTGGAAACCACCGAAGTGTTTGCTTTAAGCAATTGTCGGTCGAGTTTTTCGCAGGAATTGCCTTGGTGTAATCTACACAACCCGGGAAACTTTCGCCAGTATTGAACACCACAAACGAGTAATCTTCCACCTCACCAGAATAGGTTTGTGCGCAAGGGTCGGTGGCCGGCTCGGTAAAATCACTAATAACCCTAATTCGGCCAACTTTACCAGTAACGGCTGTGGGTGGAACAACAACGGCTCCAGTAAATAAATTTACTTGCCATCCATCACCTACCAATTGGGTGCGTTCCGTTTCCGACCAAGTGCCATCATTATTCCAGTCTATCCACAGTTGTGCGTTGTCCGTAATCAAACTATTGTATATTTCAACTTCTACGGTATACACTGAATCGATTCTAAGTTGCGCCAGCATAGACGTGTAATCAGAATAACCATCGTTGTCTACAACACCGTCATATTCTTTGTCACACAAGTCATTGTTGTTGTCGATGTTTGCTATAGCGAAACGCTTAATAGCAGAAATGTCGCAAGCTGTTCCAACGATGCCAGGACAATAGCCTGTTCCAGCTGGAGGAGGTGGAACTGATATGTAATTTCCGGTTGTCCAGTATGCTTTGAAACCAGCGCCAACGGTTCCGCCATCTGATGTAAAGCGGATGGAAATTGTACCCGAGCTTACCTCAAAATTTGGGGGTAAAGTGGTGCCGCAATACATCATGGTCGATGGTTGTGTCGTTACATCACCGTCAAATACCTCTATATAATCATAAGGACAAACATTATCTACATCTACATCATTGTTTTCCACGTCAAACTCCAACCACTGAAGTTTAAGGGTTTTTCCGGCACCAACATTAATCTTGAAAGTTACAACAGCATCGGTAAAATAGTCGCCAGTTGATCCGCCTGGGTCATAAAAATAACCCACCGTATCGGTTACGGTTTGGTTGGCGATGTCGTAACTATTTTGACCTTGAATGCCGGTGCTATAAAGAAAGAGACTGCCCAGCAGTAAGAAGTGATAAAAATATTTCATCAGGTAAGGTTATAAACTCTCACAAATATAGTTGAATGACTGAGATATATAGATTAATAGACGGTTGGTGTGGTTTAGCGTTGCCCTTTAGGGGTCAAATTTCTATTGAAAATTGTGTAGATGTTATTTACAATGAAAGCGCTGAAATTTCCAGAACCCTAACTGTTCAATGAATTTAAGGGTGGTTATGCATGTAGATTTCGAAAATTTTAACCGCCTGTACCACTTTTCCCCAGCAGGTAATACATTTACGCAATAGAATTTCCAGTTGCATGAAAAAGAACAAGGTTACCGTTGCACAGGTTTTTAAAACCATTATTTGGCCCCGCCGAAACATTGTTTTAGTGGGTTTGGTGCTTATTGTTATCAGCCGAATGGCCAGTTTGATATTGCCGTGGCAAAGCAAAGTGTTGTTGGATGAGGTAATCCCGAACAACAATATGGAGCAGTTAACGCAGCTGCTTTGGTTAGTGGCTGGGTCAATTGCCGTGCAAGCCGTTACTTCCTATTTACTTACCAAATTGCTGAGTGTAGAAGCTCAATTGCTAATTGCAAAACTGCGTGCGCAGGTACAAAAGCAAATACTTTCCTTGCCGGTAAGTTATTTCGATAACAACAAGTCGGGAGCCCTGGTGTCGAGGATTATGACCGACGTTGAAGGCGTAAGAAACCTTGTCGGAACGGGTTTGGTGCAACTGATCGGCGGGACACTTACGGCCATTATTTCGTTGGTGCTGCTTATAAAAATTAGTCCGTTTATGACCTTTTATGTGCTGGTTCCGGTAGGAATTTTTGCCGTAATTGCCATGAAAGCATTTGCTTATATCCGCCCTATTTTTAAAACCCGAGGCATAATTAATGCCGAGGTAACTGGCCGACTTACCGAAACGCTAAACGGTGTTCGGGTTATAAAAGGCTTTAATGCCGAAGCGCAAGAAAATGCTAGTTTCGAAAAAGGTGTGCAACGCCTGTTCGAAAACGTAAAAAAGAGTTTAACCTCTACATCGGTTATCACCAGTTCTTCTACATTTTTGTTGGGATTGGCCTCTACCGGCATTATGGGTATTGGCGGTTACCAAATAATGCGTGGTGAAATGACCTTTGGCGATTTCCTGTCGTTTACGCTCTATCTGGGTTTTATGATTGCCCCAATTGTTCAAATGAGTAACATTGGTAGTCAGCTTACCGAGGCTTTTGCCGGGCTAGACCGCACCGAAGAAATTATGAATCTGGCACCGGAAAATGACCCGGCTGTGCGCACGATTCACCTGGATAAATTGGCCGGAAATATTGAGTTTAAAGACGTGAGTTTTGCTTACGAAGGTGGCAAAGAAGTGGTGCAAAACATCAACTTCACGGCCAGTACAGGTACAGTGACTGCTTTGGTCGGTTCGTCGGGTTCGGGAAAAACAACCATTGCGGGTTTGGCAGCAACGTTCTTAACTCCGCAAAGTGGTACCATTACCATTGATGGCACTGATCTTTCAAAAGTAGATTTAAGTAGCTATCGCAAATATTTGGGTGTGGTGTTGCAAGACGATTTTCTTTTTGAAGGAACCATTCGCGAAAACATTATGTTTCCAAGGCCAGATGCATCGGAAGGGCTAGTTATTGCTGCTGCTCACGCGGCTTACGTCAACGAATTTACCGACCGGTTTGAAAACGGACTCGATACCGTAATTGGCGAGCGGGGCGTTAAGCTTTCGGGCGGTCAGCGCCAGCGTATTGCCATAGCCCGGGCAATTTTGGCCGATCCAAAAATTATTATCCTCGATGAGGCCACCAGCAACCTCGATACCGAGAGTGAAGCTTTGATTCAGAAAAGTTTAGCCGAATTAATGAAAGGAAGAACTACTTTTGTCATCGCTCACCGCTTAAGCACCATTCGCCGAGCCGACCAAATTCTGGTTATTGAGAAAGGAAACATTGCCGAGCGCGGTACGCATGACGAGCTTATTACCAAAGGCGGAAGGTACCACGAGCTTTATACATATCAGGCAAGAATTTAAGCGGGCACACACTACACAGGTGCACTTTATATCTGTCTAAAAATAATACTTTTACAGCGTTACAGAATTTCATGGTAGAATTAGATTTAGAATACAATACCGAGCGCAAACAGCTTATTATACCCGAATACGGACGTGCGGTGCATAAAATGGTTGACTACTGTACCAGTCTTGCCGACCGCGAAGAACGCAACCGCTGCGCCCGAAGCATTATATCGATTATGGGGAATCTTTTCCCACAATTGCGCGATGTGGAAGATTATCGCCACAAGCTTTGGGACCACTTGTTTATCATGTCCGAGTTTAAGCTCGATGTAGACAGTCCGTACCCGAGGCCAACGCAGGAAATTCTGGAAAGCAAACCCGAAAAACAAGAATATCCCAAGGGAAACATTCGTTACGGGCATTACGGTCGGGTTACGCAACAACTTATTGAAAAGGCAATTTCTTTAGATAATGCCGAACACCAAGAACGCATGGCTATTCAGTTGTTTCATTTGATGAAACGCAGCTACAAGGCTTGGAACCGCGACCACGTAGAAGACGAAGTGGTTTTGAGTCACCTGCGCGAATTATCGAAAGGGAAATTGACCCTGGAGCCAAGCAAAGTTTCCGGGCATTGGGACAGTGGCCCAAGCAATACGCACCGCGAAGGAAACGGCGGCTTCAAGAAAAAGAAGTGGAACAACAACAAGAACTTCAAAAAACGCAAACCAAATCCGAACATTTAAGGGGATGAGATAATTTGATGATTGTGTAATTAGCTAATGGTAAACATTGACTAATTTACACACCGTCTAATTGTCTAATTGTCTAATTGTCTAATTGTCAAAATCAACATGGGTGCTTTCGAAATTATTGGAGGTAAAAAACTAAAAGGCGAAGTGGTGCCGCAGGGCGCTAAAAATGAGGCTTTGCAAATACTATGTGCCGTATTGCTTACCCCCGAAAAGGTAACCATTAGCAACATTCCCGATATTATTGACGTAAACAAGTTGATTGACTTGTTGCGCAATTTGGGTGTTAAGGTAGAGCGGTTAAATAAAGACACCTACACCTTTCAAGCCGACACGGTTGACACCGATTTTATGAACTCGCCCACTTACAAGGGAAAAGGTTCTGCTTTGCGTGGTTCTATTATGGTGGTTGGTCCATTGCTGGCACGTTTTGGCAAGGGCTACATTCCTAAACCGGGAGGCGATAAAATTGGCCGCCGAAGATTAGATACTCACTTTGAAGGCTTCATGGCGCTGGGTGCCGATTTCACCTACGACCCAGAGAATCATTTTTATAAAGTAGAAGGAAAACCGCTGAAAGGCGCATACATGCAGCTTGACGAGGCATCGGTAACCGGAACAGCAAATATTGTAATGGCTGCGGTTATGGCCGTTGGCACTACCACCATTTACAACGCAGCTTGCGAACCTTATTTACAACAGCTTTGCAAAATGCTTAACCGCATGGGTGCAAAAATCAGTGGTATTGGCTCGAACCTGCTTATCATAGAAGGGGTTGAATACCTGGGCGGTTGCGAGCACCGCATGTTGCCCGATATGATTGAGATTGGTAGTTTCATTGGCCTTGCCGCCATGACTCAATCTGAATTGACCATAAAAAATGTTGGCTACGAGCATTTGGGTATTATCCCATCCGTTTTTAAGCGATTGGGCATTAAAATGGAATTGCGTGGCGATGATTTGTTCATCCCAGCCCAAGACCATTACGAAATAGACACCTTTATTGACGGATCTATTCTTACCATTGCCGATGCGCCATGGCCAGGATTTACCCCCGATTTATTGAGCATTATTTTGGTAGTAGCCTCGCAAGCCCGCGGCAGTGTACTTATTCACCAAAAAATGTTCGAAAGCCGCTTGTTTTTTGTCGATAAACTGATTGATATGGGCGCGCAAATTATACTTTGTGACCCGCACCGCGCAACAGTTATAGGTTTAAATCGCCAGCAAAACTTGCGCGGGATTAGCATGACATCGCCCGATATACGTGCCGGGGTTTCATTGTTAATTGCGGCCTTGAGTGCTGATGGAAAAAGTACCATTCACAACATTGAGCAAATCGATCGCGGTTACCAGGATATTGAACAACGTTTGAAAGCCATTGGAGCCGATATTACGCGGATTGATTGATACCCGAGTGTCATTCTGAACGCAGTGAAGAATCTAGAGCTAGAAGAGGGGATTCCTCGTTCCTCGGAATGACAACACCACCATGTCATTCTGAACGCAGTGAAGAATCTAGCATAAATACAAACCGAAAACTTTTAACATTACATTAACTAATTCCAATTCAAAGAGAAGCGATATTTGTTTGGGAATTTCCATTTTAACTATTGTATGAAAAAATTAGCATTATTATTAACTGTAGCTCTTGGCGGAATGATTTCGATGCCGGCCATGGCACAGAAAATGGCGGCCAAAAAGGAGGTAGCGGTAGCACCAAAAGTTGGAATCAATATTGGTGACAAGGCGCCAGAACTAAAATTCAAAAATCCAGATGGCAAGGAATTAAAACTGTCTGACCTTAAAGGAAAATTGGTACTTATCGATTTTTGGGCAAGTTGGTGTGGTCCATGCCGCAGGGAAAACCCGAATGTGGTATTGGCTTACAACAAATACACGAAGGCCAAGTTCAAATCGGCCAAGGGTTTCGAGATTTTTAGTGTTTCTTTAGATCAAAGTGCCGACCGCTGGAAAGCGGCTATCACACAAGATAAATTGCTTTGGCCATACCATGTAAGTGATTTAGGTGGTTGGGGATCGGCAGGTGCTGCGGCCTATCAGGTACAAAGCATTCCGGCCAGTTTCTTGATTGATGGCAACGGTATCATTGTAGCCAAAAATCTTCGCGGCCCAATGTTAGATCAGGAGCTAGACAAGCATGTGAAAAGTTTTAACTAAAGCTTTTGAAAATAGTTAGTTGAAGGAAACGACCTCTTGGGGTCGTTTTTTTATGAGTAAATGTCTAAATGTCAGTGTTTCTTACTGGCAGCATTATTGTTAGTGCTTGCGCACAAGATTAAATTTTGAAAGTTATGGCAGAGGAAACCGGTGTGAAAGACGAGGTAAATAAACCTGAAAGTACTGATAATGCTGCGGCTGAGCAAGAATTGAGCGAGCAATCGTTTGCAGCATCAGAGCACGTTAAAACTGACAATGAAAAGGATGAGGCTGAAATATTGTCAGAAAAATTCAATGAGGTAAACGATAAATACCTTCGTCTGTATTCCGATTTTGAGAATTTTAGAAAGCAAAAAGCCAAGGAACGTATTGAATTGCTGCAAACGGCAGGTGCCGAGGTAATCAAAAATTTACTGTCGGTGATTGACGATTTTGAACGTGCCATTCAGTCGAACGAAAAAACTGAAGATGCAACGGCATTGAAGGAAGGCTTCAAACTCATTCACCACAAACTGAAGTCAACATTGGAGCGTCAGGGATTGAAGGAAATGGAGTCGGTAGGGAAGGAATTTGATACCGATTTGCACGAGGCGCTAACCAACGTACCGGCAGCAAGCGATGATTTGAAAGGTAAAGTGGTGGACGTGGCAGAAAAAGGCTACTACCTAAACGAAAAAGTGATTCGTTTTGCCAAGGTAATTGTTGGCCAATAATTTAAGGGTAAGATAAAATGTCAAAACGCGATTACTACGAAATATTGGGCGTTGGCCGAAATGCTGACGAAAACGAGATTAAAAAATCGTACCGTAAGATGGCCATGAAATATCACCCGGACAAAAATCCGGGAGATAAGGCAGCCGAAGATAAATTTAAGGAGGCGGCAGAGGCATACGAGGTACTTAGCGACAGCCAGAAACGCGCGCGTTACGACCAATTTGGTCATGCCGGAATGGGTGGTGGCCACGGCCATGGTGCCGGCGGTAGCATGAATATGGATGACATATTCAGTCAGTTTGGTGATATTTTCGGTAGTGGTTTTGGTGGCTTTGGTGGTGGCGGTGGTCGCGGACGAAGACGTGCCTACAAAGGTTCCAATCTTAGAATTCGCGTAAAATTGACCCTGGAGGAAATTGCTAAAGGCACTACCAAAAAGGTTAAGGTAAATAAGCTGGTTGCAGCCGAGGGAGTAACTTTCAGCGATTGTACTACTTGCCACGGAAGCGGTCAGGTAACCCGCGTGATGAATACCATGCTGGGTCAAATGCAAACCAGTGCTACATGCCCATCGTGCAACGGAATAGGCAAAACTGTAAAGGACAAGCCCAAAGACGCCGATGCACAAGGCTTAAAAAGAGTTGAAGAAGTTATTACCATTGATATTCCTGGTGGAGTAGCCGATGGTATGGAACTTAGCTTGCAAGGCAAGGGAAATGCAGGGCCATTTGACGGCATTAATGGCGATTTAATTGTGGCCATTGAAGAGGTAGAACACGAATTCCTGAAACGCAACGGAAACAACCTGCATTACGATTTGTACGTAAATTTTGTTGACGCGGTTCTTGGCGGAAGCTATGATGTTCCATTGGTTGACGGGAAAGCAAAAATTAAAATTGATCCGGGTACTCAAAGCGGTAAAATCCTTCGACTGAAAGGAAAAGGACTTCCCGAAATAAACAGCTACGGAACGGGTGATTTGCTGGTTAATATAACCATTTGGACGCCACAGCAGGTCAGTGATTTAGAAAGCGATTTACTCGAGAAACTAAGAACATCGCCCAATTTTGAACCACAACCTACGGCAAAAGACAAGGGCTTTTTCCAACGGGTAAAAGAGATGTTTGGGTAGACTGGTTTCGGCAAGCTCAACCAACATTTGAAAAGCCGTGTCGGTAACTTCGACAAGTCCTGTCGGTGACTTCGACAAGCTCAGTCACCGACTGGGCTTGTCAGCTTTAAATGAGCCCGCCGAAACTACTGTTTCAAAATTATCTATACCTTGTAGCAACAATTTACAGTTACTCAGTTGATTGTGCTGAAAGGTGGTTGAGCTTGTCGAACTTTGGTTGAGCTTGTCGAATGGCGGTTGAGCTTGTCGAAACCAGCCTGTCGAAACCTATCTACCGAAACAAAAACCCTCAAATCCATGAAAGGTTATATGTATATTTTGGAATGCAGCGATGGCAGCTACTATATAGGTAGTACAATAGATCTCGAAAAACGATTCGCTCAACATGAAGCCGGTGAAGGCGCTAACCATACCCGCAAACATTTGCCGGTAAAGCTTGTTTATTTTGAAGAATTCATCCGAATAGACCAAGCGTTTTATAGGGAAAAACAAGTTCAAGGTTGGAGTCGACGAAAAAAAGAGGCGCTTATTAACGGTGAATTTGGTCAATTGACAAAACTTTCAAAGAATTACACTCAGTTCGGTAGGCAGGCATAATTTTCTTAACAGGACTTGTCCAAGCGCTAATCACGGCGACTGAGCATGTCGAAGTCAGGCCGTTTGTCGTTGACTGAGCTTGTCGAAGTCAACAATGGGATTGGTCGAAGTCAGGCAGTTTGTCATTGACTGAGCTTGTCGGTGGTTGAGCTTGTCTTTCTCGGTGGTTGAGCTTGTCGAAACCACCATGTGAAAACCCCGCTCTTTTTCTGTACTTTTGCACCCTTATTTTATTATGGAAAACATTCGCAACTTCTGCATTATTGCACACATCGACCACGGGAAAAGCACACTGGCCGACAGGCTTTTGCAGGTTACCAATACCATTTCTGCCCGCGAGCTTACCACGCAGACCCTCGATGACATGGACTTGGAACGCGAACGCGGCATCACCATAAAAAGCCATGCCATCCAAATGAATCATGTTCAGGATGGTAAAGCGTATGTGTTTAACCTTATCGACACGCCTGGTCACGTAGATTTTTCGTACGAAGTTTCCAGAAGTATTGCTGCCTGCGAGGGTGCTTTGCTTATTGTAGATGCAACACAGGGTATTCAAGCACAAACCATCTCGAATCTATATTTAGCCTTAGAACACGATTTAACCATAATCCCCATCCTTAATAAAATGGATTTGCCCAGCGCTAATCCAGAGGAAGTAAAGGATCAAATTGTTGATTTAATTGGCTGTAAACGTGAAGATATTATTGCCGCATCGGGTAAAACCGGTTTGGGTGTTGATGATATTTTAAGTGCGGTTATTGAGCGTGTACCCGCCCCAAAAGGCGATCCAACGGCACCGCTTCAAGCCCTTATCTTCGATAGTGTTTTTAACTCGTTTAGAGGAATTATTGCCTATTACCGCGTACTTAACGGTAGCATCAAAAAGGGTGACAAGGTAAAATTTGTAAACACCGGCCGCGAGTATTATGCCGATGAAGTAGGTGTACTTAAAATGGATTTGTTTCCAAAAGCTGAGGTAGGTACAGGAGATGTTGGCTACATCATTTCAGGAATTAAGGTTGCCAAGGAGGTTAAAGTTGGCGATACCATTACGCAAACTGACCGTCCTTGTTCGGAAGCCATCAATGGTTTTGAAGATGTAAAACCTATGGTTTACGCCGGTATTTATCCGGTAGACACAGAGGATTTTGAAGAGTTGCGTTCGTCCATGGAGAAACTCCAATTGAATGACGCGTCTTTGGTTTTTGAACCAGAAAGTTCGGCTGCCCTTGGTTTTGGTTTCCGTTGCGGTTTCTTGGGAATGCTCCACATGGAAATTATTCAAGAACGCTTGGAGCGTGAGTTTAACATGACGGTGATAACCACTGTGCCCAACGTGTCTTACCGTTGCATGAACAAACAACAAGTTATGATGGCCATTAATAACCCATCAGACTTGCCAGATCCTACCAGAATTGAATACGTTGAGGAACCATATATCCGTGCGCAAATTATTACCAAATCAGAATACGTAGGTTCGGTAATGACCATGTGCATTAACAAACGTGGTGTTTTGGTAAACCAACATTACCTGACTACTGACCGCGTTGAGATGAATTTCGAGATGCCTTTGGGTGAAATTGTTTTCGATTTTTACGACAAATTGAAAACCATTTCGAGAGGTTATGCTTCGTTCGATTATTTCCCAATAGGTTACCGCCAATCACATTTGGTGAAAATGGATATTTTGTTGAATGGCGAACAAGTGGATGCACTTTCGGCTTTAATTCACCGCGACAATGCCTATGATTTAGGTAAACGTATTTGCGACAAAATGCGTCAGCTAATACCGCGTCAGCAATTCGAAATTGCCATACAAGCCTCTATTGGCGCAAAAATTATTGCCCGTGAAACGGTAAAAGCATTGCGTAAAGATGTAACTGCCAAATGTTATGGTGGTGACATCAGCCGTAAACGTAAACTATTGGAAAAGCAAAAAGAAGGTAAAAAACGCATGCGCCAAGTAGGTAGGGTTGAGGTGCCACAAGAGGCATTTTTAACGGTATTGAAACTGGATTAAGGCATTCATATAAGTAGAACAACCGACTCATTTAGGGGTCGGTTTTTTTGTGCAAAAAAGTTGTTAGCCAAAATACATCCTCAAATAATTCAGTCAGGCGAATTGGGTGAATGCTATTTTCTTACATTCGGTTAAAATTTAAGTCCTCATGAATTCCTTTTTTTCCAAGTTACGCCTTTGTTCAGCTTTAATTATTTTCATTCCACTGCTTGGAAGCGCTCAGTTTGTGCAGGAACCCTACTCATTCCCTACACCTTTTGACAACAGAATTGTTGATGTTGTAGAAGGCAACAACAACAAAATTCTTGTTGGGGGCTGGAGCGCAAAGCTAGAGTATGACACCACCAGATACCCACTTTTACAAGTGGTAGATTATATTGAAGATGAATTAATCCAAAGTTTTAATCCATTGAATCCTGGTGAACGCGGACAGGTGTTCGATATGGAAAGGTTTAATGACACCCTGTACGTCTTAATAGGGACTTTTACTACCCGGCAGCGAGCAGCTACAAGTTACTCAGCTAACATTGCCAGGTATGACATGGATTTTAATTTCTTGGGACTCGACAGATACCAAAGCGCTGACTCAACTGTTGAGTCCCAAAAAATGATGTTTACCCCTGATGGCACATTGTATCTTGCCGGATGGAAAAAATACGAACCCTATTATTCTGATTTCTCCCCCTATTTTGCCAAGATAAAAAACAACACCTTGGTCGCCGAAAATTTGTACCAAGTGTTTCCAGAAGGTTATGTGGGCGATTTTTTTATTGAACATCTTGCTTTTGTCGACAATCAAATACAGCTTGTGGTCTGTGCTGAGGAAAAATTTTCAACCAGATTCACAGTTGATACATTACTTAATAACCCCCCCCCTTATGTACTTTACCCTAACAGTAATGTTGGTTTTTCTGGCTCAGCAACAGAAGCGCCTTATCCGTTGTTTTATTTTAACAACCCAAACAATCCAAAAGAATTGCGGAGTAATCTTTGGGTTTCTGACATTAATTACCAAAGAATATGGATCAACCATCAGCAGCAACTTTTCGACACTACTGATTTTGGCTTGTATTATTACAATAACAACTATGACAGTTTACGTTTTGTGAACCTTACGGGAGAGTACCGTTATTTAAACAATGGCCCAGGTGCCATAGATATACTAAACCCAAACCGTATTTGTGCGGTGTCCACGGTAAATCATCTGTCTGCTAGGTCTAATATATATGAGCCCATTGATTGGTATCCAGATGAGCCAGACACCAAAATAATGGTTGCTTTGGCCGATAGCAGTGGAAATGTTTTGTGGAAAAAATTGATTGAGGAGCAAGGTACTTACTGGCGTGCTAGCCAAATAATAGCGACAAAAGATGGCGGTTGCTTGGTGGTCGGTGCCCGCTATAAACTGGGAGAAACTGACTTGCATGACCCGTTATTTATTTATATCGATTCACTCGGCTCGGTTAAAATTAATGCAGTTGCTTATGAAAACCATCAGGTCAGTGTTTGGCCAAACCCCGCCTCTGAGGAAATTAATTTTTCCAGTTCGGAGGCCGGGAAGACTTTGGATTTTATTGAGATATTTAATCTACAAGGACAATTAGCGTATTCAGCTGGGGCTCAAACTATATCCGAGCGAATAAATACTAGCCAATGGCTACGTGGCCTTTATCTCGCAAAAATAAAATTGGATGACGGAACAGGTATCCAGAAGCGTTTTGAGGTGTTGAGGTGAGGCCAGTTGAACGTGAGACACATGAAAGACGGATTAACGGTTTACTTCTCGACAAGCCAATTTCGCCGAGGTTGGCTGCCATTACCTGTAAAGCAGGACGGCCTCAGCCGGTTGGTGCAGTTTTTCCAGAGAAGAACCAGTAAGTTCCATTGTTTGGGAACCAACTCGTCAGGCACAACGCTGTACACATCAGTGCAAGTAAATTTATGGTTCGCCTGTTCGGTTTATCGGTGGATTAATCATTTTATCGCTTGGCTGGCGATTGTTCTTCTCTGCTGAAAAACAAGCCAAAGCGGGTGCAGCCTTGATTTTTTTTGTTACTTTTTTGCATTAAGGCAAAAAAGTAAGGCGACAAAAAATTTTAGAAATGCCCATTTTTTGTTTCCACTTTTTTGAAAAAGTGGAGCAAAAACTTGTCCTCGGTAAGCGCAAGGAATTTAAAAAGCATTATCCTTTGTATACCGTGAAGAACCTATGGGCGGCTGCAAATTTTTGCGACATGACAAAGAGTTTAAAAGGGTTTTTAATTCCAAGCAAAAATTTAAAGGCCGCTATTGCCTAACCATTAGTTTTCAGGGTGAGTTCTTCACTTTGGCGCACCGAGGACGGGGCTTCGGTCAATTGCAGCAATAAAGTGGCCAACAAGGTAAAATAACCTTACTTTTTATTTCAATGCGCTTTTGTATCTGAAATGATTGATTAACCTTACCCTGCCTGAGAATGGTACTTTGGGATGTAAGCCGTTAATCCAAAACAAAAAAACCTGACCATGTGGCCAGGTTTTTTTGTTTTGGATGATGCCCAAATTATCCACAAGGCATGTTAATAGTTGGGTACATGCCTGTTAGGCATTGGTGGATGGTAATTACGTTGCCATTGCAGGCCAAGGGGTTTAGGGTGCCTGCCCCGCCTTTAATATGGTCGGCTTTGTCCATTTCGGTCACAAAGCTTTTCACCTGCAAAGCATTTAAAGAAAGTTTCTTTTTCATGGCGTTTTATTTTAAAATGTCTGTAACGGTAAACGTATCACAAATTGGGTTCATGGTAGTGTTGTTGGTATAACCGCCTCCACCATTCACTTTTGTTGTGCTTTTTACCTCGGTAACAAAACTTTTTACGCTCAATTGGGCAAGTGAAAGTTTCTTTTTCATCTTACTGTATTGGTTAAAGTAAACGTATCGCAAATTGGGTTCATCGTGCTGTTGTTGGTCATGCAGTCGAACAACGTTTTTTTGGCACCGCCCATTAGCGATTCGGCCTGAGGAACAGCAGTAACAAAACTACGCACCTCAAGTGCTTTTAATGATAGTTTCTTTTTCATGGCTTATCGGGTCATGTCGCAAATGTTATTGCTGGTTGTGTTGTTAGTAAAACAACCATTAATTGTAACATAATCAGTAGTGTGACAAACCTGATTGGCAGTTGTGTTGTTGGTAAAGCAGCCATCCAGCGTAGGAACTTTTCCCCCACCATTGATGTTTTGAGCTGCGTTTACATCGGTTACAAAGCTTTTTACGCTTAGTTCAACAAGAGACATTTTCTTTTTCATAGTTGTTGTTTGTTATTTGGTTTTAGAATTTAAGGACAAGGATACCGATAGGTTGGCAGGCAGTTTACAATGCCAGAAATAGGGCAATTGGCTCCAGTTTGGCACAAGTTCCCACCAGCTGTTTGAATTCCACCTTTTAGGTTGGCGGCTTCTTTTTCAGTAATAAAACTGGTCACTTTTAAATTTGTTAATGATGCTTTTTTCATAATAATTAGATTTTAATTAGTGCCAGGGTCTATGGTGCACGTATCGCCCAATGACCCACATTGCATCAAACAACTTCTTATCGGCAAGGTTAATTCTATTACACCGCCTTTAATGTTGTTGGTTTGAGACAACGAGGTAACAAAGCTTTGCACTTTGAGCTCCTGAATTTTCAGTTTCTTTTTCATCTTGACTTATTCTTGAATGCAGTAGAAGGGAGCATGAGTTGGGCAGTAAAAAACGCACGAGGCCACTGGGACAGTATTCACCGGAGGAAGGCCACCTTTAATAGCAGGTTGGTTGTCAACTTGGGTTACAAAACTTTGAACCGCAAGTTTGGTAAGCGTAAGTTTCTTTTTCATAATAAGTTTCTTTTTGGGTTATGGTAATGTGGTGGTGCAACGATTGCCTTCTGTTGTAACCACGCATTCTAGAAAACCACAGGTTATAAACTCGCGCGACTTGGTGGGATCGGCACCAGCTTTTAATGTTGCTTGGTTAGTTACTTCAGTAACAAAGCTTTTTACGCTGAGGTCGGATAGTTTTAGTTTCTTTTTCATAATTAGGCTTCTAGTTGAATGGCATCGGTAGCACATTGGTTGGCTTGCGTGGTTACATAGCATTTAACCACATCGCAAGTGACATAAGCCAGACAGCTATACATGGTGTCGCCAGTTCCGCCTTTTAAATGATTAGCATTTACTTCTGTTACAAAGCTTTTTACACTGAGGTCTTTTAGGTTTAGTTTTTTTTTCATGTTCTTTAAATTATGAATCCCGAAGGGGGTGTTTTAAGGTTTACTACTAAAAAATTATGGTTCCTTGAAAGGTTAATTAGGGGGTGCGAATAGCAAAGGTTAGGGTGTCAACCGGTTTTGTGTCGCAACCAGCGTTGTTCGAGTTAAGATAACAGAACGGTATGGCACAGGTAATAAAAGCCATGCAGCTGTATAGCGTGTCGCCGGTGCCGCCTTTAAGGTTTGCCGCATCAGCTTCGGTTACAAAGCTTTTTACGCTTAGGTCGTTAAGTTTGAGTTTCTTTTTCATTTTTATAAAATTAAGCACAACGATTAGGGTCAACAGTGGCAACGCATTGCAGAATGTTGCAAGAAATGTAAGCCATGCAACTGTATACGGTGTCAAGATTTCCGCCTCCGCCTTTTACTTTGTTAGCGTTTACTTCGGTTACAAAACTTTTCACTTGCAAATCGGTCAAGTTGATTTTCTTTTTCATCTGATTTAAGGTTTGGTGATACAGTCAAGTAGCTGAAGGGTGCAGTTGTACGTTGGGTAAACCGGTGGTGTACAGTTGCAAGATGCATTTGCCGATTCGCCACCTTTAAGGTTTTGTGTATCGTCGGTTGCAAGAGTTGTAATAAAGCTCGTTATTTTCAACTCATTTAAAGTAATTTTCTTTTTCATAGAAATTTATTTAGGGTACATCAATGGCTGCTCCTATGGTGTCGGATATACACCATATTCCGGTTACGGGTCTTGTAATGCAAGGGTATGTGGGGCAAGGCGATTCGTGTGTTATGTTACAGTTCTTTAGGGTTTCACCACCTCTTAAAGCATTTGCTCCTTCCACAGGCAGTTCGGTTACAAAGCTTTGAACTTGCAATTTTTTTAGGCTTAATTTCTTTTTCATGGTTAACAATAATTTTTAACGATTGATTTTAAGACACATTCATTAGCATTGGAATGGATATAACATTCTACTTTGCCACAAGAGATATAATCGTAACAACTAAACTCGGTGGCTTCAATACGTGAACCACCCCCGTTTACGTTCTTTCCGTTTTGTTCGGTTACAAAGCTTTGCACCTTCAGGTCGTTGAGCCTAAGTTTCTTTTTCATGATTTATAAGAATTGGTTGAATAGATGGAACGCCAGTAATTAGCAGTAAATACCACAGGTTTGGCACAACGACCATACTTGATCTGATACGTTACACTTGTCTTTAACCGTATTAGGAACATTGGTGGTGCCAGTGGGGGCGCCTCCGTTTATGTTTTTGTTAACAGAAGTAACAAAACTTTGAATTTTCAAATCTTGAAGCGAAAGTTTCTTTTTCATTATTACGGTTTAAAAGGTTAATTAAATAATCAAAAAACACACCTTTTTACCAGTAAATAACTGATAAAAGGCGACAAACCAGCAAACACGGAATCATGAAAAATGAGGGGGTAAAAGGTCGCGGATAGCAACCTTTTATTTTTAAAGAGAAAAGCAAAAGGGGGTTTTGCTGAATACTTAATGTTAGGCAGTTTGTTCGCAAACAATACCACAAGTGCGGCACAGCGAGTGAACATAGTCGGAAACATCACAACCATTTTTTACCGAATTGGCAACGGTGCAGGCGGCAATCGATTCGGCCCCACCATTAAGTTTTCCATTGGAAATAGGGTCGAGTGTTGTTACAAAGCTTTGAACTTTTAAGGCACTTAGGTTTAGTTTCTTTTTCATGCTCATGGTTTTTTATAAAGTTGATGTATCGATTGCGGTTGTGGTGTTGCGACAATAATCCTGATAAGTATCGCAAGGCCGGTTGATGGTGTTATATACCCCGGTGCAATTGTAAGTTACGATTTGAACGGTTGGCACACAATCGAATGTTTCACCGCCTTTTAGGTTGTTTTGGTTAGACTTGTCTAGGTTGGTTACAAAACTTTTAATTTGTAACTGTTGAAGATTGATTTTCTTTTTCATCCCTCGTTTGTTAACCAAGTGCAATATTATCGGTGGTTGTGTTACAAGCTGTAGCACGTGTGTCACATGGCATGTTGATAGTCATGTACATGCCTGTGCAGCAATAGGTTGGAATAATCAAGCTATCGCAATTGCCTTTGGTTGCTCCGCCCATTAAATCTGACTGATTGTTTTTGGATAAATTGGTTACAAAACTTTTTACCTCTAGCTGATTTAGTTTGATCTTCTTTTTCATCGTTGTGGATTAAATTTCTTAAGATTGAATTAGTATTGTTGTACCCAGTAACACTGCAGTATTTCGACTTGCAATTGTTCTATTGAACCAGTAGATGATTAAATTGTTCTGAGTCATATCACGCATTGCTTTTCTTTAATTATAATCACCCAGAAAGTAGGCTGTAAGGAACTGAATGATTTCCGAAAAAGCATATCAAATGGAATAATTACGAAATGGAAAATCAATTTAAAATTGAACTTTTCTAGTATTCTTAACCAAGTTATTTTTTTGATGAAAATAAATTAAAACTACAACGGAGAGTAATTTTATACCGACCAAAGACTAATTTGATGAGATAAATTATCCATGCTATTTTTGATATCATTGCAAGCGTTTTAAAATTTATCATGACCAGCACCGAAAGCAAATTACTTCAAGAAGCCGAACGCATTGGCCAGCAATTGCTTAGCCGAGCTAAGAAAGACAATAATGGCGTTTATTGGGAAACCATTACCATGGATAACAACCGGCAACACGTTTGGGAGGTTTCCGAAAGTATTTATGGTGGCTGTGCCGGTATTGCCTTGTTTTTCATGGAGTTGTACAAGCATACAGGCAATAAACTTTATTACACCACCGCCGAAGAAGCTTTAAACAGATTGGTGCATGTGGCGGCAAATGAATTGCCGCAAAGCTTTGCCTTTTTCACCGGTCGGATTGGGGTTTCGGGCGTGTTGCTGAAAATGTACGAATTGAGCAAAAACCAGAAGCACCTGGATGCAGCACTTGAAATTGCCCGACCTTGTAACACGGTACTTACCGAAAATTATCAGATTGATGATTTAATAAATGGCCAATCGGGGATATTGCTGGCTTTGTTGCACTTGCATAGTTACAAGCCCGAGAAATGGATTAAAGATTATATCCAGCAGTTTGCGCAACACTTGGTTAATCGGGCAAATACAGGCAAAAAAGGATTGTACTGGGACAAAACCTTTCAGCAAATTCAAGGTTTGTGTGGCTTTTCGCACGGTGCTGCTGGCTTGGGTTTTGTTTTTATTGAACTGGGTAAATATTTCAACGATAGCAATTGTTTTGACCTAGCTCGGCTGGCTTTTCAATATGAAAGTCAATATTATATGCCGCAGTGGAGCAACTGGCAGGATTTAAGAAAATCGTTTTACGACCCAGAAGATCTGGTGACCGCCAAAAAGGACTATTTAGCCAAAAATTTTCGAGCCCTTACGGTTGGTGGCGATATGAGTGCCTGGTGTCACGGTGCAGCTGGAATTGCGCTTTCACGAATTTCGGCTATAGAGTGGTTAGGAGAAAAGGCCTATGCTGCCGATTTAAAACATGCCTTGGAAAAAGTGACCCGAACCGATGTGAAGGCGGCCACACCCCAGTCTTCTTACACCCTCTGCCATGGAATAGGAGGAAACATGGACGCTTTCATAGAGGCATCGCTGTTTTTTAACGATAAAAAATACCTGAAAACGGCTAAGCACATGGGCTTAAAGGCCATTGAACAGCAGGTCGATTTTGGCTTTTATTACTCGGGTTTTGGTACTGGGGGCGATAAAGAAGACACCAGCCTATTTATGGGTATTGCTGGGGTTGGTTACTTTATGCTTCGCTTGCTAGACCCAATTAAAACACCGTCAGTGCTGCGACCGGTGGTGAAAAAACACGCCACCGAAAAGGTTGCCCCAATTTTTGACAGCCGGCAATTAAAGCATGATTTGCTGCAAAAGGATTTTCCAAAAACCTTGGCTTTATTGGCACACAACGATGTTAAGCTGCTTAATACAGGTTTAGATCAGGTACAGGCTACCAATTTCAACCTCGACTTTATTAAATGGATAAAACCGATTGTTAAAGACCAAGCAAACACCGTTTTTGGAAAAATGCTGAAGGAGGCTTTTACCCTGGAGTTGGCAAAACGCAAATTGAAAAATGAAATTGCCAGTTATGCGCAGCTGTTTGTGGAGCAAAGCATCGACATGGAAAAACTTCCTGAAATTGAGTTAGACCTTACCAAGCATTCGTTTCAACTGGCGGCCGGAATTCAATTTAAAAAGGTAAAATACCAACACGTTACGGAGAATGCCAATTTGAATAAAGTAAGCACCGAACCGGCCATGGTGATGTTGAAAGCTACCCATAATGGCGTGGTAGAAGATGTGTTGTCCGATTTCAGCTACTGGGTGTTGGTGGCTTTTAAATCACCAAAACGCTATAAAATGGTTATTGAGCAGTTGTGTGCCGATTTTGGAGCCGAAATCGAAGCCGAAAAAAGGCAAGTTGCCGAGGCGGTTACCGAGCAGGTAAAAAATGCCTTGCGCAGTCACGTGTTGGTGGCGACTGACTAATCAATAACATAACTGAAGTTTAGTTTTAGCTGGTAATTTTCTTTAAACGAAGGGCTGGCATAATGACCCAAACGGTAAAAGAAGCCAGCGCCAATGCTGGTGAACTGGTTAATCTTTAACAAATTAGTAAACAATAAACCACCTTCATAAAAACCCTTGTTGGGTATTTTGAAATCGACAGCTTGGTGACTTTCTGGTTTCGATAAGGTGCCGAATAGAGCATTTCCGGTCAGCACGAGTCCTGGGCTAAATTTTTTGGTTTTAAACAGTAACGATTTAAGGTCGTAATATACCAAAGTAGCAATGCTTCTATTGGCCAAAAATTCGTTAAAGCGCATGGTTTCAAAACAGCCGAAAGCGTTAACCGTTAACGCATTGTTGCTGAAATTTCCTTTTGGATTTATTAAGAACGGATAAGGAGCAACCGGGTCAACATAGCTGGTAGCAATTCTGTAACTTAATTCTCCGGCCAGTTTTAATCTAAGCTGGTGGTCGATTTGTAAATCGACTTTGGTAAAATTTTGATTGGTGAAGCGTTGATTGGCGGAATAACTTATTCTGGCTTGAACCAGCGGGTACCTTATTATTCCATTTGGGATTACCCGATTAAAAATTCGGGCAAATTTTTCACCAACAGCCAGCCTTAAATTGCAACCCACCTGGGCCACCTCAAAACTGTTTAGCAACAAGTTAACCTGTTCATTGGCCCGAATCACTTGTTGGTAATCGTAGCCACTTATCAATCGGATTTGTTGGTTGATAAAGGGTTCCAGCGTTAACGAATTGCCAATTCTTGTTTTTATACTCAACTGCTTAAGTTCTTGTTCATCCATTCGGTTGATGAACAAGTTGCGGAATTGCTCGGAGCTCGTTATGCCCAATTTGCTATACGGGAAATCTGACACTCCCGGCTCTATCAGGTCGTTTTTGTACAAAAAATTCAATGATGTTCGGTGGTCGCGGTCAAAATAGATGGAACCATCTGCGCGATACTTGTACCTTTTGTCTTTAAATCCGTAAGCCACCGCACCACCAACTTCTACAAATGTGGAAATACGGTTATTGGTTCTAATACCAAGACCCAGCCGAGAACCTTCTACATTGTTATATTTGAACAAATCTTTGAGCAGCACACCAACAGGGCCAATTGGAATTTGCCCGTCAATTAAATATTGAATGAGGTTGAGTTTCTTTTCTAGGTTTACTTTGGAAGAAAGACTATCTAATAAATGATAGGTAGTAAGTTCTTTGCTGGTTAATGGCGCAATCCGTTTCTCATCCCAATAGATGCTATCTTTTTTTCCAGCATCATGAGCCATGTCGGCTGCAATCCCACGGGCTTCCTTCTTTTCATTGGCGGGATTTAATTGCACATCCTCAATGTAAGTGCGCATCTCACCAATGATGTTGGTTTTGTTACCTGCGGAACTGGTCACCATCGACAAAAAAGTGTTTAGCTGTTCGGGAAACCAAACCCCGCCAAGTTGCTTGTATTGCTGCTGAATTTTAGCATTTAGCTGGCCATTGGTTTTTACCACAGGTTCGGCAACCACATTTTGCACCGCATAACCGTTGGTGTTAACGAATAATTTGCCTTGCAGCGCGTCAAAGTTTTTACCTGATCTTGGTTCGTAGGTAATGATGTAAACCGTGTCCGAACCGCTATACGAGGTGTCAATCAATTCGAAGCGATAGGAGTTTTCACTGTTTTGGGTTATTGGGCTCAGGTAGTTTTTGTTGTTGATGGAAATTAAATCGTTATAGAATGAAAACGATTGCATTTGGGTGGCCAGCATGCCAAAAGCAGGGTTTTTAAAGCCCGAAACTTTGGTGGCAAGAATGGTCTCCTTGTCCAGATTTTTTCCTAGAAATAAGCGGTGTGCATAGGTTTCGGAAAAAAAGAGGTAACTTTTTTTAAAGAAGGTATTCTGGGTCGAATCGGTAGTTGTTTTAACCTCTATCAGGGTTGTGTCCTTGCCTTTTGGAGCCTTGGCAGTTAAAAATAGTTTGTTGTAGCTGTTGTAGCTGAAGGTTAGGTTTTTTTCCGGGTTGTTTTTCGCCCGGTTGGCCGAAGCGAGCCGAATAATACGCCAAGCCGGGTTTTCGGTTGGGGTAATTACCACCTCGTTCAACTGATTAGGGTTGGCTTTTAGCATTACGGTTATCGCTTCGCCACTATTTGTAATGTTGAGGGTCTGGCTTTGATACCCCAATAGACTAATCGTAAGTTGGCAAGGCAATTGCGGCACTTTTAGTTCAAATTTCCCGTCGATGTCGGCTAGTGCTCCTGTTTTATTTGGCCCAATAATATTGGCAAAGGCCAGGGGTTCTTTCGTTTGGCTGTTTAGTATTTTCCCTTTTATCAGTTGCTGGCCAAAACCACAGGTGGAAAAACAAAGTAGTTGGAGGAGAGTAACCAGTTTTAGAACGCGCATTGTTTACTTTTGCAGAAATGGAGAAATTAGTTGCTGGCCGTATATTTTTGGGAACACTTACTTACCAGAAGGTTACCAACTTGGTTAAAGTGCTGGCAAGTTATTATTTTTCTAAATACACAAAACTCCCGGTGCAATGGGGTTTTCCAATAAGCATTGCAATAGAGCCAACTACGGCTTGCAACCTGGGTTGTCCTGAATGCCCCAGCGGACTTAAAAAATTCAGTCGGCCTACTGGTAACCTAAAACAACCGGTTTTTCAAAGTGTGCTTAATGAGTTGGGTCATAAGCTTAGTTACCTTACCTTTTATTTTCAGGGCGAGCCGTATATAAATCCGAAATTCCTAGAAATGGTAAGGTATGCGGCTGATAAGAACATATACACGTCAACGTCAACCAATGCCCATTTTTTAGACCCGGAAAGTGCCCGAAAAACAGTGGAAAGTGGCCTACACCGCATTATTATTTCTATTGATGGCACAACGCAAGACGTTTACGAACAGTACCGCATTCACGGCTCGCTCGATAAAGTTTTGGACGGAGCGAAAAACTTGGTAGCGGCTAAACGCGAGTTAAAATCGGCTACTCCGCATATTATTTTTCAGTTTTTGGTGGTAAAACCCAACGAGCATCAAATGAATCAGGTAAAAATTATTGCCCGAGAAATTGGTGTGGACGAGGTTAAATTTAAGTCGGCACAGGTTTACGACTACAAAAACGGTAACCCACTAATACCGGAAGACATTAAGTATTCGCGTTATAAAAAGCTATCCGACGGAACTTTTCGCTTAAAAAACAAATTGGTAAACCACTGCTGGCGCTTGTGGCACAGTTGTGTAATAACCTGGGATGGGCGAGTGGTGCCTTGCTGTTTCGACAAGGATGCCACCCATCAGTTTGGCGATATTCAGCAACATTCGTTTAAAACCATCTGGAAAAACCCGGCCTATCGACATTTCCGTGCTTCGCTGCTAAAGTCAAGAAAAAATATTGACATCTGTTCCAATTGCAGCGAAGGAACGAAGGTTTGGGTTTAATACCGGCCTTTTTGGAAAATTTCGTCTTCAATAATCTCGAAGAGATGACATTATACTAGCCAATAGGTTGCGAAAGGAATTGAACCCAGAATGGGTGACATTTTGCCGGGCATTAAATTCTCTATTTTTGCCCCATGCAAAGCACATTCAAAGCCCTGTGGGTTAGCGAACTGCCTGATGGCAGTTTTAAACGCGAGATTGTAACCAAAAACCTTTCCGATTTACCCAAAAACGAGGTGCTCATCAAGGTGGCCTACTCGGCATTGAATTTCAAGGACGCGCTTTCGGCCACTGGAAATAAGGGCATTACGCGGCAGTTTCCACACATACCGGGTATTGATGCCAGTGGAGTAGTTGTTAGCGATTCCACCAGTACGTTTCAGCCGGGCGAGCCGGTACTGGTGACCAGCTACGATTTGGGCATGAACACTTTTGGCGGATTTGCCGAATATGTTTGTGTACCAGCAGCTTGGGTAGTCCGTTTGCCCGAAGGAATAGATTTGAAACAGGCCATGGTTTTGGGTACAGCAGGTTTTACAGCCGCATTGGCTTTGCATAAAATGGAACAAAATGGTCAAACCCCAGCCATGGGGCCGGTGCTGGTAACAGGTTCAACAGGTGGGATGGGCAGTATGGCGGTGGCAATGTTGCATAAAGCCGGTTACGAGGTTATCGCTTCCACTGGAAAAGAAGCTGAACATGATTACTTGAAAAAATTGGGTGCAACGACCATTATTCATCGTTCCGAAGTTTATGACGACACTGCAAAACCATTTTTAAAAACCCGTTGGGCTGGCGCCATCGATACCGTGGGTGGAATAACCTTGGCTACTATTTTAAAAGCCTGTGGCCACAATGGAAATGTTGCGGTTTGTGGCTTGGTCGAAAAACCTGAGTTGCTTACCACTGTTTTTCCATTTATAATTAAAGGGAATAACCTGTTGGGCATAGAGAGTGCCACTTGCGATATGACCACTCGATTAAAAGTATGGGGCAATTTGGCCGGAAAGTGGAAATTTAATTTTCTCGACGAGGGAGTAACCCTGTGCGACTTAAGCGAGTTAAACGAAAAATATATTCCAGCTATGCTGGCTGGGAAAACAAAAGGACGGGTTGTGGTGAAATTATAACGAACAACTCTTTGAGTTTATGCCCGTCTTTGATACAATGGGCAAATAAAGTTGTTTAACTAATAGATTTTCAGCACATTTAGCTGGAAATGTTTTTACGTGCAGTGCGGGTGAGTATATGTTTACATAATCGGTTGATTAAGAGACTTCGTTATTGGGTTGTTGTTGCGCTGCTTTCATTGCCCGTGCTGCTGTTCAGTCAAGGTTTGCCTGGTGTTGGCGTGGGCATTCCGGGTATTGGCATCGGCATTGGTATTCCAATCAATATTCTAGCAACTTATCCAAATCCTTACGCCAACAAAGCTCCGGCGTATAGAAGTGTATACTTGTTTAAAGCGAGTGAAATGGGTGCGTTGGCCGGAAAAAAACAAGCCATCAGAAGCATTTATTTTTACGATTCAATTCCTCAATCGGCTATTCTGCACAACTTTACCATTCGAATGGCGGCAGTAACCTGGGACACCATGCCGGCTAGTATTCCTGATGCAGGTTTAGAGACTGTTTATTGGCCAAGAGCTTATGTTGATCGAAAAGGCTTTAACGAGCATGTGTTTGATGTTCCTTTTTGCTGGGACGGGGTTTCGAATTTCATAGTAGATATCTGTGTTCAGAACCCTGCGGCCGATGTGAGCCAGAATGCCACGATTAAAGCCAATATACCCGATTCTGGGGTATATGTTTCTTACCACGACTGGAATACTACCGGTAATCCGATTTGTTTGGAAGCCCAGCAAGTGCAACCGCAGCGTTATGAGTTGAGGCCGCTAACTTCGTTCAATTCCATTCCCGGCGACAGCACCGATTTAAGAATGTATGCTATTAGCTCACCGGCCGATTTGCTGTTGGTGAATAGCATCAATTCAGTTTCGGTGAGGTTTCAGAATTATAGCTGTGCCAATGTTGCAGGTGCAAAGCTGGGTTATCGATGGAACAATAGTCCACCGGTAATCGAATCCTTTCCAACAGTATTGCAGCCTGGGGTGTATGCAAATTTTACCTTCAATGCTCCGTTGGTAGCGGCTCCGGCTCAATTTAGTGTACTCAAAGTATGGACACAGCACCCGGCCGACCACTTCGCCCAAAATGATACCGTAAGTTTTTTAGTTTTTGTAAAGGATGGAAAATTTGAGGGTTTAGATTATTCCGGAAAGGAATTCTGGTTGGCGTTTATGCAAAATTTCAGCAATGAAAATCTGGATCAGAAACTATTTCTAACCGGAACGAAAAATGCTACTGCCAATATTTCATACCCCTTGTTAGGCTGGAGCACCACCGTGAGTGTGGTGGCCAATCAGGTTACGAGTGTAACCATTCCTAATAAACTTGCCGGAGTAGTTACCGCAACCGAACCCGGCGATTCCATTAGTCCCACTGGCTTGTATGTCACCTCCGATGAGGAAATTTCCATCTATGGCTACTCGGGTATTCCCATGAGCACAGATGCGTATTTGGCTATTCCAAGAAGAACCTTAGGAAGAAGTTATGTGGTCACCGCACCTGTCGGGATTTACAACCCGCTCACGGTTAGTACGGTTTTGACCAATGCACCGGCCGAGTTTATTGTGATTGCCACCGAAAACAATACTACGGTTAGGATTATTCCCTCGGCACCCACCGAAAAGCACAATGGTTTGGACACCATTCTGGTTAAACTGAGCAAGGGACAAACCTATTTGGTGAAAGCCCGGGTAGATTTTGATGCAGATGGTGTGGCGACGAATACCTACGATTTGACCGGTTCGCGTGTTTTTGCTGATAAAAAGATTGGCCTAATTGGAGGAAGTCAGTGTGCACTTATTCCGGGTATTACACAGGCTGATAAATGCCAAAGTTGTGATCATTTACTGGAAATGATGAGTTCACCAAGCACTTGGGGAACAGAATTTTACGCATTGGACTTTGATTTTAAACCAGGTGATGATATCATAAGATTGGTTAACAGCGATAGCACCAAAATTACATGCAGCATAAATGGCCTTGTCGATTCTATTTTACCCTATGGGTTTATCGATAAAAAATTTACGGGAACCGTTAGCATATTTGCCAGTAAGCCGGTTCAGGCTATTCAAATGTGTACCGGTGGGCAATGTAACGCCCCCCCCTCTTCCACCGACCCGTTCATAACTACATTAATTCCATTATCGCAATGGGGCAATTTTTACACCTTTACCACTGCGGTTTCACCCGATTTGTCGCTGCATTATGTAAATATTGTGAAGAAGAGTCTGGCGGGAAGGGTGGCTTTCGATGGCTACCGGATTCCTGACAATTACTTCAATCAAATACCCGGAACCGATTTTTATGCAACCCGGTTTTCAGTTTCGGCCGGTGTGCATAAAGTGTCTGGAGACAGTGCCCTTTATGTAACGGTTTATGGCTTTGGCCGAGACAATTCTTATGGATACCCCGCCAGCGGTTCGTTTTTAAAGACGACTAACATACCGCAGGTATTTATTACTGGAACGTCGAAAAATGTTACCTGCTATGGGGCGAAAAATGGAGCCGCTTCGGTGCAAGGTTATGACGGGACAGCTCCATTGACTTATCATTGGAATGATGGCGTGACAGACTCCTCGCGCGTCAATTTGGCCGCTGGCGACTACTGGGTTTTTGTTGAAGATGATTATGGTTATCAGGATACTGCTTATTTTAAGATAACCCAACCCGACTCCATTGCCTTGACTATTCAGCAACAAAATCCAAGTTGTTTTGCTGCGGATGATGGAAAAATTACGGCTACGGTTTTGGGGGGTAGCGGAACGCTTAAAGCACTTTGGCAGGATGCAGACGTAAACTTTCAAAGAGCCGGACTTTCGTCGGGAATTTATTCAGTAGTTATTTCAGATAGCTTAGGTTGCCAGGCTTTTGGTTCAGTGTCACTTGCCGAGCCAAGCCAAATCGCACTTAATTTGATACCTACCGTGCCATCCTGCCATAATCAGTCGGATGGAAAAGTAATGGCCATGGTTCAGGGTGGTTTTTTGCCATTAACTTATTCCTGGACCGGTTTTTCGAATAACCAAACCGATTCATTGACGGGAATAATGTCGGGAACCTATGAACTAAAGGTGACCGATACCGCTGGTTGCGTTGCGCAAGCAAGCACTACGATTAATAATCCTGAAAAATTGAATTTGCAAATGGCGGCTACCGGAATCAATTGTTTTGAGACGAGTACTGGCACGGTGCAAGCCCTGGCAACAGGGGGAAGAGGGGTGTATTCCTACAAATGGAGTGCGATAAATGCTCCCGACACGGCTAAACTGGTTGGATTGCCCAAAGGCTGGTATACCGTGGTGGTGAGTGATGGAGCCTGCAAAATTACCGATTCTGCGTATGTCGATTCCGTTAATTCGTTTGTAGCCAATGTGCTGACTACACCAGCCAGTTGCAATAAACCCAGCGGAACGGCTATTGCTGAGGCTACGGGTGGATCGGGTGCATTCAGTTACAGCTATAACACAGTGCCCGTAACTTTTGGAAAAACGGCTAGCCAATTATTGCCGGGCAACTACCAGGTGTATATAACTGATGGGAATTGTGGAAAGAAATTTCCCTTTACTATTACAAACATTGCCGGACCGCAAGTATTTGTTACTACCCAAGATGCAAGCTGCGGTTTAGATAACGGTAAGGCTAAGGTGGATTCGGTTAAGGTAACCGGAAATTATAGCCTGAAATGGTTAATGAATTCAGTGGTGGTTGATAGCTTGCAGATAAGTAACATAAAATCCGGGTCTTACCAGCTGGAGATAAAAGACGAGGTATGTACAACGGTCAAATCATTTACGGTTGGCAAAATACCACTCATTCGGATAAATTCTTTTGTGAAAGTGCAGCCCGATTGCGGCAAGGACAACGGGAAACTTAGCGTTTTGGTGGGGGGTGGCTCAGGCCCAATGCAGGTAACCTGGTTAACGAATCCACCTCAAACCGGTTTTGTTATAGATAGTTTATACTCAGGCGTTTACCAACTGGAGGTTAGGGATAACTATTGCCTGCTCAAGGCCAATGTTTCACTTTCCAGTAAAAATGGCCCTGTGGTTGCGGCCACTATTACGCAACCAACTTGCGATGGCGATAATGGAAAAATTGTGGCAAAAGTAAGCGGAGGTAGCGGAAACTATACTTACCTATGGAATAACGACTCGCTGCTAAATACGAATACGCTTGCTGCCATTCCGGCCGGAAGTTACAGCCTGATTGTTGATGATGGGGCTTGTAAAACCGGTTTTGACACCACCCTAGTTGGTACAAAAAAGCCGGCGGTTAAGTTAATTCCATATTCGGCAAGCTGCGGAACGAACAATGGCGGTATAAAAGCAGAGCTACAAACGATTAAACCCAGTTATCAGCATTTTTGGAACAATCAGCCAGGAACTGATAGTATTGGCAATTTGAATGCTGGGTTCTATGTTTATAAGGTGTTTGATGGCCAGTGCTGGGGCACCGATAGTGTAAATTTAACGGCCTTGCCCGATTTAATTACGGCAATAAGTCAGGTCGACTCAAGCTATTGTGGTTTGGCCAATGGACAGGCGAAACTTACTGCCACTGGCGGCAATGGCGTTTATGATGTGCGCTGGCTTACCAATCCACAACAAATAGGTTTTCAAGCAACCGGTTTGGCTGCCGGTCAGTATAAGGTTATTGTCACTGATTTTAATTGCATTGATACTTTAACCGTAGCTGTTACGGACAGAATGAAACCTAGTGTTGATGTAAGTGCTCAGTCCGAGCATTGTGACCTGAATGACGGTTCATTGCTGGCCACCGTTAAATGGGCCAATTGGCCGATTAATTTCCTTTGGGAGGAGTCTGGGGTCACTGGAATGAATCCTGGCTTTTTAGATTCTGGCTGGTATCATTATCAGCTAAACGATGCCTATTGCTTTATAAAAGACAGTATTTATGTTGGTTTTGTTGCCCAGCCCAATTTAAGGATAGATTCAGTAATTCCGGCTCACTGCGGCTTAAGCAACGGGATGGCCTATGCATCTGTTGCGGGGGCGGTAAATAGCTACAATATAACTTGGTTTACCACTCCCACACAAACCGGAAATGTGGCATCAGCGTTGGGTTATGGAGATTATACCGTGACGGTCAGCGATCAATTTTGCTCCTCCTCGTTGCAGGTTCATGTGGATAGCATTCCGCAAATAAGTACGAATATGACGCTTCTGTCGGTGGCGTCATGTAACCTAGATAATGGAAGCGCAAGGGTTGCTGTGCAAGGTGGGTTGTCGCCATTCAGTTATCATTGGCCAACTCAGCCTTCGGTTCAGGGAAATAGTATTCAGAATCTTGCCGAAGGTTGGGTAATTTCTGCGGTTTCTGATAGATATTGTACGGTAACCGATTCGGTGTTTATTAATCGTATACCAATTCAACTGGTTGATAGTGTGTCTGTGAGGCCAGATTGGTGCGGAAAAAGCAATGGTTTTGCCAGGGTTTATGTTTCGGGCGGGGTAGGAAATTATAGCTATTCCTGGCAGGGATTGGTCAATCAATTATCTGACAGTATAGTCGATGTCTCGGCCGGTAATTATGTGGTTCAGGTAAAAGACAGCTTATGTTTGATAAACATTCCGGTGTCCGTGCCGGTTGGTAAAATGCCAACAGCCGGCGTGGAAATTCTTAAAAAAGAGAGCTGCGATAAAAAAAATGCTTCGGTTAGGGTAGTGAACAAAATTCCGGCCGATGCGGGAGTTTATTGGTTTGCAACTGGATCCGGTGGAGATATATTGACAAGTCGAAAAGCGGGTTTTGACTCTGTTCGGGTGTATAATGCCTATTGCGATACGGTTTTGAAATTTACAATTGGGGCAGTCCCGAATTTACAACTTCAGTTGGTTGCCAGCCCCGATACCTGTGCTACTGCCAATGGTCGGCTAAAATGGATGGCTACCGGGGGTACGCCATCTTACAATTATACTTTAGCAGGTTCACCGGTTAATGGAAATGTTTTGTCAAAATTTAGTGCCGGAGTATACCGAATTGGGGTTACCGATTCCGAGGGTTGTTTTCTTCAGGATTCAGTCGCTGTGCCAGTGCAGTATTTAAGGATGGAGAGCCCCCGACTGAACTGTTTTCCGCTTGATGCCACTTTAGGTGACAATGTTACCGTAATTCCCAATTTGCCAATGGATTGGTCGGTAAAAGAATGGAGTGTTGATGGACAATTTATTGGGACAGGTAATCAAGGTTTTTTTGTTGCACCAAATACCGAAGGAAATGTTGGTATTCAATTGGTGGCTGAGCACCGTTTGGGTTGTTTGGATTCAGTTTATCAAAACTTGTTGCTAAAGGCACGGTACAATATTTACATTCCCACCAGTTTTACGCCCGATGGCGATGGCTATAACGACTTTTTTTATCCGGTAACCGAAGGTGTTGCAACCGTAGAGGGAGCCATTTACAATCGCTGGGGTGAAGCCATTTTTGCCTTTCATTCGCTAGATGATAGCTGGGACGGTACGTATAACCGGAAGGAAGTAAAAACGGACACCTATTCTTTTAAACTGATTTTTACCACACACCGTGGCGAAAAAGTAGTTGAGGAAGGGAAAGTCACCGTGTTGAGGTAAGCTGTATTTTTACCAACTTATTTTTGGCAAATGATTCAATACAACCCAAGACGCTGGTGGACATTGATTTTCCAGTTTCACAAGTCCGATACGTTTAGAATTCTTATACCCTCTATTTTTGGCATTGGCCTGTATTCGGCCGTGTTGGCGTTTTTAGAGCTTGAAGTGTTTCACTTTCATTACAAAGCCACCACCATTATACACTCCTTGCTGGGTTTTGTGTTATCGTTGTTGCTGGTTTTTAGAACCAACAGCGCTTACGACCGCTGGTGGGAAGGGCGAAAACTGTGGGGTAGTTTGTTGAACAATTCTCGCAACCTGGCCATGAAGCTCGATGCGCTATTTCCTAGCGAAGATGTGCAAGCCAGACAAGAATGGAAGCAACTTATTTACAGCTATGCAGTTGTGCTGCGCGAGCATTTGCGCAACCAAAAAACAAGTCAGTTTCCGGAAATTCCGGTCGATATTCACCAACCAAATTTTGTTGCGGGCAGTATGTACAAAAAGGCGCAGGCTATGTTCAATGCTGGCACTTTTAGTGGCGAGCAATTGCTTTTTATCAATGCCGAGTTGCAATCGTTTATAGACATCTGTGGCGGCTGCGAACGCATAAAACGTACGCCTATTCCTTTTGCCTACGGCATGTTTATTAAGAAATTCATTTTCGTTTACATCATCACCATCCCTTTTAGTTTTATCCCCGATTACAGATATGCCATCATTCCCATCGTGATGTTTGTGTTTTATGTGTTGGCCAGCCTTGAATTAATAGCCGAGGAAATTGAAGACCCGTTTGGAAAAGACGCCAACGATTTGCCAATCGACTCTATTACCGAGTCAATAAGAACCAGTTTGAATCAAATTTTGGGGTAAAACTGATTTTCTGAAGACCTTTTTTGGCTTTTGTTTGGTGGTTTTTGAAAATATTTGAAGCTAAATGTCAATAAATCAACTTGTTGAGAAAGGGGGCGAGTTTTTACATGGCGACACCTATTTTTTTACATTTGCGCCACAATTTGTTCAAAATTAAATAACCGAATATGAGCAAGCATCAAGCTGCAATCGACAGTTTTATGGCTGGGGTAACCGCCAAAAATCCACACGAACCTGAGTTTTTACAGGCAGTACAGGAAGTTGCCGAAACGGTAATTCCTTTTATTGAAGAGAATCCAAAATACAAAACGGCTAAAATTCTTGAAAGAATTGCTGAGCCAGAACGTGTTATCATGTTCCGTATTCCTTGGATTGACGACAAAGGTGGTGTTCAAATCAACCGCGGATACCGCATTCAAATGAACAGTGCCATTGGGCCATACAAAGGCGGACTTCGTTTCCACCCATCTGTAAACCTTTCAGTGCTTAAATTCCTTGCTTTCGAGCAGGTGTTTAAAAACTCACTTACTACCCTTCCAATGGGCGGTGGTAAAGGTGGTTCTGACTTTGATCCAAAAGGAAAATCGGACAACGAAGTAATGCGTTTCTGCCAGTCGATGATGACTGAATTAGAGCGTCACATTGGTTCGAATACCGATGTACCTGCTGGTGACATAGGTGTTGGTGGTCGCGAAATTGGCTACTTGTTTGGTCAGTACAAGCGTTTACGTAACGAGTTTACCGGTGTATTAACTGGTAAAGGTATTTCTTACGGTGGTTCGTTAATCCGTCCGGAAGCTACCGGTTACGGTTGCGTTTACTTTGCTAAAGAAATGTTGGCTACCAAAGGCGATAGCTTTAAAGGTAAAACGGTTGTGGTTTCTGGTTCAGGAAACGTGGCTCAGTATGCTATTGAAAAAGCAACACAATTGGGTGCCAAAGTAGTTACTGCTTCCGATTCTGATGGTTTCGTTTACGATGCAGCTGGTATTACACCAGAGAAATTGGCGTTTATCATGGAATTGAAAAACGTAAAACGCGGTCGTATTAAAGAATATGCCGATAAATTTGGTGCTGAATACCACGCTGGAAAAACTCCTTGGGGAATTAAGTGTGACATTGCCTTGCCATGTGCTACTCAAAATGAGTTGAACGGTAACGATGCCAAAGCGCTAATCGCCAACGGTGTTACTGCTGTGGCTGAAGGAGCTAACATGCCAACTACCCCTGAAGCAGTTACTGCTTTCTTGAATGCTAAGGTTTTGTTTGCACCTGGAAAAGCTTCTAACGCTGGTGGTGTTGCTACCTCAGGTTTAGAAATGAGCCAAAACTCATTGCGTTTAAGCTGGAGCAGCGAAGAGGTTGATGAGCGTTTACACAACATTATGGTAAACATTCACAAAGCTTGCGTTCAATACGGTAAAGACGGTGATTTTGTTGATTACGTAAAAGGAGCCAACGTTGCCGGTTTTGTTAAGATTGCTGATGCCATGCTTGCGCAAGGTGTTTGTTAATTTTGAGACGAACAGACAATAGAAGATAGACAATAGATTCTTCACGGAGTTCAGAATGACAGCTCATATTGTCACGCTGAGGAACGAGGGGTCTAATGATATTTTAAACCGCCACGATGAATTTCGTGGCGGTTTTTTTATTCCGCCATCCATGAAAATCCATAGTTTAACTATTGATTTTCATGGTAAAAACATATTCAACCATGAAAAAACATACTTTAAGTATTGATTTTCATGGAAGAAGATATATCTTTGGTGTGTGATACTGCGGGATGATATTAAAGTGTTGGCCAAAAAAGCCAAACGTTCTCCAGCCACCGCCATTCTGGGCGCGCGGCAGGTGGGAAAAACTACTATTGCCATTCAGTATACCGAAAGCACGGGTAAAGACTTTGTTTACCTGGACATGGAAAGTCCAACCGACCTTGCAAAACTTAGCGACCCGGAAAGCTTCTTTGCTGCCAATGCTAATAAACTGGTTATCATAGATGAGGTGCAACAGCATCCTGCCCTGTTTAATGTGTTGCGTACCGTTATCGATAAAGATAGGCGTGCAGGTCGCTTCCTGCTTTTAGGTTCCGCTTCGCCACATTTGGTAAAGGGGGTTTCCGAATCGTTGGCCGGTCGCATTAGTTTTATGGAATTAAGTCCTTTTCACTTCAACGAAATAATTGGCCAGTACTCACAAGACTTGCATTGGTTTCGGGGTGGTTTTCCGCAATCATTTCTGGCGGCAAACAACCAAGATGCGCAAGATTGGATGCAGGATTTTATAAAGACCTACGTTGAACGGGATTTTAGAATGTTGTTTGGTTACGACTTAAATCCTTCCATTATTTCTCGCCTGTGGCAAATGCTGGCGTATGCACAAGGCGGCATTTGGAATGCCGAATCTTATAGTCGATCGCTGGGAATAACTGCTCCGGTTGTAAACCGATATTTAGATTTTATGGAGGGTGCATTTTTAATGCGCAAACTGCAACCTTGGTTTGTAAACGTGCAAAAACGCTTGGTAAAAGCGCCAAAAATTTATGTGCGCGATAGCGGCTTGGTACACGCCATGAATCGCGTGGCCAATCTGACTGATTTGGTGGGACATCCCATAGTGGGCGGTAGTTGGGAAGGGTATGTAATTGAGCAAGTGGCCAAAGCACTTCCCGAAGACACTACTGTTTATTATTACCGCACCCACAATGGTGCCGAAGCCGACTTGGTGCTGGTACGCGCCATGCAACCGGTGGCCGCTATTGAAATAAAACTGAGTAACGCACCTACCATCAGTAAAGGTTTTTACTCGAGCATTGCCGATTTGGGCACCGAAAAAAACTTTGTAATAACACCTTATAGCGACAGCTGGCCGGTTAAAAACATAACCGTCTGTTCGTTGAAGACATTTTTATCGGAAAAATTGACTAAAATTTAATTTCTTTAAGCAGCGTAATACTTTTGAATCAAACCAATATGATGATTAAAAAATTATTAATTACCCTTTGGGTTTCCTTTTTCATTGTTGGTGCATCGGCACAAACAGTCGACTTTCAGCAGATTGATAATTACCTAGCAAAAGGCATGACCGACTTTAACCAGCCGGGTATGGCCGTTGCGGTGATTAAGGACGGGAAAGCAGCATTTATAAAAGGTTACGGAAAACGAAATACTGCCACCGCTGATTTAGTGGACGAGAACACGGTTTTTCAATTGGCTTCACTGTCGAAGGCGTTTACCGCTGCCTCCATTGGCATTTTGGTTGATGAAGGAAAGCTGAAATGGGACGACAAGGTGATTGACCACCTACCCGGTTTTCGTTTATACGATCCTTATGTTACCAGCGCGTTTACGGTAAGAGATTTGCTTTGCCACCGCAACGGTTACGTAACCTTTGACGGTGACTTACTGTGGTATGCCACCAACTACAGTCGGAAGGAAATTGTAAAACGTTTTGCCAATCTGGCCCCAAAACACGGTTTTAGAGAAAAATACGGTTATAGCAACATCATGTTTATTGCGGCCGCTTTGCTAATTGAGGAAAAATCGGGACAAAGCTGGGAAGAATTCGTAAAGCAGCGCATTTTTAAACCTTTGCAAATGAGCGCGTCAACCATAGAAATGGATGCGTTTTTGCGTGGGAATAACATCGCCTTTCCGCACGTAAAAGGCGTGCCCAACACACACATCAATTACAACAATGCCGCTGGTGCCGTGGGGGTTAACGCTAATCTTAGCGACTTGATGAAATGGGTAAACATGTGGTTGAACAAAGGAAAAGCAGGCGATGTTCAACTGCTGAAAGAACAAACTGTTCGCGATATTTTTTCTGCCCAAACCCCACAAAATGTAAGTGCCAAGGCCGAAGAAAATGGCGTTCATTTTAAGGCTGCCGCTTGTGGTTGGATGGTGAGTGATTATAAAGGCGTGAAACGCATTGAACATAGCGGTGGTTTACCCGGATTTATCCTAAACATTGTACTTGTTCCCGAAAAAAATCTAGGGGTAATTGTTTTAACCAACGGCGAGAGCATTATTCCATTTGCAGCTACAAATTATATTATAGATAGTTATGTAAGCGGTACAACAAAAGATTGGATGGCCGATTATTTGGTTGCTCAGAAAAAAGGAGATGCCGAGAAAAAAACAATCGATTTGCCAAAAAACAAAGTTCATTCTGATATTACATTGCCCGATATTGCTGGAACTTACGAAGACAAAATGTATGGTGTTGCCACCATAACTGTTGAAGGTGGAAAAGCCAAACTTACCTTAGAACCCACAAAAACATTATTCAATTCAACTTTGGAACCATTAACCGCAAATTCATACCGCATTCGTTTTGCCGACCCATTTTTGCCCGATGGAACGCTGCTGGTACAGTTAAACAGTGCTGGAAAACCCATCTCATTCACCATCGATTTACCGAATCCTGACTTTAATTTCTACAATTTAAAGTTTGTGAAACTCTGATTCTTGCTTCGATTTTAGGAAAACAGCACTTCATTGGTCTTGTTTAGTGTGCTAAAAGGAATGAAACGGATGTTTTTAGTCGCAAGAATAAAAAGTTTGGTAAGTGCTTTCTGACTACTGGTCAATAAAAAGAAAATGCCTGTAATTATTAGAAAATGTTTTTGTAACTAGCGGCTCAAATACCCTGTTTTTAATTGAGTGATTGTGTGATTCGATATTGTAAATGCTGTAAGTTAATTAATTGGCACCTTGCCGCCGTTTTCATCTTTTTTGGCCTATTAGTTAAAGCTCAAGAAATGAAAATTTCTGGAGTAGTGCTCGACACCACAAACAATGCACCACTTAAAGGTGCCTTAATCATGGCGGTGCGTTTAAGTGATTCCACTTTGCTCTCTTATACCAGGTCGGTCGCTAATGGTGAGTTTTCTCTTCCGAAAACACCTATCGACACGTTTGAGGTTATTATCCAACATCCACAATTTGCCGATCAGGTTTTTATAGTTGTGGGCAATGAGCAAAATACCGAGTTCAATTTTGGAAAAGTTATCCTTCCTCCAAAATCGAATAGTATAAACGAGGTGGTGATATACGGGTACAAAGATCCGGTATATTTTAAAGGCGATACCATTGTTTATGTGGCCGACTCGTTTAATGTAAAGCAAAATGCCAATGTGGAAGATTTGCTCAAGAAACTTCCGGGCATTTCGGTCGATAAGGATGGAAATATAAAATCGCGTGGAAAGGAAGTGTCGCAAGTATTGGTAGATGGCGATGAGTTTTTTGGCACAGACCCAACCATGGCCACCAAAAATTTGTATGCCGAAAGTGTCGAATCAGTAGAGGTGTATGAAAAGAAAAACGAAGAAGCTACAGCCGAAACGGGTAGTTCGGAAACCATAACAGTAATGGATTTGAAGCTGAAAGACGATGCCAAAAAAGGGTATTTTGGCAAAACCTCGTTGGGCTCCGATTTCAATAAATTTTACGAAGGCGAATTCCTTTCCAACCGATTCTCGAAAAAGCAGAAAGTTTCAGTTTTTGGCCTAACCAGCAATACGCCAAAATCGTCGTTTGGCTTTGCCGACTCTTACAAATATGGTATTGAAAACGACAATCTAACAATAAGCGAGGGGGAAGATGGTAGCATTATGCAATACTATGGCGATAATGCCCCGCAAGGTTATCCCACCACTCGCAAACTTGGGTTTTACTTCAACGATAAGCCAACCGACAAGGTTAAGGTAAACGCAAATTATTCCTACAAGGAAAATGAGTTGAAAGTGAATAATTACACCTATTCGCAATACTTTTTGACCGACACCAGTTATGTTACCGACAATGCCGAGGTTAACACGCAGTCTACCAAAACACATAGCTTTGGCTTTAAGTACAACTACCAAATTGATTCGTTGACAACGCTGGAAATTGAACCTCGGGCCAATTTGAATACCACTCGATTTGACAAAGAAACCACCAATAAGTTTCTTACCGCCAATCAGGAGGAAACCAGTAGTACCAGAACCTTCAACGCAAGTAACTCCAAATCGAGTGATTTTAGCGCAAAAGCAGCCTTAAACCGTAAGTTTCATAAAGTAGACCGACTGTTGAATATTAAGTATAGTCTCGATTATAGCGATAAAAGCAACACAGGTAAGCTATACACCAACTACAAGTTTATTAAACCTGCCTTTGCCGATAGCTTAATTGATCAGGAAAAAAGTGGCGGGAGCCTTGAAGCTGTTCATCGCGGAATTTTTACGTACACCGAGCCACTTACCCCCAAAATAAAACTGAGTTTCGTTTATGATATTACGGCTGGAAATGCCCATCAACAGCGCGAAACATTTAATAAAATTAATAACGAGTACACGGCCAAGGACTCGCTGCTTAGTAACGAATTCGATTCAAAACGGGTGAATAATTTGTTTTCGGCAAGTTTTATTTACGAAACCAAGAAGACAAGATTTTCAATTGGTTCGAAGGTTAGAAATAACCAGGCAGTTAATGAAAATTTAGTTACTGGTGGAACGATTAAGCAGAACATTAACAACGTTTTGCCGCAAGTAAGTTATCGCTATAAATTTTCTGACAACCGTCAATTGAGCATAGCATATACCACCAATAGCGCATCGCCTAAAGTGTCGCAATTACAGCCTGTTCCCGACAATAGTAACCCCAACTTCATCCGTTTGGGTAACCCCAACTTACTGCCCACCTTTGCCAATAACTTTAATTTAAACTATTACACATACAGTGCTTTAAAAAACAACCACATGTATGCCGGTTTAAACGCCACTGTTACGAACAACGATTTTTCGTCATCCACTCGCTTCGATCAGTTTGGCCGCACGGTTTCGACACCCATTAACGTTAACGGAAATTATAATATCAGCGCTTATGTTGGTGGACGGATAAGTGTAAAACCGGGATTATTGTTTTTTAATTACGGTGGAAATGTTTCCGATTACCGTAATATTAATTTCATTAACGACCTGGAGAATAAAACCAAATCGTCCTCCTTGTCGAGTGATTTAGGGCTTTCGGTTGAAGGTGAAAAGCTGGAAGCAAGTGCGGGCATTGGCGCTTCAATAAATAGCACGGTATCTTCGTTAAATAACCTAAGTAACAAACCTTACGGTTCAACCCGATACGAGGTGGAGTTTTCCTATCAATTTCCCAAAGGGTTTAGCTTAGAATCGGATGTGGATTACACCAAAAACTCGAAAAGAGCCAACGGCTACAACATCGATTATCTTATTTGGAATGCTGCGTTAAATAAGAAATTCTTTAAGCGCGAAAATTTCATCGTTGGGCTAGAGGCGTATGATATGTTGAATCAAAATATAAGCACCAATCGTAGTGTGCAAGCCAATTCTATTATTGATTCTAGAACATCTGTTATTGGCCGCTATTTCCTGTTAAAGGCCACCTACAAATTCGATAGTAAAAAGGAAAAAATTGCAGACGATGATGATGAGTGGTACTAGGGCTTTTGCAGTTGCTTTCTTTTTGTTTATTACAGCTTCGGTTTGTGCTCAGATTTCGGCCGCCCATATTATTTATGAGCGCAAAACCAATCTGTATAAAAAGTACAAAAACGAAGATGTTCAGAACTGGATTCCAGAAGCAGAAAAAAGCAAAGTCGATTTTTTTGAATTGTATTTTAACGACAGCCTGTCTTTTTTCGGCCCGCAAGAAAGCGACTTGAAAGAAAAAATGAGCTGGGCTACGGCCAAAAATAAGGTTTACCAAAATTTTAATACCCGGCAGTTATACTGCATCAAAGACATCTGGGGCGAAGAATCGCATGTGGTAGATTCGTGCAAAACCAGGGCATGGAAAATAATACCCGGAAAACGCAAAATTTGTGGTTACGAATGCCAAAAGGCCTTGTGGCGCGCTGGTGATACGTTAAATATATACGCCTGGTTTGCCAGCGAATTGGTAACCAGCACGGGGCCAGAAAGCTTTATCGGTTTGCCAGGAACAATTCTTGGGCTTGCGACAGAAGACGGCGGGGTAATTTATTTTGCCAAGCAGGTGCTGTTGGAACGTATCGACCCTGTTGTACTTCAACCCAAAAAATACAAGGGCAAAGTTTATCAAACGGCCGAACTAAAATCAAAGCTGGAAAAAGACTTTGGCAAAGAAAAGTGGGGCAAGCTCCTTATTGCCGAGTTGTTTGGGGTTTGGTGATTTCAGTTTCAAGTTCAAAAGTTACAAGTTCAAAGTTTCAAGTTTCGGGTTTTCAAGTTTCGGGTTTTCAAGTTTCGGGTTTTCAAGTTTCGGGTTTTCAAGTTTCGGGTTGAAAGTTGTGGGAGGCCGAAACTTTCCAAATTTCAACTTTCCAAATTTCCAACTACCTTCGCGGTCCAAAATTCAAGAAGCGTATGTACGGCAAAATGAAAGATTTTCTGGCCAAAGAATTACAAGATATTCGTGAGGCCGGTCTTTACAAAAAGGAAAGAATTATTACCACTCCACAAGGTGCTGAAGTAAAGGTAAATTCGGGAGACGATGTAATAATAATGTGTGCCAATAACTACCTGGGGCTTTCATCGCATCCAGAGGTTGTGCAGGCTGCAAAGGATGCTTTAGATACGCATGGTTTTGGCATGTCTTCGGTTCGTTTTATCTGCGGTACACAAGATATTCACAAAGAACTTGAGGCCAAAATTGCTAAGTTTTATGGAACTGAAGACACGATATTATACGCTGCAGCATTCGATGCCAACGGGGGTGTTTTTGAGCCACTTTTTCTAGCCGAAGACGCGATAATTTCTGACGAATTAAACCACGCATCGATTATTGATGGCGTGCGCTTGGCCAAGGCAGTTCGCTACCGCTACAAACACAGCGACATGGCCGATTTGGAAGAGCAACTAAAACAAGCCCAAGCCCAGCGCTTCCGCATTATTGTTACCGATGGGGTTTTCTCTATGGATGGCGACATTGCTAAGTTGGATCAAATTTGTGACCTGGCCGATAAATATGACGCATTGGTTATGATTGACGAATGTCATGCTGCTGGTTTTATTGGTAAAACTGGTCGCGGAACGCCCGAGTATTGCAATGTAATGGGTAGGGTAGATATTATTACCGGAACACTAGGTAAGGCACTTGGTGGCGCCATGGGTGGCTACACAACCGGTAAAAAAGAAATTATAGAATTGCTGCGTCAGCGTTCGCGCCCATATTTGTTTAGCAATTCATTGGCTCCTGCAATTGTTGGTGCTGCCAATAAGGTTTTCGACATTTTGTCGGCCAATACCGCACTACGCGACAAGCTAGAACGCAACACACTTTATTTTAAGGAAAAAATTGTTGCTGCCGGTTTCGATATTGTAAAAGGCGATTCGCCAATTGTACCCATCATGTTGTACGATGCTCCGCTGGCACAAAAATTTGCCGAAAAATTATTGGAGGAAGGTGTTTATGCGGTTGGTTTCTTCTACCCCGTGGTAGCAAAGGGAAAGGCGCGTATTCGCACACAAATTTCGGCTGCTCACGAAATTCATCACCTCGATAAAGCCATCGCGGCATTCATCAAAGTTGGCAATGAATTAGGCGTTATCAACAAATAAGTTGTTGATATTTTTGCAGTTGAAACAAATTTTTTACATTTGCACCCCAATTTTGGGATTAATTCAGTATTTAAAATCTATTTACTGTGGATACTTTAAGTTATAAGACCATATCAGCCAACAAAGAGAACGCGAACAAAGAGTGGCTTTTGGTAGATGCAGAAAACGAAACTTTAGGACGTTTGGCAAGTAAAGTTGCCAAAATGATTCGTGGAAAACACAAAACCAATTTCACACCACATGCTGATTGTGGAGATAACGTAATTGTTATTAACGCAGAGAAAGTTCGTCTTTCTGGTAACAAGTGGGATGAGAAAGTTTACATCCGCCACACGGGTTACCCAGGTGGACAAAAGGAGCTTACCGCCAAGCAGTTGCTTACCCGTATGCCAATCAGAATTATCGAGAAAGCTGTTAAAGGGATGTTGCCAAAGAATCGTTTGGGTAACACTTTGTACACCAACCTTTATGTTTATGAAGGTGCTGCACACAAGCAAGATGCTCAGCAACCTCGTTTAATCAATCTTAACGAAATTAAATAAGAATAAACATGGAGACTACAAATGCTCTAGGTAGAAGAAAAACTGCTGTTGCCCGCGTTATCGTTAAGGCTGGTACCGGCAAAGTTACCGTAAACAACAAAGATTACACCGAGTACTTTCCTGGATTAGTACTTCAATATAAAGTAAACCAATCGTTTACTGCAACCGATACAAATGGCAAGTACGATGTACAAGTTAATGTTGACGGTGGTGGTATCACTGGTCAAGCCGAGGCGGTTCGTCTAGGTATTGCAAGAGCTCTTGTAGAAATCAACCCAGAACACAAACCTGCGTTGAAAGCTCAAGGACTTATGACTCGTGATCCAAGAATGGTTGAACGTAAGAAACCAGGTCAGAAGAAAGCTCGTAAGAGATTCCAATTCAGCAAGCGTTAATTTCCTTGCGCTGCTGAAGCGTTTAGTATCCAAATCGGCCGGACTCATCCCTTTTACCGGGGATGGCTACCGGCTGATTGCTTAACTAACCATTAAGAATAAGGGAAAGTAAACAACTTAAAAAAACCAGTAAAATGGCTAAAGTAAATTTTGAAGAACTTCTTCAAGCAGGTGTGCATTTCGGACACTTAAAAAGAAAATGGAACCCAAACATGGCTCCTTACATCTTCGGTGAGAAGAAAGGAATCCACGTTATTGACCTTAACAAAACTGTTGTTAAGTTGGATGAGGCTGCTCAAGCCATGAAACAGATTGCAAAATCTGGTAAAAAAATCCTTTTCGTAGCTACCAAAAAGCAAGCTAAAGACATCGTTGCCGATCGCGCTAAGTCTATTAACATGCCATACGTAACTGAGCGTTGGAGTGGTGGTATGTTGACCAACTTTGCTACTATCCGTAAGGCGGTTCGCAAAATGGCTGCTATCGATAAAATGGAAACTGACGGTACTTGGGAAAACATGTCAAAACGCGAGCGTTTGCAAGTTTCTCGTTTACGTGCCAAATTGGAAAAGAACTTAGGTTCTATTGCCGACCTGAGCCGTATTCCTGCCGCTTTGTTTATCGTTGACGTTAGCAAAGAGCACATCGCTGTTGCTGAAGCAGCCCGTTTAGGTATTACTACCTTCGGTATGGTTGATACCAACTCTAACCCAAATGTGGTTGATTTTGCTATTCCATCTAACGATGATGCAACAAAGAGTATTGATAAAATTCTTGAGTATGTAACCGGTGTTATTGCTGAAGGATTGAACGAAAGAAAAGCAGATAAAGATGTTAAAGGCGATGATTCGGAGAACGAAACTCCAGTTGCCGAGGCTAAACCTGCGAAAAGCAAAGCTGTTGAAGCTCCTGTAGCTGAAACACCAGCGGTTGAAGAAACTCCTGTTGCTGAATCGCCAGTTGCCGAAAACCCGGAAGAAGCTTAATTATCAAAAAACAATTATTTAAAAGTTTATAAAATGGCTATTACAGCAGCACAGGTTAATGAGCTTAGGCAAAAAACCAATGCAGGTATGATGGATTGCAAGAACGCTTTGGTTGAGGCCGAAGGCGATTTCGAAAAAGCAATCGACATTTTAAGAAAAAAAGGTCAGAAAATCGCTGCAAAACGTGAAGACCGTGACGCTACTGAAGGTGTTGTGCTTGCAAAAGCTACTGCCGACAACAAGCGTGGTGTGCTTATCGTACTTAACTGCGAAACTGACTTCGTAGCGAAAAACGATAGTTTTGTTGCCTTTGCAAACAAAATTATTGATTTGGCTTTGCAAAACAACGCAGCTAACCTTGATGCCCTTAAAGCAGTTGCTTTCGGTGAAGGTCTTACCGTTGGTGAGAAAATCACTGAGCAAACAGGCGTTATCGGCGAGAAAATCGATTTATCTGAATACACCGTTATTTCGGCTGAAGAAGTGGTAGTTTACAACCACCCAGGAAACCGTTTGGCTTCTATTCTTGGTCTTAACAAGAGTGGTGACAAAGTGGTTGAAGCTGGTCGCGAAATTGCTATGCAGGTTGCCGCTATGGCTCCGGTTGCACTTACTCGTGCCGAGATTTCACAAGCTACTATCGATAGAGAACTTGAAATTGGTAAAGAACTTGCTATTCAAGAAGGTAAACCAGCCGACATGGCCGATAAAATTGCGCAAGGACGTTTAAACAAGTTCTTTAAAGAAGCTACCCTATTGGAACAAGAGTACATGAACGACAACAAGTTGACCGTGGCTCAGTACTTAACAGGGGTTGAAAAAGACCTTACTATTACGTCTTTCAGACGAATAGCACTTTCGTAATTGAATTTATTGAATTGAAAAGAGAGAATGAAAATTCTCTCTTTTTTTTGTCTTAATTTGCGGCACGCTGCTGCAAAGCATCCATAAACACTATGAAATACAAACGCATATTACTTAAGCTTAGCGGTGAGTCGCTAATGGGCGAGAAACAATTTGGCATCGATCAGGAACGGTTGATGAAGTATGCAAAAGATATTAAAGGCGTTGTCGATTCTGGAATTGAAGTAGCCATTGTTATTGGTGGTGGAAACATTTTCAGGGGTGTACAAGCCGTTGAAGGCGGATTTGACCGCGTGCAAGGTGACTACATGGGCATGCTGGCGACTATGATTAACAGCATGGCATTGCAGTCGGCACTGGAGTCTATTCAGGTAAATACCCGATTGATGTCGGCTATAAAAATGGAGCAAATTGCCGAGCCGTTTATTCGTAGAAGAGCAGTTCGCCACATGGAAAAAGGCCGGGTGGTAATTTTTGGAGCTGGAACCGGTAACCCTTATTTTACAACAGATACTGCTGCATCACTTCGTGCTATTGAGGTGGAAGCCAATGTAATTTTAAAAGGCACACGTGTGGACGGTATTTATACTGCCGACCCTGAGAAAGATCCAACGGCAACTAAATACAACACCGTTACTTTTAGTGAAGTGTACGAAAAAGGCTTGAATGTTATGGACATGACTGCCTTTACGCTTTGCAACGAAAACAAATTGCCTATTGTGGTTTTCGACATGAACAAAGACGGCAACCTGGCCAAAATTGTTGCCGGCGAGTCAATAGGAACCTTGGTTGAGTTTTAATATTAAAAATAACTGCTATAAAAGAATACCATGATTGACGTGAACTCCGTATTAGACGGAACCAAAGAAGCCATGAATAAGGCGATAAGCCGTTTGGAAGACGAATTGACAAAAATTCGTGCCGGAAAAGCCAACCCAACAATGTTGGATTCGGTGTCGGTTGATTATTACGGAACCATGACTCCAATTTTGCAAGTGGCCAACGTAACCGCCCCCGATGCAAAAACCATTACGGTGCAGCCGTGGGAAAAAAACATGTTAAACCCTATTGCTACTGCCATTTTAAATAGCAACCTAGGACTTAATCCACAAAACAATGGCGAGTTGCTTATTATTTCGCTACCAGCCCTTACCGAAGAACGGCGGAAAGAGTTTGTGAAAAAAGCCCGTGGAGAAGCCGAGAACTCGAAAGTAGTGATTCGCAATGCCCGTAAAGACGGTAACGAAGCCATTAAGAAATTGCAAAAAGATGGCCTACCAGAAGACGATGCCAAAGCAGGCGAAGCACGCATTCAGAAAATTACCGACGAATTTGTAGCCAAGGCCGATGCCATTGCCGATGCCAAGGAAAGAGATATTATGAAGGTTTAAGCCTTTAAAAGGAATAAGAAAAAGGGAAGTAAATTTAGTTTTGCTTCCCTTTTTTGGTTTAGTGCTGTACCTGAAAGTGATGGGGGTAGTGTTTAACGCAGAATCCAATTTTATAAATTGGTAAACTTCTGAAATTTAATTTCCCCATTTTCATTTTTAAAGTGAATTATATATACTCCAGGTACTAGAGATGGCAATCTGATTGAGCCTAATTTACCTAGCTTGTATTCCGGTAAATGCATTTTTTGACCCATTGAATTAAAGACAGCAATGATATTTACCTCTTGGCTGGAAAAGTTAGTAGCCACCAGCTCATTCGCTACTGTGGTCACGTTAACACCAATTGTTTCATTGGGACTGAGTAAGTGATTTAGTTCATTGTTATTCGTGTTTGCGGAGCTTAAACTACCACTTCCAATTGAGCTGCACGGATATAGGGACTTGTAGTCAGAGTAAATAATAACATAATCAGAACTTATTATTCCTGCTGCATCAGTTACTGTTACAAAAAATTTACCGACACCTGTTATCAGCTGCACATTGTAGGGAAGTGCTGAGTTGGTTATGTCGGCAATTAGAGTTCCATCCTCTTTTCTCCAAGTATACCTGAATGGGGAAATACCTTTTGCCTGTGCTTTAAGAGGAATAGGACAATCTGCACCACCCTTCCTTATGTGTGCGCCAAGTGTAACCGAATTGTTTCTGGGATTCGCGTTGAATTGTTTGCCATCTTGATAGCTATACCACATAAATCCCCCCACGTAAAAGTTATCTTTCCCAACAAATTCACCAGAAGAATAAGCTGAATTGAAGTCGTTTCGCCACTTATCTTCAATGCGGTCATATGTGCTGTAGGAGGGGTTATTAGTAAGAATATATCCCTGCGCATCAATCGTAGCCGATTGCAGCTGCCATATTTCGATTTTTTTTGCCGTATTTGCTCCAAAATTTTGAAACCGCTCCTTAGTTCCAGTTGAGAAGATTAGACTGAGTTGTGTTGTGTATTTTGTCATCAATATTCTATCACAAAGTGATGCCAGTTCTTGGGCTTGGGCATCATCGTCCCTATCATCTCGGTCCAACTCTCCCAAATATAATTCGGATCGTATGTAATTTTCGGGAAATTCTGCTTGTGCATCAGCCAGTACTTGGAGTAAACTTACGCAATCTTCATAAGCTAGTCCGATATTGGCTCGTTTTTCTGCCGGAGTATTATATATCCCGTCCATGTTCCAAAACTCAAATTGGAGGGAAACTATATTTATTTTCCCAGTGTATTTACTTATGGTATTGAATTTTATAATTCCAACCAACGATTGCTGGATATTACTTAGCGCAGATATTCTATCGTAGTTGGCGGCTCCATGTATGCCGTTTTCTGATTCAATACCAACCCCAATTTCTTCAACTCCATAGTTTTTTGATAAATTGATAAAATTTGAGAGTTTAACTGCATTTTCATCATTAATGTGGTCATCGGAATTTTCAGAAGTGTTAAACACGTCAGCCGAAGTCTCCCCAGACATACCATCTAATAATAAATAGGTAATTCCGTTGTCTTTGCAATATTGAAGGACTTCTAACTGTAGGGTCAAATCGGGAGCTGTGGTAATGTAATCATTTGCGCCATTGAGATACATACCTCTATTTGATAAGTAATTTAACTGTCCAAGTACAAAAAAATTTGTACCAAGTAAGAATAACAAAACTGAAAGGTAAGACTTCATAGGTTTATTTATTTAGGATTATTAATTGTGATTGGTTTGATTCATCTATAGAAAGAAGATATAGCCCACTTCCCAATTGGGATAGGTCAATCTTTTCTTGTTCAATTGGTGATTTAAGCACCATTCTTCCGAAAATATCATATACGTACACAAGATTTTTGCGTGTGTTAGCATTCTTGATATTGAGTATCCCAGAAGTTGGATTAGGGTATGCTCGGAAAGCATCAGTATTCTCACTCAGTTTTATACCGTTACTTCCTTCGCCTGAAAATACCTTAATCCAAGCTTTATCACCTTCGTGTCCCGTGCAGATGTATTGGTCTTTTCCAAAAACGCTTCTATGGACAATTTGTTTTGCATTGGTGTAAGCAATAGAATCTACGCGCTGTTTTGTGCCAATGTCGTCATACGTTGTTACTTTAAAAAAGCTAGAAATTGAATCTTCTATGGTTTCAAGAAAGTAGAGAATACCATCCTTATACATGCCTTTCTCCGGATGGGGAAACGTTAATACATTTGCCTGCTGATTGTAACTTATTAAAAGGTAATCAGAGCTGGTAAAATTAAGGGAAAGAAAACGTTTTACGCCAATTTTAAAACAACCATTATCGACATACATCCACTCTAAGTTAAAAATGGTATCAGACGCAAATAGAACAGTATCTAATAAAAGGTTTCCAGTGCGGGTTAATTTGCCTACCTTCAAACTATTCGTTGGCTCATTTTCCTGATGAGAAAAGAAAAATAGGGAATCTTTATACACAATTGAGCCAGGGGTAGGCTGCTCCTGGTGTTCACTTGAGATTTTACTTATATTCTTTATAGAATCATTGTCAATTTGGCTGAACCAAAGTTGGCCATCCAGTGTAGACAACTCGTAGATAACATTGCCCACTATGGTTGCGTCAACACAGGTTGCGCCAGCCACTATCTCATGCTTGGCCAGGAGGTTGCCATCTGAATCAAACCGGGCATAAAAATTTACATAACCATCGTAATAAGATCCGTCATCTCTCGTGCCGGTACATATAATATTATCGTCAATTTCGAAAACGAAAAAATTAAATACAAATCCATATCCAAATGCAGTCTCTCTTAATCTGTAACGATTTCGTTCCTCTAAATTTTCATCAACAAAAACGATGTCTGAAAATTTCGTTAACGCCCCGTCCTTGATGAATTGATAGAAAATGAACCCATTCTTTACTTGTTTTAGGAAATAGACCTTACAACCGTCACCAGAAAAGAAATTTGTCCGTTTTATTTCACGTCCTTGCTCATCTAGCTTCACAATAAATGCGGTACTTCCATCTTGGGTAACCCCACTTCCATCGGCACTATCTGTTCCAATGGCTACCACAGATTTATCGGGGAGTACTATGGCGTCATTTACAACAGCCCATGTGGGCCAAAGGTAGGTTGAGTCGAATTGCTGGGCTTTACAATTTAAGCTCAGTACCAAAATCCCTAACAAAAAACACCTGAAGTAAACAATCATCGCATAAGGGTATTTGAGAATTTCAAAGTGAAGCTAGTTATAATTCCTTATGTTTTCACACTTTTTTCCATTTCATATTTTAGATAGTAAAGCATTACTTTTTCCTCCAGCAATACCAGTATTTTTCCGATTATCGTTTCTTCCGGTATTAGTAATGTAGTTTCGTTCTGTGCCTTGATATTGTTGATGTTTATAAGGTGTCACAAATTGTGATACCTTAATTTAGGGGTAGATTTCTGATAGCAATTTTCGTTATGCTTCCCGTCTTAGCAATCACTTTAAAATTTGGATGCTTTTCCGCAAAATATTTCCTAGTTTCAATTCAATAAGTAATTGGTAGTATCCTTCCCCAATATTTACAACCGGAACTTGATTATCTCCGCGTATTAATTTTCCTGAGCATATTTCAACACCCAGCGCATTAATCAACACAAAAGTTCCGCTGGCATTTACGTGAATATTGAAGTTTCCGCTGGTTGGATTCGGAAAAACTGCAAACTCAGCTTCTCCATTTTTGTCTTCAATGCCCGCATTTCCCACTAACAACGGTTCAGAAAAATTACTGCAACCGTTTTGCTGGTCGGCTCTTACCGAGTACCAGCCGTTTTCATATATTTCAAGCTGGGTTTGGGTAGCTCCGGGAATTTCCTCATCATTCAATAGCCACTGAATGTTGTTGCTTACCGAGGAAATCAGTTTTTCGTTTTCAAAGGTAATCGTGGGTTTATCGGGCTGAGTTAATGCAATTAGCACACTGGGTTTCGAGATTTCCTCGCAGGTGGATTCAACCGAAAGTTTGAGTTTGTAATTACCTGCCTTTTTTGCCCAGAGTGTTTCTGTGGTGTTTTCCGTTAAGGTGTCGTTGTAAAGCCACTGCACAGCAACAGTTTCGCAATTTGAACATTGCAAAAGTAGGCTGTCGCCAGTACATAAAAACTGTGCTCCGGGATAATTTAATTCAGGTTTTGGTAATGAAATTAAGGTGACGGCAATACCAGTAGAAAAACTGCTGCAACCATTGCTGTCGGTAACCAATACCTGAAAATTACCGCCTAGTGAGTTTTGGTACATTTTGTAATTGGCACCGGTTATTTTGTGGCCATCGTGGTACCACCGGTATTTATCAAAGTTTCCGGTTTCCAGTTGGTTGCTGGCGCCAGCACATAAGGTGTCGTTTCCGCTTAAGTTTATTTGCGGTAGCGGCAATGGATTCACCACCACCGAAAAAGGTTCAGAAGTGGCTGTACAGCCGTTTTCATCGGTAGCGGTTACCCAATATTCGCCCGCTTGGCTTATTTGTATTGTTTTATTTTCTGCTGAAGAAATAAGCTCGCCACCAGAATACCAGTCGAAGTGCTGGCCAAGACTGGCCGATAATTGTAACGAATCGCCTTGGCAGATAGTTGAATTTTTATCGGCATTTACCACCACCGGACTAACGATGGATAAACTAACGGGTGCGGAACTGCCTTTACAGCCATTGCTATCAGTCACTTCAACCAAATAATTACCGGATGCATGTAAAGAAAGCAAGCGGTTTTGACAGTTACTTAATAGGCTGTCGTTTAACCACCAGCGGTATGCATTGAAAATTTGATTCACCCAAATTTCTTCAGTGCCGGCAACACAAAGATTGGGTGCTGCTTGCCATTCAATAGTGGGTTGTGGATTTTCGAAAAGGCTCACGAAAACACTATCTGAGGAAGTGGTACAGCCGTTAATGTCTTGAACCGCAACCGAAAACCAACCGGGTTCTGTGGTGTTGAAATTTCTGGTAAACGCGCCAGCCACTGATTGTCCGCAATTTAGCCATTGGTAACTTAAACAACTGTCGGCTTGCAAGCAAACTGTTGCTCCAGGACACATTTGCCATCCAGCTGCGGAAGTGATTTTTGGTTGTGTTACAGGCAATATGGTGAGTGCTAATTCTTTGTTTGCTGAACAATTGTATTCGTTGGTATAACTGTAAAGAATGGTGTAAGCACCAACAGGAAACAGTGCTGGAAATAAACTATCGTTAGCCACGCCAATACCACTGTAATTGCCACCGCTAGGACTAACTATGCCTAAAGCAACCGCTGCGTCATTGGCGCAATATTTAATAGAACTTACTCCTTCTAAAATAGGAATTGGATGTACTTGTTGATTGGCCTTAGCCTTATTGCTGCAGCCGTTTTCATCGGTATAAGCATATACAATTTCATGATTTCCAACGCCAGCGGAGGCCGAGTAAAATTTTTGATTGGCTACATTTTCGCCAGAATAAACACCGCCGGCAGGATTACCAGCAGTTAAAGTAAGGCTGTCGCCCAAACAAATTGGAGCTGGTGTTTCAAAACCAACCACTGGTTTGGGGTTAACAATTATACTGCTTGTGGCTGAGTTTTGGCAGTTGTTGGAATCGATATAAAAGTAAAAAATGTCATTTGAACCGATGGCGGCAACATCAGTTTTAAACCAGCCATTGGTTACTGCCGCGCCCGAGTAGTTACCCCCGGTGGGTGTTCCGGTGCTTAAAGCCAAACTATCATTATTGGCACAAATAGCTTGGAAAGCAGGAAGCAGCACGGTTGGAGCGGCAAATACAGTAATGGTTTGGCTGATGGAAGCACTGCAAAAATTTTCATCTACCAATGTGTAGGTGACGATGTGGTTTCCTGCAATGACTTGGCTGGGGTCAAAAAAATTGTTGCTTACCCCGCTGCCCTTATAGTTTCCGCCAGTTGGATGGGCCATATCCAGAACAATTGCAGGGCTATTGCTGCAAAGGTTTATCGGACTTTCCCAGGTAAGTTTTGGTAAGGCATTTACGGTTAAAGTCAGTGAATTGGCGCTTGTTAAAACTGGGCTCGTGCTTTTAATTTTAACCTGATAATTACCGCTTAATAAAGAATCGGGAAGGGTGACTGTAGCGGAATCCGCTTGTGCGTTGCCGATCAGCACTAGCGTTTCAGCATAGTTTTCGAGCCAAATCTCAAATTGATTTCCGCTTTGGAAAGTAGCTTGTTTCTCAAACTTTACTGTTAAGTCTTGGCCAGCGCACAATTGGCTGGCAGACAAACTCACGATTTCAATAAAATCGTCGTTGGCGGCAACCATTGGAGGCGGTAATCGCCAGCCTGGGTCACCAGTGGTAATTGACGAAAACACCCAGTTTTCCACTGTATTAACCCTTTTACGCATGGTATCTGGGTTGCTAAATAATTCACCGTCGTAATACGCATTTGTTGTTTTGGTAGTTAACGAAGTTGATGGGTCGTGTACCCAAATGCCGTAATTGGCCGGCAATGGGGGGTAAATGGAAGTAGGTGTGCTATCGGTAGCTGCTAAACTCCCATCCCAACTTTCAGTTGTGGTTTGAGTTGTTGAATGGTAATGTAAACCAGTAATTATGGTGGGGGAGTTGCTCCAAGTGCCTTGAAAGGCAATAATCTGGTCGCCAGCGGCTGCTAGACTCATGGTTCCGCTAACATTCGCAACGGTGCCTTGAAACGAACCTTTGGCACTACCCAACCACATGACTACTTGTTGGCCGTAACTTAAGTCTTGGCCCGCTGTCCAAAGCACAATGCCTTCGTTGGTATTGCCACTGTTGGCATTGTTCCAGCCGTTGTCGGTAAAATTGATGGTGGTTCCCGATGGCAATCCGGTAGGTCGCAGTACCACAAAACAAAAGGTGTCTGAACTTGTTGTGGCTTGGTAACCAGTAATAGCAATATCGCCGGGATTTAAACTAATTTGTGCAAACGAGATGTTGCAGGCTAAAACAGCCCATAAGATGAGCAATTTTTGGAGGGAGGCAGAAAGATTCATATGGTAGGGTTTTAACAATTAGCATAACCGGGGCAGTAGCCGTTAAAAAAACCTCTTGAACGAAAATTGGGGGTAGGGGCATTCAAGACCTGAGGGTAGGTCTAAAGTAGTATTTTTTTGAAAAATGCAAATGCGGAAGGAAAAATTTATTTGAACTTTAACCTCAATTCACCGGCTTCTTTTCCAGCAAACTTTGCCAGTTCCAGGCATCACTCAATGATTCTGCTAGCGATAATTTGGCTTCCCAGCCCAATACTTGTTTAATCTTGCTGGCATCGGCATACACCTTTTCCACATCGCCGGTTCTGCGTGGGCCAATGCTGTAATTGAGTTTTTGCTTGGTGACTTGCTCGAAGGTGTTGATGACCTCTAGTACCGAACAACCCTTACCGGTACCGACGTTGAGTACTTCCAGTTTTTTGTCGGTTTGGTTAAACAGCCAGTTTAAAGCGGCAACGTGCGCCTTGGCCAAATCGACTACGTGAATGTAATCGCGAATGCAAGTGCCGTCTGGCGTATCGTAATCATTTCCGTAAACGGTCAATTTTTCACGAATACCGGCGGCCGTTTGGGTAATAAACGGAACCAAATTGTTGGGTACGCCTAATGGTAATTCGCCAATAAATGCAGTTGGGTGAGCGCCTATAGGGTTAAAATAGCGGAGCAAAACACCGCTGAAACGTTGCGCTGCCATGAAATAATCGCTTATTAGCTGCTCGCAAACTTGCTTGGTAAAACCATAAGGCGAGTTTGCCGGTTTAATAGCCGATTTTTCTGTAACCGGAAGGCTGTCGGGTTCGCCATAAACGGTGCAGGAGGAAGAAAAAACAAGATCGTTGACCTCGTGTTTTTCCATTACTTTAAGCAACACCACCAGCGAACCAATGTTGTTTTCGTAGTATTTAAGTGGATTTTGCACCGATTCGCCAACGGCTTTGTCGGCTGCAAAATGGATAACCCCTTCAATATTTCCTTCTTTTTCGAAGATTTGATTTAAGGCATATTCGTTGTTGCAATCTTCCTGATAAAAAGTAAAATTCTTGCCGGTAATGCGCTCTAACCCCTTTAAAACTGACAAAGACGAATTGCTGAGGTTGTCAATAATAATGGGCTCAAAACCTGCTTCGTGCAGTTCTACAACGGTATGCGAACCAATAAATCCGGCACCACCGGTAACAAGTATTTTTTTCATTGCAATTTCTAGGAGCAGGCTAAAATACAAAACCACATACACCGAAATGCTTTATTTAAACTAAATCTCTAGGAGAAACCTATTCCTTAACAACCATGTATGATTTATACCGATTTTTGTCGTCTCTGATTCTTACCAAATAGAAACCTTTTGGGTAATTGGTAAAATCAACTTGGGTTGATTTCAAAGTGGCCTGACTTGTTTGAAGTAACTGACCGTTTGTGTTCAGTACGTCTATCTGGGAAATGTTGTCTTCTTCGGCTGAAATGGTTAAAATGTTAATCACTGGAACAGGTGATAGTTTAAACTGGTTCATTGTATTTTGATAAATTCCAGTGGTATTTTCGGGTAAAACCCTAAATAACCGGGTGGCAAATCCATCACCGAAAACGGAAAACTCATATTCCCCAGATTCAGCCAAAAGCGTGTAATAGGCATAATCGCTGGTGAAACTGGATTCGGAGACCAAGAAGACTCCATCTTTTTTAATGTTTACGTTGCGCAAACCACTACAGTAGGAGCCGGAACTGGCGTGAGCTGAAAATTTTATTGAATCTCCTATAGGAATATAGTATGTAGAGTCGTGAAGGTAATGAGTGTTATGGTATACGCTGGCACTTGGCGGGCCACATCCAGGTTTGGCAAATGATGTTACCGAAAACATTGTTCCGGCAAAAAATAACATTAACGTTTTCATGTCGAGTGGTTTTTAAAAAGAACTAAAACGAGTCGATACTGGTATTAGTATATAAAAACCAAAACCCCCGCAACAAGCCTCTCTCTTGCTGCGGGGGTTCCTTTTTAAACCAAACTCAAATCGATATTTAAACTAGGCTTCGATGTCTTTTATTATGTAGCCCTTTACTTTTAATTTCAAGCGGGCATAAATAAGGAACATTACTGGAACCAGAATTAAAGTTAGGAAAGTGGCGAAACCAAGGCCGAAAATCATGGTCCATGAAAGTGGTCCCCAAAACGCTACGTTGTCGCCCCCAAAATGGATATGCGGACTAAAGTGGCTGAACAGGCCTACAAAATCGATGTTTAGCCCAACTGCCAACGGAATTAGTCCCAACATGGTGGCCGATGCAGTAAGTAAAACGGGTGTCATACGGGTTTTACCGGCTTCTATAATGGCTTCATTCAATTCCATGCCTTGTTTAAGCAATATCTCGGTAAACTCTACCAGTAGAATCCCATTCCGCACCACAATTCCTGCAAGGGCTACAATACCAATACCGGTCATAACCACAGAAAAATCCATTCCAAATATGGTTATGCCTAACAATACACCAATGAGGCTGAATACAATTTCCGAAAGAATGATAAGTGGAATACCAACCGAGTTAAACTGGGTCACCAAAATAAGGAAGATAAGGCCAAAAGAAATCATAAGTGCTGTAATCATAAAGACCCCAGTTTCCTTTTGTTCTTCCTGTTCACCTGTCATTTTAATACTTACGCCTTCTTTCTGGATAAATGTGGGTAACAAACGGGTAATTTGGTTTACAATTTGGGTGCCGTTATAACCCGTAAGAACATTCGAACTAAGTGTTACCGTACGTTTTTGGTTGATGCGTTTTATACCTCCGTAACTGTTGGTGTACTCGATGGTTGCCACCGACGAAAGCGGAATAGAGCGCAAAATACCACCCATATTCATGTCGCGGAAGGTAATGGGTTGGTTCATTACCTCGTCCAGGTTGTTGCGTTGCTCTTTGTTTAAGCGCAACTGGATAGGATAGTCGTCGTTATCGTCTTTAAACTTTGAAATTTCTTTTCCAAAAACAGCCGTACGAATGGCCATACCAATTTGTCCGGTAGAAATACCTTCACGACTGGCTTTTTCACGGTCTATGTTTATGCGAACCTCTGGTTTGCTGGCCTGAATGTCACTTTTTAATTGTTCAATTCCTGCTACACCTTCCTTGTCGATAAAGTTTTTTAGGTCAACAGATGTTTGAATTAAGTCGTCCATATTGTCGCCTGAAATTTCTATATTAATCGGTTTACCTGTTGGGGGGCCACCTTGTTCCTGATCTACGGTAATTTCAGCTCCGGGGATTCCTTTAATGGCCTCACGAATGCTATCTAGATATGCTTGGGTTGATATGCCATTTCGGTCGGCAAATTGCACAAAAGCAACCGACACTTTTCCTTTATGAGGCTGTATCTGTGAGCCCTGTGAAGGGTCTTCACTTGCGCCTACGGTAACATTTGATATGATAGACTCTACAATTGGGTTAGAATCGCCAACAATTTGGTAAACCTTGTCTTCAACTATTTTGGTAATAGAATCGGTGTAGGTTTGGTCGGTGCCAATAGGCATGTTGATATAGGTGTATACAAAGTTAGGGTCAGCCTTTGGAAATTGCACAATTTTAGGAGACCGTAAAATAATACCAACAACCGAAAGAATGAGTAATCCAAATGTACCCACCAACAAAAGAATGGGCCTGCGCCCAACTAAACACCAAGTCACCACTACTTTGTATTTTTCTTGTGCTCTTGGCCAAATGTTGTTTTGAAAGGAATAAATCCAGTGTACTAAAACAAATTTATTTAGTACGTATAGACCATAAATAAATAGAGCGAAATTACCTCCACCAAAATTACCAGTAACATACAACAGTAAACTTATAACACCGAATATGATACTGGTTACTCTAAATGCTCGATTTACTGTTGGTTTTTGGTTGCGATCTTCTTTACTCATAAAATCGACAGCAAAAACTGGGTTTATGATGTAGGCCACCACCAGCGAAGCCAACAAGGTTACAATAAGTGTAATGGGTAAAAAGAACATGAATTTACCAATTACCCCCTCCCAAAATGCCAGCGGAACAAATGGCGCCAAGGTGGTAAGTGTACCCGAAAGCACTGGCATAAACACCTCGCCAGCCGCCATTTTAGCTGCCTTTACTATACTAATGCCTGGGTTTTCATGATAGATACGGTGGGTGTTTTCTATCACTACAATGGCATCGTCAACCACTATTCCCAGTGCAAGCAGAAACGAGAACAACACAATCATGTTTAGGGTAAAGCCAATTCCGGGCATTACCATAAAGGCAATAAACATAGAAAGAGGAACCGACATAGCTACAAACAAGGCGTTGGTGGTGCCCATAAAAAACATCAGAATAATGGTTACCAGAATAAAACCAATAACAATGGTGTTGTTCAAATCGGCAAGCGTAACGCGGGTTTTATCACTTTGATCGGCCGTGATGCTCACTTTTAGCCCTTCTGGGAATTTTTCGGCTTTCAGCTCGTCCACCATCTCCCGGATTTTGTCCGATGCATCGATAAGGTTTTCACCACTGCGTTTCACCACGTTTAGTGTTATCACATTTTTGTGATTTAAACGCGCAAACGATTCTTGTTCTTTAAAGCCGTCTTTTACCTCGGCAATGTCTTTTAAGTAAACAGTTGCGCCACTTCCGGCACGAACAATAATGTTTTTTATCTGCTCAATGTTTTTAAAGTCGCCACTAACACTTAAGGAGCGTTTCATGGTTCCCATTTTTATCTGACCACCAGAAATGGCCACATTTTCGTAGGCAATGGCACTTTCAATGTCTTGCATCGAAATGCGCGAGGCAGAAATCTTATACAGGTCAACATCAATTTGAATCTCACGGTCTAATGCACCAACAATATCAACGCGGGTTATTTCTTTCAGGCCTTCTATTTGGTCTTGTACATCTTCGGCATAACCCTTTAGCTGCTCCAAATCGTAGTCGCCGGCTAGGTTAATGTTCATAATAGGAATTTGCGAAACATCAATCTCAATTATCTGAGGGTCGTCTAACAAATCCTTAGGCAAATCATTGCGGGCAGCATCTACTTTCTCTTTTACTAAACGCTTGGCTTCTTTAATATCAACGTCGGTATTAAACTCGACTATAACATTCGAAAAATCCTGAACCGAGTTGCTGGTAATTTTTTTAACCCCCGAAATCGATTTTACCTGCTTTTCAATTTGCTTGGAAACCAGGTTTTCCATATCCGTTGGCGAAGTGCCGGGGTATATGGTAGAAACATAAATCTGTGGGAAAACCACTTCCGGGAATTGCTCCTTGGGCAAGTTTATGTACGACATTAAACCGGCCAGCGTAATAATAACAACCAGTACGTAAATACTTGTTTTGTTATCAATAGACCAGCTGGTCGGCTTAAATTCTTTGTGATTAAGGTCTTTCATTCGAAAATGATTTAATGTTTAATGGATCAGGCTATTGTGTTTAAATAGCTGGCATTATTTTTTGTTGATGGAGATGTTGTCACCATCGTTTATGCTACGTACTCCGTCCATCACAATCTCTTCAGTTCCGTTTAAGCCGCTTACCACTTCGGTCATGTTATTGTAGGTAAGCCCAATTTTTACGGCATGTTTTTTAACGCTGGGCACATCTTTGCCTTGTTTTACCAAATACACAAAACTGTTGCCGTTGATGTCTTGCAAAATAGAGGTAGATGGCACTACCACCGCATTTTTGCTTTCATAATCGCGTACCTTGATTTTGGCAATTAGGTTTGGTAATAGATCTTTACCTGCATTCGAAATGCTAGCAGCAATTTCAAAAGTTCGGCCATTAGGGTTAATGGAGCTACCAATTTTAACAATCTTGGCATCGTATTCTTTGCCCATCGAAGGGAAATAAACCGTTACCAAACTTCCGTATTTTATTTTGCCCAAATAGCCTTCTGAAACTTCGGCTTTAACTTCTAGGCGGTCAAGGTTTACAATTCTTACGGCGGGCATACCCGGAGCAGCCATCTCGCCAATTTTTGGCATGATGTCTTCAACCACACCCGAGAAGGGAGCCGAAATAAAGGCTTTGCTACGTTGAATTTGCAACTGCTCGTAACGGTTGGCCATGCTTTCGTAGTTGGTTTTGGCTTGGCGGTATTGCAATTCAGAACCAATGTTTTGTTTCCACAATTTTTCTTGCTTTTCGAACATAAAACGGGCCAATTCTTTGGCGTCTTTCAGTTCGGCAATGTTTTGCTCAATCAGTTGCTTGTCTAGCTCGATAATGGTTTGGCCTTGACTTACTTTTTGACCTTCTTGCACGTTAATGCGTTTTACAATTCCGCCCATTTCGGCAGTCATGGTAATGCTTTTTTCGGCCTCTACCGATCCTTGAATCTCGAAGAAATGCTCGAAAGTTTGCGGTTGCAGTTTTTTGGTGGTTACCAAAGCCGATTTCCCACCACGCAGACTTTCGCCACCGGCAGCCACAATTTGCTCGTCAATGGCCTGTAGTTGCGCAGCCAATTCCGATTGGGTGGTTTTAAGTTTATCTCTTTCTGCTTCTAGTTTTTTTAACTCAGCGCTTTTGTCGCTATCGGTGGCCGAGCAAGCTGCTGCAAGTAAAAGAATGCCTATGTTGAAGAACTTTTTCATGTGTATATATAATGCTAAGAATTAATGAAGTTGATTGAATGCTTTTTGAAATTGAACTTTGGCGTTTAGCAGGTTTACCACCGCTTGAATGTATCCGCCTTGTGCTTGTAAATATTGGGTTTCGGACTGTGCCAACTCAAAGCTGCTGGCTACACCTTCCTGAAATTTAATCAAGGTTTTGCTTTTAATTCTATCGGCTAAGGCCAGATTTTCCTTTTGATTGTCGAAGTTTTTTAACTGAAATTTATAGTTGATGCGTGCATTTTGCTGTTCCAATGCAATGCCTTCTTTGGCTTGTGTTTCGCTGATTTTTGCGCGGTTTAACTCAATTTTAGCCTGCACCACTTTTTGGTGTTTCATGCCGCTGGAAACCAACGGGACATTTAGTTTAAACCCAACAATGGTTGCCGGATAAAATGGCGTGTTGGTAGAGAAGTTGAATGTTCCACTAAAACCATTTGCTTGTTGTGTAGCAAACATGGCCAATGTGGGTAGGTAACCGGCTCGCTCGTTTTTAAGATTTAGTTTTTGCAAGCGTGTGCCTTGGCTGGCCAAGCGAAAGTCGATGGTGGAAGAGTAATCGACAGTGGTTTCAATTAAGTCGCCAAGATTTACCAGGGTAAGCGACTCCATCGAATCGGACAAGATAATTTCGGTAGTTTGTGGTAAACCCATTTGAAACTTCAACAGGTTTTTGGCCTGAATAAGTTGCTGCTGAGCATTCTCCAGAGAGTTCTGCAAGTTGGTGAGGCTTATTTTAACCTGGTCGGCAGCTTGTTCTTCGGTTAAACCGTTTTCGTAAAGCGCGCGGGTGTCCTTATAAGTTTGTTCTAATGAAACCGCCGATTTTTCTAGGGTGCTTACGTTTTCGTTGGCAGCAATTACTAGAAAATAGGCTGATGAAACCTCTTGCCTTACTTGTATCTCAGTACGTTCTTTTTGTAAGGTAGAAAGCTCAGCATAGGCGCGTGTGGCTTGAAGCCCAACGATGTATGAACCGTTGAAGAGCAATTGTGTTCCGGTAATGGAACTAGTTACATTATGACGAACACCAAATTTAACAGGGATAAAAACTCCTGTTGGCGTTGGTGTTGGGTTTTTTGGGTCGCTAAATGCATCAGCAGGAATTAATGTGGTAGGAATAACCACATTATGGTTGTATCCGCCTTCAGCATTAATCTGCGGTAAGCCAATGGCAATGGTTTCCCAAATTTTAGACCGAGCCGCATCTACATCCAACTGCGAGCGTTGGGCATTAAAGGCGTTTTTGGCTGCGTAATCTTGTGCCTCTTTTAGGCTAAATGTAAGCTGTGCATTGGCCTGGGTAAAGGCAAGCAGTAACACAGTAAGTAGCAGTGTGATACGTCTCATTATTTGTTGTCTTGATTTTTGAGTTGAGTTAAGTAACTAAGTCCTTTTTCGGAAACTATGCCATGAAGGTGGTAATTTATAACTTCTTGGTAAACAACCGGCAGGGCAATATTTAATTGTCGGAAACATTCGCCATGAAGCATGTTTTCGATAACACACAAATACACATGCGCCACAATTTGCGGATTCATGTCGCTGCGATACACACCTTCGCCAATTCCTTTTGCTAGGTTTTTGTAAATGCAGTCTAAAATAAACTCTTGCTTGTGTTTGTCAAACCGCCCCATGGCACCCGGATGGTATTTTTCTAAATCGAAAAATATAGAAGGGTGAATATTGCTTAATCGCTGACTAACAAACTTGCTGATTTCAAGCAACTCGTCAATCGCACTTAGGTTGCGGTCAATAATTTCCCTAACCATAGTATTGTCGAGCAAACAGGCACCTTCAATGCATTTGTTTACCAAGTCGTCTTTGTCGCTAACGTACTGGTAAAGGGTTTTTTTCGAAATGTGTAGATTTTTAGCCACGTCATCCATGGTAAGGCTGCGAATGCCATACGTCATAAACAACTGGGTACTTTGCTCTACAATATTGTTCAACTTCTCTTCCATCGCGACAAATGTAAAACACATTTTGAACACCGGAAACATTTTTTGTGTTTTTTGTTTCCGCCTGATAAATTTGGTCGACAAGTGAACCAAATATTGGGATATCAGGTACAATTTTCCGACGAAAGCCAAGATAAATTTTGAAGTGAGATGAGGTCAAAGTTCCTTATTATGAACCTGATACAAAATTTGTTGTATTTTCATATTTAGTTATCGGATTGGCGATATAAAAGCCGATGATGAATAATTCATTTAACCCTTCTTTTATGAAAAACCCTGTTGGTCTAGTTTCATTCTCAACTTTTCTGCAAGTTGTATGCTCTTGTGTTGTTATAAGCGTTAATGCACAAACCAATTTTTCGGGCGTAATTGCAGTTGGCTCGCCAAGAGGGCTTGATACCTGTGCTGACGGAGGTTATGTTGTAGCCCACCAGTATGGTTATTTAAAATTAGATGCCGCCTTTAATATTGAATGGACTAAGATTTTCCTCAACGGTGAAATTTCCGGGATTGCGGCTAAAAAATCTGGTGGGTTCGGTTTGGTTACGACCTCTCAAGAAAATCCAGATGAATGCGCATCGTTTTTTTATCTGGATAATCAGGGTGAAATTGTTAATACCATTGATGAGTGTACCTCTGAGTGGAGTTATTTCCCGCATAATGTGGTTACCTCGTTTAATGATGGTTTACTGTTTGCCGTTTACTATGATGGTTATCATGGAGAAAATGATGTTTTTTATTTCGAGTACGATAACGATTTTAATTACATACGCCGTTTTAACATTCTGGAAGATGGTAACATAAATGACTTTAAAGCCAGTTCCGATCATAGTTATTTTTCAATTAGCGCTAATGATTGCTGTACTCCAACTTATAGTGCTTTTCAGAAGCACAGTGCCAGTGGTGGTAATTTAGTTAGAACTGATATTGGGAATTATGAGCCTGATGAAACCGATTATGAGTTTTCCGCAATTGCCCAAAGTACAGATGGAGGTTATTTGGCTAGTGGGTACAGCCAGCCGTACAATGGCTTAAAGAGCACCTTGTTTTGGAAGTTAAATGAAAATGGCGATAGCCTTTGGGTCAAGAAATACGAAAATCAATATTTCGGTACGATATCAGATATATTTGGTTGTCCCGATGGAAGCTATATAGTAACTATCAATAAGCAAGATAAATCCAATATTCTTCAATTGGATGAAAATGCGAATATTATTTGGTCGGCCTATTTGGATGCGAAACTCATGAAAATTATTCAAGGTCGGAATGAGGATTTGATAATTCTTGGAAATCATAAAGATGCGAGTACGCTGGATCATATTTATTTGACGAAAACCAGCTGTAACAATATTAAATCAGTAAATATTATTAAACCAATTCCGGTTGAGAATAACTATAAGCTGGTAAGCAATCCGGCTAAACTTGAATGTGTAATATTAGCTGAGTTAAATGTTGGTGATGATTGGGTTGAACTATTTGATATGACTGGAAGGATGGTTAAAAAAGGGCAATTTAAGAATAGCGAATACAGGTCTGGCCCAATTGATGCTGGAACATATTTGGTTCTTATCCATTCTCCCTTAGGCCTGGTGACCAAAAAAGTCATTATTCAAGACTAAAATTCGCATTTAGGAAAATATGGCTAATCATTTCTAATTGCTGTATTTATCTTCCTTAAAAAGTTGTTTTTTTGCAGCCTCAATATAATTTGGCCATGGCGCAAAAACTGCAATTAGTAGAAATTCTGAAAGGGGAACTGGAAGGACAGGAAATTACCGTAAAAGGATGGGTGAGAACCAAACGCGGAAGCAAAAACGTTTCGTTTATTGCCCTTAACGATGGCTCGACCATTAATAACCTACAGGTAGTTGCCGATGCCGAAACTTTTTCGGAAGAGTTGCTAAAGCTGGTTACCACAGGTGCTTGTATTTCGGCTAGTGGTTTGCTTATTCCATCGCAGGGAAGTGGCCAAAAGGTAGAGTTGGCGGCAAAAACAATTGAAGTTCTTGGTGAAGCTGATCCGGAGCAGTATCCGCTTCAACCTAAAAAACACTCGTTGGAGTTTCTGCGTGAAATAGGTCACTTGCGTTTCCGTACCAATACATTTGGTGCGGTGTTTCGCATTCGCCACCACATGAGTTTTGCCATTCATAAGTTTTATAACGACCGCGGTTTCTTCAACCTGCATTCGCCCATTATTACCGGTTCTGATGCCGAAGGTGCCGGTGAAATGTTTCATGTAACCAGTCTGGATTTAGAGAAATTACCAAAAACCACCGAAGGTCACATCGATTTTACCCAAGATTTCTTCGGAAAAGAAACAAACCTTACGGTGTCTGGTCAATTGGAGGCTGAGCTGGCCGCAATGGCACTGGGCAAAGTATATACGTTTGGACCAACATTTCGTGCCGAAAACAGCAATACTTCACGCCACTTGGCCGAATTTTGGATGGTTGAACCTGAGGTTGCCTTTAACGACATTAACGATAACATGGATTTGGCCGAGGAATTCTTAAAATACCTTTGCCAATACGCCTTAGACAACTGTACTGATGACTTGGCCTTCTTAAACCAACGTTTGCTGGAAGAAGAAAAACAAAAACCACAAAACGAACGCAGTCCGCTCGATTTGTTGGAACGCCTAAAGTTTGTTGTGGCCGAACCTTTCGAACGACTAACCTATACTGAAGCGGTTAAAATTTTGCAAAACAGCAAGCCGGCCAAAGAGAAAAAATTTCAATATCCGGTAGAGTGGGGCACCGATTTGCAAAGCGAGCACGAGCGTTATTTGGTAGAAAAACACTTTAAAAAACCGGTTATTCTTACCGATTATCCGGCCAGTTTCAAGGCTTTTTACATGCGCCAGAATGACGACGAAAAAACTGTTGCTGCAATGGACGTGTTGTTCCCCGGAATTGGCGAAATTATTGGTGGTTCGCAGCGTGAAGAGCGTTTGGACGTGCTTAAAAAGAAGGTGGCCGATTTTAATATTCCCGAAGAATCGATTTGGTGGTATTTGGAAACCCGCAAATTTGGCGGTTGCAAGCACGCGGGCTTTGGTCTAGGATTCGAGCGTTTGGTGCTTTTTGTAACCGGAATGGGCAACATTCGTGATGTAATTCCTTTCCCACGTACGCCAAAAACAGCTGAGTTTTAAATCAATAGAAAATAATCTTGCCTTTTGTCGGTCAGAGCCTTATCTTTCATAAGGTTTTGGCCGATTTTGTTTACACTACAGCCATGTTACGACAAACTTTACAACTTAAACTTCAGCAAAAGCTTTCGCCTCAGCAAATTCAATTGATGAAATTGCTGCAAGTACCTACGCTCGAGTTGGAACAACGCATTAAGGAGGAGTTGGAAATAAATCCGGCATTGGAAGAAGGTGCTGAAGAACCCGATTTAGAGGCATTGCCCGAAGATAATAACGACGATTACGAAGACGATAGCCGTACCGAAGCCGAAAAGGAAATCGATATTAATGATTATCTGGACGATGACGATACACCAGACTACAAATACGAAGCGAAAAACCACAGTGCCGACGATGAGGAAAAAGTAATTCCCATTGCCCAAGGCACGTCGTTTCACGAGCAGTTGGTCGACCAGCTTAGCTGGCGCATTTTTACTGAACATCAGCGCAAACTGGCCGAAACCTTAATTGGAAATTTGGACGACAACGGTTACCTGCGCAGGGATTTAGAAAGCGTGGTTGATGATTTGGCCTTTGCCCAAAATGTAATGACCGATGCCAAGGAGTTGGAGCAAATCCTGAAAATTGTTCAAGACCTTGACCCGGCAGGTGTTGGGGCCCGCGATTTGCGCGAGTGCTTGCTGCTGCAACTGGTGCGTAAGGAACACATTACCGACAATACTTTTATTTCGAAAGAAATTCTGGAAGACTACTTCGAAGAATTTACCAAGAAACATTACGAAAAAATTAAGCTGGCGCTAGAAATTACCGATGAAGAGCTGAAAGCGGCTATTGATGAGATTATTCACCTTAACCCTAAGCCCGGCAATTCATCAACCGAGGTAAACAAGGCCAGTCAGTCTATTATCCCCGATTTTGTTGTTATCAATAACGATAATCAGTTGGAATTGACTTTAAATGGCCGTAACGCACCCGATTTGAAGGTGAGCCGGTATTTTAAGGAAATGCTTACTTCCTATGCCGAAACCAAGCAGAATAAGGATGCGGTAATGTTTATTAAGCAAAAAATTGACAGTGCCAAATGGTTTATCGATGCCATAAAACAGCGGCAAGACACGCTGTTGTTTACCATGTCGGCCATTATCGATTATCAGGAAGAATATTTTTTAACCGGCGATGAAACCCGATTGCGGCCAATGATTTTGAAAGACATTGCCGACGTGGTGGGTCTCGATATTTCTACCATTTCGAGGGTGGCGAATAGCAAATATGTACAAACTGATTTTGGTACTTTCCTGTTGAAATCGTTTTTCTCGGAAGGCTTAACCAAAGACGATGGCGAAGAAGTATCGACTATCGAGGTGAAAAAAATTCTGGAAGAAAGCATTAGTGTTGAAGACAAACACAATCCGCTAACTGATGAAAAGCTAATGGATTTATTGAAAGAAAAAGGCTATGTATTGGCGCGCAGAACAGTGGCCAAGTACCGCGAACAGCTTAATATTCCGGTGGCTCGGTTAAGGAAAGAGCTTTAACTTTTGTCACACTGAACGTGGTGAAGTGTCTAGCTCGGTCAGCGGGACAAGCTTAATCCACCATGAATGTGCCATTTGCAATTGAAGACCCTTCCTTCGTCAGGGTGACAAATGATATATATCTTATGGCCCAATGCTTGCCAACACGATTTGTCTTGTCGAAGGCAATGAACAAAATAGCATCGCTTAACAATCCGGTAACCATTTTTTGCCTTCTTTGCAGCCATGAACGAACTTTGGGCAAAGATTATCTCTTACGTTTTCCAACCGCTGGTTATGCCGCTTATTACGGTTTTACTGGCTTTTAACATCGATCCGTATTTGGCTAGTTATTTTCCAGCCGAGGCCAAAAATGCGGTTTATAGTGTCATTGGGCTCAATACCTTTATCGTTCCCACACTACTAATTTTATACTTAAAGCGACTAAAAATAATCAGCAGCATAGATGTGGAAATCCGTCGGGAGCGGTTTATTCCGTTTTTGGTAACCTTGGTGTTGTACATTACTACCTATGTTTTAATAAGACGCAGTCCCTTGCCCGATATGCTTTACAGCATGGTGGCCGCGGCCATTATGGCCATGATATTGGCGTTTTTAATAACCTTGGCTTGGAAAATAAGCATTCACATGACCGGTATTGGTGGTGTAGTTGGTGCCATGTGTGCCTTGTTCGAATTGCACATGTTTTTTCCGGTAGGAATACTTTCGGGTTTAATATTGCTAGGGGGTCTAATTGGCACGGCCAGAATGGTGTTAAAAGTACATACCATCGAACAGGTTATTTGTGGTTCAATACTGGGTTTCTCGGTTCAATTTGTGGCAATAAAGTACGGTTTGTTCATCTGAAACGAGGGCACAAATTGCTTGGCATGAAGCTTGATGAAAGATTGGCCTAAAAATTTTTCACGTGCGGACTCTTCTCTTTTTGTTAACGATCCTTAATTTTTGTGCTTGTTCCCCAATTAAGATGCTAAATCTTAGCTCGACAGCCCAACCCGAAAAAGTCTATTGGCTAAATGGTAAACAAGTTTGTGCCGAGACATTCAATGGCATTCGCGTTACCTCCTCATTCGAGCAAGCCTATCGAGGTGAAATAGTTTTTAGGATAACCGTGCTTAATGAATCCGATTCGGTAATAGTGGTTGATCCTGCTGGGTTTGAATTAATAATACTGGATACCATATTGCATAAGGAATACCGTTTTCCTATTAAAAATCCAGAGCAATTAATTGGTCTTACGGCCGAGCGATTGGCGCAAAATGCCAGAAGTCAACAATCGAATAGTGTCTGGTCTCTTGCCGAGACTGTAACATCCCTGAGTATTTCAACAGTTGCATTATTTAAAAAGGAAACACCTGAAGAAGTCGAAAAAAGAAGAAAACAAACCGAAGAGCAGGAAGAGTACCGCCAGAAACACACACAAAACCTTAAAAACGAGGAACAAGAGCTTACTGCCAAATATGGTTACTACGCTCAAGTTTTATTCAGAAAGAACACTTTAAACCCGAATGAACAGGCAGAGGGACTGATTATTTTTCCTCAGCGAAAGTTAGGCCAGCGTTATGTTTTGCGTTTAGCCATTGATCAAATCTATTTTTCCTTTGGGTTCGAGGGTAAATAATTTATACGGTTTACTTCTCGGCCAGCCATTTTACCATAATTGGCAGCCATTACCTGTAAGGCATGACGGCCTCAGCCGGTTGGTGCAGTTTTTCCAGAGAAGAACCGGTAAGTTCCATTGTCTGGGAACCAACTCGTCAGGCACCACGCCATAAACACCATTGAAAGTAGCCATGTGGTTCGCCCGTTTAGTTTATCAGTGGATTAATCTTTTTATCGCTTGGCTGGCGATTGTTCTTCTCTGTGAAAAACAAGCCAAAGCGGGTGCAGCCTTGATTTTTTTGTTACTTTTTTGCATTAAGGCAAAAAAGTAAGGCGACAAAAATTTTAGAAATGCCTATTTTTTGTTTCCACTTTTT
>CAYMJL010000014.1:0-69714 GCA_964390915.1 uncultured Flavobacteriales bacterium
ACTAATTACAAACCAGCCGCTTAATCCTTAACTTAATGACATTGCCTGAAGGGGTTGACCATTTTTTTGCATTCAACCCCCTTCAGGGTTGTTCGGCTTGATAGTCGGTTGGTGTTATTCAGGTTGAATCCCTTCAGGATTAATGGTTGGTTTGTGTTTCTTGGTTTTATTCGGGTTGAAACCCTCCGGGATTTATTAAGTGGGGTTATCAAAAAATATCTATTTTTAGACAGCAAAACCCTTATCCCTATGATTACCCTCCCCGTTGTTCATTTGTCGGTTGCCCAGTATAAAGGCGAATTGCGTTTATTTATTTCGTTCCTGTTTAATCACGCGTTGACTCGGTTGGTTACCCAATTACCCGGCGTGCAGTGGAGTAGGAGCAACCGCGCTTGGTATTTAAGTTATCGCCCCGATTTAACCCGAGAGGTGAAGCGGCTTTTTGGCAATAATGCCGTTTTCGATTTTGTGGGCGTTTCTCCGCAACTTACTCCGCTGTTGGAGGCGGCCAGAAAGCCCATTCGGAAAGAGACGGTCAACATACCACCTCCAGAAATTGTAGCTTTTTTGACCCGATTTAGGGAGTTTTTGCAATCGAGGCGCTATAGTGATAGCACGGTGAAAACGTATGTGGAAGCCCTGCGGATTTTTTTCACCTATTTGGAATTTAAGCGGGTGGAGGAGATAAACAACGAGGATTTGCTGCGTTTTAACCTGAATTATATACTTGCCAATAACTATTCGGCTTCGTACCAAAACCAAGCGGTGAATGCTATAAAATTGTTTTTTGCGAAGCTGGGCGAAACGCAACTGAACATAGAATTGGTAACCCGGCCGAGAACGGAAAAGCGGTTGCCGAATGTGTTGAGTAAGGAGGAGGTGAAAAAAATACTGGAAACGCCGGTAAATGTGAAACACCGCGCCATGCTGAGTTTGATTTATGCCTGCGGACTGCGTTGTGGCGAGCTGTTGCGCTTGTTGCCCAGCCATGTAGACACGAACCGCGGGTTGTTAATAATAAAGATGGCCAAAGGCAAGAAAGACCGCATCGTGCCGCTAAACGGCCGCATTGTGGAATTGCTGCGTGAGTATTACAAGATGTATAAACCCAAAAAGTACTTGTTTGAAGGTCAGCGGATAGGCGAGCCATACGATATAAGGAGTTTGCAATTGGTGTTGCGGAAAACGGTGAAGAAAACCGGAATTTATAAACCGATAACGCTGCATTGGTTGCGGCACAGTTATGCCACGCATTTGCTAGAGGGTGGCACCGATTTGCGGTACATTCAGGAAATATTAGGGCACCGCAGTAGCAAGACTACCGAGGTTTACACGTATGTGAGTAATAAAAGTATTCAGCGCATCACTTCACCTTTTGACAGCTTATGAATGAAATGATATATTTGACCCACAGCTACGCGCAACCGACCTTCGTCTATACCACCACAAATGGCCTTATAAACGAAACAAAGTATCGGGTAGATAATAGTTAGCGGTCATGGTATGGCGCTGTAACAAAGATAAAGCTATGATTGAGAACTTGACTCATGAGTTTATTTTAAAAAGAAAGCCAAATTGGGGAATTGTTGCTTTAACTGGGGCATGGATATTTGGCTTCTTGGCAATTTTTGGAACTGTTGTCTATGGGTTTATCACAGACAAATTCCAAACTGATTTGTTTTTCGTTCTGCTCTTGTTTTTTTCTGTATTTCTTTTTTGTGTAAAAACGTTTCTCTGGCATTTGCGGGGGAGGGAAAGGGTAATCCTTAATGAAAAGGAGTTGAGGATTGAACGCGAGGGAACAATATTGTCAACGACAAGAAGATTTAATCGAGATCAAATTGATGGTTTTGCAGTGTCGCATGAGAACTCTATTCCCAAGATATTAGTAATTTATGGAATTCGTGGGGGATTTATAGAGTTTGAATATTTAGGCCAAAAGAAATATTTTGGACAGAGTTTAACAAAGAATGAAGCAAAGCAAATTGTAATAAATTTGAATGAAAAAATTAGAACCACGAACCGCTAACAGCGGCTTTAAGCAATTGCCGGTTTATAGCTTCGTTCGACAATTTTTCGATTCAGGAAATTGGAAGTTTTAATTTATGTTTGTTAGGTGAAACGGCAACTGCTTAAAGCCGCAAACGTTACCGGTAATTTTTTTCGAACATGAGGTTGCAAGCTTTAGTATTGACTTTTACCCTATTTGTAATTTCTCCCTTCATTTTGTTAGGCCAGTATTCTACTTGCTTAATTTATGACAAGCACGGAAAATTAGTTGTCGACTCTTCGTTTTCAATTTCGCCTGAACAGTATCGGCAATGGATTCTTATTGAGGATTTAATTTGTACTCGCATATTAACTAGAATAAAGTATCCCGACATGATGTTGGATAACGGAGTGGGGTGTGAGTTAATCACTTCTTTTACGATTGACTCACTTGGAAAAGTTAATAATCTTCGGTTGGAAAAGTATTTGGAAGATTCAATAGATGAGAAAAACACTCAAATGCGATTGTTTCTAAAAGCGGTTTTTAGTTCAATAATCGACATATCCGGAGATTTTAAAATGTTGTCTGTTTCGAGTGGCGGCAGGTATTACTTACCTTTCTACTTTGAGGTGAAGGATGGTGTTTTTGAAAAAGGAATTCTGAATCATAAAGTTTCCATAATTAGAAGGAAGAATGAGTTCGGAGATTATCCTCGTAAGGAGAAAAGGTGGTGGTAAAACTACCGGTAACAGCGGCTTTAAGCAATTGCCGGCTTGCAGCTTCGTCCGACAATTTTTCGATTCAGAAAGTTCGAAGTTTTAAATTATGTTTGTTAGGTGAAACGGCAACTGCTTAAAGCCGCAAACGTTAGCGGTAATGAATTTTGAAGTCTATGAGATTATTTGAAAAAATGAAACCTTATCAAGTGTTTTTAGTTTGGGTACTTTTCGTACTTTTTTTTGATTCCTTTGAGGGAGAGTTAATTGGGTATATAATCCGGGCTGCATATTTTTTGTCAATGGTGGGATGGGTTTATTTAGTTGGCGTGTATTTTAATAATGAGGTCGCGGAAGAAATTCGAATTAAGGACTATAACGAGAATGTTTGGTTTCTGCTGTGGTTTTTATCTGGCGTTGGCTTCTCAGTGTTTTCCAATTCTGAGAGTTATTTCAGACCAATTTTCCTTTTGGCTGGCTTTATTTCTGGAATTAGGAGCATTGCTTTTACTGCAAAATCAATTAAACAATTTACTACACGAAGTGAGCAGAGTTTTGGGAAATATATCCCAGAGTTTTTAATGGTTGCTATCTTCCTACTTGGGGTTTGGATAATCCAACCAAAAATTAATGAAATTGCTAAATCAAGATAGTTTCACTACCGCTAACAGCGCCTTGCCGCAATGGCGGGTTTTTATCTTCGTCCGACAGTAAAACTGAATACGAAGGTTTATTTTTCTATTTTGGCTTATCGGTTTAATCGCCACTGCGGCAAGCCGCGAACGTTGTGCGCTAGCATTTGAGAAAACTACCACTTATGAGGCAAATTCTGGTTTTGTTATTGTTTTTCGGTTCACTGAAAATTATTTTGGCTCAGACTCCACCATTTATAAACTCAATAAACTGTGATTTTGTAGAGTATTATTACAAGAAGGCTCCTCAAGACAGAGGTGTCATTACATATTGCGAAAAAATGCCTAGTTTACTTTTAAAGGAGAAAGAAGTGAATCGGCTACTAACTTATGCAGACTCAATAACATATAGTATGTTTACCGGCAAAGTATTCTTGGGCTTTATAGTTGACACAATAGGCAATAAACACTGTATTCAAGTTCTGTTCGGTTCGAACGACACAAGTAATTTTGAGGCGAAAAGGATTCTAAATCAAATTCCGTTTACACCCGGTTCCTGTAATGGAAAAAAGAAGAACATGGTCTATTGCTACCCAGTTGATTTTAGCAGGAAAACCGTTAAACGGAAAAATCGGTGAGTATGCCAGCGCACAACAGCGGCTTTAAGCAATTGCCGGTTTATAGCTTCGTCCGACAATTTTTCGGTTCAGGAAATTGGAAGTTTTAATTTATGTTTGTTAGGTGAAACGGCAACTGCGTAAAGCCGCGAACGTTGTGCGTAATTATATGGGGAAGTCACGTCATATCTGCTTTGTCTCAATTTTTATAGCTTCATGCGGTGGAGTGGATAAAGGATTGGAAAACAATGTCACCAAAGACAGTTTGAGAGTGGTAAGTAAGGAAATACCTATTCAACCAGTAATTGATACCATATATAAATCGCCAGTTCTTAGGCTTTTAGCGGACACAACAATTGAGGAGGAGAAATTATTAGTGGCCTCTGTGAAATTCGAGCCATTTATCTCATTTCAGGACTTTAAGGTTGAAAGCATTGACAAGAAATCAAAAGCTAAACTTGATTTAAAATCAAACAAAGAAGCCAAGTATTATCGGACAAGAATAAGGGAATATTATAATGTAGATACACCGAATTTTGCAGGACATTACACTTTGGTGAAATGGGGTTGTGGCTCACCTTGTCAGGCAAGTGTTATAGTTGACAGACAAACGGGCAAGATATATGACTCACCTACCGCGCAAAATGGATACGAGTTTCGAGCGGATAGCAAAATGTTAATCGTAAATCCCCCAGACTCAATAGGCTTCTATGATGATTGTATTTGGTGTAAACCACAGATTTATATTTTTGATGAGCAAAGTAAAAAATTCATTGAAAGATATTCGGAATACAAATAACTACGCACAACAGCGGCTTTAAGCAATTGCCGGTTTATAGCTTCGTCCGACAATTTTTCGGTTCAGGAAATTGGAAGTTTTAATTTATGTTTGTTAGGTGAAACGGCAACTGCGTAAAGCCGCGAACGTTATAACCAATGCTACTTTTCTACTTCGATATTAAGCCCTCTATGTGCGTGTGCAGTTGCTTTTTTCTCATACTTCTTCGGGATAAAAATTGCTATCCATCCAAACCATTTATTTAGAAAGTCAACGGATTTTAAAAAATTTTTGTAAGTATTCAAATCTTCTTCGGTCAATAAATTTTCACCACACTTTGGGCAAGGCACGTTTAAAAATCCGTTAATGTTATGCCGTGGGTCTTTGGTCGGGTTTTCTACTTTGTAGTCACAATTTTTATTATCGCACACAACTAAGTAATCCTGTTTTTGAATTTCAATAAGCTTTTTCATTTATATCTCTATTTAAGTTTTTATTTAATAGTCGCACTAGTTATAACAGCACATTTACGTCAGTTTTTTTACCACCCACAAATCAACGCTCAAAACCGAACGTAAATCTGCGGACGTTACCTGCAATAAATTCGCCAATGAAAAGCCTAATAATCATAATCATAGCATTTGGTTCAATTATTTCTTGCAAGGAATCATCTACTAGAGAGATGTCCTCTAACGAAGACAAAATTGTGAAGCCTGTGGAAGTGCTTCAAATTGAAACCGATTCAAGTGAAAATGAAGAATATGAACTTAACTATGTTGTTTCAGTTGCAGAGGGTTATGACTATGATTCTTTGCGGGAAATTGCATTGGAAGCAAGCGAGTTATTAAAATTCAGATTCGATTCACTAGACCGGTATTTTAACAGAACAAGAAAGAAAATCGTTTTGCCAGATAACTACGATGATGAAATTTGGGCTGGAGATTATTATTTTAGAAGGTTTGCTGATAGTATTGTCAGTATAGAAATGCGAAGCGCTTACATTGACATTTCAACTAACGACAACGAAAATGCAAAAATCAAGTTTTATTCTGATACTTTAAAAATGTTCGTTTTTGCAAATATGTATGCAAACAAAAAGCAGGCGGATAGTTTATTACGGATTTTGAAACCTCAATTTGAGCAGACAACAATTATCCCTACTGAAATTTACATGGGATGCATGCACTAATTTTTACTGCAGGTAACAGCGGCTTTACTCAATTGCCGGCTTGTGGCTTCGTTCGACAATTTTTCGGTTCAGAAAGTTCGAAGTTTTAATTTATGTTTGTTAGGTGAAACGGCAACTGCGTAAAGCCGCGAACGTTAGCGGTAATTATTTTTGACAGGTTACTATGATTAAGGATAGAAGGTTCATTTTAGCGGTATTTCTGATTTTCGCAGGAGTGGTAATCTTGTTACTTAAAGCGATAGTTTGGGTGCTGGGTCTGATTCCTGTTTTAGCAGGAATTGTGTTTTTTTTTATTTCCAGAAAGGGGTGGTTACAAAAGCTAGCTTTAATTTTCGGTACAGTGGTTTTAACATTTTGTTCCCTTGTATTGGGTGCGTACCTTAGAGGTGATAAAGCTTTCGAAGAGATTCATTTCTCGAATAATTTTAGAGGAAGAGTACGGATATTATATAGCAAAGATTGCGGGATTAATCCTTTAAAGCATGGTGACTGGGCAATTATTGAAGTTGATACAAATAGCATTCTGTTAATTCGGCGAGCAGGCAGACGCGTATATACTCGTACTAAATTTTTTCTTTTGGACGATGACGGAGGTAAAACGGAAATTGAAAGCATAGGAAAATTGGTAGATTTTAAAGGTAAAACATGCGTGTTAAATTACCCACCTCTACATTTCGAAGGGTTTGACGCGAACGTTCAAGACTACACCTTGTTGAGAAAACAAACTGGTGTTTCTAATAAAATTGACGAAAGAGAATTGGATTCTTTAACCATTGCAAAACTTAGAGAGTGCCAGGGTGGATAGAATCAGTATAACTACCGCTAACAGCGGCTTTACGCAATTGCCGGTTTGTTGCTTCGTCCGACAATTTTTCGGTTCAGAAAGTTCGAAGTTTTAATTTATGTTTGTTAGGTGAAACGGCAACTGCGTAAAGCCGCGAACGTTAGGTGCAATTTTTGACGTAATTATTGTCACATATGAGATTCCTGTATTTGTGTTTATTGCTTTTTTTGGGTAGTTGCTTTTCGGAAGAGAATATTACTCATGATTCAACAGAACTTAAGTCGAATAAGTTCGGAGAGCCTTTGTATATCAAAACAACCAATTGGGGAATCACAGGTGATACTCAAATTACTGTGATTTCGGAGGACAGTATTGTAGATTTTAATCGTATAAACTATGATAAATGCTATGTTTTCCATGGACTCGAGCCGTTTTTATACAAACAAGTCTCGGATAGTCTCTTTTTATATACTCAGACCAAAATTGATGAGCCGAAGTTCTTTAAGTCAAAGTGGAGGATTGTTCAAATAGAAATAGATAATGCAACGATGATGGAACTTTATCAGAATGAAGAATATCATAAACCATAAAACTGCACCTAACAGCGGCTTTAAGCAATTGCCGGTTTATGGCTTCGTCCGACAATTTTTCGGTTCAGGAAATTGGAAGTTTTAATTTATGTTTGTTAAGTGAAACGGCAACTGCGTAAAGCCGCGAACGTTAGCGGTTATTATATGGAAACGTCTCCGATTATGGGATTAAAACTCGTGCATTGTCTTTTTTCGGTTGTCCTTTTGATGACAATTTCTTGCACAAGCAAACCGAACCATAGGACAAAAAGTTCTAGCGATAAGGATGTACAATCTTCTGTACGTGCGAGTTGTGTTATGTCATTTAAGTACGGAGGTTATGGTGATTATGTGTTTTCTGTAATTGAAGGACAGATTTTCCGAATCGATTCTAAGGATAGCTTAATTCAATTAGGCGATTGTAACATTGTGTCCTATGACATGGTTAAGCGTGAAGTTTGTCAGACTATTCATGCAGATTCAACTGGCCAGTTTAAATTAGAGTTTCCCTCAGGTAAATTTGGATTCGTTATATCCAAAGCTGGGTTTGAATCTTTGAAGATATATAACTTCGATTCGGATCCAGACCAAATATCCACAATAGAAATTTTGATGCAAGCGGGAGAGAAAAGCCAAGGGTATTGTCTTCCTGAGAAGCAAGAATAACAACCGCTAACAGCGGCTTTAAGCAATTGCCGGCTTATAGCTTCGTCCGACAACTTTTCGGTTCAGAAAGTTCGAAGTTTTAATTTATGTTTGTTAAGTGAAACGGCAACTGCGTAAAGCCGCGAACGTTAGCTGTCATTCTAAATCCGCACATAATGAGATTCGTCATTCTAATACTTTGTTTTGTTGTCGTAACGTCATTCAAACCCATTGGTTCAAATACTGCTTATTTAACTTGTAGGTCTGAATCTGGTAGAACATTATTCTATGCTGAACTTCAGGATATTGACGGGTTATTGGAAAAGGCAGAGCTGACTGTTGACAATTCAAAGCTTGCTTTTTCCACGGATGATGAAGTTTATACAATTTTTGATCCGCAAAAGGGAGTTTTTACGGTTTATATGACTGGTAAATCTTCGGCAAAATTTCCGAATGGAAGGTTTCTACAGTTTTGGGCTTTACCGTCAACCTTTAAAATTTTGAAAGGAAGTAGAGAGAGTCAACTATACGAATTCAACGCTAGAGTTAGAGCTACTGAGCCAAGAGCTGATAAAGAATTACAAATTCCTACTGTTGAGTTACATTGTCGACTCTCCTACGATATATAGAAAGAACGTCAGCTAACAGCGGCTTTAAGCAATTGCCGGTTTTTAGCTTCGTCCGACAATTTTTCGGTTCAGAAAGCTCGAAGTTTTAATTTATGTTTGTTAGGTGAAACGGCAACTGCGTAAAGCCGCGAACGTTGGCAGCAATAGCATTTGGGCGGTTTGGTAGTCAATGGTTTTTCGGGTTCAGGGAGTCCAAAAATTCGCGAGGTTTAAGTTGAGAAAATTTTTCCCTGAGTTCAGGTCGTTAGCTGTTTTTGCAGTCGGTTTTCCGCCGAGAGCCGAGTTCAGTTTTCGTGGCTGAGATTCCATTTCGTGGTTGACCAAGTTTGCTGAAATTGTTACTCGGGATAAGTTTTCGCTATCGTTTGACAGGAAAAATTTTCGAGGGTGATTCGGTCGCGAATTTTTTCTTTTGTGGTTAAGAGTTTTTTGGCAGGGCAAGTTTCGGCGGAGTTGGGCCAGAAAAGTTTTCGCTACTGTTCTCGGCTGACGAGCTACTGCTGCCAACAGCGGCTTGCAGCAATGGCGGGTTTTCGGCTTCGTCTGACAGTAAAACTGAATCCGAAGGTTTTATTTTCTATTTTGGCTTATCGGTTTAACCGCCACTGCGGCAAGCCGCGAACGTTAGGCACAATTTTATTCGAGAAATTACATAACCGCACTATATTATGAATGAAGACTTAGGTTCCAGTATTCGCATGTTTGTTGAAAGGAATTGCGATTTGTTAAAGAAAATAGAAGGATTTTCGATTGCAGCATTTTTGTTGGGATTTAGTTTGAGCATTGGAAAGGTAACTGGTGGAAACGTTTTATTAGTTGCCGGAGCGGTGTTTTCAGGAATCCTATTTTTTCTCCGTTCGTATGAAGTTTTTGAGATTGAGAATGCAGATTCGTGGAGCTTTGGAGGAATTGTGCGAATGAATTTTGCTAGCAAATTAGGTTACATATCTATGAGTGTTGGAATGGTTGCTATGCTCGGCTTTGTCTTTGATTCTTTTAAGGTGAACAGTGTATTAATAGCCAGTGGTGGAAGCTTAATTATCGTTTTGGGAATAATCCTATTCACAAAAATCAAAGAGAAACAGAAAGGATTTGCAAATACCTTAATTGGAAAAATTGCGGTTTGCATTGCGCTGTTGATTTTTCTTGGAATAAAAAGAGGATTAATAAGCTAAAAAACTGTGCCTAACAGCGGCTTTAAGCAATTGCCGGTTTATGGCTTCGTCCGACAATTTTTCGGTTCAGGAAATTGGAAGTTTTAATTTATGTTTGTTAGGTGAAACGGCAACTGCGTAAAGCCGCGAACGTTAGCACTAATTTTATGGCGGAAGCAAGGAGTAAATATGTCATAACAGGCTTTGATTTAGATATTTCAGATGTCTTAATCAAATGGACTTGGCTTATTGGTACTGATAAAAGTGTGGTGGACCTGACCAAAATGGGTGACGCAATTCTTGTGAATAGTGAGAATAAATTATTTTTCTTAGATACCGGAAATGGGACAATCGAAGAATTATCAATTAGTTATTCTGACTATAGAAATTGGCGTTTATCTCATGAAGAATTACGATTTCTTTTTCTTTCAGATTTATTAGACCAATTAATTCTACATGGTTTGTTGTTGACCAATGGGAAAATATATTCCTATACCTTATTACCCTTGGTAGGTGGTGAGTATAACGTGGGTAATGTTTTTGTACTAGATATTCTTGAGCACTTTCAACTGACGGGTGACTTACATTATAAAATGAAGGATTTGCCGAATGGAACATCAGTGGAGTTTCAAATAACAGATTAAAAACTAGTGCTAACAGCGGCTTTATGCAATTGCCGGCTTGTAGCTTCGTCCGACAATTTTTCGGTTCAGAAAATTGGAAGTTTTAATTTATGTTTGTTAGGTGAAACGGCAACTGCGTAAAGCCGCGAACGTTAGCGGTAATTATTTTTGACAGGTTACTATGATTAAGGATAGAAGGTTCATTTTAGCGGTATTTCTGATTTTCGCAGGAGTGGTAATCTTGTTACTTAAAGCGATAGTTTGGGTGCTGGGTCTGATTCCTGTTTTAGCAGGAATTGTGTTTTTTTTTATTTCCAGAAAGGGGTGGTTACAAAAGCTAGCTTTAATTTTCGGTACAGTGGTTTTAACATTTTGTTCCCTTGTATTGGGTGCGTACCTTAGAGGTGATAAAGCTTTCGAAGAGATTCATTTCTCGAATAATTTTAGAGGAAGAGTACGGATATTATATAGCAAAGATTGCGGGATTAATCCTTTAAAGCATGGTGACTGGGCAATTATTGAAGTTGATACAAATAGCATTCTGTTAATTCGGCGAGCAGGCAGACGCGTATATACTCGTACTAAATTTTTTCTTTTGGACGATGACGGAGGTAAAACGGAAATTGAAAGCATAGGAAAATTGGTAGATTTTAAAGGTAAAACATGCGTGTTAAATTACCCACCTCTACATTTCGAAGGGTTTGACGCGAACGTTCAAGACTACACCTTGTTGAGAAAACAAACTGGTGTTTCTAATAAAATTGACGAAAGAGAATTGGATTCTTTAACCATTGCAAAACTTAGAGAGTGCCAGGGTGGATAGAATCAGTATAACTACCGCTAACAGCGGCTTTACGCAATTGCCGGCTTCTGGCTTCGTCCGACAATTTTTCGGTTCAAGAAATTGGAAGTTTTAATTTATGTTTGTTAGGTGAAACGGCAACTGCGTAAAGCCGCGAACGTTATGTGCAACCTTATGAAAAAAATCCTGATAATATTTGCTTTTTTGATTGGTTTCTTGGCTGATAAGGCAATTGCATGTTCCTGCGTTGGAGATGGAATATTGGAGAAGGAAGTTAAACGTTCAGATGGCTTATTAGTTGGTACAATTATTAGTAAAGAAATAGTTGTAGTGGTCGACTCCACTTGGATTAAGGCATTTCCGGAAGATACGTCAGATAACTCTTTAGCGAAGAGACATATTGCACGTTACAAGTTACTGGTTGAGTCGGTTTATAAAGGGAACTCAAAACGAGATACTGTGGTAATATGCACGGGACTTGGTGGTGGAGATTGTGGTGTTCGATTTGACATTGGAAAGAAGTATATCGTATATGGTCAAAAGGAAACCTATTTTGGAATGGTTAACAATCATTTTACTTTTCCAAAGGCAGAGGGACTTTATTGGACAAATGTTTGTACACGAACCTCAGAGTATGACGAGGCCGAGATAAGGGAGATTGAGAAACTATTAAAAAAGAAGAAGCGACCGAAAGGCTGCACATAACAGCGGCTTTAAGCAATTGCCGGCTTGTAGCTTCGTCCGACAATTTTTCGGTTCAGGAAATTGGAAGTTTTAATTTATGTTTGTTAAGTGAAACGGCAACTGCGTAAAGCCGCGAACGTTAGCTGCTATGGTGGCGCGAAACAAGCCAGAAATGATGAATAAACAGACATTTGCAACCAACTTTCTTTTCGATTCGGTTACGTATGACAAAGATGCTGATAGTTGGTGTTTTTTATTTGCCGACAAAACGATAATCGTAGTTTCAGGTTTCTGGCGAGTATTAAGGGAACGTAGAATTATTGTAGTTTCGTTAGATCATGGACATCAATTCGGACTTCCAAAACCACTTGACTTGGTTGTTGAATTAGGGAATTTGTTGGCGGGTAAATTCTTGACTGAAATAAGTATTGACAATGACACCGCTGACCTTACGCTGGTGATTTCCGACGGAATTAAAATTCAAATTTTCATTGCATCCGCAGGTTATGAAACTTATGACTTTTCATATCTTGGAAAAAGGTATATCGGCTTAGGTTCGGGTGAGTTAGCAATAATCGAAAACTAAATAATTGAAAAAGAACCACAGCAGCTAACAGCGGCTTTAAGCAATTGCCGGCTTATAGCTTCGTCCGACAATTTTTCGGTTCAGGAAACTCAAAGTTTTAATTTATGTTTGCTAGGTGAAACGGCAACTGCGTAAAGCCGCGAACGTTAGCGGCCATTTTTTAGGCGAGTTACGAATTAAGAACCTTAATAATAGAACGAGGATAATGGCAGAAATAAATATTGTGAAAATAGAAGGGAAACCAATTGAGAAACTAATTGAGACAGTTAGCTCGGCAATCGGGACACTCTATAAACCAAGAGCAATGCGCAAAGAGGCAGACGCTGAAGCTTACAAAATAGAAAAACTTGAGGAAGCAAAAGCTAAAGGATTACTTCTAAAAGCAGATGCTGAGTTTGAAATTCTTTCAAGAGCGCAAGAGAGATTTATAAATCAAGAGTTAAGTCGGCAACTGAATATTGAAAGTATCGCAGAGAAAGCGGCAAAGTATTTGAAAGATTCGGTTTCTGAGCAGCCAGTTGACGCCGATTGGCGAACAAAATTCTTTAATAAATCTCAGGACATTTCAAATGAAGAGATGCAAGAAGTTTGGGCAAAAATTCTAGCTGAGGAAGTATCTACACCCGGCCTAACTAGTCTAAGAACTCTTGATATTGTAAGTAACCTTAGTAAACAGGAAGCAGAGCTGTTTCAGAAATTATGTGGAATGACTTTTGGCTACGCACATATTTTTAAGTTCAAAAACCGAAATCATTTCAATGAATATAATCTTCCCTTTGGTAATCTTCTAACATTGAAAGCCGCTGGATTGCTTCACGAAAGTGACCACTTAAATGTTACTTTCTCATTTATGCCGCAACATAGAAGTACTGTTCTTCTATTTTCAAATGTGCAAATTCTGATATCACATCCGGCCCAAGATAAGTTTACTTTTGACCAATTGTCACTCACTAAATCAGCAACTGAGTTGTGTAAAATTCTACCTCCTAAACCTAATATGGCATATTTACAAGCAATTATGGAGGAGAAAAAACAAGAGGGTTATTCGTTCGAAATTCTAATTCAACAAACTGCCAATTAAAAAGATTTATCCTGCCACAAATTAAATAAAACGGCCGCTAACAGCGCCTAGGCTCAATGGCGGGTTTATGGCTTTGTCTGACCTGGGAATTGCCAACCAAAGGTTTTAATTTCTATTTTGGCTTATCGGTTAAACCGCCACTGCGGCCTAGCCGCGAAACGTTATGCCCAATGCTATGTCGAAAAAATCGTAACTACCTGAAATGGACAAAATAATTTACAAAACTCAACCTCGACTTTTCATACTGTGTGTGAGTTTTTTAGGATTTGCACTTTTTGGACTTCTATTTTTACTGACTTTCCAAAGTGTCCAAGACGACTACAATTTATTAGAAGTGATAATTTTGGTGTTTTTCGCAATTCTGTCCTTGACATCCTTCTTCTATTTACTGACCGTTAAGACGGTAAAACTTACAAAGGATACCGTGATAATTTCTCATTTGCTCTTGCCAATCAATCGGGTTTTGAACTTGACAGAGATAAGGAATATGGAGCAAACAAAAAAGGAGATAAATGCGATTAATGGCATTACCTGGAAACAAAGTTACATCTACACAGACATTATAACTTTAATAAACCTTACTGACAGTAAACCGATTAAAATCAACAGTATAGGGCAAATTGACTTTGACAAGTTTTATCAAACCTTCAATAAATTGAGACAAGGGGAAGGGAAAATTAAGGAACAAAAAAGACATTTTTTACTCTACTTGGTTGACAATTTTGACGGAATGTTATGGATAATACTTTTATTAATTTTCACAACTGGACTTGGTTATTATGTATCTACTAAACAATGATGACGAACTTTAATGTGCAGAAGCACTGGGCATAACAGCGGCTTTACGCAATTGCCGGTTTATAGCTTCGTCCGACAATTTTTCGGTTCAGGAAATTGGAAGTTTTAATTTATGTTTGTTAAGTGAAACGGCAACTGCGTAAAGCCGCGAACGTTACCGGTAATTTTGTTTCCAGAAGTGGGGTTGTTAGGTAAGATTCGTACTTTTGCTTGAAACGCCAGCGATGACTACGAAAAACCACATACTCACAACGTTAAGAGCGCATAAACAGGAACTCTCAAGGTTTGGTATCTGTAATGTAGGTCTTTTTGGGTCGTACCTTCGAAATGAACAATCGAGGAAAAGTGATATTGATTTACTGATAGACTTTGAACCGGATAAAGAGAGCTTCGATAACTTCATGGCGGCTTACGACATTTTTGAGCGTCTGTTTAAAAATGAACGGGTTGAGGTTGTTACAAAGAATGGGTTAAGTCCTTATATCGGACCTAAAATACTGAAAGAGGTGTTGTATGTCTAAAGAGCCAATTGATTACGTTAGACATATTTTGGATGAGTGTAATTATATTCTTTCTGTATGCTCGACTTTGAAAAAGGATGAATTTCTTGAGGATGAAACATTAAAACGTGCGATTGCAAGAAGTTTAGAAATAATTGGAGAAGCCACAAAGAAGGTTCCAGCAGACTTTAAAGTTAAATGGGGGACAATTCAGTGGAAAAATATGGCAGGAATGAGAGATAGGTTAATACATGATTATCATGGCGTCAACTATTCCATCGTATGGGACGTAATAAAAAACAAGATTCCCGAATTACAGATACAAATCTCACAAGTGCTCCAAAAAGGCTAAAAACCTACCTACCACCAACAGCGGCTTTAAGCAATTGCCGGCTTGTAGCTTTGTCCGACAATTTTTCGGTTCAGGAAAACTTACAGTATGGTTTACCCTTCTCGGCACTCTTGGATAGGATAAAACCATGATTAAAAACTCAACTGGTAACCTATATTCCAACGGGTTTCGCCCACCTTGTAACCCCCATCAGTATTGTTCATTATTGATATTGAGGAGTGAAATTCGTGTTTTTCAGAAACGCGGTAAGCCGCATTGGCATTCACTGTGTTTCCTAGGCCACCGCTCACGTTGCTTCCTTTTCGTGTGCTAATCATCAAGTTAAGACCAGTTTGCAACTTTTCTCCCAACCAGGTGCGGGAAACTCCTGACGAGTAACTTAACGTGGTAATTTTCCCAGCAGAATAGCTCAAATTAGTGTACCCCAGCGCTTGGGTAAAGTTAAGTCTCAATTGATTGAAATAAAGGGAATAATTGGCCATGTAATTGCTAATGGTGCTGTTGGTATAGGCCGATGTAAACGCATTGTTGTCGGTAACCACTAGCGCGTTGGCAATAAGCGACAGCGAATGACTGTGTCTTTCAGAACTCCAAAGCCAAAACGGGTTAATCAGTAGGTTTTCGTTTACGTTGCTAATTCTTAGCGTGTCGTTTATGTTTACCCGGCCGCTGGTTTGCGACAGGGTGTAGTTGGAGTAACTTAGGTTGCAACCAAATTTCTTCATTGAAAAATAGTTGACAGATGCTGAGTATATATTCCGCCCGGTTTTGGCATTTTTAAAATTGTTCAAATTGTCGGTTTGCTTGCCACCGGTTAGACTTACTGTAAACTTGTTTTTCCAAATTCTGGCAGTGCTTTGCAGCGTAACATTTTGGTAATCGTTCAACAGGTAATCCACCCCCATACTTTGGTAGTTTGGATCTACTCGTTTGTAATCAACCCCAATTGAAAAAACAGGCACCACATACGACAGGTTTCCATGCGCAGCACTCGATAGTCCGGTCGATAAACGCGGTTCAATGAGTTTGGTCAACATTTTAATAATTGGGGCGGTATTGGCAGAGTCAACACTTAGTCGGTCGGCTTGCAAATCGAGGGTATAAGCACTTACCGAAACATCGGTGCTTAAAATGATTCGTTTTTTTATAGTGAATTTGGAATTGGTTCCAATCACGGTGTTTTGTGCCGGTCGCACCGTTTCCTTGTAATTCGCTAAAGTATTTATCGAAGAACTATCGTCTTTGGCCTTAAGAAATACGAAGTCAAAGAAATTATTTTCCTTGCCTAAACCCAGTTTAACCGAGTAGCCAATGCGTTTATACTGGGGCAAATTATTCAATCGCTGTAAATCTTCCTGAATTGGAGCTTTAAAACGGCCATAAACTGCACCAAAACGGAATATGCCAGGATTCATTTCAACCCCAACACCCAATATAGTTTTTCCGCCTAAAACTGTTGGCGAAAAGTTGATGTTGTTGTAGCCCAAATAGAGTTTCAGCCATTTGTAAGTAGGGGTAATGCCAAATTGAGAAAATGGACTATTAAACTCCTTGCTTTGGTCGCTGTAAAAGAATTGGAACGGCAAATCGACACCATAAATCTTGGCGTTAAAATATCCTCCCATGGAATAGCCCAAAGGTTTCATGCCATTGCTGTAGCCGGTGGCTTTGTAACCCAACAAATCGAGCGAGAGATTCCCCGAAAGGGTAACCGGTTTTTCCTTGGCAACGGTTTCCAAATCCTGAGCACAAAGGTGTCCGGCACTTAATAAAACAACCCAGGTTAAAATGCTGCTTAACTTCATTCTTATGGCGAGCGTATGGTTATTGAACCTCAATTTCTTTGCTGTTGCTGTCTGTAAACTCGCCGTTTGGGGCATAGGTACGTATCAAATAGCTGTAGCGACCTGGTTGCAATTCGCTGTCGGTAAAATTGGGAATAGTGCCTACCGTGCTAACCGGCAAAAAGGAGGTTTGGTCGGGGGCTTTTCGGTAAACGGCATATTGAAAAAAACCGCGCCCAGCCCAGCTAAGGTCAACTTGCTTGCTGGCAGCATTCAGCTTTAAATCGAAGGAGATTGGTGCCACTGGTTTCACATGCTCACCGGCAAAAACCAATTTTAGGTTCGAAAATCGTGATTTATTCCCACTGCTATCGGTGCTTACCATTCGGTAGCCAAACGTTGCCGGAAATGGTGGTGTATCCTTTAGTGGTTGAATGCCGTTGGCGCTTGAAACCGATTTTACCAAAGCACTGTCCCAACCGTTGCTTACCGAATCGCGGGTGTAACGCCAAAGATCTATTTGCTTAATGTCGGCATCGGCTCTGGAAATGTTGAAGGTTATGGTTACCGTCTCGTCAGGACTTTCTACCGAATAAATAAATGGTGCCGTTGGTGGCGTAATATCAGGTTTTTTTATACTTACAACTGTTGTGGTTTGACTGCGGTTAAACGCCATATCTACCGCACAAATTTTATATACAAATGCGTTGGAAGCCTCGGCGGGCAAGGTGTCAATAAAAGTGGTTTCGGCCCATGGATTTTTATTCAGCAGGTTGAAATTTTCTAAGTCGTTGTTTAAGGCTCTAAATATGTAGTAACCCTGCAAGTCGGCTTCTTTGTTGGGCAGCCAGCTCAATTTAATTTGGTTGGTGTCGGCCAGTCCGCTTAGTCCGGTTGGTATGGCCGGTGGTGTTTTGTCGCTTAGCTGAAAAGTTACTTTTCCGGAACTGGTTTTGTTTCCGCTTTTATCTTGCACATCAATGTAATAGTGATAACGCACGCCTTCTTTTACGGTTTTATCCGTCCAACTGGTGTCAGTTGCTGGCAAAGGTGTTTTTGTAAGTAATTCAAAACCGCTGTTTTCGTTAGTACTGCGATAAATAAAATAACCGGCCACGTCTTTAGCCGACGAGCGTTGCCACTTTAGCAAAGCGGCATTGTCCTGGTATAATTTGGCAGCAAAACCGGTAATTGCAAAAGGAGATTCCAAGTCGGTCATCGTTACCGAAATTGCGGCTGAAGGCTTGGTATTGTTACCGAAAACATCAATTCCGAAAAGCTGATACTGATATGTTTTTCCAATGGTCAAAGCAACATCCTCGTCTTGAAAAGTTAATGTTCCCGATTTACTAACCTGTTCCTGTGAAGGGATGAAATAAAACGCGGTGTCTTTTTTGCTTCCAATGGTTTCCTTACGGATTACTTTATACATGGGGAAGCTGGCATTGTGTGTCCAGCTTAGGTTGACCAGTTTGTTTCCGGCCGTGGCTTTAAAAAGCAATGGACTTTCGGTGATTTTCACCACACCGGTTTTTATTTCGGCCGATTGAGCCAACTCCTTTTCAGCACCGTTTTGCACCAAAACCAGTTTGTAGGTGTAGCTGGTACCCGAAACAACGGTTGCATCTTCGGTATAAATACCCAGCAATTCGGCCAGTCGGTTGGCATCTAAGGCCTGAAAAAGTAAGGCGCCATAGAGCAGTTGTGCATTACCGGGGTCGGCTGTCATTTTATTTCTAGCTACGCTATATACCCCAAGTTGCGGATCTTGTTCCAGTTTCTTGCCCAATGCCTTTATTTCGTTCTGATTTAATGGTTTGGCAGCCACAATTGGGCTTTGATTCACTTTTTCCCATTTGGCACTGGCCGATGTTTTTCGATAGATGTTGTACGCGGCATCAGGGCTGGCTTTTTTGCTAAACCATTTTAAACTGACTTTTGTTGCCGATGCGTTTTGTACATAAAGCTTATATTCTTGCGCTAAGCCCAATAAAGGCAAACAAGCAAGTAGTAATAGGGAATATCTTTTTAATATCATGGTCGTCAATAATTAAAAACAGGCCGATTCACCCAAACTTATACTACCGTCTTTAAATCGAGCAGAAAAGTCAATGTTTGGAAAAGGTTCAGGAGTTACTAGCGAAGCGCTTCCGCCTACACAAAATGGACTAGGCATGGTAAACGAACCGGTAAAATTGGCATGAATGGTTGGGTGTATGCCAATGCCACAAGCTTGGGCATAAACACCAGCAGAAGCGTGAAGCGTTACACTTCCTCCAATCTGAAAATCAGGAATTACGGCAAATGCATCGACCGCACCGGTTAAACTTACATCGGCACCCACTCCGGCCGAACAGCAACAACCCGCAATGCAGTCAATCAAACAACCGCTGGTTCCCGGATGCGCTTCGAAAATTGAACCACTTACTCCAGCCGTGATTTTCGCATTACCACCATCTTTTGTAATGCCAAAATAACCACTCATTTCTTGTCCAAGCGGAATGGCATTTACCCAAACCGGGCTTGCTTTTGTGCCAATATTGATGTACCAATTGCTGTCGGAAAAGTAAAAATTCAATTCTCCGCCAAACGACAATTGGTTGTACACATTGCCGGTAACACCTACGGTACCTTGAAGGTAGGTGGGGTTGGTGTGGTTATAAACCAAGTCGGCATAACCGCGTGCCATGCCATCGTTTTGGTCGGCACCCGACGAAAGTAGTTCAGCATTTCCGTGAATACGTATTTCCTTTAAACCGCCTCCGGCATGCGTAGTAATCTCGGTGCTTAAAGGCCCCCACATGGTTTGTCCGTTGTTGCTTCCTGTTTTTAAATCGAGGCGGGCATAGGCGCCAAAGCCAATTTGGTTGGAGGGTACATAATCGTTGCCGTTTATATCGCCACCGTCATTGTGCGCCATGTGGTAGTAAAAACGTCCTGCAAAACCATAAACCGCAATATCCAATATTCCTGTTGGGAATTGTACCACATTTTTCTGTCCGGCCTCAACAAACCAATACTTGTATCCGGTTTTTTTGCCCACGTACATTTTCATGTTTACCGTTCCTTCACAGGGCGTAGTGATTCCCACCGAGTTCTCGGTTAAAAAGCCAGTGCCGTAAACCGGGTCGTTGTGAAAAAACTCAAAATAGCCATTGAAATCAATGGAACCGTTTTTAAAACCGGCTTTTACTTTACCAGAGCCTACTTCGAGGTTTCCAAACGTGACATTGTTGTAATACGCATCAATGGATTCATTACCCGTTGAAGCTACCAATCCATCTGTAAATGTTTTTGGGCCGCCAATGTGCTGTTCAAAGGCATAGGAAACCGGCATATTGCTTCCAGTACCCAAAGTGGTTTCTTCAAGCACCACTTGTCCAGTAAGGTTGATGAAATACTTTTTCGACTCCAACGAACCACCCGGGCTCGATGAAACACTTACCGTTGCAGCCTTATATATAAATCCATTGAAATAACCCCAAACTTGTTTGCTCAACACAGTTGGGTCTTTTTTTAGTTTAATGTCGCCGTCGGCATATATTTTTAGGCCTTTTAGGGTAATGCCCGATAAGGATAGGTTTTTACCGGCCGTATTCGAAAATTTAAGGTCGCCTTCAACTTCTACCACGTTTTCATTCAAGGTGGCCAACGCTGGTTTAAAGGTTACCTTATTTTCTTCTTTTTCATAAATGGTGGTTTCTGCGTAATCCAATTCTATGTAACCTTCCTCTATTCCATTTTCACTGGCCGAGAAAACGAAAGGGGCTTTGGCATTTATAAACGGAACATGGATATCGCCCTTCAGCGTAAGCTGGGTAAGTTTCGATTTGTTCATTTTAACCGAAAACTCTTTCATGGTTGTTTTAAATGCGCAGATTTTCAGGTTTTCACTTTGCTGGCTGTTGTCGCTCATGTAAAATCCTTCGCCCGAGTTTATGGCATATTTTCCCGTAAAAGTTTGCTCCTTTTCGGTAGTTTTCAGCTTTAATTTTGGGTAAAGCAATATCACCCCATAATTGCTACCGTTGTAGCCAAATGGCGATTCAGAACCCAGTTTAATGAATGCTTCCTCGTCAATGTGTAATTGAACGGTTTCATCATTATTTACAGGTAAATCAAATGCACCTTCGTCGAGTTTGGCCTTAATTAATAGCGATGTTTGGTTTTGAAATTGGTAATGAAGGTATTTGTACGTGTTTCCTTTGGCTTTGTACATTATTCGGCCATCCGGAATAGAAAAATCCCCACTTATTTTTATGTAAACCTTGTTGCCAACAACGTTAAACTCGGCACCCGGTTTTATGGTTAAAGTAGAGTTTTTGGGGTAGTCGGGTTTGGTACTTGCCCCGGTATTAGACTTTAAGGTTCCATTCAGGTAAAAATTATCTACATCATAAATGGCCAGATTCCCTGATGAGGCAATTACTTCAACAGGAACAGTGACTGTAATGCTAGTTTTCCCCCAAGGGGTGTTCACGGTTTCTTTATTCAGGTTCGAGTACGGGGTAATCCACTTAATTTCGGCAGTTACGTACCGGTCGTAACTGTTTTCCTTTTCGCCGGTTAAATCAATGTAGCAGTTTTGTGCGGCATCGAATTTATTTTTCATTTTCGATTGCAATACCAAGTGGTTGGGTGTAACCGAAAAATCGCCACCAATGCCAGCGTTGGGTTGAAGTGCAAACGGTTTAGCCATAGGCAATTCGCTTTCTATTGTACCTAACACGCACCGCCAGTAACCATCAGTTTTAAGGTTTCCGCCAGGGGCTTTTTTGCCACCACTCGGTTTAAAATTTCTAACTACCAGGTTGTTGAATTTGATGTTCAGTTTATTGCCGCCTTTTTTCAGGAACAGGTAACCAGTACCGGAGAGTTCGGAAGTAGCCTTGTTGCTTAGACTACTTATATTAATAGTGTAGCCACACATTTCGAAGCTGTTAAAATTGGCTTCTTCCGCGGGTTCTGGAATGGTAAACACCCAAACAAAACTGCGTTTTACCTTCGTTTGCTCGTAGTCGTTGGTAGATACTTGCCAGGCATATTTGCCCGGGCTTATTTTGCTTTTATACTTAAACGGCGATTTATACACATCGCCTTTTTCGTCCATATTTTCATCGAAATTTTCTTTAATGGCTTGCTCTGGCGATTGATGTGGTTTGATTTTGCAAAATTTTACGTGATAGCCTATTTTGGTTAGGTTTTCTGGCGCATTCCAGCGAAAAACATAAAGCTGTTGATCTTGTTCAATTACGCGCTCCAAAGCACCATTGTTGGCAGGTGCTATTAAAGAAATGGGTGACAGCGCAGGCGGAGCAACAAAGGCTTGAGTATACGTAAACGTGCAGGCACTACTAAAACCATCTTGTTTAAAGAAGAACTTTTGTCCGGGCACCGAAGCCTTGATGCGATAAACGTATTTTTTGCCAACCTTGAGTTGGGGTTTTCCAGCATCGTATACCAATGATGTTCCGGCAATGTTTTCTTGGTTAAATAGGCTGGGGTAGGCATTGTTGTTTATAATGTCGTTTGGGTTTATACCAGTGGGACATTCTTTAATGGTGAAACTGTATTTTGTAGCTGGCGGGGCTCCAATTGATGGCAACCAGTTAAAAAGTATGGTTTGTGGTTGCTTGCTGGTTACTTCGCTATTACAGGCTGGGTTTAATGGCGTGGGTGGTTCGGGGTAGCTAATAACAAAAGGCGCAGCGCACGAAAGTGGTGCCCCATCAGAAAGTAATTGGCCGGTGTTGTAATCGAGCACTTGAATGCAGAAATTGTAGGTTCCTTCGGGTAGTGCAGCACCGTTGGCCAAATCCTTGGTGTTAAAACCAGTGTAACTAATGTTTTTGTTGTCTAGGTATTTCTGATAATCAAAAACGCCCAATGTGCGAATCTGATTGGCTGATAGCGTAATGGGTTGAGGTGGTTTAAATCCGTCCTTGGTACTAACTGAAATCCCGTTGGTACTGCTAACCGATATTTTCAGTTTAACCGTACGGCTTTGACCCGTTTTGTTTTGTAAGGTAATGATAAGTTTTCCGGCGTTGTAAACGTAGTCGCTAATGTATGGCGAATAGGGCGGTGTAATCATTACCGATACACCAATTGGTGACTGGGCTTTTGCCGAATGAACTGCCGTAAAAAGGGAAACTAGGGCAACAGCCCAATAGGTAAAGACTTTCATTAGCTTAGGTTTAAAGGAAAAGATACTCCAATTCTACCGCACCAGCCTCATCTATTCTGAAGAATCTTGGTTAAAGGTAGCAGATTAAAACCAGCGGTGCAGAAAACCAGTAAGAGACAGGCATAAAAAAACCGGCACGATGGCCGGTTGTCTTCAAGCGATTTAAAAAGCAACGGATTTACTGATAGTTAACATACCCAATTAAATCCATCCAAACAGAACTATTTTCAATATTAAAGTCGCAAAGATTTTGTGAAGTTGAACCACTAAATACGTTAGTTAAAGTAGTCGTGGAATTTGCATTTACAACAATGGTTTTAGTGACAGGGCTACCTACAAATTGAAGTTGTACTGTTGCAGTCACTTTTTTCGAAGTCCGATTGGTAACCACAGCGTCAAAGGTACATTGTTCGCTGGCACATTTGCTGCTATTATAATTACTAGTCTTTTGTTTGAAATCGAAACTTAGGATCTCATCGTAGTAATATGGATTTGAATTTCCAGCCTGATCATAATAATTATCATCCTTCAAAAATTGTTGCCGTGTGTTTTCAGTGCTACTAATTACCTGACAATACACACAAGAACCATTGTCCTTTTTTGCAACTACCGAATAATTTAATGCCGATTCATCGGTGCAACCTTCTTCCTGACAAGAGCAAAGACTCGCAGAAAATAAGATGCCAATTGCTATAAAAAGCTTTGTTGAAAATTTTGTCATGCTAGTGTGGTAATTAAAATTTAATAATTAGGAACAGAACTAACGGAGAGGTAAAACTTAGGCCCTTTGAAAATGTTTTTTCGTTTTCATTAATGATATTGTTCGTCTGAACATTGTTACTCAATGTTTTTCGTTCTTGAATAACACTGTTACGGTTCCTATTTCTTCGGAAGTAATAACTTGCCTCAGTACCAAGAAGTACTCGTTTGGATATAGCATAAGTAAGATTCAGTTGAGGGCCACAACCGTAACTTAAAAAATTGGACGAGGTTTCGGTTAAAGTTGAGTCAAAATTGGTGCCGTCTGGATTAGAGAAGCCAGTATTGTTAAAACTTTTTATCGATGCAGAGGTAAGCACCAAGTCGAAGCCCAAACCGGCTTCAAAACGCTCACTTAACTTGAATTTTTTGAATGCCCCTACCCTAAAATCGAGTTGATTGGAGCGAGAAATTCTGCCGTCGTTGTCCGTGTTTTGCGAATTAAGGTAACCAAAACCGGCTTGCAATTCAAAACGTTTTTCGGCATTAGGCCGGTAACTGTATTTGATTAAATATGGATTGTTTACTGCTGTATTATTGCCAAAATTAAATAACTGACGAAGCAAGGCGTTAGCTTGTACTCCAACAAAGTGTTCACGCGTTGGTTTGTTTTGCGATTTTGTTTCGGTTTGAGCAAGCAAAGTACTGCCAACCAGGGTAATGATACCCAGTAACATTGATTTTTTTAACATGAAATTTGGTTTAGGGTTTATTTTGATTTAAAAGGGTCGGAATAAATCGGGTTGGTTACAAAACTTCCGTCAGTAAGCGAATGCAGAAAAGCAAGTAAAAAGACACGATCCTCAGCGGAAATATTCAAAACCTTGGCGTTTCCGTTTTCATCTTTTAGCCGCGAATCAAGATTAGGTTGATCCATAATTCCATGGCTGTAATGATTTAGCACTTCGTCCAACGTTTTGAAACGACCATCATGCATGTAAGGTGCGGTTAAAGCTACATTTCTCAAGTTCGGAATTTTAAATTTCCCAATATCCTGTTGGCGATTAGTGGTTTTGCCAAAACCGCTATCTGCATAATTGGTTTCCAAGCCAATATTGGCAAATGGCGCACTCATTTCACCGTTACCGGATGAATATCCTTTTGGGTTAAGCAGTTGATGGCAGCTGGAACAATCATATTTTCCCGTGAATAAATCAAATCCAATTTTTTCTTTCGGACTTAAGGCCTCGGCATTGCCCATTCTTGCAAAATTGTCGAATGCCGAATTGTTGGAAAACGTATTACGAACAAATGAGGCAATCGCAGAGGCGATTAAGTCGCTAGTAATAGGTTCATTAGGGAAGGCTTTATCAAAAAGCTCGGCATAATAAGGCTGGGCTATTACTTTTTCGGTTAGTTGTTTGGTGTCGAACATCCCCATTTCTAAATGATTGAGAATGGGTTTTGTGACCATTGAAGTTAGGTTGGTTTCCCGGCCATCCCAAAACAAAAAACTAGGCGTTGGATCCTCAAAATTAAAACTCTCCAAGTTTTGAATTGGCGGAGTATTTCGGGTTGTATTTTGGCCATTGTAACCTAAGCTGAGGGCTGTATTGTCGGAAAATGCCAACGATTGTTTATGACAACTTCCACAAGAAACAGAATTGCCTAGCGACAAGTGGGTGTCATAAAAAAGTACACGACCTAAGGTGGCTCTGTCGTTATCCCCTCCAGGGTATCGATAGGGCGTTTCTGGTAGGGTGGGTGTGGATTGTACTTGATTGGAAACCATCCCAGCATCCTTATTACAGGCCCAGAAAAAAGTCAGGGTTGAAAGAATGGCAAGCGATACAAGAAGCTTATTTTTCATAAAAAGGGGTTTTTGGCTGTTGTTACAAAACAAAGCTAGAAAAATATTTTAATTAGCAGGTCGCTAAAATAAAAGTCCTGCGATGGGGTTTCGCAGGACAATTAAACATTGAAAGAAATGTGGTCAGTTACTTGGTATTCAATTTAATAAACTTCGATTTACGTATCATTCCACCCGATTCGAGCACAAAAAGGTTGTTGCCATCTTGCGATAAAAACGAACTGGCTCCTTTGCGCGCATCGAATTTTTTTAACGAGATTTTGTCCAAGTCAAATACGCCAATATCACTTTTAGGAGTTACCAGTGCCAAGGCATTTTGATAAATTACCTGACCGTTGTAACTAAGTGGTGTGGCGCGTTTGTACTTTTTCGAGCCCATTAAATCGCCACCAGAAATAGTACGTAGACTAACTCCTTTTTCGCCAATAATGGCCACTTTATCTTTGTATGCAACAATGCGGTCGGCAAGGCCAATGTTATCTTTGTTTAGCGGTAACTCGTAAATTTCATTTCCGGTATTAATTTCCATGCTGTACAAGGCTTTTCCGGAACAAATAATAATGTTGTTGCCATGAAGGAAAGCATTGGTAATGCCTTTTTTCATTTTTTCGCTTTCCCAAACCTGCTTGCCCGAGTTGGCATCGAAACATTGAACATTGTAGGGTTTGACGTTTTGGGTTTCTACCGCATAGGTTGTAGTGGTGCTACCATCTGTTTCGCGCGTTACTTGTATATATTGAACCTCTACAGCACCACCAACTTGCAATACTACTTTGCCGTTGTGTACAAACATGTTTGGAATGGCTCGGGCGTCAGAAATTTCTGGCGAGGTCCAGATTAATTTTCCAGATGTTAATTCATACTTTTTTACGTATTGCTTGCGCTTATTTTGCATATCGAGCACATATACAAAATCTCCTTCGGTCACCACGTCGGCAACTACGCCATAGGCACCAAATTTTTTAATGCCTGAGCCAGGAGCTTTAACCACATCTGGAGTTTGATCATAGGCCATAGACCACAATGGTGTTCCGGCCATGTAGTCGTAAACCTGGATGCCGTTTAGGTATAGAAACACTTTTTCCCCCTGAATATCTAGTTTTACCAGTTTTTCTTTGGTAATTACTTTTTTCTCGGCTACACCGCGGTAGGTTTGATCCCACATTACTTCGCCGGTTCTGATATTTACTTTCACCAGTTGATTTTTAAAACCAGAAAATAGTGAACCGATAAGCGAGGATTTCATATTTACCATAACCATATTTCCATCGGGCATTACCACATAGCTGCCAACTATTCCTTTAAATTTCTGGGTTTGCCACATTTCTTCTCCGGTGCGGGCTTTAATCATTACCAAAGCTTCTTTTGTAGCAACTGCAAATGCATCAAGCTCACGTATGTATACAATGTTCTCTTCTTCTACATTTTGGTATTTTCCGCTTATCCAAAGCAAATTCCCGTTGTGAATGTCGATGCACGCCATTTTGTCGGTTCCCAATTTTCGGTCAAAAACAAATAGCGCGTCTGCATCCCACAACGGAATAACCTCGTCCACTTTATTTAGCTGATCGGAAACTTGCTTGTACTTTTTGTTCCACTTTAGTTCTCCAGTAGAGTTTTTAAGTACCGTTATTTCCTTTTCACTGCTTGCGTAGCAATAGTCATCCTCGTCCGAATGTCCGGTAATGGTAAACGAGTGACCGATTTCTTTTACAAACACCTCAGCCATTTCGTCTTGCGCAAATGTTAAAGTGCCGAGCAATACCCCGGCTAGCGTTAGTAATTTTTTCATTGAAGTAGATTTAGGTTAATTGAAATTGAATTGGTATCTAAACTTTATGCGTTTATCCTTTGGTAGCTTAAACGGGAATTCGCAAGCCATAATAAGATCCTTTAGCTGGTTCTGTGCTGGTATCATTTGGTCAGCAATTTCAAATGGTGAAAAAACAGTTAGCACCTGCCCCTTTCCATATAGCGTAATGTCTAAAATAAAATTTCCGGTAATGTGTAATTCTTTAACTTGAATGGAGGATTTGCCGGTTGTAAACTCGGTGGTAATAAACTCCGTGGCCTGCCTAATTATATCCGTGTCGCTGGTTAATAGCTCTTTCTTTTGTGCATTTAGGTTATTGCCTAGGAAAAGGAGTATGGGTACGATTAATGATTTAAACTTTGCCATCACACAATATTTTGAGCAAATTTGGTGTGGGAAACTCAAAGTTAAAATACGCCTTTTTACGTATTCTTTTGGTTTTAAGGGCGAAAACTTGCAAAAGCCAGGATTGGCAACCGATTGAATCGAGCGGATACTTAAAACACAGTCGCATTGTCTCAAGGTGGTTACATACCCGTAAACTCTTCTATTCAATCGAAAACGCCCAAAGCGCGAACTTGATTGGTAGCTACGGTAACGGGTTGGTGTGGCTTAAATCCATCTAAATAGAACCAATGTTAATGTTGCAAATTTTATAGATAATTGCTAAACAAGGCGAAAAAACAGTTTTACGATTAACATTGGCAAAATAAAATGTTACCCAGCAAAGCTATGTAGAAAACTACCTTGGGCGGCCGTTGATATTGTAAGAGTTGGTTGTTTTGAGACCTAATCAACCAGTATATTTGTCCAACATTAGATGTCAAAAAAGTACACAGTTTAACCTTGGTTGGGACTATATGATTTATAAAGTAATGAGTTTCATTTTTCCAATAATCAGAAAGAAGATTCATTCTGCATATAGTGGCTGTTTGGAATTGACGTTGTCGAATGGAAAAAAATTATTGAATAGCCTTAATACAAATTATTCCTACGGCTCACTTCAAAAGGTACTTAAATTTTCGTTAACGCAAGTCGAATTGTCAAAAGTAAGCAGTGTTTTGGTTCTTGGTCTTGGCGGTGGTTGTGTGGTAAAGGTACTGCGTAACGATTTTAACTATGGGGGTAGTATTACCGCAGTTGAGATTGATCCGGTGATAATTAGCATTGCAGATAAGGAGTTTTCTGTGGTAGCCGATTATGCAACCAAGATAATTTGCGCAGATGCTTTTGATTGGGTGAAAAATGATGTTAATCAATACGATATGGTAATTGTAGATTTATTTATTGATAATAAGGTGCCAGACCAATTTTTGACCGATGAATTTTGGCGCAGGCTTTTATTGAAAATAAGTTTTCAAGGAAGCATCATCTTCAATACGCTGTGTTTTCCTTCTACCAATCTCCAGCCCTTAGAAAATAAATTAAAACGGCGTGGTGTTGCGTTTAAAGTATTTCGATACGTTGAAAGCACCAATAAGGTGCTAATTGCTAATTACGCATAAATGCATAAAATAATATAGCATCATTACTATCGCAATAAAGTAACTTTACCAATTACCTCTTCAACCAATAGGGCTCCATTAGGGCTAAGTTTATACTCACCAAGAACTTTCACTTCGTACATATCCGTTTTCACAAAACGACCTTGGTAGGTTCCATCCCATGCTGGTCTTTTGCTTTTTTCACGGTATATAAGTTCGCCCCAGCGGTCGAAAATCATTAAGTCCAGGTCTTGGTAGCCGGTAGACTCTATCACAAAAACATCGTTTATACCATCCTGATCGGGCGAAAAGGCCGATGGGAAATATAAGGTTCTGCTGCAATCTTCTACCTTAACGGTAAACTCGGTGGTGTATGAGCCACATCGGTTTGATAGGTTCAAGGCATATTCACCGCCGTGGGTTATAACGCCATCATTTACATTGCCAAGTACCCACTCTAGCGTATAATTTACAGGGAAATTGGGCAATGCATATTCCTTTCCCTCGCACATCGTTACGTCGTCAATTTCGAAGAAAGGTAGTTCCATGTAACTCACTTTAATTTCATCACTGGCCTTGCAATAACCATTGTCTACGGTTACGATATATGTTCCTGGCTTGGATACCGCAAGTACTTTTGCCACCGAGCTATCGCTCCAGGTACCCATCTCGGGAATACGTAGCATTAAATATTCATTGGGGCAAAGAATGGTGTCGGCCGGTAATTTGGCATTGGGCACTTTAAGTAAATTCACCCGAATGGTATCACTTTGTTGACAATACTCATTAAAAACGGTAACCAACCAAGTACCCGATTGCTTAACCCACAGGTTGCTATTGGTGTCCCCATCAATCCAACGCGAGCGAAGATAATTCCCCACAGGGGTAAGTAAAACGGAGTCGGCACATAACTTAATGTCTTCGCCTAAATTGACGGTTGGGTGTGTGTAAAAACTGGCGGCAGTTACGCCCATAAATGAACAACCCTTGCTGGTGTTTACACGCAATGTATACTGGTTCATCATGTTTGAACTCTCATTTTCGGTTACCCGCAGTTGGTTGTCGTTACTTAAAACCATGTTTTGGTCGTTGGTCCAACTATAGGTATAATCTTCGTTTTGCACAGTGGTAAACACTAAAGTATCGCCCATACAAGCCGCTTGCGGATTGGGGATATTGACAGCAGGAAGCGGATTGACAAGCAGGGTTAAACTATCAAGAGTCGAACAAGTTCCACGAACTGCTTTTAGAATGTATAAACCGGCGGTACTAATATTTCTGGAGGGCGTGGTAAACTCATCGCTCCAACTGTAGCCGGTTTCGTCCTCAGGGCTTAATGTTATTACCAGCGAGTCGCCTTGACAGATTTCCGCATCTTCCAGCGAAAACGTTGGGCGGGTATCCATGTTGGCAATTACTTCTCCGGCTTTAACGCACTGGCCATTGGTAACCGTGTAGTTATATTTTCCGGGAGTACTAATGTTTATACTCGATGTAGTATCGGGGTTCCAATTGTAGCGATAACCGGGTTGTGCGCCCAAATCGACCAATACGGTATCGCCTTCACAGAAAGAAAAATTTAGGGGTTGAATAAGTAGGGGTAGCGTGTCAACTTTTAATGCCGCAGAATCCGTGGTTGAACAAATTTTGTTCGTGATGATTACGCTATATGTACCCGCATTTTTCACCCAAACCGATGAAGTTTTTTCACCGGTATTCCAAAGGTAGTTGAAGTTTGGGTTGTAATTCGAAGCAAGTAAAGTGCTGTCTGTTTCGCAAATCGCATAAGTCGAACTAAGTTGTTTTTGCGGATACGGCAGCACCGTGAAGTTGGTGGTGTCCTTTTGGCTGCAACTTTCGTTGGTAATTAATATCACCAAATTTTGGGTGGTACCAATTGTTTGACTCAGCTCAGTGCTACCATTCGACCAACTTGTTTTTTCACCGGGTTTTGGGAGGTAGGAAATGGTGCTGTCGGCTCCTTGGCACAGTAAAATGCTATCGGGCAATTGTACTTCTGGAACCCGATCAATGGTAACCCATACGGAATCTGCAAAAGAGCACAACCCATTTTGTACCAGCACAAGGTTTTGCCCTTCTTTGGTCATATATTTATTGTTGACGAAAGTGCTGTCGTCCCAATTAATGCTGGTAAAAGGCGAGTTAGTGGCGGTAAGCTGCATGCTGCCTGTTTCGCAGAAGCGAACACTATCGGGCAAACTGCTTACCGGCTGCTGATGGGTGATTAAACGAACGCTGTCTGATGCCGAACAAATATCGTTACTTACTATAAGCTTATAAATTCCCGATTGTTTTAACCAGTGTGATTGGGTGGTAAGACCGGTGTTCCATACATGCGAGAAGCTAATTTTGCTTTCCGCTGTTGCCAAAATGCTGTCAGTTTCACATATAATAAGAGTGTCTGGAAGTACTACCGTTGGAATTTCGAGAACCGAAAGGCTCACACTCGTCTCGGCTTGACACAATCCATTTTTCACAGTAACCAAGTAGTTGTCTGGATTTTTGGCGAAAATTGAAGCTGTGTTTTCACCGGTATTCCAGGCAAAAGAAACAACGTTTGTTGTAGTTGGAACCAGTTCAATGCTATCGCCCTGACATATTTTTTCTGTGGCTGGCAAACTGACGGTCGGGAGTAAATCGATGTGTACCCACGCTGAATCGGATGTGCTGCACTTTCCGTTTTTTAAATTGACAAAATACCAGCCGGTGTTTTGCGGAGTAATGGACTTTGTGGTGTCACCAGTACTCCATTCAATTTTATGGCCAGTAAAGGTTGTGGCAATTAATTTCACTGGACTTGTTTCGCAAAACTGTACTGAGTCGGCCATGATTGAGGTAGGAACAGAGTCGGTAGCAAGTTGGGTACTTGCTGTGGCTACGCATTGTCGGTTGGCTACTGAAACCGAATAGTTACCTGATTTTTTTACCCAAACGCTTGCGGTTTTCTCACCTGTACTCCAGGTATAGTCGTAGTTGATGTCAGTTTCCGGGTTTAACAGCACACTGTCTGTTTTGCAAATGGTGAGTTTTGTGGGAAGATTAGGAGCTGGATAAGCAATCGCAAGGGCTAAAACACTGTCGCGTTTGAAACAAGTTCCGCTGGTTACCAATACCTCGCGATTTTCAGATTGGGTTAAAATGCTGCTAGCAGTGGTGTCTCCGTTCGACCAGGCATAAACCCAGTTGTTCTTGCCTTCAATGTTTACTTGACTGCTTAATCCTTCGCAAAAAACCACCGAATCGGGGAGGTTAAATACCGGTATAGAATCTACTACAGCCAAGGCCGAATCGGTTACCGAACAGGTTCCGTTAATTAAAGTGGCAATATATTGGCCGGGTTGATTTACACTAATGCTTGCAGTAGAATCGCCCGTGTTCCAGAAAACGGTGTGTTGCGGAGTTGAGGTAATCGACAATTTGCCAAAGCTATTTTCACAAAAAACAACCGAGTCGGCAAGTATTGAATTGGGCACACTATCGACCAGTAATATAGCTTCTGATTGTCCAAAACAAATGTCGTTGCTTACCACAAGGCGATAGGTTCCGATATTTTTTACCGTAAGTTGCAGTGCGTTTGAAATGGTGTCTGAGCTTGTCCCTGTGGTGTCTGAGCCTGTTCCTGTGGTGTCTGAGCTTGTCGAAGACACCTGCATCCAAGTGTTTACAAATCCCGGAGTAGTCAAACCTACTAAAGTCATACTATCGGTTTCGCAAATGGTAGTAGAACTTGGCAAGTTAGGTTTTGGAACTTCAACGGTGTCCAAACGGGTGGAGTCGGTAGCAGAACAAGTACCGTTTTGCACACCCACGAAGTACAGTCCGGGCGTAGAAATCGCAATTTCGTTGGCATTCGACCCGGTTGACCACTGATAGTTAAAACCTGGGCTTAAATTTACCTGAATGCTAATCGAATCGCCTTGACAAATTTTTAGGCTCGGGGGTAAGGACAGTTGTGGTACGGTATCAACTTTTGCCAATATACTGTCGGTTATGGAACACATGCCATTAACCAGTTTTACAGTATATAGTCCGGGTGTATTAACTGTTATTGCAGGGGTGGTGGCTCCGGTACTCCACAATATGTTTAGCATATTATTGCCAGTAGCCGTTAATATGGTGCTGGTGTCTTCGCAGAAAACAACTGCGTCAGGTAACAAGGTTTGTGGAATAGTATCTAAGCGCAACAACGTTGACGAGGTATCGGAACAAATGTCGTTGATGACTTTGAGTTCATAATTGCCAGCCTCAGCAATGGTTATGGAGGATGCAGCCGAACCGGTTGACCATTGATTGACATATCCAGAAAGACTAGAGCCTTGCAGGGTAAAACTTTCGTTTTCGCAAATGGTAACTAGCGGTGGAAGACTAACTACCGGAACAGCCACCGTGAGTAATTGAACCGTGTCGCGAACCATGCATTCCCCATTAATAATAGTAACACTGTATGCGCCACTGGTAGAAATGGTTATGCTTGAACTCGTGTCGCCGTTATTCCAAGCGCAAGCGTAGCCGGGTTGTAATTGAACGGCAATGCTAGTATCAAGGCCTTCACAAATTTTTATGTTTTGCGGTAAATTGAGGGCTGGTAATGCATCGACAACAAGCCGTGCAGTGTCTTTGACAATACATTTCCCGTTAACTAACGTTACTCCGTAATTTCCTGCAGCTGAAACGCTGATTGAGCTTGTCGAAGCGCCAGTGCTCCAAGTAATTGATGCATCAGGAGAGGTGGTGGCAGTTAACGTTGCCTGACTGTTTTCGCATAACGTAATCGAGTCGGGAAGGGTAGAAACGGGTAGAATGTTTTGCCTGATTTTGGCTACAGCGGTATCAGCGCAAATGTCGTTGGTAACTGTTAACTGATAAAGCCCAGAGTCGCTAACATAAATAAACGTTGTGGTTTCACCGGTGCTCCATAGGTGTTTGAAATTTGAATTTGCGTTGCTTCGTAACACCATGCTGTCATTTTCACATACCTGCGATAAGGCTGGTAGACTAACTTCCGGTACTTCGATGTTGGCAAGCAGGAAACTCTTGGAAGTGCTGCAGGTGTTGTTGGTAACCGTTGCTGTATAATTACCAGGTTGTGAAACGGTTATGTCCGTTCCAATCGTTCCATTTGACCAAACTGTTTGAAAATAAGCTTGCGTTTGCAAGTGAATAATGGTATCGGTGGCCGCACAAATTTTAACTGAATCGGGCAAATAAATTACAGGTATGGAGTCGGTTATTACAACTACCGAATCCAGTAAAGTACACTGGCCTTTAGATAGAAGAACTCGGTAAATTCCGGCCTGGTTTACGGCTAAGGTTGGCGTGTTTGCCCCTGTACTCCACAATATGGTTGTGCCGGGTGTTGAGGTTGCAGTAAGCAATCCAGCACTGTTTTCACAAAAACGAAGGTCTGGAATTAAAGTAGAGATTGGCAAACTATCTACCACCAAAGTCGCCACCGCAGTATCCGAGCAAATATCGTTAGTGACAATAAGAGAATAAGTTCCTGCTTCCGAAATGGTGATTGCGCTTGTTGAAGCACCATTACTCCACGCATTTATATATCCCGGAATAACCGAACCAGTTAAGGTTAATGAATCCGTTTCACAAATGGTAGTAATTGCTGGCAAAGTCGCCACAGGTACATCAACAACAATTACTTGGGTGGAATCGGCAATGGAGCAAGTTCCGTTGGTAACTGTAACCACATAGGTGCCGGCAGTTCCGGTACTTATTGAATTTGAAGTTGTGCCCGTGTTCCAGCTAAAGGTAAATCCGGCTGTGGCTGGAGTAGAAAGTGTAACCGATTCTCCTTGACAAATTTTTGCTGATGGAAGCAAAGCCAATGTTGGCAAACTATCTACCAGCAAAGTTGCCACCGCAGTATCTGAGCAAATATCGTTGGTTACGATAAGTGAATAAGTTCCGGCTTCCGAAATGGTGATTGCGCTTGTCGAAGCACCGGTGACTGAGCCTGTCGAAGGCGCCAATACCCAAGTATTTATATATCCCGGAACAACCGAACCAGTTAAGGTTAATGAATCCGTTTCACAAATGGTGGTAATTGCTGGCAAAGTGGCAACGGGAACATCAACAACAATAACTTGGGTAGAATCAGCAATGTAACAAGTTCCGTTAGTAACTGTAACCACATAGGTTCCGGCAGTTCCGGTGGTTATTGAATTTGAAGTTGCGCCCGTGTTCCAGCTAAAGGCAAATCCAACCGTTGCAGGGGTTGAAAGTGTAACTGATTCTCCCTGGCAAATTTTTACTGATGGAACCAAAGCCAATGTTGGCAAACTATCTACTACCAAAGTTGCCACCGCGGTATCCGAACAAATATCGTTGGTTACGATAAGTGAATAAGTTCCAGCAGAATTAATAGTGACTGAGCTTGTCGAAGCACCATTACTCCACGCATTGGTATAGCCCGGAATAACCGAACCAGTTACGGTTAATGAATCCGTTTCACAAATGGTAGTAATTGCTGGCAAAGTCGCCACAGGTACATCAACAACAATAACTTGGGTGGAATCAGCAATGGAACAAGTTCCGTTAGTAACTGTAACCACATAGGTGCTGGCAGTTCCGGTGGTTATGGAATTTGAAGTCGAGCCAGTATTCCAGTTAAAGGTAAATCCGGCTGTGGCTGGAGTAGAAAGTGTAGCTGATTCTCCTTGACAGATTTTTACCGAAGGCACCAAAACCAATGTCGGCAAACTATCCACCACCAAAGTCGCCACAGCGGTGTCTGAGCAAATATCGTTGATAACAATAAGCGAATAAGTTCCGGCTCCTGAAATGGTGATTGCGCTTGTCGAAGCACCATTACTCCACGCATTGGTATAGCCCGGAATAACCGAACCAGTTAAGGTTAATGAATCCGTTTCACAAATGGCAGTAATTGCTGGCAAAGTCGCCACAGGTACATCTACCACAATAACTTGGGTGGAATCGGCAATAGAACAAGTTCCGTTAGTAACTGTAACCACATAGGTGTCGGCTGTTCCGGTGGTGATGGAATTTGAAGTCGAGCCGGTATTCCAGCTAAAGGTAAATCCTGCGGTTGCAGGGGTTGAAAGTGTAACTGATTCTCCCTGGCAAATTTTTACTGATGGAACCAAAACCAATGTCGGTAAACTATCTACCATCAAAGATGCCACCGCGGTATCCGAGCAAATGTCGTTGGTAACAATAAGCGAATAAGCTCCTGCCTCCGAAATGGTGATTGCGCTTGTCGAGGCACCGGTGCTCCAAGCATTGGTATATCCCGGAACAATCGAACCAGTTAAGGTTAATGAATCCGTTTCACAAATTGTAGTAGTAGTTGGTAAAGTCGCCACGGGTACATCTATCACAATAACTTGGGTAGAATCAGCAATGGAACAAGTTCCGTTAGTAACTGTTATCACATAGGTTCCCGCCGTTCCGGTGCTTATGGAATTTGAAGTCGAGCCGGTATTCCAGCTAAAGGTAAATCCAGCTGTGGCTGGAGTAGAAAGTGTAGCTGATTCTCCTTGACAGATTTTTACGGTATCGGGTAAATTGAGCACCGGTACACTACTTATCTGAACGTCTATGGTATCGGTGGCTGTACATGTGGAATCGGTTAACAAAACCCAATAAATTCCGGAAGTATTTGTGGTAATGGTTGGCGTTGTTGCTCCTGTCGACCACAAAATTTGTGGGCTACCGTTGTAAGGGAATGAAAGTGTAACCGGATTGGTTTCGCAAGCGGCAACTGAAGTGGGTAGCGATATAGGGAGCACATTTTTAATAACTACTTCAACTGTATCAGTACTTAAACAAGGGCCATTGCTAACAGTTATCCAGTAGTTTCCGCTTGAGGCCACAGTAAATGTGCTCGCTACCGAATTATCTTGCCAGGTGCCAATTTGCCCAGCATTTAAATTAACAGCGGTTCCGTTACAGGTTAAATTATCACTTCCCAGATTTACCAGGGGATAAGTATAAACCGTCACTATAGTTGTGTCTCGGTAGGTACACGTTCCGTTAGTAACCGTTTGGTAGTAGGTTCCGCTGCTGTTTACCACTATTGAATTCGCATTAGCCCCCGTATTCCAAAGTCCCGTAAAAGGTGATGTTAATACAGTGTCATCGCCTGTACACATTTTTATGGTGTCCGTCAGGCTAAATACGGGAAGGGTGTCTATAAGAACATTCACCGTGTCTTTGCCATTACATCCCCATTTATAGGCTGTAACCGTGTAGGCCCCACTTTGGTTTACGGTAATTGATGAGGTAGTTGCATTGTTACTCCAAAGTAGTGAGTCGTTTGTAATTGCCGTACTTAACGGAACTGAAGTATTACAAACTTGTACATCTGTTCCCAATGCAGGTCGTATGGTTGGATAAATGGTCACTATTACCGTGTCGCTGGTTATACAACCCAAACCAAGACTGTCAATGGTTAGCACATAGCTTAGGTTTACTGTGGTGTCGCTGGTATTGGAATAAGTTACCGTAGGTTGGGCTATTGACGAACTGTTGAGGTGTAAGGCAGGCGACCAGCTATAGGTAATATTTGAAATCGCGGAACTGCCGCCAATGGTTGTGCTTATGGATGAGCAGCCACTTTTATCAGAGCCAGCATTGGCCTGGTTGGTTACCACATAGGGCAAACAAGGAGAAAATGAAATATCATCTAAACCAAAGTCATTACCAGACGCAATGGTCGACATGTTTTCAATACAGATGGTTGCAGAAACCGAGGCTCCGGAGTTCCAGGTGTAAAAAAACTCTTGCCAGGTGTTTACTGTGCTGGGGGCCTGAAAAACACTTCCACACTGCACCCCATTAATTTCGAATTGCAGCAGCGCAGGGCTTGACGGGTGCACCGAAGAAACCCAGGTAGAAAAATCATAATTTGTATTTGGTAAAACGGTAACCGTTTGGCACCACACCTTTTTGCCGGGAGTAGGCGAGCCATTAATAATCATGAACTTCCCAGCACCGGTGGTATGGTCATGGCCAATAAAACTACCATGGTAGGTGGTTGCATTTACACCAACATAATAATTGCCTTCCGGAACTAAATTGGAATTGTATAGGTATTGCGATGAAAAACCGGTATTTCCTGCCGTGAAATTGCCATTGGTCACAATGCTGACACCTCGGTAGCTACAGGCAACACATTGAGCCGACAGTTCCGTTGGAAGCGTGATACCAATAAGGCTAATCCAAACAAAAATTGTTGGCTTGAAATTGAACATCGGCAGCAAAAAGGTTAATTGACTAACCAATTTACTTGCTTATTTGCCTGTTAGTGAGCACAATCTGACCGATAGTCAGAGCGATTTGTTAAATGAGGCGAAAAATCCGATAAGAATTCAAAGAAACCCTTAAAAACAGGCTTATCGAATAAGGTGAACTAACCCGGTTTGTTCGTTGTGAGACCATTGATTACCTTCTAAATAGCTACCGGTAACATATACCTTGTAAACATCAGCTTTTGCAGCCTTGCCTTTAAATGTGCCATCCCAGAAGGGGTCTTTGCCTTTGCCGTAAAATACCAACTCTCCCCAGCGGTTAACAACGGTAATTTCTACCAGGTCGTAATTGAAATATACCGCCCGGAAAACCTCATTGAGGTCATTTCTGTCGGGGGTAAAGGCAGAAGGGAAATAAAGTGAGCGTCCACAATTCTCCTCAAAAACCTCAAATTTAACAGCCAAACTATTGCAATAGTTGTGGAACAAAAGCTCAACAACACCGGCCGACATAACCATGGAGTCGTTAACCACATTAGGACTTATGTAATCTAGGGTGTATTGCTGTGGAAGTGGAGGGAGAAAAAGTGTATCACCCACACAAATGGTATCATCAGCAGTAAGCGGATAGGTTGGATCAGGAATACCGATAACGTTAAAAGTGTCCCGTTTTGTGCATTCACCCAGCGTGATATCAACCCAATATGTACCAGGCATGTTTACCGTAAACCCAGGCTGTACCGAATAATCACTCCATTGGTATTTAATCTTAAAATCTTCCGCCTTAGAAGTTTTGTCATATACTAAGGATTGCCCTGAACATAAGGTATCGGTTGCCGGCATCGAGTCGTTGGCGAAACGTTTAGCGTAAATAGGCACGGTATCATGAACGAAGCAAATGTTGTTAAATGCGGTTACAAAAACTAAAGTATCCGAAGTCAAATAATTTACCCACATGGTGTCATTAATTACCGGAATAATATTTCCCCTTGTCCCTTTCCATATTAGGCTTTGGTAAGTTCCAATAGCCGCAATTGGAACGGAGTCTATTGCGGTTAAACAAGAGTCAACACCAGGGCCTAAATCTAACGTTGGCATTGCATAATGGGTTGTGTAAATAGTATCGGAAACTGAGCAGCCAAAGGCGTTGGAGACCACCAAGGCAACGGTGTCAACTATGTCAGTAGGACTATTTCCGGCTCGTTTTATTTCAAATTGGGTGCTAATAAGACCGGTGGTATCTGACCAATTGTAACTATAACCAGGATTGCTTAACACCGATAATAAAACGCTGTCGCCCATACAGGCTGCCTGATCAGGAGGGAAGGTAACTGTTGGTCGGTCATGTACAGTAAGCACCAGTGAATCGGTTAACGAGCAATTTAAATTGTATACAGTTAGGTAGTATTTGCCCTGATTGTATAAGGTATGCGTGCCGCCAACAAAGCCATCACTCCAGAGAAAGTCGGCTATGAATTGACTTGGTGCAATTACAATGACGGCGGAATCATTTTTGCAAATGGCAGTATCACTTAAATTGAGAACAGGCAAGGAGTCGATTGTGGCTACAACAGAGTCGTTCAATGTACAAAGACCATAAGATACTTTGTAAGGGTAAGTACCGGCATCCCAAATCTGTTTTACAGAAGTGTCGCCTGGATTCCAATCGTAAATATACTTGGGGTTATAACCCAAATCAACAGTTACAGTATCGCCTTCGCAGAAAATAAAAGATTCAGGTTTGGTGATTACCGGAATTTCTAGTACCTGAACATTTGCCGAATCTTTTGTAATGCAAATCTCATTAATAACACTGACCCTGTATATCCCACCTAATTTGGCCCAAATTGTAGCCGTATTTTCACCGGTACTCCACAGGTAAGAGTAAGACAAATCAGCCAGTGGATTGAGTAAAACGCTATCCGTTTCGCATACTACAACTTCTTGCTCCAAATTGGAAATAGGGAAAGATAAGGACGACATTAACGTAGAATCCGAAATTACGCATGCTCCCCGTGTTACCCGCAGCGAAAAATAGCCAGCGGTTGATACCGATTGATTGGGGGCGGTGCTTCCGTTCGACCAGAGGATAAGATCGCCTGGTTTACCCGAGTAACTCACAAGTACGCTTTTGCCAACACAAAACTTGGTAGTGTCTGCCAGATTTGGGTTAGGAAGCGAGTCCATGGTCACTACAACTGAGTCACTAAAATTGCATCTACCGTTTACCACATCTACATTGTACCAACCTTCCTGATTAACGCTAATTTCATTACTAGTTTCACCCGTTGACCACAGCACCGATTGGTAGCTGGAATCGGTAGCGTGGATTTTTACCTGAGAACCTTCACAAAATCTGGCTGAATTAGGTAAGGCGCTATTGGGTTGTTTATCAACCCGAAGAACCAAGCTATCGGTAACAATGCAGCCGTTGTTTATTACCTCTACGCTATAGGTACCGGGTTGCACCAAGACTTGGGTATATCCATTGGATCCATTGCTCCATTGTACTGGGTAGACACTGTCGGTTACCAGTGTCACAAAAGCACTGTCGGTGCTACAAATCCGCATAGAATCGGCAAGTGATACAATGGGTTTGTGATGAAGAATAATTCTGGTGGTATCTAAGGTAACACAATAGAAATTCTCTAATCGAACCGTGTAGCTCGCACTATCACCTACGGTAATGGTGTTGGTAGTTTGTCCATTACTCCAGAAATATTTTTGAATATTTTGAGTGCCGGGATCTAATATCGCATTGTCTCCAGCGCAGATGTCATAGGTGTCTGGAAGAGCGCTGATTGGAAACGGATCGGAACTGGCTATAATTGAATCAATGAAAAAGCAACTACCGTTATCGGCAGTCAAAACAATTAAACCAGGTTGGTTAATAACAACCGTTGCAGCAGTTGCTCCTATAGACCAATTGTAAGCCCAGCCCGGAATTTGCACAACGGTTATGGTTGTATCCGTTCCTTCACAAAACGCAATCGAGTCCATTAATTCAGGCAAAGGCGACTGGGTTATCGTTGCCCAAGTACTATCCGAAATAACACAGGCACCATTTCTAACGGTAACACGATAGAGACCATCAAATGGCACGGTTATCGTATTTTCAGTACTACCAGTACTCCAAAGCACCGAGGTAAAGGTAGAATTGGTCGCCGTAATTTGGTTCGTAGTATTGGCGCAAAAGGCTACCGAGTCGTCCAGATTACCCAAAGGCATCTTGTCTTCCGTAACATTGGTTTCATAATGAAAATTACAACCAGCATTTGTTACGTCAAGCGTGTACGTTCCAGAAGTTTTTATTACAAATTGTGAGGCGGTGGATCCGTCAGACCATTGGTTTTGAAAATCTACACCAACAGCCCCCAACAAGATTAAAGAATCTCCTTCACAGTAATTCATAGCTGGGGAGATGTTAAGTGCAGGGCCGGGTGTTACCAGAATCTGGATGCTATCTTGCGTAGTGCAACTCCCTTCGGTAATAAAAAGGTAGTACATACCAGCCTCCTCAACAGTGATAGAATTGGAGCTGGCACCAGTCGACCATAGATTAGTTTGCCCCAAAACTTGTGAACCAACTAATGTCACCGAATCGCCCTCGCAAAGGGTTAGTTCAGCTGCTAAAACGGGATTCGGTGAGTTTTCTATAACCAACGTTGTGGATGCCGTCGTTGTACAATTCGTGTTCGAAACAGTAACCTCATACAAACCTGATGTCGTGGTTGAAATGCTTGAAGTGGTCTCTCCGTTATTCCAACTGTAATTAAATCCAGCCAATTCGGTTACGAAGATAATTGCGGGCGCATTACTACAAGCACGTGTGGTGTCAGGGAGCGTAATTACTGCGGTAAGATCGTCACTAACCAAAGTGCTATCGGTGATAGAACATAGACCATTGTCTATTGTTGCGACATAGTAACCCGGTGTCGAAACGGTAATGGAATTGGTGTTTTCTCCGGTATTCCAACTAACTGAAGTTCCAGAGGTGTTTGTTGCTGTTAAAAGTTGTGCCGAACCATTGCAAAGTACCACTGCTTCAGGAAGGGTTGAGGTAGGAGTCGGATTAATAGTTACCAAAGTTTGAGCACTATCGATACAGTAGGTGCTTGCTACAGTCAATTTAAACAAACCACCTTGTTTCACAACAATTAGGCTATCGGTTTCTCCGGTAGACCAACTGTTCGAATAAGTTGGCATCGTAGTTCCATAAAGTACCAGCGAATCGTTAAGACAAAGGCTGACAGCGGCTGGGAAATTTAACACTGGAACCGGAATAACCGTAACATAGGAGCTGTCGGAGGTGGCGCAAAGTGAATCGGTGGTATTAACCACATTCAGCTTGTACAACCCACTAGAATCGGGGAAAAGGTAATTGACCGTTGAAACTGAATTCCAAGTATGAATAAAACCCGGTACCGAATTATAGACCAATTGGCTAGTATCTCGATGGCAATTAAGGATGGAGTCAGGAAGGTTCAGAATAGGCAACGTGCTAACATCGGCCACTAACGAAGCCGTTGTGGTGCACACGCCACGAGTGAGCTCAACTGAGAAAACACCACTGCTGGAGATGGCTATTTGAGCCGTAGTTTCTCCCGTATTCCATAAAGCTGACACCAAAGGATTGGTAGTTGCTGTTACCAATCTACTAGCACCACCACAATAAACAATCGAGTCTGGAAGTAACGAAACTGGAAGTGAATCCATTAATATGGTGGTCGAAGCGGTGGCCGTACAAATATCGTTGGCAACGGTTAAGGAATAAGTTCCCGGTTGTTTAACGGCTAGGGTAGAGGAAGTGGCTCCATTGGACCACGTGTTGGTATGACCAGAAACAGTAGATCCGATCAGTATTAATGAATCTTTTTCACAGAAAACACCCGATGCAGGCAGTGCAGCTGTAGGAACTGAAACTTCAATCACAATAGTTGAGTCTGTTCCGCTACAGCCCCCATTTGAGGCGGTCAAAATATACTTCCCGGCTAGACCAGTGGTTATGGAACTAGTCGTTTCGCCAGAAGACCACAAGTAGCTATAACCCGGTAAAGGAGCTGTTCCTATTGTGGTAACCTGCCCGGTACACACTTTACTTGTGTCGTTTAGGCTTAAAACCGTACTAACGTCCGAAGTAGCAATAATGCTATCTACGATTGAACAGGTACCTTTGGTAAGCGTTACCCTATAGGTTCCTAGACTTGAAATGCTGATAGAATTCGTTGTTGCACCTGTGCTCCACAAGACAGAAGTCCCCGCATCAGAATTGGCAGTAACGGTTTCTGGAATCCCAGAACAAATAACGATGGCGCTCGGAAGAATAGAGGTCGGGGCGGGTAGGTTATTTAAAGTTGTTTGGCCAGTTGATGTACAGATATCATTGGTCACATTCACTGTATAAGTCCCGGGTGTCTTGGTAATTATGCTATTGCTAGTTTCACCGGTAGACCATAAATAGGTGTAACCGGTTACAGCCCCAACGGTTAGCGTAGCGGAATCGGTAGGGCAAATGGAAACCGAATTTGGCAAGGCCACCCCGGGCATTGTAACTATTGATACCACTGTAGTATCCTTGGCCGAGCAGGCTCCATTTGTAACGGTAAGTATTTTGTTTCCAGCCGTTTTGGCGTAAATGGAGGCGGTAGTCGCACCGTTGTTCCAAAGGTACATATAGCCTGATACCACTGTGGTTGCAAGTAAAACTGAATCGCCTTGGCAAATTTTTGCGGTTGGAGCCAAATTAAGGGCTACGGTTTGGTCGGTAGTTAAATTTATTTTAACCGAATCCAAACAAATATCATTGGTAACAGTCAGTTTATAAGTAGCCGGATTTTTAACGGTGATAGAACTGGAAGTAGCGCCAGTCGACCATAGATAACTATATCCTGGCAACACAACGGCACTTAATTTCAATGAGTCGGATTGACAAATTACTGTATCGGTTGGCCAATTTGGTAGCGATACCGAAAGGACATTCACCAGAGTTGTGTCTTTTGCAGAGCAGGCTCCATTGGTCACGGTCAGTATTTTGTTTCCGGCAGTTTTGGCATAAATGGAGGTCGTATTGGCCCCATTGTTCCAAAGGTAGGTGTAGCTTGGGACTAGCGTAGTGGAGAGTAAAACTGAATCGCCTTGGCAAATTTTTGCGGTGGGTGGCAAACTAAAGACCACGGCCTGATCGGTGGTTAGGTTTGTTTTAACCGAGTCCAAGCAAATGTCATTGGTAACGATAAGCTGATAGGTAGCTGGATTTTTAACTGTGATGGAGCTAGAAGTAGCGCCAGTGGACCACAGATAACTATATTCTGGAGAAACAACGGCACTTAATTTCAAGGAATCCGTTTCGCAAATAGCAGTATCGCTGGACCAGGTGGGTAATGAAACACTTAATACAGTAACCACGGTAGCGTCAGAGGCGGTGCAATAGCCGTTATCAGCTGTGAGTGTATAAGTTCCAGCTGTTCCAGTGGTAATTGAATTTGTAGTATTACCGTTGCTCCAACTGTAAGTTTCACCTGGCGATGAAGGACTGGTTAGAGTAACAGTATTGCCCTGACAAATTTTCTCGGCAGCTGGTAAAGAAACAACAGGAACAGGTCGGTAGGTAACCACCATAGTATCCGAAGCAAAACAGGTTGTATCTCTTATTTCCACCCAATAAGTTCCAGATGTATTAACTGTTAAGGTTGGGGTAGTTGCTCCGGTTGACCATAAAAAAGTTGGAGTTCCACTGTAGCCAAATGACAGGGTAAATGGGGCTGGGGTACACAGGTCATTTACGGCAGGAACGTTTTGCGGCACAACATTTCTTACTACAATTTTCGCTGTATCGGTAGTAGCACAAGGGCCATTAGTTACCGTTTTCCAATACGTACCCGTTAATCCGGTATAACTTACCGACGAGCTCCCATCTTGCCAAATGCCAATTCCCGGAGATGTCAAGGCAATCGGAGTTCCATCGCAGCTTAATCTATCAGGTCCTAAATTTACCGTAGGGTAGGTCGACATGGTGACCAGGGTTGTATCACTGTAGGTACAACTTCCATTGGTTACGGTCTGGAAATAAGTTCCGGCTGAATTAACGGTTATGTTGTTGGCCGTGACCCCAGTACTCCAAGGGGCAATAAATGGTGAACGAATTACGGTATCTTGGGCGGTACAAAGCTCAATTAACGGTGGAAGGGTAAAAGTGGGTACCGTGTCAATAATAACGTTTACGGTATCCGTTTCAGAACAACTCCAGCGGTAAACAGTACCCCAATAGGTTCCACTTTTTGTAACCGTAATTGACTGCGTGGTTTCACCAGTACTCCAACGAATTGAGTCGTTTGTAACCGTATTTGTCAGGGTTACTGGAGTGTTACAAACCCGGCGGTCAGGGCCAAAATCTGGATTTAAAGGCGGATAAACCGTTATTTTTAGGGTGTCCGCATTAATACAACCAGCAAATGCGCCATTTCCGGTTGCTACTAATGCAAATGTAACAACGGAATCACTATTGTTTTCGTAGTATACAGTTCCCGTGCTATCTTGATATTGGTTGGGAATAACACCGCCAAGAACGGTGTCTTGAGGAAAAACATCAGTACTGGCTGTTGAACAAAAATATTGATCAGGTCCAAGGTCGGTGCCAGAACCATCTCGTTCAATAGGGGTACAGGAAACAAAACTGATGTCGTCTATACCGAAGTCATTTCCCGAACTGGCTGTTGAGCTGTTAACCAAACAAATTTGCGCAAATGTATTTGTACCCGATTGCCAAGACTCCGTATGGTTTACCCAATTATTAACGGCTGCGGGACACAAGAAACTTGCGCCCACGTTACCGCCATTAATTTGAACCTGAATTTGACCGGGATTATTGCTGCTTAAACTGGCAAACCAGGCACCGAAAGTATAGCTAGTGTTTTGTGCTACGGAAACAGTTTGACACCATGCGTTAGTACCCGAGGTGTTATTTCCGTTAACCATTAAAAAATTACCCAAGCCGTTGGTGTGGTCTATACCCTGAAAAGACGAGTTGAAATTGTTCGCATTTCTGGCGATAAAATAATTACCGGGGGTGTTAAGAAGTAGGCTGTAATTATACTGAGAGGTAAAGGTTAAGTTACTTGGAACGGCAAAATCACCATTTACAACCACATTTGTTCCGGGCAGCTCGCAGACCCCGCATTGAGCACTAGTCAATTTTGGAACAAAAGCACAGAGAAACAGACAAAGTATAAAAACAAACCCGTACCTGTTCAGCATAGTTGTGGCGAGAGGTAAAAAAATAATTATGCTGCTAAGATAAATTTATTTGATGAAATGTTAATAACTTAAGTCTAATTCATAGGCTAATTAAGCCAAACCTCGTTTTTTTCCCGACAAAACACTTGTTAATCCCGTTCATTTAATGCGTTGAAAATCAGAAATAAACAAGTTGGTGGTGTTTTTTGAGCAAATAGGAGCAAAATCCGACAAGAGGAGGGTTTATGCGGATAAACTATTTCTAAGCTGGTGTTTAGATTTTCAGGCGCGGTAAAGGTGCTGCGGATAAATCGGTTTTTGAACCCGATAAAAATTTGTAAGACCCTGCCACAGCAATCATCGCGGCATTGTCCGTGCAATATTCAAATTTGGGGAAGAAAACTTCCCAACCTTGTTTTTGCGCCAAAGTTTCAAGTGAAGCCCGAAGCCCACTATTTGCCGACACACCACCTGCAATGGCTATTTGATGGATTCCTTGTTCAGTAGCCGCCTTTTTTATTTTAACCAACAGTGCATCAACAATGGTTTTTTGAATCGAAGCACATAAATCATTCAAATTTTCATCGATGAACGATATATTTTTGGCTTGTTCACGCTCAATAAAATATAAAAATGAGGTTTTCAAACCGCTAAAACTGAAATCAAGACCTGCAATTTTTGGCTCGGAAAATTTAAAACGATCTGGATTCCCAAGTTTGGCATACTTGTCAACTAATGGCCCACCGGGGTAGGGTAGACCAAGTAACTTGGCTGTTTTATCAAATGCTTCTCCAGCTGCATCATCAATGGTTTCTCCAAGAACGATCATTTCTGTATAGTCGTTTACCCTAACAATTTGAGTATGTCCACCAGAAACAGTTAGGCATAAAAAGGGAAAGCGTAATTTTTTCGCGTAATTGTTGTTTTCAATAAAATGAGCCATTACATGCGCCTCCATATGATTGACCGCAATTAACGGTTTGTTAAGCGCTAGACTAAGCGATTTGGCAAAACTCACACCAACCAGCAAGGAACCCATAAGCCCCGGCCCGATGGTTACGGCAATAGCATCAAGATCAATTTTGTTGATGCCAGCTTCTTGCAAAGCTTGATGAATAACAGGTAAAATATGCTGCTGATGCGCTCTGGAGGCAAGTTCGGGAACTACACCACCATATTTTTTGTGCACATCTTGTCCGGCGGTAATGTTGGCAAGAATTTTGCTACCACGCAAAATAGCGGCCGAGGTATCATCGCAAGAACTTTCTATACCAAGTATTAACAGGTCTTCGTGTGCTTTATTCATTATTTTTACGCCAAAGTCGACAAACTTATCAAAAAAAGATACAAAATATTGTGGTGGTTAACTTCCGTTTTTGCGGGAGTGGTTATACTGGTTTATAGTTTGTTGTATCTCCCAAGTTTTCAAACATTTGCAGCCCAGCGTGTTGCAAGTTTTTTAAACTACAAATATGGACTTCAAATATCCATTGGTAAAGTAAAAATTGAATTTGTTAAAACCGTTTCGCTCGAGGATGTTTTTGTAAAAGATTTGCAAGGCGATACACTTTTATTTGCGGGTGTTATCGACCTAAACATCGAGGGTTATAATTTAGAGCGAAGTCAATTTTATCTGCAACATTTAGGGATAGAAAACATGCGCTTTCGCATGCACACCCGGGCCAATGATTCTTTATCTAATCTGGAGCATGTAATTAATTTATTGCTTCCTGATGATACAGTCACCACAGAGAATAGCCAGCCAACAACAATAAAAACTAAAACCATCAGCATTAAAAACCTGCATTTTTCATTAAAATATGCCAACGATTCTACTAGAGATTCGGGTATAGATTATGAAGATATGGATATTACGAAGCTGCATGCTAGTTTAGAAGATGTGCTGATAATTGATGATAGCATTAGCGCCAACATTACAAAACTTGCTTTTAATGAAAAATCGGGTTTTAAGTTAAACAAGCTTGCCGCCAATGTTTCGGTAAGCTCTACTCAGGCTGTATTTGAAAATTTAAATATACTTACTAAAAAAAGTAAACTTTTTGGTTATTACAAAATGGAGTATAAACATTGGTCCGATTATCTGGACTATATTCCACGGGTTAAAATGACCATTAATTTGACCAAATCGGTAGCCCACACCGATGATGTTGCTTTTTTTGCACCTGCTTTGGCTAAATGGCATCAACGTATTGATATTGCTGGAAAAGCAAAAGGAACGGTTGATAATTTGAACGGTAAAGGACTGGATGTTGCCTTTCTAAACAGTACCGCTTTTAAAGGCAACGTGAGTATTAGCGGCTTACCAGATTTTTCAAGCTCTTTTATCTCGATAGATGCTAAAATTGTAAAAACAACTGTAGATGATGCTCAACGTTTTTGCGACTTTGCCGTAGATACAGGAATTGTGATACCAAAGGAGTTGAAGGAGTTAGGTTATGTGGCTTTTACTGGATCCTTTACGGGTTTTCCAAACCATTTTACTTCGTACGGTTTCTTTACATCGAAAGCGGGTGTATTAAAAACTGATATTTCGCTGGAAGAAAAAGATAAAACATACTATTACAAGGGGAGGCTGGCTACCGAGGCCTTGAATTTAAAATACCTTACAGCCAATAGTGATTTTGGTAACCTTAACTCACTGGTCACTGTGGAAGGCCACGGATTTTCACTAAAAAATATTGATGCGGTTATTAAAGGCGATTTCTATTCATTTAATTACAATGGGTATGATTACCACAACATTTATTTGAATGGCGGATTCGAAAAAGCCAAATTTGTTGGAGAGCTTACTAGCAATGACCCCTACGCCAATTTCGAATTTGATGGCGAATTGGATTTTAACCAAACTAGGCCCTTATTAAATTTCGATGCCGATTTACACACAATAAATTTATCACGCCTTAACTTTATGGCCGATAGTCTGGACTCGGAGTTGTCCGGTCAGATTAGACTAAGAGCGCAAGGTTTAAAGGTTTCTGATATTGTTGGAAACGCCGTAGTTAATAACCTGTTTTTTTGTCAATCGGGGCGAGAATACCACATTAGCACAGCCGAACTTATTGCCCGAAATAAACCCCGTGAGTTACAGTTGTATTCGCCAATTGCCGATGTACAGATTAAAGGCAATTTTATTCCTGAGGAACTGCCACAAAGCTTTCTGTCGGTGGTTGCCGATGCAATTCCAGCCTTGGCATTAAGTACCAAAAAGAAACAGATTAAGCAAGAATTTTCGTTTAGCGCGACCATTAAGGATGCAACCATTTTAAAGGAGTTTGTCCCCGATTCAATAAACATTTCTGCGGGAACAGCCATTGCAGGTTATTATGATAATACGGTAAATACATTCGAGGTTTTGGTGCAAAGTCCCTCCGGAAATTATAGTAATTACCACTGGAATAATGCAAATATTTTTGCCAAAAAAGCCAACGATATTCTAAATGCAGATGTACAAGTAGCTAGTTTTCTGATCGGAGATAGTCTGTATTTTAATAATCTAGATGTATTGGCCAAGGTGGTTGATAACAACCTGCAATTTTCAGTTGGTTGGCAAAACAATGCCGACAATCTTGGGAAATTTGAAGGGGTTGGACAAATCTTAGGGCCAAATAAATTTCAGATTGATTTGTTGCCAGGATTTATAACCGTACACGGACAGCAGTGGAATTCAATAAATCCTACTGCGGTTTTTTATGACAGTTCACGCTTCTCCATAAAAAATTTCTTGTTAAAGTATGATGAACACGAATTGTATGCCGATGGTAAAATAAGTGCATTTAACGGTGACCGATTGAACATTGAAGTGAGAAAATTTAATTTACGAACCATTGGCTTTTTTGTACCCATTGGAACAAATTTGTCGGGCGAAATTAACGGTACCGGTTTTATCTCTAATCCTTACGACAAGCTTAGCTTTCAAGCCGATTTAAAACTGAGCAATTTCCAAATGAGTAACCAATATCTGGGTGAACTGTCCTTTAACGCATTGTGGAATAAATCGGATAGCGCGGTAACCATTAGTTCGGTTTTAGACAAAAACGGGAGCCAAAGCTTGACTCTTAAAGGCTTTTATAGACCTACGGAGTCTGAAAACCCGTTAGCTGTTGATGTGACGTTAAAGGATTTTAACCTTGCCACTTTAAATGCCTTAAACCTTGGGTTTATAACCGACTTCGGTGGTGCAGTAAGTGGAAATATGGATATTTCGGGAACCTTTGAGACACCACAACTTAAAGGTGTACTCAACCTACAGGATGCCCAGATGCGGGTAGATTATTTAAACACTACCTATAAGCTTAATGATAAGGTTTTAGTAAATCCGCAGTGGATTGGTTTTAACCGTATTAAAGTAACCGACCAAGAGGGAAACAGGGCTACCGCAACGGGTACGGCCTTTCACAAAAATTTCAAAAACTGGAATTACGATTTTGCGGTTCAGATGGTGAATTTCCTAGCAATAAATACAAATTCCACTCAAAATGAGCTTTTTTATGGAACTGCTTATGGAACAGGTGATGTTAACATTAGTGGATATCGAGACAATTTAGAAATAGAGGTAAAGGCAAAAACGGCCAGAGGTACCAAAATGTCCATTCCGCTGGGTGGGGCAGAAGAGGTATATGCACAAGAATTTGTGCGTTTTATTAATACAGGCCAGCTTGACGCAGAAGAAAGTGACATAAACCTTACCGGGATTAAATTAAACCTAGATATTGAGGCGACCGAAGATGCCGAAGTGAAACTGATTTTTGATGAAAAAATTGGTGATGTTATTACAGGTACCGGATTTGGACGTTTAAGTATGGAGGTTAGCCCAAGTGGCGATTTTAAAATGTATGGCCGTTATCAAATTAGTCGCGGAAATTATTTATTCACGCTTAAAAACGTTATCAATAAGAACTTTACTATTTCTAAAGGTGGAACCATTACTTGGTTTGGCGACCCCTATGAGGCGTATGTTGATTTAGATGCCGAGTATCACTTGCGCACTTCGTTAAGCAACATCATGTTAACGAATGATGAGCGATACAAACGCCGGGAATTGGTAAAATGTATTATGCACATGAGCGGCAAATTACTTGAGCCAAACATTCGATTTGATATAGCCGTGCCCAATGCTGATGACTTTGTAAAAGGTCAGCTGGCAGCGGTAAAAAATGACGAAAATGAGCTGAATAAGCAATTTTTAAGTCTATTGGTTACCCAATCATTTTCACAATTGCAAAACGGGGTTAAAGATGCTGAGACGGCCGGAGGCCCATCAACAGTGGGGAGTAACAGTATGGAGTTACTGGCAGGTCAGTTAAACAACTGGCTCTCTGGCGTAAGTAAGGATTTTAGTGTTGGGGTAAACCTACGTTCGGGCGATGACAGAAATACTGGCGAATACAAGCTAAGTGTAGGGAAGCCCTTGTTTAATAACCGCGTGAACGTATACTCTAATGTTGGTTTGGCCAGCCGATCCAACACACAACAAAATGCAAATTCGTTTGTTGGTGACGTGGCAGTTGAGTACAGTTTAACACCAGATGGCCGTTTTAAGATTAAGGCCTTTAGAGAATCGTCCGATAATGTCTATTCTGGAAGTGGCCTTTCACCTTATACACAGGGCAGTAGTATTTTCTATCAAGAACAGTTTGATACTTTTAAAGAGTTACGTAGAAATATGGCCACCCTTTTTGAAAGGAAAAAGAAGAAAAAAGCTACTCAAAACAACACCGATTTGCCACAATAGGGCTATAAATGAACAACCCGCCCTGATATTCTGGGCGGGTTGCAACATACGGACGTACTACTGTAAAGACAATCCAACTACCTTATATCCAAAACTCAACGGCAGCACGCCTTTCTGTTATTCCGTTTGATGTGTGTATTTTTTATACCACTGCATAAGTGCAAAAGAGGCAATTATTCCAGATGCGATGCCTTCTCCAAAAACAGCAAATGCTGCGGTGTAAGAATCTAAGTAATGCCCCATCAATGCATTACTTCTAATATGTTCCATTAAAACTTTATCAAAATGAAGATAGAATCCTAAAAATATCGAAAATATTGAAACACCAATTATGGTAACTGTGCCACCAATACCATATCCGGTAAGGTATTCCATGTTTTTGTTAGTCAAGGTTTTGTACTTTTCTATGGCCACAACAATACCTGACAGAAGTATAACCAAATTCAGAACCCTTAATTCTAAAATATGACCTAAACCAATTAACTGCATGAACAAAAAGTAACCGATTAGACCAGTTGCCGTGTAAAATCCGTAGCGGATTCCAAGATTATCTAACTTAACTGATGCCATAACCAAGAATATTAGTGTTCTGTTAATAGCCTCAACTCGAGAATTCTCGAAACAAATTTCGGTAGTAGGTGATAGATAAACGTTGGGAATGAGGGATTTGTTTTGAAAGCAGCGCAGATTTATTTTTATTTCTAATGCACTGTTGAACGCCTAGTTGCAGATTGCAAAAGCTAGACTGAACCCAAAGTACAGCTATCACTGATTTCTGGAATGGGAATAAATAAAAGTGGGTTGCAATGGCAACCCACTAGTTAATCGCGGGACAGTTTTAGCGAATGCCCAAGCTTGTCTTTTTTGGTTTGTAAATATGTGATGTTGTGTGGGTTAGCTTCAATTTCAATGGCTACATTCTCAATTATTTCTAAACCATAACCAATTAAACCGGTTCGTTTTTTGGGGTTATTGCTCAACAAGCGCATTTTCGAAATACCTAAATCACGCAGTATTTGAGCACCAATACCATAATCGCGTTCGTCCGGTTTAAAACCAAGGTGTTTGTTAGCTTCTACGGTATCCATTCCCTGTTCTTGCAGTTGATAGGCCTTTAATTTATTCACCAAGCCTATTCCTCTACCTTCTTGGTTCATGTAAACGATAACGCCTTTGCCCACTTTTTCAATCATTTCCATGCTTTTGTGTAGTTGGGGCCCACAGTCGCAACGGCAGGAACCAAATATATCTCCTGTCATGCAGCTGGAGTGAACACGAACTAAAATAGGTTCATCCGCTTCCCAAGTTCCTTTACACAAGGCAAGGTGTTCCATGTCATTGGTAGTTTGACGGTAGGCGGTAAGCCTAAAATCGCCCCATTCAGTTGGCATGTTTACGGTAACTTGTCGCTCTATTAAGGTTTCCATTTTTAACCGATATTCAATCAAATCTTTTATGGAAACTAATTTCAAATTGAACTTTTCGGCAATTAGTTTTAATTGAGGAAGGCGAGCCATGGTGCCGTCTTCGTTCATTATCTCGACAATTACACCGGCCGGTTCGAAACCTGCTAAGCGAGCAAAGTCTATCGCTGCCTCGGTGTGGCCGGTTCTGCGCAAAACCCCTTCACGTTTTGCACGCAATGGGAAAATGTGCCCAGGTTTCCCAAGTTCGTCGGGATGAATATTCGGGTCTATAAGTGCCTTTATAGTTTTTGCGCGGTCGGCGGTTGAAATTCCAGTGGTACAGCCGTGTCCAATTAAATCAACTGAAACTGTAAAAGGAGTTTCATAAGCTGCGTTATTGCGGTGAACCATAAGGTCTAAGCCAAGTTCATCGCAGCGGTCTTCAACCAGCGGAGCACAAATTAATCCACGACCATGAGTGGCCATGAAATTCACTATTTCAGGGGTAATGTTTCTTGCAGCAGTAAGGAAATCGCCTTCATTTTCACGGTCTTCATCGTCAACAACAATAATTACGTTTCCCTTTTTTATTTCTTCAATAGCTTCCTCAATGGTGTGAAGCACAACGTCTTGATTCATATTTTTTCTGTTGGACAAAGTTACCACATTAACAGTAGCCTTATTCGTTCTTATTAAGGATTTCGAGAAGTGGTTGGGTGGCATTGTGCCAACTGTAATTTTCTTTCACATAATTGCGACCTGCGCCACCCAGTATTTCCATTGCCGAGCTATTCGCTAGCAGGTTGACAATGTGTTTGGCATATTCCGCGGGGGAGTTTCCAACCAAGTATGGTTTTTCTGGGAGTTGATGCAATGCATTAGCTGCAAGCGATGAGGTAATGCAAGGAATGCCGCATGCCATAGCTTCAAGCAGTTTGTTTTGCAGCCCAGCACCAAGTTGCATTGGGGCAATAAAAATTTTTGACGATTGATAAACCGAAACCAAATCGTTTACCCATCCGGTTACGGTTACGCCGTTGCCCGATAAGGCCATTACTTTTGCTGTTGGGTTGGCTCCACAAATCGTAAGGCTTATTTCCGGATATTGTTGTCGAACCAGTGGTAAAATTTTTTCAACCAAATAAATTACACTTTCCACATTTGGCGGGTAACTCATGTTGCCGGTAAACAATAAGTCGGTTTTTTTGTCACCGGTAGCAGGGAAGAATCGATCAAAATCAACACCGTTGGGTACAATAACGATGTCTTTATTTTTTGGGTGATGGATAACATCCCGATCTTGGCTTGAAATAATTGTTCGGTGGTCGAAGTAGTCAAAAATGATGTTTTCGTAATACCGCAGGCGGTTTTTTTCCATCTTCCAAATAGGGCGAGTCAGTAAACCCGATTTTGATTCCCGTCGGGCAACCCCTGCAGAAAAAGCATCTTGATAATCGATGGTTTTTGGAATGTGATGCAGGTGCTTTACGTATTCGGCTGTACGCACCAATTGGCAATAAATGTGGTCTGGTTGAAATGTTTTAATCAAACGGTTCACTTTAGCATAAGCATGCCATTGAAAGAAATAACCAACCTGCAATGGTTTTTTGCCAAACAAGGTAAATAGCAGATAAAAGGGTAGCAAGAAATAACTGAGCTGAATAATGGCGTAACCGGAACTTATTTCCGCCAACTTGTTTTTTGCATCGGGATCCAATTTGCCAAAATTCAAACAACACAGAAAAACAGTATGGTGCTGGTTAAGTGCTTTTATTTGATGAAATGCACGTAGTTTATCTCCTTTTTCGAGCGGGTAAGGTACTCGGGAGAGTAGTACAAACAACTTCATTTGTTGACAATTTGCTTGTAATAAGCTTCAAGGTCTTTGTTGACCTCGGTAAACGAGAAATGTTTTTCTATAAACTGTCTGGCTTGTTGGCCAATGGTTCTGCGAAGTTCAGGTTCGTCAAGTGCCAGGTTGAGATTCTCCGCAAACGATTGAGCGGTGTCGGCAAGTAAAAAATGCTTACCGTGTTTGGCCTCAATTCCCTCGGCACCTACTTTGGTAGAGATGACCAATTTTTCCATGGCCATTCCTTCTAAAATTTTAATGCGTATTCCACCACCCGAAAGTAAGGGCACAATCATGACATCGTGGGCTTTTATAAAATCAAGGGCATGCTCAATTTCGCCAGCAAAATCCACATTCTTGTCTAAACCAGTAAATAGGTTTTGATTAAAATCGAGTCCCTTTCCCGCCAGTACCAATCGGCTTTTAGGGTGTTTTTTCAGTACCAAGGGCCAAACCTCCTTCAAGAACCACAGAATTCCTTCCTGATTGGGCGCCCAGTCCATTGCTCCAATATGAAAGACCGTGGTTGCAGCAGCAATATTTCTTTCTACCGGTTTATATTCGTCTAGGTTCAGCGCAGTTGGAATGGAAACGATGGGCACTTTGCAACCCATGTTTACATATTTGTCTCGATCGGTCGGAGATATAGAAATAATACCGTCCATTTGATTCATTTGGTCTATTTCGTATTCACGAAGTTTTCGAGCCAAATAGTTCAGGTAAATTTTCTTGGCCTTGTTTGTTTCTTGACGCGCCAATCTTTTCCAAATGTTAAACTCCAGGTTGTGCGATCGCAAAATTACCTTGGCTTTAGAAAATCGGTGAATTGATGGGAGGTAGGGCGTCATGAATAGGCTTTCCAGCATTACAATATCAAAGGCTCCTTTGCGCAGGATGTTTTTTAACTTGATATCCAAATCGACGGAAAAAAAACGACTTACGTTGTAATTGTCTTGTGTAATAAGGCTGGCAAAAGCGTCCACCGCATTAACACGCGTATCGACATATACTGCCTCAATTTGAGTTTTTTCTTTGTATTGAGGTGAAAAACTGCTCGGCAAAAAAGGATGCTTGTCGGTAGCAATGGTGACAATTTTTAGATCGTGCCCCAATTGCAGGATATTTTGCGAAAACCGATCCATCGCAATACAGCCGCCATCAATAGTTGGGCGCGGTGGTTTACTGCACAGTTGTAGTATTCGCATTACTTACAGATTTAAGTAAACCAATATTCACCAATATTTTGCGATAGGTTTCTCGCTCAAACAAGGGTGAATCATTTTTGGCTTTAATAGTCAGAAAAACAGCAACAGGAGTTAGAATGATAATGTTTAGCCACATGCCAAAAGTAACGGGAACAATGCCGGCAACCGCCATTTTTTCGCCCGTAATGGACAAGACGTGAAACAGAAGGAAAAACACAACCGCAAAAACCACCGGCATTCCAAGTCCACCTTTTCTAATAATGGCACCAAGAGGAGCACCAATAAAGAACAGCAGCAAACAGGCCAAGGAAAGTGTGAATTTGCGATGACTTTCTACCTCGTACCGCCGATACTGCTCCATGCGGTCTTTGTTTTCGTCGACCTGTCGTTGACAATAGGCTTTTGCGTTTCGAATATTATTAACGGCAATGTTCAGGTAATTGGCTTGATTGCCAACCGCAGTAACAGCCATAAACAAACTGTCGTTGATAGTCGTTTGTCGCTTTAAAGTATCTCGGGTAAGAAATAGGCTTTTGCTAAGATAGTCGGTGAATTCGTTGTTTCGTGTTTTGAAATCCTTTTTTAAACTGTCGCCCACATATTTCAATTGGGTTATGTTGAGCATTTTGTGTCCAGATTTAAACAAGTTTTCATCCGACCGCTGGAAACTCATTCCGGTAAGGTCAATACGAATGTCCTGTTGCTTAAATTCGTTGGTCATCAACGGATAGCTACTTTCTACGCGTGGCGTTTGGGCCAATTCTTCGTAATTAATCCCGTTGTGTAAACTCATTACAAGCGCCCGGCCATCTTCACTTTTGGCCATTTTTCCCCATTCGGCCCGAATCACTCGACGGTTTCCGCTGTTGTCGTTGGTTTGGTCGTAAATAAGAACGTCTTTAAGAATGTTTTTGTCGGGGTCTTTGTCTTTTATTCGAATGCTATAACCTTCCAATCCGTTGAAAAAAACGTTAGGCCGAAGCTCAAGGGTTGGTTTTTTCTCGGTGATGTCCCACATCAGCGACCGCGACTTTAGGTAGGCAATAGGGGTAATCCAGTTGGCAAAACAAAAAGCACCGGCGGTAAACAAAATAACCAAGACTAGAAGCGACCGCATGATGCGAATAAGCGACATGCCACTCGATTTCATGGCAACCAACTCATACTGTTCAGCAAGATTACCAAACGTCATGATACTACTTAGCAACACAGCCATTGGTAAAGCTAGGTTCACCAAGGTTGCACACGCATAGAGCAGAAACTCAGCTACAATGTACCATTCCAAACCTTTGCCCATTAAGTCGTCAATATACAGCCACAAAAACTGCATAACCAAAATAAAGAGCGAAATAAAGAAGGTAAGTAGAAAGGGCCCGATAAAGGAACCGATAACCAGCTTGTGAATTTTTTTCAAACCCAAATTTAATGCGAGCCAAATGTAAGCAGGATTGTGGTGTTCTTCAAGCGCAGCCGTAAAGTTTATGAACGTACTTATCCTATATTGCCATATATTAACGTTACAGTTAGTAGATAACCATCAATTCTTTGCTTTATGAAAAAGATATGTTTTTTGTTTTTGATTGTTTTTGGGCTGCAATTGGTTCCTAGTTCAGAACTTTTTGGACAGGATAAAAGCAGCCTTTATCCTTATTTTGGAAACTTAATAGGTACTTGGCGCATGGAAACCGAAAGAGGAACCTTGATGGAGGAGTGGGAGGTATTGGATGAAACTCATTTTCAGGGAAAATCGAGCAGAATGCTGCGAGGTGATACCACCGAAATCGAGGAAGTAATCCTTAGCATTGAAGACGGGAAAATATGGTATCAACCGTTGGTGTATGACCAGAATGGTGGCAAGAGAATTGTTTTTATTGAAAAATACCTGGGAAGCACCAAGGAAGGGGTCGAAGGCAAACAGGCGCATAGCCAAGTGACGGCCATATTTACCAAACCAGACCACGATTATCCCAAGTTTATTCGGTACAATATTAGCGACAGAAGTTTGGTGGTAACCATAAGTAACCAAGAGGATATGAAGAATGGGCATGAGTTTGTTTTCGAGAAGTCCCGATAAGCTTATCGGTTAACCAATTTCGCCACTTATTTCTTCTCGCAGTTCATCATCCAATGGATGCCGAATTTATCGACAAACATACCAAAGCGAGCGCCCCAAAATGTGTCGTCCAATGCCATGATTATTGTCCCACCTGCTGACAAGGCATTAAAGGCCTTTTCCTGTTCGGCCAGGTCGGTAAAGTTAATGTTTAAGTGTATTGCTCCTCCGCTGGTTGGTGTGGTAGCAGAGGCATCATCAGCGGCCATTATAACTATTCCTTCGGCTCTTAATTCACCATGCATGAGCCAGTTTTTCTGCTCTTCGGTGGTCGCCATTGGAGAATCCCCATAACGCTGTAGTTCTAAAGTTTCGCCGTTTAGTGCTTCTTTATAAAAGTTCAACGCCTCTTCGCAGCGACCTTTAAAGCATAAGTACGGATTAAATGTTTTCATGTCTTGTAAAATTAAAGGGTTTTAAAAACCTTGCGGTCAGCGTAAATAGTGCCAAATGGAATCACCGAGGCAACCAAGAGTAATGCGGTTCGGCTTAGTTTCCAGTTTAGTTCGCTGTGTGCAAATAATACCACCACAACATAGGCCATAAATAAAACCCCATGCGCCATGCCTATAATTTTGGTTGGTTCGGGAATGCCAAACGCGTATTTCAGTGGGGTGCAAATACCAAGTAAAACAAGTAAAGAAATTCCTTCGGCAAGGCCAATAAGGTGAAGTCGCGAGCGGTGTGAAGCAAGAATGGGCATAGCTAAATTGTAAGGCCGAAATTTAGCTAAAACTTTGAGCTTGTCCTGGTGCAGGAAAGAGATTTATCGAGAAACTATTTCTTTGGCTTAATCTTTGCAATATTGCGTAAAATTCAAAAAAATGAAACGACTGATTATTTTGTTTGCCGCTATGCTAATTGCAAGCACAAGTATTTATGCTCAATCGGCTTGGGAAAAGGCCAAAAAGAAGGCAGCTGAAGCCTATGCAAACAAAGGGGGTACAACCAAACCATTAAGTAACGATGAGATTATAAAAGGGCTTAAGGAGGCACTTAACGTGGGTACTAATAATTCTACGGCTTTAGCTTCTAAACTAAACGGCTACTATAAAAATCCACGCATTTTTATTCCTTGGCCACAGGATGCTGTAAAGGTGGAAAAGAAGCTTAGGGAATTGGGTTTTGGAAAAAAGGTTGATGAGTTTACCTTAACGCTAAACCGCGCTGCAGAAGAGGCTGCTAAAGAGGCTGCGCCTATATTTATTTCAGCTATTAAAGGAATTACTATTCAGGACGGCATGTCTATTCTTAAAGGAAATGAAACAGCAGCAACTGGTTATTTAAAAGGTAAAACTGAAGGGCAGCTTCAACAAAAATTTAATCCAGTTGTACAACGCGCTTTGCAAAAAACCAATGCTACCAAATACTGGACAGAGTTGGTAACGATTTATAATAAAATACCCTTGGTTCAAAAAGTAAACCCAAATCTTACTGCTTATGCAACCGACAAAGCTATTGATGGTTTATTTGTTCTGGTGGGTGATGAGGAAGCCAAAATCAGAAAAGACCCGGCAGCAAGGGTTAGCGATATTCTTAGAAGAGTTTTTGGCGGGAAATAAAGTATAGAAACGCAAAAGCCCCGCCTTGTGGGCGGGGCTTAAGCAAACCTCAAAATAAATTTATTTTACAGAATCAACAACTGCTTTAAAAGCAGCTGGGTGATTCATGGCTAGGTCAGCCAAAACCTTACGGTTAAGATCAATACCTTTGGCGGCTACCTGACCCATGAAAGCTGAGTAAGATAAACCGTGCTCCCTAGCACCGGCATTAATACGTTGAATCCACAAAGCGCGGAAATTTCTTTTCTTTTGCTTTCTTCCGCTATAGGCAAAGGTTAAACCTCTTTCTACTGCGTTTTTGGCTACTGTCCAAACATTTTTTCTGCGGCCATAATATCCTTTGGCGCGCTCAAAAATCTTCTTTTTTCTTTCGCGTGAAGCGACTTTATTTGCTGAACGTGGCATAATTTGTTAGTTTTTGAAAGTGAGTGGCACTACTTGGCTCTTGAAACTCAATCTCGGGTTAATACTACCTGTATTTTTGAAAAAATCTTAATCGAAAACGATTAAACACAAAGCATCAAAGTCACGTTGTTGGTGTCTGATTTGTGAACCAGGCCAGCGTGAGTAAGGTTACGTTTACGTTTAGTCGACTTTTTGGTCAAAATGTGACTTTTAAAGGCGTGCTTTCTTTTGATTTTCCCGGTTCCAGTCAGCTTAAAACGCTTTTTGGCACTGGAATTGGTTTTCATTTTTGGCATCTCTGTGCGATTTGTTTGTTAATTTGAGGTTCGCTGTTTATTATCGGTGAAGCTAATTAGCTTGTTTTCTTTTTCTTCGGGTTGATCATGATAATCATTTTCTTCCCTTCTAGCTGTGGTAAACTTTCTGCTACTCCGAAATCTTCCAATTCGTTTACAAAGTTTAGCAGCAGTAATTCGCCACGCTCCTTAAACACAATCGACCGTCCTTTAAAGAAAACGTAGGCTTTAACCTTCGAACCTTCTTCCAAGAATTTCTTGGCGTGGTTTAATTTAAAAGCCAAATCGTGATCGTCGGTATTCGGACCAAAACGAATTTCTTTAATAACCACATTGATTTGCTTCGATTTTAACTCCTTTTGCTTGCGCTTTTGGTCGTAAAGGAACTTGGTGTAGTCAATAATCTTACAAACCGGCGGATCAGCATTCGGCGAAATCTCTACCAAATCCAATTCAAGTTCCTGTGCAAGTTTAAGTGCATCAGGAGTTTTAAATAGCCCAGATTCAATGTTTTCACCAACCACCCTTACTTCGCGGGCAGTAATGAAATGGTTAATCTTATGTTCGTTTTCCTTTTCTATAGGTTTGTAGGGTCTTCTTACCCCACCACCTGGTCTTTTTGGTGCGCCCAATCGTTTAAGTTATTCTCGTTTAGTTAAGTTTTAATTCAAATACTTTTTTAATCTCATCGTTTATCAGCGAAGCAAAGTCCTTAATGGCAAAACTGCCCAAATCTCCTTCGCCTTGCTTACGCACCGAAATGGTACCACCGTTGTGCTCGTTTTCGCCAATTATCACCATAAATGGCACTTTGGCGACTTCTGCATCACGAATTTTCTTACCAATTTTTTCGTTGCGCTCGTCTACGAGGGCGCGAATATCGTAAGATTTTAACAAACTACAAACTTCTTGGGCATATTCGTTGTACTTATCCGATATCGGCAAGATATAAGCTTGGTCGGGGGTAAGCCATAATGGGAACTTACCGGCAGTGTGTTCAATGAGTACAGCAGTAAATCTTTCTAATGATCCAAAAGGAGCGCGGTGTATCATAACCGGACGGTGTTTCTTGTTGTCGGAACCGGTATATTCTAGTTCAAAACGCTCGGGTAAATTGTAATCCACCTGAATGGTACCTAGCTGCCATTTTCTACCAATGGCATCTTTTACCATAAAGTCTAGTTTTGGCCCGTAGAATGCTGCTTCTCCGTATTCTACAACAGTCTTAAGACCTTTTTCGGCAGCCGCTTCAATAATTGATGCCTCGGCTTTTTCCCAATTTTCGTCACTACCAATGTATTTGGCACCGTTGTTCGGGTCGCGAAGTGAAACTTGTGCGGTATAATCGGTAAAACCAAGCGCGTTAAAAACGTGCAATACCAAGTCAATTACCTTTTTAAATTCGTCTTTAACCTGATCTTGGGTGCAGAATAGGTGAGCGTCATCTTGGGTAAATCCGCGAACGCGGGTTAGGCCATGCAATTCGCCACTTTGCTCGTAGCGGTAAACAGTTCCAAACTCAGCATAACGAACCGGCAAATCGCGATACGACTTCGGTGTGGCTTTGTAAATCTCGCAGTGGTGCGGGCAGTTCATCGGCTTAAGGAAAAACTCTTCTCCTTCGGCTGGTGTTTTTATGGGCTGAAAACTATCGGCTCCATATTTCTCGTAATGCCCGGAAGTAACATAAAGCGCTTTATTGCCAATATGCGGAGTAGTTACTTGCTGATACCCACTTTGGTCTTGCGCATATTTCATAAAGCTGATTAGCTTTTCGCGTAGGGCAGTTCCTTTTGGCAGCCACAAAGGCAAACCTGCACCTACCTTTTCGGAGAAGGTGAACAGCTCCATTTCCTTACCCAGCTTGCGGTGATCACGTTTTTTGGCTTCTTCCAACATCACCAGGTAGTCTTTCAACTCCTGTGCTTTTGGAAAGGTAATGCCATATAAACGGGTAAGTTGCTTGTTTTTTTCGTTTCCACGCCAGTATGCTCCGGCAAGGCTAAGTACCTTAACAGCTTTCACAAATCCGGTTGATGGAATGTGTGGCCCTCGGCACAAATCGGTAAAGTTACCTTGGGTATAAAAAGTAATGCTGCCGTCTTCCAGATCGTTAATCAGCTCTAGTTTGTAAACATCATCAGTTTTACTGTATCTGGCCAACGCTTCCGCCTTGGTAACTTCTGCTCGCGAAAAGGCATTGTCTTGGCGAGCAAGCTCAATCATTTTCTGCTCTATTTTCTCAAAGTCTTTGTCAGAAAGGGGAGTGTCACCAAAATCAACATCATAGTAAAAACCATTTTCTATTGGCGGCCCAATAGCCAGCTTAATACCGGGGTATAAAGCCTCCAAAGCCTCGGCCATAATGTGAGCCGACGAGTGCCAAAATGTCGATTTACCATCCGTATCGTTCCACGTTAGCAATTGTAAGCTGGCATTGTTATCTATAGGGCGTGTGGCATCCCACACCTGGCCATTTACTTTAGCGGCAAGAACGTTGCGCGCCAAACCTTCGCTAATGCTTTTGGCAATGTCCAAGGAAGAAGTTCCCTTAGCATATTGCCTTACCGAACCATCTGGTAAAGTGATGTTAATCATGATTATTTCTTGTATTTTGGAGGGCAAATATAGTTAAGTAAGGGGTATTAAGTACATGGTACCACGTTGTTCGTACATCGTTGTCCGTACATCGTCCAACGTACTTAGTATATCGTACCCCCCAGCTACTGTTGCTGAAAACCAACTTTGTACCCCTTACGATATACGCTGTACGTTTTACGTAATACGCTGTACGAAATACGTCCTACTTTTCTATCTTTATTAAAAAACTTCGAAAAATGAATATTGCAGTGTTGGGAACGGGAATGGTTGGTAAAACGATTGCCGGAAAGCTTATTTCTTTAGGCCATTCGGTGATGATGGGCTCTCGAACCGAGAAAAACGAGAAGGCAATTGAATGGCAAAAGGAAAGCAATGGACTGATTGGAACTTTTGAGCAAGCCGCAGCTTTTGCCGATCTGATTTTTAATTGCACGCAAGGAATGGCAAGTATCGCGGCCTTGGAATTGGCTGGAACGAATAATTTGGCTGGAAAAATATTAATTGACGTTTCCAATCCGCTCGATTTTTCGAAAGGAATGCCACCAACCTTGTCGGTTTGCAATACAGATTCATTAGGCGAGCAAATTCAGCGAAAGTTCCCTTCGGCCAAGGTGGTAAAAACCTTAAACACGGTTAATTGCGGCATTATGGTAAATGCAGCTTCCTTACCCGGCGACCACGACTTGTTTGTTTCTGGAAACGATGCCGAGGCAAAAGCAACGGTTATTCAGTGTTTGAAAGACTGGTTTGGCTGGAAAAGCATTATTGACCTTGGAGACATCACCACCGCCCGTGGAACCGAACAGTTATTGCCCATTTGGATTAGGTTGTGGGGAGCTTTCGGCCACGCCAATTTTAATTTTAAGGTGGTTAAATAGCCAGATACTTGGGGTTTGTGAATCGCAACTTGAATTTTTTTCTCTAAAATACCTGTAGCCCTTTATACCGAGGGCTGCATTCTATTACTTTAGCCCAAATTTTTCGAAACACATGAAAAAAATTCTCATTGCCAATCGCGGAGAAATTGCCCTACGGGTGATGCGTTCTGCAAAAGAGATGGGTATTAAAACAGTTGCGGTATTTTCTGAGGCCGACCGAAATGCACCTTTTGTAAAATATGCTGACGAGGCAGTTTGCATTGGTCCTCCGGCCTCTAATCAATCGTACTTGCGGGGTGAGAAAATTTTGAAAGTGTGCAAAGACCTTGGGGTGGATGGTATTCATCCCGGTTATGGTTTTTTATCGGAAAACGCCGAATTTGCCCGCGAGGTAAAAAATAGCGGAATTACATTTATTGGTCCATCGGCGGAAGCCATGGAAATGATGGGCGACAAGATATCGGCCAAACAAGCGGCCAAAAAATTCAATGTTCCCTTGGTTCCAGGTTTGGACGAGGCCATTGTTGATATTGCAGCGGCCAAAAAGGTGGCTGCCCAAATTGGTTTTCCTGTGCTAATTAAAGCCTCGGCTGGTGGTGGCGGAAAAGGCATGCGTATTGTAGAAAATTCGGAAGAATTTGAAGACCAAATGGCACGTGCGGTTAGCGAGGCCGTTTCTGCATTTGGTGATGGTGCTGTTTTTATTGAACGCTATGTTGGTTCACCGCGCCACATCGAAATTCAGGTACTGGGCGATACACACGGCAACGTGGTTTATTTATTTGAGCGCGAATGCTCCATACAACGTCGTCATCAGAAGGTAATTGAGGAGGCACCATCATCGGTTCTTACGCCTGAGATTAGAAAAGCAATGGGCGAGGCTGCGGTTAGAGTGGCCAAAGCATGCAACTATGTTGGTGCTGGAACCGTGGAGTTTTTGCTCGATGAGAACAAAGATTTCTTTTTCCTTGAAATGAATACTCGCTTGCAGGTTGAACATCCTGTAACTGAAATGATTACGGGTATTGATTTGGTTAAGGAACAAATTAAGGTGGCTCGTGGCGAAAAGCTTAGTTTTATCCAAGAAGATTTAAAAATAAACGGGCACGCGCTGGAAATACGGGTGTATGCCGAAGATCCAAAAAACAATTTCTTGCCCGACATTGGCAAGTTAAAAACCTATCGTCCACCAATGGGATTAGGTATTCGGGTTGATGATGGTTTTGAGGAAGGTATGGATATTCCGATTTATTATGACCCCATGATTGCCAAGCTAATTGCGCATGGAAAAGACCGAACCGAGGCCATACAACGTATGGTGAGGGCTATTACCGATTTCAGAGTTTATGGGGTGGAAACCACCTTAGACTTTTGCAAATGGGCCATTCAGCAAGAGGCCTTTGTATCAGGCAATTTCGACACCAACTTTGTGAAAAATTACTTCACCCCCGAGGTATTAACCACTTACTCGGAAGACGAAGCCACTGTGGCCGCCGAGTTTGCAGCCATGCTGTTGAACGATTCGAAACCGAAGGCTTATGATACTTCCGAAGTTAGAATTGAATCGCGCTGGAAAGTGAACCGTGGATATTAATTTCAGTTCTGGTATAACTTTTGGTAGAAGGACTGCGTTACTCTAAAAAAGCACGTATGCGCACTATTTTAGTGGCAATGCTTCTGCTTGCAGGCAGCAACCACCTATTTGCCCAAGATACAGCCAATAAACCCCTTGATCCTAAGAAGCAACAGGTATATATTGTACCAGCTGTTGTGGTTAATGGCGATACGATGCCTTATTTTTCCTTGCACGAAGTACAGATTTATGCCAAGTCAGGTGTTGATTTAAAGCAACTCGATTACCTTACCCGCTGCGTACTGAAAGCCTATCCGTATGCAAAAATTACTGCCGAGACGCTCACGGAAATGGATGCCGAATTAATTAAAATTCACACCAAAAAGGAGCGTAAAAAATACCTGAATTGGGCTGAAGACGAGTTGAAAAGTGCTTTTGAAAAGGACTTAAAGAAACTCACCTACACACAAGGCCGAATCTTAATAAAACTGGTAAACCGGGAAACTGGGCGCACTGGTTACGAACTTATTAAGGAGTTGAAAGGCGGCTTTTCGGCCTTTATGTGGCAAGGGGTAGCCCGCCTTTTTGGCGCCAATCTTAAATCGGAGTTCGATGCCAAAAAGGAGGATTACATTATCGAATTAATTATTCAGAAAATTGAACGTGGCGAATTACCGGTTAACCGCATTATTCGGAAAAGTGTAATTCGCAGCGCTACCGCAGCAAAATAAATATTTGCAAGTTGTTGAAACGATAAAGGAGACTGTCTAATATGAGCAGCCTCCTTTATCGTTTTTACTACATGTGTTACACAAATTATTGTTAGCGCAACAACACAACCCTTTGGTTATGTACTGTATTGTTGGTGGTAGTTACACTAACTAAATAGGTGCCGTTTGAAATTTCAGCAGGAACACTAATTCCAGTTAGTATATCAAAATTGGTCACTTCTAAAACTAAAACACCAAGGGCGTTAAACAATTTCACAGACTCAATAGTGCTATTTGTTTTAAGAAATAGTTTATCGGATAACGGATTTGGATAAATGTTTAGCGATTGGTTTATGCCTTGTTCCCCAACCGAGTTTATTTCTGCAAATAAGTTGGTTTTCGGTTCATTATTTGGAGCTTGTAAATCTAAGTCTGGGCTATGTGTGCAAAGTGGTCCGCTCAAAAGACTTTCAAAGCTAAAGGTTGTTGTTGTTGGTAAAACTTTATAAGAGTATTGATAATAAGATTGGTAATTAAGTGTAGTTGTATTGGTTCCTACCTTAACGTGTGCTTTGGAGGGATTACTTAAAAACTGGTTATCGGAATACATTGTAAAGGTAGGTTGGGTAGAGTTTACTTCTATCCCTATCTCGACTTTGGAAATCTCATTGCACTTAAAATAGTTGTAGATTGGTAAAGCACCCACACAGGATTCGCAAAGGTGGAAGGCACAATACAATGAATTACTAGAAACTCCACTAATTTGATTTTGACGCACTACGGCACCAGATCTCGAGAATTTCATACCGTAGTTCTGAATAGAACTACTTGGTCGCGTCAGCGAAATAATATTCCTTTCAAAATCAGTGGCTCCACATATTCCATCCCAAATAATCCCATTTTTGTACCCTGAAATGTTATTAGTCCAAACTTCCCCCTTTGTTGGATTTGTATGGAATTCTGTTAAATTGCCGTTGCATTGGGAGATGCCGTAAAAGTATTTTTGCCGATTTGGATGTAACGATAAAATGTGGAAATCTCATTGAAATTGAACAGAAGATTATCAATGAATTTGACACCATAAGAGGAAATATTATTGAAACTATTTTGATATACCCGAATACCAGAAATATGGTTACCCAGAATGTCTACACCGGTATTGCAATAACTAAAACTAGAATTAGCAATACTTATAGTGGAATTTAATGTGTGAAGACCAGTTTGAAGGTTGGAAAAGCTGTTGCCACCATCGATATTGACTGTTTTGTTTATAGGGTAAATTATGTAGTTTCCAGTATTGGATTCTATATCGGCCATTCCGGTTATATTGTCTATCAAAATACCATGAAGGGGTAATTGATTTTTAAATGGTTGTTTGAGGGTGGTCGGGTATTTACCATATAAAGTAAAACCAGATAAAGTTGTAATTTGCGCAGAAGCTAAATCGTTAGGGTTAGTAATTAACCTTGTTTCATAACAATCAAAGACAGAATTTCTTATAACTGCTGGATAATCCCCACTGGTAATGTTAAAATCTTTAATAATAATCGCCTCGTGGTTCTTATTAAATTCGCAGTACTGAATATCCAATTGAGCTCCATTTTCAGCGGTAACCGCTGTTAAGGCATCTTCAATTAATACCTTTTTATCGCTGGTTCCGGCAATAACCAGCTTTGCATCCGGTCCAGACAAGGTAATACCTTTATATAAAAAATCGCCACAGGTATATAAATGCGTTTGGTCTTTTATTAGGGCACCATTTAGAATGGTTAGTGTGTATCCATCTTCAACAATAATTTGGCCTTCGCTACCAAAAATAATATTGTTGCAAATAAGCGTAGTGTTGCCTTGGATGGTTAATGGACCATTTATATAAATAGTGGTAATGGGTTTTAGCGGATTTGTTTGTTCTGGGATTAACCCACCAGTAAATATCAAACCCTCTGGGTTTACAAACGTAATAACCTGTGGGGTTGCTACCGGCGGTTCGCAACAACCAATAACTTTAATTTCAACTTGGTCCGTTGCAGAGCATATTGGAGTGGAAACATTTAGCGAGTAGTTGTAAACTCCAATTTCGCTTGGTTGGCACACCGGATTAGCTTTTTGTGCATCATCCAAACCGGCACTTGGTGTCCATTGATAGGTGTAAATATCCGAACCACCTTGGGCGGTTGGCTGTCCGCCTAGTGTAACAGAAGTGCCCAAACAAATTGTTTGGTCATTTCCAGAATTTATTTGTAATGGTTCTATTTCAATCACCGAAACATCATCCACTGTCACATACTGTTGATTATTATTTGGATTAGGTTTAAAATTACCTAGGGTAATGTATTCTTCCCCTCCCTCAGCAGTATATAGCTCATTAATTTCCAACCATTGATTAGGTGTAATTATAGTTTTTGATATTTGAGCATTGGCTATAAAGTTTGGGCTATTGTGTGGCCCAAGTTGTTGCTTTGAGAAATAAACCTCAATTGGATAATCACTCCAACCACTAATTGCATACAGTTTAACTCGGTATTGTCGACCTTGCACAAGTGGTGCTTTTAATTTTTGCGATAAGTATTCTCTGCCATAGCCGTTTTCGTTCCATAATGTTACATACATACCAGCCCTACCTGTACCAGAATGAGCACTGCCACCTTGACTCGGGCATTTAGAATTTTCAAAATCAGCTGTGCCAAAATTGGGTATAAACCAAGTGGTAGCGATTGGACATTGGACATAATTTTCAAATCCACCATTTGTAACATAATCACAAATCTGCGCTCTTGTTTGCTGCGCATAGCTGAAAATAGCCAGCAAGATAAATGCCAGGGGTAAGCAACTGTAGTTTTTGATTTTCATTGCATTTTAATTTTAAGTAACTGTCTAAATTTTAAGCGGCTCTATTTAGCATTAGTTTAATCATAGCT
>CAYMJL010000015.1:0-67422 GCA_964390915.1 uncultured Flavobacteriales bacterium
CAAATTCTTTGTGGCGGGAGTTGTTAAACTTAGGTCGTTTAAACGTTGATTCTTCTTTAATAACTTCAGACATGTGACATTATAATCCCGCAAAGGTAAACCAATAAAACCGACCTACAGGCAAAAACCTTTCCACAACCGCTCTTATTCTCGGAGTTGCAATGTCGAAAAATCTATGCAAGACCATTCCTTAAGTACTATGTAACCTGAATATGCAGAGCCGTGAAGCCTTGGATTATGAAATGGTTAATTCTTGTTTAAAATTCGACAGCCATTCCATTCATCTTCGCATTGACTTCTGTTTACGGAATTTGAATGGTCAAATTTACTGGAGCTTCTTTTCCTCCATAAACTTTTGTACTTCAGCATCTTTCCCCAAATAACCAATCAGTTGATTGATGGCTGCTTTGGCTTGATCTGTTCTACCTTCGTTTATTAAGTACTTGGCGTACTCTATAAACCCGTAGCGGAGCAACTTTACCTTATCCTCTGCCTCACTGTTGAAATCTTGCACCTTTTTAATTTCGTTTTCGAAATTTGGCAACAGTTTATTCGCGTTGATGGTGTCATTTTTCAGCAAAAACAAGTTGGCCTGCATGTACCATGCACTATAATCGCTAGGATCGAAAGCTGTTATTTGCTTGTAGTAATAATCGGCCTTACTCAGTTTGTTGTCGTCCAGCATCTTTTCCGCTTCCTGTTTGGCACTTTTGCGCAGTTTTTGGAAAAACTCCACATTTTCCTCCCAAAACTCTAGCGTTGACATGCCCTTTTTCTGGCTATTTCTTTCGTCCTTTTTTCTGTATTTAACTGCATATTTAAGCGCCTCCTTCAATGCCTCCGGGTAATCTTCCTTAAATTCTTCAATAAATGACAACTGATAATAGCACATTGACGCGTACAAATATGGGGTTGCATCCTTACCGGCCTCAGCATCTTCGGTTGCCTTCAAGCTCTTTTTTAAACATTTATCGAATTCACCGTCCATGTAGTACATCAACAAATCCAAATGCTTGGTGTCTCGTTCTGGCTTTTGTTCAGGCTCCTTTCCCTTTTTTTGGGCAGCAGCAAAAAGCGTTAAAAACAGCAAGGGAATAAATAAAAGACCTTTCATGGGTGCGTGATTTATGGCAAATTAAGAACTTTGGCCAAATTTAAGTCAATGCGCATCGATATTATTACCGCTTTACCAAGTTTGTTAGAAAGTCCATTTAACGATTCCATTATGCAACGGGCAAAAAACAAAGGATTGGTAGACATTGTAATACACAACCTACGCGACTACAGCACCAACAAACACCATACCATCGACGATTATGCATTTGGCGGTGGTGCCGGCATGGTGATGAGCATAGAACCCATTTCACTTATCATTAATAAATTAAAAGCAGAACGCAGTTACGATGAGGTTATCTACATGACCCCGGATGGTGAAGTACTGGACCAGCGAATGGCCAACGGACTTTCACTAAAAGGCAACCTAATCATATTATGCGGTCATTATAAGGGCGTAGATGAGCGGGTTCGCGAACACTACATTACCAAAGAAGTTTCAATAGGAAGCTATGTGCTTTCAGGTGGCGAACTTGCCGCTGCCGTGGTGGTTGATTCTGTCGTTAGACTTTTACCCGGTGTACTCAATGACGAAACGTCGGCCCTAACCGATTCTTTCCAAGACAATTTATTGGCCCCTCCGGTCTACACCCGCCCATCCGATTTTAACGGGTGGAAGGTTCCTGATGTACTTTTATCAGGTAATGAGGCAGTAATTGAGGCTTGGAGAATGGAAAAAGCGCAAGAAAGAACACGGCTAAGAAGGCCGGATTTACTGGGCGAATAAGTTTTTTTAATAGCTTTGGAAAATATTTGAAAGAATTTATCTAATATTGCGCTCCCAAATTCAGGGGAGAAAACGATTAATTTTAAAGCAATGGACTTTTTAAGCCAAATCATAGCTGAGATCAATCCTAAGAAGGAATTGCCAGCATTTAAAGCCGGTGATACTATTACCGTAAGCTACAAAATTAAAGAGGGTAATAAGGAGCGTATCCAGCTTTTCCAAGGTGTTGTGTTGCAACGCAGAGGAAGCGGTTCTACCGAAACCTTTACAGTAAGAAAGATGTCTGGAAATATTGGTGTGGAAAGAATTTTCCCTTCAAACTCTCCATTTATCGATGCAATTGAAGTAAACAAACGTGGTTCTGTTCGTAGAGCTCGTATTTTCTATCTACGTGAGCTTAAAGGTAAAGCTGCTCGTATTAAAGAGAAAAAATATACCGCGGTTGCTAAAGCGCCTAAAGTAATAGCTTAATCTATTTAAAGACATAGTTGCAAAGGCCATCTCGTTTCGGGATGGCCTTTGTGCGTTTGGTGATTTGCTTGGTGTTTCTATATTTGGGCAAAATAAAACCCACAATGAAAAAAATTAAATTATTTAGCGCCACTCTTGCGCTTATGGCTGTAAGCCAATTTGCCAACGCCCAGTTGACCTTTGGTGTTGCACCTGGACTTATGCTCAGCTCCTCTAAATTGGGCTACCGATTTGGCAATTTCGAGCCTATGATTGGTTTCCAGTTTCTACGCGGTACTTATAGCAGCGAAGAAAGTGGAAAACGCGACAACGGAAATGGTGTCCTTGAAAACTATACCGAAACTGCTGAGGCTATGGCCGGAGTTTATTTACCGAGTCTTGGGGTTAAAGCTTTTCTAAAACCGGTTGGTACCATTCAAAGTTATTTTAAGTTAAACCTTATTAAGCCAATTCTTGCCGCAAAAAGTGTAAACGACGGAATTGAGGACACTGACCTGAAGGATGACTTAAAAGATATCAGCCTTTTTGGGACGCAACTTGGATTTGGCGTGGAACACTTCTTTTCAAAACACTTTAGTGTAGGTGGTGAATTTGGCCTAACCTATTTTTCTATTAAAACCAAAAACACTACTGATTCGCAAGTATATAACCCACAAAGCGGAACGATGGAAAACACACAAACTACACGCAAGGCCAATGTGGTTATTAACCCTACCTATGCCGTGTTCTCTTTTAACTATTATTTTTCGAAGCGAATACCAACTGGCACGCCAAACGTGCCTGAATAATTGAATTAGACATAAAATAAAGAAGCCCGAAATCGCAATGATTTCGGGCTTTCTGCTTTTTTTTGGCTACTATTTATTTTGATGGGGCATTCTCCAATTCCTGTGCTTTTCGTTCCCGTTGCATTGGGTTCTCAGGTTGTGTTTGTTTTTCTTTAAACAATTCGAAGCGCGATGGCTCGGCCTGACTTGGCCAATAGTTGTTACTGTCATCAACGTCGGCTGTTTCTAACAAGGGGTCAATGGCTACGCTAGTTACCTTCTTTGTGGTAACAAATACCTTGTTTATCGACTTATCGTCAAAACGCCATATTTCCGCCGGTAAATCTTTGCGTTCCTTAGTGCCGTCCTCGTAAGTAAATTCAATTAATACCGGAGTTGGCATGCCCGTTACGTTTTCAATTTTAAGCTGATAGTAGTTTTTGCGCTGATTAAACACTTTTTTCTCATCGGCAGAAAGCTTGTCCATGTAATTTTGGTAATCTTTCTTGTCTAACAAGTTGTATTTAAAATCATCATAATTGGTGTAGAAATCAACCAGTTTAGCGTCCTTTTCCTCAGCAGTTTGTTTTATAGCCGTCAAGTTACGTTCGTGCGTAATGTCTACCGGTTGTTTTGCGGCCAATTGTTTTTTACTCAGGTTATCTACCTCTGGGTTTTTGCTATCCATTTCAAACCATTTCACCTCGGCAAGGTTCAAATCAACATGGTCGGTGGTGTAAAACCAAGACCGCCAAAACCAATCCAAATCAACACTTGAAGCATCTTCCATGGTTCTGAAAAAATCGGCAGGAGTTGGGTGTTTAAATTTCCAGCGGTTGGCGTATTCTTTAAAGGCGAAGTCAAAAAGTTCCCGCCCCATAACCGTTTCTCGCAAAATATTCAGTGCCGTAGCTGGTTTTCCGTAACCGTTGTTTCCAAACTGAAGTATGCTTTCAGAATTGGTCATAATGGGGTTTTGCTTGTTTTTATCGCTTTTCATGTAATCGGTAATCTTACGAGCAGGCCCACGCTTAGAAGGGTAATTCCGTTCAAATTCCTGCTCGGTAAGAAACTGCACAAAGGTGTTCAAGCCTTCATCCATCCAAGTCCACTGGCGCTCGTCAGAATTGATAATCATTGGAAAAAAGTTATGACCCACTTCGTGAATAATTACACCAATCATTCCGTATTTCAAGTTTTGGCTATAGGTTCCGTCTTTTTCCGGGCGACCGTAGTTAAAACACATCATAGGGTATTCCATACCAATATCGTTGGCATGAACCGAATAGGCCACCGGATATGGATAATCTACGGTAAACTTTGAATAAGTTTTCAAGGTTTGGGCCACCACCTTGGTCGAGTATTTTTCCCAAAGCGGATTCCCTTCTTTTGGATACAACGACATAGCAATGGTAGTTTTATCGCCAATTTTTACCGCCATGGCATCCCAAATAAATTTACGAGACGATGAAAAGGCAAAGTCACGCACGTTTTGCGCTTTGAAGTGCCAAGTCTTGGTCGTGTTAGCACGCTTCGGTTCCCGTGCCTTGGCCTCGTCTTGAGTAAATATAATTACCGGCTCGTTGTAAGCGGTTTTAGCCTGATTGTAACGTTTTAAGTTTTCCCCCGACATGGCCTCACTTGCATTTACCAATTCGCCAGTAGCACCAACCACATGGTCGGATGGGGCGGTTATTTTAACATCGAAATTGCCAAAATCTAAAGTAAACTCACCAGCACCTAAAAATTGCTTGTGTTGCCAGCCTTGGTAGTCCATATAAGCACACATGCGCGGATAAAACTGTGCAATGGTATACAGGTAGTTTTTATCCTCTTCAAAATACTCGTAACCACTACGACCACCTAACTTCATGCGGTCGTTAATGTTATAATGCCATTTGATGGTAAACGAGTAACTACCACCAGCTTTTAAAGGCTGTGGTAAGTCAATGCGCATCATGGTTTTGTTTACGGTATAAGTCAGGTTTTTACCACCCGCATCTTTCACCTCTTCTAACTTAAAACCGCCATCGAACCAAGGTTCAAGGTTATTGATTGCCTTGAACGACATTTTCGGTTCAATCTTCGATTGGTTGCCTTTATAGGTATCAGAGCCTTTTTCCTGATAGTTTTGATCGAGTTGCAACCATAGGTAACTTAAGGCATCGGGCGAATTGTTGGTATAAGTAACCGTTTCACGACCGAACACTTCCTGTGTTTCGTCTTTCAAAACAATATCCATCTGATAATCGGCACGTTGTTGCCAATATTGATGACCTGGCGCACCCGAGGCCGTACGATAGGTATTAGGTGTTGGAAGTTCTTCTTCCAACTGCTTAAACCGGTCGCCTTTGTATTGTGCAGCCGCCAATAGCGACAAACTCATCGCAACGCATGTTAAAAATCTACTTTTCATTTTACCAAAACTTAGTATTAATCATTAAAACTAGGGATATGCCCGAACTCAAACCACAAACGTAATTCTGCCAATCGCGGTTCGGAAATTTAAAAACCGATGTTATTAACCAAGCAAACATTAGAATCCCAACAAGAATAAGCAGTTGGCCAATTTCCAAACCAATATTAAACGCCAATAGTGGAATTGCAAGATTCATTTCCTCAGATAGCGTTTGTCTTAAAAAATTAGAAAAACCCATACCGTGAATAAGGCCAAACAAAAGCACCGCGGCATAAACCACCTTTCCCCCGGTTGTTTTTTTTACCAACAAAACGTAAATGGAGGTAAGAAAAATGGTAACCGGTATAAGAAACTCGACCAATGGCTCATTCACGCTCAACCAGCCCAAAGTGGCCAGCACCAATGTAAGCGAATGACCAACGGTAAATGCAGTAACCAAAATGGCCAATTTTTTCCAGTCGGAAAAACCGTAACCAGCCGACATAGCCAGCAAAAAAACCAAATGGTCGAAAGCCGCCAAGTTGGCTATATGATGGAATCCCAGTTGACTATATGCGCTAAACAAATTCGAAAAAAATTTAAGTTGGCGAATATACGCCTAGCCATGCGCATCAAAAAACAAAAAAGTACCAGCGGATGTAAAGACCGTGAACAGAATTTGGTGATATTTGATTTCCCAAAACCAACGGAGTGCTTTCAAAAAAAACCAAATATGCCCTTAAGGCATTACAACACCTAGCCAGGTGTAAGGATACCGAGCCGGTGTTGATTATTGATATTGCCGAAAAAGAACACATTCCGAAGAAATTCTTGGAAACCATATTGCTGGAATTAAGAAACCACGGTTATCTGGGAAGCAAAAAAGGAAAAGGTGGCGGTTACTACCTGAAAAAAAATCCTTCGGTAATTCGCATTGTTGACATTGTGCGCATTATGAACGGTCCAATTGCTTATTTACCCTGCGTTTCTATCAATTTTTACGAAAAATGCGAGGAGTGCATTGATGAGCAGGTTTGTGGTATTCGCGATATTTTTATTGAACTGCGCGATAAAACCCTGCAAATTTTAGAAGCCAACACCTTGGCCGACATGGTGGATCGAGAATATAAGTTGACCGAAAAACTAGGCGACCATAGCCCCGAAACCAACGCCTAAATGATTAAAATTTTTGCTTTTCTGGCGCTCCTTTTTACCGCAAAACACGACTACCACGTTGCTGTTTGCGAGATAAATCATAAAAATGGTTTGCTTCAAATTACCCAAAAGATTTTCATTGACGATTTAGAGAAAAGCATTGAAAAGAAACAAGGGGTAAAACTTTTACTTGGCAATGTAAACCAGCACCAAAAAGCCAAAGAAATAATTGGCAATTACTTGTTGGCACATTTTCAATTAAAGTCAGCCAACAAAAACTTGGCATTAACTTATTTGGGTTACGAATTGGAAAACGAGCAACTTTTTGCCTATTTACAAACCAAGAGCCCAACTAAAATCAAACAATTGGCTGTAAATTTTACGCTGCTTTTCGATACGTTTTCCGACCAAGCCAACCTTGTACACTTTAACATAAATGGCAAAAAACAAAGTTTGTTTTTAGATGCATCCAAACCCAGCGGAACCACCAGCTGGTAAAACCACCATGACCAAAAAAGAAAAAGCCGCTTTCGTAGTTGAAAAACTAGCCGAGCTCTACCCTACCACTCCTATTCCGCTCGACCATATTGATGCTTATACCTTATTGATTGCCGTTTTGCTATCGGCTCAATGTACCGATGTTCGGGTAAATCAGATTACACCTACTTTATTTAAACGAGCCAACAACCCTTTTGACATGGTTAAGTTGTCGATTGAAGACATACGCGAAATAATAAAACCGTGTGGGTTAAGCCCTGCTAAGTCGAAAGCCATCTTTAACTTGTCACACATTCTGATTGATAAATATCAGGGTGCCGTTCCGCAAACCTTTGCCCAGTTGGAAGAATTGCCAGGGGTTGGACACAAAACCGCTTCGGTGGTTATGTCGCAGGCATTTGGTGCACCTGCATTTCCGGTAGACACCCACATTCACCGCCTGATAACCCGCTGGGGATTAAGCTCAGGCAAAAACGTTACACAAACGGAAGCCGATTGCAAAAAGCTTTTCAAAAAAGAGCTTTGGAATAAGCTTCACCTACAAATCATATTTTTTGGGCGAGAATATTGCCCGGCAAGAAGCCACAAAACAGAAAACTGTCCCATTTGTAGTGTGGTGGGGAATGTACGTGACTAACGTAAAACGGACATTGTACCTCGTATAACGTACAGAATTTATCCTCGATACGCTATACGTGATACAATGTACGTAATCCTAATTCAAAATTATTACCGAATCCTGTCCGGCTACCTGCTTAATATTTACCGCTTTAGAATAACTAAGCAGAAAATCAATTGTCCGATTACTTGGTCCATGAGCTGGAAATGCAGTAGCAAAGGTTTTTAAATCATCGGTAAGCATGGTGTTTTTTCGTAGAGTAGAATGCTTCATTGGCAAATTGGTTTCCTAAAAAACGCCTTGCCACCTATTTTATTTTCCCCTAGCTTAATAAAAAATCAACCTTTTGCTTAATTAATTTAAACCGTAGCTGAACAAACAAATTCAGTAGACCAAATTCGTCGGATCATTAATTAATCAAAATAACCTGGTGTTTTTCTATCAGTTTACGCAGATTAATCAATGCATAACGCATTCTTCCTAAAGCAGTATTAATGCTTACCCCAGTAAGTTCCGAAATTTCTTTGAAACTCAAATCTTTGTACATCCGCATTTCAACCACTTCCCGTTGTTCTTCTGGCAGATAAGTAACCAGTTTGCGCACATCTTCTTCAATTTGCTCACGAACCATGAAATCCTGCACATTTTCGTCACTCAATTTCAATACCTTGAAAATATCAAAGTCTTCGTTTGGTGAAATGGTGCGCATTTTTTTCTCTTTTCGAAAATGGTCAATAACCAAGTTGTGTGATATACGTTGCACCCATGGGAAAAACTTCCCTTCGTCGTTGTAACGACCTGCTTTCAAGGTATTAATCACCTTAATAAAAGTGTCCTGAAACAAATCCTCGGCCAAGTCACGGTCATTGACCATAAACATAATGGTAGAGAATATTTTGCTCTTGTGACGATTGATTAAGACTTCTAATGCAGATTCTTTTCCGGCAATGTAGGAATCAACAAGTTCCTTGTCGCTAAGCTTGAGCATAGACATAGTACCTCCTCTTTGTTTGGTTTAATTAAAAAAAAGAGTAGTAATCTATGCTATAAGCGTGCCTCCTAAGTTTTAGATTTGAGCCGAAGAACTATCTTTGACCTCGATATGTTGTGAACAAATATAGAAAAATAATTTTCGGTATTTGCAATAGTTCACCCCACATTTTAACAAAAAACTTGTCCATGACCGGAAAAACGCCTGTTGTCAGTCCAAATAAAATTCAGTCAATAGAGATAAAGGGGGCTCGTGTTCACAACCTAAAAAACATTGATGTAAGCATTCCAAGAAACAAATTCATAGTAATTACGGGTGTTTCAGGCTCGGGTAAGTCGAGTTTGGCTTTCGATACGCTTTATGCCGAAGGCCAGCGTAGATATGTAGAAAGTCTTTCTTCCTATGCCCGACAATTTTTAGGGAAATTAGATAAACCTGATGTAGACCAAATAAAGGGCATTTCGCCAGCCATTGCCATCGAGCAAAAGGTGATTTCGCGCAGTTCGCGGTCTACAGTAGGCACCAATACTGAGATTTACGATTATTTAAAACTACTTTTTGCCCGTGTAGGCAAAACCTACTCCCCCATTTCTGGTCGCGAGGTAAAGCGCCATTCGGTTGGCGATGTGGTAAATTTTATCATTGGCCTTGAAAAAGGAACCCGGGTTGCCATTTATGCGCCAATTGTGGTTCCCCCTGGTCGTGACCTAAAGCAACAACTTGATTTGTTTCAACAACAAGGATTTGTTCGGATAAAATCGGGCAGTGAGGTAATGAGCCTTGAGGATGCCATTGAAACAACCCCAATCGACACTGGCGATTTAAAACTAATCATTGACCGTATTTCGGTGTCGGACGAGCACGAAACGGTACGAATTGCCGACAGTGTGCAGGCTGCGTTTTTCGAAGGCAACGGTATTTGCCAGGTGGAAGTGGTTAAAAGTGGTGAAGAAAACTACCTGGAAGAGTTTTCGAACCGCTTTGAATTGGACGGCATGCAATTTGACGAACCCAATCAACATTTTTTTAGCTTCAATAATCCCGTAGGAGCTTGTAAAACCTGCGAAGGTTACGGCAGCGTGATTGGCATTGACCCCGATTCGGTTATTCCAAACAAACATCTTTCTGTTTTCGAGGATGCCATTGTTTGCTGGAAAGGCGAAAAAATGAGCGAATGGAAAGATTTATTGATTAAACATTCGCATAAATTCGATTTCCCGGTTCACCGCTCCATTTCAGAACTATCACAAGAAGAATATAACCTGCTATGGAACGGCAATAAATTCTTTGAAGGCCTCCATCGCTTTTTTGCCTTTCTTGAAGAAAACGCCTATAAAATTCAATACCGGGTAATGTTAAGCCGCTACCGCGGAAAAACCCTTTGCCCTGATTGTTTGGGAACACGACTCAGAAAAGACGCCAACTATGTGAAAATTGGTGGCAAATCTATTTCGGAATTGGTAATAATGCCTGTGCAGGATTGTGCACGCTTTTTTGATGGCGTAACCCTTACCGACTACGAAGCCAAAGTAGCCGACCGTTTGTTAATTGAAATTAAAAACCGTTTAAGCTTTTTGCAAGACGTGGGTCTGGGTTACCTCAACCTAAACCGTCTGTCCAACACACTTTCTGGTGGCGAAAGTCAGCGTATTAATTTGGCTACCTCCATGGGCAGTTCGTTGGTAGGTTCCATGTATATTCTCGACGAACCCAGTATTGGCCTTCATTCCAGAGATACTGAACGCTTGATAAAAGTATTGCGCTCCTTGAATGCATTGGGTAACACGGTTATTGTGGTTGAACACGACGAAGACGTAATGCGTGCGGCCGATGAAATTATTGACATGGGGCCAAATGCTGGTACACTGGGTGGAGAAGTGGTTTTTCAGGGAAAACACGAAGCCTTGATTAAGGCCGAACACTCGCTTACTGCCAAATACCTGACCAACAAATTAAGAATTGAATTACCCAAAAGCCGCCGACCATGGAACAAGTCCATCGAAATTGTTGGTGCGCGAGAAAATAACTTAAACAACCTGTCGGTAAAAATTCCGCTGGAAACGTTAACCGTGATTACCGGTGTTTCGGGTTCAGGAAAATCGAGCTTAATTAAAAAGATACTTTTTCCGGCTCTTACCAAAATGTTGGGTGGCCAAACCGATGATTCTACGGGAAAACTAGACGCCATAAAAGGCGATTACGACCACATTGGCGCCATTGAATACATTGACCAAAACCCCATTGGCAAATCATCGCGATCGAATCCGGTGACTTACATAAAGGCTTTTGACGAAATAAGGACGCTACTTTCTACCCAAAAACAGGCAAAAGCAGCCGGCATGAAACCTTCGCACTTCTCGTTCAATGTAGCCGGTGGTCGGTGTGACGAATGTGAGGGAGAAGGCTTCATAAAAGTTGAAATGCAATTTATTGCCGATGTTTATTTAACCTGCGAAACTTGCCATGGCAAACGGTTTAAAGACGAAGTACTTGCCGTAAAATACAACGGCAAAAACGTATACGACATTCTAGACCTTACTGTTGACGATGCGATTACTTTTTTTGGCGAAGACGATAAAAACAAAACCTGCGAAAAACTTATTAAGAAACTTCAACCCTTGCAAGACGTTGGTTTAGGCTATGTTAAACTTGGCCAATCGAGCAGTACATTAAGTGGCGGAGAAGCGCAAAGGATTAAACTGGCCTCGTTTCTTACCAAAGGCGAGTACGACAAATCGATACTTTTTGTTTTTGACGAACCTACTACCGGACTTCATTTTGACGATATTAAAAAGCTACTGCGGGCGTTTGATGGCCTAATTGCACTTGGACATAGTTTGCTGGTAATTGAGCACAACCTAGATGTAGTTAAAATGGCCGATTGGGTAATAGATCTTGGTCCAGAAGGTGGCGATAAAGGTGGAAACCTAGTTTTTGCAGGAACACCGGAAGATTTGGTAAAAAGTGGTCTGGGCTACACCAGCAAATATTTAAAAGACAAGCTATAACAGCAACTATGTTTTTAGAAAAATTAAGCCCGGCTTTGGCTGTGGCATTAACCGAAAATAAATTTGACAGCCCAACTCCGCTGCAAATTGCCGCATTTGGGAAAATTACAGGCGGTAACGACCTTATTGCTGTAAGTCCACCGAAAAGCGGAAAAACTGCCTTGGTGGTTATTACACTTATTCAAAAACTAAAGGAACCTTTTGAAGATGCACCTCGTGCATTGGTTATTGTTCCCAATAAAGAAAAAGCACTTGAAATGCGCGACCTGTTCAAACTGCTAGCCGGTCGTGATTTGCGAATGGTTTGTGCTTTTGAAGGCGGCCCACTTGATGTTCAGCGCGATGATATTTATGGCGGAGTTGATGTGGTGGTGGCTACCCCAAAACGTATTCAGGACATTTACTTTCAAAACGGTATTAACCTCAACAAAATAAAGTGGTTTATTATTGACGATGGTGAAACCATAAACCACAACACGCAGGTATACGTGGATCGCATGTTTCAAAGCATTCCAAAAAAATGCCAGCGATTGATTTTCGCAAGTAAATTGACTGACAGAATCGATATTTTATCGACCGAACATATGCCGGCTGCCCAGTTGGTAGAAATTCACGATTTATAAACCGGTAGCTTTTGAACCAAAAAGTCCTTTTAATAACCCCACCGTTTACGCAGTTAAACACTCCGTATCCGGCAACGCAGTATTTGAAAGGTTTTTTAAATACACAAGGTATTCCTGCTGTTCAAGCCGATTTGGGTATCGAGGTTATTTTAGATTTATTTTCATCAACAACCCTTCGTGAATTATTTAATCGGGCGGAATTATGCCCGAAGAAACGCTCACCTAATGTGCAGCGCATTCTGAATTTACGCGAGCATTACATTGCAACCATCGATTCGGTTATTGACTTTTTGCAAGACAACAACCCCACGCTTGCCCATACCATTTGCGAAGGAAATTTTTTACCCGAAGCCTCCCGATTTGCACAACTTGATGATCTGGAATGGGCTTTTGGCATAATGGGACACCGCGACAAAGCGAGGCATCTGGCCACATTGTATCTAGAAGACCTTTCGGATTTAATCATTGAAACAGTTGACCCACATTTTGGTTTTAGCCGATACGCCGAGCGCTTAAGCATGGCCGTTGCCAGTTTCGACCCGCTTTACGAAACGCTTACGGGAGCCGATAGTTTTATTGATGAACTTTTAATCAATAGACTTAAAGAGAAAATGGAATGGGCGCAACCTACCTTGGTTACCCTATCGGTGCCTTTTCCCGGCAATTTATACAGTGCCTTAAAGTGCGGGCAGTACATTAAACAACATTACCCCAAGGTAACGGTGGCCATGGGAGGCGGCTACCCAAATACTGAATTGCGCTCGCTTACCGATGTTCGTGTTTTCGAATTTGTCGATTTCATAACGCTAGATGACGGTGAAGCTCCCGTTTTGAATTTACTTCAATATCTTGATGGTTCACGGCCAATTAACCTATTAAAACGTGCGCTAACCCTAGTAAACGAGCAAGTAGTTTATTACAATGAATCGACCGATAGGGATTTTGCCCAAACTCGTGTTGGCACACCCGACTACAGCGATTTACCATTAAAAAAATACCTTTCGGTAATAGAAATTGCCAACCCCATGCACCGCATGTGGAGCGATGGCAGGTGGAACAAACTTACCCTTGCCCACGGTTGCTATTGGGGTAAATGTACTTTTTGTGACATATCGTTAGACTACATTAAGCGATACGAACCCAGCACCGCTGCAATGCTTTGCGACCGAATAGAGACGATTATTAAGCAAACCGGCGAAACTGGATTTCATTTTGTTGACGAGGCCGCTCCCCCCGCTTTAATGCGCGATTTGGCCATTGAAATTATTCGGCGAAAACTAGTGGTAACCTGGTGGACCAATATCCGTTTTGAAAAAAGTTTCACCTACGATTTGTGCCGCTTGTTAAAAGAATCGGGGTGTATTGCCGTTTCCGGTGGTTTGGAAGTAGCCTCTGACCGGCTGCTGGCCTTAATTGACAAAGGTGTTACTGTGCCACAAGTTGCCAAGGTAACCGATAATTTTACGCGTGCCGGAATCATGGTACATGCCTATCTTATGTTTGGTTTCCCTACCCAAACCGTGCAAGAAACCATCGATTCACTTGAAATGGTTCGCCAGCTTTTTATGAACGGAGTCCTGCAATCGGGGTTTTGGCACCAATTTGCCATGACGGCTCACAGTCCGGTGGGACTAAGTCCCGAAAAATTTAAAGTAGAACGTGTAAACCCAGATACCAGTTCGTTTGCCAACAACGACTTGGAGCACCACGACCCAACTGGCATTGACCATCATGCCTTTAGTGCTGGCCTAAAAAAGTCCCTATTTAATTATATGCACGGAGTTGGTTTTGACATTCCGCTGCACAAATGGTTCGATTTTAAAGTGCCTAAAACTACGGTATCGCCTCACTTTATTGAAGATTGCATTAATCTGGAAGCATACAAACCCGTTAATGCAAATGCCAAGATAATTTGGTTGGGTTCCAATCCTAGCTTGAGTACCTACTCAAAAATTGCCAAGGGAAAAGAAATTACTTTAGCAAAACTGGTGTTTAGCAATAAAAAAAGTGAGGCCACTTTACAGACAGAGTTTGAATTGGGAAATTGGCTAAATCAGATTCTTCCAACACTTACCTGCAGCAATTCAAAAACCACAAGCTATGCGGAATTGAAGGAGGCTTTTGTTAAAGCAAACCTTGGCGAGTTCGAGCTTTTCTGGCACAATAAAACCGCACAAGAATTGCGGGAACTAGGTTTATTGGTACTGTAAACTTACTTTCGCGTTTCACCTAAAATTCGTTTCGTTGCGGTACTTTATCCACATGGCATACAACGGACTGCTTTACGGCGGTTGGCAAAAACAGACTTTTGGCGTTAACGTGCAGGAAGTGGTGGAAAATTGCTTGTCAAAAATTTTAAAAACCCCAATAAACACTATAGGTTGTGGCCGAACCGACTCACTGGTTCATGCCAGTCAGTTTTTTTTTCATTTCGATTTTGAAGGAGAACTAGACAGCGAATTGGTGTTGTTCAAATTAAACAAATCGCTCCCCGCCGATATTGTAATTTTCGACATTATTCTAATGGAAGGCCAACCACACGCCAGGTTCGATGCTTTTCACCGCAAGTACGACTACTTTATTCACACCGAAAAAAATCCCTTTCTGAATGGGTTGAGTGCCTTATACGAAGAAAAAAATCTTGACTTTGCTGCCATGAAACAGGCCGTGAGCCTGCTGCCTAACTATGACGACTACCGGGCTTTTTGCAAAAGCCCGAACCAATATGAGCATACCATTTGCCGGGTAAGTTCCGCACACCTTTTTATCGACCCAACAGAAACTAAAATTCGCTTTCAAATTTCATCCAATCGTTTTTTGGGAAGGATGATTCGCATCATAATGACCAAATTATTGGACATCGGCCGCGGGAAATTGACTGTTGATGAGTTTGAAAGTCACTTAATTTCTAAGGAAACTCCTGCGCAAATAATTCCCGCCCATCCGCAAGGCTTGTACCTTTCAAAAGTTAGTTATCGTTTTCTGGATTTGCCGGTGAAGCAATCACTAAGTGCATCGCCGGTTAACGAAGCACTTTTTGCCTGGAAGGAATTGTGAATTGAGTTTGAAAGTTCAAAAACTAAACCTTCATACACGTTTTCTGTAACACAATGGCATCTTTCCATTGCTGTTGCTTAGCTTGGTCAAAATACTTGGCCGGTGTTTCGAGTTTGCAAATTCTTATGTTTTTCTGTTGGCAATACGCGGCTATCTCAACCAATTGCTTTCTGCAATTCGGAATGGTGTTGAACGTTTTTCGGGTAAAATAAACGGCTTTTAAATTGGGCAATTGATCAATAACCGCTTTAATATCCTTCCATTGATGTACACTTTCATCAACAAAGGTATCATCGTGGTTATTTTCCTCTCCATCCGGAACTTCTATTGACTGAATAACATCGACAAAATCGATTTTATAAGTCTTCATGAAAGCTTGTTTGCTCGATAACGCAGCCTCCTTCAATGATTGTAGCCCATAGCAAATAGGCAACAAATGCCACAAAAAACTACGCGTCCGGCCGTAGAAAAAGTCACCACTCTCTTCAATATCATGCACAAAAGTGCCCAACAACAAAATTTCGGTGTCTTTATGTACTTGATAATCAGAAAACTTGTGAGTTAGAATGGGCATGAAAAATGAAATTAAAAATGTAAAATTAACAATTAAGAACTCGGTAATGGTTTATTTCAGTGGGAATTGGCATACACGATGTACGTTGTACTTGATACCTTGTACGGTATGATTAACTTTGCCGCCATGGACGCAGCACAGGTTTTACCAGAACTACACGATACAGAGCTACGGGTTTTAGGCGCATTGATGGAAAAATGCATGACCACCCCCGATTATTACCCCATGACCCTAAACGGTTTAACAACGGCTTGTAACCAAAAAACGGCCCGCAAACCGGTAGTAGAATATGATGAGGAAACCGTTGTACTTGCCCTGAATTCACTTAAACAACGTGGCCTAATTGCAACCGAGATTGGTGGCGGCAGTCGTTCGGTGAAATACCTGCACACCTTTGCGCGGGTTTATTCGGTTACCCCGCCCGATATTGCACTAATTGGTTTATTGCTGCTTCGAGGTCCGCAAACACCCGGCGAATTGAACACCAATTCAGGACGCATGTACGAATTCGACTCTTTAGAAGAAGTGCAGCAAACACTAGAAAATCTGGCTTCGGGCGAAACCCCGTTAGTGGTTCAATTGCCCAGAAGAGCCGGGCAAAAAGAAGCTCGTTTTATGCATCTTTTGGGTGGAACGCCTGAGATAAACGAAGAAGAACTTCCTGCTGAACCGGCTCGAAAATCGGTTGGTGAATTAGAAACCAGATTAAGCAAAGTTGAAACAGAACTAGCCGAACTTAAAGAAGCATTTGGAAAATTAATGACTGAATTGATGGGTTAATTAACCCTGCCAAGCGATCGAAAGTAACCAGTTTACAATTACGCCGGTTAAAATAGCCAAAGCGTAACTCATAAGTGTACCCGTTAAAACATATTCGGTTTGTTGCTTGCTGCCCAATCTTAAAATCGATTTACCGGTTATTAAAAAACCAATGGCTCCGTATTGCTGAAATAATACAAAAGTTAGAATTATTATACGCTCAAAAACACCTATCAACCGTCCGCCTTCAGCTATTTCCTCCTCTGTATTATACTCAGGACTTGGTTTTTTATACAGATTTTGAGTGGCAAATTTTAAAATGAAGCCCAATGGCCAAATAACCCAAGCATACGCCAAGATTATTAAGCCAATTTCATAATTCAGCATCAAGTTTACCGTATTCAGCCAAAGCAAATTAACTTTCCCCAACGACCAAATCCAGAATAAAACAAGAGCCAACACATGCAAGCCTTGGTCGGCCAAAAAAGCAAATAATTCGCTTCTAATAAAAGTCGTTTTGTTTTGACCACTAGCAGCAAAAGCGATGTTTTTCTGCCGCCAATAAATTTTAAGCAAATCGATAAGATAGTGTATTACCGCAATTCCGACTGCCATCCACCACAACCCCGTGAGCAATACAGCAAATAGAAAAACCAGAAAAATATGCAAACCCATTGCCTTAGAAAAAAGTCGCTTATTATTCACCATCCAACTGGTTTGGAAAACAAAGTCGGCTAACAGATGGGCGAGAAATAATCTAATCAGTAAACTTCCATCAGACAGGGTAAACAAGGGTTGCATAAGTGTTTTCTTTAATTCATGAGGGTTTCAAATCGCTTAACAGCTGCATCAATGGCATTCCAACCAGCCGCTTTAGACCGTTGGTTTACTGCCGACTGAAATATACTCAATTCTTCGGCAATTTGTTTTTCCTTTTTTCCCTGCAATTTTGCAAAAATAACCTCGGCTTGCATCGGGGTGGTTTTTCGCAACACCTCGTCGAGCAAAACAAAAAGGGTATTTAACTCTTCTTGAACAGACCTATTGGCAATACTTATTCCTAACCCTTGGCTAGTTCCCTTCAACTTTTCCAACAGCAAACCCGAGCGCTGAAAAGCTTCTCCATCTGAGATGGCCAATTTATCAGAAAGGAAATCTAGGGTACCAACACCAATACTTAATCTGGCATCAATAACCATGTTTTTGTTTTTTAAGTTGCTTCGTCTACAGTAGCTATGCAGGTAAAATTTTATAAGTAAAACGTACCGCAAAGCATCGGCTCTCTTTTTAACAAAACACTGAAACGAGTCTCCACGACTGGCCTCTGCCAAAAAAGCCCCTTTTTTAACCTGTTTACTCTCATCGGCAAGCCAATTGTTAAGCTCCATGTAAAGCTGCTCCCTGAGCTTTGGATTAAGCCTGCGGGAGTTAACCAAATCACCCGTAATTACGGCTACCTGCTTCCCCATTTGAACTTTTACTTTAAAAACAAATATAAGGTTTAAACCTGATATTCATCAATTATCAGGTCTAGGCCTGATATTATGCCATTATCAGGTCTAGACCTGATAATCATTTAAAACATAGTATTAATAGGTATTTCAGAGCATGAAAAATTTTTAAATATTTATATAAATTTATTCAATTACCTAATAATCAGTATTTTATAAAAAATTCATTTTAGTGAGTTTTATTCAAAAAAAATGAATGTTATTCGTTCACTTTTTGAACTTGTTACCTTTATCCCATGAAATTTGGCCAAGTACCTTACAACGCTCTACCAAATCTGGATTTACGTCTTCCCTCAGATTCGCCATTCACCACGGCGATTTTAAAAGCCTCCAATAACACCGAGCCATTAAAAACATATGTTGGTTGTGCAAAATGGGGGATTACCGAGTGGGTCGGGAAAATTTACCCAACGGGAACAAAATCGACCGATTTTTTACACCATTATGCGAATCAATTCAACGCACTGGAGTTAAACGCCACGTTTTATGAACCAAAGAAGTTGGTTGATATGCTAAAATGGCACAAAGCCACTCCAGCCAATTTTACCTTTTGCCCAAAATTTGAGCGAACAATAAGCCATGAAAAGCAATTGGTTAACGTGGAAGAAGCCACCGATACCTTTTTGACCACCATGGAACCTATAAAGGACAAAATAGGGTATTATCTTCTTCAATTATCCGATTCTTTTGCACCCAAACAACAAGCTGTGTTAATCACATTTGCGGAAAGAATTCAAAATCGCGCACGAATAGTTGTCGAACTAAGAAACCCTGATTGGTTTAAATCAAACCAGCTTCATGAAATTTTTTCGGCAATGGCTGAGATGAAAATCCCCATGGTGATTACCGATACACCAGGTCGCCGGGATTGTATTCACCAGTACCTGACTACTACCACGGCATTTATTCGGTTTGCCGGAACCGACCTGCACCCTACTTGTTTGAAAAGACTCGAGGATTGGGCAATCAGAATTAGAAACTGGAAAGAAATGGGGTTAAAAGAGCTGTATTTCTTCATTCACAATACTGATGAAAGTTATTCACCTCAGTTGTGTGCCTATTTCATTGAACAACTAAACCACCACTGTGGATTAAGCCTAGTTCCTCCCAGATTGTTTGCCACCCAAACTACTTTGTTTTAACAACAGACGACACCCATCAGCAGTTGCTAAAAAATTATTCCGGAAACCAAAGATTGAAGCCTGAACACCGGTAGCTATTGCGTACTACCACAAATCACCAGCAAGTTTATCTTTCTTAAAGATTATGCTGTTTTTTAGGTATTTTCGGACACATTTAGCATTTTTCCAACCCACTACCATGACTCCTTGCCTTATTACAAGCAGTATAAAATTTCCCCTCCAAGAACCGGTGCTGATATTCTCAGTGGTTTTATTCGTTATTCTTTTCTCGCCTATCCTACTTTCTCGGTTTAAAGTCCCTGGTATTATTGGCCTCATCCTAGCCGGTGTGGCACTTGGGCCAAATGGTTTGCACATACTATCAAACGACAGCAGTTTTAAGTTATTCGGTTTTGTAGGTTTATTGTACATCATGTTTTTAGCGGGATTAGACCTCGACTTAACTGATTTTAGAAAAAACCAGAAAAAGAGCCTAACCTTTGGAATTTTAACCTTCACCATACCATTATCCATTGGCATGTGTGTGTTTTATGGTTTTTTAGGCTACGCACTATTACCCTCGCTGCTTATATCAAGCATGTTTTCTACCCATACACTGGTTGGTTACCCAATTGTGGGACGTTTAGGCATAAGTAAAAACCTAGCCGTAAACATGGCCGTTGGTGGAACAATTATTACCGACACGGCTGTACTGCTTATGTTGGCAGTAATCACAGCATCGGTCGATGGGCATTTGGATCCTCTTTTTTGGTTGCGTTTAGGTGGCTCGTTGGTGATTTTCTTCTTTGTGGTTTTCTATATATTCCCGCGCATTTCTAGTTGGTTTTTTAAAAATATAAAAGACGACAATACCTCGCATTACATTTTTGTAATGGCGATGGTTTTTTTGGCTGCGTTTCTTGTTGAAATGGCTCAAATTGAACCGATTGTAGGTGCATTTATGGCCGGCCTCTCCTTAAACCGACTTATTCCGCACAACTCGGCTTTGCATGCCAAAATTGATTTTGTTGGTAATGCCCTTTTTATTCCGTTTTTTCTGATTTCAGTAGGTATGTTAGTCGACCTTCGGGTTTTATTACATGGGAACACGGCCATAATTTTTGCAGGTGTCATTACAGGAATTGCGCTATTAACCAAATGGATTGCCGCCTGGCTCAGTCAACTAATCTTTAAGCTAACCCGAGCACAACGACAGCTGATTTTTGGACTTAGTAGCGCTCACGCAGCTGCAACTTTGGCTATTATTAAAGCTGGTTACGACCGGCAGATTATTGACATTGCCGTGCTAAACGGAACCATTATTCTTATTTTAATTACCTGCCTGGTAGCCTCATTGGTTACGGAAGTATCAGGAAAAAAACTAGTGATTAGCGAGACCGACTTAGCCCCAACACGAAGTGATTTGAACGAGAAAATTCTTCTTCCGGTTGAAAACTACCTGGGTCTAGAATACTTGGTGAATTTTGCCTTAGCCTTAAAACGCCCAGGGAGTAAAATGCCTTTACATGCAGTAACTATCGTGGAATCGGGCAATGCGAATGATGAAGAGGTAGTGCTAAACACTCGGCTAATGGATAAAGTAATCCAGCAAGGCAACATTGGCCACGAATACATTGTGCCGATGCAAAAAACCGATATCAATAAGGCTAATGCACTGGTACACACCATGCAAGAAGAGGACATTACGGAAGTTGTTATTCCTTGGCAAGAAAAAGTTCAGCTTACCGAACGACTTTTTGGTACCGACTTGGACATGGTGCTTAACAAAACCGAAAAAACAGTTTGGATTTGCCGCATGATTCACCCGACTACAACTTTTAAACGCATAGTAGTGCTGTATCCAGAAAATGCTCAATACGAGCTTGGTTTCACGCTTTGGGTAAGAAAAATAGTATTGCTTGCCACCCGATTTAATGCCCGGATTAATTTCTATGGTCCAACCACCGGTTTCGAGAAAATAAGTGCTCAATTGGCGGAAGAAACCCAACAAATTATAGCACATACCTCACTTCAATCGTGGGAAGATTATTCGAAGCTTTCGGCTATTGTGAACAAAGAAGACCTGATTTTCTCAGTAACTGCCCGAAAAGGAACTCTTTCCTATTCTTCCTACTTGGACAACATGTCGCAGCTGCTCTATCGTTTCTTCCGTCAAAACAGTTTTATATTGCTGTACCCCGAACAAAACCCAACCGAAACCTTAGCCACAGCTATTCGCCCTGACGAAATTGACATTACCGGAATTCAGGAAAACCTAGGGAAAATGGGCAAAACGGTGAAAAGAATGTTTAAGACGAAGGCTTAAGTTGGAAAGTTGAAAGTTAAAAAGTTGAAAGGTGCTGGTCCCATGCATTAGTCTGTATGTTATTCAACCGAAGTCATGTTTCTTATATTACCCACAAACCCCTCGGTGTTCTCAGCAATATTCCCTGCTGAAATAGATGAAATATAAGCACTACCCACAATAGCTCCATTGGCATATTGACAGGCTTTATTAAAGCTGGCATGGTCATTTATTCCAAAACCAACAAGAGTCGGGTTTTTTAAGCCCATGGCCGCTATTCGCTGAAAGTAATTTTCTTGCACATGGCTTATTCCGTTGGTTTTTCCGGTTGTGCTAGCCGAAGAAACCATGTAAATAAACCCTGAAGAAACGGAATCGATATAACGAATTCTTTCTTCAGAAGTTTGTGGAGTGATTAAGCAAATAAAATCTATTCCGTATTTTTTGAATAATTCTTGGTATTCCTGCTCATAAACCTCAACCGGTAAATCAGGAAGAATAACTCCATCAAAGCCAACGACTGACAATTCTTTCAAGAAATTTTCCACCCCAAACTGAAGAATTGGATTTAAATAACCCATCGCTACCAACGGAACCTGAGTGGTGCTCCGCACAGTTTTAAGCTGCTCAAAAATTACAGCCGTTGTAATGCCATTTTGCAGCGCCACAGTGCTACTTTGTTGAATAACCGGCCCATCGGCTAAGGGATCAGAAAACGGAAAACCAACTTCAATCAAATCAACCCCATTGTTTACCAAAGCGGTAATAATTTCGTTGGTTGATGAAAGTACCGGAAAACCAGCGGTAAAATATACAGACAGTATGTTCTTCTTTTCGTTGAACAATTTTTGCAAGCGACTCATTCTTGATAATAAGTTTCGTGTTTTTTTGTTTCGAGTTTCGAGTTTGAATCGGCGATTAAAAATCCATAATCTTGCTATTGGTCAGCCACCAAAACAGATAAACCCGCAACCCTAAATTGTAATTTATTCAACCAGTTTCATGTAGGTGGCCATATCTTTATCGCCACGACCAGAGAGGCAAATCACCACGGCATCAGTCGCTTTTGCTTTAAGTTTTTTCAGATACGCCAATGCATGTGCCGATTCTAATGCAGGTATAATTCCTTCTAACCTGCACAACTCCAGTGCCGCTTCCAAAGCTTCATCATCGGTAACCGAAACATAACTTGCCCTTCCTGATGTTCCCCAAAAAGCATGTGCAGGCCCCACACCGGGATAATCTAGCCCAGCAGAAATGCTATAAGGCTCGGTTATTTGACCGTCTTCAGTTTGCATTAATAATGTTTTACTGCCGTGAATAATGCCAACTCTTCCCAAAGCACTGGTAGCTGCCGAGTGGCCACTATCAACACCTTTACCAGCTGCTTCAACGGCAATCAGCTTCACCTGTTCATGATCCAGAAAATTATAAAATGCGCCTGCAGCATTGCTACCACCACCTACACAAGCCAATACATAATTTGGTAATTCGCTTCCGGTTTGTTCCAATAACTGCTTTTTCGTTTCCGCACTAATAATGGCCTGAAATCTGGCTACAATATCAGGATAAGGATGTGGGCCAACTACCGAACCAATAATGTAAAAAGTATCGTCAGGATTATTTATCCAGTCGCGAATGGCTTCGTTGGTAGCGTCTTTCAGTGTTTTGCTCCCCGATGTTGCCGGAATAACCTCGGCACCCAACATTTTCATGCGTGCAACATTTGGTGCTTGTCGTTCAATATCAACTTCACCCATATACACCAGACATTTTAAGCCCATCAAGGCACAAACTGTGGCCGTGGCCACACCATGCTGTCCAGCTCCTGTTTCTGCTATAATTCTCGTTTTACCGAGTTTTTTAGCCAGTAGAATTTGACCAATGGTATTGTTTATTTTGTGTGCACCCGTGTGGTTTAAATCTTCGCGTTTTAAAAAAATCCGGGTGTTGTACTTACTGGAAAGGCGTTTGGCTTCGTACAGCGGAGTCGGTCTTCCAACATAATCTTTTAACAACTGATTCATTTCCAGTTGAAATTCGGGCTGAGCGATTATTTCCAAATATTTACTTCGTAGTTCTTCCACATTGGGGTACAACAACTCTGGAATAAACGCCCCTCCAAATTCACCGTAATACCCTTGGGCATTAACCTGATACTTCATGCTTTATTTTGTCTTGTTTTCTTATTTCATTGATAAACCGTTCCAAAAGTTCAATGTTTTTAACCCCAGGTGTAACCTCAAACCTGCTATTAACATCGAGTGCAAATGGAGAAAATTGCTGCATCCAGTCGCTTTTTAACACCTCGGCATGCAATGGCCCAATTCCACCACTTAAAAAGAAGGGAATTTGCTGGTCGTATGCCCGTAAAGAATCCCAATTAAAGGTCTCACCCGTACCGCCCGGCATGGTTCCTGCCGAGGCATCAAACAAAAAATAATCTACCACTTTTTTGTACGGCTGCAAAATGGTAAAGTCAAAATTGTCGGACATATTAAATGCTTTTATTACTCCGATTCCGCTTGACTTGATTTCCTGACATATTTCAACCGATTCTTGACCATGAAGTTGAATATAATCTAAATGAAATTCCTTGGCCTTCTGCAACATTTCACCTGGAGTAGCATTAACAAAAACACCAACGGTTTTGATTTCTGGCGGAAATAAAATTTTGGGCACTTCGGTAACGTTACGTGGCGAGTTTTCGTAAAACACAAACCCAATAAAATCGGGGTTTAGGTTAATAATATGCTGCAGGTTCTCCCGATCTCGGGTACCACATACTTTAATTTTCATGACAGGTTTAGTTTAGGTAAGGTGTTAAGGTTCGCTAATTTACACATCTTCAACTAAAACACTCAACTAAGTTTAACCGGTTTCACAACTGGCTATAAATTGAGCACAAGCTTCTCCAGGATTAATTTGAGTCATAAAGCATTCTCCAATTAGAAAACCTTTATACCCACAGTTTGTTAAATTATTTACCACCACCGGATTGGAAATTCCGCTTTCCGAAACCTTTATAAATTCGGAAGGAATTAATCCAGCCAATTTTTCAGACATCGCGACATCTACTTTAAAAGTGGATAAATCGCGGTTGTTTACACCTATAAAATCGACAAATGGATTGATATAATCGAGCTCCGCTTCATCCTTTATTTCCAATAACACTTCTAAGCCCAACGCCTTGGCCCGTTTTGCCAATTGAAGTAATTTTTCCTTTGTTAAAGCCGCAGCAATAAGCAGCATCACATCGGCACCCAGCGACTTGGTTTCGAAAACCTGATACTCATCAACTATAAATTCCTTCCGCAAAATAGGAAGACGACTGTTTGATTTAGCTTGAAGTAAATCGGCATCGTTTCCGCCAAAATACTTGTAATTGGTTAACACCGAAGCGGCTATTGCACCAGCCTTTTCATAAGCCTGCACAACACTTGCCGGGTTTGCTGCTAAATTAATAACCGGCACAGATGGTGATCTGCGCTTAAACTCAGCAATAATACCCGGAGTATTCCTCTTTAAAAACGCCTCTTTCAGTGAGATTGATTGAGCATTAAAAGCTGGCCGTTGTTCTAATTCGGTAATAGGTAAGTGGCGTTTTAGCTCATCCACCAGTTGTAACTGATGGTTACAGATTTCTTCTAAAATATTCATTGCATGGCAACTAGTTTATTAAAACTACTTAAAGCCTTTTTCGACTTTAAACTCTCTTCGGCCAACTGAAATGCTGTTTTCATACCGAGTTCAGGATATACGCAGTTAATGGCAACTGCAGCGTTTGCACACACCACATTGTTTTGAACCACCGTACCATTTCCTTCTAAAACACTTTTAAATATGGCCGCCATTTCCGGAACGGTATTGCCTCCAAATAAATCTGAGGCAGTGGCTTTTTGAACACCAAAATCTTCTGGATTCACCAGTTTTTCTGAATGTTTACCTATAAGCTTTGCAGCACCGGTCAACGAAATTTCATCGTAACCATCAAGCGCATGCAGAATGGTGTAATTGACATCGGTTTTCTGGTACAAATACGAATAGATACGTGCCAACTCAAGATTAAAAACCCCAACCACCTGCCGTTTTACCATAGCGGGGTTTACCATTGGCCCAAGCATATTGAAGAAAGTTTTTAGGCCAATGTCTTTTCTAACCGGTCCCACATTTTTTAAAGCCGGGTGAAACAAAGGTGCGTGCAAGAAACAAACCCCACTTTGGTCAATTTGCTTTTTAAGCACGTCAGGGTTGTTGGTAAACTTTACCCCAAAATACTCCATCATATTTGATGAACCCGACACCGAAGAAACACCATGATTACCATGTTTGGCCACTTTTATCCCCGCGCCGGCTACTACAAATGTGGCCAGCGTTGAAATATTGAAGGTGTTTTTTCCGTCACCACCGGTTCCACAAAGATCAATTGGCGAAAATTCATCCAAATCAATCGGTATACACAGTTCGAGCAAAGCATCACGAAAGCCTTCCATTTCTTCTACGGTTACCGGGCGCATCATGTAAATAGCCAGAAAAACTGCGATTTGACTTTGATTATACGCCCCACTTGCCATCTTTACTAACACCTCTTTAGCAATGGCCTTATCCAAGCTTTTGTGCGCTATCAGGTGATTTAAAATATCTTTCATAAAAAATGATTGAATACTGTTATATCTAAAATTTTAAAAACGCATAGAAACATAGTGTTGATTTTCAAAAGATTACAAATACACATTATCGTTAAATAATTTTGCTTTCTCTATAGTATCGTTTCAGAAAACATAGCGACCAACCGCATTAAATCTATGTTTCTATGTGTTTAACACATTTGGCGTTAAACCGGAATGGCTAACCAGTTTTTAATTATTTTCATACCATGTTCGGTAAGTATGCTTTCCGGGTGAAACTGTACTCCGCGAAGGTTATACCCCTTGTGTTTTAATGCCATTATCCCCCCTGAGTCCACATCAGTAGCAATAATTTCAAGGCCAGCGGGAATAGGCTGCATCACCGCCCACGAATGATAGCGACCCACCTTAAAAGTTTGCGGTAAGCCCATAAAAATAGGGTCGGACTGAACCACCGAACAAAGCGTTGCAACCCCATGAAAAACCTCATTCATGTTATGCAGTTGTCCACCAAAAGCCTCACCAATGGCCTGATGCCCGAGGCAAACACCCAAAATCTTGTGGCTTGGTGCCAAAGTTTTAATAAGCTGGGGCATAATTCCTGCCGAATGCGGCAATCCTGGACCAGGGCTCAAAACAATTTGTTTATATGCGCTTGCCTCCTCTACCGTTATTTTATCGTTGCGAAATACGTCCACGCTGGCTCCCGCTGCTTCCAGATAATGTACCAGGTTGTAGGTAAAGCTATCGTAGTTGTCTATCATTAACACCTTATTGCTCATGGTGTGTGGGTTTGTTTAATGGTTATTAAATCTCGCTTGCCAAAGCAATGGCTTTGTTTAGCGCTTCAAGTTTGTTGTACACCTCTTGCATTTCGCTATTCGCATGACTAGCCGCAACCACTCCAGCACCTGCTTGATAGTGTAAAACATTGTCTTTACTTAAAAAAGACCGGATGATAATGGCATGGTTATAATCACCGTTAAAACTGATGAAACCGATTGCACCGCCATAAAATTGTCGGTTCTTATTCTCGTACTGCTCAATAAGTTCCATGGCCTTGAATTTTGGTGCTCCGCTAAGTGTACCTGCGGGAAACGTTCGGGCTGCCAGTTGAAATTTATCGACATAAGGCCCAAGATGTGCCGAAACCGTGGATACCAAGTGAATTACATGCGAATAAAACTGCACTTCCTTAAATTTCTCTACCACCACATCGGTTCCACGAATACTCAAGTCGTTTCTAGCCAAATCGACTAACATAGTATGCTCGGCCGATTCTTTTGGGTCGCGGGCCAATTGCATGGCTCTTTCCTCATCCTGCTTATCATTTCCGGTTCGCTTAAATGTGCCGGCAATTGGATTGATAAACGCCTTGTTTTCACGAATAACTAGCTGTGCTTCTGGCGATGAGCCAAAAATTTTGAAACTACCATAATCAAAGTAAAACAGGTATGGCGATGGATTGATGGAACGCAATGCTCGGTACACATTAAATTCGTCACCCGAAAACTCCTGCGAAAATCTCCGCGACAGCACCAGTTGAAACACATCGCCCAATCGGCAGTGTTCCTTCGCTTTCTCAACCAACTGAATAAAACTTTCGTCGGTATGGTTGGACGCAGCTTCGCCATTGGCCTTAAAATGAAAGGTAGGAAACGTTCTTACGGCAATTAAATCCTGAATATCCTTCAGGTTGTTTTCATCATTTGCCGAAAAGCAATACAACCAAGCCTCATCGTTGAAATGATTAATAGATATCACGTTTTGATAAACCTGATAAATCATTTTTGGAATGTTGTCTTCCTCCAATTTTCTGCCTACCTCAATGTCTTCAAAATACTTAACCGCATCGTAGCTGGTGTAACCAAACAGTCCATTTTTAAAAGGAATTTCATCGCCCACTAGGTCAAAGGATTGACTAAATAGCTTAAGCGTATCTGTTACCTGTTCCCTGTCCAAGATGTTAGTAACTACACTAGTTTCGTTAGGCAGTTGGTAGCTTATTTTTTCGTTTTGCACCACAAATTGGGCTATTGGATTAAAGCAGATAAACGAAAAACTATTGTCCTGACTGTGGTAATCGGCACTTTCCAGCAAGATTGAATTTGGGTATTTATCCCTTATTTTCAGGTAAATACTAACCGGGGTATGTATATCGGCTACCATTTTTTTTCCGGTAACCGCGAGTTTTGTTTTTTTCATGTTGCCAAGGTATTGAGTAGGTTAAGTAACGACAAAAAAATAAGGGCGGATTGTTGTGTACAATCCGCCCTTATTCATAATTATTTGAAAAACAACTATATTAATGCGTAACCACAACTCCTCCTGAAGAATTATAGCGCCACCACCAATATTTGTTTATAACTGTCATTTCCTAAAAACTTGGCGCAAAATTAAGCGGAACTTTATTAAATGCAAATTATTTTAGTGTTTTTTTCTTCAAAATAAAGAAAACACCATACAATCAAATTGTCAGTAGACCTATACCCCATGGTTTCACCTAAATATTTCATCTATTTGCTCCTATATTTGACCAATGGATAAATCGAAATGGAGAGCGGTATACCGAAAAAAACGTGCTGAGCTTACCGAAAGCCAGCGAACCGACCTAGCCAAAAAAATAGGCACACAGTTGTCGTCAGTATTGACCAGCAGCGACCGGTTCATCCACTTGTTTTTGCCTATCGAGAAGTTTAATGAAGTAAATACCTGGTTGGTGAAAGAAACCGTGGAAAACCAATTCTCTGGCATCAATTGGCTGGTTTCCAGCACCGATTTTACTGAAGAAAAACTACTGCATTTCTACTTGGAAAAAGATACTAAAATTGCAATTAATGCCTTTGGAATTCCTGAACCGGTTAATGCAAAAGGTACCGACATTAAGCAGTTAACCACTGTTTTAGTGCCACTTTTGGCCATTGACAAAAACGGCCACCGACTTGGCTACGGCAAAGGTTTTTACGACCGGTTTTTAGCCGAATGCCCTAAAAATTGCCGAACCATTGGCTTAAGTTTTTTCGAACCAGAGGAAACAACTTTCCCAACAGATAGCTGGGACATTCCGCTTCAATATTGCGTTACACCGAATGGGGTACACAGTTTTATTAAGTAATTCAACTACTTTTGAATTTAAGTAATTGGCAGCACCGGTGAGCAACTCTTCGCATCAATCGCATAAAAAGGCTTTAAACAGAATCAAGGAAAACCGCGATTTATTGTCGGTTGATGCTTACCTAAAAGGAATTATTGACGACAACCGCAGCCTGCTCGCCAAGGCCATAACCCTTATTGAGAGTACCAATAACAAGCATTACCAACTGGGACAGGAAATTATTGAAGCTTGCCTCCCCTATGCAGGTAAATCGTTGCGGATAGGCATTACCGGTGTTCCTGGCGTTGGTAAAAGCACTTTTATAGAATCGGTTGGGGCGCACATTACCGGGCTTGGGCATAAATTGGCCGTTCTGGCGGTAGATCCAAGCAGCCAAAAAACCGGCGGTAGCATTTTGGGCGACAAAACCCGAATGGAGGAGCTTTCCAACAACCCCAATGCTTTTATTCGTCCTACCCCATCGGCCAACACACTTGGCGGTGTTGCCCGCAAAACCCGCGAAACCATTGTGCTTTGTGAAGCGGCCGGTTTCGATGTAATATTAATTGAAACGGTTGGCGTTGGTCAAAGTGAAACGGAGGTAAAATCGATGGTCGATTTTTTCCTTCTGTTGATGCTGGCCGGTGCTGGGGATGAATTGCAAGGCATAAAACGCGGCATTATGGAAATGGCCGATGCCATTGCCATTACCAAAGCCGATAGCGGCAACGAGCAAGCGGCCAAAAATGCACAACGGAGCTATAAAAATGCACTTCATCTTTTCCCACCAAACGAAAACGAATGGATTCCACAAGTAGAAATCTGTTCGGCAATACAAAAAATAGGGATAGAGCAAGTTTGGGACATTGCCCAGCGCTTCGAAAACGAGATGAAGATAAAAGGTTGGTTTACAGAAAACCGCCAACGACAAGCCTTAGCATGGATGCAGCAAACCATAAACCATCACCTGGAAGATCGCTTTTTACAACATCCAAAAATTAAAACCGAACTACTGCTTATTCAAGAAAAGGTGGCTTCCGGCCAATTGGGGCCGTTTAAAGCTGCTGAGTATTTATTGGGATTGATGTAACACTGAAGCCTTATAAAACCTAAGAATTAGGCTACCTCACAAAAAATATTTTCACAAAACTGATTTTCGTGTCATAATATTTTTGAACTTCGTGATATCAATTTGATATCATATAAACATCACATAAAATGAAAACTGAAAAAATTACCACCCCACTCAATGGTTATCTTGTGTTGGTTTTTATTGCCGCACTAATTGGTTTAATGAGTTATCAATTTAGCACCGGCAACCACCTGTTTGGCGGATTATTAGTTCCGCTTATTATTTTACTCCTGTTGGGGCTCATCATTATCAGTCCAAACAGTTCTAAAGTATTGCTATTGTTTGGTGATTACAAAGGAAGTGTAAAGCAAAATGGACTTTTTTGGGCCAATCCGTTTTATACAAAAACAACCTTATCGCTTCGCGCCAGAAACTTTGAAAGCGAAAAAATTAAGGTAAACGACAAAATGGGGAACCCAATTTTGATTAGCGTTATCTTGGTTTGGAAGGTATCCGATACGTTTAAAGCCACTTTCGAGGTAGACAACTACGAGAACTTCATAAAAATTCAAACCGATTCGGCGGTTAGAAAACTAGCCGGCTCGTTTCCTTATGATCATTTCGAGGATGAAAAAGCAACCGTAACCTTAAGCACCAATTTTGATGATGTAAACAAAGCCTTGGAGCGTGAAGTTACCGAACGTCTAGAAATTGCCGGAATAGAGGTAATAGAATCAAGAATTGGTTATCTGGCTTATGCGCCGGAAATTGCCCACTCCATGTTACGCAGGCAGCAAGCATCTGCCGTTGTAGCTGCCCGCCACAAAATTGTGGAAGGAGCTGTTGGCATGGTAGAAAGTGCATTGAAACTGCTGGCCGACAAAGCCATTATAGAATTTGACGAAGACAGGAAAGCCGTAATGGTTAGTAATTTAATGGTGGTGCTTTGTGGCGACAGCGAAACCAAACCGGTTATAAACACAGGTACTTTAAATCAGTAAACCCATGTCAGTGAAAAAACCATTTGCATTACGAATAGATTCAGCGACCATGAAGGCCATTGAGAAATGGGCTGCCGATGAGTTTCGTAGTGTAAATGGTCAAATTGAATGGATACTAAATAAAAGCCTAAAAGAGGCAAAACGGCTAAAGGATAAACCGGAAGAGGAGAAGTGAACTCCTAAAAAAACTTCCGCATTTCCTTTTTAATGAACTTAATCGCCTCGTCAACTGGCTGGTGCTCTAGTCCACCATTTAATTCAAAAAGTGTGCGGCTAAAATCCGTTGCACTTTGCCCCGCGGTAACCGAACGACTTGCCAGATTTAGCATTTGAATGGTTTCTTCCTTGGCAAAAATGACAAGCTGCCAAGCACTATCACTTACGTAAAGCTGCTGCGACACATTGTGCTCGTATTCACTCCGAATGTTTTTTAACAACTCCGCTTGAAAATACTGAGCGTCCATTCCGCTTTTGTGGGTGCGCATCACCAGCGAATTAATGCGAATGCGTTCTAAAAAAATAATTAAGCGCTCGTAAGCCTGAATACGCAGTGGCAAAGTAGTTTTACTGGCTTCTTGCTTAATTGCCACGGCCTCTTTACGCAGGTTATTGTCCATAAACGACCGCAACATATTAATGGCCAAAAAAGTAACTACTCCGGCCGGAATAAGCCCAATAATGAATGCGGCAACCGTATAAACTTCTGAACTCATCTAAATCCTTATAAAATGTGGGTCGAATTTATAAAAATGTTTCACTCCCCTTCATCCACTTATACATTCGCTATGGATTTTTAAAGCCCTTAAGTTCACCGTTGACTTATTAATAGCCTGTCGGGAATGTCATTTTTGCTATTTTCGCTCCTCAAAATGCTATATATGCCAAAGGTTTCCAACATACTATCACGACTGGAAGAATCGGCCACACTGGCCATGGCGCGAAGAAGCCGCGAACTTGCTGCACAAGGTAAAGACATTATAAGCCTGAGTTTGGGCGAACCAGATTTTAATACCCCCGACTTTATTAAAGAGGCGGCCAAACAAGCAATTGACAATAACTTCTCGAAATATCCACCGGTAAACGGTTTTGTAGAAGTACGAGAGGCTATTGCAAAAAAATTCAAGCGTGACAATAACCTGAATTACACGGCCAATCAAATTGTGATCTCGACAGGTGCCAAGCAGTCGCTCATTAATGTTATTATGAGCTTGGTAAACCCAGGCGAAGAAGTTATTCTTTTGGCGCCCTATTGGGTTTCATACAAAGAAATGGTGGGCATAGCCGGTGGAACAGTAAAGGTTATTAACTCGGGCATTGAAACGGATTTCAAGGTTTCGGCAGCCCAATTGGAGCGAGCAATAACCAGCAATACCCGCCTTATTATTTTCAGTTCGCCTTGCAACCCAACCGGAAGTGTTTATGCCAAAAAGGAACTTGAGGCTATGGCCGAGGTTATCTTGAAACACCCTGACCTGTATATCATTGCCGACGAAATATACGAACACATCAATTTTACTGGTGAACATTTCAGCATTGGCACCGTTCCCGGAATGGAAGCCCGAACAATTACGGTAAATGGTGTATCGAAAGGTTTTGCCATGACTGGCTGGCGCATAGGTTACGTTGGTGCTCCGCAATGGATTGCTGATGCTTGTACCAAATTTCAAGGGCAAATAACCTCCGGTGCCAACACCATTGCTCAAAAAGCAACCCAGGCTGCGGTTGAGGCCGACCCTACCCTAACCCACCCCATGCGTGAGGCTTTTTTACGAAGACGTGATTTGGTTATTGAAAAATTACAACAGATAAAAGGACTTAAGGTAAATAAACCTCAGGGTGCATTTTACTTGTTTCCTGATGTTTCCGCCTATTTGGGTAAAACAGGCAATGGTTCGCTAATCAAGACTTCAGCCGATTTGTGCAATTATATACTTGAAGAAGTTCATTTGGCTGTGGTTGATGGTGAGGCTTTTGGCGCACCTGAATGCATTCGACTTTCATATGCCACATCGGAAGATGTGCTAATAAAAGCGATGGACAGATTGAAAATTGCATTAGATAAATTATTATAACATTTTGACCACCAACACAATAGATAGCATTTTTAATGCTTTTACCAAAACCAATGTTTTGATAATTGGCGACATTATGGTCGATGCCTATCTGTGGGGGAAAGTAGAGCGCATTTCGCCTGAGGCTCCCGTTCCGGTGGTTACTGTGAACAGCAAAGAATCGAGATTGGGTGGTGCGGCCAACGTGGCTTTAAACATTAAGGCGCTGGGCGGTAATCCCATTATTTGCGCCACCTATGGTAACGATGGTGCCGGAAACGATTTGATTGGCCTATTTGAAGAAAAAAACCTAAGCACCCAAGGACTGCTGCGCATTTCGGAAAAACCAACCACAATAAAAACCCGTATCATTAGTTCTGGTCAGCAAATGATGCGTATTGATGAAGAAGTAGATGCCGATTGTTCGCCAGCAGTGGAAGATCAGCTTATTCAGTTGGTTGATGAACTTTTGGCCACCAACGAAATTGATGTGGTTATTTTTGAAGATTACAACAAAGGACTGCTTACCGAAAACCTGATTAAACAAGCCATTGACTTGGCTAAAAAGAAAGGCATTCCGACTGCCGTTGACCCCAAGAAGAAAAACTTTCTGACCTACAAAAACGTAGATTTATTCAAACCCAATTTAAAAGAACTTAAAGAGGGATTGAAAGTGGACATTGATAAGAACAACGAAATACAGATTAATGCTGCCGTTGAACAATTGAATACCCTTATTAACCCGCGAATTTCGTTTATCACCCTTTCCGAAAATGGTGTCTTTTTAAAGAGTGACGAATTTTGCGGAATTATTCCGGCCCATAAGCGCGAAATAGCCGATGTGTCGGGTGCTGGCGACACAGTTATAAGCGTAGCTGCTTTGTGCCTTGCTCAGCAACTGGAGCACACCTTACTGGCCAAATTAAGCAACCTAGCCGGTGGTATGGTTTGCGAAGAAGTTGGTGTGGTTCCGGTAAACCGTGACAAATTTTACGCCGAAGTGGCACACCTTTTCACGCAAACCCAATCGGCTTAAACTGAATATTTTATACGGCAAACTGCCCACTTTTCATGGTAACACCATACAACAGCGACAACAGTAAAAAAGAACAGGTGGCAACCATGTTCAACAACATTGCTCCGAAATACGACTTTCTGAATCATTTTTTTTCCTTGGGAATCGATATTTTATGGCGAAAAAAAGCGGTAAAGCTGCTTCAAAAAGATTGCCCTAAAGTAATTCTTGATTTAGCCACCGGCACTGGTGATTTTGCGTTTGAAGCACTTAGCCTGAATCCCGAAAAGATAATCGGAATGGACATTTCCGAAGGGATGCTGGAAATGGGTCGTGAAAAGGTTAAAAAACGTGGCCTAAACCATAAAATAGAACTGAAATATGGCGACAGCGAAAATCTTCCGCTAGAAACCAACTCGGTTGACGCCATAACCATTGGATTTGGTGTGCGAAATTTCGAAAACCTGGAAAAAGGCCTGGCGGAAATGCTCCGGGTGCTAAAACCGGGTGGTTCGGCAGTTATTCTAGAATTTTCAAAACCAAAGGCTTTCCCTATAAAACAACTTTACAACTTCTATTTTAACCGAATCATGCCCGTTTTGGGGAAAATTGTTTCCAAAGACAGTGCTGCTTACACCTATTTACCCGAGTCGGTGCAAGCCTTTCCCGAGGGCAAGGATTTTTTAGCTATACTTGATCAGCTGGGTTATAAAGAAACCAAAGCCATTAAAGTTTCAGGAGGAATAGCCACCATTTACCAAGGCAGGAAATAATAATTTTAAGCCGTCGTTTAATTGCTAACATGAACAAAACCAAAGCAACAAAAGTCAAACAGCTCTTCACCATGAAGAGCGTGATACTGTTGTTTATTTTGCTCATAGTTTGTTCAGTTACTGTTAAAGCCCAAGAGCTAGACAGGCGCGAAAAATTTTATAACCTCAACCGACCCAATTTTGATTACGCCCAATACCACTTCGGTTTTATTCTAGGTGTCAATCAAAGTGATTTTGTAGTCGATTTCAAGCCTGACCCAAGTTTTGCCAACAAATTGGTTCTCCTTAAAAACGAACGTCAGCCTGGCTTTAATTTGGGTATAGTTTCCAATTACAGGTTTACGCCAAACATTCATTTCCGATTTGTACCTACCCTATCGTTTCAAGACAGAAAATTAAGCTACACCTTTCAAGGCGGACCAGACAGCACCGTGACTTTTGAAAAAATTGTAGAATCTACTTTTGTAGAATTGCCGGTTTACATCAAGCTGCGTACCGACCGCATTGGTAATTTTGCAGCTTACGTAATAGGCGGTGGCAAGTTTATGCTCGACATGACAAGTAAAAAACTGGACGATTTGATTGCCGACAAGGACGTTTTAGTCCGCACCAAAAAACAACAATTTGGGATTGAATTTGGCGGTGGTGCCGACTTCTTTTTACCCTTCTTTAAATTTGGTATCGACATAAAAATGGCATTAGGCATTGGCAACGTTTTACTTGATGACAAAACCCGATTTAACCGGCCACTAAATGGCCTTGTTACAAAAGGCTACATTCTCACCTTTACTTTCGAAGGCTAAACCTTACCTTTGGCACCATGCCAACAGCGGTAGAAATAACCTTACTCCCAGCCCAAGCCCATTCGGAGCCTGCCATTAAACAGGAAACAGCAAATCAGCTTGGCATTTCAACAGCCGACATTACCGGAATTGAATTACTGAAAAGATCTATTGATGCCCGCAAACGGCCGGTAAAATATCTGCTTCGTTTAAATGCCTTTATCAACGAACCTTTTCAGCCAGCTTCGACCCAGTTAAACTACCTCAATGTTGCTCAAAAACCACCCGTCCATATTATTGGCGCTGGGCCAGCCGGACTTTTTGCTGCGCTACGAGTTATAGAACTTGGTCTTAAACCGGTTGTTTTTGAAAGGGGCAAAGATGTCAAAAGTCGCAGGCGCGATTTGGCAGCAATAAACCGCGAGCATTTGGTAAATCCAGAAAGCAACTATTGCTTTGGTGAAGGTGGTGCCGGTACCTATTCCGATGGTAAATTGTATACCCGCTCAACCAAACGAGGCGATGTAAATAAAATATTGGACGTACTGGTTCATTTTGGCGCAACTCCAGCCATTAAGGTTGATGCACATCCGCACATTGGCACCAACAAGTTACCGGCCATAATAACCGCCATGCGCGAGCAAATTATTGCCTGCGGTGGCGAAGTAAATTTTGAACAAAAGATTACGGACCTCGAATTGACCGGTGATTGCATCACTTCACTCGAAATTAACAACACCAAGAAAATTCCCGTTCAAGCCGTTATTTTGGCTACCGGCCACTCCGCTCGCGACATTTTTTACCTGCTACACAAAAAAAACATAGCCATAGAGGCAAAACCCTTTGCATTGGGTGTGCGCATAGAGCATCCTCAAGAGATTGTAGATGCTTGTCAATACAAAATGCCCGACCGCGGAGAGTTTCTGCCACCTGCCTCTTATAGCTTGGTAGAACAGGTTGATGGCAATGGCGTATTTTCGTTTTGCATGTGTCCGGGTGGGATCATTGCCCCATGCGCCACCAGTCCTGGCGAAATAGTTACCAACGGCTGGTCACCCAGTAAACGAAATAACCCGTATGCCAATTCGGGAATTGTAGTTACGGTAAATGAAGACGATTTTAAAAAATACGGATTTACCGGACCTTTGGCAGGTTTGGAATACCAAAAAATGGTAGAAAAAACCTGTTGGGAAGCAGCGGGAAAAACGCAAGCTGCACCAGCTCAGCGCATGATAGATTTTGTAACGGGCAAACAATCGGCAACGCTACCGCCTTGCAGCTATCAGCCAGGTTTAACATCGGTAAGATTAGATAAAATACTACCGCCAGAAATTGCCAATCGGTTGAAAAAAGCATTTGTAGCTTTTGGAAATAAAATGCGTGGTTATTATACTAACGATGCGGTAATTGTGGCCCCCGAAAGCAGAACCTCATCGCCCGTTCGTATTCCCAGAAATAGAGAAACCTACATGCACCCCGATGTTGCCGGACTATTTCCGTGTGGCGAAGGTGCCGGTTATGCCGGTGGCATTGTTTCGGCGGCAATAGATGGTGAGAATTGCGCGGTGGAGGCGGTTAAATTTGTGATGCCGATTGAGGTGACAAACTAGCTGGCTGCAATTCATTTTAGCCTAACTTCTTATCTTTGAATTATGCTTGAGCTAAAACAACATAAAAATGACATCGATAAACTTTGTAAAAATAGCAGGGTTAAGTCTTTGTTTATTTTTGGTTCGGCAATTACCGACAGGTACAATGCGAGCTCCGACATAGACCTTATCGTTGATATCAACGAGACTGATCCTTTCAAATACACTGATTATTATTACAATTTAAAGTTCGGACTTGAGGCCTTACTGAAACGTCAAATCGACCTACTTGAAGCCAGAGCCATTCAGAATAAATACATTAAACAAGAACTTGATAGGACCAAAGTACTGATATATGGTTAATAACATTCAGGCTTGGTTGCTCGATATTCAGCAGGCAATTAATGAGATTTTTGAGTTTCTTCCGGAAGAAAGGAATTTTCTAGTTTATAGAAATGATTTAAAGACAAAAAAAGCGGTTGAGCGAAATCTCGAAATTATTGGGGAAGCGATGAATCGCATTTTATCTACAGATGAGAATTTTCCAATAAAAAATGCCAGAAGGATTGTTGATACTAGAAATAGAATTGTTCATGGCTACGATAAAATTTCTGACGAAATAATTTGGGCAATTGTTATGAATGATTTGTTGAATTTGAACAGGAGATTGATTCTTATATTCAAAGAAATAGCCACACATAAGTTAGCGTTAGCATAGCTAGCAGTTGCCGTCTAAACCTTTCTCAATCAACCTCACATCGCTATCCTCGAACAAATAATCCCAGCAGCCACGGCTACATTTAAGGATTCTGCTTGACCAATTCTAGGAATGGTAATGCGTTGCGTTTCGGGCAAAAATAGGTTAGGATTAACTCCGTGACTTTCACTGCCCATTAGTAAAAAACCATTTTCCCCGAACTTTACCTCCTGAACAGGTGTTCCATCCATATCGGCCACATACACCGGCGTTTTTGAACCAGAGGCTTTTTTTATCAGCGTAGCTAAATCGGTATAAATAACTGGCACTTTAAACAAACTACCCATGGTGCTTTGCACCACTTTACCATTAAAACAGTCGGTAGTGTCAGGTGAACAAATAACCGCTTTAATGCCAAACCAATCGGCTATTCTGATAATAGTCCCCAAGTTTCCGGGGTCGTTAATTCGGTCTAAAAGGATAAAAAAGCCGGTATTTAATTCTGGCATAACCCAAGCTGGCATTTCAGCAACAGCCAATACCTGATTCGGGGTTTTTAGTTGCGAAACTTTTTCCAGCTCCGCCTGCGAAACCACTTGCCAAGCAATATTCCGCTTATCCAATTGTTTTTTTCTTGATTCAGTAAGCCAGTCTTCAACAGCGTAAATAGCGCGAACCTTTATAGCTGAAAGCAGCAGTTCTTCTGTGGGTTTAACGCCTTCCACAACAAAGCAGTTTTCCTGCTCGCGGTACTTTTTAATTCCCAAAGCGGAAATAAACTTTTGCTGATTTTTGGAAAGCATAAGGTTTTGGCAATATTTTTGAACTCGCTGCAAAAATAGCGTTAAGGCTTATGCCGAAAAAAAATAATCACCTTTTACTTTTTACCGGCCTATTTTTTTTAGTCACCGCTTGCTACCCTACCCGAAAGCTTGATAAGGGAAAGGAGTGGTTGCTAAAAAGCAATTCGGTGGCACTTACAAGCAAAACCAAAATAGACACCGACCAGCTTAAGGCCATTATAAAGCAACGGCCCAATCGGTCTATTGGTTTCTCTATTCCTCCGCTGCCGTTTTCCAAATCGCACTTTCAGTCGAATTTTATTTTCCTTCGGTTTAACCTAAAAGCCTACAATTTAGGCAAACCCAACAAAGGTAAAATAGCCGGTTGGTTAGAAAAACGAGTTGGTGAGCCACCGGTAATTTACGATAGCCTTTTAACCCTAAAATCGGTTAAACAGCTAAACGAATTTATGTTTCAAAGCGGGTACTTTAACAGCAAGGTAAACGTAGAGCTGAAATACCAGAAACACCGAAAAATGGTTAAGGTGGCCTACGTTATTCAGCCAGGCCCTTCCTACCTTATCGATAGCATATTTGTAAATATACCCCAAGGATTGCTTTCTAGTTTGTATGCTGAAAATGCATCGAAATCAGTTTTAAAAACTGGTCACCAGTACAATTATAAAACTTTGGAAAACGAACGACAACGACTAGTAAGCCTCTACCAAAACAATGGATTTTTCTCGTTTACCCGTGATTTTATTCGATTTGATATTGACAGTAGTTTGGGTAACTACAAACTAAACCTGTATCTAAATGTTTTAAATCCTATTGATAAAGACGACACAGCCAATCACTCGTTAAACCACATTCGTTACTCCTTAAACAAAATATATGTTTACCCTACTTACGACTTTTTCACCAATCAACAATTTACTGATACCATAACTAACGGAAACATTAACATTGTTTACAACCAAAAGCTCCCAATAAATGAGCGACTTATTTACAACAACCTAATTTTCAGCCCTTATTATTATAGCAAACGGGACGCAGATGAAACCTACAAAAGTTTCAGTTCATTAAACCTGTACAAAAACATTAAGGTCGATTTTAAAGTAAATAAGGAGGATGGTGTCGCGAATAAGCTAGACAGCTACGTTTACCTAAGTCCGCTAAAAAGAAACAGCATAGTTCCTGAGATACGGGTCGAAACACGCGCAAATAATGGTGGATCGAGTGTAAAAAGCACTTACAACTTTGGTGTTTCTGGAAATATGTCCTTTCAGCGTCTTAATGCATTTAGAAATGGGGAAATTTTAAAACTTTCACTTTCTGGCGGTTTAGAACCTTTCTTTCTAAACGATAGCAGCGCCAACAAAAACTTTTTCAACACCACCAATGTGGGGACCACGGCGTCTATAACTTTCCCACGCTTTTTATTACCCATTCGTCAAGATAAGTTTGCAAAATCGGCTCGCGCCAAAACCATTATTGCAAGTTCTTACAATATTTTAAAAAACGATGACATTACCCGCCGGGCCTCTAAAATTACCCTTAGTTATGAGTGGAATGAAACCGCAAAAAAAAGACATACGGTAAGCCCAATAGAGTTTTCGCTAATTAAAGCAGGCCTGAGCGAACAACTTAACCAACGACTAATATCCATTGGCGATCCTTTTCTTAAAAACACCTACAGCGATCAATTTATTTTGGCCTCATCCTACAGCTTTGTATACAGCGATCAATACACAGCCAAGGCAAAAAAAGCTTTGTACAATAAATCGAAAATTGAAGGAGCTGGAAACCTAATGCACACCATTGCCAATGGACAACCCAACTGGCACCAAACCGAAAATGCTTACACGATTTTAAACATACCTTTTGCCCAATATGTGCGGATAGAAAATGAATTTAAAACCAACCGTCAAACCTTTTTTAATGATGTGGTTGCATTTAGATTGTACGCCGGTATTGCAAAACCACTTAGCAACGCCAAGTCCTTACCATTCGAAAAAAGTTTTTTTGCAGGCGGATCTAACGGCATTAGAGCTTGGGGCTCCAGAAGCCTTGGTCCTGGCGGATTTATGGACACTACCACCTTTAGAGGTTTCTTAAATCGATTGGGGGAAATACACTTAGAATCGAATGTTGAGTACCGATTTAAGCTTACCAAACTACTGGAATGGGCATTTTTTGCTGATGCCGGAAACATTTGGGTATTTGACGAAAACGGAGGGCGAGCAAATACCGAATTTAGCACCAAATTTTATAAGCAAATAGCATTAGGATGTGGCTTTGGTGCTCGTTTAGATTTTCAATTCCTGATTTTTCGGGTAGATGTTGCTTTTCCATTTCACGACCCATCGAAACCAGATGGCGAGCGTTGGATTTTTCAAAACAAAACAGAATACAACCAAATTGTACAACGATACAACGAGCGAAACGAACTTTATGGCAAAGATGCCGTTGGCACATACCGCATAAAACCCAACTACAACATAGGAATTGGATATCCGTTTTAAGCAACCCTTACTTCCAAAAAGATTTTTATAGCTTTGTCGCCTTAAAAAAAACAACAACAAGCTGTAGTTATATGTCAATTAGTAAAATTGAAGAGCTTTTAGGCAACGATGCAAAGTCGCTACTTACACACCAGTGTAAAACCATTAGTAAAGACTTGCTACACCTTCCCGGTGCAGATTTTACCGACCGAATTTTTTCGGGAACCAATCGTAGCAACCAAACATTAAAAAGTCTTCAATCGCTTTACGGAACAGGCCGTCTTGCCAATACCGGATATGTATCTATCCTTCCGGTAGATCAAGGTATTGAGCACTCTGCGGGAGCTTCTTTTGCACCAAACCCAATATTTTTCGATCCAGACAATATTGTTAAGCTGGCTATAGAAGGTGGTTGCAACGGGGTAGCATCGACCTTCGGTGGATTGGCTGCTGTTTCTCGGAAATATGCCCACAAAATTCCATTTATCGTTAAAATAAACCACAACGAACTGCTTACCTACCCGAATAAGTTCGACCAAATAATGTACGGCTCTATAAAAGATGCTTGGAACATGGGCGCAACTGCGGTAGGTGCAACTATTTATTTTGGTTCGGAAGAAAGTACCCGCCAAATTCAAGAAGTGGCTAAAGCATTTGAAATGGCACACGAACTGGGTATGGCAACCATTCTTTGGTGTTATGTGCGTAACAACGGATTTAAAAAAGATGGTATTGATTACCACACCTCAACCGATATTACTGCTCAGGCCAATCACCTTGGCGTAACCATTCAGGCCGATATTATTAAGCAAAAACTACCTACCAACAACGGTGCATACAACGCGATTGGGTTCGGTAAAACACACAAAAAAGTGTACGAAGAGCTTAGCTCCAACCACCCTATTGATCTTTGCCGCTACCAAGTAGCCAATTGCTACATGGGTCGCATTGGTTTAATTAACTCGGGCGGTGAGTCGAAAGGTGCTTCCGATTTATCAGAGGCAGTTGCAACAGCTGTTATTAACAAACGAGCTGGTGGACAAGGACTTATTTCAGGACGAAAAGCATTCCAAAAACCATTTAAGGAAGGGGTGCAATTGCTAAACGCAGTTCAGGATGTATACCTGTCACCCGAAGTAACTATAGCATAAGGAGTAAATCAACCAATTGGCTAATTAGCTAATTGGCTAATCGAAAAAAGAATGAGCTGGTTTAAGCGTCTTACAAAAAATATTACCACCACTACCAAAGAGAAAAAGGAAACTCCTGAAGGTCTTTGGTACAAATGTCCCGATTGCAAGCATGTAGTGGCCACTGACGACCATTTGAAGAATCTTTGGGTATGCGAAAATTGTCAATACCACGAAAAAATTTCGGCCATTGACTATTTTCACGTGTTGTACGACAATCAGGAGTTTGAAGAGTTCAACACCGACATTACTTCGGCCGACCCACTTGGATTTGAAGACACTAAAAAATATACCGACCGAATAAAAACCACCATTAAAAAAACCGGCCTAAGTGATGCCATTCGCACCGCAGTAGGTACAGTAAATGGTGAAAAAATGGTAACCGCAGCTATGGACTTTGCCTTTATTGGTGGATCTATGGGTTCGGTAGTTGGGCAAAAAATTGCACTTGCCATTGACCGCGCCATTGCCGAACAATGTGGATTTATGATTATTTCCAAATCAGGTGGTGCACGTATGATGGAGGCCGGTTACTCACTTATGCAAATGGCCAAAACATCGGCCAAGCTTATTCAACTTGCCGAAGCAAAACAGCCTTACATCTCTTTCCTTACCGACCCAACCACTGGTGGCGTTACAGCTTCTTATGCCATGTTAGGCGACATTAACATTGCCGAGCCGAAAGCTTTGATTGGTTTTGCCGGCCCACGGGTGGTGAAAGAAACCATTGGCAAGGATTTACCTGAAGGTTTCCAAACCTCAGAATTTGTTTTGGAGAAGGGTTTCCTTGATTTTATTGTTGAGCGCAAAGACTTGAAAGAAAAAGTAAGTCAAATGCTTAAAATTTTCCGGTCATAGTTTGTAATTTCAAAAATTGCATTACTTTTGCCAACCTATTGAAAGAAATAACCGATTTAAGATAACAGGAATGTATTTAACTGCTGAAATAAAAAAAGAGATATTCAAGCAACACGGTCAGACTGAAACCAATACTGGTTCATCTGAAGGTCAAATTGCTCTTTTTTCTCACCGCATTGCCCACCTTACTGGTCACTTGCAACGCAACAAACACGATTTTAACACCCAGCGTTCATTGATTAAGTTAGTTGGTAAGCGTAGAAGCTTGTTAGATTACTTAAAGAACACCGATATTGTTCGTTATAGAAATATCGTTAAAGAACTTGGCTTAAGAAAATAAGATTGAATACTTTATTCAGCTTATTCATATAATATTAAAAAGGGGGCAATGTATATTGCCCTTTTTTGCTTTTTACACCCGTAACCGACGGGGGATAACCGGAAAGGCCGGTCTTCAACGGTTGGTAGATAAACAAACATATTCTGATGAAACCAGAAGCAATTATTCAAGAAATCGCCCTTCCAGATGGTAGGGTAATTACCATCGAAACTGGAAAGTTGGCTAAACAAGCCGATGGAGCAGTTGTTGTAAAATGTGGTAACACCATGTTATTGGCTACAGTTGTAGCTAACCAAGATGCGAAAGAAAACCTCGATTTTCTTCCATTAACAGTTGATTACCGCGAGAAATTTCCATCTGCCGGTAAATACCCAGGTGGATTCTTTAAAAGAGAAGCCCGTCCTTACGATTACGAAGTACTTATATCTCGTCTTATCGACCGCGCTATGCGCCCGTTGTTTCCAGACGATTTCCATGCCGAAACTCAGGTACTTGTTACCTTAATATCTTTAGATCCAGAAATTTTACCTGATGCAATGGCCGGTCTTGCCGCCTCTGCCGCCGTAGCTGTTTCTAACATTCCATTTAACGGACCTATCTCTGAAGTTCGTGTTGCCCGCATCGATGGTAAATTCGTTATTAATCCGTTTAAAACGGATTTAGAAAGAGCCGACCTTGACATTATTGTTGCCGGTTCTGCCGACAGCATTGTAATGGTTGAAGGTGAGATGAAAGAGGTTTCGGAAGCAGAAATGCTAGAAGCCATTAAAGTAGCACACGCTGCCATTAAAGTACAAGTTGCTGCTCAATCGGCTCTTGCTGCTAAAGTAGCCAAAGCCGCTACCAAGCGCGAATACAACCACGAAAACAACGATGCTGATTTATTGGCCAACATTAAAGCAGCTTGCTACGCAGGTTGTTATGCTGTAGCTAAAAAAGGAAGCAACAACAAAGAAGAACGCAAAGCTGGCTTTAAAGCGGTTAAAGAAGCATTTATTGCTACCCTTACCGAAGAAGAAGCTACTGCAAAAGCTTACCTTATTGGTAAATATTTCCACGATGTGGAGAAAGATGCCGTTCGCCGTTGTGTGCTTGACGAAGGCATTCGCTTAGATGGCCGTAAAACTACCGACATCCGTTACATTTGGGCTGAAGTTGATTACTTGCCTTCTACCCACGGTTCTGCTGTATTTACACGTGGTGAAACTCAATCACTTACTACCTTAACCTTAGGTTCTAAGCTTGATGAGCAAACCATTGATGGTGTTTCGATAAGTGGTAGCGATAAATTTATGTTGCACTACAACTTCCCACCATTCTCTACCGGAGAAGCCAAGCCTATGCGTGGTACCGGTCGTAGAGAAGTGGGTCACGGTAACCTAGCCCTTAGAGCTTTGAAACCAGTTTTACCACAAGGCAATGAAAATCCTTATACCATTCGTATTGTTTCTGATATTTTAGAATCAAACGGTTCATCTTCAATGGCAACTGTATGTGCCGGCACATTGGCGCTTATGGATGGTGGTGTACAAATTACCGCACCAGTTTCTGGTATTGCCATGGGTCTTATTACTGATGAAGCTGGTAAATACGCTGTATTGAGCGACATTCTTGGTGATGAAGATCACTTGGGTGATATGGACTTTAAAGTAACCGGTACTTCAAAAGGTATCACGGCTTGCCAAATGGACTTAAAGATTCACGGTTTGAATTATTCAATGCTTGAAGAAGCGTTGGGTCAAGCTCGTGCTGGTCGTTTACACATCCTTGGCGAGTTACTTAAGGCTATTGACAAACCAAGAGCCGATTACAAAGATCACGCTCCACGTATTGTTGCCTTCGAAGTTCCTAAGGACACTATTGGTGCCATTATCGGGCCTGGAGGTAAAATTATTCAAGAGATTCAACGTGAAACCAATACCACTATCATGATCGAAGAGATTAATGATAAGGGACATGTGCAAATCATGTCGGCCAATAAAGCCGATATCGATAAGGCATTGGCTCGTGTGAAAGGAATTGCTTTCCCACGTGTTATTGAAATTGGTGAGGTTTACGAAGGAAAAGTAAAATCTATTATGCCTTACGGTGCATTTGTAGAAATACTTCCTGGTACCGACGGCCTACTTCACGTAAGTGAATTGGAGTGGCACAAGGTTGAAAACGTAACCGACATTCTTAAAGAAGGTGATATTGTTCCGATTAAAATAACCGGAAAAGATCCTAAAACAGGCAAGCTAAAACTTTCACGCAAGGCTTTACTTCCTAAGCCAGAAGGTACAACTGCTGTTCAAGAGGCATAAATAAAATAAGGTTCCTCCGAAAATATTTTTGGAGGAACCTCTTTTTTTTTGAAACCTTTTTGGTAAAAGTGCGTTTAGTTAAGAGATGAAGTCTGTTTACTCGTATTTCGTACGTCTCCCACATCATTCCTTATATCCGCAACCTTTCACCCCAGCTACAGCCTAGCCGGGATATTTTATTTAATGTACACCCAGAAAACTACTCTGCATAAATGAGACAGCTTAAGATTGTAAAACAGGTAACCAACCGTGAAACCGCTTCTTTAGATAAGTATCTGCAGGAAATTGGAAAAGTAGAGCTTATTACCGCCGAAGAAGAAGTGGAGCTTGCCCGCCGAATTAAAAAAGGCGACCAACGCGCTTTGGAAAAATTGACCAAAGCAAACCTTCGTTTCGTGGTATCAGTTTCTAAACAATACCAAAACCAAGGACTTACTCTTCCCGATTTAATTAATGAAGGTAACCTTGGGCTAATTAAAGCTGCTCAGCGTTTTGATGAAACCCGTGGTTTTAAATTCATTTCATATGCCGTTTGGTGGATTCGTCAATCGATTCTTCAGGCTTTAGCCGAGCAGTCGCGTATTGTACGTCTTCCGCTAAACAAAATTGGTTCTATAAACAAGGTAAACAAAGCTTATTCTGAGCTTGAGCAGCAATATGAGCGCCCGCCAACCCCAGAAGAATTGGCTACCTTGTTAGAAATGACAGTGGAAGAGGTTAAGCAATCGCTTAAAAATGCCGGTCGTCACGTATCGATGGATGCTCCGTTGAAAGACGGTGACGATAGCAGCTCGACCATGTACGATGTACTTTCGAGCAGCGAAAGCCCAAGCCCTGAAACAGAACTTATTCACGATTCGCTGCGTAAAGAAATTGAGCGTTCATTAAGCACGCTTACTTCGCGCGAAGCTGATGTAGTGAGATTATACTTCGGTTTAAGCGGCCAACACCCAATGACCCTTGAGGAAATTGGCGAGAAATTTGACCTTACCCGCGAGCGTGTTCGTCAGATTAAAGAAAAAGCTATCCGCCGATTGAAACATACTTCCAGAAGCAAGATTTTGAAGTCTTACTTAGGATAAACTTTAAAGAGAGCCCCGCAAGTCGGGGCTTTTTTGTGCCCATTTATGTCCATAAAAAAACGCCTCGGTTTCCCGAAGCGTTTTTCTACAAATCAAAAGAAAACCAAATATCAAGGTACGCTTGGCAAACCAGCAAGGGTTTGGTCTATAAGTTTGTATTGAGGGTTATTTTCGTCACCAAACAACACCATGGTGTAGTGGTGAGCTGGTTTCATCACCGCTTCACCAAATAGCGCGTCATAAAGCACCACCAGCGAATTGGTATTACCACCCAACAAATCGGTTAATACACTTGGGGCTTGGCCAAGCAATGCAAGAAGATTTTTACTATCTGGCAAGCCTTCCAAAGCGGTTGCTCCGCCAAGGTTTTCCATATCAAGGCCTGGATTCTGTTTTTGCAAATCGGCCAACAACGTCTCTAAAGGAACGGAAGAGTTTAAAACATCCAAACCCTTAAGCAAATCCTGATTGCCAAAAACAACGCCAGATAGAACGCCTTTGTCTAGTTCCATCACTGCAGGAACCAATTCGTTTGCACCGTTTAGGTATTCCATGCCTATTAGTAAATTGTCGGAAGGCAGGTCGTTGGTTAGGTCTAAAACATTTATTCCGAATAACTCGGTGGGGACAGCATCCGCATTTAATAAATCAGCAAACGAGCCGTCGTTTACAAACGCCAACGGTTCCATATCAAGCACCTTAATTTCTGGGCTTACACCGTCGGCACCTCGGGTAATGATAATGTTGTAAAATTCCTGTTTATTGAAAACAAATTCAGACGAAGCAAGCACCTTACCATCTGCCGAAACAGCTTGCAGTGTTGCTTTTCCATTATCCAAAGAAATATAGTTAGTGGCCTCTTTTAAACCCAAATCTTCTACCAAACTATTCCCGTTTACCAATAAATCAAGACTGGTGCCTTCATTGCCGGCAAGCACATTTACCACCAAAATATTCGATTTCCCATCACCACCAGTGGTATCAACAGTATTTGGTTTGGTGGCCTCCGCTGCCAATTCAACCAATTGATCTTTTGTACAAGAAGTCATTATCCCCGCCCCGGTAAAGGCAAAGATTAATGCGATAAGGTAAATTTTTTTCATCAAAGTTTTGTTTCGTAATAAAAGGTTGGGAAAGCTAAAACCTTAAATATTTAAACCCCTCTGAATTGGATAATCGTATTCAAATATTCGATAAGTGGTATTCTTTTCCCGATTAGAGAAATGAGTTATAGATTAATGAAGTCGGTACTTTTCACCTCATTCATTACAAACAAGCTTTGCACTTTTCCTATTCCGTTTATTGCCGACAATTTATTGCGAAGGAGCTGCCTGTATTCGTCCATATCGTGAACCAAAACCTTTAATAAATAATCGTAATCACCAGAAACGTGTGAACAATCGGCTACTTCATTCACGTGTGCAATTGCCCTTTCAAATTGAGCAATTGTGTCGCGTTGATGTTCTTGCAGCGAAACCGCGCAATAAACCACCAAGGCTTTCCCAACTTTCATTCTATCGACCCGAGCAGAGTAATTTTTAATCACCCCCTCCTTCTCCAGCTTCTTTATTCGTTCGTGAACCGGTGTTGTAGACAGCTTGAGTTCGCTGGCCAATTGTTTAGTCGTTAATCGGGCATTGGTTTGAAGAAGATTAAGTAACTTCAAGTCTATTTCGTCCAGTTTCATTGCGGCATTCTAGTTTTGCTTGGTAAAAATAATTAATTCAGCATAGTATTCTATAAAAATCACTTTTCACAACATTTCATTCCAAATTAAAAAACTTAGCTAGCATAAACTCATAAAACAATTCACTTTTGACAAAAACTAACTGTCATGAAACACTTTGCTCCAGAAAGCTTAATGATGTCATACGGATACAAACCCGCACTTTCTGAAGGTGCCATAAAGTGTCCAATATTTCAAACCTCCACCTTTGTTTTTAAATCGGCCGAGGAAGGAAAAGCCTTTTTCGAGGTCGCTTACGGTCTTCGCGAGCAAAATGAAGGTGAAGAAATGGGTTTGATTTACAGCAGGTTAAACAACCCCGATTTGGAAATTCTGGAAAACCGCCTTACGCTTTGGGACAAAGCCGAGGATTGCGCAGTTTTTGAAAGCGGTATGTCGGCCATTTCTACGGCTATGTTGGCTTTTTTAGAACCGGGCGACACACTTCTTTTTAGCAATCCTGTTTATGGTGGTACCGACCACTTTATAAAACACTTTTTAACCCGGTTTGGTATTAAGGTAGCCGGTTTTGACGCTACTCAATCGAAGGAGGAATTAGAAAAACTTATTGCCAGTTTTGGCAAGAGTTTGAAAATGATTTTTGTTGAAACACCTGCTAACCCAACCAACGTATTGATAGACATAGAAATGTGTCGCGATTTGGCCGCAAAATACAGCACCCCAGACCGGAAAGTTTTAGTAGCCGTTGACAACACCTATATGGGGCCGCTTTGGCAGCACCCACTTGCCCTTGGTGCCGACCTGGTGCTTTACTCGGCAACCAAATACATTGGCGGGCATAGCGATATTATTGCCGGAGCCTGCTTGGGCAACAAAACCCTAATGGCCAAGGTTAAGGAACTTAGAACCTTTTTAGGCAATATGGCTGCACCATACACCGGATGGTTATTGATGCGTAGCTTGGAAACCCTAAAGGTACGCATGGATCAGCAGGCCGAAAACGCCATACATGTTGCTGATTTTTTAAAAAATCACCCAAAGGTAGAACAGGTGTATTACCTCGGCATGCTTACCAATGGGGTTCAGCAAGATATTTTTGCCCGCCAATGTAACAGTGCGGGTGCTATGATTGCATTTGATATTAAGGGCACCGAAAAAGATGCTTTTGCGTTTTTGAACAACCTTAAATTGATTAAGCTGGCCGTAAGCCTTGGCGGTACGGAATCGCTGGCCGAGCACCCGGCAACCATGACCCATGCAGGAGTTGACCCGGAAGTTCGCCAAAAATTGGCCATTTCCGAGAAATTGGTTCGTTTATCAATTGGGGTAGAAAACTACAAAGACATTATTTGGGATCTGGAACAGGCCTTGAACTTAGTGAACAACACGACCTATACGCCAGCCTATAAAAGTATTTCAGTTAAATAAATTGGCACGTTAACATTTGGCGGTGTGGTCTTTCACGGGCACACCGCCAATATTGGTCGGCCTTTTTCATCCGATTCTTGCTAACTTTGCGGTGCAAATCATTTCATCGCCACCAATATGTCACACCTTATTGCCCCATCGCTATTAGCCGCCGATTTTTTCAACCTTTCTAAAGCGGTTGAACTTATTGAGAAATCGGATGCCGATTGGTACCACATTGATGTAATGGACGGTGTATTTGTTCCCAACATTTCGTTTGGAATTCCTATTATGGAAAGCCTTAAAAAACACACCACCAAGCCGTTTGATGTGCATTTAATGATTGTTCAGCCCGAGCGTTACATTACCACTTTTAAAAATGCCGGTGCCGATATTCTAACTGTGCATTACGAAGCATCTACCCACCTGCACCGCACCTTGCAAGCTATAAAGGCCGAAGGCATGATGGCCGGCGTTGCCATTAATCCGCATACCCCGGTAATGTTATTGGAGGATGTGTTGGAAGACATCGACCTGGTTTGTATGATGAGCGTAAACCCCGGTTACGGTGGACAAAAATTTATTGAAAACACCTACAAAAAGGTCTTGGAGCTTCGCGAAATGGCCAACGAAATAAATCCCAAACTAAAAATTGAAATTGACGGCGGTGTAAACCAAAAAAATGCTGCACTACTCCTAGAAGCCGGGGCAGATGTATTGGTGGCCGGAAACTTTGTTTTTAGCTCTGCCAATCCCTTGGAAACGATAAGCCAATTGAAGGCGGTGACGGTTTAAAACAAGTATAACGTATATCGTACCGCGTACTACCTAATTCGCTACTTGGGTTTCATTAATAAACTCCTGCAAATAGCCGAACTTTTCGGTTAGTTTACCGTTTTCGGCAATGGTAGCCCGGCAAATAATCTCGTCGGGGTCATTGCCTAGCAAATAAGGAAATACCGATTTTTGTAACTCCTGACCAAAATCAACGGAAGCGTCTTTTGGCAATTCGCAAGGTAAATTATCGACCGCCATTACCCCAATGGCATTGGGATTCATAAAATCCGTAAGTGTTTCTTCCTGTGGCAAGTAGCCATACAATGGATCTTCGATGGTTGAAGCCCGCAAGGTGCTTGCCACTGCGCAGTCGATATCGCAGCTAATATCAGCTACTACTTTAATTTTAAAGTCTGGTTTTTTAGCGTCTTCGCGGCTAAATATAAATGGCGAACGATTGTCCCAAAAATGACAAGGAATGTACAAATCGGTTATGGCTGCATACTTCATAAAAGTTGAACGATAGCCCACCGGGTTATTGAAGAAATCTTTTCGCAAAAACGGATTCCCGTCAATTCGCTCGTTGTAGTCTTCTACATTCAACTGGGTAAACACCGGTTCACCAAATTCTTTTGTTGCCAAATACTCTGTTGGAAAAACCTGGCGGATGCCCAATTTGTGCAATATTTCCTGCGCTCCTCCACCAACACGACCACCACCGGTATAGGCTACTCTGAAGTTTTTGGGTAGAATAATTTCCTTCAAATAGCTTTCCATCTCAACCTGGTCAGCGCACTGATAAGCCGGTTTAAGATTATAAGTTCCTGTTTTTTTTCCCCAAGCTAAAAATGCGTTGTAAGTACCTACAATTCCGGCATAACGACCAAAACCAATCAAGCGTTTATTGGCGGCATCGGTTATCAATTCGTAATCGACCAATTTAATGCCCTTTCTCACCGCTTCTTGCAGCAAACCACGATTGTATGGTTGCATTTTATGCGTGTGTGAAAAGAAAACATAGGTTTTCCCTGAAATCAAATTTTGCTTCGGTACTTCTTTCACGCCCATTAACACATCACAGTCAGACAAATCTTCCTGTAGTTGAACACCTACATTTTGGTATTCACTATCAGAAAAAGCCCGAACGTTGCTGGGTTGAGCAACTACCACGGTACCCGGATAATGCTGCATTAAATCAATGCATTGCAGCGGAGATAGGGGTACTCTTTTATCAACCGGAACTTTTTCTTCGCGGAGTAAAGCAATTTTCATGGGTATGCGTATTGATTGTGCTATGTAAGTTACCTGAATTTTATGAGAACATCTTCCAATTGTGGATAATAGCTACTTCCAAAAAGATTAAGATGCACTAAAAGCGGATAAAGCTGAAAAAGAGGTAAGCGTTGTTTCCAGTTTTTTTCTAACGGATAGCTACTTTCATAAACTTCATAAAACCGTTCTGGGAATGCACCAAACAAATGGGTCATGGCCAAATCCATTTCGCGGTGGCCAAAGTATACCGCCGGATCTATAAAATAGGCTTTGCTTCCACTAAGCAAGTAATTACCATTCCACAAGTCGCCGTGCAACAAGGCTGGTTTTTCTACAGGAATCAACTGGTTTAAGCGTCCGCAAAGGCTTTCAATTTCTGCCACATTTTCCTGGGTTAACAAACTGGCATCGAAAGCAAGTTTAACCAAGGGTAAAATTCTTTCCTGGACATAAAATTCTGTCCACAACTTATGGTCGGCATTGCGCTGAAAAAGACTACCCACATAGGTATGAAACTCTAATCCAAATTCCTTACGGGTTTGGCGGTGCAATTGCGCCAGCGAAAAAGCCAAATCGTCAATGGCAGTTGGGTGGGTGCTTATGGCCTCAATCCATTCTAGTACCAAATAAGTAGCGTCTTGCGCATTGCCGTGTGCCGTAACACGTGGCGTACGGGCATACTTATCCAGCAATTGAAGGCTTTTGTACTCAATCTCGAAATAATCTTCGGGAACTTGATTGTTCATTTTAATAAAGTAAGTACCTAAGTTGGTAGTTACTTTAAAACACAAGTTAATAGACCCACCGGCCACTGGCTTAACGGATTTAACTGTACCCAGCTTTTGTGCCGAGCAAATTTCCTGAACAATCTCCTGCATAATATTCCTATTCTCGGCCGCGAAAGTACGGCTAAACCGCCGTATATTTGCAAGAAATAATTGGGGTCGACTGGCTTTGACAGCAGGTTGAAATTATTTTGTAAGCAAGTCGAGCTTTGTGATGTTGGCTCGCTAATCTCAATACACATCCGCTTTAAATGGCGAAAACAACTACGCGCTTGCAGCCTAATCACTAAGTGATTACGCCTAATTCGGCCTCCTAGGTGGGGCAGAACAAGCTACGCTGGAAACTGCTCCTCCCGGTAGCGGTTTCAATCAGTGTATCATCTTATCGGGATAGTTTGGGGTAAGCTGCGTGCCCCAGGCAAAACTTAGCAGCTAAGCGATAAATAGGTTGTTCTTTGCCGGTTTACCGTCGAAAATTAAATTAGAAATAAACTTGTAGAAAGCAGGGTAGTTCCTTGTTTGGACGAGGGTTCGATTCCCTCCGACTCCACACTTTTTTTCAGAAAGCCTCTTGAATTCATCGATTCAGGAGGCTTTTTAATTTTAATTCGGTCTTTGAACTTTAAATATTTCATATCGCAATACGCGATATTTATCGCTTATGGAATCAGGCCTAGCACTTCCATTAACCTAATTCCGTTTCAAAATATTTGAATCTGTAATCGATTATTTAGCGCAATCGGACTAAAAAATGATACAGATGCAAGCTATTCATTATCTTAGGGTATGAAATTATACAAACTCCTCATTCTCATTTCCTTGGCAGTTGTTTCAAATAGATTGTTTGGACAATATACCCTTACCTCGTTTAAGGCAGCATACACACCATTGGAAAGTGGTGAGCGGCTTTCACCTTATACAGTCTGGCCAGGATTTATGGTTAGCAGATATCTTCCTTTTGATCTTCATTTTTTTGGCGTTTCGGGCCACCATATCGAATTTGATGAATGGGGAATTGGTATTCTCAGACCTCAAGATGATAATAGTGATGCCTCCTTGTGGCCAATGAGCACTGGCTTTAGTTACCCACAAGACATTAACAGGGAACACAGTAATAATTTTTCCGACCCTGCTGGTTCATTGGTCTGTTTTAAGATTAGCGGTACCGAGGGAGAAAGAACATTGATAGTAGAATGGCGCAATGTTAAAATGCAGAATAGCGAATTCAACGACACCATTAATTTCCAGATATGGTATTATGAAGCTGACCAAAGCATTGAATACAGATATGGGTACATGAATATTCAAACTGAACAAATTTATCACCCTTTCGGTGGACCAAGAGTTGCTTTGGGAGGGAAGTTGGCTAATAATTCAAATTTAGGATATTACCTGATTGGGGATTCTGATAATCCACAATTGGTATCGAACCCAGGCTGGCCCAGCCCCCAGTTAGATACTCCACCGAAAGATGGCCAGGTATATCGGTTTACACCGCAATCGGCCAGTGGAATATCAGCTTCAACCCACCAAAAACTGCACATTTATCCCAATCCGACACATGACATAATTTCAATTGAAGGAGCAAAACTGGAATCAGTTATACTTATTCGGGATGCCATTGGAAGAATATTGTTCTCATCTCGAATTTTAGGGGATAAGCAAATAATCAATATTGCAGAATTGCAAACCGGGATTTACTGGCTGGAAATTGAGGGCTCCACTTTTAAAGTAATCAAGGAATAATGGCATGCACAGCCAACAAACTTACTTCCCCAACTTTTGAACCGTACTACCTTAAAGTTCAACACATCTATATTTGTAGCGGCAACAAAAACCTCTTGTGTGGGCCTTGTCTACCATAAAGTTTGCTAAAATAATATTTCCAACTTTATTTAAGCAACCTCAACTGCCCCAAATGGTATTGCAAATGCGTGGTTCTGTTTAAGATTACATTTAACTTATTCCGGTTTGGCTCCTTGGCGAAGTTTTCTTCAGAAATCGCTGTGTGTTTTTCGAACCACTGTTCCGGTTTTAATTGAGCAAATTTTTGTTCCAGCGCGCTGCACTGTTCGGTCCAGATATTTCGCAGTTCGGCAACGCTTTGTTTTAACACAACGGACTTGTCGGGAGCTATAATATAAGGCTCATTCAATTCGGGGTACCTGCGCTCCCCCATGCCGAGAATAAGTAACATATCATCGTGTACCGCGATAAGGTGTCCCAATAAGTAAATTCCGCGGTTCTTGCCCGGAGCAATTTCCCGTTGAAGCTGCTCATCGCTAAGCTCGTTCATCAACTTATCGCAGCTCTTGATGGCGTCATTCCATCGGTCTATTATCATTTTAACCATAATTTCTGTATGCGTCATAGCCATAATTGTTAGTTAATAAACACCGTGAAGTACGCTCGTTATTGAAGTGAAAATTACAGATTCTCTTTGATACTGAACTATAAAAAAGAGACGGCATTTTAAAGCGAGTTTTTACCGCGATTTAATTAAAACCTCAACCCGGCGATTCTTAATTCGGTCGGCCTCCGTGATTTCCTTTGTCAACGGAAAATCCATTCCGCAGCCCTTGTAACTTAACCGGGCACTGGGAACTCCCTTGCTCACCAAATAATCGTAAATAGCCCTTGCCCTTCTTACTGACAAGTCTTGGGTTTTTGTTTCTGCATCGTAACCATCGCCAGATAGTTCGCAGCAAATGTGTCCACGTATTTCAATGGTTAAGGTGGGATTGGCCAGCAATGCTTGTCGTAAGTTTTCCAATGCCGCGGCAGACTCTGGCAATACCTGGTGCCGGCTGGGGAGGAAATTTATATTTTCTAACTGAATGAACTCCCCTGCCTTTGCCGAAGCCAATGATGGTGTTTCCTTGGTGGCAGGTTTAGTTGGCGACCAATTCCGCTTTCTATCTTTTATAAAGAAAACAATATCAACACGCCTGTTTTTAGCCAAATCAATTTCATCCGTTGGCTTGTTTGCGCTTGATACCATTGCAATAACTGCCGGACTGATTCCTTTTTCTTGCAAATACATTTGCACCTCAAATGCTCGTTTTCTTCCCAACTCATCATTGTACTCATCACTGCCAACCGAATCGCAGCGCCCTTCAATTTTTACCTGAAGTACCTTTTCTCCATAAATAACGGAGTCTATGTATGAGCTGTTAACCTTAGAAAGTAAATACCCATTGCTTGGATAAAACAACGACAATGTGTCTTGACCGTTAGCCAGAAACGACTGGTTTAATAACAGCATTAGTAGGACATAAAAGTGGTTATTCATGTTGAGGAGAACGTTTGCCGGCATAAATGATTGCTAAAAATCGCAAAATAAAGTGTACACGCTAGTTTCTATCGGTACCAAATACCTAATAGCCGCACTCAATTAAAGGAATTAACACCTGTTTAACTTCTGGCAGCACTAATAAGCTTACTTTTGCACCCGAAAAAAACAGTCGAAGGCATGAAGCGGATTAACGAGTACAAGAAATTATTTGAGATAGAAGGAGCCATTGAACTGGGTCAATTGAAAACCAAGTACCGGAATTTGGTGAAAGAATGGCACCCTGACAAGTTTCAAGCACATGACGAACTAGCCGCCGAAGCCGCTCAGAAAAGCCTAAAAATAATCGATGCCTATCATTTCCTGATTAGCATTGCGCCCGAAACAAAGGCAGCCAATCTGGAAGAATACACCAAAACCACCACCGAATCGGGGGTTTTAAATTTTAAGCACAAAGGTCTGCGTTTGGAAGTTGAGTTTTTAGATGGCAGCACCTACGAATACTTTGGTGTTACCGATAAAATGTACACCAAGTTTATCAACGCCGATAACCCGTACCGCTTTGGGAAACGAAACATTTTCAATTCGTTCCAATATCGAAAATCGAAGAAAAATGTGGAGGTTGAAGCCTAGAATCATTTAATTTGATTCATGCGTTTTCTCCGAATTTTTCCACCCCTTTGCCTGTTCATTGCTTTCCTGGCCCTGCATGCCTGCTCACCAAAGGTATATACCCAACTTACCGAGCAAGTAAATCCGGTGGCTGTTGATGCCGAGTTTAAAGAATATGAAACCATGCGGTTCTATTCCAGAGATCTTAAAATGGCTTACACGCTGGCCAACGACAACAAAAACCTTTATTTCTGCGGGCGCATTGATGATGAAGCCATGCAGCAAAAAATAATGAACAACGGCTTGGTAATGTGGATTGACACCACCCCGAAACCAACCTACCAAATTGGCATTACCTATCCCGTTCCCGGCCAGCGGAACTTTCGTTACGAAGAAACAAAAACGCCCGGCGGATTGGAAGAAACATCTGACTTTATCCGCACGCGGCAAACGTTTTTTCTTCGCCACAACACCGTTCGTTTAACAGGCTTTAAACCGCACCTGACTGGTGTTTTTCCACTTGAAAACAAGGGCGGTATTCGGGTAAAAATGAACTGGGACAGCACCGGTTCTTTAATTTATGAAGCCGCCATTCCCTTTAAAAGCTTTTATCGCGAAACCCTGGTTCCAAAAGACAGTTTGCATGTGTTCTGCCTGAGTTTTGTGGTCAATAACTTTCAGCTACCTAATGCGGCACAAGGGCAAAGCAAAGGCAGCTTGCTAGATGGAATAAGCGTTGGTGTAGGCACCGGAATAGGCACCATGGGTGGAATTGGCATGGGCGGAAACTTTAACCTGGGCGGTGGGCCACGAAATGCAGGCAGCCAAAACGATAAAACCGCCATTAGCACGCAATTTCGCTTGGCGGTTAAAGCCGATTAACAAGTAATTGATAACGTAGGCCAACAGAAATAAACGCATAGGAACATAGAATTGGGGTGACTTATTCCTTTTCTATGTCCCTATGCGTTTAATTTTTTTTACCCCGAAAAGAAATTCTTTTACCTTCATACTCATAATTTTTTAACCCCTTCTTACCTTCCTCGGTATGCCAAACGTAAACCCTTGCCCCTGCTCGCACTTTTTCTATTGCGGGAACAACAATTACTTTAATAAAATTTATAGACTACATGCTTTGGGCTGGGCTCCACATGCACCGCAATGGCGATGTGCTAGAGGGTTGAATTGGTAATAGATGAAAGAGAATTGAGGGTATATAACAGTTATAGGCCATTTTATGACAAACAGACGACTAATGAATCGAGCGACATACATATTATCAATTTTAACCTGCTTGGTATTATTTTCAAGTTGCGACAATTTTGAAAGTGAATTTTACGACCGTATTGAGAAAGGACAAATCAAAGCTGTAAAAAATGGCTCTGACACTTTTGACCTTTCGACAATAACAGATTTCGAGTGGGACAGTGTGATTTTGATTAGTGGTAACGAAAGTGTTCCTGTATTTAGAGACGAAGTCGAAGAAATATTAAATAAACCAAATTTGAAATACATGGCTGAAGATTTATCAGTTAATAGGGAGCGTTTCTATTTTTTGACACCAAAAAAGGAAATAATAACCAAGACGATGAATAAAGGTTACAAGGTTCATAAACAAGGATTCTCATTAGAAAATTGTTTAATCGACACTATAAACGAAAGGTATTGGCTTTCCCGAGAAGAATGTAAGTTTATAGTAAAAACAAACTCAAAAAAAATTGGAGAAGGGACTGTTTTTTTATTTCCTAAATGCAACACAAGTTTGAAAGCGGAAAACATTAAATTTTACGATAACTAAGCTATGACCATTACCGCAGAAAGAAAAACGGCCTATAACAGCACATTTGCAATAGGCGGGGGTTTCGTGCTCCGCAGACAGTTTTGTGGTAGCTGAAAGTTTTGTGCTCCGCATAAACATTAGTGGCAAAAATCCCGCCCATAGCAAATCGACAAAACGTTAGGTACAATTTTAAAGACTACACCATACAATAAATACAATAGAAAATGACAGATTCTTATCCTTACATGGTAGCTAATGGGAAAATTTCTCAAATATTAGACAAGCTTCGAAAAGCGGCTGAACCATCCAAATTTACTCATTCATTTCTTACTCAACTTGGTTTTGCAAGTACTAATGACCGAGCGATAATTCCACTATTGAAAAAGTTGCAATTCTTAACTGACGACAGCACACCAACAGCGAAATATAAGGATTTACGCGACCCTACTCGATTTAGAAATGTACTTGGAGAACAAATAAAAGAGTTGTATAGTGACATATATGCTATAAACACCAAAATTCATGAAGCAAATGAAGATGAAATAAAAGGAGCTATAAGCAGAGTAACAGGCAAGGACGAGACATCAGTTACAAGATTTTATACGACTTATAAAACACTAACAGACATCGCAGAATTTGATGAACCAACTACTCCTCTAATTCAAGTTGTCGAACCAAAGCTAGAAACTCATGAACCTGAAAAAAGGAAATCAGAAGTTAAAATGCCAACGCATACAATAGGCTCACCAGATTTTCATTACAATATTCAAATTCATTTGCCTGCAACTACAGACATAGCTGTTTACAATGCAATTTTTAAAAGCATAAAGGAAAACCTGATGTAACATGAAAGACTCTAAAAAGTTAAAAGAATTTATTTTTAACGGATTGCTTCTGGATGACACACTTGATAAACTTGCCGAATCTGGAATATCTGTTAGGGAAGGTCAAAAAATTGTAGGTGTAAGTAGAATAAATGAAACTGATTTCAGTCCAAGAATTATATACAATGCCACAAAAATGTCATCTGTGTTCATGGTTTTTTATTGCTTGGAAAACGCAGTTCGGGAATTGATTCAAGAAAGGCTTGCAGAAAGACATGGTCTTACATGGTGGAATGATAAAATCCCAAAAAGTATAAGAGAAAATGTTGAAAAGTTAAAGGAGAAAGAAAAAGTAAATAGATACCATGCACAGCGTTCAGCGAATAATATAGGGTATACTTTCTTTGGACAATTATGTCAAATTATAACTAATAATTGGGACGATTTTTCCGACTTGTTTCCTGACCAGCATTGGATCAATTCTAGATTCAATGATTTAGAGATGTCTAGAAATATAATTATGCATACAGGTAATCTTCCTGAGATTGAAATTGAAAGAATAGAAAGTATATGCAGGGATTGGTTAAGACAAGTAGGATAAAAACTGTACCTAAAAGCACGTTTGCAATAGGCGGGGTTTCGTGCTTCGTAGACAATTTTGAGGTTAATCAAACATTAGTTTTTCAAATCAAGTTTTGTGGTAAAAGCCCCGCCCTTCGGGTAGCCGCAAAACGTTATATGCGATTTTAGGACGACAGCACAACCGAAATGAACGGAATAAGAAAACATAGAGGACTTAAACAATATTATAAAAACCTTGCGACTGAAAACGACCTTGACAAAGCAACTTGGCTTGACTTTGACAATCCCGAAACATGGTTTGACAATTGGCATCTACACTTTGACTGGAAAGGCTACGGTAACGACAGTTTTAAAAGACGAAAACCACACTTAGACAAGTTGTTTAGGCACTTTGACTTACTCGTGGACAAGACAATACAATTGAAAACTGACTTTCAACTCTATTCCATGTTACTCGACTTTGACAGTTATAGTGACGCATTATTTTTGCATACACCTAATCCAAACAACAGTCAATTCCCGTTTAAAATTGCAGACTTGCAGTTGACAACAACATTGACAAATAAACAACTGAATGACTACATCAATAACTTGGACGGCTACGAAAAGCTATATGGACAAGCTGAGGAAGCATTCTGTTTAATATTCAAGAAAAATGTGGGACAACCTTTTTGACAGAAGAAAAACTGGCTATAACAGCACATTTGCAATAGGCGGGGTTTCTTGCTCCGCAGACAGTTTTGTGGTTGCCGAAAGTTCTGTGTTCCGCATAAACATTTGTGTCTGAAACCGACCTAAACGCAAAGCTCGAAAACGTTAGCAAAATTATAAAATGGCAAAGACCGTAACAAAATACACAATATTTGTAAGTTCACCTTCCGACTTGATGGAGGAACGAGCTGCACTAGAAGAAGTTGTAAAAGAACTAAACCTAACCTACGGCAATGCAAATAATTGCGTAATTGAATTGCTCAAATGGGAGACTCATTCAGCTCCTGGAATCTCAACATCGCATACTCAAAATATTATTAATGAAGATATTGGGGATGATTACGATATATTTCTTGGGTTACTATGGAAAAGATTTGGGACACCAACACAAAACGCTGATTCTGGAACTGAGGAAGAGTTCAAAAATGCCTTGAATCGATTTCAAGAAGGGAACCTCCAGCCTCAAATCCTCTTTTACTTTAAAAATTCTGTTCCAAATTCATTGAGTGATATTGACCCCGAACAATTCCTAAAAGTGAATCAATTCAAACAGTCATTTCCAAAAGATAAAATTCTCTATTGGGAGTTTGATACAGTTGAAAATCTCCAAAACTTCGCAAGACTACACATACCAAAGAGAATTGATTCAATTTCAAATGATTTAAAAACAAAAGTTACGTTCCAAGAGCCAATTGAACATACTGATTTTGAGGAATTGGGTCTTTTGGACTATCGTGACCAATACGAAGCATTAATGGCCGATTCATCCAATTCATTAATTAAGATTTCTGAATCAACAGAGTGGATTGCAGTAGAAATAACGACTAAAGCTGAAGAATTAACACGAGTTTCAAAAACTCCGAATCCAAACAAAAATATTATAACTATTCTCTTAAAAAGAACAGCGAAATTAATGAATGATTATTCCGATAGACTTGAGGTGGAAACACCAATTTTTTATTCTTCTTTTGAGGAAGGGATTAAAGTGGGAATAAATTTAATAAATCTTGCTGAAGACTTTACCTATGATAATACCATAAAAGAACTGGAAGATTCAAAAGAGTCCACAATAACTTTGCGAAAAGCTATTCCAAATGCCTTGGAAGGGCTTAAGTCTTTTAAAGAAAATATTTCTGAATTACCTAGGATTCAAAAGGACATTAATGCGGCTAAACGCAAATTATTAGGGCAATTAGACGAATTAATTGAAAAGTTGAATAAATCTCTTGAATTGACCACGGAATTTTCGAATGAAATCGGAAGTAAAATTGATAAATTGAAATTACAGGTTGAATAATAACTTTTGCCAATATTGTATGACAATTGACAGCTGATGTGCTTCATAGAACCATTGGTGCTGAAACAAAAATTCAGCGATTTGCATGAACTTTTGTGCTAAAAATCCGCCCCGTTGAACATACCATCTCGCTACGGTCGCTGTAGCTTGGTCGCCGGCCAAAAAAACAACTTTATTTCCTTTCAAAATCAACTGGCTTGGTTTCGGCCTGAGGTCGGTTTTTGGTAAGCTAACAAGGCTCAACGTGAAACGTGGTACAACACAATACCCGTTCTGCCCACTGCCAAAAAACGCCAACCACCCAGCGCACCTAAACGAATAAATTTTAACTTTCATACTGCTTGTTAAGCAACTACCCGTGCCAAGAAAGAACATAAAAATGGGGAGATACCGAAACAAGCCATAAGTATAAACTGATTTTTAAGCCACATAGCCATGAAAAATTTATACCCCTTGCTGGTACTTGCATGTATATGCACCGCCAATATTTTAAACGCACAAGTTATAGCCGCTGCCGGCGATCATTCTAAATTTTTATGCAACAATGCTGTTCCCAGTGCTACCGGATTGAATTCGGCAGGCCAATTGGGCAACGGAACCACCAGTAATTCGCTTATTGCTGTTTCGGTAAGCGCGCTTAGCAACGTAATTGCTGTGGCTACCGGAGCCGACCATTCGCTGTTTCTAAAAAGCGACAGTACCGTATGGGCTTGCGGAGGGAACTTTGATGGGCAACTGGGCGATGGAACTACTGTAAATAAATCAACTCCTTTTCAGATAAGTGCTTTAAGTGGCATTGTGGCCATATCGGCAGGCTGGAAATATTCACTTTTTCTAAAAAACGACGGTACCGTTTGGGCTTGCGGAAGCAATGGAAATGGTCAGTTGGGCGATGGAACAACCATGCAACGACTCAGTCCGGTTAAGCTAAACACGGTTAGCGGCATTTCGGCTATTTCGGCAGGATTTGGTTTTTCTTTATTCTTAAAAAATGATGGTACGGCCTGGTCGTGCGGAAACAATGATTATGGCCAATTGGGCGATGGAACCATTTCGCAAAACATTACACCAACGCAGATAAGCGCATTGAGCGGTATTACCTCGGTTGCGGCAGGATGGACCCATTCATTATTTTTAAAAAACAATGGCACCGTATGGGCCTGTGGAAGCAGCTTTTATGGCGAATTTGGCAATGGCAACACGTTTAGTATTAATGCTACCTTGGTTCAGGCCGGCCCCACAACCAATGTTAGCGCCATTGCAGCGGGGCGATATCATTCTATATTTTTAAAAAGTGATGCCAGCGTTTGGACCAGCGGACGTAATTCCATGGGGCAATTGGGCGATGGTTCTACCACCAACAGAACAACGGCCATTCAGGCAACTTCGCTTAGCGGTATAACGGCTGTTGCAGCCGGCGAAAATCATTCTCTTTTCTTAAAAAATAACGGTACTGTTTGGGCCTGCGGAAACAATGGCGATGGCCAATTGGGCGATGGAACCAGTACCCAACGTATTACCCCGGTTCAGGTAAGTCCGTTGTGCACGGTAGCCGCAGGAATGGACGAGCTTTCTTCCGAAAATACGATTGCTGTATACCCTAATCCTTCAAACGGAATGTTTGCCATAACAAGCGCTGTTCCTTTTAAAAACGCCAGTGTTGCGGTGAACAATGTTTTAGGAGAACAGGTTTATTTCAATCAACTACATGCGCAAAGCCAACAGATTGATTTGGTTAAGCAAGCCAAGGGGGTTTATTTTGTTCGCTTACTTAGTGATACAAAAACGCTGAAGACAGTAAAGGTTGTTATTGAGTGATTGTGCTTTAACTAAAAAAATTACCCATCGCAAAGTTGCAAACCCCGTTGACCGTAGCGTCTCGCTTCGGTCGGTGTAGCTTGGCCTCAGGCCATAAAAACATGTTCGAAATCATTTAGCTTGGTTTCGGCCGGAGGCCGGTTGTAGTTGACGTAGCGAGACGCTACGACAAACTGAGTGAAAAACAGCACCGAGTTTCTTTTGCCAAGCTTTTCTTTGCGGAAAAGAAAAGCGGAAGCTATTGTGGTTGATAAATTATTTATTTTCCTGCCGTCTTTCTTTAGAAAAGAAAGAACGAAAGAAATTACACATCGCGAAGCGGAACTCATAAACGACCGGGCAAACGCATACCTTCGGAATTATAGTTTGCTTTAGTGCAATACAAATAATAACTTACACCATGCGACATCTTCTCTACTCTCTTTGCTTTGGTATTATTTGCTGCTCATGCAATCAGCAGTCAGAAAATAAAACGGCAACCACTAAAGCAGATTCAATATCGGCACAATATGGTTGTAGCGTTCCTGAAGTATTGGATAAAACTTGGTATTCATCAGGAAAAAAAGCACCACTATTTAGCGGATTAACTGGGATTCACTTTGCCATTTCAACCACGAATGCCGAAGCCCAGCAATATTTTGACCAAGGCCTAATGTTGTCTTTTGCCTTTAATCATGCCGAAGCAGGGCGTTCGTTTTTTGAAGCGGCAAGGCAGGATTCGAGCTGTGCCATGTGTTGGTGGGGATTTGCCTATGTGTTAGGGCCCAATTACAACGCAGGCATGGAGAAAGATAATTTCCAGAGGGCTTACGATGCACTGCAAAAGGCAAAATCAAATGCTGCATCGTGTACGCAGAAAGAAAAAGATTTGATTGAAGCATTAGCCCATCGCTATTCGAATGACACTACAATTGCCCGATCCTTGCTCGATTCATCTTATGCCGCAGCCATGCGTAAGGTTTACAAAAAATATGCTACCGATGTCACCGTGGCTTCCCTTTTCGCAGAGTCTTTGATGGATTTACATCCGTGGAATCTTTATAAAAAAGACGGCACCAGCCAACCTTGGACAGCCGAAATTTTATCGGTGCTTGAGAAATGTTTGCAGTTAGAACCAAAGCATGCTGGAGCAAATCATTTTTACATTCATGCAACAGAAATGTCACAACATGCCGAAAAAGCTTTGGCAAGTGCCGACTTACTGCGTGATTTGGTTCCGGGTGCTGGGCATCTTGTTCATATGCCTTCGCATACTTACATCCGAATAGGAAAATATCACGATGGCGTTGTTACCAATCAAAAAGCGGTATTGGTTGACAGTTTATATACGGAAGCCTGCCATGCACAGGGGGTATATCCGCTTGCCTATTATCCGCACAACTATCATTTCATTTCGGCATGTGCCACACTTAGCGGTGAAAGTAAAATTGCCATGATAGGAGCCCATGCAACTTCCAGTCATTCGCATAAAAAATTATTGCGCGACCCTGCCTGGGCAACGCTTCAACATTATTATTCCATCCCTTGGTTTGTGGAAGTAAAACTTGGTTTATGGAACGATATTCTTCATGCACCTGCACCAGCTGAAGATTTGAAATATCCGTCCGTGATTTGGCATTATGCACAGGGAATGGCCATGCTATCGCAAAATAAAATTCCAGACGCCAAGAAGCACCTTGCAGCAATGAAAACTATCATGGCCGATAGCGCAATAAAGGATTTAACCATTTGGGGAATTAACAGTGTATATGATATTTGTGTGATTGCATCGAAAACGCTGGAAGGTGAAACCAAGGCTAAAGAAAAAAAATATGATGCAGCAATTTCACTTTTAAAAGAAGCTGTTGCAAAAGAAGATGCCTTGAATTATGACGAGCCGCCTGATTGGTTTTTTTCTGTTCGTCATCATTTAGGAGCCGTTTTAATTGAAGCCGGAAAATTTCAGGATGCAGTAAAAGTTTATGATGAGGATTTAAAAACCTTCCGTGATAACGGTTGGGCATTAAAAGGACTGATGAATGCTTACGAAAAACTGGGCGACAAAAAGAAGTATGCTGAAACCAAAATCCGTTTTGATGAAGCCTGGAAACATGCTGACATTAAAATTGCCTCATCACGGATATTGTAACAGCGCAATGCATGTAAATACTTCTACCAATAAACGTTGGTATTGGCATACCGTTTTGTGCGCTAAATCCGCTTTTTCGCCAAGTGCTAATACGTTACAGACTTTGTTAAACGACTGCTCAGTAGACCAAATAATACAATTCGAAAGATTAAATTAAACCACTATTTAATGTTATGAAAAAGTTGCAATTCAAAGTAAGCATCAACGCACCGGTAACCAAGGTATATGACTTTATGCTTGGCCTTAACAGCATATCAACTTACGAGCAATGGACTGCTTTGTTTAACCCAACATCAACCTACGAAGGCAACTGGGACAAGGGAAATAAAATGCTATTTGTTGGCGTAGATGAGCAAGGACAAAAGGGCGGTATGGTTTCCAGGATAATTGAAAACACGCCCAACCGATTTGTTTCTATTCTACATTATGGCCTTTTACAAGCCGATAAGGAAATTACCACAGGGCCCGAAGTAGAAAAATGGGCCAACGGATTAGAGAACTACACCTTCGAAGAAAACAATGGCATTACAACCGTTACGGTTGACTTGGATACTACCGAAGATTTTTTGGATTACATGAACGAAACCTACCCGCAGGCACTTAGCAAGTTGAAGGAACTTTGTGAGAGATAATAAGCAGATTACCGGTTTACTTGGTTGACCGTAGCGTCTCGCTACGGTTGGTCTAGCTTGGCCTCCGGCCATAAAAACACGCTGAAAATCATTTGGCTTTCAGCCGGAGGCCGGCTGTAGTTGACCTAGCGAGACGTTACGACAAACGGGCCTTAAACAAAAAACCACAAAAGACAAGGTTTGTTTTACCCAGTCGGCCAATATGTTGCTGGACTTATACGAAGCCCCGTCCTCGGTGCGCCAAAGTGAAGAACTCATCCTATAAGCTAATGGTTAGGTAATAGCGGCCTTTAAATTTTTGCTTGGAATTAAAATCTCTTTTAAATTCCTATACAAGTCGCAAAAATTTGCAGCCGCCCA
>CAYMJL010000016.1:0-67256 GCA_964390915.1 uncultured Flavobacteriales bacterium
TGCCACTTTTAATAACAAAAAGCCTTGTTCTTTACTGAACAAGGCTTTTTGCGTTTTAAATATCTCGTATATCGTAGGTCGTACTTCGTAAAACGTATTGAGTACTACGTACGATGTACGTATTTAGGCTATTACTTGGTACGATGTACGACATACGTTGTACTCCATACCCTGTACGTCGTACTTTTTACCTCCTACGCAACTCCTTCAACACTTCCTTCTTGAACTCTTCCTCGGCTTGGTAAAGTTTAGCAACTTGCCGTAGGCTTAATACCTTTAAAAACTCCCCGTGGTATTTACGCTCTATACGGAGCTTTTCTTCCTCCATTTTGAATTTAGCTTCTATGGCATCTTTTACTTCTGCATCGGTACGTTGATCTAACGGTATTCGAGGTTTAATTAACCGAAGGTAAAAATCGCGATTGGCGTCCAGTTCATCACGCATCTTGTCATACATCGGCCAAAAATCCCGCGAGTTTTCGCTTGATAGACCAATTCTTGACGTGATATAGGCCGAACGCTGTGCCTCTATTTGATCTTTTCGTTGTGCATTCTTTCCTTGACTGAAAGTAATTCCGGAAATCAGTACGAACGCACCTAGGATATAAATTTTTCTCATGGCTTATAATTCATTAAGTAATTCAGATTCATCTATTTCTTGTAATAAAAGGATACTGGCCGATGTGTCGGTTAAGGTGTCATGAACGGTATATTCCAATACATCACTCAGGTCATATTCTTCAGCTTCGTTTATTAAATGTTTTTTCTCAATACAAGCTAAAGTCACGCAATCGGATGATTGGTTTTGCACGCGGTAAATTGAAATACCGGCAATAAGAACAAAAGCCAACGAAGCCGTGGCAAAAACAGGTCGTTTGTAAGTTGCTATCCATTGTATAAGAACATTGATGATGGTAGGTTTGCTTGCCGTACGTTGGGTAATCTCGCTATGCAATTCGTCAAAATACCCAGAAGGGACTTGATACGGATTGCTAGATTTATCGGATTGGTTCGTTTTCATAAGCTGTTGTTCTTTAGTTGAGATGGCATTCGGGGCAAAAGGTTTAATCTTTCATCACAAATTGCTCAATTTTCTTTACGGCATGGTGGTAGCCTGCTTTCAAGGCTCCAACGCTTGTTCCCGTAATTTCGGCTATTTCGGTAAACTTCTTTTCTTCAAAATACTTAAGGGTAAAAATGATGCGCTGCTTGTGTGGTAACTGGAGTACAGCTTTGTCCAGCTTTTTGCGTATTTCATCTCCATCATACAGCGGATCTTGATCGATTTGATGGGCCAATTTTTTCTGAACATCCTCTAGGCTGCTAAATAGACCTTTTCGCTGACGTTTTAAATGGTCAATACTTTCATTGGTGCAAATCCGATACATCCAAGTGGTGAATTTACTCTCACCTCTAAAATTGCCCAGATTACGCCATATTTTTATAAAAACCTCTTGTACAACATCGTTGGCATCATCGTGGTTGATAACCAGTTTTCGGATAAAGAAATAGGCTTTTTGCTGATGTTTAAGCACCAAAAGATTAAAGGCATAATGTTGCCTTCCTTCTTGAATAAAAAGATGTAGCAATTCTTCATCAGAATATTGATGCATGTATTGGCTATTTCTAGCAGTAAGATAGCTTTTTAGCCAAAAGGTTTAATGGCTTGCAATGAAATAGCTCGAAAAAACTAAGGATTGAGCCTCTTGGTCTTATTTAGCTCTTTGTTTTTTCGGTAATCGCGCATTTTTTTTCTGGTCAGTCGGTTAGGGTTTTCATGAAAAAAGTAACGCAAGTCGAGGGTTAAGTAGTTTCCTCGAATTCCGCCAACCACCACGCCACTATATATGTTGGTTTTGGGGTACTGAATATAAGTAAATGCCATATCTGAAAACGGCTGGAAATAAGATGCTCCTAAATAAAAGTACCCGCTGTTTTCGGTTCGCCATTCGAAGCCCAAATTGGCCAATAGGTTTATTTTCGCCCAGTTGTACCGATAAGTTCGTTGGTAAAAATCAACATTTTCACCCGTCACATCCGACGGAAAAAAATTGAATGAGCAACCGCCAGAAGCATTGGCGTAAAGGTGCTCGCCAAGACGAATAAAAACCAGTAACTGAACGGGTATCTCGTAACTAATCCACTTAAATTGATTTTCGAAAGTAAGGTTGGTGTCTATAGCTTTTGCGGTTAAACTGTAGTTGCGGGTAATCATGTTTATACCGCTTTCTACCGAGAAACGCGGGTTTAAGCCCCGTCGAACAACCATTCCGAACGAATAGCCGCTTTTTGGTTTAATATTAACTTCAATAGGATAAAGTTTGTTCTCGAAACCATCTTTCCGCATAAACCCGTTTGGAATAATTGGTTTGTACTGAATACCAACGGTAGTTACATACTGCTGCGCGCATAGCTTTGTACCCATTACAAGCAACAGCAGAATAAGAAGACAATTGCAAGAAAAAATTATTCGAGTTATCATTCGTCTATCCACTGCGTTAAGTATTCTATGGGTTTTCTTTGTCCCTGTGGCCACTCGCCAGCCGGGTAGCCAAGGTACAATAACCCCAAACACTTGTCTTTAGTATTCAGCCCAAGAAAATCGGCAAACGCGGTTCCGTAAATAATACCCGGGGTATTCCAAAAAGCACCAATTCCATATGCAGTGGCGGTCAGCGACATATTCTGAACCGCGCAAGCTACAGCTTCAATTTCTTCAATCTCCCTTATTTTTTCACTTTCTTGGCGTTCCATGCAAATGGCAATAACCACTGAGGTTTTATTGGGGCGTCCACCTATTTTTTGCTCTTTCACCTCGGTGTAAACCTCTGCTGGCGTTTCTTGTCGGTATAGCTCACTCAGTTTAACCGATAGGCGCGATAAGGCCTGCCCGGTAAAAACCTTAAAACGCCAAGGTTGCGTGTTGCCATGCGTTGGCGCCCAGGTGCCATTTTTTAAAATGTTTTCGATTATCTCCTTGTGTACGGTTCTGGTAGAAAACAATTCAGGCGGAATAGATCTTCGGTCTTTAATTACGGCGGTAATTTCACTAAGGTTGAAACGCATGAATGTGTTGAGTAAAGTTTTGTTATTTTGCGGCAAAATTAACCCTAAAACCCTCAGCCAACCATGTTGTCGAGATATTTTCTAAAAACACTGTTTTTAACCGTCTTTTTGTCAAGTTTTCAGTTGCTTGCACAAACCCATGAACTAAAATTAGTTCAACTGGTGTTAGGGAAAACCTATTCAGTCCACGACTCTATAACTGGGTTTTACACCGAGGATTCTAGTTTTGTTTATCACGGTGCATTCAAGGAAATGAAACGAGGAAATGTTTACGTTGAAGGCACCTACACTTATGGCCAAAAAAGCGGTACTTGGAAAAAGTATTACGACAACGGTCATTTGTGTACCAAAGGAATGTATGTAGAAGACAAGCCACATGGGGCTTGGAGGTATTATTACGATACTGATACTTTGGCTTCTATTTGTTACTACAATGCAGGGAAGCGGACGGGAGTTTGGTTAGGAAATGGATTTAATGGCCGTAAAATTGCGGAATTACATTTTGATTCAGCAGAAAACCAGATTCTGGCAAAATATTTTTATTCTTCCGGTGATATTATGAGGCAAGATTCGCTCTATTTTGATAATCAGGATACTATTACCGTAATCACTAAATATTATAAAAATGGCGAAGTTTTTCAGCATTACAGGACGAAAGGAAAGCAAATGCATGGTGAGTTCTTTCAGTACTATTTAAATGGGCAACTTTGGGAACAGTTGAGTTATCAGAATAATGAAATTCAAGAGGTTAAGGCCATGAAAAATTATTATGGCAAAGATTTAAAGTTTAAGAATTTAGAGGAAAACATCCAACTCCAGCGCTATCACAAGAATGGGGATGTATGGGTTCGTTATTTGAAAGAAAATGGTGATACCATGCGGATAATATATTATGATGTGGATGAAATAAAAGATTGTACAGGGGAAATTATAAAAGGTAAACCAACTGGGCTTTGGAAATATTTCCGTTACGAGGAATTGATTAGTACTACTGAATTTATTGACGGGTTTGATGACTACAAGCAAGACCGAATTCAAAACGGGAAGAAAGTGAAGGGGAATTTTTCGCTCAGGAAAGGATTATTAACTGGAAATTACAAGGAATATAATTCATTTAATGAGATTTCTTGCGATTATTATTATTCCCTTGGGTATTTTCATGGCCCCTATAAACGGCTAGTTAACGAAAATGGAATTTTGGAAGAGGGTGAAATGATTTTTGGTACGCCAGTCGGTGTATGGAATTATACCAGTATCGCTACTGGGAAATTATTGCGCACATGGAATTTTCAGGCTAAACCTCGGTTAGATACTAGCTTATTAAAATCGGTGAATTACGAATTTGAACTAGGCAATCAGGTAATTTCAGATTTTAATCCAGATTTTAAAGTCTCGGGAATTAATTTGAGCTACTACAAACCAATTACTCAGCTCCGCGATGTCCCATTTGTTTATTACCCCAAAGAGGCTTATGAAAAGAAAATTGAGGGGGAAATAGAGTTGAGATGTGAAATTGACATGATGGGGGATATTAGAAATGTGAAAATTGTTCGTGGTATAGGTTTTGATCTTGAAGATGAGGCAGTACGCATGTTACGGAGGTCACCATTTACTGATCCAGTACTTTATTGTGGAATGCCACTGCCATCAACGGCTTATATAACCATTCCGTTTTATCTGTCTGACGACATCAAGTTTAAAAAATCGGAGTAGGTTACTGGCGTAATTTCAATGGGAACGCTTATCTGGTATGCTACGCTTGCCTATACCCAATCCGTTCCCTAGGCTCATTTTTCTTATCGATTAATTGGCGCAGGGCATCAAAAACTACTTTAAACTGCTGGTCGTATTTGGTTTCCAGCTGACCGAGTTTGTCATGTAGTTCTTTGCTAGAATCTAACAGTTCACGCATTTTTACAAATGCCCGCATAATGCCAATGTTTACGGCTATGGCTTTTTTACTGCGAAGAATACCGCTTAACATAGCTACGCCTTGTTCAGTGAAGGCTAGTGGTTTGGTTGGGGAAAATTTTATTGCCCCAAGGTTATCACAAATTGTGATAAGCTCGTTCCATTCGGAACCACTTAGTTGAAAAACAAAATCTTCAGGAAACCGTTCTAGATTCCGTTTTACTTGCTGTTTCAAAACACGGGTTTCAACTTCGTAAAGGCTGGCCAGGTGAAAATCTAAAATGACCTTTTTACCGCGAATAAAAAAGATTTGCGACAGTACTTCAGGTGATTGAATAAGGGTTTCCATATAATTTGAGGGTTTTAAAACATAGCGATGAATATAAAAAAAATTACTGCATGCCCGATTGGCTAATTAACCGCTCGCGATAGTGACCAAAAACAGCCGATTTTGAAATGAACCCGATAAACTGTCCATCTTCAATAACCGGCAAACGGTTGGTGCCGCTGCGGTCAAATTTTTTCATCACCACCTTCATATCTTCAGTTATGAGCACCGTTTCTGGTGCTTTTTTCATCAATTGGCCAACCGTGAATTTTTGGTACAAATCGGTTTGAAACAGCAGTTCTTTCACATCGCCAAGTGATACCAATCCAAGCAACTCTTTTTGCTTGTTGGTTACAGCAAAAACATTTTGCTTGCTTTCCTTTATTAATGTTGCCAACTGACCTAAAGTATCATTGCTGGAAAGGCATTCGCCACCTCTTTCAACAACTTGATTGGTTTTAATAAGGGTAAGAATATTTTTGTCTTTATCGGAAGTGAAGATTTGCCCTTTTTCTACTAAACTTTTAACCTCGAGCGAATAGGGTTCGAAGGTTTGGGTAATGAAAAATGAAATGGCCGACACCAACATCAACGGAATAATTAACTCATATCCCCCCGTTATTTCGGCAATTAGGAAAATACCGGTAAGTGGCGCATACATTACTCCGCTAATTAGTCCGGCCATTCCAACCAGCGTAAAATTACTTTGCGGCAGGTTGGCCAATTTTAATTGATTGACCACCCCGGAAAAAAAGAACCCGAAATAAGCACCAACAAACATAGATGGGGCAAAGTTTCCACCGTTTCCGCCCGATGAAATGGTAATGGAGGTAGCAAAGGCTTTAATGGTGCCCACCAAACCAATAAAAAGCAATACAAACCAAGGGTTGGTAGCCCAATCTACCAACATGGTATTGGTAAATAAATCACCAGGACGGCCATTGGTTAGCTGCATTACACTGTCGTAACCCTCGCCAAAAAGCTGTGGGAAAGCCAAACACAGCGATGCAAGAATAAGTCCGCCAATAATGGCTTTTAAGTAAACCCGAGCACCAAATTTTTCGAATATTTTTTCCAGCCAATGTTTTAGTCGACTGTAATAAACCGATACCAGGCCACAGCCAATGGCCATTATAATGTAATAAGGAATATTGATGTAGGCAAAATCCTTTAACCCGCGAAACTGAAATAATATGCCTTCATTAAGAATAATATTAGAGCATAAAGCTCCTGTAACCGAGGCAACAATTAATGGGACAAATTCGGCAATAGAAACATCGACCAGCAAGACTTCTATGGCAAAAATAAAACCGGCAATTGGTGCATTAAAAATGGCAGCAATTCCGGCTGCTGCACCTGCTGCCAAAAGCAAGTAGCGGTCTTTTTGATTTACATGGTAACTGCGCGCAAAGTTCGACCCAATGGCCGATCCGGTTACAACAATTGGTGCTTCTAACCCCGTTGAACCACCAAAACCTACCGTGGTGGTTGCGGTAATAATTTGCGAGTATATTTTCTCTTTGGCCACAAACCCCGAGTTTTGGGCAATTTCTTTTAATACCCCGGCCAGGCCATTTCCGCTTTTACCTCTGAAGAATTTTTTTACAATAAAAACGGTTAAAAGCACACCAACAATTGGACTTATAAATAGAAACACATACCGCGTTTCAATCTTTAAATTTTCGGTAAGCAGCAGGTGAACGTAGTGAACGGCTGTTTTTAAAAGAATGGCGGCCAACCCAGCCGATAGCCCAACTAAAACCGCAGCCAATACATTAAACTGACTGCGACTAAGTTTATGTTGCACCCATTTTATAGGCGCTCTGGACTTTGAAATGTAACTCATACTAAAACGCTGGGGTAGGCGCAATATAACCAAGTTTTCAGAATTGGTGGCTTTGGTTATATTTGAACGATGCGTAAATACTCAATACTACTTGCCTTGCTGTTTTTGGTGGTTTCAATTTCTGCCCAAGAAATTACTCAGACTGTGCGCGGAAAAGTGCTCGATGCCGAAACTAAACAACCACTAATGGGTGCAGTGGTTGCTGTTGTTGGGTTTGAAGTACTGGGATTAGGAGCCAATACCAATGAAACAGGCGATTTTACGATTGAAAAAGTTCCGGTTGGCAGACAAACCATGCGTGTTAATTATGTGGGCTACAAAGAAAAAATACTGGCCGGATTAATTGTTTCTTCTGGAAAGGAATTGGTGGTAACGATAGAACTTGAAGAATTGGTAGCCACTTTAACTCAGGTTGAAATTGTTGGCAATGCCGGTCAACAAACCAATAACGACATGGCTACTGTTAGCGCCAAAAGTTTCAATGTAGAAGAAACCGAGCGTTTTGCCGGAAGTCGGGGAGACCTGGCTAGAATGGCCTCCAATTTTGCCGGGGTACAAGGCAGTAACGATAGTAGAAACGATATTGTAATCCGCGGAAACTCACCATTTGGGGTAGTCTACAGAATTGAAGGCATTGAATCGCCCAACCCAAACCACTTTGCTGTGGCGGGTACTGCTGGTGGGCCAGTTAGTATTTTAAACAACAAAGTACTGGCAAATTCCGATTTTTTTACCGGTGCGTTTCCGGCCGAGTATGGCAATGCCACTGCCGGTGTTTTCGACATTCGCTTACGAAACGGAAACAATCAAAAACAGGAGTTTACTGCCCAATTGGGTTTTTTAGGCACCGAGTTAACCGCCGAAGGGCCACTGGGTAAAGGTGGTGCTTCCTACCTAATCAATTACCGGTATTCTACCCTAAAACTGTTCGAGTCGATAAATTTTAAGATTGGAACAGCGGCCATTCCCAACTATCAGGATGGGGCATTTAAAATTAATATTCCCACCCAAAAAGGTAGTTTTTCTGTTTTTGGAATAGGCGGAACCAGTAAAATTGACATTGTAATAAGCGACCGTAAACAACAGGAAGATGAAATTTATGGCGACAAAGACCGCGACCAGTATTTTGGTTCATCGCTGGCATTGGGCGGGGTAAGTTATAGCACGCGCTACACCGATAAAACTTACGCCAAACTTACATTGGCCGCTTCCGGAACCAGTGTTTATGCGCATCATGACAAGGTTTATTTTAATCAGCAATTTCAGCTAGATTCCTTAAAACCCATTTTGGGATATGATTTTAGGCAAGGGAAACAGATGCTTTCGTATGTGGTAAACCACAAAATGAATGCGCAAAAAAGTCTTCGCTTTGGCGTTTTGGCCGACAGGCTTGGTCTTAATTTGCTTGATTCTATTTTTAACAACAGCAGTCTGATTTTCGAAACGAGAGCCAATACCAAAACGCACACCTTTTTAATTCAACCCTTTGCCCAATACAAATACAAGTTTACCGACCAATTAACTTTGAATGGTGGTGTACATGCCCAACTGTTTGCCCTAAACAAATCAGCCACTATCGAACCGCGTTTGGGATTGGTGTGGGAAACCAGTCCAACCGCTGCCTTTGGTGTGGCCTATGGTTTACACAGTCAATTGCAACCGCTTTACATTTATTATCATCAGTTTAAAAACGAAAACGGTGTACTTGGGCAACACAACCAACAACTTGGCTTCACAAAAAGTCACCACCTGGTTGCCAGTTATCAGTTTCAATTAAAACAAGGACTTCGAATTAAAACAGAAAGCTATTACCAGTATTTATTCAACATTCCAATTGAGAAAACTCCAAGTTCTTTTTCGCTGATAAACCAAGGAACTGGCTTTACCCGAATTTTTCCGAATGAGTTGGTAAATGGCGGAATTGGCAGAAACTACGGTTTGGAATTTACCTTAGAACGTTTCTTTGACAAAAGTTACTTTTACCTGATTTCGGCTTCAATTTTTAAATCGGAATACCAAGGTAGCGATCACCAATGGCGAAGCACCGATTTTGACACCCGATTTGCAGTCAATTTCTTAATAGGCAAAGAATGGAAGGTAGGCAAAAAATCGGTGATAGGACTGGGGAATAAAACAACCCTAAGCGGTGGCCGACGATATGGCCCAGCCGATGTGGCGGCCTCGGCTTTAAAAGGCGAAGTGGTGTACCAAGATGCACTGCGCAACTCGCAGCAGTTTAAAAATTACTTCCGTACCGATATTAAACTTAGTTATCGCAGCAACCGCGCCAGAGTAGCGCACGAAATTGGTCTCGATTTGGTAAATGTGTTGAATACCAAAAACTTGTTAACCTTAACTTACGCGCCAAACCCGACGAAACCCGACGAAAACCCAATTAAAGAGGAGTACCAGCTGGGGTTCTTGCCGCTGTTTTATTACAAAATAGATTTCTAAGAATTGTCTGTTGTTGTACGGTTTTGGTATTTTTAAATACTAACAATTTAAATTAGGCAATAATGTCAAACCTTCATTTTTTCTCGATTGGAAATTTCAAAACATTGCTATTTGGTTTAGCAACAACGCTGTTGCTCACTTATGCAAAAACAGGTTCTGCACAAACGCAATGGCCTATGCCGGGTGCTAAGTGGAAATATTGCGCAATAGATGAAGCAGGCAATACTTATGGATTTGTGAACTATCAATATGTTAAAGACACTGTCATAAATACCATCGGCCATCAGAAAATATCGCGCACCTACAAAGACCTTAAATTTCCCTGGAACCAACACCTTGTAGGTGAAATAGACCCGAACAGCGAGGAAGGAGTAAGACATTCCATATATACCCGATGCAGTAACGATACTGTTTACAGGTATGTTTTTGGCAAAGATTATGTGTTTTTCGCCCTTAACCCTGGTTTAGATGATGTTTGGGAAGGTTTTCGCCCGCAGTATGGCTCACCTATTGATTCAGCATGCATCTCTACCTTGCCTCTGAAGGTGCGTGAAAAAAGTGTAATGACGTACAGTGGCATGAATCTGATAACGACAAAGGTTGAAGATACGCTTTACCGAACCACTTTCAATGCAGGTGAACAGGTTTCTAATCCAGAATTTATCATTATTGAACGAATTGGAATAAAGAATAATTTTCCATTTGCGGATGAGCATTACCTGCTATATTGCGGTACGGAAACAGATTATGGCTATCACCTTGAGCTGAGTTCCTACAATGACGACACATTTTCTGTCGAATTAGGTGGCTGTATGGTCGATGATATAACCACTATCAATGGCGAACTAAACCAAATAAAAATATACCCTAATCCCGGTTCAGATCTAATAAATTTTGAGTGTAAGGGTTGTCAGCAAATTAATGGCTACGAAATATGCGACCCGCTTGGAAGGAAAATGGTCTGGGGTGAAGTACCTGTTGGAGGTGACCAAATTAACACAAGCTCTTTACCTCAAGGGGTGTTTTTTATAACTTTTTATTACGGCCAAACCAATAATCTTAAATCTAGTATGCTGTTTGTAAAACAGTAAAATTGCTCTTTTGGTTTTTACCCACCACCTACTTATATTCGCGGCTATAACAATAAAAACCAATCATTAAAATGAAAAACTTCAAATTAGCTTTGCTAAGCGCGCTATTATTTGCCGGCATTTTTACTTCATGTACTAAAGAAGAAGAAGAACCAGCAACATCTACTCCAAGTCCAACGGCACAAACTTCAAATTTCACGGCCTGTGATTTTGCTGGCTACAAGGTCGGCTCAGTTGGTGCTTTTGACTCCAATGGAGATGAATACACATTGACTTGCACAGGAACTGAGACTACCGATGGAAAAGAGTGGAAAGTTCTCGAATATTCTCAGGATACAGCCAAATCATACTTACGTTGTGACGAGAACTATGTTTACATCAAAACCGCTGTGGAGGAGTCTTTTGGAGGTGACCCTGTACAATACGATTTGATTTTGAGAATGGTGAAGTCGAATGCCAAGGTAGGTGAATCGTGGGTTGATAGCATAACCAATGAATTTACTGCTGAAGGAATTCGCACCAAATACAACTGCACCCATACGGTTAAATCTGTAAACGAAACCCGTATGATTAATGGGAAAACATATGCCGATGTCGTAAAAATAGATTTGGCTACTAGAACAAGAATGTATTTTGATAATGTGCTTTATGGTGATACAACTATGGTGACAAGTCATTGGTATTCGCCTAACTATTTTCTGATAGAGGCTTCTGGTGATGGATACTCTGATAAGTTGAAATCCTTCCAACCGTAATCTTATAGAAAATCAACAGTTTTCAATTCTAAAATAAACAAGGAAAGACCATCTCGAAAGGGATGGTCTTTTTTTTATACTGCTTGGCCACTTGGCGAATTACCACTTATCAATTTTCAACTTGCAATATCCCAAAAACAAGTATTTTCACCCCACGAAAAAATTCAGTTATGAAAAAAATATTCTTCGCATTAGCGGCTGTGGTTTTATCAGTATCGGCCATTGCCCAAAACGTAACCCTTTCGCCAGAAATGTTATGGAGCTTGGGCAAAGTGGGTGGCGTGGGCTTGTCAAAAGATGGTAAAAGTGTTATTTACAGCGTGCAGCGGTATAACATTCAAGATAACAAGGCCAAGCGCACGTTTTACCAAATTCCGGTTGCCGGTGGTGCAGCTACCGAATTAACTAGTACTGATGGGCTGTTGCCGGTAAAAGAAATTTCGCCCGATGGCAAATTCAGCATTGCTGCTAAAGAAGTGAAAATAAAGAAAGTTTCAGGTGCCGATAATTACCCGGAACTGACCAAAAGTGATGTGATGATTTTTGACGACCTGAATTACCGCCACTGGGATACTTGGGAAGACGGCAATTTTAGCCACATTTTCCTTTTCAACGGAGCCGATAATACCAAAGGCGAAGGAAAAGATTTGATGGCCAACGAACCACACGACAGTCCGCAGAAACCATTTGGTGGTGATGAAGATTACTTGTGGAGTCCAGACAGCAAAAAGGTGCTTTATGTTACCAAAAAGAAATACGGAAAGGCCTATGCCATAAGCACCAATACCGATATTTATGCTTATGACGTAACTACCGGTGAAACCAAGAATTTAACTGAAGGCATGTTGGGTTACGACATGTCGCCAGCTTATTCAAGCACCGGTAATTTGGCTTGGTTGAGTATGAAAAGCGATGGCTACGAGTCGGATAAAAACGACATTGTGGTATTAGATGCGAATGGAACCAAGCAAAACCTAACGGCAGCTTGGGATGGCACGGTAAACAGTTTTATGTGGAGCAAAGACGGCAAGAAAATTTATTTTGTTGCTCCGGTAGATGGAACCGTTCAGTTATTTGAACTTAATTATTCGGTAGCCACCGGAAAACCAATTGTGGTAAAACAAATTACCAACGGCATGTGGGATGTAAACGACATGGTGGGCATTACCGGCAACACCATGGTGGTTTCTAGAACCGACATGAACCATGCGGCTGAATTGTACACCGTAGATTTGGCTAAAGGTACTATGGTGCAACTTACACATATCAATGACGAGGTGTACAACAGCATTGGTTTAAGCAAGGTAGAGAAACGCTACACTACAACCACAGACGGTAAAAAGATGCTTTCGTGGGTTATTTATCCGCCGAATTTCGACCCAACAAAAAAATACCCAACCTTGCTTTATTGCCAAGGTGGACCGCAGTCGGCATTAACGCAGTTTTATTCTTTCCGTTGGAATTTCCAGTTGATGGCAGCCAATGGTTATATAGTTGTTGCGCCAAACCGCAGAGGAATGCCTGGCCATGGCGTAAAGTGGAACGAAGACATTAGCAAGGATTTTGGTGGACAAGCCATTCGCGATTACCTGTCGGCAATTGACGATGTGGCCAACGAGCCTTATGTTGATAAAACCCGTTTGGGTTGTGTGGGCGCTAGTTATGGCGGTTATTCGGTGTTGTTTTTGGCTGGAAACCACGGCAACCGTTTCAAAACCTTTATTTCTCACGATGGTATTTTCGATTGGAGAAGCATGTACGGTACCACCGAAGAAATGTTTTTTGTGAACTGGGATTTGGGTGGCGCATACTGGGACAGAAGCAATACTGCTGCGCAAAAAACCTACAAGGAGTTTGATGCAGTAAACTTTGTAAGCAATTGGAATCGCCCCATTTTAATTATTCAAGGCGGAAAAGATTACCGCGTACCCACCGAGCAAGGTTTGGCCGCTTTTCAAGCTGCGCAACTTAAAGGACTAAAAAGTAAATTACTTTATTTCCCGGAAGAAAACCATTGGATTTTAAAATGCCAAAACGGATTGGTTTGGCAGAAAGAGTTCTTTAAATGGTTGAAGGAAACGCTGTAACAGTTGAAAGTTTAAAGTTGAAAAGTTTCGAGTTGGAAAGTTTCAAGTTTTGGAGGCTGAGCTTGCCGAAGCCGAACTGATCGAAGTCGATATTAACAAAAAACCGCGAGTTGTTCGCGGTTTTTTTGCTAATACCTGTCTAGTCGTCTAATTTTTAACATTCTCATCAAAATTGCCACACCTGCTACCATTACTGTGTAATAAACTATTTCGCTAATCATAATTGTCTGGTTTTAATAGTGTCCAAATCTATTGATAAATGAAAATGGATTGGTAATTTATAGGACGGATTATCAGATGAGGTTAATCCTATTGCTTAATTAGCTTTCTCCGAATGGACGAACCGGTTGAACTTTCAAGTAAAATGAAATAGATACCACTTACAAGATTGCTAACATCTAGTGAAATGTCTTGATTTGTTATTTTTTCCTCCATTACAATACCACCATGGATGTTGCTGATTTTCAATGTTGACTTTAAATTTAGGGGCTCGGTAAAATGTAACTGGAGTTGAGAAGTTGCAGGGTTGGGGAATAAGGTAAAACCATTATCTGAAACATCAACTGAATTTATTGCAGTTAAAGACGCTATTTCATTAACGGTTATGGCTCTGTTGTATATTCGAACCTCGTCCAATGCTCCATTAAGATAATCCATGGCGATGTGTGGGTCGGCACCTAAATAAAGCGGATGGTTATTCGCAGTTAGCGCATTGCCGCAATCATAGGAACCAGCCAAGCTGCCATTGATATAGAGAGAAATACTACTTTGATTTTGAACTACAATTAAATGAAACCAGTTTCCAAGTGTTGGAAAGGCGTTACCATAATAATCTCCACAGGCGTCTGGCCCAAACCAATATGTGCCATAATTTCTCAATGATAACCGATATTGTATTGAGTTTGCAGCAACCCCCGACTTATCAAAAATGGCAGCCCAAAATCCCTGAGACGCTTGGTACCAAGAGTCTATTCTTACCCAAGCAGAAAAGGAATACGATTTGGTGAGATTATCGAGTAATTGCGATGAATCAGCCTGAATATAATCATCTATGCCGTCTAAAAGGATTGCACTGTTCAGATTTCCATTATGATCGGCTGTATAAACCGGGTTATTAATTAATGTTGCGTTAATTCCATTGGAACTTGAGTCAGTGGCATTTCCATTAAATGGATAATACAGAACTAGGCCACTATCTAAACTGGTTTGCGCAAATGAACAAATAGCTATTAATAGGAATGATAAGGCTAATAGTTTTTTCATGGATTAAGGGTTTTATAATTTGATTTTGGGTTCAAATATCATTATTTTCTTGAAACAAGAGTCATCGATTTACGTTTTTCAACTTTAATCAATTACTCAGAGCTTCTTCAGCATTTTAATCTCGCAGTTAAAATGCCCAGTATTGCCCAAATGCTGGTCAATGTATTCAAATCCGCGTTTTTCATACAAAGGAACTGCAACTTTCAGTTCCTTTTTTGTTTCTAAATAAACCGAGGCGTAACCAGCTGCTGTGGCAAAGGCCAAACATTTGTCTAACAAAATTGTGGCAATTCCATGACCTCTGTAATCTCGGTTTAGGTAAAGTTTCTGTAGCTCACATTTATCGGGTTCACCCGCCAAGGTGTTTATGCCACATCCACCAACTACTTTACCAGCTATTTCTGCAACAAAATAAATGGTATTTGCTTCGGTAAATTGCTGAAAAACGGCATCGGTTGCCGGGTCGGCCCAGGCGGTGCCGGGTTGGTTGCAGCCAAACTCTTCGAGCGATGTGCGAATGATATTGGCAACTATTGGGTTATCCCGTTCCTCAATTTTCCGAATGATGAGGTTCTGCGGCTGCATGATGTTGTTCGGTAAATTGTAATGAGCTTAGGTATTTGTACAAACCACCTTCTAAAGCAATTAATTCGGGGTGATTGCCAACTTCGCGAATGTGTCCTTTTTCCAACACAATAATCTTGTCGGCATTTTTGATGGTTGATAAGCGGTGCGCTATGACAAAACTGGTGCGACCTTTCATTAATTTTTCCAACGCATCTTGCACCAATCGTTCCGATTCCGAATCGAGTGAGCTGGTCGCTTCGTCAAGAATAAGAATGGCAGGGTTTTTTAGTACTGCACGGGCTATGGCAATTCGTTGGCGCTGACCACCAGAAAGCTGAATGCCGCGCTCGCCAACTAGGGTTTCGTAACCTTCGGTAAAGCCGGTAATAAATTCGTGAGCGTTGGCCTTGGTGGCAGCGGCTATAATTTCTTCTTCGGTGGCGTCAATCTTTCCGTAAGCAATGTTTTCGCGAATAGAGCCGCCAAATAGCAATACTTCTTGAGGAACCAATGCCATGTTGGCTCGCAAATCGGTCAATTCGAATTGGGTAGCTGGTTTTCCGTCAAAAGAAACGGTTCCGTTTGTAGGTTCGTAAAAACGCAACAACAAATTAGTTAAGGTCGATTTTCCAGCACCTGAAGGGCCAACAATGGCTACTTGCTGTCCGGGTTCTACCTGAAATGAAATCCCTTTAATTACCTCCGAGCCTTTACGTGATGGATAAGAAAAATGAACATTATCGAAAGCCACGGAACCTTTAAGATGCAACGAGCTAGACCATTCATGGGGAATGTCTTCCGTTGGTTCGTCAAACAATTCCATTAAATTTTCGGTTGCACCAATGGCTTTAAGTACTTGCGAAATAAGGTCGGCAATGCTGCCAAACGATGCTCCAACAAAAACCGAGTACATAATAAAGGCTACCAAATCGCCAATTTCAATTTCGCCGGCAACTTTAAGTCGGACCCCATACCAAATTACCAGTACAATAGCCCCAAACATGGCTACTATAATAAAAGAGGCAAATGCACCGCGCCATTTGGCCGAGCGAAGTGCCAAGGTTTTTATCTTATTGGTACTAGTAGTGTAGCGTTGCGATTCGAAAATTTCGTTTACAAACGATTTTACATTGGCTATGCCGGTTAAGGTTTCTTCAACAATAACATTCGAGTCGGCAATTTGGGTTTGAGCTTGTTTACTCAGTTTTCTAATGAATTTACCAAATAGAATGGCGAAAACAATCATTACGGGCAAAGTGGCCAGCATGAGAAAGGTTAGTTTGTAGGAGTAGTAGCTTAGCAAGGCAACGCCAACCACAATGGTAATCCCTTGGCGAATTAATTCGGCAATGGTGGTGGTAAATGTTTCTTGTAAAATGGAAACATCGCTTGAAATGCGGCTATTTAGTTCGCCCACACGCTTGCGCGAGAAAAACTCCATAGGCAAGCGGATAAGGTGTGAATAGGCTTGCTGACGAATGGAAGCCAGCATTTTTTCGGTTACCTCGGCAAAAATTACGATGCGGAAATAAGAGAATATGGCTTGAGTAATAAAGACTCCGAGTAACATTAACGCTACCGAGTTGATATTTTCTAAATTAAAAAGACTCTCTTTTTCAATGCCACTGGTACCAGACGCATCAATCAATTTCCCCATTAATCCTGGGAAAATGAGTGAGGTTAAACTGCTTCCCAACAAGAAAAACATGCCGATGGCAAATTTTACCCTAAACGGTTTTAGGTACTTAAACAGGCGCATGGCCTTTTTAAGCGTGTCTTTGGTAATTTTTATTTTTGGACGGTCTTCAGCATTTGCCGATGATCTTTTGCGCATTGAATAATTTTTTTGCGAAGGTAACTTATCCCCATCTACGAAATTCTGCCGAACTGCGTTCTTGGCCATTTTTTACCGTCCGATGACAATGCAGCATGCTGAATTAGAGAAATGGGAACAAATTGGTATAAAATCACGATAATATTTTGCAAAACATTTGGGCGAAGAATTTATTTTTCTACTTTTGCCATCCATTTCAAACATAGGTCACTCAGTTTATAAATATATACAGCAATGGGAACTAAAAGAACATACCAGCCATCTGTAAGGAAAAGACGCAACAAACACGGTTTCCGTGAAAGAATGGCTACCGCCAACGGTCGTCGTGTGTTGGCTGCCCGCAGAACTAAAGGCAGAAAAAAGCTTACCGTATCGAGTGAAAGAAGACATAAGAAGTAATCAGTGTTTTTCTGTAATGATATAGTTAATTGTTTTTGATTAAGAGGGCTTATAAGCCCTCTTTTTTTGCATAATTCCCAATTCGAATACATTAAAACTGTTGCAACATGCCAAAGGATAATTCTATAAAACACGTTCTTATAATCGGTAGCGGACCCATTGTTATTGGTCAGGCTTGCGAGTTTGACTATGCTGGTTCACAAGCTGCACGCTCATTGCGCGATGAGGGTATAGAGGTAACGCTTATTAATAGCAATCCGGCAACTATTATGACCGATAAGGTTGTAGCCGATAATGTTTACCTGCTGCCTTTGGAAACGGCTAGTATCCGACAAATTCTTGAAACCCATAAAATTGATGCGGTATTGCCTACCATGGGCGGGCAAACGGCTTTAAACCTGTGCATTAAATGTGATGAACAAGGCATGTGGGAAGAGTTTGGTGTTAGAATTATTGGGGTAGATATTGCCGCCATTGAAATAACCGAAAACCGCGAGCGATTTAGAGAGTTGATGGACAGCATTGGTGTTGGTTCGGCTCCATCGGAAACGGCAAAATCGTTTCTGGAAGGAAAAGAAATTGCCCAGCGACTAGGTTTTCCGCTGGTTATTCGCCCATCGTACACCCTTGGTGGTACAGGAGCATCTTTTGTTCATACGCCAGAAGAATTTGATAGATTGTTGGATAGAGGTTTACATGCCTCGCCAATTCACGAAGTGCTGATTGATAAAGCTGTACTTGGTTGGAAAGAATTTGAGTTAGAACTGCTGCGTGATGCTAACGACAACGTTACCATTATCTGTTCTATCGAGAATTTTGACCCAATGGGTATTCATACAGGTGATTCGATAACGGTTGCACCGGCCATGACACTTTCTGATACCTGTTATCAGCGAATGAGAGACATGGCTATAAAAATGATGCGCTCCATCGGGAATTTTGCCGGTGGTTGCAATGTGCAATTTGCGGTAAGCCCCGATGAAAACGAAGATATTATTGCCATAGAGATTAATCCAAGGGTTTCGCGCTCATCGGCATTGGCATCAAAAGCAACCGGATATCCAATTGCTAAAATTGCCAGCAAATTGGCCATTGGTTATCATTTAGATGAATTGCAAAACCAAATTACCAAATCGACCAGTGCGTTTTTTGAGCCCACTTTAGATTATGTAATTGTAAAAATACCGCGTTGGAACTTCGATAAATTCCCTGGTGCCGAACGAGAACTTGGCCTGCAAATGAAATCAGTAGGCGAGGTGATGGGTATTGGACGTAGTTTTCAGGAGGCTTTGCAAAAAGCTTGTCAGTCGCTAGAGATTGGACGCAATGGACTTGGTGCTGATGGGAAAGAGTTGACCAATCAGAACGAAATTCTGAAAAGCTTAGAACACCCAAGCTGGAACCGACTTTTTCACGTTTATGATGCCATTAAATTGGGTATTCCTTTTAAGACCATCAAAGAAAAAACAAGAATTGACGATTGGTTCCTACGTCAAATTGAAGAGCTTATTTCCATAGAAAAGCAAATTTCGGCCTATACCATTGATACTTTACCAAAAGAACTGCTTTTTGAAGCCAAGCAAAAAGGTTATGCCGACCGACAAATTGCCCATTTGGTAAAATGTTTAGAAAGCAAAGTTTTCAACCGTAGGCATGAATTGGGGATTAATCGGGTTTACAAATTGGTAGATACCTGTGCCGCTGAGTTTGAAGCCAAAACACCTTATTACTACTCAACTTTCGAATTAGAAAACGAATCGATAGTAAGCGATAGAGAAAAAATTGTGGTGCTGGGTTCTGGGCCAAACAGAATTGGTCAGGGAATAGAGTTCGATTATTCTTGTGTACACGGGGTTTTAGCGGCCAAAGAGTGTGGTTACGAAACCATCATGATAAACTGTAACCCAGAAACGGTTTCAACCGATTTTGATACGGCAGACAAGCTGTACTTCGAGCCGGTATTCTGGGAACACATTTACGATATTATTCTGCACGAAAAGCCGAAAGGTGTAATTGTTCAGTTGGGCGGCCAAACGGCTTTGAAACTAGCCGAAAAACTTAACCGTTACGGAATTAAGATTATAGGCACCAGTTATGAAGCACTCGATTTGGCCGAAGACCGTGGACGTTTTTCGAACAAACTAAAAGAGCTCGGCATACCTTATCCGAAATTTGGTATTGTAAAAGATGCCGAGCAAGCCATTGAGCTTTCAAAAGACCTTGGCTTTCCGCTCTTGGTGCGTCCATCTTACGTATTGGGTGGCCAAAAAATGAAAATTGTAATTAACGAAGACGAATTGGAAAAGCATGTGGTGAATATTTTGCACGACATGCCCGACAATCAGATTTTGTTAGACCACTTTTTGTCAGGTGCCATAGAAGCCGAAGCCGATGCCATTTGCGATGGTGAGAATGTTTACATCATTGGTATTATGCAGCACATTGAGCCAGCCGGTATTCACAGTGGCGACTCGTATGCGGTGCTTCCTCCCTATAATTTGGGTGACTTGGTTATTCACCAAATAGAAGAACATACCAAAAAAATTGCTGTTGCCTTGCGCACCGTAGGTCTAATAAACATACAGTTTGCCATTAAAAACGATGTAGTTTATATTATCGAAGCCAATCCAAGAGCATCGAGAACTGTGCCGTTTATTGCCAAAGCTTACGATGAGCCGTATGTGAATTATGCCACCAAGGTAATGTTGGGTCACAATAAGGTAACCGACTTTAATTTTTCGCCAAAACGTAACGGTTATGCCATTAAAATTCCGGTGTTCTCGTTCGATAAATTCCCTAACGTAAATAAAGAATTAGGGCCAGAAATGAAGAGCACGGGCGAGGCCATCCGTTTCATAAAAGATCTTAAAGATCCTTATTTTAGAGAAATTTATGCCGAAAGGAATCTATATTTGAGTAGGTAATGGGACTGTTTAGAACAATCATATTTATTATTTTGGTTTACCTGATAATAAAGGCATTAAGGCGCATTGTTGCGCCTTTTTTTGCTGGTTATCATGAGAAGGAGGCTTCAGGGCAGGCAACGGGAAGGAAGGGAAATCAACAGCGCGTTAATAAAATCATTATCGATACTTCCAAAGCAAAATCTAACTTGCAAGCCAAACCCGATATTTCGCGAATCGATGCCGAAGACATTGATTTTGAGGAAGTAAAGTAGCCATAATAAAAATTTATGAAAGAGAATTTTAAGAAATTGACCCCGCACTTCATTGCTATTGCGGTTTTCCTTGCTATTGGTGCTTTTTTCTTTATGCCTGCTTTGCAAGGATATCGGCTTAAGCAAGGTGATATGAAGAATGCTACTGGTATTCTTCAGGAAGCTCAGTTTTACAATGCCGAAAAAGGTGGCAACGTGCTCTGGACCAACAGTACCTTTTCGGGTATGCCGACCTTTCAAACTTCTGCCGATTATGAAGGTGATTGGGTGAGTGTTATTCAAAAGGTTATCATCAATATTTTACCACAACCTGCGGGTATTTGGTTGATGTATGCGTTAAGTTTCTATGTCCTGTTGTTGGTATTAAGGGTTAAACCTTGGTTGGCAATTGTTGGTGCGCTTTCGTTTGCTTTTAGCAGTTATTTTATTGTTATTCTCGAGGTGGGTCACATTACTAAGGCTATGGCGGTGGCTTACGCTCCGCTCATTTTGGCTGGGTTAGTTTTAACTTACCGCAAGTCCTATTTGCTGGGTGCTGCACTTACTGGCTTGGCCTTTGGGCTTGAACTTTATTCCAATCACGTTCAGGTAACTTATTATTTCGGGATTGTTTTCTTGTTTTATGTAATCGCCCAGTTTATCGAGGCTGTGATGACCAAAGAATTCGGTCATTTTATTAAAGCAAGTGCCATTAGTCTTGTTGCTATAGTTATTGGTGTGCTTTGCAATTTTGCCAATTTGCATACCACTTACGATTATGGTAAGCAAACTACCCGTGGAAAATCAGAGTTGACAATTAAGTCAGACGGTTCGTCTAACAAAGAAATTAAAACCGAAGGATTAGACCGGGATTATGTAACAGCTTGGAGTTATGGTTTGGGCGAAAGCTGGACCTTGTTAATACCCAATTCCAAAGGCGGTTCAACAGCAGCCATTGGACCAGATAATTCTGCATTAAGGAAGGCTGATCCACAGTTTCAACAAAATATTGCACAAAGTAATCAGTATTGGGGCGACCAAAGTTTTACTGAAGGACCGGTTTACATCGGGGCAGGTATCTGCTTGCTTTTTGTACTTGGAATGGTGTTTCTAAGTGGTTATTTAAGATGGGTAATGTTGGCTGGTGCGGTGTTGTCGCTTATGCTGTCGTGGGGTAAAAACTTTATGGGTCTTACCGACTTTTTCCTAGACTATGTGCCGGGTTATAATAAGTTTAGAGCAGTAACCATTATTTTGGTTGTGCTGGAGTTCTGTGTTCCGGTTGTTGCTATTCTGTTTGTTAACGAGTTAATAAACAAACGGGAAGATTGGCTTTTAAGGAAAAAGCAATTTCTATATGTTGGGGCTGGTGTAACTGGAGTGTTATTGGCTTTCCTTGCTATTCCTGATTCCTTGCTGAGTTTTATTAGCACTGCAGAACAAGAAGGTTTAACTCAACAAGCGGCTCAATCGCCAGAAATGGCGCAAACTATTCAAAGCTATATTGCTAGCTTGAAAAATGTGCGAATAGCTATTTTTAAAGCAGATGTTTGGCGAAGCTTGCTAATCGTTTTAGCCACCTTCGGATTGGTTTACGCCTATTTAACCAAAGGGTTTAAGTCAACCATTTTAGTGGCGGGTCTTGGGTTGTTAATGCTTATTGACTTAGTGCCGGTTAATCGCCGTTACTTAAATACTGAAAAGGAAAATGGTAAGTACGTGCAGTGGGAGGAAGCCAGTGATAACAAATACCCGTACCAGCCTACAGCTGCAGATTTGGATATTTTGAAGTCGGAATTGAGTGCTAATCCGGTTGAAACAGCCAGTGTGCCTTCTGATTTGCCTAAAACTGCTTTTGGTCGACCAGATGCCATTGTAAAACAGATTAACGAAAAAGTGGCGCAACGGCAGGCTGAAAAACGCAATCAGGGTATTGGCAACTCAGCGGTTGAGGGTGGTGAGATGGCAAGCATTCAGTTTGGCATACTTGGCCTAAATTCTAATTATCGGGTTTTTAACTTAACGGTTAGTCCTTTTAATGATGCCAGTACCTCCTACTTTCATAAATCGGTTGGTGGTTATCACGGAGCCAAATTAAAGCGCTATCAGGAATTGATAGAGTTTCATTTAAGTAACCCCATTAACCCTGAAGTGTTGAACATGCTTAATACCAAGTATGTGATAACCCAACAAGGGTTACAAGTTAATCCTGGAGCCGCAGGAAACGCTTGGTTTGTGGGTAATGTGAAAATGGTAAAAAACGCCGACGAAGAAATACTTGCATTAAAAGAATTCAAGGCAAAAGAGACCGCAATTGTTGATCAAAATTTCTCGAAATTGGTGAAGGCATTAGTGCTGGATAGTATGGCTGTAATTAAACAAGTTTCTTACGAACCCAATCATTTGATTTACGAAAGTAATGCGCGGTTAGATCAGCTAGCGGTTTTTTCCGAGATATATTATCCGGGTTGGCAGGCCTTAATTGACGGTAAGCCGGTAGACCATTTTAGATGTAACTACGTGTTACGCGGACTTTTGATCCCAGCAGGAAAACACAAAATTGAATTTAAATTTCAACCAGAATACGTAAGGAAAAGTGAGAATGTAACCTACGCCGGCTCTATTGGGTTGGTATTGTTACTTTCGCTGGGAGCCTTTGCTGCTTGGAAAGAAAATAAGAGAACTGCGTAAGAAATTAGATTAGATTAAATTTTAAAAAGGCTTCCATTTTTGGGAGCCTTTTTAGTAACTGGTGAAGTATCTTTTTAAGCGTAAGAAAGGGTCTTCAAAATATTTTTTAGAGCCAGCTGAAACCCATATTACAATGGTAACAACTAGCGTGTAATAGACTACTTGAAATACCATGTTATTTAAACTTGGTGTCAATAGTTTGAAAACCAATACCGTTGCGAAAACGATAAGCATATGATACATGTAGATGCCGTAAGAGAACTCGCCTAGCTTGTTTAATTTTTTGTTCCGAAGTTTGACGAAAGATTTTGGGTTGCAGGCCACATTAAGAATAACGGTTGCAAAAAGAACGGCCACAATTAACGAGGAATATAGGGCGTTGTCAAAGATTAGCTGGTAAGGACTGAATTCCATAAGCTGCTTATGAAATAAGCAACGACTAGCCAATAAACACCAGGCTGAAATTTGGACAGGTTTGGAATAAATATAGCCGAGGAGAGCTTTTTTGTTCAACTTTATCATGCAAGCGCAAAGGGCGCCAATGGCCATTTCTTCAAATTTCAAAGTCAATATAATTTCTTTCCAGAAGTGGTTGTCAAAGCTGGTAATGGCAAGCGTATTGAGCCCTATTTTTAAAAGTAGAAAAACAGCGATTGTTTTTGTAATGTGGCGATGAAACAATACACACAGCGGAGCCCAGATGAGGTAGAAAACCTCTTCGACTCCTATTGACCACAGTGGCTCGAGGAGGTGATGTCCATATTTAATGTTTACTACAAAGGGCATAAAGCCAGCAAAATAACCGACCACCATGCTTGGGCTATAAGGCATTTGGTAGTCGAAATTTATAAGCTGTAATACCCAGGGAATAAAGTAAACGCCAAGGAATACCAGTAAGAAATACAACGGCCAAATACGCAGTACCCGACGTAGATAGAAATTTGGAATGTTTATTTTTTGGTTTTTCTCTTGCTCAACTAATAACAAGTAGGTAATTAAAAAACCACTTAAAACGAAGAAGAAACTCACCGCCTGTGAGCCAAGATTGAAAAAGGATGAAAAGGTGAGCGCTTCGAAGCCATATTTTGGTTTTATGGTTTCGGAATGATGTATTACCACCAACATGGCGGCAAAAAACCGGAGCGCATCAATTCCCTGAAAGTAAACGGTATTACTTTTTTTCATCAATTAAAATCGGCGGTGTTTTATGTAGTAAGCAGCGAAATTAAAACTGATGAAAATATGGTTCCATAGCGTTGGGAGTAAACCGTAATGCCGAACCATAATCTTAAATCGTTCAATCAGTGCTGTTTGAATATTTTGCCCAGAAATTCCGCCTTTGGCAAATCTGGATAAAACCAGTTCGGTATTAACTATTTTTTTGCTTTGTTTTAATGCCGTTATTACCCAGTCAATGTCTGCCGCCACCTTATACAAGGCATTATATTTTCCGGCTAATGTGCGTTTAATTATAATGCTTTGGTGGCACACCAACATTCCCCGATTAAAACTTTTCCAACTTAGGTTTTTTGGCACACTAAGTCTGCGCATACCAATAACCTCTCCCTCATTACTTACCTCCTCCGTTTCACCGTAATAAACATCGGCATCTGTGGAATTGTTAATTATCTTTTGCAGCGTGTCCGGCGAGTAAATTTCGTCCCCGGCATTAATAAACCAAACATAATCCCCAGTGGCCATGTCCAGTGCTTTGTTCATGGCATCATAAAGCCCTTTGTCGGGTTCACTCACCCATTTGGCAATCTTATCCTCATATTTTTGAATGATGGCAAGTGTACCGTCTTTCGATTTCCCATCAACAATAATGTATTCAATATTGTTTACAGCCGTTTGACCAAGAACGCTTTGGATAGTCTTTTCCAGTACCAGCTCGGCGTTGTAGGTAACCGTGATTATGGAGAAAAGGGGATTTTTCAACGTTAATTAAAAATTATTAATAACCTCAATTACACGTAAAATATCCTCAGTAGTGTGGAAATAAGAAATAGGTAAGCTTAAAGTAGTAGCATGAATTTCTTCTGAAATAGGATATTCCTGATTTTTTAGAACGGCCTTCAGTGCTTGCTGTTTATTTGGAGCAACAGGATAGTGGATTTCAGTTTTAACATCATTGTCGAGCAAGTGTTTTTTTAATTTGTCTCGTTCAGGATGACGAATGTTATAAATATGATAAGTGTGGAAATAATCTGGACTGTTCAGGGGTTTAACAAAATCAGATTTCAATTCGCTACTGTACAGCTTCGCGAGCTGGTTTTTGTGAGCATTAATTGCATTTAATTTTTTCAGTTTGATTGATAAAAAACCAGCCTGGATTTCATCAAGACGCGAATTGTACCCCAGAACCTCATTATAGTATTTTGTCTTCGAACCATAATTTCTAAGCGTACTAATATTTGTTGCCAAGGTTTCGTCTGATGTCGTTATGGCACCGGCATCTCCTAAGGCACCTAAATTTTTTGTTGGGTAAAAACTGAATGCTCCTATGCCAAAGCTTCCGGCCAACTTTCCCTTAAATGTAGAACCATGAGCTTGGGCACAATCCTCGATTAGAACAAGCTGGTGCTTTTTTACTAGGGCATCAATTTTATCCATTTCGCAGCATCTGCCGTACAGATGCACTACCATAACAGCAACGGTTTTCGATGTTATTTTCTCTGAAATTTTCTCAGGGTCAATGTTATAGGTCTGTATATCAGGTTCAACCAAAATGGGTTTAAGCCCAGCCTGCATTATCGCAAGAATGGTTGCTATATAAGTGTTGGCCGGGACAATTACCTCGCTGTTGGGTTCAAAATCATGGGCTTTTAGCGCCAATAATAGGGCATCAAGACCAGATGCAAGGCCGACACAGTATTTAGAGGAACAGTAAGAAGCAAATTCGTCTTCAAATTGTTTTACATTATTCCCAAGGATATACCAGCCACTTTCAAGTGTTTTTTTGAAAGAATCCTGATAAGCATCAAAAAATGGACGGTTGAGTTTTCCTAAACTTTCGTATTCAATCATTTGTAGTTGTCGTAAATATAATCGGATGCCTCGAAATACTCTGACGCAAGTACCATTAGAATAGCATCTGGAGTAAAATCACTCATCTGGTGCCAGTCTTTTGGCTCTAGAATAAGGCATTTATCAGGACTGTCTAATAGAAAGGTTTCTTTCGAACTGCCATTATTGTTGGTAATAGTACAGCTACCTTTTATACAAATAGCCGCTTGAATAGTCTTGTGATGGCGATGCCCACCCCGGGTCGAGCCATCAACACCATAAATGTAAAAGATTCGCTTAATTTCAAACGGCACCACTCGCTCAATAACGGTCAGGTTACCACGGCTGTCTGTAAATGTCTTTAAACTAATGATATACGCCATTTATTAATTCCCCTCATTTGGTGCAAAGATATTGTACTCGTTGCGAAGTTTTCGTTTAATGTAAACTAGTGGTGTTTTCCAGGTAAATCGGCGGTATGTAATTCCTTTGTTCGATAACTCGGGGAACATTTTAGTGAGCAAATTTATTTTTTTATGTAGGGCACTGATATACGGTAAATAAATTAGGTTTTTTACGTTTGGACTTAATTCGTACCGACACAAATCAACCCTATTATTTGGTAATAGTTTTAATTGGTGGAAGTGAAAAAAAACAAAATCAAACTGAGCCGCTAACGCAATTTCTCGACCTTGTAACTTTCCATCACGTTTTTCTATTTCATATTGCTGGACATTCCATGGAGCAACACCGCCTCCCAAATGAGCTAATTCGTGGACACAATCGAATCTGGTCAACCAATCATCCAAGTATTTTTGATCTCCAAATTTACCATCCTCAAATCGGGCATAACACCAGTCTAAACAAGCTTCACGCCACCAATTCAAAACCTCATTGCCTGCCTCATCATTCTTGAAAGTCATGAATTGTACACAGTACTTTCCACTTAATGCCGTTTTATCATATTTAGGGGTATAACGATGGGAAGTTATCATAACCGATTTACTACTCATTTCTTCTAACAAAATTGAAGGATCACTGTAGAAAAATAAATCGGCATCTATATAAGTACAGTGATTAATTTCAAATGTTTTTAAAGAATATGAAATTATGGATGGAGTTGCCGTCCAACAATATTCGCCGGCACTTCTTGTCGGTTTTACTTCAAGTAATTTCTCGTCTTCAAATTCTGCTAAAGAAACAATGGTAGCATGTTTTAAGGCTAATTTTGTTAGCACATTTAATGCTAAATCATCAAATGCGAATATGTAAAGGTGAAAACTCGGACATACTTTTTCTAATGATTCATAGGTTACCAAACCACGACTCAGGTAATTACTATCGAATAGGGTACAAAAATGGAGCACTTTATATTTTTTTTGCTAGGATGACGTTGTCGAGATAGAAATCATTGTTTTTTGGAAGGATTAATCCAAGTATACTACCAACAATATTTATTGGCAGGCCGTAAATGATCCCAATTAAAAGATTTATAAAACCATTTTTGGTAAGTGTTATTTTATAAAAATAGCTGTTAAGAAGTTGAAAAACAGCACTAATATTATTGGCCGTTTTTTTGATTTCAATTACCTCAAAACCATGTTTAAGTAGTAAATGACGAATACCGAATGAACTATAGCGGGCATAATCAAAAGGTTGCTCATGTTCATCCCAAGAGAAAGGGATAGTGAGGAGTAGATAACCGTTTGGTTTTAGTATTCGGTTGGTTTCGATTAAAAATTCGTCCGGGTTAAAGACATGTTCTAGCACCTGATTGCAAATGGCATTATCAAAAGTTGCATTCTCGAAAGGAAATGTTTTGCCATCGTAAAAAACGTCAATGTCTTCATTTATATGGGAATGACCACTTTGTTCAATATCCATTCCTATATATTTTGAAACTTGAAATAAGTTTCGATAAGGTTTTCGACCACACCCAATATCTATCACCTCTCCCGTAATGTTTGGTGCCAGCAGTTTAATGTTTTTATTAAGAGCTCGCCGGGCAATAAAAAATGGATTTGTAACCAGCCCAACCAAGCTTGGATAAAAATCTTGCTTTTTCTTGTATTCTATAAGTTGCTGTATAACACTCATTTTCGCTTATAAACTAAACCCGAAAAATAACCCGGAATATTAGGCTTATCATCACAGGGGTATTCACATACTAATTCATATTGTGCGTCAAATATCGATTGAATTTTCGACTTGCTAAAGAACCATGCTGGATAGGATGCAGGATAAATTTTTGCAGGTACCTTTTGGAGCGTAATACGGTCTAGGTCATTATTAGTAAAAGCAATTCTATCTAGGATAATAAATTGGAATTCGCTTTGAACCAATTCTGCCAGTGTAGCGTATGGGTCTTCTAAATACTGGAGAACACAAGCAAGCAATAGAACAGTTGGGTTTTCAGCTGATTTACATTCATTAACAGATTGAAAAAAATGAAGGCCGTTTTGCTCAAATTGGGCTTGGCCTATTTTGACAAAATGTTCTTGTTCCACCACCGACCACTGTGTTTGAATTTGATCGAGGTATTTTTTATGCTGGAAATATAAACTCCCTAACGACCCGCCAAAGTCTAGAACAGAAAGATTCCCATTGTTTTGCGTTGCTGCCAACATTAAATGGGTTAATACTGGCCAGTTATAAGCTGGTTCAGAAAACACAACCCCATCCTTTTCATAGGCGGCTTTATTGCTAATGACTAATTTTGCTGCTGAAATAATTCGCTCCGTTATTTTTGGAGAATCATATCCGCTCGCATTTTTTTGTGCTTGATCCCAAGATGCATAATCCCCAAACCAACCGGTTGGTTTAATTTTTTTTAAGTAGAAATCTAAAATAATTGGTGGAAGGAAACGAATTAAACCCATACAAATAGTTTTTTGAAGATGTGCTTAGTTAGCTTAACCAGCGAAGTATTTGGGTTGTTATCTCGTAGAAATTTTACTATTTTATTTTTCGATTCCGTATCCTCAATAATAGGTAAAGAGGGGGATAGGGTAATGGGTTGATTATGGATGCTATTGTCGTAGATGGTTACGTTTTTGGAGTGTGTGCCAGAGTCATCATTACCAATGTTATGAACCAAAGACTTTCCGGGGTATAATGTTAATTTATTAGCGAGAAAAGCAGAAGCATACCACCTTACAGCCCAAGAAGAATTGAGCCCTTTAACCTGTTTGATTAACATTTTATGAAAATTGTAGCTATCGTTGAAGTTAAATTCAGTAACCAGATTGCGTTTTTCAATTTCATTAAGCAGTTTGGCACCATTTGATTCAAATAGTGCCCAACCTCTTCTCCAGGTTGCCCAGCCCCAGCAGTCTGCACCTTTCAGAAAGTAAGTTTCAGGAAGTGTGTCCTTAACTGGATATGAGTAAGCGTGAATGCTTATTACCTCCTCATTATTCTCGTATAGATCGAGTGCCTCATTCATATACTGTAGAAAAAATGGCGATGTAATTAAATCATCTTCTAATACAATTACGGAGTTATGTGTTTTAAGCATGTTGCCAATACCAGTTATAACCGATTGTGCAAGGCCTAAGTTTGTGTCTTGAAACGTGGTGAATACATTTTTAAACCCAGAAATTGTTTTAATGTATTCACGGGTTTCGTGCACCAGTTCTATATCCAATCCGGTCTTCGCGCCGTCTGAAAAAATATATAATTCGCTTTTGCTGGCTAAAGTATTTTCTAGCAAGGACTCAACCGTTTTTTTTAAATGAGCCGGACGGTTGTAAGCAAAGAGAGAAATGGGAGTCAATGTTTTCAATCAAATATGAAAATTAGCATCTTTATAAAAGCAAGTATTGTAGGTTTTGGCAAATAATACATAATCCTTATCTTGAAGAAATTGGTGAACGCTACTGTCTTTAATTTCATCCAAGCTTTTAAACAAAATTTCAACTAAAATTATTTTAGGTCGATACTTCAACCAGTCATTTGATTTTAATACCGGAATCTCGAAACCCTCAACGTCAATGGTCATAAAATCAATGTCCGGATTTTTACAATGTTGATCAAGAATAATCTTTAATGGAGCCGTTTTGAGGTTGATTATTTTTTTTAATCGGTACGGGCTATTTTGAAGCCGTTCTTTCGAAATTTCTGCATCAAACGTATTTAATGCTTTGTCACTAAACACATGATAAGCAAGAGAACCCTCGTGTTCTGATACACCAATTTCGATATTCACATCTTTTGGTCTGAAAAAATTAAATATTCTAGAAGAACCAGGCATTGGCTCAATGTTTATGCCTCGCCATCCTCGTTTGTAGAAGTAATATGTGTTCGAGAAGCGGATAGGATGGTGGGCACCAATGTCAATATAATTTCCACTTCTTTTTTTTCCGAAAATCCTTTTTAGTATCAAATCCTCACCTTCCTGGGAGTAAATTTTATGACTTAATAATCCAAGTAGGTAATAAATTATTGTTTTAATGAAACTCATGGTAATGATGTTGGTGAAAAGGGGGCTCTTATTAATAAAACGAAGTGTTTTCTTGTTGATTTAAACAAAAATAGTGAATAGGTTGAAAGCCCATAGGCTAGAACCGTAGCGACAGCAGCACCTACAGGACCATATTTCGGAATTAATAATAAGTTCAGCAGAATATTAATTGATAAACCCAACCCCGTTCTATAAAGTGCAATTAAGGTTTTGTTTTCAGCCATTAGGTATTGGCTGGTTGCAATACCTAAGAACGTTGGTATTCCCGCAAAAATATATACCAATAAAATCATTGGGGCGCCCTGGAATTTATCGCCATAAAGGAAGTCAATAATCTGATCTTTAAACAATGCGGTTAATATGGCAATAGCGAGACTTAACCAAAACATTGAAAAGTATAGCCACGATAGCGTTTTAAAATAGAGTGGTTGGTTTTGTTCTTTTGCTTTAATTATTCCAGGATAAATGGATGAACAAATTAACATAGGAATGAAGTACCAAAGCTCGCAAATTTTAACTGCTGCACTATAAACACCAACAGCCTTTTTGTCTAAGAGCGCTCCAATCATAACTTGGTCTAACCTCATGTATAACATAACTACCATACTTGATAAGGCAAGCGGCCAGCTATTTTTAAGTAATTCTTTAGCTATTCCAGAGTCCCAATGCCAGCCGGAAATTTTCCCGATAAACTTGCTTCGGTTATATAATATGCACAACATTATGCTGGTAATGATTATTTCCGCCAGCGCCACGCCCACAAAATCTAATAAAGTTCCTCCGTTGAGTAGTAAAATGATTCGGTAAGCAGTGGTACTTAGAAAGGCAATTAATCGGGCGAAAATTACGTACTTGGATTGAACTTGTGACTGAAAATAATAATCAATCACGTCTGTAGTTTGAAAAAGGAAACTGATACTTGTAAGTAACGCAATACAAAGGGTTGAATAGTTAAAACCATCAACGATTAATACCGCGCCAACTGAGAGGCCAAGGGCTATAATTGAGCCGAATAGTTTCAGATAAAAAGAACTACCAATAAGAGTATCTTTTTTTTCGGGAAAGCGAACTAGTTCTCGGACTATTATTGATTCAATGCCTAGGGTTGAGAACGCACTAAACAATGCGCAAATCGCAATGATGTAATTCCATAAGCCAAAATCAGCTGGGCCGAGATACCGGGCAATCCAAATACCAACAGCGAAAGAAACCCCTTGTCTTAATATCTTGTCGGAGATTAACCAAGCGGTGTTGTGTATATATTGTTTACCAGTATTCTTGCCTATTCCAAATTTAACTAATAGATTGGCTGTTTTGCTGCTAATATTCAAGTCCGTGTGCTCAGAAAATGATTGCAAAAATAGGTAATTAGCTTGTGACTTTTCAGCTAGTTAATAAGTAATAGTGATTGTAAAATTTTAATAGCATGAGGTATATTTTTTGTTTGTTCATTCTTGGTGGGAGGTTATTTGCTTTTACTCAGGTTAAAAATGATCAGGTTTCCAATCTAGTGAAGCCGCAGCAAGAATTAATCAACTCCTCCCAAACCCTCCACCACCTCTGCAAGTCAATAGGCCCGAGGCTTAGTGGAAGTGCTAATGCTCAGAAGGCGGTGGAATATGGTTTTGCGAGGATGAAAGAATATGGTTTTGATACTGTTTTTCTGCAACCGGTCATGGTTCCACATTGGGAACGAGGTAAGGTAGAAGCGGCAGTTTGCAATGAAAAAAAATTACACATTAAGGCACTAGGCGGCTCGGTTGGGACCGATGGTAAAGTATTTGAAGCCGAAATTATTGAGGTGAAGAGTTTCACCGAGCTCGAAATGCTTGGCGAAGAGGGCGTAAAAGGCAAAATCGTTTTTTACAACCGCCCGATGGACCCTAAGTTTAAAGACACTTTTACGGCTTATTCTGGGGCAGTGGATCAAAGAGGCGATGGAGCTCCGAAAGCCGCGAGGTTTGGCGCCAAAGCGGTGTTGGTTAGGTCGATGACTTTGCGTTTAGACCAATTTGCACACACCGGTTCGCTGAGGTACGCCGATTCTATTCCTAAAATTCCGGCAGCTGCTATTAGCACAGAAGATGCTGAATGGTTGTCGCAAACATTGGAAACAAAAAAGCTTCGTGTTTCGCTTGAATTATCTTGCCAGAAGTTTGAGGATGCGCCAAGTTTTAATGTGGTTGCGGAGATGCGAGGTACCCAGTTCCCAAACCAATTTATTAGCATGGGTGGACATTTGGATAGTTGGGATGTTGGCGAAGGTGCGCACGATGATGGAGCGGGAGTGGTTCAGTCGCTGGAGGCATTGAGGTTATTAAAAGAAATGAACTATAAGCCAAAACACAGTATTCGCTGCGTTTGGTTTATGAACGAAGAAAATGGAAACCGGGGCGGTTTGAAGTACGCTTTTTTGGCTGATTCTTTGAAAGAACAACACATTGCGGCAATAGAGAGTGATCGTGGTGGTTTTATGCCCGAAGCATTCAGTATAGATGGTCCAGAAACATTTGTTGCTCAGTTTCAAAAGTTTATTCCTGAACTAAAAGAAACTGGCGTGAGCGAGATTTTTGCAGGTTATGGTGGCGTAGATATTGGCCCATTGAAAAAATATTACCCCAATATTCCGTTAATTGGTTTGGTACCCAATAGCGAAAAATACTTCGATTATCACCATGCCGATACCGATGTTTTTGAAGCGGTAAATCCTAAAGAACTTCAGAAAGGAGCCGAAGCCATGGCTATTTTAGCAAGGCTTTTGGATCAGGAGTTGTAAAAAATTATTCTTTGTATGGCAACCAAACTTGCGTTCTGAAAAAGAAGGCAACGTATCCGCGTACCTGCAGTTTGCCGTTTTCAATCCACATTTTGCAATCGTACACCTTACCATTTTTTGGGTCTAAAATGGTGCCGTCCGAAAAGGTATGTCCCGATTTTTTTAGTCCGCGAATAATTTCCATACCGAGCACTTTTTGCCCTTTTCTGTCGCCAGAACAGTCTTTGCAAGTTGGGTTTTGGTCTTCACTTGGTGCGCGGAAAAGTTTAATCACCTTGCCATAAACTTTACCGTTTTTCTCAAATATTTCAACCACCGATTTGGGTTTCCCGGTTTCGTCGTCAATGGTTTTCCATTTGCCAATAACCGATTGGCCGTAGAAGGTGGTGGTGCAGCAAACAAATAAAAGGGCGGTTAAAAAAGCTTTCATGGTCGTTCGAAAATTGTGTTTATGCCGTAAGTTTTTCGTTTTTGGTGGCCGTGGCTTTTTGCAAACTGGCATTCATTTCGTAGCCAATAAGTAAAATGATGCTGTTAAATTCAATCCAAACCAAAAGTATAATAATGGTCCCTAAGGAGCCGTAGAATTTGTTGTAGTTGCCAAAGTTATTGACATAGTAGGCAAAACCCTGCGAAACCAAAACAAATGCGGTTGTGGCTACAACGGAGCCGGGTGTGAAGTATTTGTATTTTTTTCGTTTTGGATTTCCAAAGAAATACAAAATGGAAATTGCCAAATTAAAAAAGGCAAGCACCGTAATCCATTTAATGCCGAAAACCAATACAAAGTCGATGCTTTCTTTTAGCCAGCCTTTTTCCATCAAAAAATTCAAAACCACCTCGCTAAATGCAATTACCAAAAAAGGTGGCATAATAAAGATGGGTAAAAAGAAAACCAGAATAATTGCTGTTAATCTGGACTTTACCGGGTGCAATCGTTGCTGAACGTAGTGTGAGTTGCTAAACCCCTCAAATACCGCCATCACCGAATTGGAGGCATAGTAAACTCCCAATAAAAAACTGATGGATAAAAAGGTTTCGTGCTTGTGGGCAATAAGGTCGGTTAAGGTTCCTTCAACCATTTCAAAAGTCGATGAAGGAAGCATTTCTTCAATGCTTTGAATTAAATCGGCCTGAAAATTATCGATTGGAATGTAGGGGATAAGCGTAAAAAGTAAAATGGCAGTTGGTGCTAGCGCCATTAGTATTTTAAAGGAAATGGCCGAGGCTCTGGTCAGAAGCTTCCCTTTTTTGGTTCCGTCCCAAATAAATTTTATGGTGTCGTAAAGACTAAAACCCATTAAACCGGGAAGAAATAACTGTTTTGAGTAGTCTTCAATAGCCTGAACGCCAGACCATTTTACCAGTCGTTTCTTCCAAAGGGTAAGATTCATGAAACCGCTTTTAGACTTAAATCCAAACTTTTTACCGAATGGGTAAGTGCACCAACCGAGATGTAGTTTACCCCGGTTTTGGCGTATTCTACAATGGTTTCTTCGGTAATACCGCCAGATGCTTCAGTTTCAAACTTATTGTTGATTAGCGATACAGCGGTTTTCATGTCGGCAATACTAAAATTATCGAGCATAATGCGGTGAACACGCCCAACGCGCAGTATTTCGTTCAGTTCTTGCAGATTCCTCGACTCAACTTCTATTTTAATTGAAAGCCCATTGTCGGCGATGTATTTATTTGCCTTCAAAATAGCTTGTTCAATACCTCCGGCATAATCAATATGATTGTCTTTAATCATCATCATGTCATACAAGCCCATGCGGTGGTTGGTGGCGCCACCAATGCGAACCGCCCATTTTTCGAGCATGCGCATGCCTGGTGTTGTTTTCCGAGTGTCTAAAACTTTGCAACCGTAGGGTGAAACCATGTTTTGCAAACGGTTAGAAATGGTAGCAATTCCACTCATTCGCTGCACGCAATTTAAAAGTAGTCGTTCTGCCCCAAGTATATTTCTGGATGAGCCGGCAATGGTTAATACTTTGTCACCTGGTTTTATGCGGTCTCCATCGTGTAAAAATATTTCCAACCGTAATTCTGGGTCAACTTGGAGAGCAATGGCTTTGGCTACCTCAACTCCAGCAAGAATGCCGGCCTCCTTGGCCAAAAGCACCGCTTTTCCCTTTGCTTCGGCAGGAATACAGGCCAGTGCAGTATGGTCACCGGTGCCTATATCTTCACGCAGTGCGTTTTTAATAAATTCAGTTAGTTGCTCCATCGGGGCAAATATCGTGGATTAGTTGCTATTACTTGTTGTTGAATGAAACCCTGTTACATGAACAGGATTCAAAATCCGCCACCCTTTTCGATGCGAAGTTCCTTAATTAGATATCGACCGCCTTCGTTTTTTAAGAAAAAAGTAACACGGTAGGCACCTGTTTTAGTAGTAAGGGTGCCAATTTTATAAATGTCGTTGGTGCGTGAAGTTCCTTCGTGATTGACAATGAATTTTAAGGCCTGATTGCGCTCGAAAAAATTTCGTAAAATTTGAGATGCCTGAGCCTTGCTGTACAAATCATCGTTTGCTTCAACGGTTAAGTCCACATTAGTTAAAAACAATTCGCTTACACCGTTTGCGTTTCCGGCAGCCAACGCGCCACTAATGCGACCAACTTCGTTGGTTTGGGCTTTTAGCGCAAAAACCAACAGAATCCCTACAACACTAACCAATAACCTCTTCATTGAACTAATTTTAAAGTCACTTAACAAAAACAATTCCAAACTTAAATTTTGCGTCAAGCAAGTATTCTGCTGAAAGTTAAAAGTAACCATTTTGCGCCATTCCCAGTTGCCTATTTCTAGGAGTTTTTAACACTTATAATGTAGTTTTGTGCCATGACTATTAAGTTAATATACATTGGCAAAACTTTCCAATCGTTCATTGCCGATGGTTGTGCAGAATTTGAAAACCGACTGAAAAAATACCATCGCGTAGAGGTGGTAATATTACCAGATGTGAAGGCTGGAGGGGTGTTAGATGCTGCTAGTCTAAAAAAAGCGGAAGCGCAATTGGTGATGAAGCAATTGAAATCAGAAGATTGGTTGGTACTGTTGGACGAAAAGGGACAGCAGTTTGGTTCGGTCGATTTTGCGAAAAACCTTCAGCAAAAAATGAACAAAGGCTTAAAAACATTGGTTTTTCTGGTTGGAGGAGCTTATGGTTTTGACGAAATTGTTTACGAACGGGCCAACGAAAAATTAAGTTTCTCGAAAATGACTTTCTCGCACCAAATGATTCGTCTTTTTTTAACCGAACAGATTTATCGTGCATTCACCATCCTAAAAAACGAACCTTACCACAATGAATAATAAACCAACGTTGGTGGTTGCCACCAATAATGCACATAAATTGGAAGAACTGAAGGCTTTACTTGCCAGTTTTTTTACCGTGAAAGGAATGGCTGAAGTTGGGTTTGTGGACGATATTGCCGAAGATGCCGATACGTTTGCAGGAAACGCATTGATTAAAGCCCGAACCATTTCAACGGCCTTAAATTGTAGGTGTTTAGCCGATGATAGCGGTTTGGAAGTTGAAGCTTTACATGGCGAGCCGGGTGTTTATTCTGCCCGTTATGCTGGTGAGCCAAAAGACGATCAAAAAAATCTAGAGAAAGTTGTTGAAAACCTAGCCGGAAATAGCAATAGAAATGCACGTTTTGTAACGGTCGTTGCTTACATCAATAACGGATTGGAATATGTTTTTGAAGGAACGGTTGATGGGACATTGTTGGAAGCAGGGCGGGGTAGCCATGGGTTTGGCTATGACCCCATTTTTGTGCCTAATGGATATAACCGGACTTTTGCCGAAATGCTTTCCGAAGAAAAAAATGCTTTAAGTCATCGGGCTAGGGCAGTAGAAAAGTTTGTTGCGTTTATTGCCGCCGAATAGGTGGCCATTGATGATTTTAGGTTTTTAAAACGCGAGTTATCTGCTCGGTAATTACCTCTTTAAGCGGATAGCCCAAAACCGCCAATTGCTGCGGAACAATACTGGCTGAAGACATGCCTGGAATGGTGTTTACTTCAATAACATAAGCTCCGCGTGTGTTTAAAATGAAGTCGATGCGAATAACGCTTTTGCACTGCAACGATTTGTAAATTTCAACAGCGGTGTTTTGTATTAGGGCGGTTTGCTCAGCTGTTAATTGTGCCGGGGTAATTTCTTCTGACTTTCCTTCGTACTTGGCGCTGAAATCGAAAAATTCATTTTGAGTAATGATCTCAGTAATAGGTAATGCTTGTATTTTGTTCTGATAAAACGCTACACCACAGGTGAATTCGCGCCCTTCGATAAATTCTTCAACAATTATTTCATTGTCTTCGTGAAAAGCTTTGTTTAAGGCATCAGCCAAATCAATGGCTTTATTAACTCGACTTATACCAATGCTTGAGCCGCCATTGTTGGGTTTTACAAATAGCGGATAACTTAACTCGGTGTTAATTTGAATTTCGGCCGTTGCGCTATTTTCTTTTCTAATTAACAGGCTTTTGGCAACATTAAATCCCGAGGTACCGAGTACAGAGGTGGTAAACTTTTTATTAAAAGTTACTGCCATGTTTAGTGAATCGCCAGTGTTGTAGGGTAAACCAATTAAATCGAAATAAGCCTGTAGTTTACCGTCTTCACCTGGAGTTCCGTGTAATGCCAAATACGCGCAGTGGAACGTGGTTTTTGCCCCCAAATGGTTAAAACTAAAATCATTTTTATCGATAGGTACCTCTGCGCCAGCAACTTTTACAAACCAACCATCTTTTCTAATGTCAACCACAAAAGGGTTAAATAATTCGTTGTTCATGTTGGCTAGGGCAGTTTCTGCGGTGCGGTAAGAGATTACCGATTCTCCGCTGTATCCACCGGTAACTAGGGCAATGTTTTTTTTCATAACGGCTCAAAGGTAAAAAATGCAAGCAATCGCAGTGAAATTCTATCTTTGCCCACTTAGTTTTAACAATGAAAGAAATTATTGAGTTTTTGAAAACCAAAGCCTTTATGGCCAATTTTATCTTGGCATGCGCCATTTTATTAGTGGTTAGCTTTTTGGCGTTTCGGTTTTTGTCGGCAACAACTCATCATGGTTCAAGTGTTGAGGTGCCGAAGGTGGTTGGTAAATCGATGGCTGAAGCCGAAGAAATTATTGACGATGCCGACTTAGAATACAAAATAATTGACAGTGTTTTTAAAGAAAATATGCCCAAAGGTTATGTGGTAGATCAAATGCCAGAAGCTTTTGACCGGGTTAAAGATGGGCGAACCATTTACCTTACGGTTAACGCCAGCAATGCGCCAAAAGTTGAAATGCCTGATTTGGTAAATAAGTCGATGCGCCAGGCGGTATCAACTCTTACTGCCATAGGTTTAAAGTACGAGGTAAGCTATCGTCCTGATATTTGTGTGGATTGTGTTTTGGCTCAGATGTACAACTCGCGAGCAATTAACCCCGGCTTTAAAATAGCCAAAGGTGAGATAATTACCTTGGTTTTGGGACAAGGACAAGCTGAAGTTGATACAACGGCTACCGATACTACTGCAACTCCTGTTGAGGAAGATGAAGGTTTCTTTTAATTAAGGGAATGAAAGAGGAAGAGTTGGAGGAGCTGGAAGATGCGCCCGAGGGGGAAGATCTTTACGAACATTACCGAATAAAGGCAGACAAAGGCCAAGCGCTTTTGCGTATCGATAAATTCCTGATGGATAGGGTGGGTAATACCTCTCGCAACAAAATTCAGGTAGCGGCAATAAACGGCAACATTCTGGTTAATGGCAATGCGGTTAAACCCAATTATCGCGTAAAGCCATTTGACGATATATCTATTGTTCTTCCGCATCCGGTTAGGGAAATTGAACTTATTCCCCAAGATATTCCGCTCGATATTGTTTACGAAGACGATACATTTTTAATTGTAAACAAGCAGGCGGGCTTGGTTGTTCACCCGGGTTATGGAAATTATACTGGAACCTTGGTGAATGGATTGGTTTTCCATTTAAATAATTTGCCTCAGCCTAAAGGCGTTGATGTTCCCAGACCAGGTTTGGTACACCGAATAGATAAACTCACCACCGGTATTATGGTTATTGCCAAAACCGATGATGCACTTACCAATCTTTCTAAGCAATTTTTTGATAGAACCATAGACCGCAGATACAATGCCTTGGTTTGGGGGAATATAGAGGAAGACGAAGGGTTTATTGAAGGCCACATTGGCAGGTCGGTAAAGGACAGAAAGGTGATGGATGTTTTTGAAGACGGTAGTCAAGGGAAATATGCACTTACGCGATATAAGGTTTTAGAGCGTTTTGGCTACGTTACCTTGGTAGAATGTAAGTTAGAGACTGGAAGAACGCACCAAATTCGTGTGCATTTTCAACACATTAAGCATCCTTTGTTCAACGACCCTGAATATGGTGGAAACCGCATACTTTATGGAACCACTTTCAGTAAATACAAATCGTTTGTAGAAAATTGCTTTCAATTGCTGCCTCGCCAAGCACTTCATGCCCGAACATTGGAGTTTACTCATCCCGCAACGCACGAGTGGGTAAAATTTGCCAGTGAGCTACCAGCTGATATGCAGGCGGTACTGGAAAAGTGGCGCAATTATGCTACCGGTACCGGCAACTAGCCTAGCTTTTTGACTGTTTCTTGTCGTTGAATTTTCCCGGTTTCGGTTCTAACAAACGCGTTTAACTGAATAATTTCTTTCGGACGTTGGGCCGGAGGTAAATGTTGCTGAATGAAGTTTTGAAGCGTTAATAAATCTTGTGTTCCAATTTCTCCTTCTATTAATAGTATAAGCCTGTTCTCAAATTTTTCATCGGGTTTAGATCCGATAAAATAAGGTTGGAGAATTAAATGGTTAAGCTGTTCTTCTATTTCTTCTGGGTTAACCTTTATGCCACCAGTGTTTATAATGTTGTCGGCTCTTCCCAGAATTTTAAATTCTTTGGCATTGCTTGGGTTTATCAAGGCAATGTCGGTGGTTGAAACCAAGTGCTCGGCAATTTCCGGTGCATCAATTTGCAAGCAACCGTGCTTGTTCAGGCTAATGTTAATTCCGGCAAGGGCCTGATACCATTCGGAGTGATAATGGCCGTTTAATTTTCTTAAGGCAATGTGGCTAATGGTTTCGGTCATTCCGTAAGTAGCATATAGGTTGCTCTTTATGGTTTGAAGTCGCTGTTCCAGTTGTCTTGGAATTGTTCCACCACCAACAATTAGGTCTTTAATTTTTTCAAGACATTCAATTCCGTTTGGTTGGTTTAAGGTTTCATAGATCTGCAAGGGTACCAGTGCCGCAAAGTCAATTTTTTGGGTTAACTCCGATAATGGCGTTGCGGTAGGTTCAGTAATTACTAGCTTCATTCGGTGCAATAAGGCGCGAATAATCATCATTTTTCCGCCAATGTATTTTGGACTAATACACAGCAAAGCAGTTTGTCCGGCTTGAAGACCGAAAAATTCGCCGGTCATTTTGGCGCTATTCAGCACATGTTTTTTTTGAAGTTTTATTTCTTTGGCCTTACCGGTAGAGCCGGATGTATGAACTGTTATGGTGGGCTCTGGTGAAAACCATTCCGTTAAAAAATGACCCACTTCCTGTTGTATGCCCACCACAGAATGCGTCAATTGTTCCACAAGGCGTGGCGTTTCACGGGCGGTAATGGCATTAAAGTCAATTGAAAAATTTCCCACAAGCGTTTACTTCAATATGCCTTGATCCTTCAAAATTTCTCGTGCAATTTCTATTCTAGCCGAGCTAAAATTGGGGTGTTTTTGGTCATCGGTTTGAATGCAATTGGCAAACACATAAATATTGTCGGTTGTGGTGACAAAGCCAACGTACCAACCAATGTCGGTTTTTCCACTGTTGCCCCATCCGGTTTTGGCCCGAAGGGTATATGTCGGTGTTTCCTCTGCAACCATAATCGACTTAACTATGTCGGTGGTTCTTTTTGAAAAAGGTAATTTGTTTTGTGCCAGTAAGCTCAGAAATTCTACTTGCTGATTTGGGCTTATACGAATACCGCCACTCAGCCAGAATTGATCTATGCCGCCAGAAATGTCTTTATTTCCATAGTTTACCTGGGTAATCCAATCTTGCATTTTGCTATCTCCCACCTGTCGCGCCAGCTCTTGATAATACCATACTGTTGAATTTTTGTAGGCCGTTTTTAAGTCGGTGTCGGCATTCCAGTTTTTATTCCACCTTACTTTTCCGTCCCATTTTATCACATGGTTTTCGTCTTTAATTACCCCAGTTTCCAAACCAATTAGCGAATTAATAATTTTAAAGGTTGATGCGGGTGTGTAGCCGGTGTTGTTATCCTTTTCATTAAAACAGACCTTTTTACCGGTTTTTAAATTGAGCAGGACAAAGGTGCCTTTAACCTTATATTGGTCATAAAGTCTTTGATACTTTGGAGTTTCTTGCTTGAGTTGAACAAGCGCTAGAAACGAGCAATAGAGAAATAAGTAAACACTTGCCATGACTGTATTTTGCGCAATTTAACCAAAAGGAAAGAATAAAAATTGAAGAAAAAAGGTAAAATTGGATATTTGTAAAGGTAAAAATGCTAACTTTGTTTAAAGAAAGGAAAGATGAAACCCTACCCAACACCTATTGATGTAATTCCCACTTCGGTTAGCGAAAGTGAAGCGATTTACTTGGTTCAGCATAAAGATGTGAATTGGAAATTTGTTGAAGCCATCAAAACCATTACTGACTTTACTGACGATATAATTTCCAAGTGGTTAAACATAAACATTAAAACCTTTAGGGCTTATAAACAGCCGGGTTCTGTGTTAAAGCAAAACCTTAAAGAGCACGTGGTGTTGTTACTTGCGCTTTTTAAGCACGGAACAAAGGTTTTTGGTAGTTCTGCTGCTTTTGATGGCTGGTTAGGCCAACCGAATTTTTATTTCGACAACAAAAACCCGCTCGATTACATGAATACCATTTCTGGTATTCGTTTCATTGATAGTCGCCTTACCGCCATGGAATATGGCGACAACGTGTAATGAATGGAGGTGTTTCGTATTACGAGGGTTGAATATGCTGAAAAATTACTGACTTCTGGTGTCGCCAATCGCTGGAATTTAGAAGGTCAGCGCGTTATTTATGCCGGAAGTTCACGTGCGCTGTCGGCCTTGGAGTTAATGGTGCATAGAAATGCGGTGGCGGCAGCACAAGAACACCGAGTAATGGTTATCGGGTTGAATGTTTCGCCAAATGCTATTAAAAATATAGCTATCGGTGATTTGCCAACTAATTGGAGAACGCTGGCTGGCTATCCTAGGCTCCAGTATATCGGTTCGCGTTGGTATAAGTTTGCAGAAAGCTTGGTTTTGCGAGTGCCATCAGTAATTATTCCGGCAGAATTCAATTACGTGATAAACGCCAATCATCCTGATTTTGACAGCATGATTTCTTTAAAAACCACCGAGGATTACTTCTGGGATACCCGACTTTTTGCTTAGAGAGTTTTATTGTGCCAAAGTTCGCCCTCTCTCACTTCGAGTGGTGAGGGGAAGTTGTTGGTGAAAAGCTGCCCGGTTCCCAGGCCCTGTGGTAGCGGGTTGTTTTTTGCCGCCACCCATTGTGCAATAGCGTTTAGTCCAACATTGGTTTCTAAAGCTGAGGTGGCCCACCAACCAATTTGTTGTTTTTCGGCCAAATCAATCCATTCGTTGCTTCTTTCAAATCCGCCTAACAGGCTAGGCTTTAAAATTATGTGTTGTGGTTTGATGGCGTCAAGTAGTTGTTCTTTTTGGCTAAAATCGAATATGCCAATTAATTCTTCATCAAGAGCAATGGGCAAAATGTTTTTTTCGCAAAGGCGTGCCATTTCTTGTAATTGGCCTTGTTTTATCGGTTGCTCTATGGAGTGTAAATTAAATTCGGCCAAGCATTTTAGTTTTTCTTCGGCTTGTTGCGGGGAAAACGCTCCGTTGGCATCCACCCGAATTTCGATTTCTTGTGGAGAAAACTCTCGCCTGATTTGAGCCAATAAGGCCAATTCTTCTTCAAAATTTATGGCGCCAACCTTAACTTTAATGCAGGTAAATCCGGCCTTAAGCTTTTCCTTAAGTTGGGTTTTCATATCGGCATAACTGCCCATCCAAACTAAACCATTAATAGGTATGCCAGAAGTTCCGTTGATAAAATCAGAAGGAAACAGCATTTGTTGGCCTCCCATTGTTAAATCGAGAAAGGCGGTTTCAAACCCAAATTGAATCGCGGGAAAAAATTGCATTTCATCCATAACTTCCGAATAGCCCAGGTGCAAGTTTTTACTGAGCGATTGTAGTTTTTCTTCAATTAATTGTGGATTATCGAGGTTCAAGTTTTCTATGATGCTCACCTCGCCAATGCCAATAATTGTAGGTTTATTGATGTCAAATAGACTTATAATCCAAGAATCTTTACTGTGTAAAACCCCACGCGAAGTTCCACCTGGTTTCTTAAAAATAGAAGTGTGTTTTGTGTAATTAAGGTGCAGCATAAGGGTTTTTAATTTTTGTGTTACGAAATGTACAGAAATGTAACTGAATACCCAACAAGGGTATCAAATTGCATTCCCCAAAGCAAACAAAAGGGCAAACAAAAGGGTGGTCAATGCTTGTTTTTTTAGTTCCCCGTCTAACAAAGCCGGGTCGCTGCATTTTTTTACTGTGGCTAAAAGCCGAATGAAAATAAGTGCTGTAAACAAAAACAGCCACTGCCAATTGGAATGAAAGTTAACCAAGACATATATAACACCCAGAACAAGTGGCAAGAAGAGAAGAACGGAGTGGTAGATCTTGGCCTTTTCAAAGCCTAGTTTTACCACCAACGTATTTTTGCCAGAAGCCTTGTCGTTAATGTGGTCGCGCAGGTTGTTGAGGTTTAAAACACCGGTTGACAACAATCCCATTGCTGCGGCCGGAAGCAAAATGGAAGGATTAAAACTCCCGGAAAGCAAAAAATGACTCCCAGAAACGCTTACTAAACCAAAAAAAACAAACACCGCTATATCGCCAAAACCTGAATAACCATAGGCTTTTTTACCAACGGTGTATGTAATCGCAGCCAATATGGCTAATACGCCTAGTGCAAAAAAGAAGAAAAGTGTTTGGCGAGTTAAGTCGAGCTTAAGCAACAAAATAGTACCACAAGCAAACGCCAGTACTGAAAAAACTAAGATGGCGACCAACATGGCTTTTGCCGAAATGGCACCACTTGAAACCATTCGCTTTTCGCCGGTTCTATTTTTGTTGTCCGTTCCTTTTACAAAATCGCCATAATCGTTGGCTAGGTTGCTTAGTATTTGTAACAACAACGCGGTGCCAAGCAATAAAACAAATCGAGACCAGATAAAACCATTGCCCCAAGCCAAAAAACTACCCAGAATAATGCCTGCAGAGGCCAAAGGCAAGGTACGGAGCCGAAAGGCTAAAATCCAATTTTTCAAATAAGTTTAAAGTTGGAAAGTTTAAAGTAAAAAGTTTTGTATCCCGGGTTTCCAACCTTTGTCAAAAGGTCAAAAAGTCTATTTTCCATCGTCTACGCGTCACGGGAACAATGGATATTTGTTAAAATCTGGATCTCGTTTTTCTAAAAACGCATTTTTGCCTTCTTGTGCTTCTTCCATGAGGTAAAACATTAAAGTTGCATCGCCGGCAAATTCCATCAAACCAGCTTGGCCGTCCAGTTCTGCATTCAGGCCGCGTTTTATCATGCGTAAGGCCATTGGGCTGCGTTGCATGATGGTTTTGCACCATTCAACGGTAGTGTTCTCTAATTCGCTAAGCGGGACAACTTTGTTTACCATGCCCATGTCCTCGGCTTCTTTTGCCGTATACTGGTTGCATAAAAACCAAATTTCGCGGGCTTTTTTCTGACCAACGTGGCGCGCCAAATAGCTACTGCCAAAACCAGCATCGAAGCTGCCCACTTTTGGACCAGTTTGTCCAAAACGCGCATTTTCGCTAGCAATGGTAAGGTCGCACACCACATGCAATACATGGCCACCGCCAATTGCGTAACCATTTACCATAGCAATAACGGGTTTAGGTAATGAGCGAATTTTCTTGTGTAAATCCAATACATTAAGTCTTGGAACACCATCTTGGCCTATATAACCGCCAACGCCCTTTACGTTTTGATCGCCACCGCTACAAAATGCTTTGTCGCCAATGCCGGTTAATACAACTACCCGAATATCTTGTCGTTCCCGGCAGATGTCCATCGCATCGAGCATATCCATATTGGTTTCCGGGCGAAAGGCGTTGTAAACCTCGGGGCGGTTGATGGTTATTTTGGCTATCCCTTCAAAAAAATCAAACTTAATGTCTTGGTATTCTTTTATCGTAGACCAATTCCTCATGGTGGTACACTTTGTTTTTTAGTGAGCCAAAGGTAATTTTTCCGATGAAATTGTAAGGTTCAAAATAAGGGTACTTCTGGTGTTTTTTATTTTGAAATTGGGAAAGTTCCAGAAGAAAATTGTATTTTTGACAAAATAAGTCAACAATATTTATGTCAACAGAGTCGTTTGCTGATATTATTAGGCGCCTTCGAAAAGAACAAAAACTACCACTAAGAAAAGTAGCTGCAATGACCGATATGGATACAGCTATTCTTAGTAAGCTGGAACGTGGGCAAAGGCGGGCAACCAGGAAACAGGTGGAGAACCTTGCCGAATGTTTTCATGTGGATTTAAACAGTTTGTTGGTCGCTTGGTTGTCGGATGGTGTATTGTATCAACTTCAAGACGAGGATGTTGCTGAAGAAGCACTTCAGGTGGCTGAGGCAAAAGTTGCTTATTTTTTAAGTCGGAAACTGGGTAATAGCAATATTTTGAATCGTCTTAAAGCCGGCATTAAGAAATTTCCCTTGGTGCAAAAAGCCTGGATTTTTGGCTCTTTTGCCAGAGGTGATTATGATTCGCAAAGCGACATAGACATTGCGTTGCAAACCGATGAAAAATTCTCCTATTTCGATTTGGCAGAAATACAATATCAGCTGGAATTGCTGGTCAATAGAAAGGTAGATGTTGGGTTTATTGATTCGTTTGAGCCCAATGTGCTGAAAAACGTAACACCCGATTTGAAGCTTATTTATGAGAGATAGGAATCAGGAAAGTTTAACTCGCTTGCGGCATATAAAGGACGCTATATTGGCCATCCAGCATCATTCAACCGGACAGTCGGTTGAAAGCTTTTGTGCAAACGACATGCTGCACGATGCGGTTTTGTTTCAATTTAGTGTTATTGGTGAAGCTATTAAGCATGTAGATCAAGACATGCTGGCCAAATATAATTACCCATGGTACAAAGTGCGGTCTTTTAGAAACATGATTGCACACGAGTATTTTAACCTGAAACTAGCCGCGGTTTGGCAAATAATAGTGCAAGATTTGGGTGAGTTAGAGCGTGTTGTAAGGGAAATAATAGCGGTAGAATTTGAGGAAACATAAGCTTCGGACACACCAGCTTGCAAATTTCGGGTAATTGCCGCCGCGAAGGAATACAATGAATGTCTCCTGTAGAAAACCTTATATTTGCTTACTTTTTTTGACCAAAGCCGTTTAATTTTCAATTATGATTTCGAACAACGACGTATTTAAAAAACTAAGAGTAGCCCTTCAATTGCGCGATGACGAAATTGTTGAGATTTTAAAATTGGTTGACTTTAAGATTAGCAAAGCCGAGTTGGGTGCGTTTTTTAGGGCCGAAGACCATGAGAATTATGTAAAGGCTGGCGACCAGGTATTGCGCAATTTCCTTAACGGTTTGGTTATTCATTTTCGCGGAACAAAAGACAATCCGAAGAACTTCAAGGATAATTTTAAGAAGTAATTGCTGAATTAAGATAACTTGTTCTACAATTTCAGGAAGAGTAAACTAAAAAGTAAGCCCCATGAAAATAGACCTTAATATAGAAGAGTTAAATAAGGAGTCTTTAAAGAAATTGATTCAGTCTGAAGATGATAGTGTTAATACCCAATTTCGGGTAACCAAAGATGGGTTTCTTATACTTTCTAGGGATTATGGAAATAAGAACCTTGAAAACATTCTTTTCCGAATAGAAACCAATGTGCAAGGTAACGGATACGTTGGGCAAGCGGCATCTGAAGATGAAGATTGGGTTAATAGGTTATTTTCTGTTATTACTCAAAACTGGCCTACACCATCGGCAACATATATAGACTCCTTCTGAAACAGACCTATCTAATGATTATGTTTTGGTTAGTCTGGGTGGAGCAAATTATAGAAGCCCGTGTTTATTTCTTAGAATTGACCTGAAATTATATTGTGAAATAAGAATGCTCTCCTCGCGGGAATGAGAATCACTTCCGCGGGACCAAAGAAAATCCGAAAAACTTTAAGGATAATTTTAAGAAATAATTCCCTCGCGCAAAAACTTCCAATAGCCTTTTAAAACTGCAGGACTTGCATCGCGCGGTGTGAAAATTTCCACAATTGTTTTTTGCCGGAAGGAAAAAGCTTGAGCTAAAACAGTTTTTACACTTTCTATTGAGTTGGCGCTTAAATAGGCTAGGTTGTGCAATTTGGCAAGCGGTTCTACGCTTTGTTCATGTGTGGTCTCAATAAATTCTGACATTTCTTCGAAACTCTCTGGGCCGTCAATAATTCGGAAGATATTGCCACCACTGTTGTTTATTACAATGGCTATAAAATTTTCGGGTAGGGCCTTGTTCCACAATCCGTTGCTGTCGTACAGGAACGAAATGTCTCCTGAAATAAGAACGGTAGGCATTTTACTGGCCACTGCCGCTCCAATGGCGGTACTGGTGCAGCCATCAATTCCACTTACTCCGCGGTTACAAAAGTGCGAAACACCATTTTTGTTGCTAAACAATTGCACATAACGAACTGGTGTGCTGTTGCCAATTTGAAGTTGAGTTTTCTCGGGTATTAAATTTAATATTTCGGCAAAAACGGTAAGATCGCTATAGGGTGCAGTGCACAAAAATTGGGCATGACGACTGGCTGCCACCGTTTTTTTTGCATCCCAAAGGGATTTGAAATTGCTTGGTTTTACCGAAACTGAGTTGGATAAGCTCTGAACAATAGGTATGGCTTGGCACTGCAAATGCGTGCTTAAACATTGGTAGGTGTCAACCTGTTGCGCTGCAGGGTCGATATTGAAATGCTGTGTAGGTGCAAAATTTCGTAAAAACTGTTTTAGTCTTTTTGAAACAACCATGCCGCCGAAAGTAAGCAATAGGGTAGGACTAAGCTCAGCTTTTTCTTGCTCGGTAATGGTGGCTAAAACGTTGTCAATTTGGTCGATGAAACCGTTGCCGAAAAGATTGGCGGTGGTTTCAGTAAGTATCGTGATTTGAGGAAGTTTCGATAGTTTTTCGAGCGCATTAACCAATTCGGTATCGGGGTGGTGTTGACCAACCAAAATCATAACCTTATCGGTTTGGGATAGGGTATCGGTCAAATTCGCTAACACCTCGGTCGGTAATTGTGTATTTCCTTGAATGGTTACCGCCACCGGCTTGCTCAGTTTGGCGGTAAGTTGCGCAACTTCATATAGTGGCTCACTTAGCGGAACATTAATGTGGACGGGGCCTTGCGGGTGGCAAAAGGCTAAATTGTGTGCTTCGGCAACCGAACGTTCGTTGTACCAACTGGAAGCCTGATGGCCGCGGCTTTCTTTTAGTTCGAAATAACCTTTGCTAAAATTCTGAAAGACCTGTTTTTGATTGATGGCTTGGCCGTCTCCTTGCCCAATCCACTCGGTAGGTCGGTCGGCAGAAATGACCAAAAGCGGAATACGTTGGTAATATGCCTCGACAACCGCTGGCCCAAAATTTAGCAATGCCGATCCGGAAGTGCATACTACCGCAACCGGTTTTTGCAGTTGCTGCGCCAAGCCAAGGCCAAAAAAACCAGCCGAGCGCTCATCGACAACCGAATAACATTTTATAGCAGAGTGTTGGTTGAATGCCTTGATTAACGGAGCGTTTCGCGAACCCGGTGAGACCACAACGTGGCTAAGTCCAAGTTGAGCCAGAATTTCGACCAGGTTGAGTATATCTAGGTTGTTGGTGTTCACAGACGAAAAAGTGGCAAATTAAGCCGAAATAAGAAATATTGCTTGCTCCGTACCGGATTATTTCCGGCAAATGATGTTTAACATGGTTTCTGCTTTAAGCACAGTTTCTGTCCATTCACTTTCTGGATTCGATTTTTGAGTAATTCCGCTGCCTACAAACAAGTTGGCTCCCGTTGAAGTGATTTCCATGCAGCGTAAGTTGACGAAAAGATGATTGCCCAGTTTTGTTCCCAATGTCCCTAAAAACCCGGTGTAGAATTTCCGTTGGTGCTTTTCGGTGGCTAAAATCAGGTTTTTGGCTGCCAAAGTTGGTGTGCCGCAAACCGCCGGCGTTGGGTGTAATAGTTTAACCAGTGAGTTTAAATGACCCGACTGAAAGGGTAGGGTAAAGGTGGTTTGCAGGTGGGCTACTTTTCCGGCAAATACTGTTTCCACTTGTCCGGTTTCAAATTGGTTAATTCCCGATTTTTTTAGTTTTTCGGAAATGTAATCGCTTACAAAGGCTTGTTCTTCCTGCTCTTTTTTGTCCCACTGTACGTTGTTGGCGGGTTGCGTTCCGGCCAACGCATGTATTTGAATTTCGCCAGAAGAGGTGGAATGAAATAACTGTTCTGGGCTGGCTCCCATCCAGGTTCCTGTTTCTGGGCTACTTACCAAATAACAAAAGGCCTTGGGATAACTGTCGAGCATTTTTTGAAAGCTAAGAGCTATATCCGGTTGAAAACCGCAATCAAAGTTTCTGGATAAAATGGCTTTTGATACCTCGTTTTTTGCCATTTCGGTTTTGAAACCAACCAGCTGTTGAAGGTATTCTTCTTGGCTTATTTCAAAGTTGTTGGCTGGGTGAAAACTGAATTCGTTATCGGTCAAAGCCTCATTCAATTCCTTTGGGGCGACTAGTTTTTCAGTCTTTTCTGGTGAAAGAATAAAGCAATTTTCGTTACAGAAATCGTTAATTACAAAACCATTCTGGTTTTCGAAATCACAGTTTCTGTAGTCTACCTTGGTGAATTTCCCACGCAGATAAACCACTTCCGCCGATTGCGGCAGGCGATACAAGACCAGTGCATTTCCTCCAGCAAGTGTCAAAAAGCAATCAGGAATTAAGTTCTTTAATGAAATTGGTAAAGCGACAAATGGATATTACCTGACCTTCCGGGCCGGTAATGGTGATGTCCCAAATGTGAGTGGAGCGGCCTTTGTGAATAATTTGTGCCCTTGCAGTAACCAAGCCTGTTTTAATGCTTTTTAGGTGGCTGGTTTGCATGTTTAACCCCACCACTGCAAATTTTTTGGTATCGACCATGAGAGCACTACCAGTACTACCAACCGTTTCGGCCAACGCAATGGTTGCTCCACCGTGCAAAAGTCCCATAGGTTGATGCGTGCGATGGTCTACCGGCATGGTGGCCACCAAATAGTCAGCGCCTATTTCGATAAATTTCATGTCGAGCACTTCCATCATGGTGTTTTTGCTCCAGGTATTCACCAGCTCTGGTGTTATGTGGCTTGGTATCATGTTAATGTGTGCTTATTTCCAACTGTCTTCAAATACTATTTCGCTCAGCTTTTTTCGATTTCTTGGGCTGGTTTCTTTTTCTGCAAGGCCATCGGGCAACTGGCTTGGAGAACCGGCATAACCCACAGCCGTTATGGTTACGGCTTCGTAACCGGAGGGGATGTTAAATACTTTTTCGGCCTCTAATTGGTTGAAACCACCCATTTGATGCAGGTTTAAACCCAAATCGGTAGCCTGAATGGATAACATGCCCATTGCCAAACCCAAGTCGTGCATGGCATGGCGGTTGAAGGTTTCGTTGTGTGAGCTATTTAGTTTTACTACCGCCATAACCAGAACGGGTGCGTTTTGCACCCAACCCTGATTGCCCGGGGCAAGCGATGCAAAAAGCTTGTCGTATGCCTCACTCCCTTTGCGGGCATAAATAAAGCGCCAAGGTTGTTCATTGAAGGCACTGGGTGCCCAGCGAGCAGCCTCGAACAAACTCATCAGGTCATTGTCACTTACCTCTTCACTTGGGCTATAGGCACGCAAACTTCGGCGGTTGTGTATTAACGAATTTATAGCGGTTACTCCTTGCGTCATTTTTCTATAACAAATTCTAAGACCAAAAGCCTCATGTGGCTTTGTGGCCGACAAAATTAGGCTTTTATGAAAAGGTAATTTACTCCAGGTGGCCAAATTTACCCGAACCAAAATCGTGCATAGCCTGTCTTATTTCTTCTGCGCTATTCATTAAGAATGGGCCGTGGGCAAAAATTGGTTCGTTAATGGGTTCACCACTTAGCACTAAGAGAATACTGTTTTCGGTGGCTTCCACATTTATTTCGGTTCCGTTGTTTTCAAACAACACGAAATTGTTTATTGGGGCTTCGTGCTGGTTGTTTATTTTCACCGCACCCTCAACCACTAAAATTCCGGTGTTAAAGTTGGCTGGAAAATCGAATGAAACCTTGCCACCTTTATTTAGGTGGGTGTTATAGAGCTCCAATGGTGTAAATGTACTTGCCGAGCCGTTGGTGCCCTTATAGTTTCCGGCTATTACTTCCACCATGCCGCTATTCTCGGGCAAATGTACTTTGCCAAGGTCCTTATTTTCCAAGCCTTGGTATTTTGGTGCCGTCATTTTGTATTTGGCGGGCAGGTTTACCCAAAGCTGCACCATTTGAAAATAGCCACCTTTTTTACTGAATTCTTTTTCGTGAAATTCTTTGTGTAACACACCACTTCCGGCTGTCATCCACTGAATATCGCCTTTGCCAATTATTCCATGGTTTCCGGCACTGTCGTAATGTTCAACACCACCTTCGTAGGCTATGGTTACGGTTTCAAAACCGCGGTGTGGGTGAACGTCAACTCCACGAGGCGTTTCACTTGGGGGAAACTTAAATTTGGCGTTATAGTCCATCATGTAAAACGGACTCATGCGGTTCTGTGGCATATTATAACCACTAGGGAAAAAATTGTGAACCCTAAATCCATCGCCTACCATGTGGGGAGCGGGAGGAGGAAGAACCTGTTGAACTGATTTTAAAGTACCCATGGCTTTAACATTATTGTATGTGTTTCGATGTACAAGGTACAACCAATTTTAAGCAGCTTTTTGAAATTGAATATTGGCAATTAGTTTCACTTCGTCGGCTACAACCACGCCACCGGCTTCGGTTACGGCATTCCACTGTAGGCCAAATTCCTTGCGATTTATTTTTCCTTGCACTTCGAAACCGGCTTTGGTGTTGCCATAAGGGTCTACCATCGTTCCACCAAATTCTACGGCAAGTGTTATCGTTTTTGTGATGTTGCGAATGGTTAAATCGCCAATGAGTTGGTAGCTACTGTCAGATTTTTTGCTGAGTGATGTTCCGGTAAAAGTAAGTTTTGGGAATTTTTCGGCATTAAAAAAATCATCACTTTTTAAATGTTGATCGCGTTGTTCAACTCCGGTTTCAATGGAATTTACATCAGCTTCGAACGAGATTTTTGCCCCTTCAAATTCTTCACCATTAGCTTCAAGGTTTCCGGTAAACGATTTAAAATCGCCAGTTACTGTTGAAATAACCAAGTGTTTTACTTTGAATTGCACTTCAGAGTGTGCGGGGTCGATAGTCCAAGTTTTCATGATATATGTTTTTAGTTTGATTAATCAAAGGTAAAAACAATAGTTGTATCTACAAATAATGTAACAAATTTTAACCGCGCAGGCGGTCTAATAGTTGGTTGATGGTTTGGGCTTCTTGTTCAGAAAGCACGTTAGCAAAGGTTTTGAAGGTATTTTCTTGTTTTTTTATTTCTTCAAGAAATTGAACACCGGTGTCTGTAATTCTTAATTCTTGCATCCGTCGGTTGTCTGGATTTTCGCAGCGACTTACTAAGTTTTTTTCGATAAGCTTGTCGACCAAACGGGTTATGTTTGAACTACGGTCTAGCATACGACCTTGTACCATACCAACGGAAGCGGGGTTAGGGAATTGGCCTTTAAGAATGCGCAATACATTATATTGTTGTGGTGTAATACCAAAGGGTTTGAAAAAGCGCTGTTGCAAACATTCCAGCCAATTGCTGGTGAATATTAGATTTATCAACAGTTTTTCGTATTCGCTGTTGAATTTCTTTTGCTGTATTTCGTCTTCTATTCTCATTAAAATTTGCAATTATAACTATTGTAGTTACAAATGTAATGCAGTAGCCGATACTAAAAAAGAAAGCCCCGAAATATTTCGAGGCTTCAGCTTATTTAATGATTTGCAGTGGTCGGATTATTTCGCCCTTGTTGGTTTGTAACCTCAGCAGATAGACACCTGCTGGGTAATCAGTAAGCGATATTATAAATTCAGTTTGCGGGGCAAAGTCAACATCGGTTTTTTGACCAATGGCATTTATAATTTCCAAATTGCTTAATTCAATCCCGGCCGATAATTTAATGGTCAATTGATTGTTAGCTGGATTGGGGAATAGACTAATGTTTTCAGCATCATATTCTGCAACACCGGTTGTGTTTATTACTTGAATAACCACGGTGTCTTTGTTGGAACAGTTAAAGGCACTAGTTCCTGTAACAATGGCATTGAATGTACCGGTTGATGAATATACATGTGATGGATTGGGCACAACAGCAGTTCCACCATCACCAAAAGTCCATGAAAACTGATTAGCTCCGGCAGAGCCTGCCGAGCTGAAATCAACATTACCACCAAAGGCAATGTCAGTAATTAATGGATTTGCGCTGGCGGTCATTGTGGGTCGTGGGTAAACCAAGGGTTGAAAATCGGCAGAGTCTATACATGTGCCGCTTTTACCAACAACCTCTATATAAATTGCAACGGTTGCAACTGTATTGTATTTATTGGAGGTGCTCATTACAACTCCATTTTCCCGCCATGTGTATGTTGCAGCCCCCGTCGCGGTCAGAGAAATACTGTCACCTTCGCAAAACTCAGGTGTTTGTGGGCTAATTCCTACATCAAGGGTGTTGGCGGATTCAACTAAAATAGAGCCATTGGCAGCGCCACATTGGCTATCGGTAACCGTTGCCGAGTAGGTCCCGGCGGTAAGTCCACTAATGGTTGCCGTGGTCTGTAGGTTACTCCAGGAAATGGTATGACTAGGCGAATTGCTTACTGTAACTGTAGCAGTACCATTCGCTCCTCCGCAGGCTTCTGGGGTAGAAGAGAAGGTCAAATCGGGAATGCCTCTTACACTAACGGGAATGTAGCTAGTGTCTGTATAATTGCAATTTCCGGTGGCTACTAGTCTTGCAACATAATTACCGAAAGTATTGAAGGTGACAATTCCTGAAGTACTACTTGAGCTTGTCGGAGAACCGCCTGGAAAACTCCAACTTAATGAATTAGCATTGGTTGAAGTTGAGGTAAATTGAACAGTAGTTCCCTCGCAAACTGATGAATCACTTAAGGTGGCATTGGCTTTAACGGCATTCGAGAACAATACTTCTATGCCCAATGACGTGGTCATGCCTCCAAAAAGATCGTCTACATCAATCCAAGAATTGGTATAGGTATATGCTGATTTGAAGTTATTGGTTCCGCGATTTGCAGCAGTATTTATAACAATACTGTCGGCTTTGGTTTGGTCTATTTCGAACCCAACATAAAAGCGGCCATCAAAAGTTACCGGAGAGTCAAACAACACATCGTTGTACAAACCGGCCTTTAGTGTGTTTATCTGAACTAGTTTACTTCCCAATTCCGTTCCAGGTTTACCATTATTGTCACCGTATATCGTAAATTTTACGGTATTGGCTGGAGATGCCGCTTTTGCAAGTGCAACTGGTACTCTAAAACGCTTGATGGATACCGAGTTTAATGTAGTGTGGGCATCGGCAAATTTACTAATGCTGTAACCGCTACTTCCTGGGAAATAACCTAAACCAGTACCGAGGCTGTAGTAAGTAAGTTGGTCGGTGTTTAAGATATTGCGAAGTGTATCGCAAGCGGTTGTAGGGTTTAAAATCCGAATAAAATTTTTCTTGGTTAAGCTGTCCGTTTTCATTCCGTTGCCAACCATTAGTTCAACATTTTTAAAACCACTGCTGCTATAACTATGTTGTGGGTTTTGTTGGGTAGAGAAGGTGCCATCTCCAAAATCCCATCGCCAGCTGGTTGGCACAGGGTTGCTGCTGGTTAGGTCGGTAAATTGAATGTTTGTAGTTGTACCAGTAATGGTTGGGGTAGCTGAAAAACTGGGTTTAATAAAAGGAAGGCAAAAGTTAAACGTTGCACTTGCGCCATAATTCGCTTGTCCCATTTCAATAATAATGTTTCCAGTGCCGTCTACCAATTCAAAATCGCCGTTAAGGCCACAAGTAGGAACTACTTCACCATTTAGACCGTCTTGGCCAAGGTCGTTTATTCTAAAAACATAGCAAGCGTTGGTTAGGCATCCGGAAACGGAAATTTCGGTTGGTGCTTGAGAGTTGGCATATGGCCCGCCTGACATGACGGTGGTTGATCCGGTTTTAATGGTCCAGCTTATTTCAGAGCCAAAACAATCGGGTAAAAGGTGAAAGACTACGGGGTTGCCGCTGGTTGCTGTAAAAGTTCGATTTCCTGTATTGTCAGCCGTGTTTTCATCAGATTGGCCATTGGGGCTAGTTAAAGCAACACTGAATGTGTGTGAACCAGCAGTTGCAGTATATAGGTTTAGATCGATGGTGTCTTTTTGAAGGTAGCTAAGGTTTCCAGTATAGTTATAAATAATTGAGGTTCCGCCATCGAAATTATAGGTCGCTGTAAAGCTGGTTAAGTTTGCCCCTCCTCTGTTTTGAATAATGAGTTGAGGATTGAAGGTGTTTCCACATTGATTGGTTCCTGGAACGAGCACTACAACTAAGCTCACGTCGTTTTGGGTTGCGGCATCACATTTTGCTGAAGCGGGAAGTGATGAGCGCGAGGTTCCGGTCAATACAGCCTGCATTCTGGTTTTTTGTCCTGCTGTAAATTGATTCACACAAGTCTCACCCGTGTAGTCCATATAGTTGGTTACCTGCTGGGTTCCACTACAAGCTGGGTTACTGCAATTTTCGTTAAGAATGGTGGGGGGAGTATCGCATACAAAATCGCCTTGATTTACGCAGTTGGTTTCAGTGCAAGAGCCTCCTTGAAACGGATGTTGCAGGTTAAGGTGGTGTCCCATTTCATGGGTTAATGTTCGGTTCAGCTTAAAAAGTAGGCGGTAGTTAGGGTCAGTGCCAGTTGGTAAATTTCCGGTGGCAAAATAAAGGGCAACGATTCCGTCCAGCTCGTTGTTAGCAGGATTAATATTCGGGTTGGTAGTAGCAAGACCAGAAACTGGATAAGCATAACCCAGTGTTCCACCATTCCAAGCTTCAAATTCGCCTTCATTGTCAATTTCACGCACTACCCAAATGTTAACGTAGTTAGCAGTTGGCCATTTACTAAGGTTTTTAAGGCTGGTACCATTTACATCTTCTTCAATTCCTCGGGTACTGTAATTGGTAATTGCGTTAGCATTAATACGGTTAATTCCTGTAGTTGGATTTCCATTTGGGTCAATGGATGCAAGGCAGAATTCTATTTCGGTATCTTGGCCGGCTCCTTGGGCTATTCCGCCGTCGGCTGCTGTTTTGCGGTAATCACGGTTCAATGCCGCAACAGCACTAAAAATTTGTTCTTCGGTAATGTTGGCACCAGAACCTATTGGTTCTCCAAGGTGAAGAATGTGAAACACGACAGGAATGGTATGTATACCAGCCTTGTAGTTGCCAGTCGCTTTTTCAGCTTCAATTTTTTTTACCTGCTTGGCAATTTGTTCATTCTGTAAGTCATAGGCCTTTTTAGCTTCAGGATTGGAGGTAAACAATTTATCACGCAGTTCGTCATATTTACAAGGTGCTTTACCAACCAATTTCTGCTGACCTAATTCGAAAAGCTGTTCTTGGGTGAGGTTTGTAATTGGGTGCTTAATTTTAGCAAATAACGGTCGAGGGATTTGAGGTGAAGTTTGCCCATAACACAAGTTGGTTAATAGGATGAAGGTAAGAGCTAGTCTCATGCTTAGTTTGTTAAATGGTAAATAAACCAAAAGAGCCCCTTAAGGGACTCTTTTAAAATTTGCTTGGTTATTTTACAATGTCAATCTTATAGAGGGAATCCCCTTGGTCGGTTACAAATCGTAAGGTATAACTCCCGGCTGATAAAAAGGATAGATCGAGAACCGCGTCAAGTTCGTCTCCATTTATTTGGGTCAATTCCTTACCGACTATGTCATAGACCTGAACATGTTTTATTAAAACCTGATTGTGGTTAATTAATGTAAATTTTCCAGTTGACGGGTTCGGGAACACCGTAAGGTTTAACTTGCTGAAGCGGTCAATTCCAACTGAGCTGATAACATTAACGGTGCTATAGTCTGTTGTTTTACAATCTTCAATGGTAACTTCAAGTGTTACTTGATATAGGCCGGGAATGGTATATTGGTGAAATGGATTTTTTATTGTGGAGGTAGATGCATCACCAAATGACCATAAGTAGCTGTTGCCTACAGATCCTGACGAAGAGAAAAATGCGTAACCTCCGTTAGCCATATCAACCGTAGTTGAATCGGTGTATTGTACTCCGTTCTGTTTCGAAACTTTGGCATAGGCCTGTGGTGCCATGGTAACAACGACATATTGTTTTAAGTCGGCAAAGCAACCACGATCATCAACAATGTGAACTTTGTAATCAGTAGAAGTACTTGGCGCTACGGTAAAGGTTTGGTCATTAGAAATAGTATTTCCATTTATAGACCAAGTATAGTTAGTACCTCCAGTAGCTGCAAGGACTACAGATTCCCCCTCGCAAATTTGTGTTTGGGAAGCACTTACGCCACCAAACACCGGGTCAGAGCCATTTATAGTTATTGTCTGCTCGTTCGGGTTGCATGTCCCATCCTGAACTTCAACTGTATAAGTTCCTGGAGAAAGGTTTACCGCTGTTCTTCCACCTTGGCTGAAACTAGGGTCGCCAAGTTTTGTCCATTTGTAAGAATACGTTCCACTACCACCTACCGGATAGGCAATAGCCGAACCATTGTTTTCCCCGCAGGTAGTATGATTTACATCAACTGTATAATCAGCAAGTTTGTTTAAGTTATTAATTACAAATGATTTGCTAATGCTTCCGCATTTGCTGTCGACCAAATCCAGAATATAGTTACCCATAGGCAGGTTAGTCGCTTTTACCCCAAATTGTGGAGGGTTCGAAGACCAATTGTAGGCGAAATCGCCACTACCGCCAGCTGGTTTGGCAAGTGCGGAACCGTTTGATTTATTACAAACTTCATCAGTTACTTCAATGGTTACTGTTGGAAGTGGGTTTACAGAGATAGTTTTTACCAAAGTGTCTGATTCTCCACAACCGCCGTGGACAACCAATTGAATATTTTTAACCCCTTCTGTGTTATAAGTCACTGTCGGATTTGGGGTAGCAGAAGTACTTGGGCTGCCACCGTCAAATAACCATTCAAATGCATCTGCACTGGTTGATTGGTTAGAGGTGTAGTTTACCGATTTGCCCGAACAAATTTGGATAACATCGCTTTCGAAATGAGCTTTAGGAAGCACTGAAAGATTGGCCGAAATTGCTAACGAGCTAGGTCCAGAGGTGGTAAACGCCGTAGAAATAGGCTTCCAGGCACCACTGATTAAAGCATAGGCGGTATTGCTATAATCATTTGCCGCTCTATAATCAGAAGAGCCAAGCACCAAGGTATCCCCGTGAGTCGGGTTAATTTGAACCACGATGTAGAAAAAGTCAACGATATTTAATGGGTTGGTAAGTTTAATATTGGTATAATTATTCATCACCAGCGAGGTCATTGGAAATTTGGTAACCGAAACGGCTGGCCCTGGCACATTATTCGAGTTGGAATGTACGCTAATGGTCACTTCCGAAGTTGGACTAGCGGCTCTAAAATAACCGACAAAAAGGTCTATGGATTTCAAAAAGCCAGTGGTTGGGGTAAAGAATCGTTCAGCATAGGCTGAAGGTTTTGCAACGTTTGGCCCAGGGTAATAACCAGCTACTCCATTTACGGTACTTTTAAATACAGGGGTTTCTCCGGCAATGAAGTTATCCAGTTTGTCACAACCGGTTATTGCAGGTATAACCCTTATGTAATGCAACTTGTTAGCCGTGCTGGGTGCTATGCCGTTGTTCGCGGTTAAAACCACGGTGTAAACGCCTGGCGTATTATAAGCATGGTTCGGGTGCTGTTGGGTAGACGTAAATCCATCACCAAAATCCCAATTCCAGTCGTTTGGATCGGGTGCGGTTGCAGGTGAGCCAGATGAAAGTGTGGTTAAGTCGGTAAATTTTACTGAAGTACCAGCGGTAAGGACAAACTTATCGGCCATAAAGTCAGCATCAATATACCCGGGGTTATAAGGCAGACACTTGTTATAAGAAGTTTCGGTTTTAGGAATGCCAATTTCCGCACCTGTGCTAGCATATTGATCGGCAATGCCACTTGCTAGCTCATAACCATGGTCGTCTTTAACCGAGAATGCAGGAACTAGCATTTCGCCTGCACCATAGTTTAGAGGTTGATAATCAACATCGGTCATGATGAAATCATAACAACCAGGAGGCAAACAAATACCCTCGGTATAAACTCCATTGTAATTACCTAAGGTTACTGTTTTTACGGTAGTACCGCTGGTGGTTTTAATCACTAAATTATCACCATCAGCATAATCATCGGCAGTCAACGTAACAATGGCACCGTTACTAATAACTTCGAATGAAGTTGAGATGGTATTGTTAGATGCCAAACCATCGGTTTGGGTATTGTTGTTTAACGAGGCAGCTACCACCCGAAGTTCGTAAGTGTGATTGCCCGATGAAGCATTTATTGCATCTACGTTTACAGTACCTTCTGTGTTGCTGGCTAGGTTACCAGTCCAAGTAGATGTGCCGGTTACAATACCATCAACAAGTATTTCGAGTGTGAATGAGGTGATTTCGTTTCCACCCATGTTTTTCACAGTTATTACACCACCAACTGAACTATTGCAATAATAGCCACCAGGTTGCGAAATTTTGGTAAGGGCGATGTCGTATGGATAAACTGAGTTACAGGCATCCGAAGCAGCTAAGTTTTTTCTTGTGGTGTTCGAGCTTAAAGTGGCCTTAATTCTATCGCGCTGATCGGCGGTAAAAAGTTTTGGGGTGCAATTTGTGTAGTTCATTACGTTACTAGCCGTCTTAACGTCGTAAGGAATACCAAGACATTCGTTCATTGTTGAGCCAGCTGTAGGGCAGGTTCCTAAATTTCCTAAATGTCTTTGGGTGTCGCAGCACATATCTCCTGATGTAGCACATTGAGAGGCACTCTCATTGGCGTTATTGCACGATGCAATTGGTTGCCCGCTACCACCACCAGAGTTAGACAAATCAGCCTGTCCTTTATCGTGAAAAGTATGTTGTAAGGCAAATGCATGCCCCATTTCATGAACCATGGTTCCGTTGTCATAAGGGGCAACTAATGATGTGTTTTTAAATGGACAAGGATCTCCTGCACCGCAGTAACCCGTACTTTTCCAAATAATAACAGTACCATCAGTTCCTCCACCAGGGAAATAGGCGTATCCAACATTTCCTGATCCACCACCACCTTGATTGTTGATTTCCGCAACCACATAAACGTTGTAGTATTTGTTTTTATCCCAACCTTGGTTAGCAACAATTTGGGCTTCATTCACCGTTCCCACAGAGCTGTTATTGATACAACCTTTGTCCATGTATTCGCTAAAAATATCGCCTTTTACACGAGTAATCCCAGTGGTTGGTTGTCCATTTGGTGCGCGTTTTGCCAAACAAAATTCAACCTCAAGGTCAACGCCATTAGGGTTAAAAGGAGCCGAAGGATTGGACGTTCCCCAGTTTTTGTTGTTTCGGTAGTTAACATTCAAACCACGAACGGCACTTTCTACTTGTGCATCTGAAATGTTGGTTCCAGTGCCTACTGCTTCACCAAGGTGAATAACGTGAAAAACCATAGGAATGGTAACAAGCGTTCCGGCTTTTAGGTGACCGTTACTTTGTTTTTCGCGTTGAATAATATCGTAAATCTGCTTGTTCAGGCTTTCAACGTTAATTGAAAACCCAGGTTCAGTCGCCATCTGGCGGTTATAAACCTCATCGAATCCACATGGAGGGGTTAATTGTTGACCATAAGAGGAACATAACCAAAAGATGGCTATTAAAATTGGAAGAATCCTTTTCATTCTCAGCTAGTTGCGAAATTAGTGGTGATTTAAAAAAATCAGTTCGCAAGTTAGACATTATTTTTCGCTTTGGGTTGCTTAGGTAGTTGCGGTCTAATCTCATTTTTTTGGTTAACCTTGTATTCCAAAAGTATGAGCTACAAAATTTTATTGGTTGAAGATGAGGAAAGCTTAGTTGATGTAGTTAAGCTAAATCTTGAATTGGAGGGGTACAAGGTAGCTGTAAGCCGAACGGGCAAAGAAGCCGTTACTCGTTTTAAAAGTGAACGATTTGACTTAATTCTGCTTGATGTGATGTTACCGGAAATGGATGGGTTTACAGTTTGCCAAACCATTCGTTTAGAAAATTCAAGAATTCCAATTCTTATGCTTACGGCTAAAAATAGCAGTCAGGATAGGGTTGCCGGACTGAAAATTGGTGCTGACGATTATTTGGCTAAACCTTTTAATCTGGAGGAACTCCTTTTAAGAGTTGAAAAGCTTATAGGTCGTCGTGCCGCTGAAGTTGGCGTGATTCCCTTAGGTAATAAATTTAGCATTGGTGCTGGTGAGGTAAATACGGTGACATTTGAAATTAAAACTTGGGACGGAAAATGGCTGGAATTGGGTAAACGGGAAATTTTGTTGCTGAAACTACTGCATGAGCGTCAAGGACAAGTGGTTTCGCGCGAATTAATTCTGGAAACCGTGTGGGGGTATGATGTATACCCAAGTACCAGAACTATTGATAATTACATTTTGGCTTTCCGAAAATATTTTGAGCCAAACCCAAAACAATCGCAATATTTTCATTCGGTGCGTGGGGTGGGTTATAAGCTAACTCCGTAACAAAGTACCTCCCTAACAATAAGGACAAAACTGCGCATGATTACTGTGGGTAAACTCTATTTCAGGGTTCAGTAGGTCGCTGATGATTTCGTGAACTATCTGTTCAATTTCAATGGCAATTTCACTGGTATAAGTCAAGGGAATTTTATCCAAAAGCAGACACATGGGCTCACTCGTTGGCTGAGTGGTAGAAATAATGCCAGTTTTAAGCTGAAGTCCGCTGTATTGGTTTTGCATAGCCAGACCGTAAACCGCTAGTTGCAAGGCTTTTCGTTTTTTTGGCTTCTTTAAATCGTCCCAGGTTTTTATGGTCAAATCTCTGTTTTCTACTTGCCCGGTTTTATAATCAACAACCCAAACATTGTTACCGGTTTTATGTATGCGGTCTATTTTTCCTTTAATCTTAATGGGTATCATTTCACCGTCAAGCTCAAGTTGCGTAACATATTCCATTACTTTTTCTGAGCCCAAGTAGGTAGTGTGAAAACCGGTTTGCATTAATTCGCCAGCAAAGTCACGTTCTACTTGAATTATTTTCCGAAACTGGTGCTTGGCCAATTCTAAGCTAATCAATGTTTTTCCCTCTGGTTTCGAAGTTCCCAGCACATCAATTAAGGCAGTGTTGGCCAACACATCTAACTGTTCCAAAACGGTTTTGTAAAACGGCTCGTCCAAAACCTTGTTTTCCATGCCATCGAAAGCAAGTTCCAGTATGCGGTGTACCAAGCTCCCAAATTCGGATGCCGAAACTTCTTCAGTTTTGCTCGATTCATTCAAGCCAAGCACATAGCGGTAAAAATAATTCAACGGGCATTCCAGATAAGTACTTAAAGCCGTTGGCGATATTCCCGATGCGAGTTGATTTTTTAATCGAGCTAAAATTTCAGGGTTTTTGCTTACCGATAGCGGTTTCAATGCCCCAAAATTGCTCTGCCCCCAAACCTTTTGTTCGCTGATTTTTACCTTCGGATTTCGAGCCGGTAATTCTTCCTGCAATTGCAACAGAAACCTGCTTTTTTCGCTCCCGCCAAGTTCGTCAACTACGTTGTTGTAAATAAAGGTTACGTTTTTCGAGCGGTGCAGCAGTCTATATACATAATAGGCGTAAATGGCCTCCCGTTTCTCGTTAGTGGGTAGTCCGTAATGAAGTTTTAGGTCGTTGGGAATAAGTGACGACTCGTTGGGTGAAGCCGGCATGGTGCCTTCATTTGCCCCCAAAATAAACAGGTTTTCGAAATCCAAAGCACGGGTTTCGAGCATTCCCATTACCTGCAAGCCCAAAATGGGTTCACCAATGAAGGCTATTTTTTGTTTTTTCAGCTCATCCAACAACAGGCGTTTCAAAATGCCAATATCCAGTAAATTCTCATAGGTTTTGGTAAGTTGACTAAAGTGGCCAATGCTTTTGGTGGTCTCAAACAAGAATTCATTTTCCATGGCCGACAAGCCTAGTTCGCTAAACAACTCACGCAAATGAGTGAGTACCAACTGTAGCGAGGCCAATGCTAAATCAACGCGTTCATTCCAATTGGAAAAAAGAACCCGTTCCTGCTGGCTTTGGCAAAGGTCGTTTACCTGCTCGGTGGCTATGTATCGGCGTTTCAGCAATTGCTCCTGTAGCGCTTGGTTATTTTGAAAAACCGCCGACAGGTATTGGTGATCTATTATTTTTTTTAGCGCGGTAACCGGAATGTAGTTGCTCTTAATGAAACTGTTGTACTCAAAAAGGGCTTCAATAAGGCTAAAAAGCGGATTCAGTTTTAACGGCAAACCCATGGTAAGGTTTACCTGCTCAATGTTGTCGGGAAAACTGTTTAACAATGGCGATAATAGTGCTTCGTTGGCCAGCACCGCGGCTGTTTTAGCCAGCTTGTGTTGCGGAATGTGCTGCAATAAGTTGGCCGCAACTTTTACCTGACCAACCGATTTTGGCACACTAATCAGGGTAATGTCAAGTTCCCCAGAATTCATGTAGCCTTCAATAAAATGCTGATTCGGGCTTTGGTCTTTTTTTGGAAAAAACTTACCGGCTTCCTGATTAGGGTTTTGGTGGTAATACGGGTCTATGTCCCAGTAAACCGAAGCCATATTGGCCGAGCGAAGCGTTTCGATGATGGTTTCTTCGGCTCGGTTTAAGGCGTTGAAGCCAATAAAGTTGAGGTAAACATTGGGGTTGTTATCGATAAACTGCTCGATGTCGCGGGCAAACCACCGCACCTTTTTGCCGCTATAGGCCTTGCCCAGCGTAAACAAGTGTTTTTCAAAACCTTGGTACAAGGGCAGCAATTGGTTCCAAAAACCTAAGAAGTTTTGCTGGTTGGTACTTAAAATTTCGCTGTTAAAACTCCAGTCGTCCAGCTCTTTCAGGTTTTGCAAATTACTGAATAGGTGGGGAGCATCAATCAGGTAATTGTCTATTTCATTGAAATCGTTCAGTAACAATTTAGCCCACTTGTAAAACTCAGGGAAAGGTTCGGGAGTTTCTGTGCATAGTTGCTTGTAACAGCTGTATAATTCAAAAATTGCGGTGGTGCTGTCAAGTGTTTCGTAAGGCGAAAAATTATCAATAAAACTATGAATGGTGGTGATATTGGGCAGAATAACCGACTTTACTGCTTTTTGCCTGTAAAGGTTCTTGTAAAACAACCCAGCCCGCACACTGGGCAAAATAATGTAGGTATGCTCCGGCTTTCTTTCTTCGGTGGTAATTCGGTTCCAAACCTCCTCCAAAAAAGAGGGGGTAGCGATTTCCACCGGGTCAAAAAGAGAGGCTTGCGTCATGGGGTCAAATATGGGGGAATTCGGGGTAAGTTATAACTTGGAATACGGTAAAAGTGACTTTTAAAAGGGTTTATTCGCTCACCCTGATATTGATTACATTGTCATAAAATCATTTAATCCTTCCAACGCCTGTTCCAGTTCAACTTGTTCTATACTGCCTACTTTTTCTAAAAAACGTTCTTTAGCCAACGACCGGATATGAAAGACCAATACCTCTGATGTTTGCTTTAAGCCATTTTTGTTGGTGGGATTTACAACTACGTTGCCTTTGTAATTTTTAATTTTAGTGGTTAACGGACAGCAAATAACCGTATTCAGATAGGTGTTCATTAAGTTGCCGCTAATAACAACAACTGGTCGGTAACCAGCTTGTTCACTTCCTTTAACCGGGTTGAGGTCAACAAACCATATTTCTTTTTGCCGAATTACCTTCATCCTTTTTCCTCTTCTTTTTGCAAATCGGCCAAATAACTTTCCATGCCTTCTTTTGCCAATAAAAGCAAATCAGTGTCTTCTGCCGCTTGTTGGTACGACTTAATGTATTCGGCCTTTTTAAGCTGCTCCAAATAAATGGTAAGCGCCCGTTCAATCAGTTTGTTTTTGGGCAAGGAAAGTTCTTGTGCTTTTTTACTCAGTAAAGCCAATAAGTTGTCGGGCAATGAACTGGTGAATGTCCCCATGATAAATTAATTAATGACCCAAATTTACAAATCATATTTACAATATATACGTAAGTAAGTTATTTGTACATCAGACTGCTTAAGATGCCATTTAGCTATTTTGTCCAGAGTCACACCATTATCAAACGGTCAAAGTATCAAAATGTCAAATCATCACAACCCGATTAAGCGCGAGGCGGTAGAAGAACCAATCTTTTCAACCGCAAGCAATTCTCATTTACGGACAAGCATTAGTTTTACAAAAAAAAATCTATTCCATGACCATTCCTGATATAATTGGCGCTTTTGGCGTAACCCTGTTGTTAGTAGCCTATCTTTTTAATGTGTTAAAATGGCTGGAGAGCAATAATGTAGGCTATCTGTTGCTAAATGTGCTTGGAGCCGGCTTGGCCTGTTACAGCTCGTGGCTTATCTCTTTTTATCCGTTTGTAATACTAGAAGGCGTTTGGACGTTGGTTTCACTGGTTTCTTTGGTAAAAACTATGCTCAGTAAATAACTAAATCAAAATATCAAACGCATAGCACAATAGATTTTATGCTGTTTGCATTTAAAACAAAATGTATTAACGGCTTACAACTCAAAGTATTATTTTCAGGTAGACTACTACAAATAAGGCATTGAACAAAAAAACACAAAAAGATAAGGTTATTTTACCAGTTGGCCAATCTGTTGCTGGACTTATACGAAGCCCGTCCTCGGTGCGCCAAAGTGAAGAACTCACCCTATAAGCTAATGGTTGGGTAATAGCGGCCTTTAAATTTTTGCTTGAAAGTATATCCACCTTAGATTCCTTACCAAGTGGCAAAAATTTGCAGCCGCCCATAGGTTCTTCACGGTATACGAAGGATAATGCTTTTTAAATTCCTTGCGCTTACCGAGGACAAGTTTTTGCTCCACTTTTTCAAAAAAGTGGAAACAAAAAAT
>CAYMJL010000017.1:0-57242 GCA_964390915.1 uncultured Flavobacteriales bacterium
AATGCTTTTTAAATTCCTTGCGCTTACCGAGGACAAATTTTTGCTCCACTTTTTTGAAAAAAGTGGAAACAAAAAAAGATGTTTTCTCAATATTTTTTGTCGCCTTACTTTTTTTCTTGACAAAAAAAGTAACCAAAAAGTCAAGGCTGCACCCGCTTTGGCTTGTTTTTCATCAGAGAAGAACAATCGCCAGCCAAGCGATAAAATGATTAATCCGCTCATGAACCGAACAGGCGAACGGCAAGGTTACTTTCAACAATGTTTATAGCGTTGTGCCTGACGAGTTGGTTCCCAAACAATGGAACTTACCGGTTCTTCTCTGGAAAAACTGCACCAACCGGCTGAGGCCGTATTGCCTTATAGGTAATGGCAGCCAACCTTGGTGAAATTGGCTTGCCGCGAAATAAACCGTTAACTCGTTTTCCGAATTCCAATTATATTGCACACCTCACTGCAAAAAAAACCGTTTTGAAAAAACACTCCACATTAATTTCCCTGCTACTTATTTTAGGTCTATTCATCTTTCTAACCTTAAACAAGCACAGCAAATCTGGGTTATTCAACTACCATAGCGAAATATGGGCGGATAAAGCAGGATACTACGTTTACCTTCCAGCCACATTTATTTACGATTTTAAAGGTTCGAATTTACCCGATAGTATTTGCACCAAAACTGGCGATGGCTTTTCAGTAAACCCGGCAAATAAAATAGCCACTAAATACACGTATGGGGTTGCGATGCTGCAAGCCCCATTCTTTTTGGTTGCCCATTTACTTTCCGATAACTTTGGATACGAACCAAATGGCTTTTCCAAAATATATCATCGAAGCATTGACGTTGCAGCGGTATGCTACCTGGTTGGCGGTTTATTTTTCTTGTTTTTATTCCTTCGAAACTATTTTGCGAAAGGCGCGGCCATAACCACCTTATTTATGCTTGTGGTTGGCACCAACCTTTATTATTATGCCGTACAGGAAACCGGCATGTCTCATGTTTATTCCTTTGTTCTGGTTGCTTGGGCTTTGCATCAAACCCTTCAACTGGCCAAGCGCAACAAATCTAGCCAGGCGCTTACTTTAGCCTTTATTATTGGCCTAATTATTATTGTCAGACCCATTAACATATTAGTCATTCCTGGGTTGGTGTTTTTTTACTACCAGGAAAAAGGGAGTTTCAAAAATATTAGCTTGAAATACTGCTCCTTTCTAATTCTAGTGCCAGCAATACTTTTTATTCCTCAATTTCTTTACTGGAATTTTGTTTCGGGTCATTACTTTTACTACTCATATCAAGGCGAGGGATTTACAAACCTGCTAAGCCCGGAAATAATCAAATTCTGGTTTTCGACCCGCTGCGGGGTATTCTTTTACACCCCTTTGTTTTTAATTTTCTTACTAGGCCTTTTTGCTTTAAGAAAAGAGCATGCACCAAAAGCTATCTTCCTCTTGGTTTATTTCATTGGTTTGAGTTACATCTTTTCAAGTTGGTGGAGCTGGAATTACGGTTGCAGTTACGGAAGCCGGCCAATGGTTGAATACCTTCCATTCTTCTGTTTTCCTTTAGCAGCTGTCCTGCACCGATTGCTTTTAAATAGAACATTACCACTTATAATTCCATTTTACCTACTCTTAGCTTTACTTGTTGTTCTAAACTTAAAAGTGACCTATAGTTTCGACGGCTGTTGGTATGGTGGAGATTGGGATTTCACAGAGTTTAGACGCATTACGCATTTTTAAACACAGCAACATGTTCTGCGAACAAAAACACACCTCACCACCAACCTCACTGTAACCGAAATTGAAAAACGTTATGGAAATTGGGTCAGAAACCGAATGCGTGCCATGTTCAACCTCATTGCTTTCGAGCCAACGGCAATCGACAAACGGGTATAAATTAAAAAGCCTTGGTCGTAAAACCAAGGCTTTCATCTTCTAACGTACCTGTTCCTCATCAGGCAGATATTTGTCAGGAAAAATTAAACTAAAGGGGCCGCCTTTCCTCAAAAGCGACCCCTTATGAAACAACTCAACCTTACTTAACCAACCGCACCACTTGTGGTGATGTCCCCTCGGATTGGATAAGCAGCTGATATACTCCGCAGGCCAGTTCGTGAACCTGCACCGCAGTAGCGCCTCGAGCAAAATCGCCCTTTAAAATACGTTGACCCGTAATATCGACTAATTGGTAACTACCGGCCTGACTAGACTCGATGGTAAATTGATTCCCAATTGGGTTGGGGAATACCATAACTTTTGCTGTAGCAGCAACCTTATCGATAGCCAAGCTCACGACATTACTGGTTGCCGAACGGCTGGAACAACCGTTGCTTCCGGTTACCACCACGTGGTAACTTCCGTTGCTGGTTAAAGCCAGTGTTTGTTGGTTAGCACCGCTTAACAAAACATCGTCTTTAAACCATTGGTAGTTTAATGCTACAGAGCTGGTTAACGAGCCATCAACAAAAATAACCGTAGGCACTTCAGGTGCTGGGTTTACTTTTACTATAGCTGCTGCCGACAGATTTTCGCAGCCGTTCATAGAACCTACCAATACGCGATACGCACCGGTTTGGGTTATGCTTAGGTTTTGTACTGTTGCTCCGCTTATCAGTTCCTCGCCGTTGTACCACTGGTAGCTAGTTGCCGGTGCGGCCATCAGTTCAAAGGCAGTGCCTTCACAAATAACTGTGGTTCCTCCCGGAGTAATGCTTGCTTGTGGCAAGGCATGCACCGTAATGGTTTGTGCGGCCGAGGTAGCTTTACAGCCCTGCTCGTTGACAACCTGTACCGAGTAGCTGCCGCTTTGGCTTGCTTGGTAGCTTTCAAACGTAGCACCTGCAATGGTTACTCCGTTTCGTTTCCAGCGATAGCTGGCAAACGACTGGGTAAACATCCTCGTGTTTTCGCCAAAGCAAAACTCCGTTTTCCCATCTACCGTTAAGCTTGGCTCTGGTAGGGGAAGTACCGTAACGGCTATATCGGCTGAGTTTGCCTCGCAACCTGCTCCATCACTAACGTGCACATAATAAGTACCTGCTTGTGTGGCTTGGTAGGTTTTTTTTACGCCACCAGTTAAGGCTTGGCCGTCTTTGTACCACTGGTAGCTATTGCCTGCACTGGCACTTAAAGTCACACCACTACCTTGGCAAATTGCGGATTGACCACTGGTGGTAATAATTACCGGCGCAGTAGCGCTTAGCACCACTGGAGCCGAGCTACCAGAACAAATACCATCACTTACCACCACCGAATAACTGCCTTGCACGCTCACATCGTAGGTCGCTGCGCTGGCACCCTCAATGGCCACATCATTGTTGTACCACTTATAGCTGGTGTACTGCCCATTAAGGCCCAAGGTTACTGCTTGTTGCGCACAAATACTGCCACCACCGGTAAAGGTAATAACCGGTTTCAAGCTGTCGGCCGCCGTTATATCAACAGCTTCCGACAGACCATAACATCCCTCCTGTTCTACCTCTACCATATAGGTTCCGGCAGTGTTTACGATTAGACTGGCACTGTTTGCGTTTTCTATAGGCTCTTCGACATGTATCCACTGGTAGCTGTCAAACTCGGTGGTGCTTAACGTTACCTCACCTGCCGGACAAAACTGCTCGGCGGTAGCCGAAATTACCGGGCTAGGAACCACTTTTACACGCACCGTATCGCTCATGGTTTCTACACAACCATTGTCGGCGGTATACGTATACACCAAGGCATATTTTCCGGCGGCTAAACCAGCAGGGCTAAATGTATCGCCACTTACACCCGTACCATTAAAGGAACCACCCGTTGGGGTTGCTAATAGGTTTATGGCAGCTGCGTCTGCACAAAGGCTCTCCAGGGTGGTAAAGCTCAAGGCGGTACCGGCTTTCACTTCTATTTCAAAGCTCTTGCTTGTCTGACAACCGTTTTCCCCAGCAACCACCACGGTAACCGTGGTTTTTCCAACACCGGCTACCTTCGGGCTAAACACGTTGTTGCTCACTCCGGTGCCACTATAGGTGCCCAATACATTGGTTTTTTCGGCCAAGGCAAAAGGCGTTTCGTTGATACAAAGTGGGGCTACCGCGGTAAGATTAATTTCCGGTGCAGGCATGACCTCGATGGCTGCCTGAGCGGTATCGGTGCAATTATGCGTATTGGTAAAACTATACGTTAGGGTGTGTGTACCTGTTGCTGCAAGCGAAGGGGTAAAAACGCCGTTAACCACACTTGTCCCGCTGTATTTACCGCCCAAGGGCTGGCCACCACTTAAGGTAAGCGGATCGGCGTTCAGGCAAATGGGCGCGAATGCAGCTAGAGTAGCGCTCGTTACCGCTTTTACCGTAACCGGCTGGCTGGCTGTTGCAACACAGCCGTTTTCGCTTTCAACGGTGTAAACTACCCGGTGAGAACCGGCTTGTAAATTACCCGGACTAAAGCTGCTGGCTACTTCGTTGTTTATGGTATAAACACCACCCGCGGGACTCCCTTGGTTTAAGGTAAAATCGGGCTTGTTTTCGCAAATGGGAGCAATGTAGCTTAAGCTTACCTGCGTAGGCAAGGTATTTACCGTTAGCGTAAAATAAACGGTATCGCCATTTACCTCGCCATCGTTGGGCACTAGTTTTATGGTGGTTTCGCCTACCTGTCCATTTGCTGGGGTAAGGGTAAGTACGCCTGTACCGGCATTATAAGTAATGTTTGCATTGGGTACCAGAGTGATGTTGCTGCTGGTGGCGCTTACGGTTACCGGATCGTTATCGGTATCGCTTACCGTAAGGTTTAGCATTTTAGATACGCCATCGCAGGTAGTTTGGTTAGCTACTGCGCCAATGATAGGCTTGGCGTTGCAGGAGGTGTAGGTGGTACTGGGCGTTATTTTCCGAATCCGGTGGCCAAAGTGATCGGTCGTAAATACATTCCCAATAGTATCTATCGCTAGTCCAATAGGTCCATTGAATGTAGCTGTGGCAGCAGACCCATTAACCGAACCCGCTCCGCCAGATCCGGCATAAGTAGATACATCTCCTACTGGAGTAATTTTCCTTATTTTATTATTCGATACATCGGCAACATATAAGTTGCCAAAGGCATCAAAGGCAAGGCCTGAAGGTCCATTAAACGATGCAGATGTTCCATTGCCATCACTACTCCCTGAAACACCACTTCCCGCAAATGTTGACACAACTGCATCGGGAGTGATTTTTCTAATTAGCTGATTACCTGCATCCGCTACATACAAATTTCCCAATGCATCTATGGCAATGCCAACAGGACTATTAAAAGTTGCCGCTGTGCCTACACCATTTGCACTGCCGGCCGCACCGCTGCCAGCAAAGGTACTAACCACGCCAGCGGGGGTAACCTTGCGGATACGATGGCCTGATCGCTCTGCAATAAACATGTTGCCCTCTGTATCAAATGCCATTCCTGTGGGGCTGTTAAACGTGGCGGTGGCCAAATCGCCATCTGTGCCTCCTGCAGTATTTTCTATACCTGCAAAAGTAGTAACATCTCCAGCAGGGGTTATTTTACGAATTATTTGGCCATCTTGAGTTACGTATACATTGCCCGCTGCATCTTTGGCCATGTAGGTAGGGTATCTGAACGAGGCTGCTGTGCCATTTGCGTTGGTAGTAGCATGGGTACCAGAGCCTGCAAAGGTAGTTACTACGCCATCGGGGGTAATTTGGCGGATACGGTGGTTGTATCTATCAGCTACCAGAATGTTGCCGGTAGCATCAAACACCATTTCTGACGGGTGGTAAAAAGAAGCCCCAGTACCCGTACCATTGGCAAATGTTCCTGAGCCAGAGCCCGCTAAAGTACTAACGGTAGATTCTTCAACCACCTTATTCCCCAGCTCCAACAAAAACATTTGGGTGGCCGTGCCAAAACCACTGGTAGCCGTAACGGTTACCGTAGTAGCTCCAATTTGCCCAGATACTGTAGCAATGGTTAATGTTCTGTTGGCACCTGTTCCGCCAAAAGTATAAGTAGGGTTAATACCTGTATTATTATCTACAGCGGTAAGCACCGCATCTAAGTCTCCGCCAAGGGTAATGGCTATATTGCTAATGGTTTGCCCATCGCAGGTGGCTTGGTTGGCTATCGCTTCAAGGGTGGGAGCTGAGGCGCTAGGGGCATCGCCTGAAATAGCCCAGCCTTTATCACCACTTATTATTGCGTTAGTAATGATATTCCGGGCAGCTTGCGCTACACCTTGAATAACAAATAGAAATAGCAGTAGCAGTAGCCGCTGCTGTAGTTTGAGTAATTGTTGTTTCATCGGTCAGGTATTATTTGGTTTTTAAAAAATCCGACCACAAATAAAATAGAAAAAATGGATGCCGCGAAAAAGATTAACGCCACTTTTTAAAAACGGATTAAGTACAGGATATTAAATTAGAAAGCCTTGGTCGTAAAACCAAGGCTTTCATCCCCCTAACATACCTGTCCCTCATCAGGTATGCATTTGTTAGGAAAATTTAAACTAAAGGGGCCGCCTTTCCCCAAAAGCGGCCCCTTATGAAACAACTCAACCTTACTTAACCAGTCGCACCACTTGTGGTGATGTCCCCTTGGACTGGATAAGCAGCTGATATACTCCGCAGGCCAATTCGTGAACCGGCACCGCGGTAGCGCCTTGGGCAAAATTGCCCGTTAAAATGCGTTTACCTGTAATATCTATCAGCTGGTAACTACCGGCCTGAACAGATTCGATGGTAAATTGATTCCCAATTGGGTTGGGGTATACCATAACTTGTGCTGTAGCAGTTACGTTATCGATTGTCAAGTTTACAATGTTGCTGGTTGCCGAACGGCTGGAACAACCGTTGCTGCCGGTTACCATCACGTAGTAACTTCCATTGCTCGTTAAAGCCAGCGTTTGTTGGTTGGCACCGCTTAACAAAACACCGTCTTTGAACCATTGGTAGTTGAATGCTGCTGTGCTGGTTAACAAGCTATCAACAAAAGTAACCGTAGGCACTTCGGGTGCTGGGTTTACTTTTACTATAGCCGCTGCCGACAGGTTTTCGCAACCGTGCATTGAACCTACCAATACGCGATACGCACCAGTTTGAGTTATGTTTAGGTTTTGTGCTGTTGCTCCGTTTATAGGCTCCTGGCCGTTGTACCACTGGTTGCTGGTTGCCGGTGCGGCCATCAGTTCAAAGGCAGTGCCTTCGCAAATAACCGTGGTTCCTGCTGGAGTAATACTTGGCTGGGGCAAGACATGCATGGTAATGGTTTGTGCGGCCGAAGTAGCTTTACAGCCCTGCGCGTTACCAACCTGTACCGAGTAGCTGCCGCTTTGGCTTGCTTGGTAGCTTTCAAAAGTAGCACCTGCAATGGTTACTCCGTTTCGTTTCCAACGGTAGCTGGCAAACGACTGGGTAAACAAGCTCGTGCTTTCGCCAAAACAAAACTCCGTTTTTCCATCTACTGTTAGGCTTGGCTCTGGTAGCGCAAGTACGGTAACGGCTATATTGGCCGAATTGGCCTCGCAACCTGCTCCATCACTAACGTGTACATAATAAGTACCTGCTTGTGTAGCTTGGTAAGTTTGTGCTGTTGCTCCCGTTAAGGATTGGCCGTCTTTGTACCACTGGTAGCTAGCTGCAGCACTGGCACTTAACGTTACACCACTACCTTGGCAAATGGCGGGTTGACCACTGGTGGTAATAATTACCGGCGAAGTAGCGCTTAACACTACCGGAGCCGAACTACCGGAACAAATGCCATTGCTTACCAACACGGTATAACTGCCTGGCGCGCTCACCAAGTAAGTCGCTGCGCTGGCTCCCGCAATGGCCACACCATTGTTGCACCACTTATAGCTGGTGTACTGTCCATTAACACCCAAGGTTACTGCTTGTTGCGCACAAATGCTGCCACCACCGGTATAGGTAATAACCGGTTTCAAGCTGTCGGCTGCGGCTATGTCAATGGCTTTTGACAGGCCATAACAGCCCTCTAGTGCTACGCCTACCCTATAGCTTCCGGCTGTGTTTACCGTTAGGCTGTCACTGGTTGCGTTTTCAATAGGTTCTGCGCTGCTTATCCATTGGTAGCTGTCAAACTCGGTGGTGCTTAACCTTACCTCGCCTGCCGGGCAAAACTGCTCGGCGGTAGCTGAAATTACCGGGCTAGGCACCGCTTTTACACGTACTGTATCGCTCATGGTTTCTACACAACCATTGTCGGCGGTATAGGTATACACCAAGGCATATTTTCCGGCGGCTAAACCAGCAGGGCTAAATGTATCGCCACTTACACCAGCACCACTAAACGAACCACCCGTTGGGGTAGCCAGTAAATTTATGGCAGTTGTGTCGGCACAAAGGCTCTCCAGGGTGGTAAAGCTCAACGCGGTACCGGCTTTTACTTCTATTTGGAAGCTCTTGCTGGTTTGGCAACCGTTTTCTCCGCTTACTACCACGGTTACCGTGGTTTTTCCAACACCGGCTACCTTTGGGTTAAACACGTTGTTGCTCACTCCCGTGCCACTATAGCTGCCCACTACATTGGTTTTTTCGGCCAAGGCAAAAGGCACGTCGTTGATACATGCCGCTACAGCGCTAAGATTAACTTGCGGTGCAGACTTTACCTCGATGGCTGCCTGTGCGGTATCGGTGCAATTATTGGTATTGGTATAGCTATAGGTTATGGTGTGGGTACCCGTTGCTGCAAGCGATGGGTTAAACACGCCATTAACCACACTTGTTCCGCTGTATTTACCGCCCAAGGGCTGGCCACCACTTAAGGTAAGCGGATCGTCGTTTAGGCAAATGGGCGCGAAGGCAGCCAAAGCAGCGCTCGTTACCGCTTTTACCGTAACCGGCTGGCTGGCTGCTGAAATACAACCGTTTTCGCTTTCAACGGTGTAAACTACCCGGTGAGAACCGGCTAGCAAATTACCCGGACTAAAGCTGCCTACTTCTTCGTTGTTTATGGTATAAACACCACCCGCAGGACTACCTTGAGTTAAGGTAAAATCGGGCGTGTTTTCGCAAACAGGAGCAATGTAACTTAGGCTTACCTCTGCTGGCAAAGTATTTACCGTAAGGTTAAAATAAACCGTATCGGTTCCATTGCGCTCATCGGTTGCCAATACCATAACCTTAACTGTACCGCTCTGACCAACGGCCGGGGTTAAGGTTAAGGTACGCGGAGCGGCATTGTAAGCGCCCAAAGCCGGGCTAACTTTTATACCACTTGCCGGCAACAGGGTTGGGTTATTGCTACTGGCCGTAACCTGTACGTCATCGAAATCGGTATCGCTAACCGAAACCGTAAATTCGGTACTGCTGTTTTCGCAGGTAACCTTGTCGCTTATGGAAGCAATGCTTGGTGAAATGTTGCACACGCGGGCGGTAACGGTGGCGTGTTTACTCACTTTGTGGCAGGATGGGCTTTGGAAGGCGCGTACATAGTAGGTGTACAAACCGTTGTCGGCTACATTGCCACGTACTATAAGTGTATCGTTGCTTACGCCTTGGTAGGCGGTGCCGTTGCTTAGGGCTTCGCTGTTTTCGTCCGCATCCATCCTATACCACTGATACGTTAATGTGCCACCTGTGGCGATTGCGCCCAAAATGGTATCGGTACCTTCGCATACCGTGGCATCGGTGGGGCTGTTGCCTATTAAAATCTCCTCTGGTTGGCTAAGGCTGAAGCTGGCAGCTGCTTTACAGCCATTGAAATCGGTTACGGTAACCGATTTAGTTCCCGGACCTTGATTAATCACTTCGTGTGAAGTAGAGTTATCGTTCCACAACCAGGTGTAGGGCTCTGTACCGCCAGTAGGTTTTGCACTGGCAAAGCCATCACCTGCCCCAAAACAGCTGATGTTGCTGCTGTCTTTGCTGATGCTTAGTGGTGCTGCTGGTTGGCTGATGCTTAGGTTGCGGCTGTTGCTACAGTTAAATTTATCCGTAACTGTTACATTGTAAGTGCCTGCCGAAAGACTGGTTGCTGAGCCTGTCGAAGCCGCAATTGGGCTACCGCCTTTGGTCCAGGAGTAGCTATATGGTGCAGTACCGCCGGTAGGCGATACCGTAAGTGCACCGGTACTGTTGCCAAAGCACAATACATTGGCACCTGTGGTGCTGTCTATAACTACTGCATTTACTTTTATTACAAAACTCACGCTGTCTTTTGCGCCCAGGTTATCGGTGCTGAGTATCTTAATGGTAGCTGTGCCGCTGGCATTGGCATGTTGGAAAACGGCTATGTTTAAGTTGTTATTTGCACTGATATTAGTTACTTCTATTAACGCAGTGTTGCTGCTGCTTACCACAGTGCTGGCAATACTGCCATCTGGGTCGCTTACTGTTATTTGGCGGTTGGCCAGAAAGGTATTGGCTGTTACCACACACACCGTATCATTTTTAAAGTTGGTGCTTAGGTTAGTGAACACCGGCTTGGCGTTGCAGGGGGTGTAGCTAACAGTACCAGGGTTTATTTTATACAAATTATCACTACCCGACTCGGTATAAAACACTTCACCTAAACTGTTAATTGCCATGCCATTTTTGAAGCCTCCCTGGCTAATAATTAGTTGGGCTACGCCACCACCAGCAGGTATAAGATAAACGCCTATTGCGCCTGCTACATATAAATTGCCAGCTGCGTCAAACACCATTCCCCGCGCAGTATTTATAACCGTGCTTGTATAGGCTGTAGCCGGGGTTTGGCCATTGGTATACTTATATACTATTCCACCATAAGCGGCATACAAATCGTTGCCTCTTACTGCTAAACCAAAAGGTGCACTTAAACCATTTTGTAGGGTGCTTACACCCGTACCATCTGTGTTAAGTTTGTAAATGGTGCTGCTACTGCTTGTGTACAAGGTAGATGGTGACTGGTAGGCCAAAGCTAAATTGCTGTTTCCGATACTACTACTGGTGTTTACCAGATTAATGGCATTTGTACCAGCAGTTATCTTTACCAAGGCACCAGAGGCAGTTGCAATAAACAGGTTTTGATTACTGTCGAAAGCCAGGCCATAAGGATTAACAATGCCGGTTTTAAAATCGCTGGCAGCAAAGGTGCTGGCTGCTACTTTGACAATCTTGTTGAGATTTTCGGAAGAAACATACAGGTTGTCTTGATTGTCAATAGCCACGTCAATAGGATTATCTAGACCAGTGGCTATGGCAGTGGCTGTTGGCAAACCTATTGTTTTATTCCCCAACTCCAACAAAAACTCCACCGTGTCTTTAGTACCAAAGCTGCTGGTGGCTATTACCTGCACGGCAGTAGCTCCTACTTGGCCGCTGGTGGTGGCAATGGTTAAATAACGGCTACCACCAGTACCGGTAAAGGTGTAAGTTGGGTTAATTGTACTGCTGGTATCGGTAGCGCTAAGGGTGGCATCTTCATCGCCACTCAATTCTACGGCTATGTTGCTTATGGTAGTACCATCGCAAGTGGCCTGGTCGGCAATGGTTGAAAGGCTTGGAGTGGGTAGGCAAGCTGTACCGCTGCTTACCTGGTTGGCAAATGTCCAACCCTTGCCTTGCAGGGTGGCAATGGCTGCTGCGGCATCGGTACCAAAGATAAGATTGGGAGTGCTAGGTGGTGAAACCTCAAATTTTACATTGTTGGGTTGGTTAGCAGCATTGGCTGCCCAGCCCACCAGGGTGGCACTGTAGTTTTTGCAGCTAATACCAGAGCCATGTAAAAAATTGTAATAGGTCCCTCCTTGCTTAAACACCCACTTGCCCAAGTTTTGGTTAAAGGCTGCGGCACCTTTAAACATATAGGTAAAGCCTATGCTTTGGCTTACGTTCCAATTACTAAGGTCTTGGTTAAAGACAGTGGCATTCTCAAACATTTGCACAAAAGTGGTAACCTTACTTACATCCCAAGAGCCGATTGGCTGGTTAAAGGCCGTGGCACTGGTAAACATATTTTGCATTTCGGTTACCCTGCTTGTGTTCCAATCTTTTATGCCCGGGCTATTGCCATTGTTAAATGCAGCAGTAAAGTAAAACATGGCGTTTATCTTGGTTACATTGCTTACATTCCAAGCACTTAGGTTTTGGTTAAATACAGTGCAAAATGAAAATAGGCTGTTCATGTTTGTAATGGTGCCAACGTTCCATGTGCCTATGTTGGCAGGGCCGTTGAGCTTGTTGCAACCACTAAACATGCTTGTCATATCGGTAACTCCGCTTAGGTTGGGTACATCGGTAGCGGTAATGTTTAGGTTGTTGCAGTTATTAAATGCCTGATTCATTCCTGTCCATGCCACAGTGCCCCATTGGGGTACATCGGTAAGTAAAGTGGCAAAGGAGCCAACACCTAACCCCACCTGGCGCAAATTGGCAGGTTCCATTACCAAAGTTAGCACCTCGTTGGCGGCTATGGTGTTGCCAAGAGCAAGGGTAACGCCTCCGTTAATAACGGTTTGGTTAAAGCTGCCGCTACCGCTTTGGCCCAGGTTGGTGGTGTAGGTATAGTTTACAGCACCTGCAGTAAGGGCGTTGAATTGCAGAGAGGTAAATGAGCCGGAGGTGTTGGTCCAGGTGGTGATGAAGCGGTCGGAAGGGATGGCTGCTACATCTACGCTCCATTCGGCAAAGTCGCCAGTTAACGTATTGCCATCGCCTACTGCAACGCCATTGGGGTAAGAATTCACAGCCGTCCTCGTTAATAAATTAAGCGTGCGTGTTGAGTTAACTTCAAACAGCTCCCAACTATATTGTGTATTGGCAGCGAGGGTAATATTGGCTGCGGAAAAACTAAATGTTTTGGTAACCTGTATACCCCATGTATTGGTAGTTGCATTGCCATCAATTGTGGCAGAGGCCAATACTGTACCTGAGGCGTTTAATAACCTAGCCCCAATGGCAATATTATCAGCAGGGGCTATAAGGTCAGTATTTGCACCCGTAGGGGTAAAAGTTATGGTATTTAACACTCCCGTGCAGCTAACTTGAAAGCCTTGCTTGTAGGAGATGTAATGCTCATTGTCATTAGTTCCATCCAAACCAAAGCCAGTGGTGCATTGTGCGTTTACCACGCCCTGTGTGGCAAAGAGTAACAGCAGTAGCAGTAGTAGCCGGTGCTGTAGTTGGTGAAGTTGTTGTTTCATAGTCAGATAATAGTTTGTTATAAAAAATCCGACCACAAATAAAATAGCAAAAAATGGATACGTCGTTAAGGGTTAACCCTACTTTTTTAAAAAACGTGGTTTTTTTAGTTGTGGGTTTTTTAGTTTCGGGTTGCGAGTTTGCGGGTTTGCGGGTTTGCGGGTTTGCGGGTTTGGGGCACTTCGACAAGCTCAGTGCCCGCGGCAAGCTCAGTGCCCGTGGCAAGCTCAGTGCCCGCGGCAAGCGTAGTGCCCGCTACCCCGCACCCTGAGCTTGTCGAAGGGTGTCCAATACCCTGTACTCCTTACTCTGTACTCTATATCTGGGCGAGATGCTTCAATGCGTTCAGCAGGACAAAACACCCGGTACTCCACACCCTGTACTCTGTACTCCATACCCCGTACTCAACACCCCATAGGGTTAACCCTACTTTTTCTTTTGAAGGTTGTCATCCACAAAAATGATGTTCACCTTTGTGCCCTATGTTTAGCGCAACTACAAAAAATATAGGCCTGCTTTTTATTGCTTTGCTGGGGTTTACTACCGTCACCATGGCCAAAAGCCAGCCAGGAAAGCAATTGGAGTCGATGTATGACTCGGCTCGCCAATACAACCAGCAAGGCAAGTTCAAGCAGTCTATCGAGATGTACAATGCCGCCCTTCGGTCGGATACCCTCACCGCGGAAGAAAGATTTTACCTCTACCTGTTCAAATCGTATACCTACAAATGGCTTTCCGACTACAAGTCGGTTGAGAGAAACCTCCTACTTGCCGATCAGTCGGCCAAAAAAACAGCCATTTATCCAGAATTAAAAGCCACGCTTAACATAGAATTGGCCACCTTCTTTTTCGACATTAACCAGTACCATCGCGCAGATTCGGTAATGAAGATAATGAGAGCCACCGGATTTATTCATGTTGAACCTTACGCCCGCTCCCTCATCTTTATGCAGGAAGCCTATATCTATTTTCTCAATAAAGAATACACCAAAGCAGAACCGCTGTACCTGTCGTCCATTAGTTTAATGAACCAAAATAACGGTCACTGCAACACCCCAATTGTGTACTGGAAATTGCAGGCGCTGTATCTGGCTCAGGGGCGAATTCAGGATGCCGAAAAGGCTATAAAAGCGGGATTGGCGATTTCAAAGGACTGTGAAATTGAGAAATACACCATGTTTATGTATGCCGAGGCAGCCATACATTATGCCAAAATCGGGCATTTTGAACAGGCCTTTTCCTACCGCTTAAAGCAGGACTCGGTTCAACAAGCAATCGACCAAAAACAACATGTGAGCGAACTTGCCGGACTTGAAAAAGAGTTTCAACAAGAATATGAGGCAGAAAAACATCAACTAGAGAAAAAAACACTCGAGGCACAAACCAACTTCAATTACCTAATGGCTGCGCTAATCGGTTGCGCGGTATTCGTTAGTTCGTTAATTTATTCGTGGTTACGGTACCGCAAATCCAAGCGTTATCGAGTACTTAAAAACCAGTTTACCGCCGATTTGTTTCACAAAGTGGAAGAAGAACGCAAACGCATTGCCAGCGATTTGCACGATGGAATTAGCCACGAACTACTGGCGGTTAGTCAGGCAGCTGGTAATGCCACGGTGAGCACCAGTATAAACACCATTATTCAGGAAATACGCCACATCAGCCGCAACCTGCACCCGGTGATGTTCGAAAAACTGGGGCTAAAAAATAGCATTGAACACCTCGCCACCCGTTTGCAGGAAAGTACCGGCATTATTATTTCTACTGAAATAGGTTATGATAGGTCCATTAGCCCTGTAAAGGAATTGCAGTTATACCGGATTGTTCAGGAAGCATTGAGCAATTCCATCAAATACTCTGAAGCGATAGCTATTCGGATAGGGCTTCTGCAAACTTCCAATAGCCTGGTACTTCAAATTCAGGATAATGGAAAGGGCTTCGATGCCAAGTCTATGCTTGCCGAGGGCAAAGGATTTGGTTTGCAAAGCATCATTGAGCGCAGTGAAGCCATTGGGGGAAAAGCCCAAATTAAATCGGGGGCAACTGGTACGCACATTACCGTTACGCTTTAAGCCACTTTTAACATTCAACTTCATGTCAACTATAATAATTGCCGATGACCACCCCTTAACGCTAAATGGAACTGCGCAATACGTAGGCTCTTTAGGGCATTCGGTTAAAGCCATCTGCAGCAACGGCACATCGGCCTTAAACGCCATTTTCCTACACCAGCCAGATATTGCACTAATAGACATTAATATGCCCGGTCTGGATGGTTTGGACGTATTAAAAACCGTGGTAGAGAAAAAACTCAGAACCAAAGTTATCCTCCTAACCATGCACAACGAGTTCGATATTTACCTCAAGGCAAAAGAAATGGGCGCATGGGGTTATGCGTTAAAGGAAGAAGCCCTGCAAGAACTAAAACCCTGTATTGAAAGTGTAATAAACAATCAACATTGGGTAAGCGACAAGCTGGTGAATAAAACAAACAATTACCCCACAGAATTAGCCAGTGAACTTAGTTTGGTAGAAGCGAAAATTGTTGAGCTTATCCGCAAGCAAAAATCCACCAAGCAAATTGCCGAGTTGTTGTTTCTTTCGGACAAAACCATAGAAAAGCACCGAACCCGGATAATTGAAAAATTGGGCTTACCCAAAGAGAAAAATGCGCTGCTTAAATGGGCCATGATGTTGGACACCGAATAACCCAACAAAAAAGGCCGCTCCAACAGGAACGGCCTTTACAATTTATATGTCAGCTTAAATTAAACCGAAGCAGCAAGTAAACCATTTACTTCACGAACGCCATCGGCACTTTCTTTCATGGCTTGTTTTTCGTCGGCACTTAATTCAATTTCTACAATCTTCTCGATACCGTTTTTACCTAAAATAGCCGGAACACCAACACAAATATCGGTAAGGCCATATTCGCCATTTAATAGGCAAGAACACGGGAACATTTTTTTACTATCGGTTGCAATAGCATGACACATCGAGGCTACCGCAGCACCTGGCGCATACCAAGCTGAAGTACCCAATAGTTTGGTCAGTGTAGCACCACCAACTTTAGTTGCTTCTTTAACTTCAGCAAGTTTGTCGCTGCTCAGGAACTGAGAAACTGGAACCGAGTTACGGGTAGCCAGACGAGTTAATGGAATCATTCCTGTGTCGCTGTGTCCACCAATTACCATTCCGTCGATATCTGATTGAGGGCAGTTTAATGCCTCAGCCAATCTATATTTGAAACGAGCAGAATCCAAAGCACCACCCATACCAATAATTTTGTTTTTTGGAAGCCCGGTTGCTTTATGCGCCAAGTAAGCCATAGTATCCATTGGGTTAGAAACCACAATAAGAATAACATTTGGCGAGTGCTGAATAATTTTCGCAGCCACATCTTTAACGATACCTGCGTTAATATCAATCAGTTCTTCACGCGTCATACCTGGCTTGCGCGGAATACCTGATGTAATTACTGCTACATCGCTACCAGCAGTTCTCGCGTAATCGCCGGTTACTCCTGTAATTTGTGTATCAAATCCATTTAGCGATGCGGTTTGCATTAAATCCATTGCTTTACCTTCGGCAAAACCTTCTTTAATATCAACCAAAACCACCTCAGCGGCAAAGTTTTTCATGGCAATGTATTCGGCACAACTGGCTCCAACGGCTCCTGCACCAACAACAGTAATTTTCATAATTATTTAATTGTTAAGAGAAATTTCGACGGCGAAGTTACAGAAATTTGTTTCCTGTAAAAGGCAAAATCTTGCGTAAAATGTGCCTAAACCCGTATTCGTTTTAACCTAAAAATGAGTTCATTTCCCCCAATTCTATGTTAACTAATCGTTTTCAATGGTAATTTTGCATGAATATGGGGCAACCATTTTTCAAGTTTCCGTTATTCCGTTGAAAGCATGTTAGATCAGCAGACAGAATTAGATGCAATAGTTAAAGGTTGTGTGGAGCAAGACCGCAAATCGCAGCAAATACTTCACCAGAAGTATTACAGGCGATTCATGGCGATATGCTTGCGATACACAGCTAACTACGACCAAGCCGAAGACATGCTACAAAGCAGTTTTATTAAGATTTTTAACAACATTGGAAAATACAAATCGGAAGGAAGTTTTGACGGATGGATGAAACGAATTGTGGTAAACACCGCAATTGATTACTACCGGGTTCGAAAAACAGATTTTGTTCTTTTACCCGAAGGTCAAGAATTAGAACGACTTGAAGTATATGACGAAACAGAAGAAGACACAGAATACCCGTATACACCGACTCAGATTATGGAAGCCATACAAAGTTTAACTCCGGCCTACAAAGCCGTATTTAACCTTTATGTTTTAGAAGAATACCCGCACAAAGAAATAGCCGAAATGCTCGGAATAAGTATTGGCACCTCAAAATCGAACTTATTAAAAGCCAAGCTTAAACTGAAGAAAATTTTAGAAAAGAAGTACAGCACAAACATACCGATACACTAGACCCATTACACTAGAACCATGAACAGTAAATTTGAAGAATTTGTCAAAAGCTCAATAAACCAAGTGGAGGTGGATTACAATCCGCAACACTGGACAAGAATTGAGCAAGAGCTTGACAAGAAGCGAGGGAACCTCAGGTATTATATTGGTGGTGGAATACTAACCGGCGTAATAGTTACTGCCGCTTTGTTATACCCATTTACGCCAAACCAACCATCGACACCAGCAAAAAGCATTAGCGAAAAAGCGACTAAATTGACTACCTCAACTGCTCCGATTGAGGCTCCAGCAAAAGCGATGACCAACGTTGTAACAGTAAGCAAACCAGCAAGCAGCAGCAAAATAACTCCACTTGCCTCCCTTGCTGGAATATTTCCAACCACAGGTACCGCTACCCCGCAACTACAGCCTAGCCCTGAGATTATTACCAAAAAGGTAAGTGAGGGCTCTATAACTGCCGAAATAAAAGTAAGCCGAACCAATGGTTGTGCTGGCGAACCTTTTTACTTCTCGGTAGAAACCAATACCCCTGCCACCCTGGAATGGTATTTTGGCGATGGCAAAACATCGAACTTACCAAATCCTAGTCATAGTTTTAATGCGGGAAAATATAGCGTTAGCTTGAGAGTAACTTCTTTGATTGATGGAAAAACGCTCAAAATTTCGAACGGCAGTGTGATTACGGTTAATCCAAAACCAAGTGCTGCGTTTACCTACAACACTGATGAAACCGAAGGGTTTAGCCGAACATTGGAACTGGTAGACCAAACCAAAAACTCGGTTGCAACCGAATGGTTTGTGGATGGTAAACCTTACCGCACTGAACACCCAAAAATTACTTGGAATAAAAAAGGGAACGTACCAGTAGCGCTAATCGTTAAAAATGACTTGGGTTGCTTCGATACGCTGGCACAGCAAATCACCTTCAATCAAGAATATAACCTGTTGGCACCAACGGCTTTTACACCCAACGATGACAACCAAAATGATGAGTTTATTCCGGCCGCATTAAAAAATAATGACATTGCCTTCCGAATGGAAATTATAGATCCAAAAAATGGCGGTGTAATCTTTACCAGCACCAAACAAGGTTGGGACGGTCAAAATCATACTACCGGACTAAAAGCCGATCAAGGGTCATACATTTGGGTGGTTACATTAATAAAACCAGACAATAGCAAAGAAGTTTTTAAAGGCAACTTATCACTACTTCGATAAGTTAAGTTCTACCAATTGTAAAACGTCACCCATCGGTGGCGTTTTTTTTTGGACAAAACTGAGTACATTGACATAAAAATGATTTCAAGCAACTCATTTTCAGTTAATTAAACCACCTTGAAGGATAACTTTCATTTCAAAAAAATTAAAGCCTTTAAAAAAAAAGTGTCCCCATATAAGGTATTGTGGAGCTTTATCGAAGTAAATCATCCTTTCGACTAATTGTTGGCAATTCGAATGGCTTAACTCCCACAAAATAAGCAACCTGTGTACCTTAGCTATCGTCAAAACAGAAGAACAGGAGGCTTGCCTCAACCATAATTCCTGTTCAATTTTTTAACACGAATACACCTTTACCTAAACCACGCCGAACAAAAACTTCTTACCGGGAGTTTCGGTTAAAAAACTGCTTATGAAACAACTGTTACCTTTTCATAAAATTAGGAGAACAGCACTTCTTCTTATCTTTCTACTTAGCATTGGGTTCGCCATACAAAGCATTGGCCAAACGCAACAATTAGCGCCCACCATTCAACTGGAAAACGTTTCTGGAAAACTGGCCGAATACACCATTCGTCTTACCAAACCTGAAGTACCCATTCAAAACATAGTCAATGCCTTTATTGCCAAACAGGGAATTATCTCGTGTGCAGTTAAAGGGGCAAATGTGCTCACTGTAATCAGTGAAACTGACATTACCCCAGACCTGTTACTTGCCGTTATTCGCAACCAAGGCTGCATCAATACTATAAAAGCCTATCGGGCGGAAGAACAATCGAGGCAGCCAAAAAAGGAACAAAAAACAGAAAGCAAGTAACGCACCACCTCATTTCCCCGGCAATTTAAATTTCGAGAGCTAACCAATTTGGCAGATTATGAAGAGACTGATAGCTATATTTCTTTTTTTAGGCGCACTTTCCCTACACTCACATACCGTTTTTGGACAAAATAACTGCGCAAGTGCACAAGTCATAAGTTCAATTCCATTTGCCCAGGCCAACCTTACCACTTGTGGCAAAGGCAATGATTATCAAAATTATTGTGGAGAGAGTAGATACATGGATGGTGAGGATTATTTATTCTCCTACACCCCAAGTGTCAGTGGTTGTGTAAACATCACCTTAAGCAACACCTTGACTTATTGTGCAGTTTTTGTTTTCAATGGCTGTCCAAGCACGGCAGGCACCACTTGTGTTGCACAAAACACAAACAATGGCAATGGAAATCCATCAGTTGGTGATGTGGCCTTGTCGGCTGGGACAACCTATTACATCATGGTTGATACCTGGCCCGATCCTACCTGTAGTAAATTTGACATTTCGATAATTAACTGTCCTGATGGAATGTCGTGTAATCGCCCTAAAACGATTCCTAGCCTTCCTTTTTCTGAAACCAATACTACTTGTGGTGCAGGTGCCGATTACGGACAGCTTGTAGGTACCGCTTATGCCGTTTGTGGACCTTCCTTTAATGAAGATGGAGCTGATTTTACCTATGCCTATACCCCAACAAGAAATCAATGCTTAAACATTAGCCTAAGCGGCATACCTGCTCATAAAGAAGATATGTCTGTTGTAGTAACACAAGGTTGTCCAACCGCCAGTTCTTCAAAATGCTTGGCCTTAAGTGAAGGTTCCGGAACAGCAGGGCCACCAAACATTACTGACTTATACGTACTGGCTGGCTCTACCATTTACATCACCATTGATGCCGACGACTATTACTTTTCCTGCACACCATTTACTTTAACCATTGATACCTGCGCCCTATCTCTTCCACAGTGTGGTTCTAGTCCAATGGCATCCGATGTTTGCTCTGGAGCAACTGCCATTTGTGATTTTACCGGATACTGCGGAACAACTTCGAGTGCTTATACCGCTGACCAACCTAGCAATATTAACAGTGTTTTTTGCGGATCGATTGAAAACAATGGCTGGATAAAATTTGTTGCCGGTGCTACCACTGCCAGCTTCAATGTTCTTTTTGGTAACTGTACCGATGGAAGTGGTATTCAGGCATTGGTTTTGGAAGCCACCAACTGCACCAACTTTACAGTTAAGTCCAATTGTTACGAGCCACAAACCGGAAGTGGATATGGTGTTATTACGGCTACCAACCTCGTGCCGGGCAATACTTATTTAATGATGATTGATGGTTTTGCTGGTGATCATTGTGACTACATTATTCAAGCAAGTTCCGGGGTAATGATACCAGTTGATGCCGGGCCAGACCAAACCATCTGTCCTGGAAAATCGGCCACTTTAACGGCCAACAACGGAAATAATATTTACACCTGGAAACCGGGGAATATTACTTCCAAATCTATAACCGTAACCCCATCGGCTACCTCCGACTATATCGTTGAGAGCTATTCAGGCAACCTCGGTTGTCCAACACCAAATACCGACACTGTTAGGGTTAATGTAATGCCAACCGTTACTGAAACAAAAACAGTGGTTGATGCCGATGTATGTACCGGTGCCTGTGATGGTACTGCGGCTCTTAACATTTCTGGTGGAGTAACGCCTTATACCATTAACTGGAGTCATGGCCCATCAGCGGCAAACGTATCGAGTTTATGCCCAGGAACAACTTACACCGTAATCGTTACTGACAATACTGGGTGTCAAGCCAAAGACACCGTTATTATGCCACTGGCGCTGGTTGCAAATTTCTCAGTTACTGCCCCTGCATGTGGCGCATTCACTGGAAGTGTTTCCACTACAGCCACTTCAGGCAGCGGTGTTTTTACCTATACCGGGCCTGGTACTTTAACCATTACAAATACCGGCGGAGGAAACTACTCTTTAAGCGCAAGCTCCTATGGTAGTTATGATATAACTTGGACAGTGAGCAACAGCAACTGCTCTAAAACCATTACCAAAACCATAAAGTTCAATGAAATACCAACCGCTAGTTTCACGGCTGGAGCAGCAACCTGCGGCAGTAAAACCTTAAATCTTACTACCACCGCGACTGTTGGCTCAGGCAATTTCACCTTTACCGGGCCTGGGGCTATTTCCTTTACCAACACTGGAGCTAACACCTATTCAGCCACTGCTTCAAATTACGGAACTTACGACATCACTTGGATTGTAGACAACAATGGCTGCCAAGCCACCGCTACCAAATCGGTAACTTATACCGCCCAGCCAACCTCGGCATTTGTTGTTAGTGGGCCAAGCTGCGACTCACTCAACTTTACCGTAACGACTACTTCCAGTGTAGGTACCGGTGCTTGGTCATTTACCGGCCCTTCATCTGCCATACTTAACTTTACTTCAACTGGTGCCAATGCCTACAAAGCAAATGCTTCGCAATATGGCAGTTATACCGTAACCTGGATAGTAACCAACGGGGTGTGCCGTGATAGTTCAACTCAAAATGTTACATTTTACAAAAAACCTGTGGCTAATGCCGGGCTAGATCAAAACTTATGTGGCCTATCGGCTAGCCTATCGGCATCTCCCAGCGATGGAACTGGTAGTTGGAGTCAAATTAGCGGACCGGTGACAGCAACCCTATCTAATGCTTCCGTTGCCAACCCTACACTTTCTACAACTACTTATGGAAGCTATACTTTTCGTTGGACCGAGGTAAACGGCAACTGTCCTGCCAGTACCGACGATGTGGTGATACTGTTTTCTGAAAATCCTGCTGGAAATGCAGGAAGCGACCAATCCATTTGCGGTCTTTCTGCAACTTTAAACGGAACAGTAACCGTAGGAACCGGAATCTGGAGTGGACCAGGTGTTGCAACCCCCACCAACCCCAGTTCATCGGCAAGTGTGATAACCGAAGGAACCGTCACTTATTCCTGGATTGTTAGTAACGGTGCATGTCCCCAGTATACTGATGATGTAAAAATTGATTTTCACAAACAACCCACACCAAATGCAGGAAGTAATACATCTATCTGTGGTTTATCTGTAGTCCTAGATGCAACACCATCGACTTCAGCAGGTCAGTGGATTGCGCCCGATTCTGCAAGCTTTGCTTCGGCCACCAATCCAAAAACCACCGCTAGTTCACCAAGTTATGGCACCCTTTATTTTGTTTGGCAAGAAACCAACAGCCCATGTCCGGTAACCACCGACACGGTTGCCATTACGTTTGTGAAAAGTCCTTCCCCGCAAGCCGGACTAGACCAAAGTGTTTGTGGTCTTTCAGCTACTTTAAGCGCTGCAGCAAGTCCTTATAGCGGATCATGGAGCGGAGCCGGTAATTTTTCTGCGCCTACCAACCCGAATAGCGGAGTTACTTCCACCAGTTATGGCGCCTATAGTTATGTTTGGACCGAATTCAATGCCGCACCATGTCCTGCCAAAACGGATACGGTAAAAATTACCTTTATTGAACAGCCTGTTTCAGATGCTGGTGCCGACCAAACACTGTGCGGTAAAACAACCAATTTAGCAGCAAAGTTGTCGGTTGCGACATCGACTGGTTTTTGGACAGTACCTGCAGGTATAACCCTGTCGAATTACAACATCATTAACCCCGTTGCAAATGCTGCCGATTTTGGCACCTACACCCTTTTCTGGACAGAAACCAATACGGCTGTATGTACACCATCAACCGATTCGGTGGTTATTTCCTTTGTGCCAGCAACCAGCCCTGATGCCGGTTTAGATAATCAGGTATGTGGTTCGGTTTACCAATTAAGTGCAATACCTTCTTTTGGTTTTGGTTCATGGACGTATTCTGGTCCGGGGATTTTAACCTTCACCAGCATTAATGACCCGAATGCCACCATAACCGCTAGCGCTTTTGGCAAATACAAACTTGCCTGGACCGAGGATAACAAACCCTGCGTAGCCAACACGGACACCGTCTTGGTAACCTTCTTTGAAGCACCGTTGGTTGATGCCGGAATGTCGCCCGACAAAGTTTGCGGCCTAAATTATATACTTAACGCCACCCCAAGTGTTGGTCAAGGCCGGTGGAGCTGGACTCCTGACAATGGGGTAACAGGTATCATCAGCTTTAAAAACGGAAACGATTCGATTCCTGATGCCAAGGTTAGTTCTTCCGATTACGGTCGCTTTTTCTTTATTTATACAGTAGTTAATGGTGCATGTACCCCGCCAGCCGATACCATTGATTTGACTTTCTACAAGCGCCCGGTTCCTGATGCCGGTTCCGATTTAGTGGTTTGCGATACCCTACAGGCCCAGTTACAAGGGAATACTTCGGTGGTAAACGCGCAGTGGAAGTGGTATAGCGAAACGGCTGGTACAGTAACCTTCAATCCAGGCGACAATGTTCCCAACCCAGTTGCTATTGCCTCGGTGCCGGGAACCTACAAATTGTTTTTTAGTGAGCTGAACGACCCGGTTTGCGGAACAACCACCGATTCACTAACCCTAACGTTTCTGGAACTACCAACCGTTGATGCCGGAGCCGATGATTTGGCTTGCGGTGCGAACTATTCGTTTAATGCTTCCAACCCAACTTTTGGAACCGGAAAATGGACTTTTGTTTCGTCTACCGACCCCAGCTACATTGCCACTTTTTCTGACGACACCCTTTATAACACACAAGCAACCTTAAACCAAGCTCCAACCCCTGGTGGTGTCGATTTAACTTTTGCCTGGTCGGTTACGAATGGTATTTGTCCACCCGTGAGCGATACCGTGGTAATTACATTCCGGGAAGTCCCTAATCAAGTTGAGGCCGGATTAGACCAACAACTTTGTAACACTTTAAGCACCACAATATCCGCGAATGACAACGGTGCAATCGGTTCATGGAGCGTTTTATCGGCTCCATCGGGTGCCATTGGTAATTTTACCAGCAATAGCGATGAGGTTACGGACTTTTCGGGAACACTAGCCGGAATCTACGTACTGCAACGTTCCGCATCCGTTGTCGGTTGTCCGAATTTAGTAACTGATGCCGTGACCATCGACTTTAGAACATTACCTGCTCCAAATGCGGGATCCGACAATTCCGTTTGCGACACCATTTTCACCTTGCAGGCTGCCGCTCCGGTGGGAAGAATTACAGGCGTTTGGACACAAATAAGTGGTTCCGGAGTAGTAGTATTCTCAGACTCTTCTTTAGCAAACTCAGCGATTACCTTGATTGACGCAGCTTACGACTCCTATCAATTGGTGCGAACCGAATCAAACGAGAGTTGCCCGGATGTTACCGATACGGTTGAAATAACCTTCAACGAACAAACGCTTGCCAATGCTGGTAGTGACTTTGAGGTATGTGGCTACGTTTTCAACATGAAAGCAGTTCCTTCTCCTGCATCAGCCTCACCACATTATACAGGAATTTGGAGTCTTAGCTCGGGTCCTGGAACTGTGATTATGGATCCTGTACTTGGCAATAACCCAACAACCTTAATGACCGTTTCCGATCACGGTGAATATTATTTTACTTGGACAGAAACCAATGGAGCTTGTCCAGCTACCACCGATGAAGTTAAGTTATTATTTGTGATTCCATCGCAACCTGAAGCTGGACTATATGACACCATTTGCGGTTTGGTAGACACTTTATCGGCCATTCCAAGTTACGGTGTTGGAAACTGGGTAAATGCACCCAGCAATCCTGCTCCAGTAAATTTCACCAATGTTTCTGACCCATCATCTATTATAACAGTAATGGATTATGGCCAATATCGGTTCGATTGGTTAGAGGCCAATTCACCATGTTTTGCCAACTCAGATTACACCTTTGTAACTTTCCATAAACAACCAGTGGCCTACGCTGGTGAAGACCAGGATACTTGTTCTTTGGCCGCGCAACTCAGTGCCATAAGTTCAGTATCTGGAACTGATTATACCGGTGTTTGGAGTGGGCCAGTTGGTAGTTTCTTTGAAAATCCCAACGACCCAAATACTATCGTTCATATGGACGCAGTTGGTTATGGACAACATACGTTTATCTGGACCGAAATAAATGGTTCTAAATGTCTGGCGGCAACCGACAACGTAACCATTAACTTCTTGCAAACCCCTGTGGCCGATGCTGGTGTAACACCCAGCCAAACTTGCGGCACTATGTTGGACTTGAACGCGGTTAGCACCGTTGGCATGGGGTCCTGGTTGGCAAGTGGGCCCGGCGACTTAAGTTTCTCCGACCCCACATCTGCTACTGCAACGGCGATAACCGACACCTATGGCAGCTACCAATTGGTATGGCAAGAAATAAATTATGGTACCAACGGAGGCTCTTGCCTTTCTACCGATACTTTTCTAGTTGAATTCTTACCGAAACCAACTGCTTATGCCGGTTTGGACAGCGCGGTTTGTGGCAACCAAATTACCTTAAGCACTTCCAAATCCGTTTCGGCAAGCAAAGTCAATTGGAGTGTGGTTGGCAACCCTGCTGCTGCCAGCATTGCCTTTCCCGATAGCGTGACTAGTCCGGTAGTTTTAAATACTGCCTTCGGTAGCTACCAATTTGTCTTTACTGAAGATGTTGCCAGTGGAATTTGCATAAGTAAAGATACCATGCAAGTTATTTTTGTAGCCCTGCCAATTGCCAACGCAGGAATCAATGACTCTGTTTGTAATCTTGTGACGACCTTAAACGCTGCCCCGTCGGTTGGAACCGGTATTTGGAAATCGTTAACTCCCGGGGTAATTTTCAATCCTGACTTAAGTAATCCTTCACCTGAAATTACAGTCCCAACATTTGGCCAACACTTATTTATATGGAAAGAATCCAATGGTTACCCCTGCCCGGTTTCGACCGATACTGTGTCAATCAACTTCTTTAAATTACCAACGCCTAAGGCGGGTACCGATTTCTCGGTCTGTGGTGAAACTGCTACGCTTAATGCAACACCTGGGGCAAACCCCGGTATCTGGACTATCAATGGATCATCTACCATACTGTTTGATGATAATAAAAAGCCCAATGCAGCAATAACTTTAGTAGCTGCCTCGCATTCCGACTATGGTTTAATTACACTTACCTATACCGAAAGTAACAATGAAGTTTGTTCGGCAAGTGATAACGTTGCCGTTTACTTTTGCGAAAACCCAAAGGCTGATGCCGGTGGAAATCAAGATGTTTGCGGCCTTAATTTCTTTCTAAGCGCCAACCCATCGGTAGGTATAGGTACCTGGTCTTTTAACGGGAACGACACGTTAATAAGCGGGTTCAACGGTACCAATACCCCCAATGCAAGCGGAACCATGAATTACTATGGCCTGCATGGTTTCAATTGGGTTGAAAAAAATATAGGTTGCCCAAGTGATACCGACATTGCTGCACTTAAATTTACGCAACCCCCAGTTTCCAGTGCCGGCAAGGACACCAGTGTTTGTGCCTTAACCTATAAACTTAGCGGCAAACGCAGTGTTGGCCTTGGTCTTTGGTCGATGGCCAATGGTTCGGGAACGGCCAATTTTACCGACCCATTCTCGGACACTTCGGTCGTAACCGTTTCCTCACAAGGATTGTATAAATTAGTTTGGACCGAGGTGAATTCGGCTTTTTGCCCCATTAGTTCCGACACAGTAAATATTTACTTTGAGCAAAAACCAATACCAAACGCAGGCCCCGATTTTGCTGTTTGTGGTAAAGTGACCAATTTGCAGGCCTCCCCTTCATTTGGCACAGGTCAATGGACCTTTGTTGGAGACCCAACTGCCACGGTGGTATTTGGTTCAACCTCAAGTGCTACTTCGTTATTCGGATCAGACAAATTTGGTGCGCATCCTTTAATCTGGAGTGAAATCAATACCATGGTTTGTGGGGTTCAAACCGACACCACTGTAGTAACTTTTGTTGAGCAACCCATAGCAGAAGCCGGAATTCCTTCGCAAGACATTTGTGGAACCAGTTACACGCTTGCGGCCATCCCAACGGTGGGATACGGACAGTGGACACAAGTTTCCGGGCCAGAAACCGGCACTTTTGCCAACGACTTTTCGGCCAATTCGTACTTTTCCATACCTGCAAACAGTTTTGGTTCCTACACTTTGCGCTGGACCGAAACAAACGCCGACCCTTGTGCAGCTTCGTTTGATGACATTAACCTAAACTTTTACCAGCAACCCACAGCCAACGCAGGTGCTACCAATACAGTTTGCGGTCTAGCGGCTACTTTAGGCGCTATTCCTTCAGTAGGTACCGGTTCCTGGAAATTAATTCCCAGTGGAACACAGACTGCCTCTTTTGATGACAACACCCAGGCAAACGCAAATGTTACCGTAAACAAATACGGCACTTATCAATTTGTATGGACTGAAGTAAATAGCGCCTTCTGTTCACCCGATTATGATGTGGTGGTGGTAACCTTTCTTGAACCCCCATTGGCCAACGCCGGAACTGACCAAATTAACTGCGGCCTAATTAGCGAATTGAATGCTACCCCCAGTAGTGGTTTTGGGTATTGGAGAAAAGCCAACATGGCCGACAACATTACCATTCAAGACACCTTAAATCCAAAAAGTGCCTGTACAGCTGGAACCTATGGTTTATTCCGTTTGATTTGGACAGAAACCAACGGACGGGAGTGTGCACCAGGTGTAGATACTGTAATCGTTGAATTTACCCAACAACCTTTGGCCAAAACCGCTGGCAATGCCAGAAACTGTGGATTAACATTTCAGCTTGATGCTATCCCATCAGTAGGGCTAGGCACATGGACCACTAACGCACCGGATGCCGTTTTCAGTCCCGATGCCAACAACCCTGATGCTGTGGTAACTATTACCACTTATGGCACCTACCAATTTGTATGGACAGAAGTTAACCAAGCTCCTTGTATTCCAAGTGCTGATACCATTTCGGTAGAGTTTATCGAACCACCAACCGCCACCCTTTTGACCAACAAGGTTGAAACCTGTGCTGGCGATCCGGTTGAATTGACGTTTTCTTTAACTGGAACCGCTCCTTTTAGGTTAATGTATACGACTAATGGTGGTTCAGCGGTTACTTTCACAAATTTAACATCCGACACCACCATTACCCTGAACCCAACAGTTACAAGTACATATCGCATTAGTAGTGTAATTGATGGCTCCGGGTTTGGTTGTTCCTTTACTTCCTTCAACCCTACCGAGGTTTTTGTAAATCCGCTGCCCACAGGTTTAATTGGTGGCAACTATGGTGTTTGTGCAGGCGAAAAGGTGAGCATACCACTTACGCTAACCGGAAAATCTCCCTATCGCGTAATTTTCTCTAACACCGACACAGTTACTTTTAACGGAGCTGGTCCATTCAATTATGTTTTCGAACCTGGTGGATTAAACAGCTTAGGCTTAACTGCAATTAGCGACAGCGGCTGTGTTGGAACCGTTTCGCCCAGCCTTGCCAACATTACCACCCACTCTTTGCCACAAGGTAACCTAAGTCGAGTTGGAAACGGAAACATTTGTGCCGGACAACCCATTACACTAAAATTTGATTTCACCAATGGCCAAGCTCCTTATACCGCCTATTGGATTGAAGACACGCTGGCTAAAATTGAAACCGCTCCTACTAGCAGTTATTCGGTAACCGTATACCCACCAACCGGAACCTATACCGTTCGGTTCGACAGTATAAGAGATGCCAACGGTTGTTTTGGAACAGGAAACAGTTTTATACAAACCGTTTACCCTTTACCAACAGCAGCCATTGCAGGAAACACATTAATTTGCGACAGCAGCAGTTCGGCCGTGAAGTTTAATTTTGGCCCAGCCGACAGCCCTGGTCCATGGATTGTAAATTATGATTCAAGTAGTACAGCACGGCAGACGCCGACCTTGAACCGCGAAGATTATATTTTCCTAAGTCCTACCGACACTACCTTGTTTACTTTCAAGGTAATAACCGACATTACCTCAGGCTGTTCAAGTATCATCTCGGTGCCATTGTTAATAAATGTGGTACCAATACCCACCTTAGTTGTTGGGTTAAGTACTACTGACATTTGTATTAACGACAGTGCTTATATTACTTTTAATTATGCTGGCGTGACTCCGTTTAGTGTAACCCTGAATAACGGGATAAAATATGACGGTTTACAAAATGGATCCACCATAACGGTAAGCCCTGGGGTTAGTTCTTCTTACCAAGTAATTGAGTTTGCTGATGCCTCAGGTATATCTTGTGTTCCCAACATCACAGGGGTGATGGATTTAACGGTTCATAATTTGCCTCCGGTAGATTTTAACCCAGAAGATACCAGTCAGTGTCAACCCTTGTTTGCAAAGTTCACCAACACAACCGACCCTTTGTATGTGGCAACAAGTGGGGGCAGCAAGTGGCAATTTAGCAATGGTGGTGTGGCAATAACCGACATCGCGAGTCACCAATTTGCAAGCAGCGGTACCTACTCGGTAACACTTACCGTAGTGTCAAATCAAGGTTGTATCAACAGTTTAACTAAGCCGGTGGTGATAACCATTTACCCCGACCCGGTTGCTGACTTCCGCTGGACACCAGAAAAACCAACCCTGGCAGACAATCAGGTTCAATTTATTAATCAGTCAGAAGGTTCAATAATAGACCATACTTGGCGAATTGATGGTTTGACTTATACAGAGTTCAATCCGCGACATGTGTTCCCAACAGAAGACTCGGGTTATTATGCCATAAAACTGTACGTAAAATCGGATCGTGGCTGCGAAGACTCCATTGAGAAAATAATAGCCATAAATGGCGAACTAAACACCTTTATTCCTTCCGCGTTTACCCCAGATGGGGATGGATTAAACGATGTCTTTATTCCATCTGTTGCCGGTGCCGATCCAAACGATTACGAATTATTAATCTTTGATCGATGGGGTGAATTAATCTTCCAATCCAAAAACCCCAGTTTAGGTTGGGATGGAGTCAAAAAAGGAAATTTGGTTAAAAACGATGTATACAGTTGGAAGGTTGAGTTTAAAGACAAGTATTCTGTAGTTCGCCATAAATATAGTGGCAAGCTACATTTGATAAAGTAATTTGGGGGAAAACCACTAGATCTATTCACAACAACGAATACTAAACAGTTTGGGGTTTAGTATTTGTTGTATAGCTCTGTTTTGAACCAAAATATCAGCTCAGCATGGCTTGACCAATTTAACCCCCTCGTTGTCGAACTATGTACGGAGTATGTACGGGGTATGTACGGGGTATGTACGGAGTATCTACCTGAAATCATTTTGAATACACCTCATGAATAAAGTCATGGAACTCGATATCATGAATATTTAACACTTCAATTAAAGTTCTAAGGGTTAGATTGGTTTTACCACTTTCTATTTTCCAGTAATGAGCCCGAGGTAATTTGTGGTCAAAGGCAAAAGTTTCATAGCTACTATATCCTTTTCTAATACGAAGTTCCTTCAACTTTTTCCCAATTTCGACTAATATTTCCGTTTCAAGGTTTTTCACAGCCGAAAAGTGGTAAACAAGCCTGTTTTAAATTACCTGTTATAAATAACTTGTTATAACGAGCCTTATTTTTGATTTTTTTGTTTTTCTTTGGATTAAATATCCCCAGAAATGAAAACCAATTCCTCAAGATTTGGGTTTTTAATAACCCACAATCAAGGTGGCTTAGGCTTCCACATTCGATTACATTCCAATTTAGTTTTCACAACCCAATCTTATCCCTTCAAAACATGAAAAACAAACTGCTTTTAACACTTGTTATTTGTATCAGTGCATTCTTATTAAATGCTCAAACACATTCAGCATCAAGCCGTCTAAGCCCTATTAATGATTCATTGGCATCTACTACAGCTACGAATTATGATGCCGATAAAATGTACTACCCCACCAATCTTAACCCGATTGAGTATTCTGAAACTCACTTTTACGACCGCTTTGGTGACCCAATACCGTTATCGCTAATCCAAAGAACAAATAATCAATCAAATCAACAGGGGCATGGGCTTTCAAACACCAAGGCAAGTGAAGTTACCGCTGGGCATTTTGTATTGCATTATGTTGAAAATGGCGTTGGTTTTGATGGCCCTAAAGGATCAGAGTATCAGGCAGTTCTCGAACAAGTTTGTCGAGATATTTCAGCTTTAATTGCTACACCACCAAACGACCCTTGCCCCCCGTACCAACCTGCAAAAGTTCATTTACTAATTAACGGCGGAGATCCATTACCTAATGGAGCCTTAGGTGGAGCAACTTCAGCCTATAACACTAGTATTGGTGAAAATATGGTGCTTGATGGAGAAGTCTGGAAAGTTTTAGTGACCGGAAAATCAAGTAGCACCGATATACACCATGGATTTGTTAAGATTAATTTTAATTACAACTTTTACACCAGTACAACGGCCTTACCTTATGGCGTACCTGGTGGAATAGGCATGACAAATGGTAGATTCGAAGAATACGATTTATACTCAGTTATTCTGCATGAACTCCTTCATATGCTAGGCTTTAACTCATTCATTGATTATGACGGACAAAGTGAGTATAAAAGTAAGATTAACAAAAGTTTTTTTTCTCGATTTGATTTACTGACAACGGTTAATGGTTTACCTGCTGTTTTTTCATCAACCCCTAGCACTTCCTTTTATAACTTAAGTAGTAATTTAAACTCGGAAACAACTATTTTAGGTTGTTCTAGTACCAAATCAAACCCGTCAAGTTGCGGATACCTTAGCGCACACCAAGGTTTATTTTCTCCAGCCCCTTTTATTAAAGGATCCAGTTTAAGCCATTTCGACCTAAATTGTACCGACGGTGATGGTAATACACATAATTACGTAATGACGTACAGCACGGATCCAAGAGTAATAAATCGAAAACCAGATGTCGATGAAGTAAACCTGTTAAACGAGCTTGGGTATCATACAACCGGCATTTATGGCTCAGACCCTACATTTACCTCAAGTTATAATATATACTCTGGCGGATCGAAAGGCCAAAAAATGGGTGGTGTAAATGATGACTTCGACTGCACCACCAAAAACCCCAATTATATTATAAAGAGTTGTCCGAATAACCCGCCAATGCGAATTTCTTTAAATAACAATGGAACCCTTCCAACTGCAATTGAAGGCCTTAGGGTTATTGGTGAGTCAATACAAAATCCACCCACATTAATCGGAACCTCTGAAATTGAAATTAAAATAATACCAGAAACCGAAGGATACAACTTTATCCAATACATCCCAATCTATGGATGTATGAAAGGAAATATTACCACAATTTTAATCTACACTTATCCATGTGCCACACCTTTTTGTTTTCTAGAAGGTAATCCTGAATGCAAAATAAACTGCGATTCAGAAATGGAAGAAAGCATTTACCCGGCCGGTGGAGCGAATTGCAGAACCGTAAAAAAAGACCTTACAAATGAAGTCCAAAAATGGAAATCGTTAAACAGGCTAACCACCCCTGATTACTATCAATTCGCGAATGGCAAACGAGGAATTGGTTTGGCTGCCAATCAATACTGGACAGAAGGTGTGTATCATCAATTCAATTTAAAAGTTGGAAAGGATTACAAATTCAAAATCAGATCACGCATGCAGCCAAATATGGTTTCAGCATGTCCTTCCGGTACTATACCGTTTCCCGAATTCGTTAGAATCAGAGCCGGAAAAGGTGACTACGTGCCTTTAAACGATTCCCAACGGAAGTCCTACCCCCATACCGAGAACTACATAGAGTCCAATTACAATACTACAGTAATTCGAGATATATTACCAGAATCTCTTGGTGGCAACAGTACCTTTCAGGATTATGAGTTTTGCTATAGCCCAACAGAAGATTATGACTTCATTTTAATATATCTAAAACCCTCCGGAAATGGAGAATATGTAACTTTTGATTTGTTTGAAATTGTAGAAATACCGGAAATCAGCCAACAGGTTTTAATTCCTTGCAACCAAACGTCTGTGGAAGTAAACGCTCCAAATCCCTGCGGACAACTAAACAATATGGATATCCAGTGGAAAGATAATCAGGGAAGTATTGTTTCCACTGACAATTCTTTTCTGATAAATACGCCAGGGGATTATACTATAAATACCATTCTTTCGAATGGTAATAATTGTTCTTCCCAGCAGTTTTCTGTTATTTCATTGGCCGGTTTTGAAGTAAATGGTAATGTTACCCAAATTGATTGTAACGCCGGTATTGTTGGTAGCATTCAACTAAGTGTTTCTGGGGGAAATCCGTCTGCCAACTATACCTATCAATGGAACAATGGCATGACTACTAAAGACATATCTAATCTTGGACCAGGAACATATACGGTTACCGTCAGTGCAAGTAATCATTGCTTTGTTTCCAAATCTTTTCAAATCAATTCCGCTGCCGCAAACGAAGTTCAATTGACCACGAGTAACTTAATCATTTGCGGTGAAACACCGACAACGGTTTGGGCAACACCCAGTCTTTCATTCGCTTGGCTTCACAACAATCAACCTTACAACAGTCCATCTACTTCAACATCAATTTCTTGTTCCGAAAGCGGGGTTTATCAAATTTCCTTCAGTGCAATAAATGGCCAATGTTACTATTCTCAACCAATCAGTCTTGAGAAAATTGAAAATCCTGTTGTAACCGCAAGTACACAAACAAGACTTTGTCCGGAGGAAGCTGGATTAATGGTCTTGGAAAACCCACAGAACACGAATTTACAGTGGTATAAAAATGTTACTGCCATTAACGGAGCGAACAACCCTTCATATTCGACAACCCAAGCTGGTGATTACCGAGTAATTATATCGTATTTAGACTGCTCTTTAAGCTCAAACAGCATCACTTTAACAAAAATCTCACCGCCAATCATTGAGACACTAAATACTACAGTTATATGTGGCAATGAACATCCAAATTTACGTGTTACTAATTACACAAGTGGAATCCAATGGTTTAATGCAGGTACTCCGATTTCTAGCGCCAACAATATAAATTTTGAACCGATAAACCCGGGAACCTTTTACGTGCAGTACGAAGAAGGTACTTGCGAGCTTTTATCGAATGAAATAGTAGTAACTGTTGCTCCTAACCCAGCCATTTCATCTTCTGGGCAAAACTGGATTTGCGAAAACTATCATCCTATCTTGCATGTAGATAATTATTCAACAGGTATACAGTGGTATCGCGATGGGACTCAAATTTCCGGTGAAAATGAGGTAGATTTCGAACCGACTAACCAAGGAACTTATTATGCGGAGTATTCCTTAGGTGATTGTAGACTAATTTCTAACAGTATTGCTGTAACGAGACCAGCCGCACCTGTAATTTCGGCTGCTGGTTCCACAATTTTTTGTCAAAACGAAAGTGTTGAATTACGTTTACAAGGTACTTCCAATGCCACTTTCCAATGGTTTAAGAATGCTAGTTCCATACCCAATGAGACCAGTGCTAATTTTTTTGCTACATCCAGCGGAAGTTATTCTTTGTTAACCTCTCAGGCTGGCTGCGATTTAAGGTCAAACGTAATACAGGTTACAGTTAAACCCCTGCCTATTGCTTACGCCGGACCCCATATTTGTATGACCTCAGACTATGCCACTGTAGGTGGAACTGTAACCAAACCCACAGGAACAGGTGGTAATGGATTTTATTCTTACGAATGGACACATTACGGCGAAGGGGATGCAGGCTTTCAAACTAGTACTAACCTACCCAACGTGGTTGTTTCCCCAACTCGCCAGGCAACTTATGCTGTTGCTGTGACTTCTGATGGATGCACTTCCTACAGTAAGGTGACAGTAACTCCGAAAATTATACCAGAATTAGTTGCTTCTCGTCAGCAAATTTGTTCAGGGGACTACGTTGATATAGCAGTTACAAATCCACTTGCATATCCACAATTTTCGACAATAAGCTGGACACCAAACCATCAACAAGATTGGGAAATAGAAGAGGAACCAACGACAACAACAAACTATACCGCCACGGTCTATACTCCAGGTGGATGCATGTTTTCGAATTCAATTACAATAAACGTGACACCACCAATTATTGTAAATGCTGGCCCAGACCAGACTTATTGCACTACAGTTAGATTAGGTGGTAACCCAACCGCCAGTGGTGGTAGCGGCTCGTTCACTTATTCTTGGAGTCCAAATACAGGTGCTACTCCATTGGCCTCTATTTTCACCAATAAATTACCTAACCCGACTGTAACACCAAACACAAATGTTAAAACATACCAAGTAAAAGTAACCTCTGGTGGTTGTGTGGCCTATGACAAAATAACTGTAACTAAGGCTCAAATCTATGGTAACAGTATTTGGTTAGGTTCTATCCCTTGCGACCCCGCGAACCCACTGATGATATATGGAACAACGCCAACAGGAGGGATTGGGACGTATACATATACTTGGGAAAAAAGAGTAGCAGTAAATGGTAACATAACCTGGCAGCCAATGCCCAACGGTGCTGAAAAAGATTACCGAGTGCTTACCACCGGGCGGTATCGTAGAAAAGTACGTTCAGGCACTTGTGCAGTTACCTATAGCAATATTATTCCCGTTACCACTCTGACAAGTGAAGCGATATGGCCAGTTGCCCCTTGGTGGGGAGGCCTTTCAACAGCCTGCGATGTAATAAATGACTCGAAAGGAAACACCTATGTGGTGGGAACATATAATGATATATTGTCCTTTCCTGATCACTATGTTTCAGCTATTAAAGATGGGTACTATTTAGCGAAATTTGACCCGTGTGGAAATGTTGAATGGATTGGTGGTGCATATAGTAATGGTGAAATTCCATTTTGGGTAAACCAAAGTGAACACACCTTAGAAATTGATAACCAGGATAATGTTTATGTTGCGTTTGAAACTCTTCCCTCGAACGATTTCCAAACCTTTTATGTCCGAGATGCTACTTATATAAGCCAGCAGTATAGCATACCTGCAAATGAAAACCGCACATTTATTTTAAAATTTAGCCCTGGTGGAGTGGCTTCTATTCTACCATTAGCCGGTCATGTTAGTGGTCTGGCCGTCAACCCAGGCAACCAAAATATTTATCTTGTTCGAAAAGATATTAACTATAGCGATGATACCAATTTGGAAAAATATGGCAGCAATAATTCGTTAGTTTGGTCAACCAAGCTGCCTGGCGACATGTGTGGAAACCCTATTAATCAAGCTATTAATTTAGCAGCCGATAATGCTAATGCAATTTTCTTTGCCTATTGTGCACAAATGGCTCAAACCTTTAACGCAAGCACTACCGTTGGCAACGATTTCACCAACAATGTTATTTATGGAAAATTTAACGATTTAGGGTCGCAATGTTCCTTAGCTTGGGTAAAAGCTTCAACTGCAGGTATTAGAAACGATAATGCAAATCTTATATGCAGCAATGATGGGCTAAGCCTATACATGGCGGCAGTAATTAGTGGTCCCGCGTTTGGCATAAGCGGTAGCACTAACGAATGGGCAGGTGCCGTTAGCCTAAACCCAAGCAATGGTAACCAAATATGGTCTAAAGAGGTCTCGGGTTTATCTGGTAACGCCAGCAAGGGAAGTTTATGGTCTACCGCAATACATCCTGTAACAAAAAATCTTTACTTGTCGGGTACCTATCTGGGAACCCCTGACAACCGTGCCAATATTTTTATGGCCGGTTTCGATATTAATGGCACCCAGCTGCTGGTTAAAAAATACAGTCCGGTAACGGCGGCTGGTGCTATATCTGTAGACCCAGTTAACAATCATCTGTTTTTAACTGGGTCTTTTAAACAATCGCTAACCTTTGATTCGAAAACAGTAGAGTGTAACGACCCAAATAACCCAGGTGCAATGTTTGTTACCCGTTTTGATATGAATGGCGTTGCAGACTTGACTCAAAATGGAGGTACCGATGCCATAAACATGATAGAACCTTTGCTAATTAATCCCGAAAATGAGGAGGTGTTAATGGGTTCGCAGTTGGCCACCATCAATAACAAACAAACCTTGCACCTATTCCCTAACCCAACCAGCAATAACATTACTATTCTAGGCTTGGAAAGTCTAGAAATACCAACACCTCAAATCAAATTATTTAATGCTATTGGGGTAGAAATTATGGTTACAGCAATCAAGCGCACCAAAAATGAAACAACACTCAACCTGAGTAATGTGGCTGACGGGGTTTATTATGTTAAAATTCTAGATGAAAAGGAAAATACGGTTTACACCAGTAAAATTAGTGTTACTCGGTAGGCTCCAATTTTAAATCAAGTTAACACTTAGCACTCAAAAGCTATTAATTGGCTTTAATACATTCTAACGAAAAAAGGTTGCCACATAGGCAACTTTTTTCGTTTTTCGCGGTCGTTCTTATACACTACCTTTACTTTAATTTGATTTTACGATAACGTTGATGAAAGCTGGGCTTTTTAATAACACATCCAAAAAATCCCTCGCGTGTTTTCTTGTACTTTTCTCCTCCTTATCGCTGTTTGCACAAACGCCCTATCCGGGCTGCCCGAATATTTCGATTGCACCGGTTAACACCAGTATACCATTTTCGAATGATACTGCAAAAATACCTTGTGGGCAAAGTTGTATTGACCTTACGGCATCACATTTGCAAACTGGTGCCACAACAAAATATAAAGTTTCTTCCATTCCTTATGCACCACCCTTTTCTTTCACAGGGGGGACGGCTGTAATTGTTGATCTAGATGATATTTACACTGAGGTAATTAACCTCCCTTTCAATTTTTGTTTTTTTGGCTCAGTGTTTAACAAGATTGCTATTGGGGCTAATGGCTTGATTACATTTGACCAAAGCTGGGCTACCAACACTAACTGCTACCTTATTGACAGACCCATTCCCAATACAACAAACGCCAGTTGCCTAATTACTGCTGATGGTAATGGTTACCTACCCTGGAACTCTATTTATGGTGCTTTTCATGACCTTGACCCTCGTCAAAACGGGGCAAACATTAACTATTCTATATTAGGAACTGCTCCTTGCAGAACCTTTGTAGTTAATTTTAGCACGGTAACCATTTGGGGCTGTGCATTAAAAACCACGCAGCAAATTGTAATTTACGAAACCACCAACGTTATAGAGGTTTATATTAAAAGTAAACCTAATGGTTCAAACTGTTCAACTGGCAACGGAGAATCCTGCATTGGGATACAAAATAATGGTGGAACATTGGCTTACGCTCCACCTGGAAGAAACACAGGGGTATGGGCAGCTACTAATGAAGCCTGGCGTTTCACCCCTGACGGCACACCGAACTATACAATTAATTGGTTTGATCGTACTGGAACAAATGTAGGTACTGGAACAAACGTATCAGTTTGCCCAGGTGCATTCCCGGAACGCTACATTGCTGAAGTTACCTATACAAATTGTAACGGTGCATTAGTTAAAGACCGGGATACTATTACAATTGCAAATGAAATTATATCAGGATACGCAAATAATGACACTACAATTTGCCAGGGCGATTCCGCCAACCTTACTTTTACTCATACAGTAGCTGCTGTACCAGGCTTAACTTACACTTGGAGCGGTGGCCCTACTACAAATAGCGCGCTAAAGGACACGAAAGGTATTCCAACTGATTCTACTCAATACATTATTACAGTTTCATCTTCGAGCAACCCAAGTTGCATTTTTAGAGACACTGTTATTGTAAAAGTGATTAAAACCAATGCCGGTGGCGATGGCATAGACTCTGTCTGCACCACTGGCAACGCATTGAATTTAACTACCAAATTGGTAGCCCCTTATGATGTTACCGATACTTCTTGGCGTGATCCAAGCGGCAATCCGTTTACCAATCCGTTAAACCCTGCCATCGCTACTGCAGGTAGCTACTTGCATATTGTAAAACACGGTGTTTGTCCGGCCGATACTGCAATTGTTAAAATATCCATCGGTATTCCTCCAGATGCTGGTAACAATGGCGTAGACACCATGTGTAAAACAGTAACCAATGGTAATTTGTTTAACGTTATTACCGGGGAACCGACAGGAGGAACTTGGTCCGGTCCTTCGGGAACGGTAAATTCCACCACAGGGATTGTAAACGTAACCACGCTAACCCCTGCGAATTACATCTACCAATACGTTGTTAAAGGAGCCAAACGCTGTCCAAACGATACGGCCTTCGCTACAGTTAACGTTAAAGCCTTGCCCACTGCCAGTTTTCCAGCGGTAACACCATTTTGCAAGGGGACAACGGGTTACCTTAAACCGGTATTTACCGGTACAGCTCCTTTCTCGCTTACGTTCAGTAACGGTAGTTCGTCCACCACGGTAAACAATCTTTTCCCTGGCGACTCTATTGCCATAACACCAACCGCTTCGCCCACCACCTATACCATTACTTCGCTAAGCGATGGTGGCAATTACTCCTGCACCAATACGGCTACTTCTTCGCGTGTGGTTACTTTGCTTTCTCCACCACAGCTAACGCTGGATTCGCTAGTTTGCAACAACACCAACAGCGGTTACCAAGCTTTTTTAACTTTTAGTGGTGGCGATGCCGCTTCTTACACCCTTAATGGCGCTCCTGTTTCGGGTACTACCCACACCAGCCCTGTATTGCCAGCGGGTAGCACCTATACTTTTGTTTTGTCCGATAAAGACGGCTGTACGCCGGTAAGCACCGTAACTGGCGTTAAAAACTGCAACTGTTCTACCGATGCTGGTACTATGCAAACACCGGTATTGAATGTTTGTGAAAACGGTACCGCCACCGCCACCCACAACACCGGTACTCTGGCGCTTGATGGTAATGATGTGTTGAATTATATATTGCACACCAACAACGGAACCTCGCTGGGAACCATTGTTTCCATAAACACCAGTTCGCCGGTATTTGTTTACAACCCCAACTGGGGCATACAGTTTGAAGCCACCTACTACATCTCGGCAGTTGCCGGCGATGAAGACCCAACGGTAGCCGGTTATGTCGATTTAAGCAACCCCAACGGCTGCTTGTCAGTATCGGTAGGACAACCTGTTGTTTTCCACCAAAATCCCTTGGCTACTGCGGAATTAAGTGATACGCTAATATGTCTTGGCGATTCTACCAACCTGAAGTTTAAGTACCAAGGAGGCGTTACTCCTTTTGAGTTTACCCTTTCTGACGGAACGGTTATTCCTGGTCGCGATTTAACCAACAACACCCATACGCTATACCCACCAGCACTGGGTGACAACACCTATACCCTTACCCAAGTAAAAGAGCCTAACGGATGTGTTTCTCCACTTAACATTTCCCTTACGGTAAAAACAGTCGATTATCCCTTGGTCGTTAATTTTAAAACCACCTGCAACAGCACCAACACCGCTTATAAAGTGAGTTTCGATTTGGTAAACGGTGACTTTATGACGTACAAGGTCGATGGTAATCCCTGCTCCGGTGCTTTTGTGAGCGCTGACATAACTTCTGGAACCAACTATTCGTTTGCCGTATCCGATACCAATCATTGCAAAGACACTATAGTAAACGTAAGTGTAACCTGCCCATGTGTTTCCAAGGCAGGAACCATGACCCAAACACCGGCCTCGCCCGTTAACGAAGTATGTACTTACAGCACCTTTACCGCAGTGCACAATGGCGATCAGGTGTTTGATGGCAATGACGTGCTGTCATTCATCCTTTGCACCGACCCGGCCAATGCCATCGGTTCGAAAGTTGATTATAAACCCACGCCAACTTTTTCTTTCAATGATACCACCATGACTACTGGCACGGTGTATTACATCTGCCCGGTAGCTGGCGACATCGATCCAACTAACAGCATGGTTGATTTAGCCTCCACTTGCATCAATGTAACTCCCGGTACTCCTTTGCGTTTTATTGCTTCGCCTACGGTAAGCCTCTCGGGTGATGCGGTTATTTGCGCCAACTCTTCCACGCCCGTTACCTTAACCTTTACCGGTAACGGAACCGTAAATGCCCGATTAATGGGTAGTGATGGTTTCAGTAAAATGCTTTCCGGTACGGCCGGAACACCTACCGTGGAATCGGTACAACCCAATACCGGTGGTGCCAGCGGAACTGTGACCTATTCCATCGATTTAAGTGGTGCTAACACGGTTTCTGACGGTACCGTGCCTACCGCCTGCACAGGAAGCTGGCAAGGGAATCCAGTAACGGTAGTTGTTCACCCTATTCCAACGGCTTCTTTAAACAACACCGCCTCCATTATTTGTGATGGTGAGAGCATTGCCATTCCGGTGGTGACTAGCGGTGACGGACTGTTATCAACCTATCTTTCTTACAACAACGGCATTGCTTTTGATTCGTTTGTGGCTCAAGCTGGAACCACCAACCTGGCTTCGCCTTCCTGGTTCGCCTCAGACACCACTTATACCTTCAGTATCGACTCCATTCGCGACAACACCCCAGCACGTTGTTTTGCCGTGGGAACTGGAACACAAAAAATTACCATTCGGGAACTACCTGATATTATTGATTTTTACGCTACACCACCTATCATTTGTAGTGGTAGCCCAACCACACTTAACTTGAAGGCCAGCGGCTTTGGCACGAAAAAACTCTATGCCAAGTTTGCTACCCTCCCCAGCTGGGTGGGTAACGACACCACCTTGGTGTTTTCCCCAACTGTCACTGCTACTACCAACATCGTTTTCCAGTGCGATTCCATTTTCGACGGAACCGTTTCGGCGGCTACCGGCAAGGCTTGTAAAACCATACTGGCGGACACCGTTATAGTAACCATAAACCCATTGCCCATCGCTAATATTTCTGGCGGAGGAAACATTTGTGAAGGTTTTACTACCAATCTGCTTTTTGATTATCCCGTTGGAACACCACCCTTCAACACCTTCTTTACCTATGATGTTAACCTTGGTTTGGACAGCATTAAACCCTATTCAAACAATTATTCACTCACCATTTCACCCATTGCTCCATTTACCTACAACTATACCCTCGACTCGGTAATTGATGCCAACCAATGTGTTGCCAGCAGTTTAAACGGACTGGCTTCGGTAACTGTTTTTGAAACACCGGTGGTGAATTTCTCGGCCAGCGACACCAACAACTGCCCGCCACTTACCACCACCCTTAACAACCTTACCCCTGCCAAATTCCTTGGCACATCGGTTTGGGATTTGGGCAACGGAACCGTGACCAACGACACTAACCCGGCTACCATTGTTTACAACAAAGCACAGAGTTACAACGTATCACTCACCGTTACCTCGCCCCAGGGTTGTATTAACACCGAGTCTAAACCCAATTTCCTGACTGTTTATCCTTTTCCTACCGCCGATTTCTCCTGGCCAACACCCGTTACCCTGCTCGATCCTTTGGTGCGGCTTACCAACACCTCGGCCGGTGATGTCTATAGCTGGTGGGCGATTTACGACAGCAAAGGCAATTTAATCGACTCTTCCATCGTACCAAATCCGTCTATTAACTTCCCCAGTGAAGATACAGGCAGCTACCGCATTAAACTGCTCGTAAAAACCACGTACCTCTGCCCCGATTCTATGGAGCAGATTCTGAAAATAGAAGGTATATTCGAAATTTATGCCCCAAACACCTTTACCCCCAATGGAGATGGTGTAAACGACGATTTCCTTCCCGTGCTTATTGGCGAACAGGTTACCAGCTACCAACTCGACATCTTTAACCGGTGGGGACAGCAAATTTTTCACTCTACCAACAAAAACCAACCCTGGGACGGTACCTTCAACGGAGAAACCGCTAAAGCTGACGTGTACCTCTACCGGGTATCTGTCCGCTCGAAATACAACGCCGAGAAAAAAGTGATTACCGGGCAATTGAGGTTGATGAAGTAAAGAACATCCACCCTTCGACAAGCTCAGGGTGCGACTTCGGATACTGAGCTTGTCGAAGGGTCGAAGGGTCGAAGTGCTTAACCTTAATTAACTTTAATTATCCGGTCATTAACCACGGTTGAGGGTTATGGAGTATACATTCGTACTCAAAATCATCAACCATGAAAAAGTTACTATTTACCCTTTCAGCCATTTGTCTGCTAACCGCAGCCAATGCACAAACCCACAACGCAAAAGTTATTTACGAAGAGAGAATTGCCCTTAAATTGGAATTAGAGGGCGAAGCTGCTCAGTTTGCAGCCATGTTGCCAAAAGAACAAAAAGCAACCAAAGCACTTCACTTCACCGACGAAGGTTCAATTTTTTTAACCGAAAAGAAACCGGAAGCAACCGAAATGAGCCACACCAGCGATGACGGTGGCGAAATCAAAATTAAAATGAACCGCCCGGAAGAAATTACCTATTGCGATATAAAAAATAACCGAAAAATTGAGCAAAAGGAATTCATGTCGCGCAAGTTCATTATCGAATCTGAAATAGATCCATTGACCTGGAAATTGACAGGAAATCAAAAAATGCTACTGGGTTTTCCATGCCAAGAGGCTGTTCGCGAAGACTCTGCCAAAAAAACCGTTGCGTGGTTTACTCCAGCCATTCCTGTATCGGTTGGACCGAGCGGATTTGAAGGCTTACCCGGCCTGGTACTTGCTGTTGATGTAAACGGAGGAGAATATACCCTAAATGCTTTGAGTGTAGAAAAAGGCCAAGCCGATACCAAATTGGTGGTAAAACCTACCGATGGCAAAAAAATGAACAAGGCTGCCTACAAAAAGATGGTGGACGAAAAAACCGCCGAAATGCGTCAACAAATGGGTGGCTCGGGCAAAGGAAACGTGATTATTAAAGTGGAAAACCGCTAAGCATTTTTAGTCTACAACACATTCGGCCATGTTCAAATTCAAAAATTTGGTGGTAGCCTATTGCACCAAGTGTCTATTGCTACTGATAAGTCTCTGCCCCGTTGCTGCGCTGGCTCAGCAAAATTTAAAAGGAAGCATTTTCGACAACCAAGGAAAAGCCCTTCCGTTTGCCACTGCAGCTTTGCTTCACCCGGCAGATTCTACACTCGCCTATTTTGGAATAAGCAATGAACTGGGTGCATTCGAGATTAAGAACGTAAAAAACGGAACCTACCTGTTGCAATCGGCTTACCTGGGTTTCAAGCCTTTTTACAAAACCATAGAAACACCTTTGGCCAATGGCGGCACGCTTCCAACGGTTGTTCTTTCGCCCGAAAACCGGGATTTAAAAACCGTCGAAATTGAAGGTGAACGTGTTCCCATAGCCATAAAAGGCGATACAGTTGAATACAATGCTGGTGCGTTTAAAACCAAACCCGATGCAAGTGTAGAAGACTTGTTACGCAAACTTCCGGGTGTAGAGGTGGATAGAGCCGGTAACCTGAAAGCACAGGGTGAAGACGTAAAAAAAGTACTGGTTGATGGCAAGGAGTTTTTTGGTGGCGACCAAAAAATAGCGACCAAAAACCTTCCTGCCGATGCCATCAAAAAAGTACAGGTTTTCGACAAAGGCTCCGACCAATCGGAATTTACCGGAATTGATGACGGTACACGCGACAAAACCATTAACCTAATGTTGAAAGACGACAAGAAAAATGGTTCTTTTGGCGATGTGCAAGGCGGTGTTGGCACCAAAGATAAATACCAAATAAGTGGTAAAATCTACAACTTTAAACCAACCACTCAATTTGGTGCGCTGGGTATGTTAAACAACATCAACCAATTTGGTTTTTCGTTTCAGGACTACCTTAATTTCAGAGGCGGTATTGGTTCATTAATGAGCGGAGGATCGGGCGGAAGAATTGATTTGGGTGGCAGAAATGCACCGCCCATCAACTTTGGACAACCCATCAATGGTTTGGTTACTTCGGGGGCTGCGGGCATCAACTACACCTACGAGCCTAGAAAAAATAACCGTTTCAATGTTAGTTATCTGGGCAACGGCTCTAAAAAGTACCTGGATCAAAATACCTATTCTAAAAACTTTACCAACGAACAAACCTTCGAACGGAACCAATCGAGCCAAGAAACCACCAACGACCGTGCGCATGGCTTTTCAACCAGTTACCGCAACGATCTTGATTCAGCCAAGCAAATCACGTTCAACGGAACGGTAAATCTTAATTCGGGGAAAACAAGCAGCAAAGCATTTACACAATCGCTGTTAGAAAAAGCTGCTTTCAACCAATTGGACAACAGCACGCTGGGCACCAACTCGGGTGTCAGTGCATCAACCGGATTAAACTACGTGCACAAATTTCATGGCGGCTGGCCATTGCTAAAAACCTTTGTAGAAGCCGGAACCAACCAATCGTTGAACAATGACGAATGGAACAATTTAACCACCTTGTTCAATCCTAACCTAACGCTGGCTATGAATCAATATCAAAAAAATCAAACAGCCGAACGCAACTACGGAGCCGGAGCTACCATTACCCGAAAATTGTGGGGTGGTTATTTGTTAGATGCTTCGCTACGCGGAAACTGGAACAACGACCAATATTGGAGAAGCCAAGGAACCCCACCCAATGAGAATAGTGTGGTAGACAGCCTTTCCGTTAATTTTTCAAGAAAAGTAAGTGGTCTTCGCCCGGCAATTTTGGTAAAAAAGAATACCGAAAAAATAAAATTTAACGTGGGATTGGCCTTAGAATCAGGCCAAATAAACAGCGGTTTAAAGGATTCTGCGGTGGTAAATACCAGCTATGCTTATTTGTTGCCTCGCTTAACGCTTGAAAATGAATACAGCAACAGCAAACGCATTGGTTTTAGGTACGAAAGCCGATTGACCACACCAAGCATTAACCAGCTGCAACCAATTGTAAATACAGCCAACCCCTTTTCGCTGTTCCGTGGTAATCAAAACCTGAAACCAGAAATTAGCCACAATGCGGGTGTAAACTGGATGTGGTTCGATCAGTTTTCGTTTACCTCTATTTTCGCCAACCTTGCCGGAACGTACACCCACGATAAAATAAACATGTCGCGCAAGGTAAATAGCCAAAATTTGGCGCAGGAAATTACCTATGTAAACGTAAACGATGATTATAAAGCCGATGCCAATTTCGAGTTTTCTACTCCCATCCGTAAACTGGGATTAAACCTTGAAGTTGCGCTTGGTGAAACCTACAACCGAGGCATCAACCCGGTAAATGGGGTAAACAACGTAAATACCAACTACACCCACGAGGCCGAACTTACCTTTAAAAACCGTAAAGCCGATAAAATAACGGTTTCGGTTGGGGGGGCTTTAAAATATACCGAAGCGCAGTACTCTATTCAAAAATCGCTGAACAACAAGTTTTACAACATTGGCTATTTTACTGATGTAAACTATTCTCCTTCCGAAAAGTGGAACATTGCATTTACTGCCGATGTGAGTCGTTACCAATCGCAAAGTTTTAACAATGCGGTTACCATTCCGTTGTTGCAAGCCGAGGTTAGTCACTACTTTTTAAAAGCCAACCGCGCTTCATTAACCTTGAAAGTGTTCGATATTCTAAATCAAAACTCGGGTTTACAGCGCGTAAGCGAGCTTAACTATTTACAAGAAACGCGCTCTAACATTATTGGCCAATATGCCATGCTGACCTTCAAGTACCGGTTAAGTAAACTGGGTGATGGCAGTGGCGGCATGAACATTCAGGTTAAAAACAGACGGTAACCTCTCCCAGCCTAAAAAAAATTAAACACATAGAGACATAGATTAGGTCAGGAATTCGAAAGGAAAAATTAGGATACATAGCCTCAAAGCGAAGCATTGCCTACAATGTTTTCTAGCTTAATGATTCTCTCGAATTTTATCAGACCATAGTTTACCTGATGGCTTATTCGGAGCTTCGGTCGCCTTTTTTACTGAACAAATGGAGCGAAACAAAATGCGGGTACCATAATGGAAGCTGCGAGGGACGAGCAGATCGCCAGTATGGTCGCAATTTTGTGAGCGGAATGCAGTGAAGTAAAAATAGCGACAATTTCTTTGGTACTTTCTTTTCTAAAGAAAGGACGCAGGAAAAATAGATAATCGATCAACCGAAATAGCTTCCGCTTTTCTTTTCCGCAAAGAAAAGCTTGGCAAAAGAAACTCGGTGCTGCTTTTCACTCACTTCGCTACACTTCCGGAATTGCGACCTGGGCGGTGATCTGCTCGTCCCTCGCAGCTTCCGCTCAGGTGCCCGCATTCCGGTTCGCTCCGCTCGATTGTGAAAAAAGGCACCCCATCCGGTCGAGTACCGCCATTCGGAGTACTGGCTTAGATAGCTGCGTTTAAAACCAATTGGTAAAATTTAAGGGAATCATATAATTCTTCTACTTTTTGTTTAACTCAAGCCTATGTATCTATGTGTTTATAAAAATTGTGGTAGGTGGTTAATAATATCTCTTTTGGAGAGGGATTTTGGAGAGGCCATTACCTTTTCCCCAGCATCGCATTAATTTTCTTTTTACTTCCTACCAACCACACCATATCACCCTGTAAAAACCGCATGGTCGAATCTGGATTAAGTATTCGCTCACCCTTGCGTTCTATACCGACTATTAAACCAAGCGTATGTTCCCTAATTAGTGATTCGCGGATGGTTTGATTTAGATAGGGAAATGTCATTTCAACCGGAATTGGCAGTAAAACCACATCACTTGCCGGTATCTGGTCGGCAGGTTTCAAAATAGACTCGTGCATGTCCTTGGCAAATTCTTCCAGTTGCGCATCGGTTCCAATTACCGCCAGTTTATCGTTTGGCATTAGCCGCTCCAATCTGCTTGGTGCATGCAACACCAATTTTCCGCGCTCGATAAGCGCAATATTTATTCCTAATCGCTCCCTAAAACGTAGTTCTTCGAGTGTTTTGCCTACATAACTAGCTTCGGCCAAAATTTCGAAATGAGCCAAATGCGCATCCCACGGAATAAACTGATGTGCCGATCGCACTGCGTTGGCCTTCTCTTTTTCATGAAAGTTGTGTAGAAAAAGTCGCTCTAATTTGTTGTAAAAACGCTGTAAACGCGTGGAGAACACCAACAAAACTATTGGAATGGTACACAATGCACCCACCACAGTTACCAGCCCGTTGTAGTGCTGCGATAACAAAAAACCAACTAACAACACACCAATAGTTATGCGCAATAAGGCCATGGCTACCAAAGGGCCTTTGTTGTATTTTTTATCTAACCAAAGTCGGTTGTAGGAAATATTATCGACCCGCTTAATCATTAAAGCCCACAGAAAAGGTGTCATCAACAGAAAAGTAACCAATACGTTAAGTCCGGTTAAACCCCTTAACGCAGGCCATAGTCCTTGCATCCAGGGAACCAAATAAACGGAAGAAACCAAGGTTATTCCCAACAAAATCATGGTGTTTATACCTACTAAAATGGAATAGGCTTTAATAGCATCTTTCCAATGGTTTACCACAATAGTTTTTTGCGCACCACCCGCATATCCTTGTAAAATTGGCAACCAGCGCTTGGGCAAAAGCCCATCCAGCCAATCATGAATGCTATCGGCCGAGCGGATGGTATAAGGCGTTAAAAACGTGGTAAAAACAGCTACTCCAACCGTTACTGGATACAGAAAACCACTGGTAACCCCCATGGTTTGCCCCAACGCAGCTATAATAAACGAAAACTCACCTATTTGAGCCATACTGGTTCCCACCTGAACAGCTTGTTTTAAGGGCTGGCCGCTAACCAATGCACCAATGGTAACGTGGGTAATTTTTCCGGCAATAAGCACCAGGGTAACCAAGGCAATGGGCAAGCCATAATTGGCTATATCGTTAAGATTGATAAGCATACCCACCGACACAAAGAACACCGCACCAAATAAGTTTTTAAGCGGTTGCACCAGGTGCTCAATTTTTTCAGAAAAAGGAGTTTCGGCTAAAATAGAACCCATAATAAAAGCACCTAATGCCGGTGAAAATCCTGCATTGCTAACCATTACCACCATGACAAAACAAAAGGCCAACGAAGCCAGCATTAGGCCTTCGTCATTCATCCATTTGCTTGTATTTCTTAAAAAAGTAGGTAAAATAAATATGCCGCCAATAAACAAGATGGCCAGAAAAATGGCCAACTTATACAGCGACCAAACCAAGGTAAAACCAAGCGTCTGCCCGCTAAGCGATAAGGTGGATAACACCACGAGCAAAACCACAGCCACCAAATCTTCAATAACCAGCACCCCCATTACCATTCCGGTAAATTTTCTTTTTTTAAGCCCCAATTCTTCGAAAGCCCGGAGTATAATAGTAGTTGATGAAATGCTGAGAATGGCACCAAGAAAAAGACTATCCATGTTCGACCAACCCAGCAACCAGCCCAGCAGATAGCCGGTAAACAACATGGCCGAAACTTCCAGAACGCCTGTGATTGCCGCCGAACCGCCCAATTTTAGCAGTCGCTTAAAACTAAACTCTAAGCCCAGGCCAAAAAGAAGAAAAATTACCCCAATTTCACCCCAAATGGAAATCGACTTAACATCGGAAATAGTAGGCAACAAGCCAATATTAGGGCCAATTAGCAAACCCGCCAATAAATAACCCAACACCATGGGTTGTTTTAATCGCCTAAACAACAGCGTGGTAAGCCCAGCCGCAGCAAGAATAAGTGTTAAATCAAGTATAAGTTGTGGTACATGCATAGTTAACCCGAGCGCGAAGTGAGCAAAATATACCACTTTTGGCTTTACTTTGGATCAACTTATTTGCTTATGTTTTTTATTCTTTCCAAAATAACCGCCTTTTTACTCCAACCACTTTGTTGGTTTTTCGCCCTTGTGCTGTTTGGTTGGTTGTATAAAAAAGGTAAAAACAAAACCCGAATTTTCTCCATTGCCATTTTAATGCTGGCCTTTTTCTGCAACGATTTTATTGTAGATGAAGCACTGCGATTTTGGGAAACCCCAGCTACCAAAGACAAGGCTATAAAATTTCACAAAACCGGAATAGTGCTGGGTGGCATGGCCGGTTGGGATCCGCAACTGGGGCGCGTGCAGTTTTTTGGCTCGGCCGATAGATTGTGGCAAAGTTTGCGCCTACAGAAAATAGGGAAAATAGAGCGTTTGGTGGTAAGCGGTGGCTCCGGGAAACTACTGTTACCTAATGACAAAGAGGCCAAGTTTATTCGCCTATACCTGAATGAAATTAAACTGAACAGCAAAAACATTTTTTACGAAACCGAGTCGCGAAATACGCACGAAAACGCTGTAAATACAGCTCAAATTCTACGAAAAATTGGCGAAAACGACACCGTTTTACTGGTAACCTCAGGCTTTCACATGCGCAGGGCATCGGCTTGTTTTAAAGCTGCCGGTATTCCGCACCACGTTTATGTAACCGATAGAATTGTGGGCGGGCGTAAATTTGAATTCGACCACCTGTTCATCCCTTCTGTTGGCGCATTGGCCAAGTGGAATCTCATTATCCGTGAATGGGTGGGGATGCAGGCGTATAGAATAAAGAGCTATGTGTGAAAATCTTCCCGCAGATGGCGCAGAAACCAACCATCCAAATCTGCGAAAATCTGCGCAATCTGCAGGAAAATAAAGTATGAGAGACCGTTGTTTTTGAAATTAAGTGCGTGCTTGTTTTTTGTTTTACCCGATAAACTTAATGAGAATTCGCAGACTTGAACATTCGTATTCAAATCCTGATTTACCGGGAATTTTTAGGATTAAAGTAGAACGTGTCTGTACAGTTTGTTCCACTAACTTTTCCGTTATAAACCATAGGATTTATCAAAATTTCATCCACAGTATCCCCATTGACATTGTAAATCAAAAAATCGCGAACACTGTCTATTACCAAATTTTCTTCGCAATAAAACAGATGCATCTCTTCCGTTATCAACTCATCTTGATAAGTTCCATTTTCATTTTTCCTTAATAGGTAAAGCGACCCCCCATCTTCATATAAATAAGTATACAGAAAAGATAATTGACCATTATGCATAAAATCCACTTGGAATAATGTGTCATAAAAACCGTCTTGCTTGAGCCAAAATCCAACCTCTTTATTCCTGAGGTACATACCTAAGCTACTGCCCGTTTTTGAATACCCTGAGACAAATGTGTATTCACCCAGTTTTCTAATCCTGGGCGTAATCGGCTGCCTTGTTTCATAATTCCGACCACTGGAATAGCGAGCATCGGATAAAATACGTTCATCAAATGTTTGACATGACGTAATAATTAGGAGACCTATGAGAGATACCGATTTCATGTAAGCAGAGACAAGACACTCAATAAACCGCCACCCCCGTTGCCTCAAACCTCGGTTCGCGTTTGGCGGCTGTTATAGCAGCTATTTCTTCTTTCGTTTTGCCTGCATCTTCGGCATAATGTTTTAAATCTTCCACCGGGGTATAGTTTATCCAGGCTTTACCGGTTAAAACTACCGTTTTGCCAGCCAAGTCTTTGGGTACAAAAAAGCCGTAATCCTTAAAAGTAACCTGTACAGCATCACCGCTTTGGGTTTGCAATTTCATCCAGCAGCCTTTGCGTTGGCAAACCTCAGTAATTACACCTTTTACCTGAACATTGCCCACTTCGTCTGTTTTCTGAAGCGTGGTAAGCACTTCGGTAATTTCCACAGGACCCGCTACTTTAAATTCGGTGCCGTAAAATTTAGCCTTGGTGGTTTCCAAATTCGTTTGTGCTAAAATGTTGGCCGAAACCATCAGCATAGCCAGTATCGTCGTAACGAATGTTTTTTTCATCATGAAAATTTTTGAACGCTAAAGTTAAGATTATCTGCTTGTACCCTATGCCTTTAAAATTTTTCACCACATAGGCACATAGGGTTTATTTTAACCATTTAACACTATACCTGTGCTTGCACCACTATGATTTTCTTTTGACAGGTTTTAGAAAACATAGCAACGCGGTGCGTTGAATCTATGTGCCTATGTGGTTAAAAAATCTGGCCAGCATTAAAACTAATTCCAGCACTTAAACCATGGCTTTTTTCGCTTTGTATTTCTTGTACAAATCGTAAATAATACCGTCACTTAAACCCAGTTTGGGTACCAGAATCTCTTCAATTCCGGCGGCTTTCATTACATCCAGGTAAATGTGCCCAGCCGGAATAATTACGTCAGCGCGGTCGGCTTTTAAATCGAATAGGCGCATACGTTCCTTGAGACCTACCTTTTCCAAACGGTGCATAATGCCCGCCAATTCACCGAAATCGAGGCCGGTCAAATTGTTTAGCGGACTCAGTTTCACCAATTTATTTATGTTTCCACCGGTTCCAATCGCCTGCAAACCCTTGGTTTTTTTACCCAATTCAGTAGCAAAATCAAGCATTTCCTGCCAGTCGCCATCTTCCACTTTTTTCTTCAAGCTACGAACGGTACCAATTTTAAACGATTTCGATTTAACCGGTTTCCCATGTTTTAACAACGAAAGTTCTGTGCTACCACCACCCACGTCAATGTATAAATAGTCTTTCGAAAGGTCGAAAACCAAAGTTTCGAAGGTGGAATGAATAAGATTGGCTTCTAACTGGCCATCAATAACCAAAATATCTTCTCCGGTAAGCTGTTTCACCTTATCGAGCACTTCTTGCTGATTTTGTGCTTCGCGCATGGCCGATGTAGCACAGATTCGGTAATCTTCCACCCCATAAACCTCCATCAGCAATTTAAATGCACTGATGGATTTACTGAGTTTTTTAATTTTTATTGGGGTAATAATTCCCTTTGTAAATACGGTTTCACCCAAACGTACCGGAACACGCACCAGTGTGAGTTTTTTAAGAACGCTGTGGTTGTCCTCTTCCTGTGCCTCGGCAACCAGCAGTCGCATGGCGTTGGAGCCTATATCTATTGCACCAAATCTCATTTAATGATGGGTAAGTTTTTTAAAATAGTTATAAGCCTCTAGCTGCGACTGATATTTCGGTTTACCGTTCGATACGTACAAGTTATACATATTCTTGTCTAGAATACGCGCTTTTACGTTGTCGGCAAAATAGATATGCAGTAAATCCTTCAGTATTTTTTGGTTTTTCTTGTCATAAATAGGAGCCGTAACCTCTACCCTTCTGTCCAGGTTTCGTCCCATCCAGTCGGCCGATGAAATGAAATAGCGCTCCTCACCTCCGTTGCAAAACAAAAACACGCGGGTGTGCTCTAAAAACCGGTCAACAATACTAATTACCTCAATGTTTTCGCTCATGCCTTTTACACCCGGCACCAAACAACAAATACCCCGCACCACGGCTTTAATTTTCACTCCAGCTCGGCTAGCGTCATAGAGCTTTTTAATCATCTCTCGGTCGACCAAATTATTCAGTTTCAGGTAGATGTAGGCCTCTTTTTTTGCCTTGGCGTTTTTAATTTCGTTGTTTATGAAGGCAGTAAAACGTGTTCTGTTACCAAAAGGAGAAACCATCAAGTGCCGGCAATGCGGGATTTCATAGTTTTTATCCATAAAATTAAACACCTTGGCCACTTCGCCAGCCAAGCGCTGGTCGGCAGTTAACAAACTATGGTCGGTGTAAATCCGGGCATTCCCTTCATGAAAATTTCCGGTGCCAATGTGTGCGTAGTATTTTATTTTTTTATGCTCGAATCGTTCTATCAAAATAAGCTTGGCGTGTACTTTAAGTCCCGGAACCCCAAAAGTTACTTTTACACCTTCGGTTTGCAACTTGTTCGACCAGTACAGGTTGTTTTTTTCATCGAACCGAGCTTGCAATTCGAGCACCACCTCAACATGTTTTCCATTTCGGGCGGCATTAATCAGGGCATTAATTATTTTAGAATTTCGGGTAACCCGATAAACGTTCATTTTAATGCTTTTCACCGCAGGGTCGATGGCCGCTTCACGTATCAAGTCGATGATGTAATTGAACGACTGAAACGGAAAAGTAAGCATCACATCGTGGTCGGAAATGGCTTTTAGCAAACTGCGTTTCCCCTCCAACTCTTTGCAAGGCAAAGGTGGTAAAGCGGCATAGGTAAAGGTATTTTCACCCACCGACGGAAAGCCAATAAAATCTTTAAAATTATGGTATCGTCCGCCGGGTATAAGGCTTTGGGTCTTTTTAAGGCCGAGCATTTTTACCAGGTAGGCAAACAAATCATCAGAAATTGAAGCATCATAAACAAAGCGAACAAACTTGCCTTTCTTACGATTATCGAGCCCTTCGGCCAATTTTTCCATGAAACTTTTACTCACATCCTCTTCGATGTCGAGCTCGGCATCACGGGTCAGTTTTATGGTAAATGCCTCGATGTGGTCGAAATCGAAAATGGAGAAAATATCGTCCAGACAATAACGAATAACATCGTCCAGCAGCATGACAAATTTTTTGCCTGCTACCTCGGGCAACACCGCAAAACGACTCACATCGTTCGTAGGCATTTCAATAAGTGCGTAACGTGTGGCATCGGGATGCGCACGTTTGGAGAGTTTTACAGCCAGATAAATGGTCTTGTCTTTTAACTGCGGAAAAACCTCCTTTTTATCGAGCATCAGCGGCACAATAACCGGCCGTACACTTTGGTAGAAATAGTCTTTAACAAACTCGCCCTGTTCAGGAGTTAGGCGCTTTTCATCAATAATATGAATATCGAGCTCTTCAAGCTCCATAATTATACCGCGGTATATTTTTTCGAACTTGGCCTGCAGCTTCATTACCCGCTGCTGAATTTCAACCAGGCATTTTTTGGCGTCCATGTCCAAATAATCCTCGGCTTCAATGCCCAATTTTTCAATTCGCCGAAGTGTGGCTACACGGACCTTGAAAAATTCGTCCTGATTGTTCGAAAAAATACCCAAAAACCGAAGGCGCTCCACCAAAGGCACGTTGGGGTCGGCTGCTTCTTGCAATACCCTATCGTTGAAGGATAACCAACTAATTTCCCTATTTATTACTTCTATTTTTGCCTGTGGTGATGCCATTTATTATTCTTGTACTTCTTTATTTCAAAAGTAGGAGAATAAAGCCTTTGCCAAGTTTCGTTTACTTTAATTAGTTGGCTTATTATCAACAACGTTTTAAACCATTTACCCCATGAATTTGCGCCTGTTGTCGTTCGAGGAATTTCCATTGATGCTCCCCTTGCTTCAAGAACTAAACCCAAACACCGATTTAGCTACCATCACCGCCCGACTTCAGGACATGAATTACGATTGTTACAAATGTCTGGGTGCGTTTATTGACGGCAAACTGGTTGGCATCTGTGGCATGTGGACCTTGACCCGAATACATTCAGGTTTGCAAATTGAAGTGGATAATGTAGCCGTAGAGCCAACCCTGCGTTCACAAAAAATTGGACAACAAATGATGGCTTGGGTGCACAATTATGCCCGGGAATTGGGTTGCAACACAGTTGAATTAAACGCTTATGTAGGCAATTACCGTGCACACAAATTTTACATGAACGAAGGTTACCGCATTTTGGGCTTCCACATGCAGAAGAAGCTTCTTTAGGCTTCAATAGGCGAGATTCTTCGCTGCACTCAGAATGACAAAAAAGGTTTGTCACCCTGACAAAGGAAGGGTCTATGCCGTAAATAAGCTAGATTCTTCGCTGTGTTCAGAATGACAAAAAAGGTTTGTCACCCTGACGAAGGAAGGGTCTATGCCGTAAATAAGCTAGATTCTTCGCTGCACTCAGAATGACAAGGCAAAAAACACCATCAACCCTCGTAGTAAATGTTGCTTTAACTACTTTTAGCGGGCAAAATCGCCATCAGCATTACCATGAGTACAAAATCACCACTTTTCGGAGCCTACATTGCCTTTGCCTTGGTAAGTTTTTTTTGGGGAACCACTTATTTAGCCATCAGAATTGGGGTTGAAACCATCCCGCCATTTTGGATGGCCGGTTTGCGCCAAACCAGTGCCGGATTTCTGGTTATTGCTTACGGACTCTTCAACGGGTACAAACTACCTGCATGGCGCGAATTTGGCAAAATAATTATTCCAGCTTTGCTAATGATTACCACTGGAAACGGATTGGTAACCTGGGCCGAACAGCACATCAACAGCGGACTAACGGCCATTCTTTGTGCCATGAATCCGGTTTGGGTAATGTTACTGGCCATGGCCTTTTTTAAACAAGAAGTGTTACATTGGAAATTAGTGACCGGAATTTTACTCGGTTTTGTGGGCATTGTAGTCATTTTTAGCAACAACCTGGCCGATTTTACCAATCCCGATTACCTGATGGGAATTGCGGGCATTGTAATTGCCAACATTGGCTGGGCTGCGGGCACCATATACGTTTCGCGGGTAAACACCAAAATGCCCCCTGTTTTTGCCGCCGGTTGGCAAATGTTTATTGCCGGATTGGTGCTTACCGGCATCAGTTTTATTACCGAAAAACCTTTTGAAACCCAGTATACGTTTGAAGGAGTTGGTGCCTTGGTTTACCTCACCATTTTTGGGTCGATTGTAGCTTACGGTGCATTTTTGTACATGTTAAAACACCTACCGCCCACCAGCGCATCGGCTTATGCTTATATCAACACGGTAGTAGCTGTGGGATTGGGTTGGTTGTGGCTCGATGAACCCGTTACCCTAAATATGGCTTTAGGCACCCTAATTACCATTTATGGCATTTATCTGGTAAACCGAAACAAAAGCAAACCATTGGCGCAACAAACAAGTGAAACTGCCGCCACCATCGAATAAATTGAAAATATATGTCGACCGTTTCTATTATCGATTTTC
>CAYMJL010000018.1:0-55175 GCA_964390915.1 uncultured Flavobacteriales bacterium
GACTGATTACACCCGTTGGTAAAGCATTCCAACGTACTGGCGTGCCCCGGGAGATGGCGATGCAGGTGTCCTCTAAATCAATTCCAAATTGCTTAGTAAGATTCTTATTTCCAACCAGGTTCGATATATAATAAGTCTTATTTACCAGCGTTACCCCAGGAATAAAACTGAATTCTGGTTTATTATTTGTGGCCAATATATTACCGAGCGAAATACCTCCTTTGTCGTGTAAAACGAACAAGGACGAATCATCCGACTCGACAATTGCGTTATCATTAAATTCAGTAACGGCCACATCAGTTTCACAAAATTGTCGCAGTCCCGCAGACACGGTTCCTGCCTCAGTTATACATTGACAATATTTTTTATCATCAACTTCTGAAACGCTACAATTTGTGGCATCAGAAAAAACAAGGTTATAACTAGATCCATTGGCGATGACGTTCGATACAAACGGATTTGAGCTAAAACCAATACCATCAACCATATAGGTACTTGGATCACCACCAGTTAACTCCACAATAGCCGTAAATTCAGTAAGGTCTGAGTTACATCTTTCTTCCAACAAGGTGGCAACAATTGGCTCAAATACTGAAATAGATACAGTGTCTGGGTTTAAATCAAAACAGGTTGGAGAACCACCATCACTAAGTGATTTAACGAAGAATTTAGTATTGCTGGAAATGACTTTAGAAAAGATTTCTCCCGAATTTATGGCTGGAAGACTGTATTCTTGAGAACCATCCGATAGAATAACATCAAATGGAGCAACACCCGTTATATCCAACCGAATATGCTCCGTACTATCCATACAAAGCTTCGGATTCAAGGCAATTAATTCAGCATGAGGCGACTTTCTCACCAGAATATTTACCGTTCCGCTACCAAGTCCGTGGCATTTTGATTGGCTTCCATCAACTATATCAGCAATTTGAATGGCCACGTTACCAACCGGTGGCTTTAACTTTATTACTTGATTGCCAGCGTTTTGTAACTGATACAGATATTCATTTCCCAACTGATCCTGTAATACCAATTGATATGGAGCCTTGCCCGATACACTGACAGACAGGGCCGCAGAATCACCTTCACAAATTGTACTGTTTCCAGTAATAATGGCTTGAGGAGGACTAGCAACATTAACGTTAAATGAAGCGGGGGTAATTGCTTTACAGTCATTGCTATCCGTTAGTTCAATCAATTGATATAAATTATCACCAATGTTTGTCTTAACCTTTAATGAATCTAATTTATTAGCTGCATTTAGGAAATATGGACCATACGGCCCTCCTAAAGACAATTTAAACGGAGCGCTTCCAACGAAACGTGTATTTAGTATTGCTGAATCTCCAAAACAGGTTTCAGAGATACCGCCCAGTAACATAGAAGGAGCTTTGAACACATGAATTTTGGCCAATCCTGAAATGCTAACTGCATCACAACTTAATGGTAATGATGAATCTGTAAGTCTAAGAATACTATAGTCTGTCGATACAGTTGGAGATACAACTATGTTATTAGTTCCTTGTTTCAGTCCAGTAATCGTTTGCGATTGCCCGCCGGCATCAAGATACAGTGTGAAGTTTTCCTTACCAACAATATCGACAAATATAGTCCCAGTCGTGCCCTGACATATAGTGTCAATTTGGTACAATACGGCGATAGGTCGTTTATTTACGTGTATTGGTTTTGAAAGGGTGTCTGCAATTCCACACGCTTTCCCGACATCGTAGAAATTAAAAAAGTCAATTTTTCCGGTTGCCTGGGGAACAAAGGAAAACACAGTTTGTGCAGATTGATTGACCAGTTTAGTAATAACACCGTTAACTTTATAATCAATATTATAAGGCCCAATACCTCCATAGTTTAGCACACAAGTTACCGTCTCATTTTCGCAAACCGAATCTTGATAAGTTAATTCATAAGTGGACTGCGTTCCGGCTTTGATTTCAAAAAATTGAGTTGACAAACAACCTTGTGCATCAATAACATCAACCACATAAAATCCAGCACACAAGGTTTCCAAACTATCTGCAGTTTGAATATTTGAACTACTTCGTAGTACATTGTTGTCGCCATCCTTCCATATCATAACATATGGTGATGTACCCTTACCGGTAATTTTAGCTATACCGTTACACGTAGATGGACAAGAAGTGGGTGTTACCTTTGAAACCGATGCTGGCTCGCAGCAGGTTCCATTGGCAGAAAACTCGGTAGGTGAATCAATTTCACAAACACTACTTGTATAAGAGCCCGACTGATAATCGCCATAAACACTTGCCACAATATTAAGGTTTGAACTAACCAAACCAGATGGGCAAGATCCTACTTTAAGTGAAAAATTAAATTCATAAAAACCATCAGGAACGTCACCATTGGTGTATCCCCCATCTCCCCAATTATCGCCAGGATTATTGGGGTCACTTGGCGGATCTCCCGAGTTGGTTAACTCGGTTTCAAAATAAAAACCAGGCCCAAAGATGCGGCCATTTGCCGACGAAGTAACATTATTGTTTACATACTCCCATTTTCCTGAACCATCACCAGGAGGGGGGACTGAATAGGTAAACGAACTTAAATCCCACCCGGAACCAAATTGGGGTACAACAGAATGAGGCCAATTGTTGGCTGCAACCGGATCCCAATATTTTATCTTAAACCTAAAATTAACGGTTTGGCCAACGGTGTATCTACCGTTTACAGGTGGTGGAGATGCCGTAAATTCTGTAACTATTCCACATTGGGTACATTTATTGAAGTTTTTAATGGTCAGCTGAAATTTTCCACGATCATTAATATTCTCTCCGTTTACCTGCAAATAATAAACATTGCCAACCACCAGGTTTTCGAATTCGGCAAACAACACACTATCTGAACCAACCGCACAATTCTTCCCTATAAGCGAGTTACAATTTCCTTTGTACAATACTAGGTTTGGCGTTCTTATGTCACTATTATTAATAATAAACTGAACCGTATTACTAACCGCGGTAAACTTAAACCAAACATCGGATGCCGGCAGCGCAGTTACCAAATTACCGGGCTGGCAATCAGATTGATTAACATAAGGATTTGATGGCGTTGCACCTATATTTGTTAAACAGTATGAATCAATGCTAATGCCGTTAGGATTATTATTACAATCCCCAGGATTGGTTAATGGCAATTCGCAAGCAGATGCGCAATCATCGGGAACCACAGGTCCACAAATATTTTTAATGCAATTTGGTACTACCACCGGAAGGCAAGAAACCTTAGCCCGCCAACCGACTGATTCCTCCGCACCGTCAGAATCAAAATCAACGTTGACGCAGGAGCTATTTGGATCTGAGGTAATTACCGTAGGGGCAGCTGTAGGGTTGCCTTGGTTGCTAAAAAGCGTATTTCCAGTTAACCCGTCGGTAATTGTAAACTTATCGAACGACTGAAAACTTGAGTTCGCCAATTTAAACTGCTCAAATGTTAACCTAACCCTACCGCCATTATTAGAGCAAATTCTCGTTGTATAGGTTTGATCGGGACTATAAAAACCATTCAACCCATTATTGTCATCTAAGAAATAGTTGTCGCAGGTATAATAATCACCATTACCAATGATATAGCCACAATTTTGTTTACCGTTTAAGACTTGGAGGGTGTCGCCGAAGTCATTAAGGATAACCGCCGAATAATTTGCCCCAACTGGGAATGAACTTGAGGAAATAGAATTTGTAAAGCTCCCGACAGTAGTGCCATTTACCACAAGTGTAAAGTTCTCGCCCGTTACTTTATCGGCCACAACGTTTAAATGGTATTTAAAATCGTTATCGCATATTGCATCAACTGAGAAAGTAGGTAAGTCTTTATAGTATCTTACTTTAAGAATAGGGCGTTGATTAACATTTTGATTAAAAATTGAGGCAAAAACTAAGCGCCTATAATAGGATTCTGTAGCTAACTTTAATCTAAAACCATAACTTGAATTTGGGTTGGACTGCATATCCTTAACCAATTGCGTAACGTCAATAAAGTAATCAACGGGTGAGTTTGGAGTTTGGGTTAAGTGTATTTCATTTATGGGGCTTACTGCGGGCTGATTATCCCAACTAATGTCGGCGTAACTCCATGAACCAATAATTCGGTTAATAAAAGCATCGTTCGACCCATTCATGGTGCTATGCTCACCTGAACCATTGTTACGATTGGCATACAAATCCAATTCAGCCGACATTATTGTCGCTCCAACCGGAATTAACGTCCTTTCAAAGTCAAAATAAGCCCGGGTAGCCCCAGGTACACCACCCCAAGTCCAAGCGGCAATCTCCATAACCGGACTAGAAGTAATCATCGTATTAACGGTCGGAGTGACTGAGTTTACAGATCCATTTACCGAATTAGGACTATCAGAACGAAGAACAAGATTTATCGCCTGAGAAAATAGGCAATTCCCACATAATAACATGAAGCAGAATCCTAACCAAAAAATGGTTTGTTTAAAATTCAGCTTGAATCTCTTAAAAAAATGAGGAGTTTTCATCATTTATAAAACTTATTCTTAAATGAAAAAAAAGCCCTCACGGGCTTTTTTTTCATTCTTTATTCAATTTGGCAGCGTCTTCAATCAACTTGAATCGCGAATCTCCAATAATTTCAAATTCTACTCTTCGATTTCGGCTACGAGCAAACTCAGGATCTAGACCTTGTACGCCTGGCTGGTAAAGAGGAATAGAACGTCCTAACCCATAAACTTCCAATCTCCCCTTTTCGACCCCTTGATCTACAAGATACTTGTAAACATTATCAGCCCTTTTACTTGATAGATTAGCATTAAATCTATCGTTTCCAATATCATCAGTGTGACCTTTAATTTTAACACGAACCGTGGGGTTCTCGGCCATAAACGCGACTAAAGTTTTTGCCAAATCATCGCGCTGCTCCACTGTTAAATTGGCTTTATTCGTTTCAAAGAAAACGATTGGAATGTGCACCTCAATAGGTGGAGTAAGTTTAAGTCCAATGTTCTCAACAACCGTATCAGAATATGACATTTGGGTGGTAGACACCTGAGCATATCTCGTGTCGAATTTGTCCTTTTCAAATTTCAGGATATACTTGTTATTATACTGCAAAGTAAAAAAGTAACCATCCTTACCCACATTTTCGGCAGTTTTAAGCACAACGGTGTCATTTGCATCAGCAACATCAAGCTTCATTAATGAAACCGTTACACCATCCAATTGATTTGTATCGGCCAAAACATCTTCCGGCTTATGCATTTCGAAAACTTTACCAGAAACACCCAGACGCAAAAAGTCGGTATAACGGAAATTGTAAATATCGTCACAACAAGTCGGATTCACTTCTGAGTTTCCTCCGGCGCGGTTCGATACGAAATATCCTTCATCTTGGCCTTTTGACAAAACAAAAAACGCATCGTCTGCAGGCGAATTCAACGGATATCCAATATTTTGTGGAGTACCCATTTTACTATGTGTACCTTCAGCTTTGAAAATATCTAAGCCCCCAAGGTTGGCAAATCCATCCGAGCTGAAATATAAAATCCCCCCCTCATTGTCATAAAATGGGGTTACATCATCACCGGCAGAATTCACTTTAGACCCTAAGTTTTTTGCTTTCTTAAAATCACCGGTTTTAGAATCAATTAGAGAGTACCAAATATCTAATCCACCTCGACCTTTATCTCTATCAGAAACAAAGTACAAAACATCTGAAGGTTTACCTTTTTTATCTTGGTAAGTTCCAACTGTTGGTTGGGTAGAATTTGTTTCTTGTTCATTGATAATTTCATTCAACTTAACCGGCTCCTGCCATTGACCGTCCTTAAATTTACTTTCCCAAATACCACAACCTTCTTTCTTTGAGACTTTCTTCGGACATCTGGTAAAGTAAAACCTTAAACCATCTGGTGAATAAGCACCACTCGCAACATTATAACCTTCTTTGTTAAACGGCCCAGTCAACTCACCGGTTGATTTCCAATCGAGTGGCCCTGTCTTTTTTGCAAGAAACAGTTTACGTTCAGGTCTGTCCTCACCTGCAAGCGAGTAATACTCAGCTACATCTGCTACAATTGAGCCGTAAACCAACGTTTGGTCATCAACCATAATTGGTGTTGATTCCATAGTTGGTAGGTTGATTGATTTAGGCAAAGGTGTAATTACAACCTTCAACGCCGAATCTATAATTTCCTTTGCCTTTTGAGCACCTAACATTTCGGATTGCGCCAATTTTTTAAAAATCTTTGCATCAGCACCCGACTTATAGTCTTTCCTGAAATCCGCTAAAAGCCGCTCCGATTCCTCGTAAAAACCATTAGATTTCTGCATGGTCGCCAAGTAGAATTTTGCCTTTGGATACTTGCCCGCTTTAGAAGCGACAATTTTCCCGTACATGTCTTCCGCATTTTTATAATCTCTGGTTCTACGATAAGACTCCGCCAACATCCAGATGTACTTCCACTTGTCAGGTTTGGAGTTATTGTATTTTTCCAGAAAATTAACGGTAGAGTAAAAGTCACCAAGCTTGTATGCCTTTTTTCCAAATTTTTTCAAGCGGCCCGGTTTACTTACCAAATCCGGGTCAAACGAACTTTGATCAGTATTCTGATCTATTATTTCCTGTTTCTTACTGTCTTTCGTTGGCTTTTCCTGAGGTTCTTCTTCTTGCGAAAAGCCGCTAATTGGAATAGCAACAAATAGAAGAGCCTTAAAAAAGAGGCTAATATTAAAGTCTCTCACTGTCAATCTTGGTTTTAATTAAACGAGTACTTGGTGCGGTATATATTAATGATAATTCCACGGAACCGTTGCCAGTAATACCAGCACCTAGCGCAGAAGTATTGACATCATAACTGGCACCAAAATCAAAATTAGAAATCCCTATACCTAATTGAAGAAGTACGGCATCGGAATTCTCGGTAAATCCATTTCTGGTCGCAATACCAGCCCAAACATTGGTTAGTTTAAAATCGTTCGGTTTAAATTTAATACCCCCGTTTATACCAAGAATAAAGTTTTTTGCGCCAGCTTGAGATACAATTAACAGATTCGGATCTACATAAATCTTTTTGGTAACAAAGGTCTTTAACGAAACGTTACCTACCATTTTAACTGCAATTTTTTCGGATTGCGCAAAGAAAGTTTCCTTTGGTCCATTTAGGTGAAAAGCAGCAATTCCAACTTCCGGTTTAAATTGTCCGAAATTTCCGCTCCAACCGATTCCAAGATTCAAATCAAAAAAACCACTACTAAATTTAACCAACGGCTCTAATTCGGTTAGTGAAGCATCAAACTCGCCAGTAACTTTGTTAAAACCTTCTGGAAAAGATAATTTCTTATCAATTGACCGAATTGTATAAGCTGCCTGCAAACCAAAACGAAACTCTTGGTAGCCCACCAACTTAATGTAGGAACCTGAAATCCCAAAGCGATTGGTATTGAAGCCCAAATCACCAGCCTGATCACTAACGGCAAGAAACCCAATACCAACACGATCACTATTTTCAAGGAAAATCGGCTTATCAAATCCTAATGAATAGGTCGAGATTGGATTACCTGACAAAGCCTGACTCCATTGGTTTCGATAATTAGCACCAAGTCTAAAATCACCAAAAATAGCACCTGTATTAGCTGGATTCAGCGTTAACGGCGACTGACGGTATTGAGTGAAATGCACATCCTGAGCAGTGGCAGACAACCCGCCAAGCACAAGTACAAATCCTCCTAATAGTTTTATAAAATTTCGTTTCAAAACCTTATGTAGTTTGGGTAAATTTCACTGAAACACCCACAAAACTATAAAAAAACCAATATCTACAAATATTCTATCCCTATTTTGCAGCAAATTATTCACTCATGAATACGCAGATTAATTGCATTCCCATCAACAGAGTCATTATTCCCTTGTTTTTCAATAACATAAGATGAGCTTACATCTGACAGATTAGGCTCCCCTGCCAACACCCAAGCGGAAAATATTAAATCACCGAGCAGTTCAATAGCCGCTTTTATTCTTGATTCAACCATCCCATTCATGCTTTGTTCATAATCCCTTACGAAATTTACTTTATAACTCTTGGCTGGCGAGCCGTTACGAAGGTTTATTTGAAATTTATCCTGCCCAAAAACTTTGGACAAGCTGTCCTCAGTTTGCAATACTTCGCTCACCAATACATTCGACTGATATACAACCTCCCAAATAGCCTTGGCCGGGTTTTGAAGGAATTTGGCGCTCCGACTATAAAGCGAATATTTCTTTGCACTTTGTTCCGGGATGCTAGACTCCCAAAGGGCATGAATACCGTCTTGACCTGTCAACTGTCCATTGTAATTTTTAGTGGTATGCAACGGCACATGCATGTCGGCAATGTAGTGTCCTAGGTCGGACGTGTTTTTAAGAATTCGATTTAAATCATGTGTTTCAAAAGCCAACTTTAATCGCTGAAATACCAAATAAGAATGCCACGGGCCAATTCCGTGTTTTCGAAGGTTTTCTTCAGCATAGCAGGAAATAGCCTCGTTCCAACTAATGGGTAGATAGTTAAGCGTATCGCCACCAGAAGTGTACTCATCCAAATCAATAAAATGACATTCTGCCTCGCCTTTAACTGAATGTCTTCTTTTATCGGCATTAACCGAGTTTTCTTCAATAAAATTAAGATGGGGCTTATAAAAGGCAAACAACTTGTCCGGTAAAGTATAAATCGCTTGCCGATTTATAAGCCGATGGGCATAAAAACCCCAATAAACCTGTTTGGAACTTTTTTCGGCATTTACTATGTTATGCGGAAACATGAGGGCTATAAACAAAAAGGGAACGCTTTTCAGCATTCCCTAAAGTTATAATAAATTATAATCTACCAAAACCCCATCAACAAGAATTGGGATATTGTCAACTTGATTTGGTGTGAGACTATAAATTATATCTCGATTCAGATTTAGCTTACGCAACCGTTTCCGATGCGAGGAAGCACGTAGTAAACCAAAATGACTTTGCTCTGCCGATTTGAAAAGGTAACGAGCCGCGACAGTGGTATCTTCATGGTAGTGATATTTACCCGAATCGACCAATACTTGGGCAATAGCTCCACCACAAATGGTGTCCTCTAAATTAAATTTATCCTTCCAGCCGGAACAAAGCAACAAAACATCCTCGTTTTTTTCCAAAAGCCACTTGCAGATTGCCTCCAGGTTAATCAACGAACCAATTACTACATTTTCTGCCCGTCTTGAAATATGAATTGCTTTGGTTCCATTCGTAGTGGTCAAAACTATGGTTTTCCCCCTGATTTCCGCACCCATATAACTGAAAGGCGAGTTACCAAAATCGAAACCATTGACCACTTCCCCATTTCTCTCTGCTCCAACCAAATAGCCTTTCCGCTGGTAATCTTCTGCTTCTTCAATGGTTGACACAGGAATTACTTTGGCAACACCGTTGGCAAACGCTGTACATATGGCCGAAGTAGCCCGAAGCACATCAATTACTACAACAACCTTTTGATCCTTATAATACAAATCAAACTGGTCGGGAGAAAAACAAACTTCGACCGTTTTCAAGTTGGCTTGCATGGCCTTTTCTTTCCCTTTAGTTATTCAAAAAAGGGTATTTAACCACTTTAGCTTTAATTTTTTGATTTCTGATTTCAATAAAGATTTCTGAATCAATTGCCGATTTACCAACCGGAACATAACCTAAACCGATGGCCTTTTTTAAAGAAGGACTCATGGTGCCCGAAGTTACAATTCCAATTTTTTGACCAGATTCATCAACAATTGGATAATCGTGTCTTGGAATTCCTCTATCTACGAGCTCGAAACCAACCAATTTATTTTTAACCCCAGCCTCTTTTTGTCCAAGTAGCTGTTTGCTATTCACAAATTCCTTGTTGAACTTAGTAATCCAACCCAAGCCAGCTTCCAAAGGTGAGGTAGTATCATTAATATCATTGCCATAAAGAGCAAAACCCATTTCTAAACGAAGGGTGTCTCTGGCGGCTAAACCAATTGGTTTAATTCCAAATTTTTCGCCAGCTTTAAAAAGTGCGTCCCACACTTTTTGAATGTCTTTGTTATTAACATAAAGCTCAAATCCACCAGCCCCAGTATACCCGGTTGCAGAAATAATTACGTTTGAAACACCAGCCAATTCACCAACTACGAAAGAGTAATAAGGTATAGTTGACAAGTCAATCTTGGTTAACTCCTGAAGCGTTTCAACCGCCTTTGGTCCCTGAACAGCCAACAGTGAGGTGTTCTCCGAAATGTTTTCCATTTCCACACCAAGGTCATTGTGTTTACTGATCCAGTTCCAATCTTTCTCAATATTTGAGGCATTAACCACCAATAGATAATGGTTTTCGGCCATCATGTAAACCAATAAATCATCAACAATACCACCATTTTCGTTCGGTAAGCAGCTGTATTGAGCCTTTCCAGGAACTAATTTAGAGGCATCATTGGAGGTTACCTTTTGAATAAGCGCTAGCGCATTTTCTCCTTTAAGCACAAATTCGCCCATGTGCGAAACATCAAAAACACCAACCGACTGCCTAACCGTAAGGTGTTCTTCATTTACACCGGTGTATTGTACAGGCATATTGTATCCTGCAAAAGGAACCATTTTGGCGCCTAATTCAATGTGCGTTTGTGTTAAAGCCGTCGATTTCATGCTAGGTTTGTAAATTTTGGGCAAATATATACAATGCGTTAGTTTAAAAACTTGCTAATTTTGGCACCCGTTTATTTTTTTTAAAAACCCCAATGAAAGTAAGGCGCAAAATATCTTCATTTTCAACACCTAGGTGGTTGGTTTTCTTTGCCGACTTTATTTTGGTATTTTTATCCCTATTCCTTTCCTACCAATTCAGGTTTGATTTTAATGTGCCGTCCGAGGAGTGGCTTCAGTTCTATCAAGGCCTTCCTTTTGTTATCATAATTTACTTAGGCGGTTTTCTTTTGTTTAAACCGTACAGTGGCATGATTCGGTATACCGGGTCGAAGGATTTAAAACGCATTTTTTTAACCCTAGCCTGTATTTCCATCTGTCTATACATAGCCAACATTGCCCATTATTACTGGGTTAATCAACGGTTTGTGTTACCTACAACCATTGTTGGAATTCAGTTTTTCATTAGTCTGTTTTCGTTGGTAGGGACCCGAATGTTTGCTCGATTTTTGCTTTATAAAATAATTCACGGGTCTCAAATTAAACAAGGTGTAATTATTTATGGAGCTGGGGCTGCTGGGAATATTGCCAAGCGGACCATTGATAGAGACGAACGTAGTAAGTTATCGGTGTTGGCTATCATTGACGACAACCCTAAAAAAGCCGGGAAAAGACTAGAAGGGGTTCGCGTATTTCATACTTCCAAATTGGACAAAATCATAAAGAAGCACACCGTTTCGAAACTGATTGTCGCTATTCAACGTCCTGACAACGACCGACTTAAATCGATTATTGACAAATGCCTCGACAACAACATTGCCGTTTTAACGGTTCCACCAGCTAACAGGTGGATAAACGGGGAGCTGAGCGTCAATCAAATAAAGCAGTTAAAAATTGAAGACTTACTAGGCCGAGACCCCATCATTCTTAGTAGAAACGAATTGGTTTCCTTCCTTGACGAGAAAACAGTCTTAGTTACCGGTGCTGCCGGATCTATAGGTAGCGAAATCGTTAGGCAATTGCTCTTAAACCGACCAAAAAAAGTAATTCTCCTCGACCAGGCAGAAACTCCTTTATACGATTTTCAAAACGAACTACTTTCTGAAGGTTATTCCAATTTTGAAGTAGTTATTGGAGATGTTTCCAGCTATACCCGAATGGAGCGCTTGTTCGAATGTTATCGTCCGCAATTGGTTTTCCATGCAGCAGCGTTCAAGCACGTGCCCCTCATGGAAGAAAACCCGGCAGAAGCTGTTAGAGTTAACGTGAAAGGCACCCGAAATTTGGTTAACCTGAGTGATTTACACGGGGTTGAACAATTTGTATTTATTTCGACCGACAAAGCGGTTAACCCAACCAATGTGATGGGAGCAACCAAAAGGGTTGCTGAAATTTATGCCCAAAGTTTTTCGCAAGCGTCAAAAACTAAATACATCACTACTCGTTTTGGAAATGTATTGGGCAGTAATGGCTCGGTTATTCCGTTGTTCAAAAAACAAATTGAAAAGGGTGGTCCGATAACGATTACGCACCCAGATATCACCCGTTACTTCATGACCATACCGGAGGCTGTTTCTCTGGTGTTGGAGGCCGGCTTAATGGGTAAAGGCGGGGAAATTTTTGTATTTGACATGGGCGAATCGGTTAAGATTCTTGACTTAGCCAATAAAATGCTAAAACTTTCTGGATTGGAGCCTGGAAGAGACATCGAAATAAAATTTACTGGTCTTCGGCCAGGTGAAAAATTATTTGAAGAGCTTTTAGCTGAGGAGGAGCTCACCGTTCCTACCCACCACTCCAAAATAATGGTCGCCAAGATTAGGCCTATTGCCAAATCGGATGCGGTAAATATTGCAGAAAAGTTAATTAGTCAAATCGATTCGCAAAACAACCTATTGCTTGTATCTACTTTAAAAGAAATTGTACCGGAGTATATTAGCAACAACTCGGAGTTTGAGAAATTGGACGCTAAGGCTTAATCCCACTAACGAGCTATTTTGAAAAGGGTTTGAAATATAATTTTCAAATCCACAAGCAACGAATGGTTTCGAACGTATCTAATACCCAGATCAATTTTATCAGGCATTATCACATCAATGTAATATTGTTTGGGGTTTTCGGCGGTGGCTAACAGTTCGTTTTCGTTAATATATTTCAACGAAGCATAATCGGTTAATCCAGGAGCGACATTAAGTACCTCACGTTGCTGCTGTGTATATAGATTCACAAATTCGGGCACTTCCGGGCGTGGCCCAACAAAACTCATCTCTCCTTTAAGGATGTTTATAAACTGAGGTATTTCATCGAGTTTATACTTGCGCAAAACGGCACCAACCCTTGTTATTCGGTTATCACCGGTTCCAACGGTTAATTGGCCCAGTTTGTCGGCATTGGGCTTCATGGATCGAAACTTCAGCAATTTAAAATCAACTCCATTTTTCCCAACCCTGGTTTGGCCATAAAATGGCGAATTCCGACCATCTTCAATTAAAATGGCAATTAGAATCCCTAAAATAATTGGCGAAGCAAGCAAAAGACCAACTACCGCAAACACTATATCGAACAACCGTTTCATGCCAAAGCGGATATCTTTTGCGTACACGAAATAACTGTTTCGGCAACGGTTTTAATTTGCTCTTCTGTTAAATCATAAAAAACGGGCAGAGATATTTCACAAGAAAAGTTGGCATAGGTTGTCGGGTAGTCGTCAATATTATACCCTTTGTTTTTATAGTAACTTAACATGGGTACCGGTATAAAATGAACATTTACCGAAACGCCCATTTCGCTGATTGCCGCAATTATTTCATCTCGTTGAGTTTCCAAAATATTGTTTACCCTAAGTTGATACAAGTGGTAACATGATTCAGTACCTCCTTTTTTAAAAATTGGTAAAGTGAATTCCGTATGCGACTTAAAATAACGATCGTAAGCTTCGCAAATAGCTTTGCGCTTAACCAAAGTGTCGTTATCGTATCGCGCCAATTCCACCAAGCCAATTGACGCCAGGATATCGGTCATGTTGCATTTAAAACCAGCCATCTCCACGTCATACTTCCACGCTCCGGGCTTAAGTTTAGACATGGCATCTTTGCTTTGGCCATGCAGCGACATTGTTTTAAAAGTTTTAGCCAAACCTTCAGGCGAAAAATCATCACTTAAATTAAAAGCAATTGCCCCGCCTTCAGCCGTTGTAAAATTCTTTACCGCGTGAAAAGAAAACACAGCAATATCGGTTACGCTACCTTGTTTAACCCCGTCAACCGATGCCCCGAATGAATGGGCGGCATCCGCAAGAACCAATATTCTGCCCAGTTTTTTTTGCTCTGGGCTAGATGGTATGAACATTTTTTTCACTTCGGATGTGGCCAATAAAGCATGGATAGCATTATAATCGCAAGGCAAACCGGCAATATCCACCGGCATAATAACCTTAGTTTTTGGTGTTATTGCGTTGGCCAACGAAGCAATATTGATATTAAAATCATCTGCATTGGTATCGACAAAAACAGGAACTGCACCAAGGTGCTCTACCACATTGGCTGTGGCACAATAGGTATACGCCGGTATAATTACTTCATCGCCTGCCGCTACGCCAAACCACCGCAAAACCAACTCCAAGCCCGCAGTTGCCGAATTGAGGCAAACCACCGATTTTGCACCAGTGTAGGCCTTTAATTCGTTTTCTAAACGAAGGGTTTTAGGACCGGTTGTTATCCATCCGCTTTTTAATGTATCAATAACCTCGTTGATGATTAGTTCATCGATTCGTGGGGGAGAAAATGGAATCATTGCTTTTTATTAAACCAATTAACTAAATGAGAAACTATTTTTTTTCCGGCTAAACCACCGCCGTAAAGGTCACCGGTATAGTCGTTTTGCTTTTCTAACATCCGTTTGCTTTGCAGTAAAAGCTCATCTTTATTAGCTCCAACCAGTACGTTAAAACCGCCGTTAACCAGCTCTACCCATTCGGTTTGGTCGCGCATGGTAACGCAGTTTTTACCAAAAAAGTAGGCTTCTTTTTGCAGTCCGCCACTATCCGTCAAAACCAGTGAACATGCGGTAAGTAAACTAATCATATCAAAATAGCCAACCGGGGGAATAACTTTCACTTCCAATGTCAAGCCTTGCTGAGCAATTATTTTCTGGGTTCTGGGGTGGAGCGGTAAAACTACGGGTATAATGGCATTGAGTGCATTTAATCCCGCAACCAACTCCTTCAATCTTTTTGGGTCGTCTGTGTTCTCAGCCCTATGCATGGTGCAAAGGACAAAAGAAGATAGGTTAAGCTCCTTTACAATAGTCGTTTTTTCAGCTGCTGTTTTAGCATAGAAAATTGCAGCATCCTGCATTACATCACCCGACTGTACAATCTCAATATCAAAATTTGCATACCCTTCTTTGGCTAAATTTTCCAAAGCAGTTTCGGTTGGGGCATACAGAATTTCCGAGATTCTATCGGTCAAAATACGATTGACCTCTTCAGGCATATCCATATTAAAACTGCGCAGTCCAGCTTCAACATGTGCAACAGGAATGTGGAGTTTTTTTGCCGCCAAAGCACCAGCCAAAGTTGAATTGGTATCACCATAAACCAACAACACATCGGGCTTTTCATCAATCAAAATGGCTTCGATACCTGCCAGCATTGCCCCAGTCATGGCGCCATGCCCCATGCTGTTTATCCCCAAGTTAAAATGTGGTTTAGGAATAGCCATTTCCTCAAAAAACACCTCTGACATGCCGTGATCAAAATGTTGACCCGTGTGAATAATCTTCTCCTCAATACCAACAGCAGCAAACTCTCTACTAAGAACTGCCGCTTTAACAAATTGGGGTCTAGCCCCTACTACGGTTATTACCTTCATGAATACTTAGCTGATTTAGCTGAACAAAGAAAAAACAATTGAAAAACGCAAAAAACACAACACCAGCCTGAGTTTCTAACATGGACTCGACCATAAAATTGGAAAAGCAAAGTAATGAAAAGACGAGGTAAACGAAGTTTCTACGCTTAATCCCAAAATATACCCCCGTTCCCACTAAGCCAACGACACTTAGCAAACCAAAAATTCCAATTGCCAACTGGGTTTCAAGAAACTGATTGTGACAGTTTAAGCGCAATTTGGCCGCTTCCTCCATCCCAGCCTTCTGGTATTTGGGTACCAACGTTGACGGCACATCATTGGTCCCCAATCCGAACCAAAAATTCTCAAAGCCCAATGGAATGACAATTTCCCAAATATTAACTCTTGCGGAGTTGCTTTCTACTTCTTTTACAAATGTCTTCTCATGTTTTGCGGTAGCAGTTACCGTTTTAGACAAATATCGAAAACGTTCCAATGTGGCCGGAGAAAACCACGTTGCCAACAACAGCAACAAGCCAATACCTATACTTCGCACCAGTACTTTTCTGATACCAATTCTGCCGTAATAAAAAACAACAAATGCTCCGAGAATTAAGAACAAGGTGAGAATTCCCATTTTTGACGATAGGAAAACATTGAACATCACAAACATTAGTAACAAAAACCAAGTAAAATAAGCCGATATCTTATAAGGTCGAATGGCATTAATTTCGAAGTAAAGCAAAATGGCAATGGCCAAATTTAGATACATGGCCAAATAACTGGGGTGCAAACCAAAAGCCAATTTAGAGGAATAAAAACAGTCGATGGCATTGGTTTGAAGAAAGCAATCCGACCCTTTTACAACTGAAAATAACATGTTAACAAAGCATCCAAACACAAAATTCAACAGCACTTTATGCAGCACTTTCTTCGGCAATCGCTTGGTAAACAGAAACAGCACCGGAAAAACGATTAACGCTAATTTGGTTTCCAACTCTGAAGTTAACCCTTCGGTTTCCTGCGACCAAAGGCTACCAATCAAATAAAAAAGGTAGATTAACCCGAACCATCCTACCTGCCTACTAAGCGGTTGTCTGGTCAATTTCAGCTTGCTTTGCAGCAAGACCATAATGGCAAATACCACTATGGCAGAAGGGGTCAGTTTGGCAAAAATTGGTAAAACAAAAGCAAGTAGGTTTACCCAAACAAATTGGTGCCCTAAATATTTTCGTATTTTACCAGTAGCAATCATTTGGTCATTTCTTGAAGTTTATTCCAGAATTTTTCTGCAATCAAATCTCTGGAAAAGTTGGTAGTAACGTAACTTTTTCCATTTTTTCCAAGTGTTGTCACCAAATCTGGATCATCGTATAATTTTAATATACAATCGGTTAGCTGGTATGCGTTTTCAGGCTCAAAAAATAAGCCGGCATTACCTTGGTCAATAAAAAGTTGTTTTGCCTCACCATCGACCCCCAACAGAATTGGCTTTTCGGATGCCAAACATTCAAAGAGTTTTGACGGAATAGCTCCTTTAAAAAGGTCTAGTTTTTTTAAGGGAACAATGGATGCGTTTATTGAATTTAAAATGGCCGGCATTTCTGATTTCTGTACAAAATCGAGAAAAGTAACAGAGGTGAGCCCTAAAGCCTCATTCAATGCAATAAGGCGTTCCTTTTCAGGCCCATTTCCTAGCATTACAAACTTAATATTCGGCTGTTCTTGTAGTTTCGCTGCGGCTTGAAATATAATATCAAGACCTTGGGCATACCCAATAATTCCCGCATATAAAAGAATAAAGTCATCTTCCGCAAAGCCGTGAGCCAAACGCCACTGATTGTCGCTTGAACTGTCTTTTTTGAACAACTTTGGATCCACTCCGTTTGGAAGCCAAAAAACTTCTTTAAGGGGGAATCTGCCTGAAATATTGGCAACAATACCTTGCGTTTGTCCGGTAATTAAAAAAGCCTTCCTGTATAACCACTCTTCCAGATAGGTTGCCAATTTCAAAAATGACTTATTGGTTACCAGGCCCAATTTCTCGGCACTTTCTGGCCACAAGTCGGAAACATTAAATATAAGCTTGCTGCCTTTAAATTTACAGAGCAACCATGCACTAATTCCCAAAAACAATGGTGGTGACTCACAAAGCAAAAAATCGGCCCTTTTTGTTTTAAATAACCCAATCCAAAATGAAGTAAAAACAAACGAAAAATAATTGAGCAAACGAATTGGAATGGCCTTGCTTTTACTTACAAATATGGCGCACCGGTGTACCGGCATACCCCCTAGCATACCCTTCAAATACCATTTCCCCTTATACCCCTCCTGAATTTCCATTTTAGGGTAATTGGGCATTGCGGTAATAATTTCCAGCTCTACTCCCCTTGCCTGCAAGCGCTCAGCCAATTCATACAGCCGATTTTGCGGAGCACCAACTTCTGGTGGGAAATATTGGGTAAGTATGGTTAGTTTCATTTCAAACTATCTTAAAAATTAGGAGGTAACCAATAACATCAATATTAGTTTACGATTAGCTAATCTTAGTCAATTTCGATTCAATCGTGTTTAATTGAGCGATAACCCAGCCCCAGTACACAAAAAATGGCAGAAAATAAATGCAAGAACTTGGTCCCATAGCTGCACCCCCAGCTCCAACAATAGAAATTATCAGGACAATTAACCGATGTCTTTCTTCACCGTTTGAAGTCAACCGCCAGCATTTATTCCATTTTTTCAACAACAGGGCAAACCATATTAATAATGCGATGCCAACAACCACGCCACCGTCCACTAGGAACTCCAACCATATGTTATGCAGGTTTACAATTTTGTTATTGCCAACACCACCATCACGTTTCAAATAAACGGAAGAATTTCCAGCTCCCACACCAAGCCCTTTTGAATTAATGAAGTACTCAGTACCCCTTACAATCAATTTACCCCGAACCGCAGAAGACCTTTCCGGCTTTGATGTATTCGGCAGTCCGTCCTTTACGTCCTCTACTACACCAGTAATTTCCAGCGCCTTTTGCTTAATTGCAACTGCCGTATAATTTTGCTTTTCCAATGAGGTTAACATTATTGGAAGAGATAGACATAATACAATCAAACCAGTTGATGCAATAGACTTTATTCTCCTATCCTTACCAAGGGTAAAAATCAAAGCAATCTGCTGCATCAACAAAACCACAAACGCCAAGCGGCTACCGGAAAAGAACACCACCACAATTACCAAAAGCGTGAAGAAGAAAAATAGTTTGCGCGAACTTGAAAAAACTATTGGATAAGCCATTATTAGCACTAGCGCCAAATTATTTGGATTCCAAAAAAAGGCGGTTGGAGTAATCTGCAAATACGCTTTTTCCAAATCGCCATTTCCAAGGTAAACGTGATACTTAAATATTTTCGACAGCTCCGAATAATAAGATATTGGCCAACGAAAAGGAGTAGCGATTTCAATCAATGCAAGAAGCAATGTAACACCTAGTAACCACGCTAGCCATTTTGTTATCAATCTTTGGTGCTCTTCACTGCTTGAAAAATGAACCACACTAATTGAAACAGCCAATCCCATGGAAAGTTGAGCGATAAATTTTAACCCACTTGAAATATTTTGCGCCCAAATAAGTGATATAACAAACCAGATTAACAAGAAAGGAGCTATCCAAATAAAGTTATTTGGAGTAGCAATAAAACTGAGTTTTGGTAAACTTAGTTTTAAGGTAAATCCAGAGACCAACATCGTAGCCAATGCCAAATGAAAGAGATATACTCCAGAAAAGCTTATCGACGAACCTAAAACGGCTGCTACAATCAAAAAAATGTAAATTGGTTTTGGCATTTAATGGCTAATTTTAGTAATCCACCGAATGATAAATAAGTTATACATACCGATAAAAATTGACGTGGTCAGTAAAGTTGATTCAAAATCGAAATAAGCTAAACCGAAAAACATCAGAAGCAACGAGATGGAAGTTCTAATAACTGAAAAAACGAGCAATGTCCTTTGCTTTCCATAAAATATTACCGCTTGTGATACACTATTTTTTAGATAGTCAGACACATACCAAAACGACATTAAACCCACCAAATACCCTGCTTTTCGCATTTCCTCCTTTACCAAGGATACTATTTCTTCACCGAAAAACAAAAACAACGGTGCAATACCAATGGTAAGAAAAAATGCCTTTTTAAGTGTTGAACTGATCAGTGGTTTTATGGACTCATTATTGTTATTTCTTGCACTTGCCGATTGCAAAAACAACTGCGAAAGTGGCGCAATAATTAATCCAACGGGTGCCTCTAAAATGCGAAATGCTACATACATAAAACCCAGTACATTAACATTTTGGTAAAAAGAAATGATGTATACCACACCGCTTACTTGCAGCGCATCAACAACCGATTGCGGAAGGTTATTTAGCGGGAAAACTTTGTAATCGGCAATGGTTTTAACCAACGTTTTACGTTTGAACAAAAAATCCTTCCACGAACATTTTTTCAGAAAATAGATGACAAATACACTACCCAACAACAAGTGTGCGATGGCTGTTCCCCACACCAATCCATTTGGAGTGTAATAAAAAAGCAGCGGTGTTCCGCCAATAAATAGCGATTCAATAATTCGGAAAAAGGCTATTGCATTATAATTTTCTTCGCGAAGAAACCAATATAGCAGTGAAGTTTTAATAGTCAACGCAGAAATGCTTACACCTACCAACAGTGCCAAAAACCTTAAATCTGCTAACAACCCGGGATTAAGAAGTAAAAACAAGGTTACAAAAACACAATAAATAAGTGCTGTAAGCTGACCAAGGACAACTGCCAATGAAAACAACTGTCTTGCCTCTGGTTTAGTTTTAGGAAGCAAAATACTAATCTCAAAACGAAGGGTACCTGCCAAAACCAAAGGGCCGACAATATTGTTGAACAAATTTAAACGGCCAATATCCTCAGGAGTAAACACCTTTACCAAAAGAAAGGTGAAACCAAGAGACATAAGTTGCCCAATAATTGCACCACCAGTAAGCTTAGAATAATTAAGGCGGAATTTAGGGACGGTAATGCTCAAGGTTACGCAATATTTGTGGCGCGAAAATATAAATTCGGTTACAACAAAGACTCAATTATATATAGGCCGTAGTTTTTTTTGGGACTTATTCAATACAATTAGTGTACAACTCTACGGCTGCATCCATATTCAATTCCCAATCATACTTTTCCTTTACCCTAGTCCTACCGGCATTTCCCATGCCTTTTGCTAACTCGGGATTTAATATTAGCTCATTTAACTTTTTAGCCACCAATTCTGGTGATTTTTTGGGAAGCACAAATCCAGTTACGCCATCCTCAACAACCTCTGGTAATCCGCCAACAGCCGACACAATAACGGGTTTCCCACTTGCCGATGCCTCTACCACTGAAACCCCGAAACTTTCACTATCCTCCGTAGAGAGTGCAAGAAAAATATCTATCTGTTGGTGAAAACCGGGCACCTCTTTGTGCGATACCAAACCAGTAAATGTGGTTCGCTCTGCAATGTTCAGTTCTTTTACCAACGTTTCATATTGGCTTCGGTATGCCCCTCCACCAACCAATAATAGTTTCAAATTGTATTGCGGCAATTGATCGCAAACCATTGCAAACGAACGTATTAAATCATCGATTCCATATTTTGGACTAAGCGACTTAATGGTTCCTATAACAGTTGGCATCAACCCGTCAGTCTGGTTCCCTTGACCCGCGCCAAAGACCTTCAAATCTACCCCAAATGGAGTCACCGCGATTGGCGTATTGGTATAAAGCTGTGTCTCAAGTTTCATTACCTCACTAGTAGAAAACACCATGTTGGCTCGAGATAGATTGAATCTTAGCACAAGTTTTTGAATTAAACCTTGTCTCGGAAAGTCATAAACATCCATTCCCCAAACAGAAACAATGTACGGCCTAAAAAAGGTCAAAGCCCCAAGCAAACCATAACTACTGGCGTAATGAGCGTGAAGAATTGTAGGTTTTGTAGTTCTAATAATTTTCAGCAGCAAAAAGAACTTCGACAAAATACCCAGTTTTTGAAAAACACTTTTGGAATAATGACTCGAGGTGTAATTTGACGCAACCCAAACTTTAATTAACGGATTGTCATGTTGCCAAGATTCAGGCGGGGCATTTAGTGAAAAAATTGATGTGCTAATACCACGCTTTTCGATTGCGGTGGCCCACTTCTGAACATGGGGACTATTAGCATCCCCTAATATAAGGACTGACTCTACCTGCTTCATTATGTTTATACTTGAAAAACCAAAAAGGCTAAAACCTAAAAAGTCCGAATGGTTACCATTCGGACTTTTTCTAAAATCGGAAAAGCTTACTCAAACAAATCGTCTGAAAGCTTGGTATTTACTTCAACAGAACTCACCGTTAAGGTTAAGTTTTGTGGGCCAGAGATTTTAGTTACATGTGGGAACATAAAACCCCCAACCTCTTTGTAATCTTCCAAATCAATAATGGTAGTTACCTTACCCATTTGCTCAACTTCGGCAGTATTCATGCTGCGGATTTTTAAGCCGCTAGTTACATCATAATAGCTGGTAGAAACTTCGCCTTTTGCATTAAAAACATCAAGAACAAAAGCTTCTTTCCCGTTTACTGTTTCAATACCTTTTAGCTCCATTTTGGCGCCACTTTTCAGCATGTTCAGTTCGCTAATCATTTCACCGTCCGACTTAGCTTCTTCAAGGTCACTTCCTTCAAGGTCTTTGGATCCCTGCATAGAAATTTCCTTTCCTCGCACACCATTAAACACCTTTTTCTGCACTACACTGCCTTGGAACATAACCATTTGAGCCGATTTGTTAGGTGCTTTTTTGTATTGTACCATTTCAATTGGCATGCCTTGAATTTCGGCACCCGCTTTAATGGTAATATCTTTAAGCCCTTTCATTTTCTTCTCAACGGCTTTCATGTCAGCAACTTTGGTTTGAGCAAAAACTGCTTTTTCCAATACAGTTTGAACAGTAACTCCGGCTGGAACAGCTTTCATTTCTGCCAATGTGGTTGCATTACCTTCATGATCTAAGTAGGTAATTTCTTTGTCCGAATCGAACTTGGCCAACTTTTCAGCCACTTCTTTGTTACCAACAACTAATATGTAAGTGTTGTCAGTGATTACATATTTCTTGGCCATTTCCTGTACATCGGCAGTAGTCACAGCCGCAAGATTGGTTAAGTAAGTTTGGTAGTAATTAGCTGGAAGACCATTTAATTCGCCAGTTAATGCAAAATTAGCCACAGTTTGTGGGCTTTCTAGCGAACGAGCAAACGAACCATTCATATAATTTTTAGTACGATTGAATTCATCGGCAGTTACGGCCTCGTTGCGCATACGGTTCATTTCGAAAAGAAACTCAGTTACCGAGCTATCGGTTACCTCGTTACGAACACTCGCAAACGCATTAAAATAACCAACATACTTATTGGCCGAAATTTGAGAGTTAGCACCGTAAGTAAAGGCACGTTTTTCGCGAAGGTTTTGCATCAAACGACCGCTAAATACTCCACCACCCAGCATGCTGTTCATAACACTTGCTTTAATGGCATCAGCATTTCCTGGCTTATAATCCAGCGGATAAGTAACGTTAATTACCGACTGAACAGCACCAGTTTTTGGTACAAATACCACTTGAACTCCGGTTGGCGTTTTTACATTAGGTATAGTGGTTGCTGGCACAGTTCCTTTTTTCCAAGAACCGAAATATTTCTTAGCCAACTCTTCCGCTTTCAAGCGGTTGATGTCTCCTACAATAACCAAATAAGAAACATTTGGTTTGAAATAAGTATTGTAGAATGATTTAACCGACTCGGCTGAGATTTTCTCTACTGTTTTTTCAGTAGTCAATTCGCCATAAGGATGTTGTTTTCCAAAACGCAACACTTTTGCAACGTTAGCAGCAATTGCATCGGCACTTTCCTTGTCGTTTTTCAAGCTGCTGATGGTTTGCTTTTTTAGCTTGTCCAGTTCATCAACTGGAAAAGTTGGGTTAAGCAACACATCGCTAGCAATTTCCAACAATTTGTCGGTGTGTTTGGTTAGCGAAGAAGCATAAATACCTTTTGCTGAAGTAGAAAGCATACCACCAATAAAATCAACTTGCTCGTCAATTTGAGTTTTGGTGCGAGTAGTGGTGCCTGTCTTAAGCAAACTACCAGCAATATCAGCATTTCCAGCAACATCACCTTCTAAAAATGGCGTGTTTTCAACATTAAGTTGGAAAGATACGCGTGGCAATTTGTGGTTTTCTACCAAAAGAACGGTCAGACCATTGTCAAGAACAAATTTCTCGGCATTGCCAATCTGAACTTTTGGAGCAGAGCCAGCTGCTGGAGCTTTGGTGCGGTCTACTTTTGTTTTTGGAGCAACCGCTGCTTTTGGTGCGGTGGCCTTATTTTGTGCAATTCCTGTGCCCGCTAACACGCTAATTGCAAATATCGAAAGAACTATTTTTTTCATTTCTTCTGAAGTTAATGGTTAGGGGGATTATTAATTTGACGAACCTTTTTCAGGTTTAGGCAAATAATACAACACCACACGATTGTCCTTGGTGAAATAGGTTTTAGCCACCCTTTGAATATCCTCTTTGGTTACTTTTAAGTAACGATCTATCTCAGTGTTAATCAGGTTTGCATCGCCAAAGTAAGTGTGGTAGTTAGCCAAAGTTTCGGCAATACCAACCGCACTAGAAGCTTGCTGAACAAACTGACTCTCGATTTGGTTTTTAAGTTTCTGAAGTTCCGCGTCAGAAATTAATTCGTTTTTAACACGCTCCAATTCGCTATTCATAGTAGCTTCAGCCTCTTCTGGTTTAACACCCGAGTTAGTAATGCAATAAGCCAGTGATAATCCTGGATCTTCGCTACCCAAGTTGAATAAACCTGCTTGTAAAGCTTGTTGTTTTTCGTCAACCATTTTCTTGTAAAAACGAGAAGATTCTCCTCCAGAAAGTACCGTTCCAAGCATTTCCACCGCATAATAGTCTGGTGTACCTTGAGCAGGAATGTGGTAGGCTTGAATTAACAACGGCAACTGAATGTTATCGAAAACAGTATCGCGAATTTCGGCAGTTTGCTTAGGCTCTTGCACGTCTTTTCCCGGGCGAGGAACTGGTTTTACACCTCTTGGAATGTCAGAGAAGAATTTGGCAATTAAAGCCTTTGTTCCTTCTACGTCAAAATCGCCGGCAATACATAGCGTAGCGTTGTTTGGAACATAAAAAGTTTTGTAGAAATCAACAAACTCTTGGTCTGTAGCTGCATTTAAGTGTTCCATAGAACCAATGGTTGGCCATTTGTAAGGATGCACTTTGTATGCGTGCTTATAGGTTTCTTCCAGAAGTGTTCCGTACGGCTGGTTGTCGATACGTTGTCTTCTCTCCTCTTTTACCACTTCACGTTGGGTTTCAATACCCACTTTCTCCACTTTAGCATGCATCAATCGCTCAGACTCTAGCCAAAGACCAAGTTCCAATTGATTAGACGGTAATACTTCATGATAAAAAGTTCTATCGGTTGATGTGTTGGCATTTAAAATACCACCGGCATTTTCAATGTACTTATCAAATTCACCACGCTTTATGTTTTCTGACCCTTCAAACAAAAGATGTTCGAAAAAGTGAGCCATACCGGTGCGGTTAGGTTGTTCGTTTTTTGAACCAACATGGTACAACATAGTTACCGCAACTACAGGCGTAGAATTATCCTTGTGCAAAATAACATGAAGTCCGTTAGGTAGGTCGTATTGCACAAAGTCCACTTTTTTCATTTGTGCAAATACTCCTGAGGTAAGCAATACTGCCGAACCTAGTAGGAAATTTTTAATCTTCATTGGTTGATAGTTTTTTTGAAAGCCCGCTAAATTAACTTTTTCATCAATAAAAAAACCGCCCTAAGTATTAGTGGCGGTTCTTCGCTATAAACGGTAGTTGAAATAATAATTACACCCCTTGCAAATCAAGCAATTTGCTTCGCACAATTCCGTCAAATTTTATTTTAAAGAAGGCCTGAAATGCCTCTAGAAAAGTAAGATTATTGGTTTTTAAAAAATTAGTTTCCACCAGCGACTCCAAAAACCAGCGGTCGGTAGCAACCAAAACACTTAAATTAATGTCGTTGAAGAAAAAACCGCGGTCTATTCCTTCCTGATAGTACTTGCTGGCGACAAAACCGAAATTACCTCTAAACATTTCAACGTGTTGCCACAATTCAGGATAAAGTTCTTTAACATCTTTCACCAAAATGGAAGAAACGGTTAGCAATCGCTCGCCATAAAACACCATCGCCTTGTAATAGCGTTCCAGAAAAGGAAGTGAAGTATCTTCAAAAAACGCTTCAAAACCTTTCATTTCACCCAGCTTAATTGCTATAGCTGTCATCACCATCTCGTCTTTCGACTTAAAGTGATTATAAATTGTGGCTTTAGAAATATCGAGCAACTCTGCTACATCATCCATCGTAACATCACGAATTCCATTCTCGGAAAAATAATCCATGCAGGCGGCAATCCAACGCTCCCGCTTATTTTCGTTACGACTCCTAGTTTTGACAATTGGTTTGCGACCCATTATATTTTTAATTAACTTTTTACAGGTTTTTAATCACATTTGCCTAACAGGTAGTTTTTACTAATTTCACCCACAAATAACACTGTAATTAGTGTCTGCTTATGAGCTAATTAGCTTAGCGCTGCCGGCGAAATTACACTAAGAACTATCGATTGTCTAGTTTATTAGCCTTAAGTACAGAATTACTCGCCTAATTAAGCAAAAGTTGCGCTTTTAAAACAAATTTCAACCAGATTTAATCATTAAGTATGGGGGTATCGGAAAGAAAATTAAGAGAAAAATCGGCCAGAAAAAATGCCATTATCGAGGCAGCGGAGCAAATATTCTTTTCCAAAGGAATTGAAAAAGCCAGTATGGACGAGGTTGCCAAACTAGCAGAACTAAGTAAAGGCACGCTGTACCTGTATTTTAAAAATAAAAATGCACTCTACCGAGCTATCCTTCGCCGAGCCTATACCACGCTTTATGATGATATTAAAGATGTGGATGTAACCCAATTAAACGGCCTCAACGCAGTAAGCCGAATTTCGGCACAGTATATTGCCTACGCTTCAAAACATCCGGGTTATTTCGATGCAATTTTGCACTACGAAAACGACGTCATTGATTTGGACAACAAAGAAAAAGAAAGTGTAAAAAGCATTGTTGCCGGCAATCAGGTATTGGAACTTATTGTGCTGCAGCTTAAACGTGGCGTAGCCGATGGTTCCATAAACCCGAGTTTAGATGCTACCAAAACCGCATTAAGCCTGTGGGGGCAAACCACCGGAATATTGCAACTTATTAAAAGTAAAAACCGATTATTATCGCACTACTACAACGTAAGCGAAACAGAGCTTGTATCCCATTTTTCGAAATTAGTAATTCAAAGTCTTGAAAACCGCCACAACAATTAAGGTACGCGGGTATCATTTAGATGGTTACCGCCACGTAAACAATGCCCGTTATTTAGAATTTATGGAAGAGGCCCGGTGGGATTACCTCGACAAAATTAACGCCCTTGGCTACTTCACTGAAAAAAATTTAGCCTTTGTTATTGCCAACATCTCTATAGATTATAAGTGGCCAGCCGTTCAAGGCGACACGCTTTCCATTGAAACGCATTTGGATAAAACCGGTAACAGCAGCATGGTTTTTAAGCAAACATTGCACAACACCACCCAAAAAAGAGATTCGGCCATAGGTTTTGTCACCTTTGTTTTGGTTGATTTGGCCCTTGGGAAACCCATTCGCGTAACCGATGAGGCCCGTAACCTACTACAGGGCAATGCAATCAATTAAGTTTTGGTTTTTTTCTACCTTACACGTCCCAATTAAGCTATACTTTTAACTTTGCATCACTAAGCACTTACCTGCGGGTAAATCAACTTTAGAATGAAACAAGAATTATTAGAGAAATTCCGCGCGCTTCTGGCTGCTGAAATCAGTAAAGAAGTTATTGCCGACTTAAAGCAACTAACCGTTGACTTTAGAGCAGAAACCGAGAAAGAAGAAAAGCAACAATTGGAGCGTTTTCTGGCCGACCCGGAAAACGATAAAAACGATTTTGTCCCTTCACCCGACCCGTTGAATGATGAGTTTGTTACGTTGTTGACCGAGTTCAATGAAAAACGCAAAGTTTTTGCCGAGGCACGCGCACTGGAAGAACGCCAAAACTTAAAAGAAAAAGAGGAAATTATTGCCGCCGTTGTTGCGATTACCACCCACGAAGAGAACATTAGCAAAGCCTTCAATGGCTTTAATGAACTTCAAGAGCGTTGGAAAACAATAGGCCGCATTCCAGGCGACAAACACCAAGATATTACCAATGCCTATCATGCTGCAGTAGACAATTTCTACTACCACATTCGCATATACAAAGACCTAAAGGATTTCGACCTAAAGAAAAACTTGGAGCACAAGCGCGAAATTCTGGAGCGCATCAAATTACTTCAGGGAAAAGAAAACATCAAAGAACTGGAAGACGCCATTAAAGCACTGCAACACGAGTGGTTTGAGATGGGACCGGTTCCGCAAGATGCTTACGAGGCCTTGAAAACCGATTTCACCGCTGCCTGCGATGTTATTTACGCAAAAATTAAGGCGCACTTCGCGTCATTAAAAGAACAACTGGCCGAAAATCTACAGAAAAAGCAATCGATACTTGATCGAGCCAAAAACTTAATTCCGGCTGAAATTGACAACCACAAGGCTTGGCAAAAGGCGACCGAAAAAATTATTGGCTTACAGGAAGAGTGGAAAACAGTTGGTTTTGGTCCTAAGAAAGAAAATGAGGAAATCTGGCAAAAATTCCGTTCACAATGTGATGAGTTTTTTACCAGCAAACAAAAATTCTACGATTCGTTAAACAAGGATTTTGAAATAAGCCGCGCACGCAAAGAAGAACTTTGCGAAAAAGCCGAGGCCTTGCAACAAAGCACCAACTGGAAAGACACTGCCGATAAATTGGTGAAACTTCAACAGAAATGGAAAGAAATTGGTTCGGCTGGTCAAAAACACGAGCAGAAACTTTGGCTGCGCTTCCGTGGAGCTTGTAACGCTTTCTTCGATGCCAAAAAACTTCATTTCAGTGGTCAAGACGAAAAACTAGGTGAAAACCTTAAGTTGAAACAAGACTTGCTGGAAAAAATTAAAGCGACCACTTTTGGCGAAGACAAAGAAGCCAACCTGGCAACTATAAAAGCGCTTACCAAAGAATGGAACAGCATAGGTCATGTGCCTAGAAACGACATGAACAAAATCAATGCTGAATACCAAGCTTTGATTGACAAGAAATTTGAAGAATCGAACATTGACAAAGACGAGCTGGAATATAGCAAGTTCATCACCCGTGTTCAGTCATACCTCAACGAAGAGGATTCTGATTTCTTGGTTCGCAAAGAAAAACGCTTCCTCGACGATAAAATAAAGGAACTAGAGCATCAGGTTATTCAATACGAAAACAACCTTGGTTTTTTTGCCAACTCGAAAGGAGCCGATAAAATGCTTAAAGACGTAATGGCCAACCTAAACAAAGCCAAAACTGGAATTAAGCGCTTGGAAGAACAGAAGAAAATAATGAGTCGCATGCAACGGGAAAAACTGAAAGCAGAAACCGTACAGGAATCAGCTGCAAGCGAAACCGCTGAATAAGTAATGTAACTTGAATAAAAGACAAATCCCGGCCACTGCAATATGGCCGGGATTTTTTTGTTAACCCTTTTCAAAACCGAATAATTAACCGCAATCGTTTTAGTGTATTCCTTACAAGCCGGTTTTTCCCAATAGCTCATCCAAATTCCCTACATCCCTTTTTCGCTTCCGGTTCGTTACATATTCTGCCACGGCTTCCTTGCTCGTTACCCAATTTCTGCCCTCCTTAAAAGCAGCTATTTTACCCTGGCGCGCCAATAAACTGATATATTCCTGACCGTAAGGTATTTGCTCTTCGGCTACAATGTGCTGTATCGATTTAAATTCGTAGCCGTCAGGATAAGCCATCAGGTAAATGTCCAACGAGCGTTCAATGGCCTGCATAATCAACAAAATTAATTTTTCGTAATTGTTGTTATTCGCTTGATTTAAGGCTTCGTAATACTTCTTGCGGTCGTTCTTTAATATGATGGCTGGCGGATAACCCCGTTGCATAAGGAACAAATTCATCAATAGACGTATCGTCCGACCATTTCCATCAAAAAATGGGTGAACCCAAACAAATCGGTGATGCATGATTGCGGCCAAAACCAATGGGTTTAAATCCAAGGGGTTCTTGTCAACAAATTTCAAGTAATTCCGCATTAAGGTGTCGAGCTTGGCATAATTGGGTGGAGTAAAATTTGCACCAACAATGCGCACCATACCATTTCTATAGCGACCAGCAAACTCCTTTTCAATTTTAGTCATCACAATTTCGTGTACCCGCAACAAATTGCGTTCAGAAATGCTTTGTGTTTTGGTGGCAAGTTCTTCCACAAATGTTATTGCATCGTGGTGGTTAGTAATTTCCAAATGCTCGCGCATGGTTTTTCCTTTCACCGTAATGCCCTCATTCAAAACCATTCGGGTTTCGTTCAGGTTCAGCGTATTTCCTTCTATTCCATTCGAATTGTACGACCATTCCACGTACAAATCTTGTTTAATACGTTGTAAAGCGCTTTCTGGCAACGGACGTTTGCCGTCTAGTTTCAGCTTTTTCTCTTCAATTCTGGTTATGTGGCCTTGAATCTTTTCAGAAAGCTGTGTTAACACTTTTGCCAAATTCATTTCCCATTCCATAACTCTCTCCTTAATATCGGATAACAAATATACAAACTTATCCGATGTTAATTTCACCCCCCTAAAAAAGCCCAAACTTTCGCCTGGGCTTTCAACTTATTTCTTGCTTCTTTTCTTGTTTTTCTTGCTGTAAGAGGCCAGCCCTTTTTTAACCAGCACACTTTTCTTTTCGTGAAACGCCCCTTGAAAGGTAGGGTCTTCCATCTTTTTCCGACGGTCAATTTCCTTCAGAATTTGCTTGTGTTCCCCTTCTAAATAGTCGGCCTTAATAATGTGTTTAGGCAGTTTGGCTTCCGGAATTTCTAAGCCAATCAGCTTCTCTATTTTTTTTATATGCCAGGCATCATCAGCCTGGTAAAAGGTAATAGACGCACCTTTCTTCCCAGCTCTGCCCGTCCGCCCTATGCGGTGTACATAATCCTCATATCGCATAGGAACATCAAAATTCACCACATGGCTTACATCTTCAATGTCAATACCCCTTGCTGCCACATCGGTTGCAACTAAAATTCGGATATTCCCTTCTTGAAACTCCTTAAAACTGTTTATCCTGAAATTCTGCCCTTTATTGGCGTGAATCAATCTAATTTCACCAATGTTGATGTTTATTAACGAATGGTAAATGTTGGTAGCTGCATCGCGGGTTTTCGTGAAAATAATAACCCGTTCCATCTCCTCATTTCTCAGTAGTTCTTTAAGATAGATCAGTTTGGTTAATCGATTCGGAATAGCAATTTTAAGCTGACTGATTTCCTTGAGCGTTGTGGCTTGTGGCGAAACTTCAATTTTCAACGGAAACTCAAGAAATTCAGCCGAAAGTTGCTCCACCCGTTCCGAGAAAGTTGCCGAAAACAACAAATTTTGTCTTTTGCGCGGCAGCACCTCCAAAATATTGCGCAATTGAGGCATAAAGCCCATGTCCATTATTTTGTCGGCCTCGTCAAGCACCAAAAACTTCAATTGTTTTACAACCAGCTTGCCCTTCATGTAAATCTCCAAAAACCGACCGGGTGTGCCCACCACAATATCCACTCCTGCCTGAATGGTTTCCATTTGGGTCTTTGGACCAATTCCACCATAAACCCCAACAATTCTTAAGTCGGTATATTTTGCGAGCTCGTTCAGCTTGTCAACCACTTGCAGTACCAATTCCTTTGTTGGTACAATTACTAAAGCCCGTGGATTATCGCCTTGCGCATATTTCAACAATTGCATAACCGGCAAACCATAGGCCGCCGTTTTACCAGTACCGGTTGGCGCAATTCCTATTACCTCTTGCCCACCAAAAATCGGCCCGATACATTTTTGCTGCACCTCGGTAGGTTGGGTAAAACCCAAATCCTCCACTGCATTTATAAACTGGCGGGTAATTTTTAGTTCCTCAAATGTTTTCATGCCGTTAGTTTGCGGTAAATTAAATTACAAATCCACGCATCCGTTGCGGCATAAGTAAGTTGAGATGGAGTCAGATTCTCTGCTTCCCAATTGCTCGTTTGTTCCCTTTTCGAAATAGTAAACCCCAGCACTAGTGCTGAAAGCTTTTTTGCACCAATGCTCTCAAAGCTCAGCGTTTGTGCCAATTTATTTAAGTCGACCGTGTTTTGAGCCCGGCAACTCTGATTAAGTATTCTTAAATCCTTAATATCGTCGTGTAAAGCAATTCCAGCTTTTACCATACCCCGGTGATTTAGAAGGTCAACAATGGGTTCTGGTAAGCCAATTTTATTCAGCCGAAAAACAAAAACCTCCTCGGTCGTGGCCAGCTGCAACAGCGCAACTTTATGTATCACGCCCTTTTTAAACGCTGGTTTGGTCTCGGTATCTAAACCAATAATTGCTTCCTTACGCAACACCTCGTATGCATCATAAACCTTATCGGCAGAATCGATGACATGGATTTTTCCTTTAAAAGCATCCATCGGATACTTTGCCAATTCTTCCTTCGAAATTTCCCGGGGTATTAAATCCAGTGACATGGTTTGCTTTTTATAATGCTGCAAAGTTAGTTCGTTTCTACCTTAAATCAGGTTTTTGCATTAATCTGGCTCTCCAAAACCCCATCAACGCGCTTAAAAAATGTACCTTTGCAACCTTTAAAAAATCAACCGCTTAACCAAAATATGGAGATTATTACCACCGGATTTAAGGACCTCTTACTTATTCAACCGACCGTTTTTGGCGACAATCGCGGGTATTTTTTTGAAAGCTACAACGCCAAGGCATTTCAGGAAAAAACTGGTTTAAACATCAATTTCATTCAGGACAATGAATCAATGTCGAAAGCTGGGGTGGTAAGAGGTTTACATTTTCAAAATCCGCCTTTTGCACAGGATAAATTGGTGCGCGTTTTCACCGGAAGTGTACTGGATGTGGTAGTGGATTTGCGCAAATCGGAACCAACTTACGGCCAGGTTTTTAGTCATGTTTTAAGCGGTGAAAACAAACTTCAACTGTTTGTTCCAAAGGGATTTGCGCACGGATTTGCCACGCTTGAAGACAACACCGTATTTGCCTACAAATGTTCAGCATTTTATAACAAGGCTGAGGAAGACTGCATTCTTTGGAACGATGAAAACTTAAACATTGATTGGCAAATCTCCAATCCGACGATATCGGACAAAGACTTAACTGGAAAAAAATTCGTAACTTTTGAGTCCCCATTCAAGTAACAAAGCCTGAATTTTAGCAGGTTTTAAAAATAAAGGGAAATAAACCATGAACGAAAAACTAATTGTTTGGGTGAATACATTCCGGGAAAAGATGATGGGCAAATACCCCGTTTCTTTTGCCGGCATTTTAGTTCTGTTCATTGTCTTCAAATTATTTAGTTATGCCCTGTCGCCAACTGAAATGGACGACCCGACTTACCAAAAATTATTTAACGAGCATTATCGGGTGTTTTCATTAAACCTTCCGGCCAATGCCAGTTTTGCTGATGAAAAAGTTCCTTTAGAAATACTCGATGTTCGTGAACGCTTTGACCGCGAGCTGATGGTAAACACTTATTGGCAAAGCAACACCTTACTTTTTCATAAACGCGCCAATCGCTTTTTTCCAATTATTGAGCCCATTCTGAAAAAATACGGCATTCCCGACGATTTTAAATATTTGGCCGTAATAGAAAGCGGTTTGGATAATGTGGTTTCGCCAATGGGTGCTACTGGCTTTTGGCAGCTTATGAAAGCTAGTGCTACCGAATATGGACTTGAGGTTAACGATAAAGTTGACGAACGTTACAACCTGAAAAAATCAACAGAAGCCGCATGCCGTTATTTGCGTGATGCGCATACCACCTTTGGCAGTTGGACCATGGCAGCAGCCAGTTACAACATAGGGAAAAATGGGCTTTACAAGCAGCTTACCCGCCAAAAGGTGAACAATTACTACGACCTGCTGCTAAACGCCGAAACTGCCCGTTACATTTATCGCATTATTTCGGTCAAAGAAATTTTAAACAATTCGGTCAAATATGGCTACACCATTCGCAAATCGGACTTGTACCCACCAATTCCAACCAAAGCAATTTTGGTGGATAGCACTATTACCGACATTGCAGAATTTGCCAAAGCACGGGGTTTAAACTACAAGATTTTGAAAATTGTAAACCCTTGGCTGCGCGACAATGTGTTGCCCAACAAAAACAAAAAGACCTATTTCATTGAAATACCAACCGGTGAACTGACCGATTTACGACCAATCGATCAAAGCGAGTTTGTGGCTCCATTGCCCAACCCATCGCTTCCGGCTATTTCAGACACCCTAGCTGCAGAATAATATTGTGGAGAACCATTTTTCAGAAAATGAATACATAGAGGTTTTTGGAGCAAGGGCTCATAACCTGAAAAACATCAACGTAAAAATACCCCGCGATAAGCTGGTGGTTATTACGGGTCTTAGCGGCAGCGGCAAATCGTCATTGGCTTTCGATACCATATATGCCGAGGGTCAACGCCGGTATTTGGAAACGTTCAGTGCCTACGCCCGCCAGTTTTTAGGCGGATTAGAACGCCCCGAAGTAGATAAAATTACAGGTTTAAGTCCCGTAATTTCTATCGAACAAAAAACGGTAAACAAAAACCCACGTTCAACAGTAGGTACCATTACTGAGGTTTATGACTTCCTCCGTTTGCTTTACGCTCGTGCTGCCGATGCCTATTCGTCATCAACCGGCGAACAAATGGTTCGGTACGATGAGGGACAAATTGTAAAACTGATTCTGGAAAAATACCAGGGAAAGAAAATTATACTTCTCGCTCCTTTGGTCAAAGGGCGTAAAGGCCATTACCGCGAATTGCTCGACACCATTTTAAGAAAAGGTTTTCTGAAAGCCCGAATTGACGGTGAAATAAAAGACTTAACCAGCAAAATAAACCTCGACCGCTACAAAATACACGATATCGAGGTGGTCATCGACCGACTGGTACCCGAAGATGCTGATGAAAAACGAGTAGCCGACAGCTGCAAAATTGCTTTGAAGGAGGGCAATGGCGTTTTGATGGTGCTAAACGTAGAAAACAACGAACTGCACTACCTCAGCAAAAAACTAATGGATCCGGCCACGGGAAGTGCCTACAGCGACCCTGAACCCAATACCTTTTCATTCAACTCACCATACGGTGCTTGTTCCGGTTGCAAAGGCCTAGGGAAAGTGGAGGAGATAAATCTTAAAAAAGTAATTCCAAACACAGCACTGTCAATTAAAAAAGGCGGCTTGGTGCCCATGGGCGAATACAAACCCAACTGGATTTTTAAGCAAATTGAAACCATTCTTGGCAAATTTGGACTAGACTTAAATACCCCTATTTCCTCCATGCCACAAGACCTGCTCGATATTATTTTATACGGCAGTCAAGAAAAGGTAATTGTAAAAAGCAATGTAGGCCTTGGCGATTACGTGGCCGAATACGAAGGTGTTATTTCGTTTGTGGAACGGCAAGCCAACGATTTGCACCACAGTGCTGTTCAGCGCTGGGCCAAAGATTTTATGAGCAGTGCCGTTTGCAGCGTGTGTAACGGAACCCGCTTGAAAGAGGAAGCGCTGTTTTTTAAAATAGACCAGAAAAACATTGCCGAAGTCTCCAATTGGGATTTGGTAAAACTCCACGACTGGGTTGAATCATTGCTTCCGAAACTATCGGCCAGGCAGCAACGCATTGCCAAAGAGGTTATCAAAGAAATTTCGGTTCGACTTAAGTTTTTACTCGATGTTGGGCTTACCTACCTAACGTTAAACCGCAGCTCTAAATCGCTTTCGGGCGGAGAAGCCCAACGCATCCGACTGGCTACCCAAATTGGAACCCAACTGGTTGGTGTGCTTTATATTTTAGATGAACCGAGTATTGGCTTGCATCAGCGCGACAATTCCAAGCTAATCAATTCGCTGCTTAAGTTGCGTGATTTGGGTAACTCAGTACTGGTTGTTGAACACGACCGCGACATGATGGAACATGCCGACTATGTTTTAGACATTGGTCCGGCTGCTGGTGTTTACGGTGGTGAAGTGGTAGCTGCTGGAACATTTGCCGAAATAATGGCTTCCAACACGCTTACTGCCGATTACCTGAATGGCAACAAGCAAATAGCCCTTCCGGCAATGAGAAGAACTGGAAATGGGAAATTCTTAGTGCTGGAAGGAGCCACAGGACACAACCTAAAAGATGTTACACTTACCATTCCACTAGGGAAATTTGTTTGTGTTACCGGTGTTTCGGGTAGTGGAAAATCGAGTTTGGTAAACCAAACGCTCTACCCCATTTTAAACCAGCATTTTTACAATGCCATCAAAAAGCCATTACCCTATAAAAAACTGCGCGGACTTGAATACCTCGATAAGGTTATAGAAATTGACCAATCGCCAATTGGCCGGACACCGCGTTCTAACCCGGCTACCTACACCAAAATGCTCGATGAAATTCGCGAGCTGTTTGCACAAGTGCCCGAGTCTAAAATTAGAGGTTACAAACCCGGACGTTTTTCTTTCAATACCAAAGGTGGGCGCTGCGAAGATTGCGAAGGCGCGGGCATCAAAAAAATTGAAATGAATTTCCTTCCCGACGTGTATGTTCATTGTGAAACCTGCAATGGCAAACGTTTCAACCGGGAAACATTGGAAGTTCGGTACAAGGGTTTATCCATTTCCGATGTGTTGGATTTGACCATTGACAAAGCGGTAAACTTTTTTGAAAGTATACCAAGGGTTCAGGCCAAATTAGCTACGCTAAACGACGTTGGTTTGGGTTACTTAACGCTAGGGCAGCAAAGCACAACCCTTTCGGGAGGCGAGGCACAGCGGGTAAAACTGGCCACAGAGCTTTCTAAGCGCGATACTGGCAAAACTCTTTATATATTAGACGAGCCTACCACCGGCCTACACTTCGAAGACATTCGCTTGTTGGTGGGCGTACTGAATAGATTGGTTGAAAATGGCAATACGGTTATTGTTATTGAACACAACCTCGATTTGATAAAGGTTGCCGACCACATCATTGACGTAGGCCCAGACGGGGGCTCGATGGGTGGACAAATAATTGCCGAAGGAACGCCCGAAGAAATTTGTGCGAATAAAGTTAGTTTTACCGGACAGTATTTGACAAAAGAGTTGAATATTGCAGCAAGGGTAAACACCGAGTCGATACCCTCTTGAAAACAAAGGCATGAACAAGAACGAGCAAAAGATAAGAGAAGCGTTTCGTGAAAAATCGTGGAGCGACATTAAATCGAAAGACAGTTGGGCTATTTTTAAAATAATGGCCGAGTTTGTTGAGGGTTTCGAAAAACTTCAGAACATTAAACCCTGCGTTTCCATTTTTGGTTCGGCACGTACTAAGCCCGATAACCCCAACTATCAGCTGGCCGAAGAAATTGCCTATAAATTAACCCAAAAAGGTTACGGCGTTATTACCGGCGGTGGTCCCGGCATCATGGAAGCTGCCAACAAAGGCGCCATGCAAGGCAAAGGTGTTTCGGTTGGCTTAAACATTGATTTGCCTTTCGAGCAAAACGCCAATCCATTTATCGACAAAGACAAGCTCATTAATTTCGATTACTTTTTTGTACGGAAAGTAATGTTCGTAAAATACTCGCAAGGGTTTATTGTTTTACCCGGTGGAATGGGCACTTTCGATGAGCTTTTTGAGGCGATTACCCTAATACAAACCAACAAAATAGGCCGTTTCCCAATTGTTCTGGTCGATAGAAAATATTGGCAAGGTTTACTCACCTGGATAAAGGAACAGGTATTGGGCGAAAGTGAAAATATTAACGAAGAAGATTTAGATTTGATTACCCTTGCCGACAATGCCGACGAGGCAATTGAAATTATTGATAAATTTTACGGCACTTATCTCCATCGACCGAACTTCTGATGCGCATAATTCTCTCGCTATGTCTGTTTTTCTTTTTAATCGGTGTTTCCGGTCAGGACAAATACATTCTAGCGGGCGACCGACTCATGGAGCGTTCAGCATTTCTTGAAGCCTTAGAAAAATACCAGATTTCGTATATCTACAACGAAGATTACACGGCTTCCCAACGCATTGCTTCGGTTTATTTTATCCTTCAGCGTTTTGAAGAATCGGCCAATTGGCAAAAAAAATTACTTGCATTCAACGAAAGTACCCCGCAGGATAATTTTGACTACGCCAAAACACTTATCCAGCTAAATAAAATTGATGAGGCGCTAGAGCAAGTTAACCTGTTTCTGGAAAAAGTGCCAGGCGACCCAAAAGGCAAAAAGCTGCTCTATTTGGCCACCTTTCTAAAAAATGGCGACATCGACCCCATTCGTGGGAAAAACCGGGCTGTAGATTATTGCGTAGAGTTAAAAGCCAGCAACAACCCTGCTGATTTGGGTCCTGATGTGAAGCTGGAATGGCTATTTGACGATGGCACCTTGGTAATTGGACCAGTGGCCAAACACTGCTTCAAAACCTCCGGCAAACATTCGGTAAAATTATCTAGCATCGACAAAACCTACGAAACCATAGTACGTCAAGATACTGTTTTACCTATTTTCCTGCTCGAAGAAGTCAATTTTGACATTGAAGGATTAGCTTGGATTGATGCAGCTGTGAAATTCGATGCTCGCTCATTAGCCTACCGCAAAAACATCCTTGGCGTGGTTTGGCAAACCGGCGATGGCAATATTATTTTCGACGAAGTATTTACACACAAATATGTCCTCAAGGGAAATTACTCCATTGTCCTTACGGTTATTGCTCAAGACAACGGAAACATATATCCCGGTGGTAGTATTGTGCGATCTTGGAACGTAATAGAGCGATGAGGAGCAACGGTTGGTCAATCCTTATTTTACTGCTTGTTGTTTTGGGCACTAATGCCCAACCGGTTCCTTCTACCTCAGAAAATATCGATTTCATTTGCACCTTTGGCAAAGAAGCCGAAATAACCTGGGGAGACGACGATTACGTGCAAACCTTCTTTTTCCTTATTCCTAAAAGCAATAAACTTCCGGTTTACATTCGGGTTTTCGACCCAAACTGTGGTGGCAAATACGATCAAATCAACGTTTTAGATCAGGTTTTTAATACCGTAACCCGTTTTACGGTTTATGGTGGAAAAGGCAGTTACTCCAACCCCGATGCCCGCAGTCCCTGGCTAAAAGGCAACTACAAAAGTGGTATTCAGCTGTTTACTGCAACCTTCAATAGTGACAATACTTTCGATGACAAATGGTTTACCATTGGTCCGCTAAATCCGGCCGAAGGTGAGTTTGTGAAAGAACTGGACGGTTATGTTTTTAAGCTCATTTCCGAATCTATTGAAGGAAACGACGGGAACTTGTACCGCTATTTTCTTAGTCAGAACAAAACCACCAACATACCTGTAGAGGGTAGCAACGCATTTACTTACAAATACACTTTTCGGTTGAAAACCGGTAAATCGGAAACCGCACATTTGTATCCTTTAATTGACGAAAGTGTTGTCGCTGTAAGGCAATACAACTTCGATTTCGACAACGAGGGAGTCATTAAATTATACAGCATCAGTAAAAACGGTATTCCGCTAGCGCAGTCGGGCGAAGGCACCTGGGCTTCCAGCGAGCACAAAGTAACCGATGCCGAACGGGGCAAATCGATGAACATTCAGCTCATTAAAAACCAAAACCGGCTGAACGACATGACCTTTTACCTGCTCAATCAATACGATGAAGGTGTACCCATATTTGCCGTGCCTATTGGCGGTGTGCCGAAATTCAAATTTTCAATAGGTGTCAACTACGACTATATCAATAAAAAGCGTACTATAGGGAACTAATTCTTTAGGGTGATTTCCAGCTACCACTATAAAAAACAATCGCTCGTTTTATTGCTGGCACTGCTAATTGTAACCACAGTTTGCGGCCAACAATACAGTTTCTATTACCCCGACATAAACCGACAACTACCCCAACAGTTTATTTATTCGCTAGCTACCGATTCGCAAGGATACCTTTGGGTAGGAACGGGTGAAGGTTTGGTAAAATACGACGGCAACAAACTGACACCCGTACTAATCAACAAAATTCCATCACGCAATTTTTGTGCAGCCATTGCCCGCCAAGACAAGCTGATGGTTGCTGGCTTTTACGATGGTACTGTAGCAATAGGCAATAGCGATAACCTAACGCTGGCAACCGACACCGCACCAGGGAAAATAGTCGCCATTTGCCCGCTTGGCCAACGCGTTTTTGTGGCTTCGCAAAATGAAATTTATGAGCTTCAACAGGGCAAATTGGTTCTTTTGTACAAAACGAACGATGTCACCGTAATTCACGGAGCAGTGGGCACCGCTGATGGTTTTTTGCTTTTGGCTACCTCAGCAGGCTTAAAACAATTCAACCCTGTTACCAAAAAAACAACCACGCTTTCCAACGAACCTTTCCTTGCGCTGGCAGGCAGTTCCAGACGAATTGTAGGGCTTACGATAAACGGTATTTACACCATTACCAAAAATCAATTAAGCCTAAAATACCAACTCCCCATTGGCGAGTTTTCACCCGAAAATGCGCTTGCTTTAACCATCGATAAATTGTATGTTGCCTTAAACAACCAACTGCTGGAACTTAACAACCTGGACCAAACCAGTGCTACGGCCAAAACCTATAAATTAGGCGATGAAACCATGAGTAGCAAGGCCATTCTGGTTGACAACAATCAGCTTTGGATTGGAACTTACGGCAATGGCTTAGCCTATTTTAACCCCAACTCATACAGCTATTACAAATCAGCCGAAAAGCAGCCCTACCCCACCATTGCTTTGGCCGAAATTGGCGATAACTTGGTGGAGATAAAAGCCAACTCCGCTTCGCTTTACTCAATATCGGTGGACGGCTTACCCGATTTAAACAGCGAAAAAATTGTGCCCTTACCCGAATCGGTAAGCTGTGCGGTTGGAAATTCGCATGAAGTATTTTTGGGTACCGTTCAAGGCAATCTTTTCACCCTTGCATCCGATGGAAAACTCAGTAAGCTTATAGCTTTCAATAAGATATTACCCGACAAACCTATTCTTTCCATTTACAGCACTAAAAATGAAATTTATGTAGCGGTTGCCCAAAATGGTGTTTATCGTTTTCAGCACGATGGAAAATTAATAGATCAGCTAACGACCGCTAACGGCTTATTGCACAATGATATTTTTGGTATTTACACCGATTCACAAAACCGCACCTGGTTTCTTAGTCAAAGTTCTGGATTAGCCTATTTGCAAAACAATCAATTTAAGTACCTCACCTTGCGTGATGGCCTTAGTTCGTTGGAATTTACCGACATAACCGAAGACCAACAGCACAACATTTGGCTCAGTACCGAAGGCGGTGGATTAACTAAAATATCACCCAACGAAATTGAAAACTATAACCTAAGTAGTGGTTTAAGTTCCGATTACTACTACGGAGTAATGGCGGCCCGAAACCGATTATACACCTACTCGCGTGGTGGAATAAACGTCTTGATGGACAACCAGTTGCGAAAAATAGAAAGCAACGAAATGGGCATTGTCCCCAACTTCCAGCCACAGGCAATAGTGGTGGGTAAAAAGTACCTGGCCATTGGTTCCGAATATGGGCCTGTGGTTCATTACCTCAACCAACTTTTCCCGCAAAATGCGTTAAAACTACTGGTAAAACAAGCGCTGATTAACGATGATAAGAACCTCTCCAACCGCAGTATCTTGAGGTATGGCGATTACAAGATGGAGTTCTTTGTCGAGCAAATTAACCTCAATCCGTTTTTCAAACCAACAGTCGAATACCAGTTGGTGGGTTTTGACAAGGAGTGGCAAACCCTAGAAAAAAATACCGTTATCTACCAATCGGTTAAGGACAATGAATACCGCTTTGTGGTTAGAGACAAGCAATTCACCAGCAACCGCTTCGATTTCGTTTTTGCAGTAGAACCGCCTTTCTGGAAAAAACCCGTTTACTACATCCTTTTTCTGCTGCTGTTTTCTGTAGGGATATACTTTATTTTCCGCCTGCGCATTCGTCAGTTAAAACAACGCAACAAGGAACTGGAAGACAAGGTAACTGAGCGCACCATTGAATTGAAGCGGAAAAACAACGAGCTGGAGCAATTCATTTTCGCCATGTCGCACGACTTAAAAAACCCGGCGGTAAACATGGTTGAATTGGCCAATCTGTTGAAAGACGTATTGGCCAGTAACATTGACATGGCCAAGGAAGTAGCCAACCAGCTGGCCACCGTGTCGGGGAAAATGCTCAACAACCTGCTGGAATTAATAGACCTCCTAAAATATTCCAACAGCAAAGAATTACCGAAGGAAAATGTTTCCATTGTAGAAATTATTGAAACCGTTAAGGCCAGCATTTCTAAAAGCATCGAGGAGGCCAATGCCGAATTCAAAATTGATTTACTGGCTTTCGATCACCTGTATTTTAACCGCTCCAATTTTCAGAGCGTTATGTACAACCTTATTTCCAATGCCATTAAATACCGAAGTCCACATATTCAGGCGGTTATAGAAATAAAATCGTTTTTGGTTGATGTGCATCCGGCCATTTCTATCCGCGACAACGGAATTGGCATAGACTTGGAAGCCAACAAGGAACGCCTATTCGGTATTTTTCAGCGCATGCACCACCATGTAGAGGGTACCGGTATTGGTTTGCACTTGGTAAAATCAATAATGGAAAAACATGGGGGAACCATTCAAGTAGAAAGCGAACCTGGAAAAGGCTCTACGTTTACTTTGATATTTGCATCAATAGGTCACTAAACAAATCTTTTCGCAGGGGCTTGGCCAAACAGTCCACAATTCGGAATTGAGTAAGTCTACCACGTTTCTCTTCCGAAATATCGGTTCCCAGCATCACAAACGGGTTTTTCACCTGACTGTCTTCGGGAAGCTGGCTGTGGCGTTTCAAAAACTCGAAACCGTCCATAACCGGCATGTTAATGTCTAAAAAGAGTAAATCCATTGCCTCTTGTTCCTGGGCTATAACCTCAAGCGCCTCTTTGCCGTCTTTCGCGTAAAAGGGAACACAATTGGCCGTAGATTCAGCCAATACGCGATATAAAAAAAGAGTTACATCATCATCATCTACAAAAAGTACCCGCATGCCTCTGGATGTGTTAATTGCCGCCACAAGATACGCCAAGTTTAGTGGGTGACAAAATGAACGGGGAGAAAACTATTTCAAACGCCCACAAAAAAACCCATCTTTTCAGACGGGTTTTAGCATAGCAGATAAGCTAACTTAGCGTTTCCAAAGCTTGGTCATCACCTTTAACAACATAGAAACCACGAAACTCACTACCGCCCCAATGGCGGCCAAAGTAATGGTTCGGTTTATGTCTCCAGTGTCCAAATTCACCCAAATTATTAGCAAGGTACCTCCAAAGGTTCCGGCTTGGGCGGGACTAATATGCGAAGTGTTCATAATTGTATCGTTTTAAATTAAACCACTTCAATAATAGCCAAAGCATTAAACGAACCGTTTTTCAATGGGTAGTTCGAGCCATTAACGACCTGTACAAACTCCACTTTAAACAAATACAGCCTTATGCCGGTACCTGCTGGCACATCACTTGGTGTTAAAGTAACATTACTCACAGAATTGTTAATGGGCAAACTAACTACGTTAGTATACTTAACATCCACCACTGTAGTAGCAAAATTAATGTTTAACACCGCACCACTAAAACTAACATGTGTGGCTACCGTGGGATAAACAATATCTGTTATTGGTATCAAACCAGTAATACTCATTACCGCCGTAGCCGGAGTTATGGTTACAGGTTTAATAAGCACATTGGCCAGTAACGTTTCTTTGTTGAAATTAAAATTTTTCAACATCGCCTTGGCACCGGCCAATGCTTGTGCTACACCAACACTTCTTTTTCCGCGCTGACTTGTACTGTCCTGGCGTTGAATACCCATCATTAGCTGCATCATACGGGAAGTCAGCTTACCATCAGCCACACCCGGAAGCAATGGTCTAATATTGTCGCGCAGCAATTTTGCAGAGGCAACTGAGGTGCCAAATTCACTCATATTCTCCCTGGCTCGCGCAAAAGCTGGGTCGTTTTGAATCCTGCCTTTGCTTACACCACCTTTTTTACGAACAAAATCGCCATCGGCGGTATGGTAAAAGGTTACCTCATCTACGGTTCCTTGTACCTTGAAAATTCCAACTTGCTTTGCCATTTTTTCTAATATTAGTTTTAAGTACAACAGCCTTTCTGTTGTTTACTTAAAATTACGCCAAAGCCCTACTAATATTGAATTACACCGACGGAAACGAACGAAAATGACAGTAAACAACAAGAAATGATAAGAAACAATAGGAAATGATAGGAAATGAATGAAAATACAATGACAACAATATGCGACTAAATTGTATTAACCTAAGACCAAACGATAAATAATAACTATAAAAATTACATTTTCAAACGAAATGTGTGGCGAATGGCAAATAATTCATTTACTTTTACGTTATCCAGAAAACACCTCACCCCATGACCTCATCACACGAAAGCAATCCAAGAAAAATCAAGAAACTGATTATCTACATTAAAGACATCGAAATACTTATGGGTAAAGGCGAAAGTGCCGCCAGACGCCTGCTAGCCAAGATTAAAAGAAAACTAGGCAAAGAAAAGGACTGCTTTGTTTCTATTCCTGAATTCTGTCGAGTCACTGGGCTATCAGAAGATGAAGTCAATCAACGGCTGCCGTAATTCAACAATTATCTTGTTGTACTAATTGGTTTAACTACCTTTTCTTCCAATTCATGAGTTGGCTTTCCTTGCTTCTTACCAAACCAACCCTTAATCCGCTTACCCACTCGTTTTAAAAACGAAGTAGCATTGGTTTTTTCAACCTTTGTCGCCTTTACCTTGTGTTTGGTAGTTTTGACTTTCTTCGCTTTAACCTCTTTAACCAACGGCTCGGTGGCCACAGTTGTGCTATCTGCAACTACCTTTTGCTTCTTCTCTTTTGCGGTAACCGTTTTACCGTTTTTATAAACCTGCCTTACCGTAATTAAACCATTAAAATAATGCGTAAAAGTGCCGTGCAATAGATTGTTCCGGTAACACCCGGTATAGCTTACCTGACCCAAGGAATCAAAAAAACAGTACCTACCAGACAATATACCCCGGTTCCAGTTATAAATTTCCTTTATTCGCCCGTTTTCGTACCAGCTTTTCCATTCACCATCTTTACACCCCTTCTTATACCTTCCCTTCTCCTTTAGGTCGTTAGTGGCGTAATAAATCACGTACACGCCATCAATCAAATTCCCTTCGTAATCTCCCTGACTATGGTGCAAAGCATTGTTTTTGTACCAGTAGTAAACCACATCCTGCTTGGGTGCTAACTTCACCTTCGCCTCTAAAGTTGAGAAGCAGTGGGTTTCGCCCGGAAGCATAATTTTTCGGTCTCGCCCATTTTTACCTTCTTGGGCTTCGAGGTTCAATTGACCAACTCCCAATAAAAAGGCTATTAAGCAAAGTATTTGTTTCAATGTCATCTTAACGGGTTGTATAAAGGGTTTTTGTTTCTCCTTGGAAACTAAATCGAGCTGAGTCCATATAGAGTTTTTCCAATTTCAAATCTCCATTTTTTGAACCTGCTTTCAACAGCAATTGCTTTCCATCAATAGTGAGCAAACCAAGGGTGGTTTTTGTTTTATTATTACTAATCATGCCTTGGTAACTTAGGTTTGGCCAAACTACCGGAATAATTTCCTTAGGAATTTCTTCAGGAATTGGCATTTCCACCTCCTGTTCCATAACCAGCTGATCTTCCAAAAATGGGTCAGGATAATTTGCCATTAGGGTATAACTGGCCGATTCCAATTTATGCTTACTTTTCTTAATAACAGGTACCGCAATTTCTACCGAACTATCTTCTCCCCCAGCCAAAAATCGATAGGCTGCATAGCTCCATATCCCAAGGGTAACAACCAATAGTCCTAGCTGAAGTACCTTGTTATTTTTAACCAACTTCATTCTACGGTAAATTCAATTTCAGTAGAATAAGCACTTTGATTCCCGGCCTTATCTAAAGTTTTAAGTTTCCACTTATAACCTCCCACTGGCAAGGTGTCAACCGAGAAGGTGGTTGCCGTAACCAATTTTGGAAAACCAAGTGCATTAGTACCGTTTGCTTTTAATATTATCAAGCTATCAGACAATGGCGAACCAACATCCGCCGGCCTTGTCCATTCAAAGGAATAAGGGAAATCCGTTATTTTGAATCCTGACACTGGTCTATCAGGGGTAGACACACTTGGTGCAGTGAAATCTACAAACAAGCTTCTGGCTGAGCTAAACGATGTTGAACCAGTGCTACCTTGCGCCTTTACTGCCCAAGCATATTTCCCTTCGGGTAAAGTAAACCTTACGGTGTCTTGTGTTACCCCACTCGCATCAGCCACCAATTCACCTTCCATCGTATTCTGATGAACTTCAATGGTATAACTATCGGCAATCGAGATTTTATACCACTTAAACAGAATTGACCCAACGGTAAAGGCATCATTATCGACCGGGTTTTTTAACACCTGAACTTGCTTGGTTAAATCAGTAATGCTATCCAAAAAAAGCGTTCTTCGGGTATAGGGAGTTTCACTGTTTTGGTTTTCGCCTCTTACTTGCCACTGGTATGTTCCCACCCCCATCGTAAAAGTAAAGCTGGTAGTACTTAATAAAGTATCCAAAACATATCTTTCTGGTTGCGAAAAACTTGGTTTAGCAACTTGAAGGCGGTAATAGTTTGCATTGTCTAGTGCCGCCCACTTAAATTCCACCAAGCTGGTTCCCGTTCTTATGCTATCCCCCGGTGCCAATAAGGTAATGGCCGAAGCACTCAGGTCTTTCTCAAAAACATCTTCACAGGCGGTAACAACAAATACAACCGCAAATAAAGCACACCACCTACTTTTTAGTAATGTATTGAAGGCTAAGTTCTGCATATAATTTGGTTTCATTGGCATTATTTTTTTCAACCGTATAGAATCTAAGTGAGGCTATTCGGGCTATTTGTAATTTGGTTTCCATTAAATCGATAACCGTTAGCAGCGAAATGAAATCGCCCGAAAGCCTTACAGGAAAATTGTTAATCTGGTAATTGTTTAACTCGAACGTAGTGGCCGGTTCAAACGATTCAATGGTAACTTGGTGTGCTTCGGCTTTCGCTGAAACAAAATTTAGCACCTCATTGGCCGGATTAGCCGTATCACTGCTTATAACCGAAACGGTATTATACTGTTCCAGTTCTGCTTTTAACTCGGCGGTACTCGAAAATGAATTGCTTCCACTCAACTCCATTTTTTGAGCAAACTCGCTGGTGTTGTTAATTAATGCCACGGTGCCAGAAAACACTTTCTGGTGCAACAAATACACCAACAGTATCAATAAAATATACAGCAACCATGTTTTATGTTTGTAACTCAGTGTTTTCATTTTATAGCAATCTCAATGCTAAACTTTAACAAACCGTCATCATCGGCAATTTCATCAATAACTGCGTTCCCCACCCAAGGCAGGTTTCCCAAATCTTTAACTAACTGACTTATAGTGGCACTCTCATTGGCTTTCCCCGAGACATTTATTTTCTTAAAATCGAAGGCCTGTGTTTTTTGGTTCGATAAATCTGTCGTTAACGGAAAAAGCACCAAATCAGTTAATCTAATTTCATCAGTAATTAGCGCGGCTATCTGGTCAGCATAAAAACTCGATGGTTTACTTTTTGCCATACCTGCTAAGGCAGCCAATTCTTTTTTCAAGTCCAATTCTTTCTTCAACTCACTGCTTTCCTGTGTTTCGCCCGTAGCCAAGGCTTGTTGCACTTCCAACTGGGCATATCGCTCGGTGTAATGATAAGAGAGCACCCGGTTCAGTATTAGTAAACCTAATAAAACAACCAATCCTGTTTTAGCCACCAACTCAAAGCGCTTGCGGTACTGCTCATCAACGACAAAATTCAATAAACCCTCATGCGCTGGCTGGCTAATATTTTTGCTTTTATCCAAATAGGCTACCAATGCGCAAAAAGCCGTCAAGTGATTGGAAGAAACAGCTTGATCTCCATGATAATATTGAACAACACGCTCAGAAATAACAGGTTTTACTTCAGGCAAACCTTGCTGATCAAACTGAACGGTATAACAACTGCCTTGATAAAATGATACCTCGCCAAGCAATTTTTCTTTCCCGATAGCAACCAATAGCGGACTAAAAAACACAGCAACTATTTTATACTTGCTTTGTGTTACGGCCAGAAATAACTCATCGAACAAGTGCCTTCGAACCACCGAAAGAAAAGTGGTTTGTGCCAGCTGAAAGGTTTGAAATAAAAACTCATCGGCATTGGCATTTGGAAAAATCTGATTCAGGTTAACCTCTTCATGGGTTGTTTCCCCAATATTTTTAATTAAAACCCCCTTACCGACTACACTTAATAAAACCGGAAAATCAGTACCGGTAACTTTTGTAATCTCAGTTATATCCTCAATACCCGTTCCGCTGTTTTCAATTATTAGTTTATCACCTTTTCTTGAAATAAATAGGAAATTGAAAGACCATTGCTCTGCATTTTGAACAACAGCCTCCAGGCAAACGTATTTTTCACCAATACTCAGGTTTTTATTTAACCAAGTTTTCAGCATCAATAATGAATGGTGGGTTTAATAAATATGGCCAGTTTCGACTTGTCCTTTTTGGCCATGCGCGAGCCAAACAGGTATTTAATAACCGGAATACGATTGATAAAGGGTAAACCCGAACCCGTTTTTTCGGTTCTGTTATTTTCTAATCCACCCAGAATAACCATTTCCTCATTCTTTACACGTATTATCGATTTAAATTTCCGAGTAACGCTACCCGGGGGTGCTGTTTCGCTTATCCTACCTGTAAAATCACTTTGATTTACCTCTATAGACAGGGTAACTTGCTCGTCACCAGAAACCACCGGATTTATAGTTACCGTTAAGTCGGCATTTACCGATTTGTAATTTTGAGAAGCCGATACCGTTGGGTTTTGCGAACCAATAATGTTATTCTGCAATTCCAGGTAATACTCCGTTCTGCCTATGCTGAGTGTTGCCTCATTGCCATTTAAAGTTGATAGTCTTGGCGTAGAACGTGTTTTTACAATACCCTCCGATTCCAAAGCCTTCAAACTCATGTAGAAATTTTGGGTAACCTTTCCGACGTTTACCGAACCAAAACCATTGAATGCAGAAAGCAACTGGTTAATCGATTTACTGGTTAATGACACATTCAATCCTCCATCCGTATTACCTTTTGTTGCAGTAGGCATGGCTGTGCCACCAAGGCCGAAAGTGAGTCCGGTTTGTGTGGTACGCGAATTGCTAACGTCTACAATCATCACATCAATAGTAATAAGCGGTACTACTTGGTCAATTTGACGAATAAAGGCCTTCAGTTCGTTTATCTTTGGCTTGGACCCACTCAACACAAAGCCATTAAGCTCCTTAAATTCAAAAAGCTCAACTTCTTTTTTAAGTTCGGCAGGTATGGCTTCCTTAACCAGTTGTATGGTTCTGTTTTCTAAGCGTACCAGTTCGGTATGGCGTAGGCTCTCATAATTTCTATCGCCTATAAGGTAAATGCTATCTTGTAATTTGTAGGTGAGATTAGAACCTGTAAGTACATGACCAAGAAAGTCCTGATAACTAATATTTTCTAAAAACAAAGACGATTCTCCCTTTGGGGTACTGTACAACAAGTAATTTATCCCCATTTCTTTCGAAACAGTTTCCAGTAGTTCGGCAATACCAACACTGTGTGCATCAACCGATAGCAGTCCATTCTCTTTTATATCTAACTGAACATTGCCAATGGTTCTAAGGCCTTTTACTTTTGCCGACTGATTTTTGTTTCGGCTGTTAAACGAAAGATTTTTTTCGGCTCCAGCCGTCGTTTCAGGCTTTTCCAATACATAAATTCCATCCGGAGTTTTGGTTAGCGTTAAACCCGCTGCATAGCCTAGTTTATCAGCAGCACTCTCAAACGGCACTTGCTGTACAAACAGATTAACTACTTTGTTACCTGCCTCTGGCGATACAATAAGGTTAATGCCCGATTTGCGGGTAATTTCCTTGGCCACCGCCGAAAGCGTATCGTTTTTTAAGTCCAGACTCAATAAAGCACCTTCTTGTTGAAAATCGATAGCCAATACCTTGGGCGGAACAGGTTTTGGAGGCTCCGGTATTAAAGAGAATTTCTTCAAATTCACAATGCTTCCAGTAATACTTATGTCTAAGCTAAATTCTTTACACAAGTATACCAACACATCAATAACCTTGGCATCGGCAAAGTTATTGGTAACGCGCTCGTTAATATTAGGGTCTACACTCAGGTTCAGGTTGTGGCTCAAACCAATTCCCCGCACCACTTCCTGAATGGTTGCTCCGTTCACGCTAAATTCTACCGGCTCGTTAAATGCGGGGGTTTCCATAGCCAAAGCTTCCAACTGCTGCTGAATGGAGGTAATACGTGCCTGCCCCACACCCAATAGCGGAACCAAGAGTATCAGCAGTACAAAATATATTTTTCTAGTTATCATTAAAGTATTGTGACCAAATTTGTTTTCATTATTCCTAACCACATAATTTCCTCTTCTTTTTAACCACAACTTGTCCCGACTTTTCGGAAAAGGTCTTTAACCACATAGGAACATAGCAATTCCAATCAAGCCATCCAAACAAAAACTATAAATGCAGCGCATCCTATGTATGTCTTTATCTTCCATCCACCCAAGTATTAATTGTAAACAAAAAAATCTATGTTCCTATGTGGTTAAAATTATTTTTTAGTGTCAGTTTTTTAACAACAACTTGTCCCGTTTGTACGGGGTAGAAACATAGCATTTATTTTGCAGGCAATAAGCTAAAGTATTCGTTTACAAAAGTTTTTTGACCTTGCTTAAAAATATTAACACGGTTAAAGTTTAACAAGATACCTTTTGGTGATTTCAATAGTTTCATATAGGTTAGAAGCTGCGCTTCAAACAATTTGCTGATTTCCTCTACCGCTTTCAATTCCACAACCAGACAATTTTCAACATACAAATCACACCTAAAATCAATGGCCAGTTCTTTGTTCTTATAAAGCACTGGAATTCTCATCTCTGTTAAAAAATTTATTTTTCTATGTACTAATTCCTCTTTTAAGCACTGGTGGTAAACGCTTTCCAATAATCCCCTACCCATTATTTTATGCACTTCAATAGCCGCACCTATCACCTCATAAGTTATCTCATCCAGATACTTTTGTGTTACCATTTAATCAAAAACTATGTCCCTATGTGGTTAAAAATTGACCCTATATAACTAAACACTTTCCAGTAATAGCGGATAAATCTCCTCCAACGAAGTTGTTCCTTCTTTTAAGAGTTGAACGGCCTGCTGACCAAGTGTCTTAATGTTTTTACCCGATAAAATTTCGCTGGTATAACTCAATTTGCTCTTTATTGCTTCACCTAACTCGTGGTCTACGCCAATCATTTCGTAAATGGCAATACGCCCTTTATAACCCGTATAAAAGCATTGCTCGCAACCAACAGCTATGTTGTGGTGGTGAAGATTTTTACTTTCCGGGTAAGCCAAAACTGGCGCAGGTAAAATACTTGCGTCTATTTCTTCTTCCGTTTTACAAGCATCACAAAGTTTACGTACCAGGCGTTGTGCAATGGACATATTAAGCGTAGAAGCCAATAAAAACGACGGAACTCCCATATCTACTAGGCGGTCTATAGTTCCCCATGCCGAGTTGGTGTGTATGGTACTTAATACCAAGTGACCTGTTAGCGAAGCCCGAATGGCCATTTCGGCAGTTTCGTGGTCGCGAATTTCCCCAATCATAATAATATCAGGGTCTTGCCTTAAGAATGTTCTTAACGCAGCGGCAAAAGTAAGCCCGATGGACTCTTTCAGCTGCACCTGATTAATACCATCAAGGGTATACTCTATCGGGTCTTCAACCGTAACAATGTTTCTTTTCTCTTCGTTCAGCAATTTAAGGGTTGCATAAAGCGTAGTGGTTTTTCCGCTTCCGGTTGGCCCGCTTATTAAAATAATGCCATTGGGTTTTTTAATGGCTTTTAGATATTCTGCTTGCTGCAACTCCGAGAAACCAAGTTTCTTAATGTCGATATTTGTGGTGTCGTTCCCTAAGTAACGCATTACAATCTTTTCACCATAAAGCGTTGGGAGAACTGATACCCGTATATCAAATTTTCTTCCTCCCTCATCCAAATTAATACGCCCATCTTGCGGCAGGCGTTTTTCCGAAATATCGAGATTGGCTTTAATTTTAATCTTGTTAATGAGAGCCGGGTAATCCGTTTTCTTAAGCCGATACCGCTCCATTAGTACACCGTCTATTCTAAACCGAAGTCGAGCCAGCTCTTGGTATATCTCAATATGAATATCACTGGCTCCCAGCGATTTTCCTTCCAGCAAAAGTTTAATAAGAAAATTGTCGTTTCCTGCCGAAAAACCGGGACTATCACTCTTTACTGCATTATTTTTTCGATAAAATTGATTGAGATAACGTTTAATGCGGGTAGCAGAAATAGGTTTAAGTTGTACGGACTTACCCAGTATCAGCTCCAGTTCATCAGGAAAAGAACTTAAGTCCTGGTCTTCACTTACAAAAAAGATTAAACCACCATCAGCAGTGCTTTCTACCGGAATAAGCTGGTAATGCCAAGCCTGTTCTGCGGTAATAAGCTGTTGTGTATCCAGACCGAGGGTTAGTTCTTCCATACTTTTATTGGGAAACGATGAGCGAAAATACATTAAAAATTTAGGTAATCCACTTGGATTTTGTTATGCAAACCAAGGGTCAGTTTTTTTAACCACATAGATACATAGCGATTCCGGTCATTCCACCCAAACGCACACTATGAATGTAAAGCATCCTATGTACGGCCTTTATTTTCCAACCAGCCAGGTACCAGGAACAAGCTATAAAAACTATGTCCCTATGTGGTTAAAAAAAGAAAACACGCAAACGTGTAATAAACTACCGTACAAATTCAACCACCAACCATCCCATTACAAACAAAGCCTGTAACCCGGCCAACGGTACTTTGTTTAATTGATCTTTCCTAAAAACGCTAACTACCAGCCAACACACTAAAGCAAAAACCAACGAAGCCGGAAAAAACAAACAGAACTCCGAAAAGGAAAATAACGGGGTTAAGCAACAAAAAAACAACACATCGCCCCATCCAATCAAACCGCTAGTAAGCACAGTAAGCTGCTTCCTTTTTAGACTAAAATATATGGTTGCTAAACCAAGATTCAAGGCAATAAGGCCAATGTTTAAACTTGTATCGATTAGCAATTCCTGAAAAGGGATTTGCATTAATCGAAAAGCAACAAAAGCAATAAAAATTAAGGGGAATAATACTACGTGAACCGCCCTTGATTTCAAATCCTGAAACAACACCAGTGCCAGCAATACCCCCGCCAATAGCTGAATATACAACACCGCTTAATCTTTTACGGTTTCTTTCAACTGCTTATCCTGATTGACCTCCCACACGTTGAAGGTGCCGTCTTGGTCGAAATCGACAACGGCGGTGGCTCTGGCCAAGTATGCATTGGGTGTAGCTTCTTTTACCTCAATTAGGTAATTAGCATTCCCCCCTTCGTTAACCGTTTTCTGCTGTTCAAAACCAATTTCTTCTAATGAATTGCTGAATTTAGAATACTCAAAAAAGTAACTCTTTTCTAGTGAATGTAGGTGCTCTAATTGCAGTTTTGCCTCGGTGGCTTTGGCCTTGGCAATAACCGAAGTTTGGTCGGGCAAAGCTAATAATACCAATATGCCAATAATTACCAACACCACCAGTAACTCAGTAAGCGAAAAGGCGGGGAGGGTTTTGTCTATGTACTTTTTATGCTCCTTCAAAAACATGGGCTTTAAATCATGGTTTTGCGAAAATACTCAAATCTTAGTATTCTTGGTTGCTAAATTTCCATTTAGCCGAGAAACTCAGCTCGGTCAATAACAGTAGGCCTAGCAAAACGTTTACACCTAAACACCAAAAAAAATTACAACTTCTATTATCTGGCCAAAAATTAAATTACATTTCCATGCCATTAAAATCCCTGTTTATGAAAACCAGTATAGCGAAACAGAAGGAAATCCTATTATTGCCATTATTAGACCAGTTTATACGTGCCTGTAAACAGGGCAAGCGACTGCAGAAAAATGGCAAGCGCTTAACAACCGGTAGTGCCCGCAAATACGAATTCCTGCAAAACTATCTGATTGAATATTGTGCGGACCAAAATTTCACACTTCGATTAATTCCAGTAAACCGCTTAACCCAACGTGACTTAATGCGTGAAAAAAAATATTGGGATAAATTCTACCTTGGTTTTACCAATTTTCTGTACGATGAAAAAAACTGTTTCGATAATTTTGTGGGCACACAAATTAAACTTATCCGGGCATTTTTTAATTACCTCGAAGAAGAAAAAAGCATTGCCGTGGGTTCATTTCACAAACGTTTTTATGCCCGTAACGAATCCATTCCCATTATTGCCTTAGAACCCGCCCAGCTCGATTTTTTAATCAATAACCCCGATTTTAGAAGCAAACTTCCTCCACGATTGCAAAACACTTTAAGCACTTTTATTTTTGGTTGTACCGTTGCGCTGCGCTACAGCGACTTAATGGCACTTACTCCACTCAATATTCAACTTATTAACCAACAACCCTATTTAATTACCACCTCTATTAAAACCCAAACCACCACTCGCGTAAAATTGCCACAATATGCCATCGATTGTTTACCGGACGATAAACGAAAAAAATTACTACCACAACTTAGCAAAACAAATTTCAACAAGCATTTAAAAGAACTGGGCGAACTAGCCGATTGGACCCACCCTCAACCCAAAATGAGGGAAAAGCGAGGGGTGCCAATTACCATATACAAAAACAAAGCAAAAAAAGAGCATTACCGCTTTTGTGACCTGTTAAGTAGCCATACCATGCGTAGAACAGCCATTACCACCATGCTTATGTTGGGCGTAGACGAAATTATGGTACGCCGAATTTCAGGGCATTCTGCCAATAGCAAAGAATTTTTTAAGTATGTTAGTATCGTTCAAACGTTTCTGGACAAGCAAACCGACCAGTATTTTTCTCGCTTCGAAAAAGCAATTGAAATGGCCTAAAATTGTTATTTTTTTTACCAAAACACTATGCTTAAAAGCCCGTTATTTTATTGATTTGAAAGCATTTACAAATAAAGATTACTACCCATTTGG
>CAYMJL010000019.1:0-54707 GCA_964390915.1 uncultured Flavobacteriales bacterium
CAAAGGAGAAGGAAAGCGGAAAATAGTTCATAGAACAATCGCCAGCCAAGCGATATAGTGATTAAACCGCTGATGAATTAAACGGGCGAACTACACCGTTACTTTCAATGATGTTTATAGCGTGGTGCCTGACGAGTTGGTTCCCAGACAATGGAACTTACCAGTTCTTCTCTGGAAAAACTGCACCAACCGGCTGAGGCCGTCCTGCTTTACAGGTAATGGCGGCCAACCTTGGCGAAATTGGCTTGCCCTCTAGTAAACTCTTAATCCGTAAACAAACTACTTGGTACGGCCACCAACAATTTTGTCGTACTCGGAGTCATTCGGTTCCCAGAGTTCAATTTTGTTTCCTTCGGGGTCCAAAATGTGCACAAACTTGCCGTAGTCAAAACTTTCAATGGTATCGACAATGGTTACGCCACTGGCGCGCAAATTCGCTACCAATTCCTCAATTTTTTCAACCCGGTAATTAATCATAAAGGGCTTTTCCGATGGCAAAAAGTAAGTGGTTGTTTCCTTAAATGGACTCCATTGGGTATATCCTTTTTTATCGGGCTCGTCAGCTTGTCGCCATTCAAAGGTGGTACCGTATTCGTCGGTTTGTAAACCTAGGTTTTTGTTGTACCATGTTTTCATGGTATCAGGGTTAAGACATTTAAAAAATATGCCGCCAATGCCGGTTACTCGTGCCATGTTCGTTTCGTTTTTATGGGTAATTGTGTTTAAAGTAAAGCCAAAAGCAAAGGATATGCAAAGGGTCGCCATAAAAAATAGTTTTTTCATTTTCTATCAGGTTACAAATGTTTGAAAAATATCGATTTTAACCGCTTGTTTCAATTAAAATTAAGCTTTTCCAATGTTAAGTTTTTTAGCAATAATAGGAGTTTACTAACAGATTCTCCACCTTCGCATTATTGTAAATCAATAGGTAAGATCTAAAAAAGTTTATGCAAAAAATACTTATTACTCCCAAAAGCAAAACGTCAGTAGCGTTTTTAAAAAAATTACTAACCAGCCTTTCAGAGGTTGAAGGCATAGAAATGGTGAATATTGAAGGTAAATCAGCACCAAAGGTTGGAGCTAAAAAAGTGGCGACAACCGCTAAAAAAACCACCAAAGCAAAACCAGCTGTACCTACTGCAACCAAAGCGGTAGCTGAAAAGGCCCCAAAAGCACCAAAAACTGGTAAAAAAGACGAGCAATCGAAAAAGAAATCGAAGAAAAAGGGGAAGTAATTTCAAACAGCTAGTGGAAAGCGAGTGTGCTCATAGCGCCTTTTCTGTATTCTTTTGTTTTTGTGGTAAATGGCGACAAAAGTACCCTGCTTTCATCAAAAGGTCAGCCCAAAATTTATTGTGCAGAGGTGCCATTTGGGGAAATAACCAATTTTTCGGTCTTTATCATCCCCTCGTGAATAACCTGCACCATGTATATGCCAGCCGGTAAATACTGCAAGTCAAGTTCAAAATGTGTGGAAAGGGCAGCAATATTATTGTGCACCAATTGACCCATTTGGTCCAGCACCTGAATAGACGCGGTTCCAACAAAATGAGCGGCTGCAAGTTTAACCCTTCCTTTTGAAGGGTTTGGATAAACGTAAAATGAAATTTCGGGACTATGCTCATCAATCGTGTTGTAAACTTTGCATTGGGAAGCAACTTCTACAGGTGTAGTACTCTTCACCACAAAACTTCCATCTCCCAATTGACCGTATTTGTTATCTCCAAAGGACCAAAGTGTCCCGTCGGCATTTAGTAATAGTGAGTGATGCGAGCAGCTTGAGATAGCTGTGATACCAGAAAGGGATTGTACTTGAACTGGCGTCTTCCTGTCGGTAGTAGTGCCATCGCCCAATTGGCCCCAATTATTCCGTCCACATGACCAGACTGTGCTGTCGCTTTTGAGAAAAATGGAAAATCCCGAGCCAGCTTCCATTGCCGTAATGTTGTTTAATGCGGTGATTTGAAAAGGTATCGACCTGATAGCGGTATTGTTATCGCCAAGTGCACCATAGCCATTGTCTCCGCAACCCCAAAGTGTTCCATCATTTTTCAGAAATAGCGAGTGACTTCCTCCGCCAGACATGGCCGTAATTCCAGAAAGCTCATTGATTTGGACAGGTAGAGATCGGTCGATGGTTGTTCCGTCTCCGAGTTGTCCGCTCGCATTGTAGCCACATGCCCAGATGGTGCCATCGTTTTTAAGAAACAATGAGTATTCATGTCCTCCAGCTATGCTTACAATACCACTCAATCCTTGCACTTGAACCGCAATATTTTTATTAATAAATGTACCGTCACCCAATTGGCCTTTGTTATTGTATCCACAACTCCACACTGTGCCATCTGATTTTAAGAAAAGCGTGAAGGTGCCACCTGCTGCAATCTTTACAATCCCCGTCAGACCTTGTGCCTGCACTGGGTTGAGTCTTTTTGTGAAGGTTCCGTCACCCAGTTCTCCCCAGCCATTAGCCCCGCATGCCCATACAGTGCTGTCTTTGAGTAGAAAGACGGAATGCGTTCCGGCCGATACTGCCCTAATTTCTGAAAGCGAGGATATGTCGACCGGACTTCTTGCCATTGATCCTGATCCGTCGCCCAATTGACCCTCAGCGTTTCTTCCACAGGCTTTCGCATTTTGGTCTTCGCACAAAAGCAGTGAATGGGATGATCCTGCGGCAAAAGATTGTGCAGTCGAAAGACTTGGTTGTATAGACAATAGGGCAAATGTTGCGAGCGACAAATAAAACTTCGGTAAAAAATTGTTCAAGTTCTTCATATTTGTGGTGCCTAAGAATTGGGTGATGAAACAATGGAGTGCGCACAAACCAATTGGAAAAGCTTTTTTGGCTTGGCCAATTTTAAAGATTTTACAATGTTTATTGAATAATTAATTTCTGGCTTTGAGAGCCTTCCATGCCTTGAAGCTGCAGTAAATAAATACCTGCGAGTAAATGCCGAAGATCGAGGGTTTTCCGAGCATATACTTTTTATCCAAACTACTTCACCAGTAGTTTTTTTTAATTTTTGCACCACAATGTCGCGAATGCCTCTTTGAGGAGCAACACCTGCTTGGTCATATGGATTAAAATCGGGTTGACTAGAATATCCACCCACGATATAAAGAAACTCCTGACTGTCCATATGCGAGCTAATCATCTCACTTAAATAAGTGGTGGGAGTTGTTGAACTGTAAACATTCGCCCACTCCAAATCAACTTGGGCGTTGAGCAACAATGGAAAAGCAATGCAAAGCAGAAGGAACTTGCGCATTAATGTTGGGTTTCTAGTTAAACGATTTAACTATTCTTCAGTTGCCTTAATTCTGCTATTATCACCTGTTAACAGAAATAGATAGTAAATTGTTTAGACAAAACTAAATGTTAAAATATGCTGCCGCAATACTCCTTTAGGAGTATTTTTTAATCTACGATAAGTTTTGTTTTGGCTTATAATAACCTTCATTTATCGCAAATAAAACAAAGCCTATAGTGGATTTGATTCCGGTTTTTAACTTAATATTCTGTCTGTGTTTTTTAACCGTGCTGGTGGCAATAAATAATCGCTCTCCTATTTCTTCATTGCTTAACTCTACACAAATCAATTTCAAAACTTCAATTTCTTGCCTGGTAAGGTCTTCTGTTGCCATACTTTCTCCCGGCAACGGATTACCTTCTAAATTAAGGAGTTGAATAATTTCTTTTGAGTAATATGGTGCTTGTACCTTTACGTTTTGAATAAGGTGGTCAATAATTTGGGGTTCAATGTTTTTCAAAACATACCCTAATATCCCAAACCTTAAACATTCTTTTACGGTATACCTATCAAAAAGCACACTCATGACCACAACCCGTAGATTTGGATATGGTGTTTTTGCTAATTCAGTGAGAACGCCTAAACCATCTAGGATAGGCATATTAAGGTCTAAAATAAGGAGCGAAGCGTTAGCGCTTTCGAGTTTTTGAAGTGCCTCTATCCCATTCGCGGCAAATAACACTTTTTTGACGTCGGGATGTTTTTCAAATAATTCACCAATAGCATTACGCCAAATGGCATGGTCGTCGGCAATAAGAACGGTCATTAATCGAGGAGTTTTAATGATGTTTGAGCCGCGAAAATAGAATAATGAATGTTAATATAATGTTATTTATTTGGACAGGTCTAAGTTATTTTAAGATTTAATCATAAACCTGTATAGCTATTTCAGGACGAGACAAAGGACGAGTCACTATATGACAATTCAGAAAGATACTCCGTACATACCCCGTGGATACTCCGTGGATAGTTCGACAACGAGGTGCGTAGAATTGGAATAAAAATCAGGCCTATATTTGGTCAAATCTTTAGTTTCATTCAAGCTATCATGACCTTCCCCCAATATCGAAAATACAGCAACGAGCAATCGTATTTCAAAATAAATAGCCCAGTTCAGCTGGAAGAAATAAAAGTGCTGGGTAAACATTACCAGTCCTATTTATTGAACGCCAAACAGTTGCCCGACCGCAATTTTATTACTGATTTACTGAAGGCCAGCGGTGGTGGAATTTTAATAATTACCGAAACCACATTTAACTGGGAAACAGCAGAGCTATTGAAAACAAAGGAGTTATTAGTCTAAATTTTACTCAAATAAATTTGAATTAAAGCCAAGGTTTTACTACTTTCATTTCTCAAAACCCTCTACCATGAAAACCCTCTTTTCTCTGCTGCTCCTTTGTGTAATTCAGGTTATTTCAGCGCAAACTATTGCTCTTTGGTCGTTTAACTCGGCAATTGCCGATAACGATAAATCTACCGGCACCTTAATTCCAGATAGTGGCAACTGGACCATGGAAGCCATTGGTGGAGTTTTAGCGAGTTTTTCCAGTGCGGATGTAAATGGAGGCTCTTCCGATTTGGTTGCTGGAGACAACTCGGGACTGCATACAGCCGCATATCCAAGTCAGGGTCATGCGCCAGATTCGGCGGGACTTTTGCTAATAGGTTCGTTAGTGTGCTATCAACCCATTTCGTTAAGTTTTGATGTGCGGGCAACCGCAACTGCTTCACGTTTTTTTAGCTTGCTTATGTCGGTCGATACCGGATTAACATGGGGGCTAGTTGGTCAGTTTGAGTTTACAGCCCCGGCCAGTAATTGGCAAAACGAAGCAGTAGTAAATTTAGACACTGTCTCCGTTTTAAAAGATTGCCCGTGGGTCATGTTAAAACTGGTGAGTAGTTTCGAGTCTGGAACCAATCACTACAAGGCGGCTGGTGCAACGTCAAATTATAGTGCAGCCGGTACGGTACGGTTTGATAGGATACGTTTAGTCGGCTTATCCACCGCCAGTTTTAAAGATACTGTTCCACCAACAGTTTTGGCTGTGGAGGTAGTGAGCAAAACTAAGGTTCGTGTGATTTTTAATGAGTCGATTGATACTTTAACTGCGCTTTCCGAAGAAAACTATTCGGGCTTGGTGCAAAATTTCCAACCGAAATTGGTTGACGATAGCAACAATGGCTCAGTGGTTGAACTGGTTTTTGACAGCCCTTTTAAGCAAGGAATACATCATGCCCTGACAATAATAAACATTGTTGATTCCACTGGAAACATCCAGCTTTCGCCAATGCATTTCGATGTTTTTCTGAATGATGCTTATCCGCCAATTCGTATCACTGAAATAATGTACAACAACCCGGAAACGGACGATTATGAGTATTTGGAGTTATACAATTTGTCTACCGATACGGTGTTTTTGGAAGCCTTTTTTCTTTCGGGTGTTGACTACACGTTTACCGAAAACGATATGATTTTACCACTTAGCCATTTTTTATTGGCCAAAGATTCCGCCTTGGCAAAGGCTTTTTATGGAACACCGTTTAAGCAATGGACTAGCGGTAGTTTGTTAAATAGCGGAGAATGTTTAACGCTATTTAATCAAGTAGGTGGTACTATTTGTAACGTTTGTTACGACAACACCGGCTTGTGGCCAAAAGAGCCCAATGGGCAAGGAAGTTCGTTGGAATTAATCGAGCCGGCATCTGACATCAATTTACCCGAAAGCTGGCGGCCAAGTTTCTACCCAATGGGAAATACTTTTCCAAGTTGGTTTGGTACGCCAGGATTTGGCTATGAACCCAACAAAATTTCGTTTAAAACAGACACCGTTTGGTGCACAGAGGGAGGGGCCCTGCCAATTATTTCTTTTGCAGTAAAAATGAAGGGTATACATAGTGCTCAAGCTAAATTGAGCCTGGATTTAACTGAGGAAATTGAAATGCCCAATCCAGCGGTAAGCTGTTCCGGCGAATCTTTTTGCTGGCAGGGCCTTACGGTTATTGATAACGATAACATGGAAGAAACCCGCTATGTAAACGTCACCATCGACAAAGTTTCTAACGGGTTTGCCGCTGGGTTTACCAGCTTGGTGCTGGTCATCCGCGACAATGATCAGGTATTGCCTCAAATCTGTATTAATGAGTGGATGCCCCAAAACATCAATAAAGTGGACGATGGTTTTGGCGAATTTGAATCTTGGATAGAATTGTACAATCCCAACGCCATTGGAGTGAATTTGAAACACTACGCGCTGCAAATTGATGGTGATTCCTCGCAAACTTTTTCGGCATTTGGAAACCTGGTTATAGAACCTCATGGGTACTTGGTTTTTTATGCCGACAGCAACGAAAGTCAGGGATTGGCTCATTTGAATTTATTTGTGCCAAAAAAGAAGGGACACATTAAACTTCTGGCTGCTATACAGCAGACCGTTATTTCGGAAATTGCTTATCACTCGTCCGTACAAAATAAGTCGTATGGGAAAGAAATGGAATGCGCAGATAGTGTTTTAACCTACAGCTCTCCAACTCCGGGGATTGCTAATCAATCCTCAACCGGAATAGAAAGATTGAAAATAGTAGATCGGAATATTTTCCCGAATCCAAGCAACGGGGCCATGGTAAATTTACCCGAGGTTGGAAATTACCAGCTCATGAACATTCGTGGAGAGATGATTAAAATAATTTTCAACGCTAATGTGTTGGAGGTGAGTGGAATAGCTATTGGTTTTTATCTTTTGCGAAATTTGAATAATGGGGAAGTGAGCAGCCTAGAAATTGTTGCTAAATAATTCGAATCTGCCCTTTTTTTTAACCGACCAAATATTCCGCTTATCGAATTGTAGCACGAATTAGCTTGCTGTTGCAGTTGAAATGGGTTAATTCTCTTACATTTATCCTGTCGAATTGAATAGTTTAAAAATAACCCTGTAACTGGTCACCCTATGATTAAGAAAGTTCTTCTTCCTCTAAGTCTCTTAATAGCATTGATTATTCCTTCATTCGTGGCAAATGCACAATGCGGATTGGTGGTTGATATTGATCCTATTCCGCGTGCACACATTTGTTTGGGAGAATCGGTGGATTTGTTGGTGAAAACAAACTTAAGCACCCCGATTCCTATGTTTTGTGCATTAAATGCCGATAGAACTTGCGGGATTGGCTCAGATAGTATTACATCTAGCATTGGCGCAGGAGCTGTGGTAAATGGGTTTAACTCATCAGCCCCAGAAATATTTGGTGATTTTGGAGAAGCGCAAAGCAAATCACAAATCATTGTGCAGGCTTCGGAGCTATCAGCTACTGGTTTCAATGGCGGGAAGTTAAATTCCATTGCCTTGGATATTGCTCGGTTAGAAGTCGGTAAAAACCACACCATTCAAAATTTCTCGATAAAAATAGGTTGCACCGGTAATTCAAATTTCACCAATGCTTTCTTGTCCGGTTTGGATGAGGTTTTTGCTCCGCGTACCATCACCTTAACCACTACAGGAATTCTTAATTTTGAATTCGATCAAGCATTCGATTGGGACGGAGTTAGTAATATAGTTATTGAGTTTTGTTATTATACTCCTGCAGGAACTTCGGCAAGCACGGCCAACATGGGGAACTTTACCAAAGACCACGTTCCCGGTTTTGCGGCTTGGAGACATGTTACTTCGCCTTCATCTAGTGGTTCTTGTTCATTAACCGGTACTGAAAAAAACTTTAATCAACGTCCAAATATTCGTTTCAACATTTGTCGTCCCAAACTGGTTAACCTGAGTTATTCTTGGACTCCGGTTAACGGAACACTTTCGTCCCCAACTTCTGGTCGACCAACTGCCACACCGATTGTAGATACGAGATATGTGGTTACGGTTACAAAAATTGATGAACCTACATGTACCGCTAAAGACTCTGTCGATATTGTGGTGGAAGACCCGAGTTTGTTTACACCAACAGCAAATACTCCAACCTGTGTTGGTTCTACGTTGCAGTTTAATGCAAACACAACCGGTGTAACCTATTTTTGGAGCGGACCAAATGGCTTCTCCGATTTTAGCCAAAACCCATCCATTCCCAATGTGACGGTAGCCGCGACCGGAACCTATGTTTTTCAGGTAGATAAGGGCTTTTGTAAAGCTACTAAAAGTGTGAATGTGGTTATCGAGCCCATCCCTGTTATGGGAACGGCCAAAGATTCAACGGTTTGTCGCTCGGTTACTGCTGTAAATCTTGCAGGCCTTTTAACTGGTGAAGACCCAGGTGGCGTATGGATTGATGATAATGCATCTGGTATTCTTGCTGGGGCAAGCATTAATCCATCGTTGTTGAATAACGCAACATTACCTGCAACTTTTCAATACACCTATAGAATTACCAATACGTGCGGAACGTTTACCAACCTTGTTAAGGTCACGGTTATTCCGACAAAATCGCCAGGGATACCCGATGACACCATTATTTGCGAAACCGGTCCGGCAATTAATTTATTTACGGTTTTAGACGGTACCCCGGCAACTGGAGGTTTCTGGACAGATAATAGTGGAAGTGGTCAAGTAACCTCAGGGGGGATTTTTACGCCTAGCAATTTGGGTGGCGGTATTTACATGTTCGATTATACCGTTCTCGGTACAGCACCCTGTCCAAATACATCGGCTCGAGTTACAGTTACTGTTGCTGATCAACCTTATGCAGGAATTGACGGAACGAAAAACCTTTGCGTTGGAGCATCGGCCAACCTGTTCAGCCAGTTAACTGGCTCGCCAAAAACGGGTGGAACATGGGTCGATGTAAATAATTCGGGCGGTAGCCTTAATGCTGCATCCGGCAATTATACTGCAAGCAATGTTCTTCCTGGAAATTATCAGTTTCGATACATTGTTGGTGCTGTAGCTCCTTGCTTGGCCGATACTTCTTTTGTGGTTGTGACTGTTTTTGATTCTCCAAAAATTAGCAACGTAACCACTACGTGTGCGCCAGATCAATTGTCTTACATTACCCAATTTCAGATTACCGGCGGACAACCAAGTAGTTACAGCGTGGATCCAGCAGGTACAATTACCGGAACGTCACCTAAATTCTTCACCAGTAATTCAATTCCCGATGCAACCTCTGCTACTTTTACTGTAAGTGACGCACAAGGTTGCGGTACAGCAAGTATCACTGTTTTAAAACGGTGCGAATGCCCTACACAATCAGGAAGTGTTGCCACATCGCCAGCATTGCAAGTTTGTAACAATGGATTTGCAACCGTGGTAAATACTGGAGGCTATGTAAGTGATGGTGATGATACGTTGATGTATGTTTTGCACACCAGTCCAACAACTACGCTGGGCACTATTCTAATTATGCAATCATCACCGGTGTTTAGTTACGATGCCAGTTTAACGTATGGTGTTACTTATTATGTCTCGGCTGTTGCGGGTAGCAAGTTGCCCAATAACTTGGTTGATTTAACCGATCAGTGTTTAAGCGTTTCAGTTGGGGTCCCAATTAAATTTGGCCAAGTTGGACAACCGTCGTTTACATTCTCGACCAATCCCGCATGTCCAGGAATTGACGTGACGCTTACCAGTACGGTTGATGGAAGTCCATCGTATTCTTGGGTTGGTCCGAATGGGCTTGCTAAAACAACACCAAATGTCACCATTAGTCCGGTTTCGGCCAATAGTGCTGGTGTATATCAATTAACGGTTTCGTCAAATGGTTGTTCACTATCAACTAGTAATACCTTACAAGTGGTAACAACTCCGGTAGTTACGATAACCGCTCCGGCAAGTGTTTGTAAAGGACAAAGTGTAGAATTAGTCTTTAATCTTAATGCACCGGCACCTATTACACTTACCTATACCACGGTTCCCGGAACCACACAACAGATTCTGCTGAATCCTGGTTCTCAATCTATTACTGTTTTTCCAACCTCGACCACCACTTATAATTTGGTTTATGGTCAGTATCAGGGTAGTTGTGGGTTTAGTTTAACTGGGTCCACCACAATACAGGTGGTTACCCCACCAGTATTGAGTTATGCAGCACTTGGGCCAACCATTTTTTGTTACGATGAATCAAATACTGGGGTTGTTCAATTTCAAATCAATCCTGCTGTTACGGTCAATTTAACTTATACAGTAAACGGTATTTTACAGCCTACACTTCCAAATGTTTCAACCGGAAATACGTTCAGTTTTACACCTCCTTATCCTGGGATAAACACCTTTAAAGTGGTAAGCGCCAATTTACCGGATGGCTCTTGCCCGCTTACACTTGTAGACAACCCACAGGCGTTTTATAATTTAACTGAACCGATTGTGACGGCTAGCGTTAATCAGAACATCATTTGCGATAACGATTCAGTGTTATTGAGTTTTGATGTAACCGCCAGCGAACAAATTGCCATTAGGTATCAAATAAATAGTGACGAGTTTGTTTTAAGTACCAATAAGGACACAGCTATTTATGTTAAGATTCCGGTGAATACGAGTATTAACGTTTTAGAGGCTACTTACTTACTTAAGTCTAGTTGTCTTCGCACTATAAATCAGTCTTTCTTTATTACCGCCATTACTGCGCCTAAACCTAATTTTGAGATTACGCATACAGCTTGCAATAATGTTAGCACAGGAAGTATCATTGTGTCAACACCCGACTCGCAGGATTTGTTTAGTTTGAACAATTCGCCTTATTCCACAAACGGTTCGTTCACCCAATTGACTTCAGGTAGCTATGTGGTGCGTGTCAAAAACGACAACAATTGCGTAGCAACCGAACAGATTGAAATTATCGCTGCATCGAATTTGGTAGTTGAAACACCGGTAATTCATACATCTTGTGGTAAGGCCGACGGAGAGGTAAATATTGATGTGGTAAGCGGTGTGCCGCCATACACCATTTTACTGGATGGTTCTACCGTAGATGAGGGAATTACTGGGGATTTGGCAGCTGGTAATTATGCCGTCCTGGTTATTGATGGAAATAACTGTGTTAAACAAAATTTTATCACGATAAATCAGTCGGCTCCAATTTCCATTTCAGTAGTAAATAGTGGTTTGGTGGATTGTACGCAGCCTGAATATATAGAAACTGTAATTACTCCTTCGGGCGGTTCTGGTGTGTTCACGTATCAGATGGATGCTACTCCTCCACAAACGGATTCGATTTATCTGGGCTTGTATCCTCAAACACATCGCGTTACCGTGACGGATGACAGGGCTTGTACTACAACCAAAATCTTTACCATTTCGTCGGTTCAAAAGTTCACCATTAGTCCACAAATATTGCAGCCACTTATTTGTTGGGAAAGCCATGATGCGGTAATTAAAATTACTACACAAAATGGGGCATCGTCTAATGTTTATTCATTGGACAACATTAATTACCAAACCAATAATTTATTTACCGGAGTTGGTCCAGGTAATTTCTTGGTCTACGTGCGAGAATTGACTGGCTGTAGAAGAGAACAATCGGTGTCTTTTGGTGTAACTCGTCCTGATTCCATCGATTTGGTAGTTAATTCATTTGGTGAGCCAAGCTGTTTCAATTCCCCAAATGGGTTTGTACAATTGAAAATAACTGGAGGAAGCGTAATTGATAAATTCTTTAGTGCCGATGGCGGTTTAACTTATCAGAGTAACCCTACTATTGCAGGCTTGTACAAAGGAAACTACGTTTTCCTAGCCAAGGATGAAAACAATTGTCATTCCGATACCATCTATTTCACGATGGGTGGGCCACCAGATATTATCATTTCTGGAAGTTTTGTTTTCGATGCACCACAAACTAAAGCAACACTTACCATTGAAGCATCGGGTGGTGATCCAGGTTATTTGTACAGCCTTGATGGGGTGGATTTTGTAAATAATCCGGTTTTTCCCGATTTGTCACCAGGAACCTATACGATGTATGTGATGGATATCCGTAATTGCGTGGGCTCTCAATCTATTGTGATTAGTGGAGTTGGTATTGGAGAGATTTCTGGGGCGGTTGTTAGTATTTTCCCCAATCCATTTAGCGACAGATTAAATATTTCGACCGATCGCGAACTTACCAATGTAAACTTGTCAGTTGTTAATGCCATTGGGCAAATCGTTTATAGTGTTTGGGTACCAAGAGTTGGCAATCGTCAGGTCGAGATTCTTATGCCTGCGGCCATGGTCAAAGGGGTGTACTCGGTGAAGTTGGAAAGTGATCAGGGTGCTATTATTAGGAAACTAATAAATGAATAATAAAAAACGGGGCTAACACTAGAGTTCGTTAGGGGGCAAAGCCTAAAATATTAACTTTGCCACCTAACGTGCTTACTATGTACAGGAATCAGTACCTGAGGGTATTAACTATTTTCATTTTACTTTTTATTACCGGCCGCGTTCTTGCGCAGGATGCACCTTCCGACTGCATAAAGGCTCGTGTTTTAACTAATAAGCTAGATGTCGTTGTCGATGGTAGTACGTTTGGGGATGTAGGCGCATTTGATGAGCCTGGTAGCTGTTTTGGACAAGCTGAACGATCGCCTTATTGGTTCAAATTTGAAGTTTGTAAGGCAGGAACCCTGTCGGCCTATATCGACCCAGAAGGAACTTCTGACTTTGATTTCGTTCTTTTTGATATTACCGAAGGTTGTGGTGCTAAAGTGGAGGTATCTTGCAACTTCGAAACCTCGACAGGAACGGCAAATATTACGGGCATAGGTTGCGATAATCCGCCATCGTGCAATCCATTGGTTAATGTCGAAGCAGGACATACCTACGCAATGGTTTTTAACCGGTATACTTTTGCCTCGCAAGCTGGATTTACGCTTTCACTTGGTGGAAGTTGCGAATTTACCGACCCCAGCCAATTAAATTTTCAACCCGAAATTTTTGCACCTACCATTGTATGCGGCTCAACAGGCCAATTGGAATCTTTGGTGCCAGCTGGGTACGATAACGTTCAATGGTCGGCAACTGGCGCGGGAACCCTTGCGTTTGATTTGCCTACAGAATTAAATACAGGCTTTTCAGCTTCTGCACCAGGCGTTTATAGGGTATACTTGACAGCCTTTAAGTTGATTTGTGATCAAGTATTTCAATTGAAAGACTCCGTTGATATTGAAGTAAAGGGAATTGTTCCATTATACGGTGATGGCGCTTTGACAATTTGTGAAACTACAGTTCAGCTAACAAATTTGTCGGGAGTATTGGGTGGAACACCTCCGTCTGGTGGATACTGGAGTGATGATAATAACTCAGGGCGCATTGATGCTCAGGGTCGTTTTACTGGTTTCGGAGCTGGTGGTAGCGTTTTTACGTTTACTTATCACACGCCGTCAAATGAAAACTGTGATGTTACTCAGGCTTCTGCAACAATTACGGTAAATGAGGAGCTAACAGTTACTCTTGATTCGGTAAGCTGCTTTAATAGCGGTGCTGATTTTAGAGTATTTACACACATCTCAGGAGGTACTCCGGCTAGTTATACGGTCAATGACTTAGTACAAGCCGACCCTTATTTCAGCAGCGGTTTTTTACCCAATCAGTTTCAATATTCATTCGAAATAAAAGATCAATCGGGTTGTGCACCTGTAATTGTTACCGGGACAAAAGATTGCAATTGTACTAATAATGCAGGTACGCTTGTTGAAGCCTATACGGTGGACTGTGAGGCTAAATCGGTTACTGTACAACACAACAATAATGAACAGTTGGAGGTAGGTGATGTACTGAATTATGTGGTTTATACCGATGCTGCAAACCCGTCAACTTCAATAATTTATAAAACTACGAGCCCAACCATTGTTCGCCAACCGAGCATGTTGGTGGGCGAAAAGTATTATGTTGCAGCCGCTGTAGCCGATGATCTTGGTGCTGGCGAAGTGGATTTAACTGACCCATGCCTAAGTTTATCAAAGGGTGTGAAGGTTTTGTTTCCCGGAAACGGAGAGGTTCAATTTTCGGGCGATACGCTTATTTGTGAAGGTGGTTCAGCTACTTTGACTTTTAACGTAAGTGGGAACTATAACATAGTTGGGGCTTATACTGCCGATGATGACACGGTTTCGTTTTTTTTAGAACCAGGAGTTACCTCAATATCTGTCAGCCCAAAAACAACTACTACTTACGGCTTTGGAAACCTAACGGATGTGTTGGGTTGTCCTGTGGTTAAAAATGGCGGAGCATTGGTCGAAGTCTCTCAAATACCGGCGTTTAGCTATAAACTGATAAATGATTCTGTGGTTTGCGGTACCCAATCAGGTAGCCCGTTCCTATTGTTCAATACATTGCCAAACGAGGAATTAACCGTAAGCTATACAGTAAACGATATTATCCAACCACCATTAACAGGTGTGGGGAATAATTTCTTATTTAACGTGCCTAAAACCACTGTTGGTAAGCATACGCTGCAAGTAACCGCCATTGCATCAACAATCAGCGGTTGTTATTTTTTGCAAACTTATCCTCCGGTTAACTATTATTATCTGGATGCTCCTACAGTAAATTTGAGTTCCTCAAAATTGGAGTTTTGTAACCCGAACGAAGAGGCTTTAGTGAAGTTTACCTACGAGGAAAATCTACCAATTCAGGTTTTTTACCACATCAATCAGTCTGGATTTGATTTCGTTTTAGAAGAAACAACGGATGTTAGTTATCCGGTAGATCTGAATTTGAATTTCAGACTGGATTCGGCAAAGTTTATCGATTTCCCAACTTGTGTTTTTCCAATTTCAGGCGTGGTTGATTTGACCTATTTTACGCAACCTGAATTGGTGATTGAAAAATCGATGATTACCTGTACCAATGCGACTGCTCAAGTGGTTATTCACGCTGTTGAATCTAATTTGTTGTACAGTCTCGACGGGTCTCCTTATACAACGGACACTATATATGAGTTTACCACCCCGGGAAATAAACAATTAATAACAAAACGAGGGCAGTCTTGTCTGTATAATCAATCGGTTGAAGTTGTAGAAGTCGAACCATTTACGCTTAATACCAGTGTTTCGGCTACATCTTGTGGACAGGCCAATGGGCAAATAATACCCGAACTTGGTGGGGTGTTTGAAATACCCATCACGTATAGTTTTAATGGAGGTGCTAACAATACTGGGTTGGCTGCAGGATCCTATACTGTTGTAGCTGTTGATGCAACTGGTTGCGAAGTAATTGCATATACGGTTGTCCCAGCTTCTGAGCCGTTTATTTTTCAAGGAAATGCTACAGTGATTGCCGATTGTGATCAAGCCACTAAAGGTACCGTTGTGTTAGAAGCTAGTGGTGGCAATGGGAATAATTTTTATTATTCAAACGATGGAATTACGTTTACTAACGACAATACTTTTACTGAATTAGACCCCACGTTTCATTGGTTTTATGCCCGAAATGATGTGGGCTGTTCCGATTCTATCCAAATTAAGGTTAAGGCCACCGAAGAATTGCAGATTGGAATAAACTTGTTGAATTACTTGAAATGTTACGAGAGTCATGACGCTGTGGTGAGGGTTACGGTGGCAAATTCTACTGAAACATTGGTTTATTCGAATAACAATGGGGCTTTCGGAAGTTCAAATCTTATTGAGAATTTAGGACCGGGTAATCAAACCTTTTATGCAATGGAAACAACGGGCTGCAAACGAGGAAATATGATTAGTTTCAACATGACACGTCCGGAGAAACTTACGCTTACCATTCAATCGCAAGGCAATCCAACGTGCTTTAATTCAAATAATGGTTTCTTCGCTTTAAAAGTATTTGGAGGAGCTAACTTAAATTACAAATACACGGTTGATGGTGGAGTGGCTTATGGTCCAAATGCCAACATTGGCGGGCTTGCCCCAGGGAATTATACGTTAATTGCCGTGAATAGTAATCAGTGTTCGACTGACACGTTGTTTAGTACCTTGGAGTCAACACCGCCAATCGTGATCGATAACATTGAAACCACCTATAACCCAGATGGAACTACGGGTAATATAACCATAACCGCATCGGGTGGTGACGGTCCGCTTACCTACAGCATAAATGGTTTTCAGTTTTACAGTACCAATATTTTTGTTAGCCAACCAAAGGGTACTTATATGATTATTGTGCGCGATGCCAATGGTTGCGAGGTGAAACGGGAAATTTTGTTGGATAATGTTGGTGTGGCAGAGTTCAACGCCGAATCAGGAATGGTTGTTTATCCCAACCCAGTGGCAAACAAGTTGGTGGTAAGCTTTGAGATTCCGGTACAGGGTGTTCTTGAGATAAGAAACTTCATTGGTCAATTGATGGCAGCTCCTAAGGAATTGACTCAAAAGGAATATGTTTACGATGCTTCTTCCTGGTCGCCAGGGGTATATGTCATTCAGGTGAAAACGCCGGATGGTGTGTATTTTAAGAAGATAGTTAAACAATAAAATTGTAGAAAGGTGGCCAAGGTCACCTTTTTTATGCAATTCAGTTTTAGGGTGACCCATGTTATGTTATATTCCAACGGGTGTTACTTACCTGATTTTGCCCTAAAACAGAATATTTATCTACCACAATTAACTTTAGTAATTTCAATTTTCTGTAAAAAACTAGAATTGAAGATGTAATAAATTGCCCTTTAGCGAGAGAACGTAAATTTCATTAACTTCGCGCGACTTTTTACTATCGTTATGCAATCAGAACAAGCAATCGCGGAGAACCCAAATGCCGTATTTATTCAGGAAATACTAAATGACTTTAAACTGGCTGTTTTAAGTCGGGAGGCATCATTACTTGGGCGAAAAGAGGTACTAACCGGAAAGGCCAAGTTTGGTATTTTTGGTGATGGAAAAGAGCTGGCGCAGCTTTGTGCAGCCAAGCAATTCCGTAATGGTGATTTTCGTTCCGGTTACTATCGCGATAGCACGTTTATGATGGCCATTGGTCAAACTACTGTTCAGCAGTTATTTGCCGGCCTATATGCACATACCGACACCGTAGCTGAACCAACCAGTGGTGGTCGCCAGATGGGTGGACATTTTGCTACCCGAAACCTTAACGAGGACGGTAGCTGGAAAAACTTGATGGAGCAAAAAAACTCCTCAGCCGATATTTCGCCTACAGCCGGTCAAATGCCTCGTTTGCTTGGCCTGGCACAGGCTTCTAAAATATACCGTCAAAATGAACTTTTAAAAGACGCTACCAATTTTTCTAACGGCGGAAACGAAGTAGCGTTTGGAACCATTGGTGATGCTTCTACTTCAGAAGGTCTTTTCTGGGAAACCATGAATGCGGCTGGTGTTATGCAGGTGCCCATGGTTATGTCGGTTTGGGACGATGGTTACGGTATTTCGGTACCTAAAAAATTCCAAACCACTAAGGCATCTATTTCTGAAGCATTGGCTGGTTTTCAGCGAGAAGAAGGAAAATTAGGATTTGAAATTCTTAAAACCAAGGGTTGGGATTATGCTCATCTGATTGAGACGTATGAAACGGCAGTTGAAATCGCTAGAACACAACACGTTCCGGTATTGGTTCACGTTGAAGAATTAACACAACCTCAGGGTCACTCAACTTCTGGTTCGCACGAGCGGTACAAAGATGCCACGCGTTTAGAATGGGAAAAGGAATATGACTGCATTAATCAGTTCCGTAACTGGATTCTGAATTTTAAAATAGAGGGCGAAGCCATTGCCACTGCTGAACAATTAGATAAAATGGTAAGCGATGCCAAGAAAGAGGCGCGCGAGCAACAAAAAGAGGCTTGGACTGCTTTCACTGCGCCATTGAAAAAAGATTTAACCAATGCATTAGAAGTGCTTGGGCAATTGGCTGCTGAAACAGGCAAAAGCACTGAAGTTGAAAAGGTCATTCAAGATCTTAAAACTACTATTGAGCCTATTCGCAAGGATATTTTCGGAGCGATTCGCAAAGCTTTGCGCATTACCCGGGGGGAAAATGGTACGGCACGTCAAAATTTGGTAAAGTGGTTAGCTGCAGAGGCTGATACCAACCGTGAACGGTATTCGGCAAATTTATATTCTGAAAGCGCTTGGAGCCCACTAAAGGTGCAGGAAGTTCCCGCAACTTATGACGCAAATCCAGAAATGGTGGATGCTCGCCTTATTTTGCGCGACAACTTCGATGCCATTTTTGCTAAATATCCAGAAACCGTAAGTTTTGGCGAGGATCTTGGTAAAATTGGTGGGGTAAACCAAAGTTGGGAAGGCATGCAAGCCAAATACGGTGAATTGCGGGTAAGTGACGTGGGAATTCGTGAGGCTACGATATTAGGACAAGGTATTGGTTTGGCTATGCGTGGTTTGCGCCCGATTGCCGAGATTCAATACTTGGATTACATATTCTATGCACTTCAAATCATGAGTGACGACTTGGCTACGGTTCAGTATAGAACCAAGGGCGGTCAAAAAGCTCCTGTTATTATTAGTACCCGCGGTCACCGTTTAGAGGGGGTTTGGCACGCTGGTTCGCCAATGGGAGCTATTGTAAATATGGTTCGCGGTATTCACGTTTGTGTGCCCAGAAACATGACCACAGCTGCCGGTTTCTACAATACCTTGCTAAAAGGAGATGATCCAGCGGTGGTTGTTGAACCGCTTAATGGCTATCGTTCAAAAGAACCAATGCCGAGCAATATTGGCGAATTTACCGTTCCACTTGGTGTTCCGGAAATTGTGAAAGAGGGAACGGATTTGACGCTAGTTTCTTATGGCTCAACGTTTAACTTATGCATTCCAGCTGCCGAGCAACTGGCCGAATTAGGTATTTCGGTTGAGTTGATTGACGCCAGAACTTTATTGCCTTTCGATATTAATGGAATTATCAGCAAGTCGTTGGAAAAAACCAACCGATTGATGATTGTTGACGAAGACGTAAGCAGCGGTGCAACTGGGTTTATGTTAGACCAGATTTTAACCGTACAAGGCGGATACCAATATTTGGATAGCGCACCGGTAACTTTGTCGGCAAAAGACCACCGCCCGGCGTATGGAACTGATGGCGACTATTTCTCGAAACCAAGTATCGACGATATTATTGAGAAAGCCTACAATATACTTCACGAAGCCAATCCGGCGAAGTATGCGAGTATAATGTAATACCTTGTCAATTGAAGGTTATCAACCCCGGGCGCAGGTTCGGGGTTTTGCATTTTGGCTTAATGCCAAACACTAGCAGCTAGTAAAAATGGTGTATTTTTGTCTTAATAACTTGAATTATGATACGGACTCTTGTTACTCCCGAGCAAAGAAATATTTCGATTGTTTTACCCCAAAATTTCGTCGGCAAACAAGTTGAGGTGATTGCCTTTACTATTGATGAAGCCAAAAAAGAGGATAGAAAACAAGATAAAACGGAAACTCACTTTGCCAGTCAAAAGTCATTAGAGAAGGATTGGCTTACTCCTGAAGAAGACCAAGCATGGCAAAATTTGTAAGGGGTTCCATTGTAGTAATTCCATTTCCCTTCTCCGATTTAAGCGGTTCAAAAAAACGCCCAGCCATGGTGTTGGCCGAGTTGGCTGGTGATGATGTTTTACTTTGTCAAATTACAAGTCAGCCAAGCCGAGATTCTCTTGCGGTTCCTATCTCGCACCTGGATTTTTTGAAAGGTTCGCTTCCCGTTGCATCATATATTAGGTCAACTCGAATTTTTACTGCTGATAAAAACATCATCATTAGAACCGCCGGGGTTGTAACGCCAGCAATTATTTCAGCCGTCACAAAAAATATCATTCAATTACTTACAGATTAATTGCTAAATGCAAAACCACACTTTTACCCTAACGGAAGAATACATTGAGCTAATGTCGCTACTTAAATACCTTGGCTTAGCGCAAACCGGCGGTCATGCCAAAATGTTGGTCGATGAGGGCTTGGTTGTGGTAAACGGGGTAACCGAAAGCCGCCGGCGTTACAAAGTACGCCGGGGCGATAAGATTTTGGTGAATGGTGAAGTGGAAATTGGAATAGTCTAATTACTGTTTTACAAATTGGCAGTAGTTGCCATTGGCAGAACGAACAATGAACATCCCCGCTGCTAAAGATGAAATGTCTATCGAATTATTACCATTTACCCCCACGTTGATTTCCATTACCTGCTGACCCAATGAATTCAGTATTTCGGCTTTTCCAGTAAGTCCAGTGATTTTAATTTCTTGGCCATTGGCCGGATTTGGGATTACCTGAAGTAAGCTACGCTTTTTACCAGTAATTTGTGTTATTTCGGTCGATTCATCGTAATGATCTTTTATAATATCAATGTCCTCATTTAATTTTTCAAAAGGGTCTTCTCCATTCAGTGCTCTAGAAAATACGAGCGCCAACGAGTAATTCTTATCTGCGCCCGGAGAATAATCAAACGGGCCATTTACGCCAACCATTTTTCGATCGCCGGGAACCGTAGCCGCAGTTATTTCTGTCCAATCAATCGTTTCACCATAATTGCGCACACCACCTGTGGTTTCTCCGGTTGGATCAGAATTTCCGGGGAACACATAGGGGGCTAATGCGCTTGGAGAAATCGCGCGTTTAGGATAAGGGTTTGTACCTGAGCTTGAATAAGCATTTCCCCCGAATAAAAAATTGTTTCCATTTGGCCATTGCCCAGTAAGGCCATTATAATAACCAGGGGCGTTAGTTGGTTCGCTTAAGGCACCAGGAGTGTTGTAATAACGAGTGCCATCTAGGTTATTATCTAAAAAGCAAACGGCTTGGGTTGGTGGGTTGGTGCCATATCCAGGTGCCATACCATTTTCGTCATTAGAGTCACCGTTGTAAACAAAATAAGCGTTTTTGTTGTATAGCGAGCCAACGTAATCATCGGCAGGGTTACCCAAATCAAAATCAGACCAGAATCCAAAGTAGGTATTGGAAAGAGTTTGGCTGCCGCTGTTGTGGATATTAATGTCCATGAAAATGGTTTGGCTTAATGGTGGCTGCACGCTATACCAAGTATAGGTCAATATGCGCAAAGTGATTCCAATTGGTTCTGAGTTACTTGATGCATGGATGTTTCCTTTGTCGTTTAAGGACATAAAAGCAGCTTCATCACCTTTAATTAGTGGGTAGTCACCGTCGGCTGGGTTATAAACATTGTCTTCGTTAAGGTCTTTGTACGGAGCAATTTGACGCGAATAGCCATCCAATGAACCAGGCCAGTCTGCTATGGAAGTTGGCATCGTATAGTTTGGTTGATCCCAATTAGCCTTGTGATAATCAATATCACTTTTTTTAACGGTATAAATTTGGTTAAACAGCGAGCAGATATCCTCGGTTGTTGAACCAGTACTTTCTTGCAAAGGTCCTGGCCAAAAATCAGTTCCGGTAGTCCCAAAGGTTTGGGCGGCTAATTTCAGTTGACCACTTAGGTTTTTACCACCAAACCATATCCCCGAAGCAAAAATGGTTGATGTGCTTGAATTGGCCGGGATATTGTAGGCTGCAGAGTTTGTATTCTTGTTCATAAAAAATGTGCCACTCGTGCTTAATCCAAACTTCACATCATTGAAGGTAATGGTTTTGAAAGCGTTTCCGGTAGCGCATCCGGCCTGTGAAGAATTTGTTTGTGCAACACTGATTAAGCTTGTAAAAACAAAGCTAAAGGACAAGAATAAGACGATGACTTTCATAAAATTGGGTTTAAATACCACCGAAAGCTACTAAAAAAATTAAAACAAAAAACCCCGGAGCTTTCGCCCCGAGGTTTCTTATCAAAATGTATTTTTTGCTTACCAGATTTTGGCAATCTTGTCTTTTGGCTGACGCATTTTTGCGCCTTCCTTAATGTTGAATGCAGTAAAGAATTCTGGCATGTTCGATAATGTTCCATTTACACGGAATTTAGCCGGTGAGTGTGGGTCGGTTGCCACCTGTGTTCTCAGAGCCTCATCAGTTGCATTGTTTTTCCAGATTTGCGCAAAAGAAATAAAGAAACGTTGCTCAGGTGTATAACCCGCAATTTTGTCTTTTTTCTTACCCTCTAGCGATTTTTGGTAAGCGTAGTAAGCTACGGTTAGTCCACCAAAATCGGCAATGTTTTCACCTAAAGTAAGACGGCCGTTTACATAAACGGTAGTGTCGCCATGAATAGGTGTGTAGGTGTTGTACTGGTTAATCAACATGTCAGTTTTGTAGGTAAATGCTGAGTAATCCGCACTATCCCACCACATTTGGAATAAACCTTTGGCATCAAACTGTGCGCCTTGGTCATCAAAACCGTGAATCATTTCGTGGCCAATTACAGCACCCATACGGGCATAGTTAACGGCATCTTCTGCGTTAGGATCGAAGAAAGGTGGCTGTAGGATACCTGCTGGGAAACAAATTTCGTTTTGAACCGGGTTGTAATAAGCGTTTACTACGTGGGCGCCCATTAACCATTCGGTTTTGTCAATCGGTTTACCCAATTTTGCAACGTTTTCGTCAAAGTAAAACTTAGAGGCGTTCATGGCGTTTGCAGCAAATGAAGCACGGCTTACATCCAATTTAGAAAGGTCTTTCCATTTAGAAGGATAGGCCATTTTACGACCGAAAGAAGCCATTTTCTCCATGGCCTTGGCCTTGGTCGCATCGCTCATCCAATCTAGGTTCTGTAAACGCTCTTTCAATGCAGCTTGCAGGTTGTTTACCATTTCATCTACACGTTTTTTGGCGTCTTCGCTAAATGCTTTTTCAACAAATGCTTTTCCAAGTGCGTCACCCATGCTGCCGTCCATGTTGCCAATAGCGCGTTTCCAGCGTGGTTTCATTTCTTTGGCACCGCGCATGTATTGGTTGTAGAATGCAAAGTTGGCTTGCTCAAATGCACTGGTCAATTTACCGGCGTTGCCATTTAAAACTTCCCAGGTAAAGTAGTTTTTCCAATCTTCAATGCTAACAGAAGCCAATAAACCATTAAGGTTTTTCATGTATTCCGGCTGAGAAACGACAATGGTATCCATTTGTTTTACCCCGATAGCCGCAAAATAAGCATCCCAGTTAATGGCTGGGCACAATTTTTTGAAATCGGCATAGGCAAACTTGTTGTATTGCGCCTCAATGTTACGCAACTCAGTGCCGTTCATGGTTTTGGTGTTCATTTTGGTTTCTAATCCCAAAATTTTTGCACCAACAGTAGAATCGGTACTTCCGCCCAAAGCAAACAATTGGTTTACAAACTCGCTGTATTTAGTGCGGGTTTCAACCGATTTTGCATCAGTTTTAAAGTAATAGTCTTTATCGGGTAAACCAAAACCGGTTTGACCAACATAAATGGTGTATTTGGTGTTGTCTTTTAAGTCTTCCTGCACCGAGAACGAGAACAAAGAACCCATTCCGTGCTGGTGTTGCCAGGCCACTAATTCGGCTACTTTATCTTTAGTAAGTGCGTTTACTCGTTCTAACTCAGCTTGAATAGGTTGAATACCATCGGCATCGCGTTTGGCAGAATCCATAATACAAGCGTAGTAGTCGCCTACCAGCTGAGAAGCCGAACCTTTTGCATGGTCGGTTTTGGCAGCAGCCTCTTCCAGTAATTTTTTAATAATCTCGTTGTTGCGTTCCTGTACCTCGTTAAAACTTCCCCAACGGCTTTCGCTGGCCGGAACAGGGTTGTTTTTTAGCCACATTCCGTTGGCAAATTGGTAGAAATCGTCTTCGGGCTTAGCCGTAGAATCAAGATAATCTTGATTAAAGGTAACCGTTTCGGTACCCTCTGTTTTGCTTTTGCAACCGGTTACCAGCATAGCTCCGGCAAGGGCGGCATAAATAAGTTTTGATTTGCGCATAATGATTTTTGGTTGAACGATGGCGAATTTAAAAAAGGAATCAATTAGTCGCGCAGCATTTTGATGTGCGGTATGTTGTCTTCCAAATAAATGTCGCTCACTCTTTTAAAGCCATGGCTTTCGTAGAATTTTTCGAGATAGGCTTGCGCACTAATTTTAATAGCTGAGTTGTTGAAATGCTGCTCGCAATAATCAATGGCTCTTTTCATCAGTTGATGCCCCAATTGTTGCCCACGGTGACTGGGTTTGCTTATAACCCGACCAATGCAAGCCTCATGGTAACAATCGCCAGGGGCAAAAATGCGGGCGCAGGCCACTAAAGTTTGGTCGTGGTAAGCCAGCAAATGAACAGCTATAAAATCCAGACCATCCAAATCCTGATACGGACAATTTTGCTCTACGATAAAAACCTCAGCTCTTAGGGCAAGGTAGTCGTATAGTTCTCTGGCCGTTAATTCGTCAAAAGTCTTGGTAATCCAGCTCATTTTAGTTTCAAGTTAGCAAGTTTCAAGTTAACAAGTTTCGGGTTAGCAGGTTTCGAGTTGCGGGTTTATTTAAAGTTAAAAAGTTGAAAAGTTGAAAGTTTCAAATTTCAGATTTCAAGTTGGTGGCTTTTAGTTAAAAATTAACCTAAAATTTAGTCCATTGTCTTTTGTCTAACAATCCTTTGTCTAATTCGCCACATCAACACAAACTCCCGATTCTACATAAACCAGTGTTCCTTTTGCATTTGGGTAACCCAAACTGCTTAGGGCTTGTTTGTATTTTTGTACTTGTTGAATATGCTCGGGTTTTTGACTGCCGGTTTTATAGTCGATAATCAGGGTTTCTTGTTCGCCAAAAATCACTCGGTCGGGGCGAAGTAATTCGTTTTCGGTGCCGTTGTGGAAAAGCAATTCCATTTCGTTTCGGGCGGTTAATTGGCTTCCCAGCCAACCATTTCGCTCACCGGTTTTTACCAAATCTTCCAACTTAGGTTTAATGTTGCTATAAATATCAGCGGTTATTTCACCATTTAGCAAGGCTAAATCAAGTTGAGTAGCGAGGTCGTCAGTGCCGTTTATTTTACTCAATAAATAGTGAATGGTGTTTCCAAATTCTTTGGGCGTAAGCAGGTTGGCATCGTCCCATAAACGCGGTGCCTGAAAACCTAGCACGAGCTTATTCTCATTGTAGGTGCTTATCAATTCATCAAGAATCAATTTATTGCTAAGCTCTTCGGTGTGTTTGATTGCCGGAGATTTTAATTCACCAAACTCAATGGTAGCATCGTCTTTATTGAAGTTGGGCAAGGAAATAATCCACTGGTTGAAATGGGTGCAAACTGCGTTAGTGCCATTTCTGTTGGGTTTGTCGGTGTAAACAAACAGATTGGATGCAGCGCGTGTAAGTGCTACATACATTTTGTTGGCATCGTCCAAGCGGTCTTTTTGGGTTTCAATTTCGTTTAGTGGTTCAAATCCGGTACCGGTTAATCTGGTTTTTGTATTTGGAACCAAGGCCGCTTTCAGCGGAAGAAATTCGTCCGAAGGTTTTACCCAAAGGACGTTTTTGGTAGGTCGATTGCCCCAACAAGCCATGGGAAGAAATACGTTTTCAAATTCAAGTCCCTTCGATTTGTGAATGGTCATAATGCGAACCGCATCTAGACCTTCGGGCAGTACTACTTTGGCCTTCTGACCTTGGTCTTGCCACCAATTGATGAAACTGGCCAGGTGATTGCCTTCCTTTTGCATGCGAACCAAGGTTTCATCCAGAAAAAATTGCACAAACGGGTCGTAAGTGGCCATAAAACCTAAGTCTCTGGCAAAAAGCTCGGCCAACGAATACAAGTTGGTGGTTCTTAATTGGGCAAGTGGGGTGTTAATGCCAATGTCGGCAAGAAGTTGAACCACCTTGCAGGTTGTAATGCTATTTTGTCCTCGCTTCGAACGAGCGCAATAGTGCTGAAAGGCTTGGTATTCGTGTTGTTTTATTAAACCAAGGGCAATGGCATTTTCTATAACGTTGAGCTGCCCAAAATCCGATTCGGCATTTTGCAAAAGTTGAAAGCAGCCCAGTAAGAGTCTGGTTTTTCGACTTTGCAATACAAAAAGACTTTCTTCCGATATAATTGGAATACCGTTTTCTAATAAATGTTGTGCGGCCTGACTGCCCCAGTTGTTGGAATATACCAACACACAGCAGTCTTGGAAGCGATGGCCTTTTTCTGTAACACGGTTAATGTCGCGAACCAATTGGTCAAAGTGCATTTCTTCGGCTCCTTCATCATCCTCAACATCGGTCATCGATTTGATAAAAACGTAACCTGCTTCTTCGCGAACCGATTGCTGTTTTCCGTCGGCAAAAATAGCGGCCAATTCGGGGCTTAAAAAGCCGGTTAGGCTGTCGATAAACAGATTATTAAATGCTATAACCTGTTTGGACGAGCGGTAATTGTTTTCGATGGAAACAATGTTAATGTTGCGTTTTAGGCTCAGTTTATATTGGTCGAAAACCTCGTTATCGGGTGCGTTAAATATTTCGGGCAACAGCTGAAACTGTTCCACCTCGCCACCGCGAAAACGATAGATGCTTTGTTTGCCATCGCCTACAAGCAGGGTTTGTCCACCTTTGGATAGGCTGTTGTCAACCAGCGGCAAAAAGTTTTGCCATTGCAATACCGAAGTGTCTTGAAACTCATCGATAAGAAAATGTTTGTACCGTTCGCCCAATAACTCGTAGATAAACGGTGCAGGTTCGTTCACGACTACTTCGGCAATTTTCTTGTTGAAATCGGAGATTAAAACCAGGTTGTTGTCGCGTTGATAGGTTCGAAGTAAATTTTCTATGCGAGCTGCAAACCCGGTAAGGTAAAGCTGTTTGCGCATGAGCAAGGCAAAATGATAATTTTTGCCGTCGGTTTCGAGTAGTTGTTCAATTTGAAAATAAATTGCGGAAAGGGCGGGTGTTATTTCCTCAACCCGAGCGGCTATGGTGCCTTTTTCAGCAGTTAGTTTCCCTTTGGCAAAAGCATTTGCAACCGTTGGATTAATTGTAAACGGTTCGGCTTTTCGCTTGGCGTTTTTTTCGAAAAAGGGCTTTAGCCCTCCTCTTGATTTACCCGCAAGATGCTCGGTATCCAAACCAGCATCCCTAATAATTTTCAGCGCTGCTTCGCAACGATTTTTCACCTCGGCATCAAAGTGGGAAACTATAGTCGAAATTTTCTGTTGAACCTCAACCAACGTGTTGTGGTCCAAGCCAAGTAACAGGGGTTTATAGGCCGCGGCCTCATCGGTGGCTAGGCTTTCGGTAAACTTCGCCAGTTCACCTTCGTAATCGCCAGCACCTTTGCCGTCATCCAATCGGGTTAATAGCCATTTAATAATCCATTCGGTAAGTTCCTTGTCTTTTCCAGCCTCGTTAATGAGTAATTGAGCCACTTGCTGAAAAACACGTTTGGTGTCCATTTCAATTTCGAAATCGCCCTCCAACTGCAATTCGCGCGCAAAACTGCGAATAAGTCGGTGTACAAACTTGTCTATGGTGCTTATCGAAAGGCGGGTATAGTTGTGTAAAATGTCGGTATAAGTTAGCGCGGCTCGTTTGGCTAGCGTGGGGGCATCGATGCCTAAATTGGCCAGTAGTCTGGCGGCAACCGCCTGGTTGTATTCCGCACTATTAGCGGGAACCGAAACGGATTTAAGAAATCTTAAAATACGTTCCTTGAGTTCGGCAGCGGCTTTGTTGGTAAAGGTTACCCCCAAAATTTTGCGGTAGCCTTTGCCCGAATCATCGGCCAAGGCCAAAGTAAGGTATTCTATTACCAAACTGAAGGTTTTCCCCGAGCCCGCAGAGGCCCTATAAACTGTAAAATTCGACATACCTCAGATTCTTGCTGCAAGATGGGAGTTTAAGCGGCTGGAACAAAATGTAGGGGGGAATATTTGTTTTCATGATGGTAGTGAAGCCCAAATAAGATAATTCAATTAGCAATAAACGGAAAATGTTAGTTTAGCGTTAAAGCTCAAAATCATTTTAACATGAAATTCATTTATCCCATTCTATTTGTATTGTCACTTATTTTCATAACCGCCTGCTCAAATAACGCTTCCGAAAAGGAGGCTATGGGAATGGTTAATCCTGCCGATACAGGTATGGGGTTTATTTCGTCCAGTGCAGCAGTCGGTAATAAAGGTGATTCGACTAGAAAATTTATTAGAACCGCTGAACTTAAATTTAGGGTGAATAATGTGGTTAAGTCAACAACAAACATTGAGGATATTGCTAGTAAAAATGGCGGTTTTGTTACCTACACGAATTTAACAAGTAGTATTGATGAACTGACTACAACAACCGTTAGCGCGGATTCTTCGTTGGAAACAACCCACTTTACAGTTTCCAACAATATGATTATTAGGGTGCCAACCAATAGATTGGATTCTACCCTTCGGGAAATAGCTAATGACATTGAGTACCTTGACTATCGAGTTATTAAGGCTGATGACGTTGCTTTGCAAATTTTGGCTAACAACTTGAGCCAAAAAAGGGCTGCGAGGAACGAAGAACGGTTGACCAAAGCCATAGATGAACGGGGTAAAAAGCTTAGCGAAACGGCCGTCGTTGAAGATGTTTTGTTTGACAAACAAGAGAAATCTGACGAGGCTAAAATTGCTAATCTTTCGTTGGGTGACCAGATTAAATTTAGTACCATCAATTTGCAGGTTTATCAGCGACCAACTTTAAAACGAGAAGTTATTCCCAACGAAAAAAATATTGATGAATTTGAACCTAGTATTGGCGCTAGATTACTAGATTCTTTTGAAGTAGGTTGGGGTTTGTTAGAGGGGTTTGTTTTGATTTTAGCGAAATTATGGAGCGTTGCCCTAATTGCGGTTGCGGTAATATTTACTTACAAAAAATTTGGAAAGAATTGGTTTAAGTAAGCGTGTTTATAGTGTCAATTAAGTATCTCTTTAACGAAACTTCCTTACCTTTGCGTAATAAACCCTCATGGTGAATGGATAGCCATTTTGATGTTATTTTTCTGGATGACGCTTTTGAGTTTCTTAAAAAGTTGAATTCAAAGCACTACGAAAAAATTATTTTCAATATTCGTAAGGCACAGAACGAGAATAATCCAGAATTATTTAAAAAGCTTGGAGCCGATATTTGGGAGTTTAGAACCCTATATCAAGGAATACAGTATAGATTGTTGGCTTTTTGGGACAAAACAAACACTAAAAACACTTTAGTTGTTTCGACTCACGGTTTTGTTAAGAAACGCAGTAAAGTTCCGAGCCAAGAAATATATAGGGCGATGGTGCTTCGGGATAATTATTTTGCTTCGAAGATTAAAAAGGAGAAAAAATGAAAACATATACACTGGAAGAAGTTCAAGATAAACTCATTGGTAAAGAGGGAACCCCGAACCGCGATAGGTTTGAGTATGAACTTCAAATGGATTTGGTTGGGAAGGCAATTAAGCAGACAAGGCAAGAACGCAATCTAACGCAGGAGCAATTAGGTAAGCTCATTGGTGTTCAAAAAGCACAAATTTCGAGGCTTGAAAGTAATGCCAGTAATGCAACTGTTGATACTTTAATGCGTGTCTTTACGGCATTAAAAGCAAAAGTGAAACTTCAAATAGATTTGCCAAACATTAATTTAAACATCGGGAAATAGGTTTTCGTTGATAACCAATCCTTTGCCAATTCGAGATGATCTCCAAATCCTACTCCTATCTCCCACAATCCCTTCAGCAAATTCTTAAAGTTGCTGATAAACGAAAGGCGGAGTTCAAGAAATTTCTGGATAAACTGGGTAGCAAACCACCTAAAAATCTGGATAATCTTGCGCAGGCTGCCCACGACAAAGTTTTCGAAGAAATTGATTGCCTGAGTTGTGCCAATTGCTGCAAAACAACCAGTCCCATTTTTAGAATGGTCGATATTGAAAGGCTGGCCAAACACCTGCGTGCCAAACCGGGTGATCTAATCGCTAAGTATTTGCACATCGATTCTGACGGCGATTATGTATTAAATAACTCGCCCTGCGCGTTTCTTGGAGCCGATAACTATTGCTCGGTATACGAAGCCCGACCAAATGCCTGCCGCGAATACCCGCATACCAATCGCAAAAATTTTCATCAGATTACCAAATTGACCTATACCAATTCGCAGATGTGTCCGGCTGCTGCAAAAGTGGTGGAACGGCTGATGGAACAAATTAAATAGGAATTAAGTTGGTCGGTAGTTTTTATGCTTTCGAACTAGGTTTATTTCTGTCCATAGAATTTAATGCTTTAAAGGCCGAAAAAGTGCTCTATTGTTGGTAAGTTTGAGAAAGGAAATTGCCCTATTTTAGGGGCAACCGAGAGTACCAGCTATTCGTTTGTAGAATAGAGGAAGGGTGAAATGACAAAGGGCAAGGAATTGGGGGTTTTTATCAGACAATTTGTTTTTGTTTTATCGCTGGTAACAAGTGTTATCAGTCTAAAAGCCCAGTGCCCAAAACTGCTCGATGACGATGGTAATCCGGCCGTTAACCCAACCTTGTTGCTTTGCAGCAAAGATCCCCGCACCTTATTTCTTTCGTTCGATAAAAATTTTGGAGCCTATAGCATTGTTTGGGGCGATGGCAGCCCTACTACCAATGGCACTGGTTATACTACTGGCAATTTTATTTCACACAATTATGCAGCTGGGGTCAATAACTTTACCGTAACCATTACCATTCCGGGTCCGCCAAATTGTGTTTTAACAGCCAAGGTGGTAAAAGAGGAACCCACAACTGCCTCTATTCAGGTGCCTTTTGGTGGGGTAACCCGCGCTTGCGCGCCAGCTTCGCTCGATTTTTTAAATTCCAGTACCAATGGCTCATCTAACACAACCTACATCTGGGATTATGGCGATGGCAGCCCAACAGAAACTTATGGAGCTGCGAACCTTGGAGCGACAGTTTCGCATTTGTACCAACGCGGAACGGTTGATTGCGGAACCAAGGTAACCCTGACAGCGTTCAACTTTTGCAACGTAAGGCAGGGTAGCGTTTCTGTAGCCGAGTATTCGCCTATATTAATCTGGGATTTGGATAAACCCGCTATTGATTCATGGACACTTTTTTGTTATCCCGATACCACCGTTGAGTTTACCAATGCCACCGATTTAAACTGTGTGAAGCCAGGTGAAGGAAACGTTGAAGCACGAACCGAGTATTGGCGTTTCATCGATTATTTTGGTCCGGGCATGGATTCTGTTATCGATTGGCGACCTTTTGGTCCGCCTAGAACAATGCACTACCCAGGAATTGGTACCTATACCGTAGAGTTGAGGGAACGCAGTTTTTGCGGTGAGGTAAGTACCACGCGAACAGTAAATATTATTGCAGCACCCATTGCTGGAATTTCGGCCAATAAAGACACCATTTGCATTGGCGAAAACATCACTTTTAACAATACTTCAACCGGGCCGGCGAACATTTTTAGGTGGAATCCAGGTGATGGAAGTGGTTGGCAAACCTTTAACGGCAGTCAGAAAACAATAAATTACAATACGCCGGGCAACTATACCGTTCGACTGGCAGTAAATGTGAACGGGGGCTCACAAAGTTGTAAAGACACAGCCTTGGTTCCGGTGGTGGTTGTAGCCGATCCAGTGGCTAAATTTACTTTATCACAAAGCATTGGCTGCGATAGTTTGGTTGTTGCCTTTACCAATCAATCAACCGGGGCAAATAACTGGAGTTGGAATTTTGGCCAAGGTACAACCGCCACGGTGCAGCATCCTCCTAATATTAAATACAAACCAAAGGGACGCTATTTTGTTGATTTAACAGTGGGTTCGAATCAGGGTTGTTTTAATACCGTTCGCGATACAATTGATATTTTCAACTCACCAAAAGTCAATATTGGCGTAGTAAATGGATGTGAATTGGCCAATACGGTTTTTTCAAACACTACAATTCCTGATGTTGACGACCCGGTTACTTCTTGGCGTTGGAGTTTTGGTGACAACACCACATCTACACAGCAACTGCCCACTCACACGTATGCTAATCCCGGAAACTATCAAGCACAGCTTATAGCATCTACGCCCTTTTGTGCCGATACGGCTACCGTGGCAGTTATCATTTATCCGCTGCCGGTGGCTAATTTTTCACCCAATAAAACGAGTGGTTGTAGTCCATTGCTGGTTCAGTTTAGCAATACATCAACCGGTGCTGTGAATTATTATTGGGATTTTGATGATGGAAGTACCAGCACCCAACGGTTGCCTAATCATACTTTTGTCAATGGGGGAACCACCAACAAAATTTTTCAGGTGCGGTTAATTTCCGAATCGGCCAATGGTTGCCGTGATACATTGTTTTCGCCAATAACTGTGTACCCTGGTGCAACGGCCAATTTCGATTATACGGCCACCAACGAATGTGTTTCGTTAAAGGTTGATTTTACCAATTCCTCCTCAGGGGCTGTGGCGTACAAATGGTTTTTTGGCGATGGAGATTCATCGAACGCCATTAATCCAAGTCACGACTATGTTAATTCAGGAACTTTTGTGGCCAATTACACCGCTATTTTAATTGCCACGTCTATCAATGGTTGCGTTGATACGCTGGTAAAGAATGTTAGTGTAAATCCGGGGTCAAATTTTGGATTTATCGTCAGCCCAGACTCGGGTTGTAGCCCATTGCAGTTGAATTTTACGGCAAATGCCGGAGCGGTGAGTTACAGTTGGTTATTTCCCGACGGTGATGCACCAACCGGGGTTTTTGTGCAAAAAACTTTTGTAAATAACGGAACCACTCCGCAAAAATTTAAGATTAGGCTTACCGCTCAAAATGCCGAAGGGTGCAGTGATGTAAGTGAGCAGGAGGTGGTGGTATTTCCTAATCCAGTTGCGGCTTTTGGTGCCTTCCCTAGCTCGGGTTGCGCCCCGCTGTCGTGTCGCTTGGAAAACAATTCGCTAGGCGCTACCACTTATGAATGGGATTATGGTGACGGGAATTTTAGTTTCGATGCCAGCCCAACGCACAATTACACCTTTCTGAATGGGGCTGCTGCACCACTCAACTATCCGGTTATTTTGAAAGCCGTTTCTGCCGATGGTTGCATCGATACGGCAATGGCGATGGTGCGGGTATTTCCGTTGGTTTATGCCGATTTTGACACCTTGGCCAATGGTTGTAGTCCGCTTATTAAAACATACACAGCCATTGGTGGAGTTAGCTATCTGTGGAATTTTGGAAACGGAGAAATTGCCAATACTCAGAGTTATACCCCAACTTTTATCAATGGCGACCCGATAAATGCAGCGGTTTTTAACATCAAATTAATTGCTACCTCAAGCTTTGGATGCACCGATACCGTTTTGGGAGTAGCCAATGTTTACCCCATGCCACAGCCGGCATTTAATCCCGATAAATTGCAAGGGTGCCCACCGCTGGTTACTACGTTTACCAATTCGTCAGCTGGCGGTACAGTCTTTTACTGGAACTATGGAGACGGAAATGCAGCCATTGAAAATGCACTCAATCACCAGCATACTTTTGTTAATCCTACGGCAGCTGCCCAAAACTATTCGGTGCGGTTAATTGCTCAAAATACCCAAGGATGTAGCGATACCACATTTCAAACGGTGAATGTGTTTCCTGATGTCCGTGCCAATTTTGTGCACGATACCATTGGTTGCGACCCATTTAAGGTTAAATTTTTTAATACTTCTCAAGGCGCAACAGTCTATGCATGGACGCTTGATGTCTACGGGAATAGTAGTTTGCAAGAACCTCAACAGGTTTTTGAGAATAATACCCAGGTAGAAAAGCAATACACCATTCAGCTCATTGCAACCTCGGGTAATAATTGTTCAGATACAGCCTTTTCTTCCGTACATGTTTACCCAAAACCGCAGGCACTGTTTAATTTAGATAAAGCTGTAGGTTGCGAACCTTTAGAGGTTGCTTTGCAAAATGCTTCGGCAGGTGCTACAAATTACCAATGGGAGTATGGTTTAGGTGGCGGTTCTACCACTAGCGATATTAACCAAACCCGGATTTATCCAAATGGAACCGATTCGGTTGTAAACTATCCCATTCGCCTTATTGCTTTGAACGCTTTTGGATGTTCTGATACGCTCGTGAAGCCAATTGCGGTTTACCCAAGGGTGGTGGCTCAATTCGATAGCATTTATTCCGTTTGTTCTCCGGCCAATTTTACGTTTCAAGACCGCAGTGTTGGTGCGTCATTTATTACCTGGAATTTCAACAACGAAGCCCAAAGTTTTAATGCCACCCCAAATCATACTTTTTTAAACCCTGGAAGCACCGACGAAATTGATTTTGTAGAATTAATTGCCGAAAATGCCTATCAATGCAGGGATACATTAAGAAGAGAATTTACCATTTATGCAACGCCGTCACCTGATTTTTCCGTTACACCCCCGAGCCAGACTTATCCATCAGCCAGTGTCCAAATAAGCAATAATACGGCAGGAACATGGAATTACACTTGGCGTTTTGGCGATGGTACCACCGCTACAGCCAGCCAACCCGGAAGTAAAACCTACGCTACTTGGGGCATTTATTACATTACTCTTGGCGTAAGCAGTGGTTTTTGCAGGGATAGTTTGGTGAAGCAAATCGAAATTTTGCCCCCTTTGCCTTTACCCGGTTTTAATGGTACTGCAGATGGCTGTATGCCTGTCACAGTAGCCTTTGCCAATACTAGTCAATACGGAGCAGCCTATTTATGGGATTTTGGTGATGGAGGACATTCAACCTCCATAAATCCAACCTACACCTATTACAATCCTGGAATTTATACCGTTACGCTAAATGTCACTGGCTTTGGAGGACAAACCCTCCCATTAATCAAAGTGGCCGTTGTGAAGGTGCATGAAAATGCCAAAGCTTATTTTACCTATTCGCCGAAAAGTGTGGAAACAGTTCAGGAACCAGTTGATTTTATTAACCTTTCGCAAATCGCCGACTCGTATAACTGGACTTTTGGTGATGGAACCAGTTCAAACGAAGTAAGTCCAACACATTATTACCAAACAGGTGGTTTCTATGATGTGGTGCTTATTGCCAACAACATACACAACTGCCCCGATACGTTTATGGTAAATAACGCGGTAGAAGCCATAGATGGTGGGAAAATAGAACTACCAACCGCTTTTACGCCCAATCCAAATGGGTCTAGTGGTGGAAAGTATGACCCAGCTGTATTAAGTAATGATGTGTTTTTTCCTTTTAACAAGGATGTAGCGAGCTACAAAATGGAGATTTTTAGCCGTTGGGGCGAAAAGATTTTTGAAAGCAATGATGTAAATATTGGTTGGGACGGCTATTTTAATGGTCAACTTTGCCAGCAAGATGTGTATGTTTATAAGGTGGAAGCCATTTTTGACGATGGAAGAAAATACCAAAAGGTAGGGGATATTACATTATTGCGTTAAGTTGAAGCTAGCTGAATTAATTGGGACTATTGTGTTTATTGCGGTTGGTTTGTCCTCCTGGGGTCAAGATCCGCAGTTTTCACAATTCTATGCGGCACCAACTTTTATCAATCCGGCTTTTACCGGTTCTACATCCCAGGGCCGATTAATTCTCAACTACCGCAATCAGTGGCCATCCATTCCCGGTGCATTTGTAAGTTACAGTACTTCCTTTGATTATTATTTGCCTGAAATAAACAGCGGGGTAGGGGTAATTATTACTCACGACAAAGCTGGTAGCGGGGCATTGCGCTATACCAATGTAGGTGGTTTGTATGCTTATGAATTTAGGGTAAACAAAAATATTGTAATTAAACCGGGTGTTCAGTTTTCGCTGTACAAACGTGGGGTCGATGTAAATAAATTGCTGTTTTCCGACCAGATTGCACGTGGTGCAGGGCGCACAACTGCCGAATTTGTGAATGATGCTTTTGTAACCAAGTTCGATTTTGCTTCGGGGGTGTTGATTTATAGCAATAGTTTTTGGTTTGGTTTTGCCGGGCATCATATCGACCAGCTAAACGAGAGTTTGTTGGGGCAAAGTGCGGCCTTACCACCAAAACTTTCCATTCATGGTGGTGGGCGTTATGTTATTCAAACCAACCGGGACGGTAGGGTAAAAAAGGCCATTTGGGGGGCGTTTAACTTGAAGCAGCAAAACCAATTTCGCCAGTTGGATTTAGGTCTTTACACCGAGTTTTATCCAATTGTAATAGGCGTTTGGTATCGTGGTTTGCCAGTGGGCAATAAGGCTGGATCTTACCATAAAAATACCGATGCGGTAACCGTTTTACTTGGAACAAAAATTGAACACCTGCAAATTGGCTATAGTTACGATCTTACCTTGTCTAGATTAATTGGCAACACGGGTGGTTCGCACGAAATATCGGTGATGTACGAGTTTGTAGATCCAAGACCTAAAAAGCACAAAATGCGGGTAATTCCTTGTCCTCAGTTTTGAGTTCCAAGTTCCAAAGTTTCCAAGTTTCAGCAAATAAAGAAACCCAACCTTCGGAACAAGTTCCTCGGGTTGGGTAAGGTCCCCAAAGCAATAAGGGAGACAGGGTTTAGGTTTGTCGTTCCATCTTTAAGTCAGTTACACTTAAGCCGCCAAACCCGATTTTTAACTTTAGCGTGCCAATTGCATTAGTGCGACAGGGCTGGGAACCAACAGGGCAATTGATGTTGCAATTTTCCTTGTGGCTGGCATTTCAGTGGTTGTTGTCGCTTCTACCACTGGTCGCCTTCCTTTACTGCATCAGGGCAATGCAATCCGTCTTTGGTCATGGTCCAGGTGTGGCCAACCATTTCACGATCCCAAGTGTGCGTGGTGTTTTTAAGATTGTAGAAAATTTTATCGCTACCTGGGCTTAGGTAAATGGATTTTCCAACTGGCAGGTACAGCGTGATATCTACTTGCTGATTGCGGTATTTGTCGGCCGTTGGAAAGGCAATATACGAGTCGAAACGTAGCGTACCGGTGCTATCAGCTTTCCAGTTGTAAGTTACATTTTGTGCTCTTTTTAGCGCGTCCAATGCGGTTCCGCCTTCGGAATAACGCACCACCTTAATTTCCGCCGGACGATTTGCGTCAATCTGTTGAATATCCAAGTCAACATCACCACAATAAACGATGTTGTTTTTTATATCCAGAATTTCCTTCGTTCGGCCATGCCGGTGGCCATTATCGGCAAACCTTACGCTGAACCGGCGTTCATTGTCATTAAGCGCCAAAGTTAAAGTGTCACCTTGAAGGGTTAATGGCTCGGTGTTAACAATTTGCTCGGTTTTCGAGAAGTCTTTCAATGTTCTTCCACCACCAATGCAAAGCATAACCACACCCACAAACCACAGCGATAAAAGTATTAGGCCAATATTGAATTTGGTAAGGTTTTTAACTTTTGCAGAAAGGATTTTTAGCCCCGAAAAAATGGCTCCCAACGACATGGTTAGCAGGGTTAAGAAGCCGCCGTACATAATCAAATCGGCATCGGTTTCGCTGGTGGTAATAAACTGGGCAAGATCATTAAAGCTTTGACCCGGTGTAAGTAAACCATCGTTGAAAATTAACTCATGTGTGTCGGCAAACCACATAGTAATTAGGGTGAAAGTAAGTACGACACCAAAAAACAAAAACGCTACACCAATTACTTTTCCAATGGCTTTGAATATGATGCCTAAGGCATTTATAAAGAATTGCACGATTTCCTGAACTGCATTTTTAATTTTAGCTCCGGCACTTCCATGGCTTAGGTCGGCAGCTTTGCGTTTCAGGTGTTCGGTTTCTTCTTCTACCGTGCGTTTCAGGTTTTCTACCGTAATGGGTTCACCGCGCATTTGTAGTCGCTCAGCGCGGGTGGTAGCTTCTGGTATAATAATCCATAGAATTAAGTATACAAAGATGGGTGAACCCCAGCCTAGGAAAACAAACACTACGAAAACCAATCGCCACCAAAGTGGGTCGTGATCAAAATAGGCGGCCAAACCGCTTAAAACCCCACCACCAATTTTGTCGTCTGGGTTGCGGAAAACGCGTTTTTTTAGTTTTTCGCCTTTCAGCTCGTCCATGTCCGCTTGTTGGGTATTTTCGCCATTGCCCAAGTCGGCATCATCAAGCATAAACTCTTCGGGTTGACCCAAAATGGCAATGATTTCTTCTACCTCTGGTTGGGTGATAACTTGCTTACGGTCGGTGATTTTTTGCGTAAAAAGCTCGGCAATCCTGGCTTCAATGTCGGCCAGAATTTCCTCTTTGCCAATGGAATTTCCCAGGTATTTTTTCAGGGATTCCAAATAGGTAGAAAGCACCTGATAAGCCTCTTCTTCAATATTAAAGATAAGGCCGCTGATGTTGATTGAAAACGTCTTATTCATTGCTTTGGGTTTTAGTGGTTAAGGCAACAGCATTCGAAATGTCTTTCCAGGTGCTGTCTAATTCACTCAAAAATTGCTTGCCGCTTTCGGTAAGCGAGTAGTATTTTCTTGGCGGCCCCGATTTCGATTCTTCCCATCGGTATTCCAACAAGGCATCGTTTTTTAAACGGGTAAGTAAAGGGTATAAGGTGCCTTCTACCACCAGCATACGAGCTGTTTTAAGCTCGGTTAGAATGTCGGAAGGATACGCTTCCCCCCGGTTCAGAATGGCTAGAACACAATATTCCAGCACTCCTTTCCGCATTTGGGCTTTTGCATTTTCAATATCCATAGAACTAGTTTTAACTTAGTAATTGTTATGGCAAATATATGTGTAAAAGAATGTACTATGCAACACATAGTACTAAAAATATTCAATTATTTTGGATAAGTGGTTGGAATGGTGGGTTGGGTGGTGGGTTTGGATGGTGTTTAGTGTTGCAAATAGAAATACGCATTCTACAAAACCATTTAATGCTAGCTTGGGTTTTGAATTTGAGCATCAGTTTGAATGTATTGTAATGGCTGAATTTTCCTTACAATTCCTTATTTTTAGCCTAAATTAAGACCCTAAATAGTCTGTGTATATACATTTAACCCTTTATCCCTATGGCAAAAGAAGTAAGCAAAACAGTTTTATCTGTTTTTGAGCAAATAAAACATCAGGACGAAAACGGCAATGAGTTCTGGATGGCTAGGCAATTGGCAAAAGCGCTGGAGTATAGCGATTTTAGAAATTTTCTTGGGGTTATAGACAAAGCTCAGGAAGCTTGTAGAAATAGTGGACAACCAGTGGCAGAACACCTCGTTGAGTTCAACGAGGAGATAAGGCACGGAAAAGGAGCGGTTAATGTTTATTCTAGCTACAAGCTAAGCCGTTATGCATGTTACTTGATAGTGCAAAATGCGGACCCAGCTAAAGAAGTGGTGGCGCTTGGGCAAACTTATTTTGCGGTGCAAACCCGTCTGCAGGAAATACGCCAGATGGATGAATACAACCGCCTAAGTACGGAAGACGAAAAACGTCTTTTTTTGAGGGATGAAATGGCAAGGCACAATATTCAATTGGCGGCAGCGGCTAAGGATGCTGGAGTTATAGCGCCTATAGACTATGCCATTTTTCAGAACCATGGCTATATGGGCTTGTATGGAGGATTGGATGCCAAAGCCATTCACACCAAAAAGGGATTAAAGAAAAATCAGCAAATACTCGACCATATGGGTAGTACTGAGTTGGCGGCCAACCTTTTTCGTGCTACTCAGGCTGAAGAAAAGTTAAAACGGGAACAGATAAAGGGAAAACAAAACGCTAATCAAGCCCATTTGGAAGTTGGTAAAAAAGTTCGCAAAACTATTCAGGAGCTTGGTGGAGAAATGCCAGAAAATATGCCGGTTGCAGCGAGTATAAAACAGGTGGAGCCGAAAATTGTTAAATCGAAATTAAGCAAGGGTCAAAAATGACCGATAATAACACGACTTCCATGAGTAACCCTCCCGTTCAAAACCAAACCCATAGCCGATTTATAATTCGCCAACCTTTTGGCTACGTGTTCAAGAGGCTATATATTAGCCCTGAAGATTGCTAACCACTGTTAACCTTGGCTCGAAAACCAAAAATAGTAATAGGCAGAAAGGATATCGTTGATTTTCCGGAGTTGAATTTGTGGGCAATGCCGGCAAAAATTGATACCGGTGCCGATACCTCGTCTATTCATGTGCGTAAAATCCGACTGGAAACTCAGGGCGAAAAAGCCGTACTGACCTGCTACTTTGGCATTAGGCACAAAAAAGTTTTTACCGATTTTAGTCAAACCTTGGTAAAAAGCAGCAACGGGGTAGCCCAGGTTCGCTACGTAGTTAAAATGAAACTTATGATTTTTGGCAACGAATACGAAACCTACTTTACCCTTAGCGACCGTAAGGCCATGGCTTTTCCGGTTTTGCTCGGAAAAAAATTTTTACACAAACATTTTATCGTGGATGTTGCGTTAAGTAACCTCTCGCAAAAAAATAAACTCATTACCCTGTGAAAAAGCAAATGAAAATTGCCGTATTGTCAAGAAATGGCAAACTATACAGCACATCCCGACTTATCGAAGCGATTGAAAAGGCTGGGCATGAAGCCATATTGGTAGACTACCTGAATTGCGCCATTGTTACCGATATGGAAGGCGCCAAGATTTATTATGATGGTCAAAATTTGGACGATGTGGATGCTATTATACCGCGAATTGGTGCTAGTTACACGGCATTTGGCTCGGCAGTGGTGCGCCAGTTTGAAATGATGGGGAAAATTGTGGTCAATTCCTCCATTTCAATTGTTCGAAGTCGCGATAAACTGCGGAGTACACAAATTTTTGCCAGTCATGGTGTAGCCATACCCAAAACGGTGTTTGCCAATCACCCGAAGAACATCGAATTACTGATAAGTGAAGTGGGTGGAGCACCTTTGGTAATAAAGCTTGTTGAAGGAACACAAGGTATTGGCGTTGTATTGGCCGAAAGTAAAAAGGCAGCCAAGTCGGTTATTGAAGCTTTTTATGGCATTAAGGCTGAAATTTTAATTCAGGAGTTTATTAAAGAAGCGAATGGCTCTGATTTAAGAGCGTTTGTTGTTGATGGAAAAGTGGTAGGGGCCATGAAGCGCCAAGGTTTGGAAGGAGAGTTTCGCAGCAACCTTCATCGGGGTGGAACTTCTGTAGCGGTTAAACTTACCAAGGGTGAAAAAGACACGGCCATAAATGCCGCAAAGGCAATGGGGCTTAAGGTTGCCGGGGTAGATATGTTACCCAGCAACAGGGGGCCATTGGTGTTAGAAGTCAATTCTTCGCCCGGACTGGAAGGAATTGAAAAAGCCACTAATATGGATATTGCAGGTAAAATTGTCGCTTTTATCGAAGCCCAGGCGCGCAAACGACCAGTAAAAGATAAAGTAGGCGTATAATCTAGTCACAGCTACTCACTGTTTCTAAACTTCGGTCGATTTACCCAAGGGTAGCTTTTCTTGTATATTTTTTGAATAATTCGCTGATTTTTGGCAATGTCACGTTCTTGTTCTTTTGAGAGAAAAGTTTCCCCATTTCCAACCGCTTTCAATCGACCAAGTTTTATTTCTCGACTCAGGTTAGCCATTTCCATAAATTGGTAATTCCAATCGAAAACCAGCTGGGGGAAAGTTTTATAAATAAAGCCAAACCTCTTGATGATTGGTTTTGGCATAGGCGAAGTAATGACTTTAGAACTGCTGTCAAGTAACGTGAAACCAGTAGAACGACTATTCATACTGCTTACGCTGGCTGAATAGGGGTCTACCATGAAAAAATTGCGGCTGTTATATTTGGCAGGTTGGTTGTCGAGGGTATAAACTTTACTGAAATCGCCTGCTTTTATACTTGCCAAATCGCGACTGTAGAAATAATAAACATGAGCAAAGGCAAATTGTTCTTTAAAAGCGGCTAAAATCTGCTGATTGAGTTGCTCTTGTTTTGCTTCTAGTTTTTGGGCAGCGAGTTCGTTGCCGGCTTTCCGCATGGCACTTAATGCCATATCGTTTGTTTTAAGCCGAATCAGAATGCCATGCTCGGCAATAAAATCGATTTGGTGTGCACAGGTGGTCAATCTTTTGGCAAGGCTCACCTTAATGGTTTCCTGAGCACCCGCACTAAAAAATAGAAAGGAGATTAGCAGCGTTACTAGATAGTTCATGTTTTCCTTTATATTTTGAATTTACAATGCGATGTTAACAATTCTTTTGCATCCGAAAAAATTCATGCTTAGAAATGGATATTTTCGGTTATGATAAAACTGGGACGTAGCTGTCAAATAACCATTGGTACCAATAACGTCAGGGAAAGCTACGAATTTTATCAGCTGCTTGGTTTTCGAAAACTTGCTGAGGACAATCACCCCTATCCTTGGGTGAAAATGACTGACGATAGCCTTGTTATTTTGCTTTATGAAAACGGTGATTCGTATATGGGTTTAGCCTATTTCGATAAGGACATGGATAAAGTGGTAACCAGTTTGGCTGCAAAAGGAGTTCAATTTGTTCAACGCAATAGTCAGGAAAGTATTTTTATTTCGCCAACTGATACCGTGGTGGTGTTGGTAAAAGCCAACCATGAGGCCATGTTGATGCCCAAGAACAGCATGTTACTCGATTTGCTTGACAGCGATTATGCGTTAACCGAACGGTACCCGAATAAAGCACTTGGCATTTTTGGAGAATTTTCTCATCCGGTTTTAGACATTGAAGAGGCCATTTCTTTTTGGCAGGGAATGGGTTTTCGCCTGCACCATCAAGTGGTAAGTCCATATCCGTGGGCGTTGATGTATGATGGAAATATGATTCTTGGTTTTCATGAAACCAACGATTTTGACAATTTGGCCATCAGCTATTTTGCTCCAGATGTGAAAGAAAAGGTAAAACAGTTGGAAGAGAAAGGCGTATATAGTATAACCGAATACCGCGGTCATGGTGGTGACGAGAATAACGTGGTTATTCGAACACCAGAAAATCAACAAATATTCTTATTCCAAAGTCAGGCCGTATAGGCTGATTACAGACTTCGTGGGACGCAAATGGATTATCCGAGACAAGTATTGAAATTCTAAGACAGACGCTTTCTTGGAATGAAATATTTTATATTTTGGTACAACTCATTTTAATCCTATAATCCCATGCGTGTCGCTGTTTATTTTTCCTTTTTAGTGTTATTAAGCCTTACCTCTTGTGCAGTGGTAATGAAAAAGCTTTACGGAATTAAAAAACCGAAGTTAGAAACTCATGCGTCTCTGGTTAAAAATGCAAGAAAATTTGGTTTCGACACCACAAATATGGTAACGATAGGGTCGAAGGATTGGACGGAGGTATTCAACGGAGCTAACGGTATTCCCAATGCAGAAATTTTTGATTCAAAGGGAGAGTATATCGAATACCGACAAGCCGACACCTCATGTACTGCGGGTTTGTTCGAGTTTATTCCAAGTCTTGCACCAACCGTGCAATACAACAAAACGGGTAAAACCACTTTGCAAACTCAGCTGGAAAAATATAGAAATTTAGAGGGTGAGTTGGTTTCTAGCAACTACCTTCAAGCTGCTGATTTTTATTTGGTCATCTACTGGGCCTCTTATGTTGGGCGACTTAATAAAGATCACGTAAAAATTTGGGAAGACATGGCACGTGCCAACCCGAAAGCCAAAATTCAGGTAATAAAGGTAAATTTAGATTGCCAAGCCAACTGGAATGATGAACAGGGCAAGGAGATATATACTGGTCTAAGAAAAGCCTTCTAGCGAGTAACGAGCAATTACGAATTCCAAATCTCCCAGCTCTTTTCGGCTTGTTGAACCAACATGCTATGGCCGTTAAGAATCATGGCTCCTTTTTCTTCGGCCTTTTCCAAAAACAGGGTCTTTTCGGGATTGTAAATTAGGTCTACCACAAAATGTTCGGGAGTTATAAATTCGAAGGGAATAGCCGGACATTCATTGGTGTTTGGAAACGTGCCTACCGGTGTTGTGTTTATAATGAAAGTATGGTGTTTTATTACCATCTCGTTCAGTTGCTGGTAACTCAACTCGCGTTCGCCAGTCGGGTTGCGAGAAACTTGTAAATAATCGATGCCAATTTTCTTTAATATATAAGCAACTGCTTTGGCTGCACCACCGGTACCCAGAATCAAAGCACGGTTATGTTGAGGTTCTAAAAAAGGCTTAATACTCTGCTGAAAACCAAACGCATCGGTGTTGTAACCAATCAGCTGATTTTGCTGGCGTTTTATGCAATTTACAGCTCCAATGGCTTTGGCTTCTTCGCTAATGTCATCCAGTAGCAGTATTACCGACTCTTTGTGTGGAATGGTAACGTTAAGACCCTCTAATTCCGCGTTTTTCGCTAAAAGTTCGGCCAATTCATTAATGTCGGCCATTGGGTACAACTCGTATGCGCAGTCGGTAATCTTATTTTTCTCGAATTTATCGGTAAAAAATTTCTTCGAAAACGAATGCCCCAAGGGGTAGCCAATTAGCCCAAACTTGCGCATTAGGCCTTGCTAAATTTTGCCTTTATTAACTGAAAAACAACCGGAAGAACCGAAATACCTATGATTCCGAAAATCACCAGTTCGAAGTTGTTTTTCACAAATTCCAAGCCGCCAAAATAGTAGCCAGCCAACGTAAGCAGGGTTACCCAAACAATACCACCGGTTACACAAAACAACATGTAACGCGAGTACTTCATTTCGCCAACACCAGCAACAAATGGAGCAAATGTTCTGATGATAGGAATAAACCGAGCCATAATAATGGTTTTACCACCGTGTTTTTCGTAGAAAAGATGCGTGCGGTCCAGGTATTCTTTTTTCAGGATTTTTCGTAAGCCTTTCATTTCAAATAACCGATGCCCTGCATAACGGCCGATAAAATAGTTGGTGTTGTCGCCAGCAATGGCCGCAATGAAAAGAAGGGGGATTAAAATCCAAACATTTAAAATGCCGGTTTTTGCAATAATGGCACCGGCTGCAAAAAGCAGCGAATCGCCCGGTAAAAAAGGAGTTGCCACCAAACCGGTTTCGCAAAAAATAATCAAGCAAAGAATGAAATAGGTCGCTGTTTGGTAATTCAGCATAATGGTTTCAAGATGTTTATCTAAGTGCAGAAAAAAATCGAGAAACTGTTTTAGTAAATCCATGAAAAAGGTGGGTGCGAAAAGAAATTAATAAGTGGCCATATCCGGGTCTATTTCCTGAGCGTACTCAAGAATGCCACCTTTTAGGTTGTATAAGTTGGTGTAGCCAAAAGTAGCCTCCAAATAGCTAATGATGTTGGAAGAGCGTTTTCCACTACGGCAATGCATAATCACCGGAATATCTTTACGTATTTCATCCAAACGGCCAGGAACCTCGGCCAATGGAATGTTTAAACCACCAATTTCGCAAATTTCAACCTCGTAAGGCTCGCGAACATCAATAAGTTGGAATACCTCTTTGGCATCTTGCTTAGCCTTAAGTTCCAATACGTTTATTTCTTTCATCATGACTTTAATGAATGGAATTATAGAAAAATTTTAAACTTTTTCGGTAGCTTTTTGGCGTAAAGGTTCGCCAATAGAGGCCGGTAGATAATCGAAGAAGGTATCGCCACGAAGACCAATGCGTAAGGTTTCAAGCGGAATAACTTCTTCGTAGGAGATATTACCCAGATTAACATTGGGGCCTAACAACTTAATGAACCAAACTTGCTGTTTTTTAATGGGTGCTTCCCACAAAATATCTTCAGCTCTAACCTTGGCTATAATTTTATTTACCAGCTGGGTATGTGCTGAGCCACTTGGGCGATAAATACCCACTGTACCGCTTTCACGAGCCTCTGCTATTACTTTCCAAGATCCTGCTTCAAGTTCGGTTTGCATCATTTTAATCCACTTCGCAGGACTAATTAATATGCCTTCTTCTTTCGAGCCTACTTCGCTTAAAACCACACGGTCTTGCGATAGTTTGTATATGTAGTCGCACTTTTTGTCTTGGGAAAGTTCAATAGAACCATCAGAAACTTCGGCAACCGATAACTTTAATTTATCGAGTAAACGAATATAGTCTTCAAACATGTTTCGAGCTATGAAGGCTTCAAAAAGCGTCCCGCCTAAATACACTTTCATGCCCGCTTCCTGATAAAGTCTGATTTTTTCAACCAGGTTGTTGGTAACATAGGAAGTACCAAAACCAAGTTTAACCAAGTCGCAATAAGGGGCGTTCATTTCGAGAAAATCCTCGGTTTGCCTGATGCTTAGCCCCTTGTCCATCATCATGGTTAACCCATGGTTTCTTGGCTGTGAGGGGCGCTCTGGAATGTAAGGAAGGCTAAAATTCATTCGTGTTTTTTGTGCAAATCTATCAATTCAACCAATTGAGCAATGTTTTTAGCTTCGGGATAGTAGCTAAAAAAGCTTTCGTGTTCGTTAAAGTCAATGTTTAGCGCTTCGGTAAACACCTTAAAACACTCTTGTTGCTCGCCATTCTTAAGTAAATAAACGGCTTTTCGGTAAAGGAGTTTTGCATTTTGTGGATTTGCGGCCAGGGCATCTTCAATAATCAACAACGCATCATCGAGCGATTGCTGCTCTTCAGCCAAATTGCTGTAGTCTAACCAGGCAAAAACGTTTTCCGGCTCCAGCTCAACCACTTTTTCGTAAGCGGTTTCCGCTTCGGCAATATTGCCCAGTTTAAAATTCGCTTCGGCAAAAATAAACCAGTAATCGGGGCTCTCTTCTTGTAGCTGCACGGCCTTTTTTAAGTAGGGCAGGGCATTTACGGTATCGTCTTGCAAGTCTTTTACAATACCAATTCCCAACCAGGCATCGGCTTGAAATTCGTTTAGTTTGATGGCGGTGCGGTATAGCTCCAGTGCTTTGGGGTAGTCGTTCAGTTTTTCATGGCATTCGCCCATGTAACTGTATAAAGCAGCACTGTTTTCGTCATATTTCAAGCACTCATGGTAAGTTTCCAGTGCGCCTTTGTAGTCTTCGGTTTCTATTTGAAGCAAAGCCTTTTGGTGATAAGGCAGGCTAATGCCTTTTTCAATAAGGATACAGTAGTCAAAGGCATTAATAGCCTTGTCGTATTTGCCTTCTTTACTGTAACACATCCCTACGTTATACCACCCGGTAAATGAATAGGGATGTTCATCTATAAATGCTTCAAAATAGGCAGTGGCTTCTTCAATTTTTTCGGCCATCGAAAAGCAATACGCCAATTCGTAGGCCGCAGCTTCGTTTTCCGGGTTTACTTCTAAAGCCTCTTTAAGGCGGGCAATGGCTTTGTTGAAATCTTTCAGGTTCTCCAGCTCCAGTGCTAAATCAAGCAAAATTTCGTCCGGATCTTCTGGTTCAAGCGCCAATGCACGATCAAAGTACGAAACCGCTTTTTTGTGTTCACGCTGTTGGCTGTAAATGGCGGCTATAAGCAAGTAAACTTCTTCGTTCGAACGTTCTACTTGCTCCACTTTCAGTAAAATATCTAAAGCCTTGTTAATGCGCCCCGACATATATAGGTATTCAGCTTGCTTAATCTGAATATCGATAGATTTTGGGTGTTGCTGTTGCGCAATTTTAAGGGCTTCGTTTGCCTTTTCCAACAGACTATTGTCGAGATAATACTCAATTATTGTCTGGAAATCGTCCACATCAAAAAAGCTAACTTCTTTGCTGCGAATCATCTGATCAAATTTCCGGATAAGTGGCTCGAATTCGTTCTGCTCTTCCTGGTTAAAAAAATCCTCGTTCATCAAAAAGCGGTTTATCCAAAATTAACTAAAACCAAAGGGAAATTCTAGTTCTGCAAAGTTAAGTATTAACCAAGAAATGAACAGTCGATGTTGATGAATTGTTTGTTAACGAATGCAAAAGTGTTGGACTGAAAAAACTGTACTTTTGTATCCCAAAATTAGCAGTTAGTGACCTTAATAAAATCGATTTCAGGCATTCGGGGAACCATTGGTGGCAAACCCGATCAAGGCCTTACTCCCATTGACATAGTGAAGTATACCGCGGCCTATGTTAGCCTGCTGAAGAAAAGTCAAACCGGAAAAAAACTTCAAGTGGTTATTGGTCGGGATGCGCGCATTTCAGGACCAATGGTTGAACAGTTGGTTATTGGAACGCTTCAAGGCATGGGCGTTGACGTAATTAATCTGGGACTTTCTACCACGCCTACGGTTGAAGTGGCGGTAGCGCATTTTAAGGCAGCCGGTGGCATTATTCTTACGGCCAGTCACAACCCAATTCAGTGGAATGCACTTAAACTGTTGAACCACAAAGGCGAATTTATTTCTGGTGCCGAAGGGCAGGAATTGCTGATTCTAGCAGAGGAAAACAACGTTGAATTTGCCGAGGTTGAAAACTTGGGTAAACTAACGGTTGTTAATGATTTTGTTGCCGAGCACATTAAAATGATTTTGGCCGACGAATTGGTAAACCCAGAAGTAATCAAGGCTGCCAACTTTTCGGTGGTGGTAGATGGGGTAAATTCTTCGGGAGGTATTTATGTACCGCAATTATTGGAAGCACTTGGTGTAAAAACCATTATTAATATAAACGCAGAACCTACCGGACATTTTGCGCACAACCCAGAGCCATTGCCAGAGCACCTTACCGAGATTTCGGCCAAGGTAAAAGAGCAGCAGGCACAATTGGGCATTGTTGTCGATCCGGATGTAGATAGGCTAGCCTTTGTTTGTGAAGACGGTTCTATGTTTGGTGAAGAATATACGCTTGTTGCCGTAGCCGATTACGTTTTAAAAAACCGCCCGGGCAATACGGTAAGTAACCTCAGTTCGACCCGTGCCTTGCGCGATGTTACCCGCCAACACGGTGGTGAGCATTTTGCCGCTGCGGTAGGCGAGGTAAATGTGGTTGAAAAAATGAAAGCGACCAACGCTGTTATTGGCGGAGAAGGCAACGGAGGGGTTATATATCCACCGCTTCATTATGGTCGCGATGCATTGATGGGTATTGCCTTGTTTTTAACACATTTGGCACAGACCAAGCAAAGTATGACCGGTTTGCGGAAGAGTTATCCAGCCTATTTCATGTCGAAAAACAAGATCGACCTGAATCAGAGCATCAACGTTGATGAGGTATTGGAACAAACCCGCGACAACTATGCAAAAGAAGAAGTAAACACCATTGATGGTGTTAAAATAGATTTTTCTGAGGGTTGGGTACATCTTCGGAAATCGAATACAGAGCCAATTATTCGTATTTATGCCGAAGGAAAAACGGCTAAAGCAGCTGATGAGTTGGCCGGAGAAGTAATTAGTCAAATACATAAAATAATAAGCTGATGAGAGTTTACCTGGACAATGCTGCAACAACCCCAATGGACCCAGAGGTATTGGAGGCCATGTTGCCATATTTAAAGGATCAGTTCGGTAATCCGTCGTCAACACACGCATTTGGTCGTACAACAAAGTCGGCTATAGAAAAGGTGCGCAAAGATGTTGCGGCCATTTTGAAATGCACTACCGGCGAAATCATATTTACCAGTGGTGGCACTGAGGCCGATAACATGGCTATTTTTAGTTCCATCCATGATTTAGGCGTAAAGCGCATCATTTCTTCGCGCATCGAACACCATGCAGTTTCGCATACGGTGGAGATTTTGGGAGGCAAAAATCAGGTTGAAGTTGCTTGGGTAAACACCAAAGACAACGGAGAAGTGGACCTGAACCACCTGGAAGAATTACTACAAAGCGGTGAAAAAACCTTGGTCTCGTTAATGCACGCCAATAATGAGATTGGAACACTTTTGCCGATTAAAAAGGTAGGTGAACTTTGTCGCAAATACGGAGCTTATTTTCATTCCGACACAGTTCAAACCATTGGACATTACCATGTCGATTTATCGGTAATTCCAGTTGATTTTGTAACCTGTGCCGCACATAAATTCCATGGCCCAAAAGGTGTTGGCTTTTTGTTTGTTCGCAAAGGATTGCCGGTAAAATCGTTTATAAGCGGTGGAGCCCAAGAGCGCGAAAAACGCGGAGGAACTGAAAACGTATACGGAATTGTTGGTTTGGGTAAAGCCATGGAATTGGCCTATGCCGATTTAGACGGTCACATGGCCAAAATTAGCGAGGTGCGTAATTACATGCGCCAACGCCTTGTTGATACCATTCCTGGGGTGGCATTTAATTGCAGCGAAAATGGTTTGTACACGGTACTAAATGTGAATTTTCCCGCCATTCCACAAGCCGATATGTTGTTGTTTACCCTAGATATTGAAGGCGTAGCCTGCTCAGGCGGAAGTGCCTGTTCATCGGGTAGCAACAAAGGGTCGCACGTTTTGTCGGCCTTGAAGAAAAAGAATGAAGGGCCAAACGTGCGTTTCTCGTTCAGTAAAAACACCACCAAAGAAGAAATTGATTTTGTGGTAGAAAAATTGAAATCGATTTTTGAAAGGCAACTAGCTATGGCTTGAATGCCATAAGGATAAATTGACCATTTTTAAGCTAAATCCCAGTTGCCTTGGTAACTGGGATTTTTTTATAATGCTTGTCTGTAATTGCATGGTTTGTTTTAACCACATTGAAACATAGGTAAACTCATCGCATTGAAAATTAGGGGAGGGCATATTTGTGCAAGCACAAAACATTAGTCTAATTACTTAGAATTTAAAACTGTGTGCCTATGCGTTTAAGACTTTCTTATTAGATAATCAATTCGCAGTCTTGTGCTTCAAGATAGCATTTACGTCCGAAAGAAATTTTAGCTGTTCCTTGCCCAGTTCGGCTCCTGATGGGTAACCTAACGAGCCCAATTGCTCAATTTCAAAACTCGTTCCGTCGGCATTTTTGTTTAGGTTGATGAGCCAAATGGTAGGGTAACCTCTAACCTGCAAAGCCTGTTGTAGGCCTCGGTTTTGCTGCATCAATTCCTCGCTCATCGGTTTATTTCTGGGGAAATCGAGTTCAACAAGCACCACGTTTTTCTGTGCCCAGCTCACAAATTCTGGTTTGGCAAACACATCGTTCTGAATTTTCCGGCACCAGCCGCACCAATCGCTTCCGGTAAAAAAGGTAAACAAGGGCTTGTTCGAAGCTTTTGCTACCGCATTGGCTTCTTGAATGTTTGTGTACCAAACCAACTTTTCTTCTTTTTTAGCGGAATTTTTCTCCTGCGCATTTGCGCTAAAACCCAATAATAGTAGGGTACTTACAAGTAAAATATAAAATCTGGCCATGAAATCGTAAAGTCAATAATTAAGGATACAAGTTTAGGGGAATATTCGGTACGATTTTCACGAGGCAGTGCGGTTAGGATGCAAAAGCCTTTCAGGGGCTGTAATTGCTTGATGTGAGATAGTAGGCTTGCCTTGAGTTGACCTAATACAGAAGAATCCAAAGTTTTTGAGTCAGGTGGCACTCAAACCATTAATCCTGGCGGTAAAAAATAGACAGGGGTGCCGTAAAACATAATCGAACAAACTCTCCAATTGAAGCATAATTGTTGTATATTTACAGTAAATATGCTATTGATGAAAAAAAGCAAATCGACAATCGTATTTGATCCAAAGACGAGCATCCAAAGAGCGCAAACCGTTATGGTGAAAAAAACACCTTCAAAATGGAGCATAGTACTTAGTGGAAAAAAATACTCATGGAACAGTCGTATGGAAAGAGTTGCACTTATAAGACAAGGTCTTCCTTATGAGTCCATTGATTTGGTTAGTAAAAGAATTAACGTTTCTGTGAAACAGGTTTTGCACATTTTTGATATTCCGCAAACTACTTATAATAAAAAAAGAAGAGAGGATTCCCTGCTAAGCGGAAGAATTAGTGAAACCGTTTTAGATCTTACCGAACTGATTGATTTTGGAATTGAGACATTTAATAATGACGAGGCTAAATTCCAACGATGGTTAAAAAAAAACAATCTGGCACTTGGCGGAGTTTCACCAGAAAGTTTACTAGACTCTCTCACCGGAATACAAGAGGTGAAGAACTGCCTAAGTAGACTTGAGTACGGAAATGTAGCTTAATGAGAGTTTTTAGAATCGAAAGGACAAAATACCTTGAGACCACATTAACAGGTACTGGTGCATCATTAACCGAAGGGTATCGTTGGAACAGTGTTAATACGCAATTAGTATATACAGCGGAGTCGAGAGCTCTGGCAATTCTTGAAATTTCTGTTCATCTTGACTTAAGTGAGGATCTCCCATCTGACAGAAACTATGTGGAAATTAATATTCCAGACGACGTTTCAATGGCTGAGTTAAAAATTGAAGACTTACCTGAAAATTGGGATGAAAAACCACCTACGCTTTCCACGCAATACATTGGGGATGATTTTGTAAAAGGTGAAAGCGCTGCAGTTTTAAAGGTCCCAAGTGCTATAGTTCCACAAGAATTCAACTATTTAATCAATCCGAAACATATTGATTCAAAAAAAATTACCGTGGTTTCAACCAAAGAACTAATCTTTGACAAGAGGATTGTGAAACAAAAAAACCGCTGATAATCAGCGGCTTTGTGCCCAGGACGGGACTCGAACCTGCACACCCAAACGGGCACCACCCCCTCAAAGTGGCTTGTCTACCAATTTCAACACCTGGGCAAGGTTATGAAGACTTTCGGTGAAGAAAGCTGTCGCGAAAGTAATAAATATCGATGGTTTTGCAAGGGAAGCAATCGGCTTCCGAAAAAGGAATTTATCTTACTAATGTTGTTGGGCCGGGGGTAGAGTTGCCGCCATCCAATACAAACTTCCAATTGCCGTCTTTTTGCTTTTTCCAAACGGTGATGTAGTTACCGTGCAGTGTGGTGTCGGCTCCGTTGGTTAACATGCGATCCATGCGCCAATCGCCAAAAGTGTAAGCCAAATCGCCACTTTGGGCAATTTCGCATTTTAGGGCTTTCCAGCTCAACACAAATTTCGAGTTGTCGATGTCTTTGTACCGCCTCGCCAAGCCTTCAATACCCTGACTGGGATAGGCTCCATCGTTAAGTTCAATCACGTTTTTGTCGGCATAGTACAGAAAGGCAGTGGTCATGCCTTTTTGTTCTGATAGCGCACTAAAGCTGCTGTCAGTAGCTAGTAATTTTTGTTGTTCCTCAACAAGGTCAACTTTTGGCGAAAAAGAGCAAGCGGCTGGGATTAAAGCAAGCAGAAAAAATAGTTTGGTCATGAATTTCATAATAGCGATTTCAGGTAATCGGGCAATTTTACTTCGGGTTTAATTTCAGGATGGGGCAACGGTTCGGTATAAATCATTTTGGCCGGAATTACGCCCCACCAAACGCTTGGGTCGCGTTCGGCTTCATCGTCATAGGGCATGCCTTCGCGAATTTTGGCACTGGCTTCCAGTATCGGAAACTCCATCAAAATTGTCTTTTTTATTTCGTTTTCGTTGGGTATGCGCACGTCAGCCCATCGTCCGGGAATCATTTTTTCGGTAAAGGCTTCAAACAAACGCTGTTTTTCGGCCAGGTCATCAATTACATTTCCTTCGCTAAAAACGACCACCGAACGGTAATTCATCGAACTGTCGAAAATAGAACGTGCCAGTAACAAACCGTCTAACAGTGTTGCCGTTATGCAAACCTTCCGACCGTCGGACAGTTGGCGCATAAAGTGGCTACCCACAGAGCCATGAATGTATATTTTGTTGTCAACGCGAACAAATCCGGTTGGAATTTGAAATGGTTGGTCGCCTTCGCAATAGGCTACGGTACACAGCAAGGCTTCATCTAAAATGGCGTGAATTACCTGGTCGTCGTAACTGCCTCGTTTGGCCAATCGGCTAATGGTGGTTTTGTCGGTAGCTTGCACGATTTATTGTTTTTGGGCAGTAAGCCAAGCTTGGTAAGTACGTTGCATCTGGCCAATGTGCGTGTGGTTTTCGTAAATTCTTAACCAGTCAGAAAAGGTCATAGTGCCATTTTCAGGATGTTCGATGGTGTTGTTCCAAACGCTGTCTGGCAGCGTTTTTATTAAATCGTAACTCATTTTGCGCAATAGGCGAAACAGTTCGAGTGCATCGTGGGTAGATTGGGAGTGGTAATTCAACTTAATAGCCCATTCGTCTTGGTTGTAAGCCATAACGGTAGAACCCGGCTCGGCAACAAACCGGCGGCAGCGGATGTACGAGTTTGCCTCGCTATCGGCCAGGTGAATGATGTTTTCGTGAATGCTCCATTTGTGTGGTGCAGGTTTCCACTGCCACATGTGTGCAGGAATATCTTTCAGGCAGTCGCTTATTTTTTGATGTGCTTGACCATAACTTTCAATTAAACGGCTGCGTTCCTCGGTAGTAATGCCTTTATCCATAGGTAGTTCCATTTTAATGTTACAACGTTCGTATCCGCCCGATTCGCACGCTACCTCGGTAAATCCAAGTTTTCGGTACAGGTTTATAGCCGGACTAAGTTTGGTGTTGGAATATAAAATTACTTTTTCCGCTCCAAGGCTTTTTGCTTTTTCGAGCACAGCTTTTGCCAATAAATCGCCAATTTTTTGCCCCCTAAATTCCGGTTTTACGCCCATTTTGGTCATTTCGTAAACCTTTGGTTCATGAAGTTTTAAAGCAACGGTACCTACTATTTCATCAGCAATTTGCGCAAACAAAATTGCACCGCCATTGTTAAGAATGTACTTTTCAGGATTGCCCAATACTTCTTCATCAATGGGTTCAATGTAAAAATGGTTGCGTAGCCATTCTTCATTAATTTCCTTAAAATGATGTTTTAACTCCGGTCGAAAATCGATAATAGAAACGGTCGACATATATTTTCAATTTATTCGATGGTGGCG
>CAYMJL010000020.1:0-25228 GCA_964390915.1 uncultured Flavobacteriales bacterium
AATGCAAAAAAGTAACAAAAAAAATCAAGGCTGCACCCGCTTTGGCTTGTTTTTCTAGCCTCATCCGGCCTCCGGCCACCTTCTCCAAAGGAGAAGGAAAGCGGAAAATAGTTCATAGAACAATCGCCAGCCAAGCGATAAAATGATTAATCCGCCGATGAACCGAACAGGCGAACCCCAAAGTTACTTTCAATGATGTTTATGGCGTGGTGCCTGACGAGTTGGTTCCCAAACAATGGAACCTACCGGTTCTTCTCTGGAAAAACTACACCAACCGGCTGAGGCCGTCCTGCTTTACAGGTAATGGCAGCCAACCATGCGAGAAGTGAACTGTTAATCCGTGTTGTTGTTTACCTATTCTGAAAATCATCTATTCACTACCAACGACCGGGTGGTATAATTTTGCCCTGCGGCACTCGTGCATTTTACCAGATACACCCCATTTATTAAATCAGTGGTATTTAGTTTCACACTGGTTTCGGGTGTTTTAACCACTGTTGTTCCAACTACTCTTCCCGCCAAATCAACCAAAGTTATGGTACCGGTAAATGCTGTTTTAAACTGAACCGTAGCCTGTTTTACCGCCGGATTTGGATACAAACTGCATGTTAACTCCTTTGCAAGACCTTCGTCCTCAATTCCATTTTGACTAGATAAGGTACTAACCACAAACATAGGCACTCCACCAATTTCGGCAGATGGGGTAACGGGGTACTCGTTAAATTCCTTCGAGTTTACGTCAAAAGTGCAAATTGAAAAATTCTGAACAAAAGCATCCGTCATACTCGTTTTTGCCCAATAAATTAAGGAACCCGCATTGTCAATATTTGTCCACAAACTTATAGTATCTTCATCGTTACTTACCTTTTCTAATTGCTTAGTTACTACGTCATAACTATACATATAGCCGGGTTTTCCGGTTGCTCTAGCTACTCCATACAATTTCCCTTCAATTTCCACCATATTACCAACTATGGTGTCCGGAAATGAGTTCAGGTCATCATAAAGTTCCAGCTGGTCGTTTAGCATATTTAGTTTAAAAATGGCGTTGCGCTTAGTACCAGAATAGGTGGACGTAATATAGTAAATATCGTTACCAATTAAACTAAACTTGGTTATCGGGTCACCGTAATCGGTGGGGTAACCAATTATTGTAGTATCAAGTGTTGTTAGATTTAATTTTAGTATAGTGGTGTCAAAACCACCACACATGTACAAGTTGTTGTTTTTAATAATCATTTCATCCCACTGCCCAAAGTGTTCATACGCCACTTCTTTCAAAGCACTAAAATCCTGATTAACCGGATTGTAGGAATATATCAGCAATTTATTTGCTGGGTAATCTCCCACCACAACCGAACCATAAATCAAGCCGTTGTACACTGTTAATCCTGGGTAATCGCCACCCATTTTTGAATTGCCCGGCATTCCAATCTCCTCGGCAATAACTTTGGTATCGGGGCTGTAGCTGTAAAAAACAGAATCGGTAACACTGTAGAATTTATCATTGGCATAAACAGGTTTTCCATACTCGGTTCCAAAATTTTTGAAGGTGTAGGGTGCATTGGTATCGTAACTTCCGGTAGCCACATTTAGCTTATGCACTGACCCATTGGCTTTTTCACCACCACGAGCACCAAACACATACAATTCGTTATTGTGAGCCAAAAGACCGCTTGCAGCGTAACCAACTGCATTTACATCAGGAAATTCGGCCAAAATGGCAAATGATGAATCGGATGGGTTAAACGTATATACGGCAGCATCATTAGTCCCATTTTTGCTAGAAGTGATGCCATAAATTTTGTCTTGAAAAGCCACCGTGCCATAGATAGGGCTACTGTAATCGGTAGCAAAATCTTTAATTACCTGCACCGCCCCAGTGGTTGAGTTAAAACGAAACAAAAAACCTTTTCCGTTGACACCACCTGCACTGCACGAATTGTACTGCCAATTGCCAACAGTGGCATATTGACCAATAACCCCCTGGCCACTACCGGCTCCAAAATTATGCACTTGCACAATAGTACTGTCATTTAAGCTGACCTTATTCAGCGTACTGCCACCATTAAGTCCCTTTAACGTAAAATACCAGCTATTGCCTTCAATAAATGAATACCTCTCAAGGTTAGTAATCATCCCTAATTCCATTTTAGCCAATAACCGGCTGGTCTTTGTAGCTAGGTTATACTCCATCAAGCAATAATCTGTTGACACCCTATCAACATAATAAAGCTTGCCTAAATGATAAAGAGGAATTAACCGTGGGGTACTTAAATTCAATAAAACCAGGGTATCGACCTGAAAACTATTCAACTTAAGTAACGCAAGCGAGCTACCAACACAGGCAAACAAGCTATCGTTGCTTACGGAAAACCCACCGGGGTTGTTGACAGCACCAGGCACCATTCCTTGGCGCACCCCTTTTATCTTTACGGTTGGTGTTTCAGCCTCAAAAACACAATGTTGTCCAAAAAGAAAACGACCATCATAGGATACATCCGCAATACCATATACCTTTCCGTTGGTTGAAACAAAATTAGTGGTCGGAAAGCACAATTCCCGGCGAAATGGAGTTACCGTCACATTGCCGTCTTTCAACTCAAAAAAACCACCATCGCCATGGCGACCACCTTCGTTGGTAAAACCGTAAAGGGGAATGGGTTGGGCGGTGGACAATAATTGACCCGCGCCAAAAAGGAAGGAAATGAGGATTTTTTTCATGAAATGATTATTTGAGCGTTGATTGAGATTATTACTCCTTCTCCGGTTCAAAAACCGGCACCTTCAATTTCCGTGGTTCACGACCGCCAAAGGCCAAGTTGATGCCGGCTCGAAGCTGAACGCCTTTGGCTGTGGTTAAGGCTATTGGTGCAAAGAAGTTGTCGGAAGTAATGAAGAATTGGAACGGCAGTAATTTCACACACAAGCCGCCACCCAGGTTAAGTAAGCTCTTGTTTACGTACGAGTAATTTACTGTGGCACCCAGCCAATGGTTTACCTTAAACTGGTAGTAAAAAGAAAACGAGGGGCGCAAGATTTTGCCAATAAGCTCAGACCGAACAATGGTTCCTACCGAATTGAAATCGTTTAAAGCCAAGTTACCGGCCAAAATAAGCTGTGGGTTCAACCGGGCTGAATAGGCTTTGGTATTTTCATTCAACTTAAGGTGAGCCTGCAGGGTATCCAACTTCTTGGCCATTTCTTTCGAAAAATCATCAGCACCAAGCTCTTGCAAATCAAAACCTTCAAAAGTAGCACTAAGGTTATCGTTTTCAAAGTTTTTCACATCCTCGGCCCAATGAATATAGCCCATATTCAACAAACTACCCGAGAAGGTAAGCCTGTCACTTAAGGCATATTCCAAGCCTAAATCTAAAGCCAGTCCAGTATTTCCACCGGGTTTAGTTAATCGGTCTTTTATTAGTTGACCGGTATCGTCACCATTGTTTTTCAATATTCCAAAACCACTGGTATTTAATGCCAAAGCACCATCGAGTGTAAGTCCAAAGTCTTCAGAATTGGTGGTAAACCCAAGTTGAGATTTAGTGGTGGTAATGTTCAGCAAACCCATCAGGTATTTTGCCCTGGCTCCAACCCTTAACTTTTCACCAACTGGAACGGACAGGCCTAATGCAACTTGATGGTAAAGGTTCATGTTTAAAGCCAAACCATCCATATCGGCACGTTTCCCTAACAACTCTTCGTCGGCATTGCCTTTAAATACCAATACAAAAAAGTCTTTGGAATAGGCAAAGTTCATGTTAAACACCTCGGAATAAGACAGGCTTAAATAGCTGTTTTTAATCCGTATACCCAAACTAAACAGATCGGTATTAAAATCTAAACTGGCCAAATTTCGTTTCGATAAACCATCGACCGCTTTGTCAAAATCAAACGCTCGATTTCCATTTGGCGAAAGAAACTTACCAAAAGTTACACCTGTACTAACGGCATTCAGATATACTGATGAAATAACCGGAAGCCCAATACTTACCTTCGATTTGGGCAAGTAAGCCGGATTCACATAGGTTTGCTGAAAAACGTTATTTAAGGTAAACAGCGAAATATCCTGTTGCGCATTGGCTACCAAGCCAAACATAGCAACCACACTGAAGATGACTAATTTTCTCATGGCTTGGTAATTGAAATTTCAGCTTTGATACCCATTTTAACAAAGATGTAATTGTCTTCGTAAATTTTCACCTCTACTGGATTGGAACCGGTAGAACCCGGTGTTTTCAGCTTGGCATAAATGGCCACGTATTTCGAACCAGTAATGTTTTTCATTTTCGCATTATCGGCAGGTATGTCCTTGGTACTAAGTTCTGAGCCCGTTACCCTTCCCTCTGCACCAATTGGTGGTGCTTTCAAAAACTGCACACTATTATCGAACAGCGAATCTTTTTTGTTTTTGTTTTCGTCGAGGAAATACACCTGAACATCAGCTTCAAGTGGGAAGTGATTGTCGATGTTTAGCCGGATAATACCCGATTTGAGGTTTTCCTGATTGCCAAAGTTAAACCCGAGTTCAATGGTATCCGATAATATCCAGTTGTAACCATAACCCGCCATGGGTAAATTTAGGTTGGCACGTACCTTCAGTTCGGTGGATTTCGCAAACTTGTTAGGTGAGCCAGTTTTGCCCCCAGGATTGGTATTCACATCAAACTTAAAAATCATGAATTTGCGCTCAGGAGTAATTAAGGTATGCAGGTTACTGTTCGATTTATCAATAACAACCGAGGTCGTCTGAACATCACCAGGAACCAGCGGGTATTGTACAGAAAATGGGTTCTGCAAGCCGGAAAGATTTACATTATCCTCTTGGCCAGTGTCCTCTCGTTTCAAGGCCATTTTGGTAATGTTAACATTCATGGGCAAGGTAAACGCGTTTTCAATTTCAATTTTTACACCCGGGTCTGTCAAGGCAAATGTTCCAGACTGGCTGGTTTGCTCTTCGTTGGTAAACTGAAACAGATTAATGGGAATGCTATCTACCGGAATGGAAATATCTTGCTGCCCAAGGTAACACTCTACAAAATCGAACTTAATACCACTAATGGTGGAAATGAGCGAGATATTTTCGCCAACACTAAGTGGATTGCCTCCCTGGCCGTATATCTTAATAAGATAGGTAAGTTTAATTTTATTGTGATTGGTATTGTTTAAGCCAAAATCAATAGTTGCTCCATCCAACGATCTGCTGTCTGTTATAACGTGGTTGGCGCCTTGATAAACCGAATTCCCGGTAAATTTAACCGGAACACTACCAACCGTAATGTTTTCATAGGTTACCTCGTAATTGATGGTATGTTTTATAGAACTATTTAACTCCATGCGCACCAATCCTGAGTCTGCGAGTAGCTTATATATTTCTTCCGCAGTAACACCAAAAAAATCTAACAGCACTGTCTGGCTGATTTCTACTGGAGCACCAGGATTAAACGGATTAAGCGTTGGCCCCGTATAGGTTGCCTGCGTTCCCATACTTTGGGTAGTGAACTTAACCACGCTCTCACTGGGAAGTTGAAAAATATCGTTTCCGTAAACCAGCGTAATTAAACCATTATTTCCCCGTTCAATAAACGAACTATCGACCTTGGCCAGCAAATTATAAACCCCAAGTTTGGAGCTAATAAGCGGCACAGCGTAAGTGGGTGTTATTTCATTGAATTCGGTGTTGCAGGCCACAGTGGCAACAGCAAGAATGGCAAGGGCGAAAAGAGATCGAATTCTGCGCATTTTAATAGGTTTAACGGGATTTATAGCCTATTGCTATTTCCAAATGTATAATTTAACCAAACACTTTCTGCACTTAGGCAGAAAAAAAGCCTGTTTCGTTTACAGCGGAAGCTTTAACTGCTCGGGCAATAGCCTAAAAGACATGCGGTGTTCGGCACATGAACCAACTCTTGCTATGGCGTCTCTATGTTCTGCGGTGGGATAACCTTTGTTTTTACTCCACTTGTATTCGGGGTACTTTAGGTTTAGGGCTTCCATGTGTTCATCGCGGTAGGTCTTCGCCAAAACCGATGCCGCTGCGATGCTCAAGTATTTACCATCGCCTTTAATAATACAAGTATGTTTTATTGATTGATATGGCTTAAAACGATTGCCATCGACCAAAACATGTTCGGGCGATTGCTCAATTTTATCCAAGGCGCGGTGCATGGCCAAAAAAGAAGCATTGAGAATGTTTATTTCGTCAATTTCCAAAGCACTAACTTGGGCTACCCCCCAATGCAAGGCTTCTCGCTCAATTTCAAAACGCAGCTTATCGCGTTGTAATGCGCTCAACTTTTTGCTATCGTTCAACACTGAATTACAGTAATCGGGCGGAAGAATGACCGCAGCTGCCACTACCGGTCCGGCTAGGCATCCGCGACCAGCCTCGTCACAACCGGCTTCAACTAATCCTTTGGTATGAAATGGCAGTAACATTAGTCCGAACTGGCCACTTTTAACATGCTTTGCCAGAGCAACTCCGCCGATTTTTCCCAAGTAAAATCTTTTGCACGGTCAAAACCAGCATCGACAATTCGTTTCCGCTCGGCAATATCGGTACTCAATCGGTGCATAGCGTTCGAAATATCTTCAACCGAAAATGGATCAACATAAAATGCACCTTTCTGTGCAATTTCAGGTAAAGCAGTAGTATCAGCAGCAATTACCGGTGTTCCGCAGCGCATGGCTTCCAACATGGGAATACCAAAACCTTCGAAATAGCTGATGTAGATCAGCGCTGTTGCCCCACCAATGGCAATATTTACCATTTGATCATCGAGCCGACCAGCAAAAACAATGTCGTTTTTAAACTCACTGCTCTCCAACGCACTTTTCATATCGCGATTCCACCAATAGGTATCGCCAATTAAAACCAACTTATGATTGTGTTCTGGGAATTTTCTTCGAAACCAAGTAAATGCCTGAATGATCCGCACCACATTTTTACGCGGATGGATAGAGCCAACCGTTAAAAAATATTCACTACCAGTCGTATAAAGTGCCTTAAACTGTTGTATTTCTCCCGGGGAAGAGGGCTGAAATAAATCGCTTACACCGTTGTAAACCACATCTAACTTGGCACTATCCTGCTGGTAGGTAGCGCAAATATCGTTTGCCGAAAATTGAGAAACCGTGGCAATTCTTTTTGCTTTCTCGGCAAACCTTGGAAAAAAGTATCGATAATATTTGCGTGTTAGCAAGGGCAAATCGCTTGGATAGTGTTCAAAATTAAGGTCGTGAATTACTGCCAAACTTGGCACACGTGTGCTTAAACTTAAATACCCATCGGGGCTCAAAAACAAATCGGGTTTATTTTTGGCCAGCCATTTTGCAATAGAAAACTCAAACCACAACACATACAAAAACGGATGCCTAGCCTGTGGCCCAATTACCACGGGTGTAACGTTTTCGGCAAAAACGAAACTTTTATCGTAAGGCCTATCAAAAAGAAAGTAGAATTGATGTTCGGGATGATTAGTAACCAATCGTTTAAGAATTTCGGTACTAAAGCGCCCAATCCCGTCTAACTTGTCTTTTAATAAAAGTCTTGTGTTTACTGCTATTCTCAATGTATTCGGCTAAAAGTGACGCGAAAATAGAAGTTTTATTTATCACCTTACTGAAATACCTACTTTTGCACCCCGGTGTTTAAAAACACCTATTTGGTTACTACCCGTATGCAAAAAAAGTTCGTTGCCAATCTTTTCTTTCTGCTGCTGCTTAATCTTATCATTAAGCCGTTTTGGATGTTTGGCGTTGACCGTAGCGTTCAAAACATTGTCGGAACCGAAGAATACGGTCACTATTTTGCCTTAATGAATTTCTCGTTCCTGCTCAACATTTTGTTGGATGCCGGACTAACCAATTACAACAACCGCAATATTTCCAGGTATTCTTTTTTGGTAAAAAAACATTTCAGCGTTTTGTTTACCCTAAAACTAATGTTGGGTGGAGTTTACTTTATTATTGCGAGCATTGCAGCCGTTCTTATAGGTTACCACAAAGGCCAGTGGACGCTTTTGTTTCTGCTACTGGTTAATCAGTTTTTTGTGTACCTGGTTTTTTACCTGCGTTCCAACATTGCTGGCTTACAGTTATTTAAGTACGATAGCGTGGTCTCTGTACTCGATCGTTTTTTGATGATTATTTTCTGTGGCGCCTTAATTTTAACCAACGACAAGTACCACTTACTCAATATAAAGACGTTTGTAATTACCCAAACCTTGGCTTATGCCATTGTGGCCTTGGTTGCCATGCTTATTATCTTTAAAAAGGTAGGGACAGTAAAATTCAAGTTTCGCCTAACCTTTTCCCGCATTATTATTAAAAAAAGTTTGCCCTACGCCATATTGGTGCTGTTAATGACTTTTTACAACCGAACCGATTCGGTAATGTTGGAACGAATGTTACCCGAAGGTGTTGGCGCCATGCAATCGGGTATATATGCCCACGGTTATCGCCTTCTGGATTCGGCCAATATGATTGCCTTTTTATTTGCGACCCTTCTCCTACCCATGTTTTCGGGCATGTTAAAACGACATGAGCCGGTTCAGGGTTTGGTAGAAACTTCATTTAAAATATTAATGAGTGGAGTTATTATGATTGGCGTATTGTGTTTTGCCTTTGCCGAACCCATAACCGCATTATTATATACCAATGAGGTGCAAGAATCGGCTGATGTATTTCGATGGCTTATTTTAAGTTTAATTCCCATTTCAGTAACCTACATTTTTGGCACCTTGCTTACCGCCAATGGCGATTTAAGGTGGTTGAACCGGATGGCAATTTTTGGGGTGTTACTAAACATTACTTTGAACATTATCCTTATACCCAAATTAATGGCTTTTGGCACCGCCATTTCTTCCTTAATCACACAAACAGTTACCGCGCTTAGTCAGGTTTATTTGGCTACCAAATTGGTCAAAATCAATCTGAGCCGTGGCTTAATTATGCGGACCTTACTATATACCATTTTACTGGCCTTGATTACTAAAACTTTGCTTTGGTTACCCATTGATTTGATGATTTGGTACCGGTTTGCAATTGCCGTAGCAGTAGGCTTAGTCTTGGCATTACAGCTGGGTTTATTAAATATTTCTACTACGCTAGCACTGTTCACAAACAAAGCCGCTGATTAATAGGCAATTTTGTTACTTTTGGCGGCAATTATTACCAAACGTATTAAAGCCCCATGGGTAACGACTTCTCCTTTTCTGAACTAACCAGAATAGTAACCAAGAATTTTAAATTTATTGCTGCTATTGGTGTCATTGCTGCAATTTGTGCCGTAATTTTTTCGAGCGAAACGTTTATCAAACCTCGTTACAAATCGACCGCAGTAGTTTATCCGTCTAACCTTTCTCCTTATAGCGAAGAAAGCAGAACCGAACAACTTCAGCAACTATTTGAATCGAGTGACATACGCGACAGCCTGATAAACCGATATGGCTTATACAGTCATTACGAAATCGATTCTACTGCTGCATCATCTCGTTTTTATGTTATCAATGAGTTTAATAGCCGCGTGGTTATTAAGAAAACCAAATTCGAATCGGTTGAATTTGCGGTAGAGGACGAAGACCCCGAACTTGCTTTTAAAATGGCTCGCGACTTAATTGATTTGGTGAATGCAAAGGCCAGAAATTTGCAGCGTGCAAAATCGCAAGAACTGGTAGAAATGACCAAAAGAGAGGTGGAAGAGCAGCTGGTTCGTTTGGATTCGCTTGATCGCAGACTAAACGCCTTACGAAAAGAAAAAGGCTTGCTTGAATACGAAATGCAAACGCAGGAGGCCACCAAAGGTCTTTTCAGACTTGCAGCCGAAGGAAAAACCGGTTCAGCCGACTACCAAAAAGCCAAGCAAATTCTAGATAACTTGGTGGAGCATGGTGGTGAGTTTAAAACCTTATATGAACAGGCGGAATTGGCTAATGAGTACTTCAATAAAATTATGGAAGACCATCAGGTGGCCATAAACGATGTTCGAAAAGATTTAACTTATATAAATACGGTAGTTTACCCAGAACAAGCCGACAAAAAACACTATCCGGTTCGCTGGTTGATTGTGTTTACGGCTGTTTTCTCGTCCGTATTATTTAGCATCGTCGTTTTCTTATTCACTGAAAAGAGAACACTTGGAAATTCAGCGGCCTAATTATTTCATTCCTTTAATCTGTGGCCTTTTTGTGTTGGCCAACACGGTTGCAATAGCCCTGGAATTTTACTTTTTAGGACTGGTGCCTGTTGCCTTATTGGGTGCTTGGTTGGCCTTTTACCATTACGACAAGCTTATCTATTTTGTGGTTTTGGCTACGCCACTATCTATAAATTTGGAAGAACTGTCGATTGGAGGAGTTGGTATTTACTTGCCAACCGAGCCTATATTAATTGGGCTCATGTTGATGTTTTTTTTGGAAACCATTCGCAGGAATCCTATCGATTTAAAAATCTTAAAACACCCGGTTTCCATTGTTATTTTCCTGCACCTGTTTTGGCTGGCGGTAACCAGCTACACCAGTGAAATGCCGGTGGTGTCTTACAAGTTTTTAACGGCTCGCCTATGGTTTATTATCGTAATGTATTTCATTACAGCACAGCTGTTTAAAGGAAACTTCCGGGCCATTAAAACGTTTATTTGGCTTTACCTTGCCGGACTGTTAGTGGTGATTGGTTACACCATTACCATACATGGCATCAACGGCTTTAGCGAAGAGGCGGCACATTGGTCGATGAATCCGTTCTACAAAGATCATACTTCTTATGGAGCCATCCTGGCCATGTATTTCCCTATTACCTTGGGTTTATTGGTCGTTGGCAAATACAAAACTTGGGTAAAATATCTTATTGTTACAGTGTTGCTTATTCTTACCGTGGCGCTTGTTCTGTCGTATACCCGGGCGGCTTGGCTAAGTTTATTGGTTGCCGCTGGCGTTTTTCTTATTCTTTACTTCCGAATAAACTTTCGTTTTGTTTTATTGGGAATGGGTGTAGCGCTGGTTTTATTCTTTGCTTACAAGGATACCGCTTTACAAAGTCTGGAGAAAAATCGCCAGGATTCATCTGACAACCTTACCGAGCACGTAGAGTCGGTTTCTAACATTTCTACTGATGCCTCGAATTTGGAGCGCCTAAACCGCTGGAACTCGGCCTTGCGCATGTTTGCGGACAAACCATATTTTGGATTTGGTCCCGGAACCTATCAGTTCCAATATGCACCTTACCAAAGTTCGCTCGATAAAACCATTATTTCTACCAACGCTGGTGATGCCGGAAATGCGCACAGCGAATACCTTGGCCCGTTGGCCGAAAGTGGTCTTTTTGGTGCACTTATTTTTATTGCTTTAATGCTTACGGTGATAACCTGCGCGGTAAAACTTTACTCGGGCATGAACCGTGACGACAAGGAAATGCGAACTATTGTAATGACCTTGTTACTTGGACTAATTACCTACTACGTTCACGGGGTACTGAACAATTATCTTGACACGGACAAAGCCTCGATTCCATTCTGGAGTTTTACGGCAGCGCTGGTAGCCATTGATCTTTATCACCAGAAAAAAGCAGACACAAAAAAAGCGGTTTAAACCGCTTTTGGATCATTTTCCATTACCCCAAATATATTTTGGTCAGGGTCTTTGAAGTAGGCCAACCAGCCAACCCCCGGAATGCCCATTTTAGAAACAACAATTTGTCCACCATACGATTCAATTCTGAAAATAGCTTTTTCAATAGAATCAACTTCAATAGTATTTACCACGGGTTGTCTGGGGTCTTTTTTCTTCATAATGGCCCCATTTATACCCGGTTGATCATCCGGCCCGGTGCTTGCCAACCAATAGGCCTCATCGCCCCATTTGTTCATGCTCCAGCCAAAACATTTTCCGTAAAACTCCTGTGACTTTTCAGGGTCATCGCTCGGAATTTCGAAGTGTACTACTCGGTTCATTGTTAAAAATATTTATCGTAACTATTATTACCCAAGCCAACGAGAAAATTCAAACACATAGAAACATAGGGTTGAATTATATTTTAATCAGGTGTTTTTGCACTGGTCCAACTATGTTTCCTGACTAAAATTAAAGTAAACATAGCAATGCGTTGCATTGAGTCTTTGTTTCTATGCGTTTAATCGGCTAATAATCTTTTCAATTTTGCCGCCTCTTTCATTTTTTGGCGGGCTTCTTCGGCAGGTGCACCAAAATAACGTTTTCCTGCTTCCAAACTTTTTCCAACCCCCGATTTGGCCAAGACCTCAACCCCATCACCAATGGTAATTCCGCTGATAATGGCAACCTGTCCCCAAATAATTACGTTGTTGCCAATGGTGGTGCAACCCGCAATTCCACTTTGGGCAGCCACCAAGCAATTGGTTCCAAAAGTGGTGTCGTGGGCAATTTGCACCTGGTTGTCAATCTTGGTACCGGCTCCAATTATCGTATCGGCCGAAACGCCTTTATCAATGGTTGTACCTGCGCCTATTTCCACATTATCATGTATTACAACGCGACCGCAGCTGTGCATCTTATTAAAGATGCCTTCTTTTTTGTTGTAGTAAAAAGCATCGCCCCCAATTACTGCATTGGCATGTATAATCACGTTATCGCCAATAATGGTTTCCCCATAAATAACCACACCGGGATAGATGCGACAATTTTTACCAATGCTAACACCCTTATCGATGGTAACATTAGGCATGATATCGGTTCCTTCGCCAATTTTAGTTTCAGGGTGAATATTGGCCGAAAAAGGTTGGTAAGGCTTAAAATGTTGCGCCAACCAATTGTAGTGCAAAAAAGGAGTTGGAGAAACAATCAGCGCTTTGCCAGCGGGACACTCAACCTCTTTATTGATGATAATAATGGTTGCAGCACTGTTCAACGCTTTATCGTAATACTTGGGATGGTCAACAAAACAAATATCGCCCGGTTCTACCCTATGAATTTCATTTAAACCAGTTACCGGAAAATCGGCTGGCCCAACAAACGGGCAATTGATTAAAGCTGCAATTTGATTAAGCGTATGCGCTACAGGAAGTTGCATGTATCTCGATATTAAAAAGTCCCGTTCCAAACAATTGGGACAGGACTTTTATGTATAGTTTGATTTAAATAATTATTGTTTTACACGCTCCACGTAAGAACGATCGCGTGTATCAACCTTAATGAAATCGCCAACATTTACAAACAACGGTACACGAATTTCGGCACCAGTAGAAAGCGTTGCAGGCTTCAAGGTGTTGGTTGCCGTATCGCCTTTAATACCTGGTTCAGAATAAGTTACTTCCAAAACTACGTTTTGTGGCAAGTCAACAATGAGTGGAGTTTCTTCTTCGGCATGAAAAAGAATTTGGCAAACTGCTTCTTCCTTCAACAAATCGGCGTTATCAACCATTTTCTCGTTGATGCTAATTTGCTCAAAGTCCTCGGTGTTCATAAAGTTGAACCCGTTTTCGTCTTTGTACAAAAACTGGTATTCACGTCTTTCGATGCGAACCGGTTCAATTTTTACACCAGCATTGAACGTATTGTCAATCACCTTTCCAGAAGTAAGGTTTTTAAGCTTTGTACGAACAAAAGCCGGGCCTTTACCTGGTTTTACGTGAAGGAATTCAGTAATGATGTATAAATCGCCGTTGAATTTAATACAAAGACCGTTTTTAATATCAGCAGTAGTTGCCATGTTGTATTTTTAAAATCAGGTTGCGAAATTACAATTTGTTTTGGAATGGTTAACTAACTGTTAACTAGGTTTCCTCGGTATAATAGATCTTGTAAAATTTTCGTCCGTTTTCGTCCACTCCTTTTTCAATCAATTCCTTGTTTCCATGAATGTAGATGTGGAAATTTTTATCCAATTTCAATACACTTTTGAATACACGTGCTTGTTTTTTAACCGCTTGGGCCGAGATGTCGAAATCGGCCATCAAGCCTTCGTCCATGCCCTCGAACGAGTCTTGCGTAAACTTTTTGAAAGAATCGCTCACCTCTTCATTGCCAAAAACACTGGCCACAAAATCTTCCTCAATAAACTTGTCGGCCGTTTTAAAATACTCTACCGATTTGTTCAGCAAATCAATCTGGTCGGCCTTGCTTACATCGAATTCTTCGGTAAGTTGCTGGGTAACAAAGTTTTTGGTAACCGTTAAATAATTCTGTGTAAAGTAATAGCTATCGGCCAACGGGCGGAGTTTAAGAAAATCGTCACGCCAGTATTGCGCCTCACCTCCCCGGCTGCTTTTGTCGATGGTGCAAATCTTATAACCGTTATCGGCATTGGTGTTTAATACCAAACAACCTTTATCAAGTTTATCAATATTTATTCCGGTATCTTGAATCAATTTTAAACCTCCGCCATCTTCTTCCAACTTCAAAAAGGCATCTTTGTTTTCAGCTTTAAAAATGCCAACTGCGTTGGTGGTCTGGTTGTCAATGGTCACTTTTTCGAAATAGGCCACATACAAATCGCCCGACTTTACATTGGGATGGTCAGAGCATTCGTAAAGCAACTGCGCCATGTTTTTCGACTGGGCATGCAGCTCTTCCGGATCGCGAAAAATGGTATCAACAAACCGAAAAAGCGGGTTTAACTGCACATCACCGTTAGAAAATGTAAACGAGAAATATTCGGGGACATTAAAATGCGAAAGAAAATACCTGCGCAAGGAATCTTGCAGAGAAATATCGACAATATTCTGACCTTTTTCTGCAAGCAACAAACCATCGCCCTCACGACTATTACCCACTTTGTGAGCCGACAAAAAAACCAACTGGGCAAGGTTATGTGTTATCATAGGGCAGAAATTATTTATTGATAATCGTGTACCTGAATAGTACGAGTGCAGAAAAACATTTCATCGGGATTGACATTGCTGGCCACAAAAACAATGCGGTTTTGCAAATGAGTTGTTACCAGGCTTTTGTACCAGTCTACCGAGCGCGCATCGAGATTGGAAACGGGCTCGTCCAAAAACAACAGCGGGGTATCACTCAAAATGGCTAAGGCCAGTTTTACCCGCTGGCGCATGCCCGACGAATAGTGTTTTAACGGTTTTTGAAACACGTTATCGAGCCCAATTAATTCGGAAAATGCCTTGAAATTTTCTACCCGCATGGGTTTAAAACTGCGATGCAGATCGAAGTGCTCTTCCATGGTAAAATCTTCATAAAGACTTTGGTAAGGTGCACACAAGGCAACGTGTTTGTAAAGGGAGTTTTCATCGAGATTTTTACCTTGAAAACTTGCCTCAAATTTTCCTTCCGAAAAACGCTCGAATCCGGCAATAACCTTCAGTAAGGTCGATTTTCCCGAACCGTTATTTCCGGTTATGGCCACTGCATCGCCGGGCTGAAACTCGGCCGTTAAATTTCGAAACACCCAATGCCGGTTGTAACGCTTGCCAAGTTCATTGCAATGCAGCAACATAAATTAAGATATTCCGCGGATGATGCCTTTTTCCGAGGCTTTAATAAAGTTCAGGATATATTCTTTTTCGGCAGAAGCCGGCATTTCCAAATCTACCACCTGCAAAGCCTTGGTAACATTGGTGTTATGCACATAAATAGACCGGTAAATGTCTTCAATGTTTAAAATGGCCTGATCGGTAAAACCTCTGCGCTTTAAACCAATTGAATTCACTCCAACATAACTAAGTGGCTCGCGGGCAGCTTTAATGTAAGGCGGTACATTTTTACGCACCAAACTAGCACCAGCAACAAACGAATGGGCACCAACGGTTACAAATTGCTGAACAGCAACCATGCCTTCTAAAATAGCCCAATCTTCAATAACCACGTGACCAGCCAAATTCACCGAATTGGCTATCACTACATTGTTACCCACCAGGCAATCGTGTCCAAGGTGAACATAGGCCATAATCATACAATTGTCGCCCACTTTCGTGGTTTTTCTATCTTCAGTTCCGCGGTTGATGGTTACACACTCGCGAATGGTGGTGTTATTGCCAATTTCGGCCAAGGTGTACTCCCCGCGAAATTTCAAATCTTGCGGTATAGCGCCAATCACGGCTCCCGGGAAAATCTTGCAATTATCGCCAAGACGAGTGCCATCCATAAGCACAGCTCCCGGACCAATCCAGCAGTTTTCACCTACTACTACGTCTCCATAAATAGTGGCAAACGGTTCAACTACGGTACCCTCGCCAATTTTGGCTCCGGCATGAATATTGGCTACTGCGCTCATCCTTTATCTTTAACAACCAAGGCCATCATTTCCGCTTCCATCACTTCTTTGCCGTTTACATAAGCTATACCCGCCATGTTGACAATTCCCCGGCGAATTGGGGTAAGCAATTCCAAATGGAAAACCACCGTATCGCCCGGCAATACTTTTTGCTTAAAACGCACCTTATCTATCTTCATAAAATAGGTGGTATAAAGCTCTGGGTCGGGTACTTGAGCAAGCGAGAATATTCCACCAACCTGTGCCATGGCTTCAATTTGAAGCACACCCGGCATAACCGGATTATCGGGGAAATGCCCGGTAAACTGTGGTTCGTTGAAGGTGATGTTTTTAACCCCCGTAATGGTGGTTTCTGTAATATCTATCACCTTATCTACCAACAAAAACGGGTAGCGATGAGGCAACATTTTAGCAATTTGGTTGCAGTCGAAAACGGTTTTGGTCATGTCGAAATGACGAATACCCGCAGCCTGTTCGGCCTTCATTTTTTCTTTCAGCAGCTTGCAAAAAGCAACGTTTCCGGCATGTCCCGGGCGGGCAGCCAAAATATGACCTTTTATGCGACAGCCCAGCAAGGCTAAATCACCTACAATATCAAGTAATTTGTGGCGGGCAGGTTCGTTTTCAAACTGAAGTTTTAGGTTGTTCAACACACCTATGCCTTCAATCTTAATTCCGCTGTGTTCCTTGCCCAATAATTTGGCCAGACGGTCCAATTCTTCCTGAGGCACATTGGCTCGTTCTACCAACACAATGGCGTTGTCTAAATCGCCACCTTTAATCAATCCGGCTGCAGCCAGTTGCTCCAATTCCTTAAGAAAAACGAAAGTTCTGCACGGTGCAATTTCGGCGGTAAAATCATCGAGTTTATACATCGATGCGTGTTGTGTACCCAAAACCGGCGAGTTAAAATCGACCATTACGGTAATTCTATACTCCTCACCAACCGTAGGTACAGCGAGCATTTCTATTTTCCGTTCGGCATCTTCGTAAGTGAAGTTTTCTTTCAGCACAAAGTATTTTGCTTCGGCATCCTGCTCCTCTACCCCAACCGATTGAATGGCCTTTACAAACGGCATTGAACTTCCGTCCATGATGGGCACCTCGGGGCCGTCCATTTCAATCAACACGTTATCGATGTGTAGCGCATAAACAGCAGCCAACAAATGTTCGGTGGTATAAATTCGGGCACCGTTTTTTTCCAAGGTTGTTCCGCGTTGGGTTCCCACCACATTTTCTACCAAGGCATCAACCACTGGCTGACCCTCCATATCGATGCGTTGAAATTTGTACCCGTGATTTACCGGAGCCGGTTTTAAAGTAAGATTTACTTTTTCTCCGGTATGTAATCCAATACCAGAAATGGTTACCGCTTGTTTCAGCGTTTGTTGCTTGGTGGTACTCATTGACCTATTTTTTCTTTAAACTGAGCAATTTCTTTTTGAATCTTGTTTACCGCAGCGTTAATTGCCGGTAAATTTCTAAACATTACGTACGAACGTTTGTAATCGCCTACGGCAAATGCCGGGCTACCTTGCAATATAGTACCGGGCACGGTTACATTTTGACCAACCCCAGATTGGGCAGCTATTTTAACCTCATCGGCTATGGTAAGGTGACCAACAATGCCCACCTGACCTCCAATCATACAGTTTTTACCAATTTTGGTAGAACCTGCCACACCGCTTTGTGCAGCAATTACCGTGTTCTCACCTATTTCTACGTTGTGGGCTATTTGAATTAGATTATCGAGTTTAACGCCTTTGCGAATAATGGTTGAACCCAGCGTTGCACGGTCGATGGTTGAGTTGGCACCAATCTCCACATGGTCCTCAATAATTACGTTACCAATTTGCGCCACCTTGTGGTACTGATTTTCGCTGTTTGGCGCAAAGCCAAAACCATCGGCACCAATTACGGTGTTGGAATGTATGGTAACGTTATTGCCAATTACGCATTCATCATATATAACAACACCTGAATTCAGGTTGCAACCAGTTCCGATTTTAACATTCCGACCCACTTTTACATTGGGGTGAATTTTGGTATTGTCGCCAACTACCACACCTTCGTCAACATAAGCAAAGGTGCCAACGTAACAATTGTTGCCAATTTTAGCCGATTCGTGAATGAAGCTATTGGCCTCTATCCCTACTTTGTTGTTGCGTATTTGGTTGTACACATCCAGCAGTTTTGCAAAACAGGCATAGGCATCATCAACCTTTACCAGGGTGCAGGTTTCAGGAAGATTTTTTTCGGGAATAAAAGTTTTATTTACAATAACCACCGATGCGCCAGTGGTATAAATGAAGTCAGTATATTTAGGATTGGCCAAAAAGGAAAGGCTACCAAGCGTAGCTTCCTCAATTTTTGCAAGGGTGTTAACTTTTATACTCTCGTCTCCAACTACCTCTCCACCAAGTAGTTCCGCAATTTGTTTGGCTGAAAATTCCATGGCGGCAAATATAGAAAATAAAGGATAAAGACAGGATAACTAGGGAGTTTTGCGCTAAACGCTAGACTTCGGTATTCTTAACAACCTGAAATTTTTAACAGCCTGTACGTTAGGATATTTTTAATTTTGCACCTCCAATAACTGAAGGCGCAATGTCTTCTATTTAATAATTAAGGATGACTATTTCAAACAACAAAGTTGTTTCACTTACCTACGAACTAAAGGTAGAAGGTAATGTTGTAGACAAAACAGATGCCGCCAATCCATTGCATTTTTTGTACGGTGTTGGACAAATGATACCTGGTTTCGAGCGCCAGCTGGAAGGTCTTAAAGAAGGCGATGCTTACGAATTTTCGGTAAGCGCTGAAGAAGGCTACGGAAACGCAATTCCTGAGGAAATTGTTGAAATTCCGAAGGAAACATTTATGGAAGACGGAAAATTGATTCCAGACTTGGTATTGGATGGCACCATTCACATGCAGGACAACCACGGCAATCGCCTACGTGGTTTGGTTCGCGAAATTAAAGCCGACACCGTTATTATGGATTTTAACCATCCATTGGCCGATAAAACCTTAAACTTTACCGGACTCATTGTTGGTGTTCGCGAGGCGCAAGCCGAAGAAATAGCTCACGGACACGTTCACGGAGAAGGTGGTCATCACCACTAGCTGCAAAAAAAAGAGCCACAAAAAAGCCCTTTCTTTATTTCTTTATATTACCGGCTATCACTAACGAATTTCGCCATTCGTTAGTGATAATTTTCGACTCTATATGTAGTCTGTTAATCCTGCACAATTATTCTGTACGATTTTGTGGCGTGTCGGGAGGTTAACTTTAATGTATATAGACCGCTATGAGTTATTTGGATAGCTTCGTGGATGTAATTAACCTGGTTGAAATATTTACTATCCAATAGCTTACCGTGGGCACTGAAAATATCCAGTCTTGCATCCTCTTGTTCTGGGAAAGTACACTCAAAACTGAACTTACCATTGTTTGGATTCGGGCCTAAAATATCATACATTATCCACGAGTTGTTGTTAAACTTTAATAGACTTGGGCAATCCTCAATAGTTATTTCCTTCAGAATACTTTCGTTTGGACAATCCTTGTCGTAGGCCGTAACCTTTATCTGGTATTTACCTTCTTCTGAATAGACTTTATTTGGGTATAATTCTTTACTAAAAGAATCGTCTCCAAAGTCCCATCTTACGCTGTCGGGTTTTTTAGTATGATCAATTTGCTGGATCATTATAAAGGCATCATTAATACACCCAGTATTTCCAATCAGAAAGTTACTCAAGTAGTTGTTGCCGCTACCCGAATTTTTGATCAACACTTTTTCAGGGGCTAATATTGAACATTTGGTATGGTTGTCCGTAACAAGTACTTCAATATTTTCGTTGTCAATCAAGTCTTTAAGTGGAATTGATAGTTGTCCCCCAATATCCGGCAACCCGGTGCCGTACATTTTTGCTATTTCCGATCCATCTTGGAAAACGGTATAAGTATAGTAATTGAAAGAGTTAGCGATATTGAAATAGCCAGTTTTAGAACAGGCTTTTAGGGTATCGGCCTTAATAATCGGCATAAAGCCATATGGCGAATTTAGAACTTCAAACATCGGCGATGAACCAACGGTTGGGTTACAATTGCAACTTGGAAACTGGCTACTTGTCCATTGATCATCTGGATGAGCGGAAATTATTTTCCCAGTGGCTTTGGTTTTGCTTAAATCCGCCACTTGCAATCCCTGGCCTTCTTCAAAGTTGGCATATAACACCAAACCAGTTGCAGTGGTTTTTATGCACGAATCCATACCAGCTATAATTTCTTCTCTCGTAAGTGCCTGATTCCATACCCGGAATTCATCTAACCGATGAGTGGATGTGGATGATGGATTTACCGGCTGGGTAGGAGATTTACCCAGACAGATTATATCGTTCTGACTGGCCTGAAGCGGGCCAAGTTTTGAGTCAATACTATCTACATTTATTCCATCGATATAGAGTTTTACCCAGTTATAATCGTAAGTTGTCGTAATATGGTGCCAACCAGCGTCAATATTCAAATCACTAAAACTGTATTCTTGGTTGGATCCATTCAAGTTCAACGAAAATAATAAACCATTATTAGCGCTTTTCCAAGACCACGACTCAAGGTTTCCATTTTGAGTTCCTTGCCCCAAAGCGGGGAAACTTTTATCATCAAACTCAACCCATGATTCTACCGTTATACCCTTTGTAAAATCGGTCTCTACCTGTTGAAATGTTAAAAATGATGCGGTTTGATCATTGCCTTGCTCTGTTGCAAAGGCGGTTGATTTTACTTTGGCAATAAGTTCGAGCGTATATTGATCGATTGTTGATGTTGGGAAAGGGAACACCACGTTTCCTGAGGTATTTCCTGCAACCACTCCATACACCTCCCCGCTAAATTTATTTTGAACGTTATAAACCACCTTTTCAGATAGACCAGAAAGTGATATTTGAACGGTATCTCCATTACAGTGTTTATTATCAGAAACCTCTAATACCGCTTCCGGTATAGAATAAAAACTCACGGTAACCGGGTTGGACTCCAGTTTGCAGTTGTTGGTATCCTCAACTAAAACGGTTAATCTACCAACCGCTGTTGCAGCGAAGCTTGTACCGGTTACTCCGCTAATCGCGGTACCGTCTAGTCGCCATTGATATTGAAAATTGTTTATCGGGCCAGAAATTGTCAAACCAACTTCGCTCCCAATACAAGCCGTTGCGCCCATTGGAGCAGACAGTATGGCCTCTTGTCTGGGTAGCAAATTCATTTTTACTAAAATGCTATCAGATGTGGCATTACACTCGGTCGTTGCTACGGTCATATACACATATCCCGAGTCTTTAGCAAAATAGCTGTTAACAAGAGAGGATTGTTGTTGCACTCCGTTAAGATAAAAGGTGTAGTTCGCCCCATTTAAGGCTTCGGCCGAAAGGCGCAATGAATCCTCTTCGCAAAACCTTGCCGGGCTCACGGGGCTCATAATTTCAGTTGGGATAGTGGTTACTGAAATAAACTTGGAAGAAGACAAATCCTTATAACAGGAACCGCACCGTCCCGATCCGGAAACCCAATCGGTACTTACATCCATATTTTTCAACTGACCATTAAGTCCATTGGAAACCTCATTCTTCAATACATTGTTTACCGGAAGCTCTTCGAATTTGTAATAAGAAATAAGGTTGTTTTCTACACCAGAAAAACAGGTTGTTTTGTGTTTTGCAATCTCGGCTTGACTTCGTTCAGATTTCCAAAGCCTTAACTCATCAACTACCGAATAACTGTAAATAGAATCCTCATATGTCCATGCACCTAAAAACATCGGAATTCCGACAGGGGCAATAAAGGAAGTATCAGCTAAGTTTTTGGAATCTTGGAGTTCGCCATCTAAATACATTCGATGGTTGCCGGATTTGTTATCAAAACTAATAGCGATATGGTGCCAGGTACTATCGGATATGTTCTTACTAGAACGAAGTAGATTGTCAGTGGAACTATTCATTCGCCAAATAACTTTCGCTTTCTTGGGCTCAGGGTTATCCAACGCTAGCAGCATAGAAACGGCTGTGTCTTTGCCCTGCAAACTTAATACCGGGCCATAGGCATTGTTTAAACCTTTAACCTGATACCCTTGCCATTTCACCCACATTTCTATTGTTCCCTGAGTTAGTTTAGCAAGATTATCTGCATTTGGTACAACCACATACTGTTTCGGTCCATTGAACTGCAGGGCAGAACCTTTATTAATTGGATTTAACATTTCCACCTGCACTTTTAGCTCCAGATTTTCTGTTAGCCCCGGTATATTAAAATTTAACGGGCCACCCGTGCCGGTACCTTTGTCAAATATATTACCGGAGTTGCCCTCATAGATCAAATAGTCTTTGCCTGCCTCGGTGTTTTCAACCGTAATTTGAACGGATTCCCCATTGCAAACAGCCAAGTCTGAAACATTCCAATTTTGATCCTCGCTGTCTAAAATTTCTATTCTTAAAGTATCGGATACTGTACTGCATCCTGCTGTATTTGTTGCCTCAGCTACATAATAACCGGTTTCCAAAGCAGAAAGAATGGTATCATTGGCACCATTGATGACATCGCCATTTAGTTTCCATTTGATTTGACTTGCGATGTTGCTGGTCGCCTTCAAATAGGCAGAGTCCCCGAAGCAAACAATTTCTGGGTTTAACCTGCTTATCGAAACTAACGGGCTTGGTAAGGCTACAATTTTTAAACTATCGGGTAGGGTGTCTAAACAAATGTCCAAATCACCCGAGCGAATCGAGGCATATATACCAAATGTTGCGTTGCCTTGAAAAAAAGGTGTTTTGACACTCATGTCCTGTCCGGTCCCAAAAAACCATTCACCGATCGTATTGGGATTGGTTATATCAAAAAGGCCATATTGCACCAATTCCTGAGACGGTTGTAAGTGAACCAATGCTTGCTGGCCATCACAAATGGTGTCATTTTCTATGCTAACCGTCAAATCATTTATCCTAAACGATTTAATTGTTTGTTGTGTGGTTTTGGCAACGCAGTTAAGAGAATCGGTAATAATGGACTGATAAACTCCCTCTTCTGTTACGGTTAACGTATTGGATATACCCCCCGCAATGGTTACTCCATTTTTTTGCCATTGATACTTGTATCCTAACATTTTTTCCAGTTCTAATGAAACGGTTTTGCCGGAGCAAATACTGTCGTTACCATTAAGAAACATATTAGTATGTATCGAATCGGATATATTAACAGGGATGCTATTAGGAGTAGAATAATAACAAGAATTCTTATGGAAAACTCCATCAACCCAAGCTCCCTGTAATGCATTCATGTTAGTAAGGATTCCGTTCGGGTTGTTTTCTGAAAAGTCGCGAATAAATGACTTTCCTTGTTCCTGGAATCTATAATAGGCTGCCAAAGGCAATGAATCGGAATTATCGGAATTATTTAGTACAAATTGGGCGTCTTTATCAGTTGGTGCATAGTTATTAAATATAATCAGCTCATCCATTTGAAAGGCTGAACATTTTTCACCAACCTTAGCAATTTTGAGCGCCCGACCCTGCATTTCGTTGCCAAAGCCAGTAAAATTACCGGGAGCTACAATAAATGCATTTGTATCGACATATATTTTAATCTTATTCGGGCGGGAGAACGATACCGTAACCAGGTGCCACTGGTCATCCGCTTTTATTGTACCCGCTTGAGAAATAAATCCGGTGGCATTTGTTTTATCGGTGAATTTTAATTTACCCAAATTATCAACGGTTAAACTGTAACCCACATCCCCAAACTGAAGAATGTTGATTGGTAATTTGTTCGTTTTCAAGTAAAAGGCTACACCTAAATTGGTGTCGTTGACCAGCTGAGAACCCAAATTGGGAATAGAAACGTAGTCATTTATCCCGTCGAATTTTAACGCTTCCCTGTCTAGGTATTTTTTCGAAGAGACTGTAATGTTGAGCTGCGACTGACCAGGCAGGCTGTCAAACCACCATTGCAATGGGCTTCCGGTACCCATCAATTCTGAACTAAACGCTGATTGGTTATTATTTACGGTGTAAAATGCATCCTGTTCAGAAGAGTTGGTGCTTACTAGTAAGGTATCGTTTCCACACAATTTTTGGGTATTTACGTCAAAACTGACCGGAGCGATTTGATATTGTTTTATTGCCGTGGTATTCGTTTGCTGAATGCAACCATTTTTATAGGCAAGCACCTGATAATTTCCCGGGTCATTGGCTATCATTTGCGATGGAGCAACGCGGGTTATTTCGTTGTAAAATTTAAGATCAGTGCCGTCTCTATACCACCGAATAGAATCAAGACCAGTTGTACCAGACACACTAAGCAACAGCCCTCCATTAAAACAAACGCGACCTTCCACCCTGGGTAATAGAGATACATTCAGGGAAGCAGGTGTGACTAGCACTTCAACTATATTCGAAAGCTGCAGACTAGTATTACCCAAACTAGCCAAAACGTTATAGCTGGTTTCGCCGGTTAAACCGGATAAATTGAACGACAGATTATTTCCATCTCCTATCAATGGACCTTGTAAGTTGACATTGTTTGCATTGTTTCTTAGAAAATAGGAAACCCCATTTTGAGAATTTTCAATGGTAATTGTGGCAGATGCAGCACAATCTGCCCGTGGCGCCAAAATCACATTGCGGTTTTCAAGATTACCTGATGATACCACAATTTCAATGGTGTCTAGGTTAACCACACAGCCATTGTTATCGCCTTGCAGTATAAAAGAAGTGGTGGAGGAAACCAATACCGAAGAAAAACTTAAGGCTGATCCTGTTCCCGGTTGGGTTTGAAGGATATTTCCAGTACCAAGAACCATTAAATGATAATCTGCATCAACCTGTGAGGCACCACCAATGGACAGCACCACATCCCCCCCAGCAAATGGATCATTAACATTGCTGGAAAGGACTGCTGGGTTAACGGCCCCTTTTACAACCTGAATAATAGTTGACAACTGGAGGTCACAATTATCCTTACTGGCCAACACGT
>CAYMJL010000020.1:25328-53557 GCA_964390915.1 uncultured Flavobacteriales bacterium
TTGCATTGGTAGCATTGTTTCTTAAATAATAAGCAACACCGTTTTCTGAATTTTCAACTTGAATGGTGGCAGCCGAAGAACAATTAGAACGAGGCGTAAGAGTCACCGTACGGTCTGCAATGGTTCCTGGTGAGACCACAATTTCTATCGTATCCAGATTAACTACACAACCATTGTTATCGCCTTGCAGTATAAAAGAAGAGGTGGAGGAAATTGAAATGGAAGAAAAACTGAAGGCTGCTCCTGTTCCGGCTTTGGTCTCAAGGGTATTACTACTGCCTAAATTGATCAGATTATAGTCAGTACCCGTTTGCGAAGTACTGGCAGTAAGTACAACATTGCCTGTTCCACACAAACTGGTAAAGTCACTGGAAAGCGCAGCTGGGTTAACTGTGCCTTTTACTACCTGAATAATAGTTGACAACTGGAGGTCACAATTATCCTTACTGGCCAACACGTTGTAGCTGGTGGTAGTGCTTAGGTTAGTTAAATTGAAAGAAAGATTACTTCCGTTACCTACCAAGGGCCCTTGAACGGTTGCATTGGTAGCATTGTTTCTTAAATAATAAGCAACACCGTTTTCTGAATTTTCCACTTGAATGGTGGCCGCCGAAGAACAATTAGAACGAGGTGTAAGAGTCACCGTACGGTCTGCAATGGTTCCTGATGAGACCACAATTTCTATCGTATCTAGATTGACTATACAACCGTTGTTATCGCCTTGCAGTATAAAAGAAGTGGTGGAGGAAATTGATACCGAAGAAAAACTGAAAGCTGCTCCTGTTCCGGCTTTTGTTTGAGAAATCCCCCCAAAAGTTAAGTTAAGCAGGTTATAGGTAACTCCATTCTCCGATGCGCTTGTACTAATCACTACGTCTCCCGCTCCGCATAATACCATTGCGTTGCTCGACAGGAATGCGGGTGCCACACCTCCATCTACTACTACCGTTGTAATATCTGTTAATTGTGCGTTACAACCTCCCGAGCTGGCCAGTACATTATAGCTGCTGGTTGTGGTAAGGTTTTGTAATTCAAACGAAATATTGCCGCCATTACCTGCTATGGATGCCTGAACAGGTATATTGTCCGAATTGTTTCTCAGGGTATAGGAAACACCCTCTTGTGTATTTTCTACAGTAATGGTGGCTGTTGACGAACAATTAGATCGAGGAGTAAGATTCACTGAACAGTCTTCTACGTTCCCAATGGTTATGTGGGCAGCCAGTGGTATCGTAAAAACCCATTTTGGTTTATCGGCTTGAATGGTAATATCTGTGGAGCTACCAGCATCCCCACTTTTTTGTAAATCGTATCCATTTCCCGAGGCATCGGAGGTGATGTCGGCAGTGGCACTTTCAAAAGGGTAATAAGCCACCAGGTCTGACTCGCCCGCGGGGTTAAAATCATAAAGATTATCTCTGATTTGTTGCTGAGTTCGAGCGGTTTTCCAAATTTTATATTCATCAAAACCTGTTTCGGTACTGGCTCCTGCAATGTAGTACCTTATATCTGGCCATCCGAGACCACCAGGACCAGGAAAAATAAATTCATTATTAGTTACAAGTGGCAGCTCAGATCCGTTTAGATAAATCTTTCCCTTACTCCCTGAAGGTTGCATATCATCATACACAAAAGCAATATGATACCAACCATAACTTAAGCCACCCACATTTGCCTTCATTAGGGTGTTCGAAATATCTTCGTTCAACTCGATAGTGTTGTCATTGATAAATATATTTCCTGTTGGGGGAAATGGCATGTCTGATTGAGCATACAGAGGGTAAACACCCTCACTGCCATTAATGTTTACCCAAAACTCAAACGTAAAAGACGGATCATCGGAGGTAGCCGCCGTAAAAGGATTATTTTGAAACTGGTAACCCCCATTTATGAGATCTCCTCCAGTAGGTACCGCAAGTAACCGGTTTCGGTAATCCAAACTACGGTAACAAACTATATTAAAGAAAGTTTCACTTGTAATGTTGCCGGTACTGAGAACCACAGACGACCCGTTGCTTGTACTCGTTTGCTGGTCAACAACGGTAGCAGTGGCGAGGTTTACGAGTTGGTAAACGTAGTCCTTTATCGTGTTATTTACGGAAATTGAAGAATTTCCCGAGCAAACAATTTGAGCAGGGTTTGCAGATACGGTAACGTTTTGTATCTGTGGTAATTCTTGAGCATAACCCCTTGTATTAATAAACCAACCAAAGAGCGCAAGAACGAAAGATGTAGTAATGGAAATTGTTTTCATAAATTTTGCTTTTATGGTTGACCTTCTTCCGCAATAATGGTGAATGGGCTACAAAGCTCCGTTTCAAAGCCATTTTCATAAACAACTTTTACAGCGTAGGTATAGGTGCCGCCAACATCCACTAGCGGGTCATTATACTGAGTGATTGATGTTTTTTTGTAATAATCTAAAGGAGCGCCAGATGTAGATTTATATACTTGAAAATAGTAGCCAACATTCTTTAATCCATCAACCTGAACCGTTGGAAGTTTCCAAGTGAGATTTAATGTTTTTGTAGTTGGTTCAAAGCCAACATGTAATTCTTCTATCATCCCGCTAACCTGAGCTAGAGGATAGTTGATCATTACGGGGTTCGATTTTTTCGATTTGTTGTTGTCATCATCCATTGCCGAAATTCTGTACCAATATTTAAATCCAGATTTTACGGTAGTGTCTGTGTATTCATTTACCGGAGCAACGATTGAATCCAGTAGGCTCCAATCGGCACTGTCTTTGTCACATTTTCTTTCAAGTAGGAAATGGGTTACATCTTTTGCAGAGCTTGCTGTCCAATCAAGCACGGCTTTATTGCCTACCAATTGGTAACTAGAAAAAATGGGTGTTTTAGGAGCAACAGTATCAAATCGTTCAACAGCCACGGTTGCAGTTGGTGAAAGATTGTAGAAACTGTCAACCGCTTTAACACCATAATACATGTATTCCTTAAGAGAATAAGGATTTATGGTATCTATAAAAACAGTATCGGTATACGTACCCGAACTGATGCGGCTAAAGTGAAAATTGGTATCAATTCGGCTGTATATATAATATTCAGAAACATCTACCGGAGGTGCCGACCAGATGAGCACCACAACACCTGCGCTGTCCATTTGAGCCCTAAAATTAGTGGGTATAGACGGAGGAATGGTGTCGGCGATTTGCAGAAAGCTTATCGTTGATTCACTATAATTTTTGTTTTTATCAAAACAGTAAAGTTTAAAATAATGAGAACTGCCGGAGAAAAGTTTTGGTGTTACCACAAACCCCTTGTTAATTTTATTTTTGAATTCAGCAACCGGCTCAAAGGGACCAAGTTGCGAATTAGACCAGTGTAGCTTATAGGACTCAATGTCGCTGGACAGACTGTCACCACTGAAGGATATGAATAAACTATCACTGCCAATGTGCTTAATCTCCTCAATGGTTGGGTCTCCAGGAGCTAAAAGATCTATTGCTTGCGCATTTACTACAGACGGCTCAGATTCTTCTCCGAGTGTATTTATACCAATAACCCGGTAATAATAGGTGGTATTTAACAAGGGTACCGAATCCGTATACGTGTTTTTGTCTGTGGAGCCCGCAGTCTCGAAAAACATGGTGGGTCTTTTTGTTATTCGTGTAAATGTTTTCCCTTTGTCATCAGAGCGTTCAAGATGGAAAAATGTATAATTTTGGGTCTTTGGCCAGGTAACGTGTATGGTATAAAAGCCACCATAAGCACTTACATTGGTTGGAGGCGGAATTGATTCCTTTATGTTTTTAACCACCACTTCTGCGGTGGAAAAAATAGTTCCGGCTGGTGAATTGATGGTGTAAACATAGGTATGGCCTTTTACTACATTTCGGTCTACGTAAACTAGACCCAGAACTTCGGAAGCTAAGCGCGATTGTTCAGCGGCTAACATTGCACTTGCATAGGCATGCTGTTGTGCCTCAGCTTGGGCATAGGGGCTTAATCCATTCGGTTTGTCTTTTTTCATTACCGATGCAGCCACCATAGCCAGGGTATCTGTACCAAAATATTCTTTGGTCTGCAAGCTATCGGGCAATGGTTTCAAGTATGGTTTCACCCCGAATCCTGCAATTATAAGTTCCCGATGCAAAATCCCGTCTATATAATAACTAGAATCTTTGTTATCTGACCGTCTGACACTACTAAGGTCAAGGGTTCTTTTGATTTCGTATCCTTTTAACAGCGCCTCTTTCCAGAAACCGGCATTGTTGGGCACCCACTTTATAACAATAGAATCTCCATAAGCCTTTGCTATGGCTGCAATATTATACCCAATCTTTCTATCCTTAGCAATCAAATTCGAACCCAGCCTTTTGTCTTCGGTAACCTTAAATGGTAATTGAGTGGCAAAACCGGTGCTAAGACCAATAATTTCGTCTGCATCAAACGCAATGGAGATGGGTGAATTGTTAACCTGAACTTGATAAGTATAGGTGATGGTAGAATCCTCTACAACCATTGTATCTAAATAGGCCATTCCGGTTACTAATCCGGGAATTAAATAATCATGTACTTCTGAGGCCAGGATTTCGAAGAGTTCTTGATCCTTTTTGTTATTGACATCCCATTTGTGGTTTGTTCCATCTATTGCTCCCGGATTTTTAATTAGAGAAGAGCAAACCTGTAACAAACGATAATAGGGATGGTCGGACTCAAAGTTATTGGCCACCCAAAGGCTGTCTTTTTGTTGCACGTTAGCACTTAAAGTAACCGTATTGGTTCTAACACCATTAACCAATTGATGCCTTGTGAGGGAATAGCCGTTTTGCAATCCCTTAAGAAAAGTATCATAATTGTTCGGAACCCAAACTATTGATCGCGTGGTTTCATTTACCCGTTGAATGGCCACCTGCAACTGCACCTTATTGTCTTGCCCAAGTGTTGAAAAACCAAGCACTAGAAATAGGAATATTGAATAAATTCGTTTGAGTATCATGGGCGATTACCTGTTAGAAGGATATACTTCGTTAAATGTTTTATCTACTGAGGTTACAGTGGAATTTTCACCTTTGAACACTCTGTCTGACAGTCTGACCCATTTCTCTACACCATTTTCGGCCTTGTAACTATATTGAATGGTCATAGGCACAGTGAGTTTACTTCCAAAGTATAAATCTTCATTCGCCGTAAAATAGGGGTATTGTTGTCTTTGAGTCCAGAAAACTCTCCACTCATTGTTATGAATATGACTAGGCGGATCCCATTTCAAATCCTTTAATCCCTCAGTAGATGGAGTCGAGACACCATTGCCAGTCGATTTTTCTCTTAAATCGGCTCCGAGCAAACTCCTTCCGAAGAAAGGGTTGGTAAACATAAACTTGAATGGCTCGTTGGAAACAGCTCTGGAGGCATTTGAATTATTACAGAAACGCTCCGGGCTATTGAGCAATCGATTAATCTCCACGGTCCACCGAAGGCTCCCCCAGGCATCAATCGTATTGGCCGGCTTTTCGGGATCATCCAAATAGCGTATGTCTGTTTGGTTTATGTAGAAAAAATCATTTGGCCTTAAAATCTGCGCCTTTTTCCTTAGTGCAACCCAGCGACTGAATGCCATGAATTGACGATTGGTGTCTGCGATGCCAGTTGTTGGGAAGAACTCGGGAGACATCATTAGCATCATCAACGCGGTTCGCTTCGATTGCACCCTTGTTCCCGGTGAGTTAATATCGTGGCCAAGCATTTGTGAGGGACCACCCGGAGTTGAAGGATAATCGTGCCAGTCTAGGCCGTGATGGGCCTTTTTTAAATGGTATTTTAACATCTGGCACTGCAGTGCTTTTTGGTTTTGAAAAATACGCTGCTGCTTTGACCATATAGCTATACTGCTGTTCCTGTTTTGATCAAAATTGTATACTTTATATCCCGCGCTCGGGGTAGTATTGTTAATCGCCTTACCACTCGATATTTCGTCAGCGGTTAAAACATCTCTGTTATTAGTACTAAAAACCACTTCAAACTCCCATTTCCCATCATCTACAGAAGCATTTACATCGCCCTGTGAGATATTTTGCAAACCCAAGGCGGGCTTGAAAAAATTGTCTCTCAACGCATTAATGGTTGGCTCAAGAAGTGAGACCCCGCTTAGTACCGAGTTTTCTCCGGTCTGCGTGGACCAATAGGGCTTTTCGGCAGTCCAGCTCAGGTCTTTCATAATTGAGTAGGCCGGAAGCACATCCTGATCTCTTACTACATTGTGATTGTTTAGATAGTCAAATCCATTGATAGAAAAAGAATAGTAGTCCTCCAAAAATGGGTTACGCCCTTTTACGAATGTATTTCTCCGAATACGTTGTTGCTCAAATAGGTCAAAACCTTCCGGAATGTTATTAAAGTGAACCAATTGATCTTGGTATCCTTGTGGAGCCAGTATACTCCCAATTACAGAGTGACCAGGGTGCGAAAAATCTCTGCGCGTCTTATTAGCCATCTCATAACCAGGATTTCCATCAAATGCCTCCCTTAGTTTTGTCGCCAAGTTGGCATATTCACTTACCCTAAACACATATTCATGAATCACTTTAGGTTGCAGTTCCGGAAAACTAAATTGTTTCACCCTTGTTGATTGAGTTTTCTTTACAAAAGAAAATTCATCATCCCCGCTTTTAATTTTGTCGTTTTTTTCCTCCTTAGTAGTGGTTACTTGTGTGGATACCAGATCAACCCCTTCATACGTACGCGTAAAAACGGCCTTGTACATATGCCCTTTGATCAATCTGGATTCAGAATTAATTTTTTCGAACCGGAAACAGGGATTATTGAATGGTATTTCTTTATCAACTATTTTGTTGTAAACCAGTACCCCGCTTATAGTCGTTGTAACTTGTTCACTTTCTATGCGAGTGCCGCTACTGGTTTCTCCTGGAGCAAGTATATATTGTATTGAAGGTTGTTTTTTGTCGGTAAGATTCTGCAGGTCTAGCGTATATATACATTTTAGCCTTTTCTCCAGAACGTTGTTTGAGGATTTCCAGTCCTTAGATGCCAGATAAGCTTTTTCGTCGTCACTGGCACCTTCAATTTTCACGAGACGGTCTGATGTTGTAAAATCATTGTACTGGTCTGACTTAAGTTCTAACATCCCTTCGCCAAAACCTTTATGCCAGTTTCGCTGTTTGCTTTCAGGCATTCGGTAACTGAGCATTTGATCATAAATTTTGTCAGGCATACCCCCGGTCTTAAATTCGGCTATCTTAACCTCATAATACGTCTCCGTTTTGCCGTTGTCGTTAACAACCGTAATGGTTTCCCAGGCAGTACCATCTTTCGACTTTTCCCAGGTAACCACAAACCCAGCTAACAAAGTTGCATTTTGCGGAAGCGGGTTTTTGGGCTCAAATTGAGCCGCCTTATATGCTTCTTCCTTCCGCAATGGGGCATTTGTCCCGTCAGTTTTGAGCGGGGTTTGATTAATAAACGATGAATTGATCGCTTCAACTTGCTGCAAAGTGGTTTTCTTCAAAAAGGCTTCCTTACTGATCGATTCAACCAAACCAACCTTATATAATCTGGGACGATAAGTAACTTTTTCGTAGGCCTTGGTTGTTTCGTTGTAGCTATTTAATTGGGTGTATTTGCCAATATCCAGACTAAAGGAGGCATTAAGCGGTTCAAAAATCTCTAATTTATCGGTACTCTCAAACGATGGATAGGTTGATGCAATGACCGGAAAGTCGGCAACCGGATCGGGTTTTGGTTTCACACATTGCTCACCAATTTCCATGCTTAGGTTAAAGTTTCCGTCAATCAATCCATTTAAAATACTGTATTTACCACCAACATATCCTTGAAAGTAAATTGGGTTTGGAGCCTGAGCCTTTAATACGGCCAATAGGTGCGCATCGAAAATATTGTACCAGCCGTGTATAAACAACAGATCAATTCCAATATCAACGCCTAGGTTTAAATACCCATAAGCTTGTCCTTGCGCATACCATCCATTCATTCCAATTGGTTCTTGATTCACTCCGCAACGAACGTTGCTAAGGTTGGTAACCGATAAATCGTAACCAAGGCCGGCTTTAACACGAGCTTGTAATATGAAATATTTAAAATTAGCTTGCACAGGACCAAAACTTTGTCCCATTCTAAATCCTTTTCCACCTCCGTCATTTGGCAGACTAGTTGATTTGGCCCGGTACAAATCACTCCATAACTTGTCATCCAATTGCAATGCGCGTTGAATGTCGTTATCACTAATGCTCGGTATATTATCTCCCATCATTAAATAGCAGCCAACAGGATACCTTAAGGATATAGGGTCGGGCAGTTGCAGTGCGCCCCCGATTCGTCTTTTTGCCGTACCCAGGTAGAAATACCATCCATCGGTTTTCCCATATGGCATATACATTTCGAGCTGGTTTTTTTCGACAAGGGCTTTTTCATCGCCAATTTCAAGTAAGTTGTTAGCCAACAGAAGATGCACACCACCATTTGCGGTTATTGTCTTTTTCCCTAGGTCCCACATGGCGCTGAACTTCCCCTTACCGGCATATTCTATTGTTTTGTCAGTCTTTTTTCCCAGAATACCCAAATCCGCATCTAACGAAAGAGAGCGTAAAGCAAACTTGTCGATGGCAAATTCCATTAGAAGACTGGCTCTTTGAAGTTTAATTTGCTCTGGAGCGGTCACATAGCCAGATGTGGAAAGTTTTATGCCCAGGGTATTGATACAAGGAAGGTATCGTTCGGAAGAAAGCCCCGTACCTACAATCATTGGCGAGATTTGTTCTTCTTCCAGTTTTTCTAGTATTTCCTTTTCCCGTTGTTCTTGCAGTTTTATTCCTGCCGGTGTTAAATTGTTTAGGGTTCCTGCTTGTCTTCTCGCTTCTTCTTTTAACTTTTCTCTTTCCATATCGGCTGTAGACAATGAGGCATTAGGAAAGTTTTCGTTTGCCACAAAAAGATCAGCTCGTTTTACATTGTAAAACAACCCGCCTCCAAGTCCATCCAAGAACATTGATGTTGTGCCTATTGCCAAACCGGGTTTGAATCCAACAAACACATCAATAAAAAAGTATTGGTATGGATCGATCCTGGAGTAGGTAGGAGTGGAAGAACCGGAGTTGAGATCATAGGTGTAGTTCGTTTTTCCAAACTGAAACGCACATTGGGCCTTTTCAACTGGAAATGCACCAGATAAGGTAAGCTCCCCGTATCCTTTAAAGCCTTTTCCGTAATTCTTGCCTTGAATGGTGTCAAAAAATACCAGAGACCCTTTTATCGATGCTGGCCCAACACTTCCAGAGGCCTTGATTGCTTTAAGCCCAAGTTCGGTAAATTTTAGTTTTTTATTGTCGTCTGGTTTGAATTTTAGATAGAAGTCGGCTTCTGCCTCAAAGCCGGATTCCACCTGTTCTTCCCCCTGTCCTTTTTGATTACTTGCGGGTTGATTACTTGTGGCTTGATTACTTGCGGGTTGGGTATTGTCTTGACCCCCAACGGTTGTACCCGTAGAAAAATCTTCTTTGTTGGCCACCGACTCACCCTTATGCAGCGATTCAATAAATTCGGCTTTCCTCTTTAAGGCGTCTGATTCTTTCGGTTTGTCGGTGGTAGCGATTGTATGCCCGTCTGGAGTCGTACCGGCATTCTGTCCCGTGTTTTGATTTTTATTCGATGTATCTTTTTTTGATTTTTGGGGTTTGTTACCGGATAACTGCAATTCAACTACCGCCCCCACTACGTATTCTCCACTGGGGTTACAGCTAAAGGAGAACTCGTCGATAGACGCCGGCATCGAGCCTAATTTCAAGTCCTTAATCAGTTCGTAGTCATCTCTTACGGTTAGGTGGCTAACGTTAAAACTATTTACACCCGGAAATACCTCAAATTCGCAGGCCCCATCGGGGTCGTTTAATGTAATATCGCCTTGCAGATACAAACCAAAATCAATAACTGTACTTGGTGAGGCTACTGTCCAATAACTGGTTAATTCGCTTGCCGGATTTTTAACCTCATAACCATCTTTCGATTCTTCTATCGGCGAGTACAGGAAGGCATCGGCTCCCAGACTTATGTAAGAGTCTAATCCAAGAAACTTGGTACTTATTTTAATGTTCCTCAGGTCGTCTGGCTTAAAACTAAATTCAATTCCGGTCTCTGGATCTTCGTCTGAGTAATTACTTTTTTTCGAAGTGAAATTCGCAATAAACGGCAGCACTTCTTTTTTTTGTTGCTCATCAGATTCTGTGGTTGAAAAGGGTAGCAAAATTTTACCAGAGAAGCTGTGTGTAGTCACAAGACTGTTCGAAATATTCAGTTTGTACGAGCTAAATTCTGACTTCCATTTCCCAACTTTTCCTTCTTCAAGTGGCGTGTTTGTATTATCATCAATGTTATAATTAAATCCTGAAGAGTTATAAGTCATTCCACTGCCTTTAATTGTTAGGGGCTTGTCATTTTTGCTTATACCATTGGGCATAATCAGGTTAAATTCTTCAAAATCTACACCTTTAAAATTAGGCTTTTGTGTACTTTTAGTCCATGCTGTTTTGTTAGCAGAAAAATCGAACCAAACTTTCTTAGGCTGTACCTTTAATCCCGGAGTCCGGGGATTGTTCAGATAAAACTCGGACAACTGAATTCGGGTCAATGTGCTATTCAGGTCACTGTTAAACTCCACTATACCTGTTGCAAAGTCTGGAAATTTGGCATTCAGAAACTTTATAGAATCGTTGCTTCTGAGTGCGTGCTTTGGAGAGATTGCGTACATCGCCTGCAATGGCGACACGGTGAATCCATTACAGCTTAACTGTACGTGATTAACCAGATTGGAGTCCTTTGCTCCCAATTTATCCAAACCAAATGCTGTGGCATATTTGTCGCCCTTGGAAACCCCAATCTCTAGAAAATTTGATTCGGTATTTACCGTTATTGGCAAGGCGTATAGTTTAACATCTGCGGCATTAAATCCGTTTGCCCGTATCACAATGGTATTTGTATATTTTAAATATTGTTCGCCGACAAACTGTTTTATATAATTTAATTTACCGGTGGCCCCGTGAGGGTTTATAGTAATTTCTGAAAAGTAAAAGAAATCATCTTCGTGTAAACCAAGTGCTTCGTTCACTTGTTTAGAAAAACCCATGGGCATTTGTATGGCCTTCTCAGCCGTATACTTTGCATCAGGACCCTGAGTCACCTTTTTAAACGCTGCGATATTTTCGTGAGGGATAATTTGTACTTTTCTGGACCAGAATGTGGTGTCATCAGCATCAATGTCTTTGTAATCTACCTTTTTTAAAACAGTCTCATTCGGTTGTATAAGTATCTGTCCGGCTATTAACTCATCTTTGGCATTAACCTGAACCCCTTCTAACTTTGATGTAAACTTCCGACCATAAAAAGGAATTAGAACCTCGGCCAGACCATCTCCGTTTTGGTTTATGCTCTTCACCGTTGCAGTAAACCCGTTAACCTTTATTGCACTGCTCGTAGCAGGCACGTGCATTGATATTGTTGCCGGGTCAATCCACTTGCAATTATCTTTACAGTCACATACAAATTCAAATTTATCTGCTGCAAAAAAGCTATACTTCTTAAATTTCAGCTCGTCATTATCAAATCGGGCGGAGCTAGAGAATAACAAACCACCCTTATCAGAACCATCCCAAATCTTGGTCAACCAACTTTCAATATTTAAACTATAATCCCAAACGGTAGGGTCGTTCGGATTAGGTTGTACGGCATCGACATTCAAATTCTTCAAAAAGCCATATGCATTTATATAAGTTGACAACAGCCGATCCAAATTTTTTAGAGATATATCATCGAATTCAGGTTTATAACTGGAACCATTCCTAGGTTGATTTTGACATTTAGAATATAGTAAAACACAATCCTTGCATTTACTTGTAAATATACCTTGTTCAATGTTCTGCTCATACTCCTTATCATCATAATTCCGACTATATTTAAACTGGATACGATCTTTGTAAGCATTAAGGGGATTAATACATAATGTAGAATTTCCAAATATCATCTTCAGAAATATGGTATCGTTTATTGCCTTTTCAAATTGGCTTGCTGCCTCAAAATTGTCAATGTGAGCAAGTAATTCGTTTTTGTCGTGGAGAATAGTGAATTCACCTGAAAATGAGTAAACCGGATCAAAACGGTAGGTAGTTTTGTTGGCCTGCTTATAAACGTTATAACTGGCGGTGATCTTTGCTTTCTCGTCGGTTTGGTAGATGAGTGCAAAGGGGGCATATTTGTTTTTCTGCCCGGGCAATGGGTTAAATTCGCAGGTAAATTGGTCAAGACCATTCACGTTCAGGGTTCCGGAATAGTTCATTTTCTCCTCAAAACCTGGTGGATTTATGGTGCCCAGAATGCTTGCTTTTGGGATTCCCCGCTCTGTGAATTGCGCGGTTAAAGTGTCTAAAGAGATGGTGCTTTTAAAAGCGCCTGTTCCCATAATAGCATTCTTTAACTTCTCATCTGGAATTAACTGTATATTACCGTGGATACTCTGGTCAAAGGCGATTAGCAAATCGGTGCCCACATTTTTATGAGTAATTACTTTGCTGAGGTGTTGCTGGGATTCCGGTTTGTTTAGGTTAAAAGGCGATAAAAGTTCTACACTAAAATCGGGGATGCAAAGACCCATAATAAAGGAACCCTGATCTAATGGAGCTTTGAAACCCTCAGGATTGGACACCAGATTGAAGTCAATATAGCTGGATTTCTTTTCGCTAAAAAATATGCGATCTATTACCCCAAACGACTGTGCGCTGCTATCAGAAATGCTTTTTGAATCATTTGATATGGGATAAATACCTGACTCCCAATCATCTTTAACCATGAATTCCACACTAAATGGTTTACTGGTTTCTTCACGACCGGTTGCCAAATACTCATACTCCTTACTTACCAGCTTGGGTAAATTAAACGCCATTCCGAAGGTTAATGAAGCTCCATTACCTTCTGCGCTAAGTGTTGTACCTTTTTTAGAAAAGGTAAAAGGAGAATTTGCGTTTTCGAAATTTCTCGGAAGACCTATTTTGTCTATTAATCCTGAAGGATTAAATCGCTGTTGCTTACCCGCAAAGATTAGGCGATGATCGGGAATATCGTAATCTTTTAATTTCCCAACCATCAGGTTGGCAAAAACATTTGCTTCAGCCCTATTTTTATAGAAGGTCATGGCATAAAAACCTATACGTATTTTACCGTCGGCTACCTGCTTATAGCTTAGGCATTGAGCCAACGGTAAGGAATAGCTACGAAGCAAACTGGTTCTATCGCTTTGGGCTCCATTGCGATCAAAAAACTCATCGGCCAGCAAGTAATATTGATCTTTAATGTCGGTTTCATTTAAAGGCTCTTCAAGTGTTTTGAAACCAGGTGGTATAATGTTCTGGTTATCTTCAATTACAGCTGCAACATTACCTTCGTACAATTCTTTATCTACAACAGAAATGTTTTTGTACGACACCTTTATGGTAGCATTTAGGAAATCTACCGGTATTTCTCCGTAGCCGGTTATCATGGTTCGGTCAACCGGATGTATGGTAAATTTAGTAAGCGTCATGGTAAAGTCACCTACTTTAATTTTATCGCCCTCTTTTAAATCGGAAACTACGTTAAAGCTCCTAACCTCACTGCGACCACTGTTTCTAAACGGTACTGTCCCGTCTAAGTTATTATTTACAAAATTCTCATCTATTGCTGTAACCCTCCAGAGGTATTGAGATCCTTCGTTTAATAAAAGTGGTGCATCGCTATTGGTATATGTATAAGAATTTTGAGAAACTGTTTTGGTAAATAATGGCGCAAGCCCGTCGAACCCATCATTAATATTGGTCGGGTTCTTAGGAGCCTCTTTAATTTCAAGTTTATAAGAGATATTGCCAAGTGCTGCTTTATAGCCATTCAATTGCCACCTAAACATGGTGCTATTCAATAATGCGGGATATATTTTATACTCACGCTCCGGCATAGTAAGGAAGGGGGGATCGAACAACTCAATGTCGAGGGTTTTCATTACCTTATTTGAAACAGGAACCTTACGGATAGGATCCATAAGCTCAAAGTAGATCTGGTAAGTTCCTTCGGTTAATGGGTACGAAAGTTTTGAGTCGCCATTCAATAAGTTATCTTCCTTTAGGTATTCAGCCAGGGCCAAGCCATCCAGCGTTACCTGAACCCCTCTGGTTAAGGTAATTTGGGGTAATTGAACATCAGCACGCGTTGTAAATATAGGTTGGAAGTTTTTTTCAATCGAAATTCTTACAGAGGCGCTATAGGTGGCTTCTACCGGATCTACAAGGGTTGCAAACAGGGCAATATCATTACTCCGAAATGTTCCATACTGATTTAAATAACCGGTATACGGGTCCTTGATGTACCCCATTACTAATTTGACTGGGTAAACAGATTGTTGACCACATACCTTTAGAGCCGGTAGTAAAACAGTTAATGTTAAAACAAAACATAACCTGGTTAAACTCTTTTCTAGCTTATTAATGTAAAATTTAAACATGCTTTCCATTAAAAATTATATACATAGTTAACAGTACCTACCAATTCGGAAAATTTTTGAATTAGGTTCTTATTTCCAGTGTGTATTACATTTATATTGACACTATGATTTTCTCTTCGGTAGCTACCACCCAGCTGTATTTGAAGATTGCGGTTATTTCCAGCAGTTCCGTTTTGGTTTAAGTAGTAATTGGCGCCACCTGTAAGTGTATATTTTCCTTCTTTGAACGACTTCGATACATTTTCGCCAAGACCGTATCGGCTAATTTTCATATTCTGTAATGAATTGTTGTTGTAGTTTACAGCGCTGGAGAAACTTAAATTCGATTTTTTTAGGAGATAGCTGTGGGCAAGAACCACTACGATCATTCTTGAATTATTGCTTAAAGAGACGTTTTCCACATTGTCGGTAACCCGACTTAAGTTAAAATTTCCAGATAGGTTTTGTCCGCTGAAATCATTACTAGTAAGGACATAATTACCAGTAAGTCCAAGGTCAGAATTTACCACCACTGAATTAAGGGAGTCTAGCGTTGGGTTCAAGATATACTGTAAGCGTGATGTATAGTTGGAGTAGTTCAGCCCTGCATTAAACCGTTCAACACCATAGGCAATACTTGCAGAACTAATAATACGGGTGGTTCGCTTTTCTTCAGTTCCATCCAGGTTATTATTTTGAAAACCGAACGAAACACTGTTCTGCACCTTACCTTTCAACATAGCCCAGGAGGTATTTACCGCATAATTCTCTAGGTTGCTGTTGAAAAAATAAGCACCCATTGTTCGGTAACCGGGGTCGATTAAATCGTATTGGAAACCCACATTTAATCCCGTTAAACCATAGGTAATGTTGCCTCTAATTGCTTTTGTGTAGGTGGTTCGATTGGTAGGTTTTAATAAAAATTTTGGATGCCAAAAATTGGCGTCATCAACCTCTTTGCTTCTCACATCTGTAGTATATGCGCTATTGGCCACTTCAAAATTTACCACCAAACGATTAAGGATGGTTTTTTGTCCAATTACACTAAGCACGTGGTTAAAATCCGGATAGATAAGTAGAGAGTCATTATTGAACCCGGGAATGGAATTAGGATTGTCTTGAGCGCTAAATGAAACTAAATCAATAAAGTTTCGATCATCGCCATAACCCACTTTTACTCCCCAACCTTTTCTGTAATAAGCAGGAAGATTAGGTTGGGTTAACGAAAGGTTAATTGGCGTGGCCTTGGTTAATCTTCCCTGCATTGCCGCGAATCTAATCTTGGGCTTGCTTGGATTTAATTCGATTCCAGCTCCAAAAAAGGTAACACCATTAAGCGTATAAGGTGAAAAATTTAGGTTTCGATGCCCTAGGTGAAGTTTTGCCCACTTGTAATAAGGACTCATGCCAAATCGGGTGATTTTCCCCCTCGCCTGATTTTTTAACGCATCCACCTTACTTTTTATGCTCCAAAACTCTTTAGTGAATGGCTGAACACCTTGGGCTCTGTTCTCATAATACATAAAGGAGAACGGGAGCGTAATACGATTAAACAATACAGCCGTATAGTTTGCATTTATGCCATAAGACAACGGATTCTGCCTTGCTGCAATACCAAAGGCATCATAATAACGAGCATTGAAACCAATAGAACCACTGTGTTTGTAAGGGTCGTCGGTAAAGTTTTTTTTAAAAGCATCCCATTTTTGTTGCTGCTTAGATTTCAGTTCTTCAGCACTCAGGCTCTCCAAATCTTGAGCCTGAGACCAAAAACAAGTGAACAAGCCCACGGAAATTATTAGTATTCGGCTAAAAAATCTCATTATAGTTGTTGATGAGGTCAGTTTTGTGGCTTTTGCCTTTTAAAGCAAGAAATCCCGGCTACCAAAAGGAAAAAAAAAATCCGTAGGAAACTTAGAAATGAAGTGAATGAAGGTTTTTTGTAGCGAATCGCGAAAATTGGTTAATTTGTTACCCTTGGTATTGCAAGGATAAAAAATTGGGTTTCGGCACCAAGAAGAATAAATGAGCACCAAACCTATTACTGAACCTGCATATTGCTATAAATCTAAATAAACATAGAATTCCTTGATTTTTCACAAATACCTTCTAACCACAGCCCTAATTTTAATAGTTATAGGAAGCTATTGTCAGAACGGCAGTAATGAAATATTACAAGCGAAAATTGCCAATTATCGGAAAAAGGGACAATTTGATGCGGCATTGGTAGCCTTTAAAGAATTAGAGCAAAAAAATCGTGAGGAAAACGACTACTGTAATTTATTGAAAACTCTTATTGAATTTGCTGAGTTTTATCGCTCCCTTTACCGAAACGAACCAGCTTTGAGTCTAATAGAAGAGGCCGACTCACTTTCAAAAAAACATATTGATTGCAATAAACATTTGGCGAGATTGTACAATCGGTATGCTGCAATAAAGTCCGCGTTTAATGACAAAGACCCAATCATCCATATTAAATCTTGGCAGGCAATTAATTTAGCCGCAAAGGTGGGTGACTCACTAACCATTGGACAATCCTACAATGAGTTAGGTCGATACCAAAATACAATAGATTCGGCCATTTATTATTACGAAAAGGCCTATCAGGTTTACTGTCGGATAAAAGACTCAATATCTATGGGTGATGCTGCCATCAATCTGGGCGGAAGCTATCACTTTGCTGGCAGACATGCGGAAGCCATATTTATTTCAGAAAAAACGTTGAAAGAAATTGGTCACAAATTGAGTTACGGAACACTGGCTACTATAAACTTCAACCTTTCGCAGATTTATGCTGAGAAAAAGGATTTTAAGAATGCCTATTTTGCACATAAAAGATATCAGGAAACACTTTCCAAATCTAGAGATCAGATATTCTCCAAAGGCCTAGCCGATGCCGAAACAAAATATAATGTACTGGCAAAGGAGGAGGAAATAAAGGAGCAAAAACTTCTTATTGCCAAAGAAAAACATCAATCCGACCTCTACCTTGGAGGTGGAGTCATCACCATCTTATTAGCTATTGCCACCTTTATTATTTATCGCAATCAGAAATCTAAAAACAAGGAACTAAAACGGCTTTTAGACGAAAACAACCTGCTGACAAAAGAGCTTAATCACCGTGTAAAAAACAATTTTCAGCTGATTGTAAATATTATCAATCACGAGTTAAAAGCAGAAGACATTGAGGTGTTTAGCAGGTTAACGGCCGTTGGCAAAAAAATAGAGGCGCTTTCTTCACTGCACAGGCAGCTTTATAATAACACTGACAAGCTTGCAGTAAAACTAAAAACATATATAGGAGATATTACCGGAAGTTTTGAACCTATTTTTCAAAGCCAGCAGGTTCAATTTAACCTCAAAACCAGTGACATATTTATTGGTGAAAGACAGGCTTCGTATTTAGGCCTATTAATTACAGAGTTATTGACCAACAGCTTGAAACATGCTTTTGCCCAGGTGAAAAACCCGGTAATTGAGCTGGAAGTAACACAAAAGAACAATGAAATTATTATTTCTTATAGCGATAATGGGAAGGGGCTGGATAATGACGTGCCGCCGGCTATGGTCGGAATTTTGTGTCGCCAAATTAAGGCAAGTTGTGAAGTAAGCAGCATCCTTGGATTTTCATCTAAAATTGTCATTCCATGTTAAACATTGCCATAGTTGAAGATGAATTGCTTACGGCTTTATTCCTTAAGGACACTCTAGAGAAGTACAACTGTCAACTAGTCGGAATTGCTACAAACCTAACCGAGGCGAGACAACTGCTTTCCAAATCGATAGATTTGTTTATGTTAGATATCAGACTTGCCTCCGATGAAATAGGCAATGAGGATGGACTGCTTTTCGCAAGCGAATTAAATGTCCGAAGAATACCTTTCATTTTTATTACTGGGAATACAGAGGACGAAACAACCCTGAAGGCCGCAAAAACTCAGCCACTGGGATACCTAACCAAACCGTTCAACACAAAAGATATACTTGCCTCAATATCTATTATTCGGGCAAAACTTGAGCAATGCAATAATTTTCTCAGCATATCTGGCACTTTCGGTAAAAAAACGATTTCGGTAGATGACGTTTATTATGTTGAAGCCAATGGAGCATATGTAACCGTATACTGCAAAGCAGTAAAGTACACGCAACGCATTACGCTGAAAAAGCTGCTAGAAAATTTAAATAACGCCCAACTGGTTCGTATACACCGATCTTATGCTGTGCATAGCAAATATGTTACAGAGGTCAGTGCCAGCCAGGTGCTTTGCGTTGATAAGATATTGCCGGTTTCGAGCTTGTACAAGGAAAATTTAAAATTGCTTAGGAAGGCCGTGGGAACTAATTAATTTGAGTGATTACGTTCGTAAAGAAGGCGCTATACCAGTTAAAATTTAGGCTTAATCTGATGAGTCCGTTTTTTGATTTTCAATCATTATTCGCCTCTTTATTAAATGCCAATAGGCTATACAGATCAATCCCATTGAAAACAAGAGGATAGCGGCTGGCCGCCAAGTGTCGTTAAAGTAGAATTCACCCACCATCCAAGTGCTATTGGCCGTTATCCAACAACAAACCGCCAGGTTATGTAACCTTTCCTTTAGATGAGCCCACGTTTTTACCGTGATATAAATGGCTACCGCAACTGTAGGCAAAATCATAAATAAACCCAAGGGTTTAAATAAGGCCACCCAGCAGGTATCCTTTATTAACCAAAGGGTAATGTGCAGGTTTTCTGCATCGCGCACGCGTTTCCAAATCGTCATAACCTAGATTGCAGCAAATTCTTTGGGGTAACACAAAAAGTACTTTTTAACCGGTTGGCTTAAAGCGGCAACATTTAGGTTATCGGCTGCTTCAGCAATATCGGTTAATGTGCCGTCTTTACGTAACAACTTAATTTTATCTGCATTTTGGCTGTACGCACTATTTTGCAGCAATTCGTTCACGATAAAAAAGTCGGCATCATCGTAACTAATATTTTTTTCTGTCGCTATTCTGCTCCGAAGTTTTATCAATTCGTTTTCTTCAAACGGTTCCTTGTGTATTACAATTCGGAACAACTTGCGGTTTACCATCCTGGCGCAAAGCTCAGCCAACACCTTATCTTCATGTTGTTGCCATACTTTTATTGCTGCCATAATATCGTAATCGTCCAACTGTGCAAAGTCTTGCAACAAAGTTGGGTCGTTTATAAAATGCTGAACGCCGTATTCGTTGTACAAAAATCGTTTTAAAGCCGGAGTAGCAAATAAATCGACACCTTTATTCGCGAGGTATTTGGCACGTTTCAGGGCATTTACCAATAAAAACTCGGCCGAAACCACCGTTTTATGCAAATAAACCTGCCAATACATTAACCGGCGGGCAACAATAAAATTTTCGATAGAGTAAATACCTTTTTCCTCGACTACCAACTCGTCATTAGAAACATTCAACATTTTAATAATGCGCTCGGCACTAATTACCCCTTCCGAAACACCGGTGAAAAAACTGTCACGACTTAAGTAATCCAACCTATCCATGTCCAACTGGCTAGATACCAAATGGTGCAGGAATCGTTTGGGGTATTTATCTTTAAAAATGGCTATTCCAGCGGTTAAAGCTCCGTTGAACTCCTTGTTTAGCTCATCCATAAACATTTCCGACAAGGTTTCGTGATGAACCCCAGTAACAATTGTGTTTTCTAACGCATGCGAAAAAGGTCCGTGACCAATGTCGTGCAACAAAATGGCCAAAACAGCACCTTGGTATTCTTCCTCAGAAATTTCTTGTCCCTTGCTGCGCAACACATCCAGCGCCTGAGTCATTAAGTGCATGGCACCCAATACATGATGAAACCGCGTATGCAGAGCCCCCGGATAAACCATGTGGGTCATCCCCAATTGCTTAATGCGTCTTAAGCGCTGAAAATAAGGATGCTCTATAATATCGAGCACCAATGGAAAAGGAAGACTAATAAACCCGTGAACAGGATCGTTGATAATTTTGCGTTTATTGAGCACTTGCATGAAATAAGGTAAACAAAAGTAAGAAACCCCGGTTATGTTAAATTTAAATGAAAAAATTGACAATTGTCGTAAAATTCAAGACAAAAGTATTATCTTTGGTGTATGAAAAAGGAAAATAAAATAAGTATGGTTTCGGAACCAGCCGTTGCATACGGCCTGCAAAACGAAACCAACATATTTAACCTTATGGAAATAGTAAGAAAAGGGCTTAATTATGCCGCTTTCCTTAATCTCACCAAAAGAAGCCCTTTCAACATTAGCGATTGGTCATCATTTTTGCACCTTTCAGAGCGCACCATGCAACGCTACGAAAAAGAAGACAAGGTTTTTGACACCGTATATTCCGAAAAAATTATTCAAATAACTCAGCTCTACAACTATGGCATTGAAGTTTTTGGAAATTCCGAGCAGTTTGATTTTTGGTTAGAAACCCCCAACCTTGCTCTAGGAAAAGTTAAACCAAAAGAATTTTTAGACAACCTTTTTGGCATAGAATTGCTCAAAAATGAACTCAACCGCATTGAACACGGTATTTTGGCATGACGGTTTACCGATTGAGCGCAGCTAAATTTAGCAACGATCTTAGCGGAAAAGGAGCCGAAAAAAGTGGTGGCCGCTGGAACAGCATTGGTACCGCAATTTTGTACACCAGCGACTCCAGGGCACTTTGCACAGCAGAAATTGCAGTACACACCCCTCTTGGCAGTGTTCCGGCTAATTACCGTTTGGTAAGTATCGAATTGCCAACCAACTGCTCGATGCAACAAATAAATCCCAACGAACTACCAAGCGACTGGAAGTCATTTCCACCTACTAACAGCACCCAAAAAATTGGCGACTTGTTTGCCAAAAACAACCAACACCTGATATTAAAAGTCCCATCGTGTGTGGTTCCCGGCGATTTCAACTATTTAATCAACCCCAACCACCCCGATTTTAAACAGGTGGAAATAAAAAGCATTGTCTCTTTTGACTTTGATGATCGGTTGTTTAGGAAGTGACTTCACTCCTCATCAAATTGAAAACTAATCGCATAGAAACATAGCCTGCACTATAAATTCCAAAAGAACACCATAGATTCAGAGAAAATATGGACTCCTCAACTATGCTCCTATGCGTTTACTTTAATCCTGATAAAACTTCTTATTCCCTTCGGCCATATCGACCAACATAGGACGTGGGCGGAATTTTGGGCCATATTTTGCTTCGTATCCACGCATTTTTTTCACCAGATTCATCGCACCCAAGGTATCTATATAACGGAAAGGGCCACCGGTAAACGGTAAAAAGCCAATACCAAAAACTGCAGCTAAATCGCCATCAGTCGGGTTTTGAATAATACCTTCCTCCAAACACATCACAGCTTCGTTCAGTAACAAGAAAATAGACCGTTCGCAAACTTCGTCAAACGCAAATCCCTTGCGCGGTTTCCCGCCAAAAAACTGATAAACTGCCTGATTGGCGCCACTTCGTTTTCCGCCCTTACCTTCGTATTTATAATAGCCTTTCTGGTTTTTCTTACCCAGGTAGCCCGCCTCAAACATTTTCAGTAATCCCTGACTAACCACCACGCCTTCGCGGTTTTTAACCACTTCGCTAATGTCGCCACTCATGATGTGTGCGCCAATATCGATACCTACCTCGTCCATCAATGCAACAGGACCAACCGGCATACCTTTTTTCTTAATCATGCGGTCAATCTTGTCGAGCTCGGCACCTTCTTCTATCATCAACATTACCTCGTTCAGGTAAGGTGCCAGAATTCGGTTTACGTAAAAACCCGGACAGTCGTTTACCACAATGCAGGTTTTTCCTTGGCGCGTACCCAACTCGTAACAAGTGGCTAAGGTTTCTTCGCTGGTATGTGGTGTTCTAACAATTTCGAGCAATTGCATTTTTGGCACCGGCGAAAAATAATGCATACCCACCACGTTTGCCGGGTTTTTGGCATGCTGCGCCATGGTAGTAAGCGATAAAGAGGAGGTGTTTGAAGCAAAAATAAAATCGGGTTTGCAGTTTTTCTCCAACTCGGTAATGATGGCTTTTTTAACCTCCATTTTCTCCACAACTGCTTCTATCACTAGGTCAAGTGTATCAAAACCCTGATAACTTGTCAAAGGCCGAAGGCGTTCTATCTGTTCATCGGCTTCAACCCGCGACATTTGCCTTCTTATTACTTTTTTAAATAATGCTTGCCAAATTCCCTTTTTTGCGGTGCCAATTACTTCTGCATTTAAATCCTTCAACAATACATCTATACCGCTATTAATAGATACTTCGGCAATTCCAGCTCCCATAAACCCTGCACCAAGAATTCCAAAACGCTCCAATTGGCGCTCTTTACCTTTCCACGGGTTTTTCTTTTTATCGGTCAAGCCAAAAAACAACGAGCGCATGGCTTTGCTTTCGGGCGAAAGAATTAGTTGTTCAAACTTAATTACCTCAGCCTCTAAACCTGCTTTCATGCCTTGTTTTAAGCCAATTTCAACACAATTTATAATCTCTGGAACCGCCGGATAATTGCCCTGGGTAAGTTTAGCCGACATTTCTCGTGCTTTTTTTAGCACAATGCCCTGGCCAATACCCGTGTCGTTTAAAAACCGGTCGAGCATGGTTTTCTTCCGGTTCCTATGCAGCGAGCCGGAAGCAATAATTCGGTTTACCATAGCAACGGCAGCCGTGTGCAGCTTGTTTCGGTTCACTACCTCGTCAACCAAACCCATGCGCAGCGCTTGTCTTGGATAAATGTTTTTACCAGTAAGCATCATATCCAATGCCGACTGAACACCAATCAATTTTGGCAATCGTTGGGTTCCGCCACCGCCGGGCAAAAGCCCCAGTTTTACCTCGGGCAAGGCCAGTTTGGTTCGTTTATCGTCAGAACAAATTCGCCCATGGCAGGCCAGCGACATTTCTACACCAAGACCATAACACGTCCCGGTAATGGCAGCCACTATTGGCTTTTTACTAGCTTCCAAAAAATTCAACAAGGCGTGTCCTTTGCGACTAATGGGCTGAAAATCGCCGGGCTTTTCGGCTTTAAAGGCCTGAATATCGGCACCGGCCATAAAATCGGGCTTACCACTTATCAGTACGATTCCTTTTACAGCGGCATCAGTATTTAATTGATGAAAGGCCTCTTCGAAATAATTCATAAGCGAAGGCGAAACGACATTCATCTTCTCTTGTCTGAAATCGATGGTAAGCGTGGCAATGCCATCGATCACATTTATGGTAAAAAAATCTTCGCGTTGAAGCACCTTTTCGGCGGTAAGCGTTTCACTCATCATTAGTTCGTGTATTTTTTAATCAACATGGCATGACCGTGAGCTCCTGCCGCACAAGCCGCCAGTAGCGCATAGGTTCCGCCTTCGGCATGAAGTCGGTTGGCAGCCGTATTTATCAGCCTAGCACCGGTGGCCCCAAAAGGGTGACCGATAGAAAGTGAACCGCCCCATAGGTTCAGTTTATTCCAATCTACTTTGCCCACCGCCTTTTCCTGACCTAGGTTGTTTTTACCAAAGTCATCCGATTCTAATGCCTTGATATTGGCCAAGACTTGTCCGGCAAAGGCTTCGTGAATTTCGAGCACATCAATATCACTTAAAGAAAGTCCTGTTTTGGCCAACAATTTACCAATGGCATATGACGGGCCTAGTAGCAATTCATCTTCCAGTTTCTGGCCGGTAAAAATGTAATCGACAATCTCGGCTTTTGGCGTTAGCCCCAATTCCTTGGCTTTGCTTTCGGTCATTAGTAAAACAGCAGCACCACCATCGGTTAAAAAAGAGGAGTTGGCAGCAGTCAATGTGCCGTGAACCTTGTCGAACGCGGGACTCAGCTTAGCCAATTTATCGACTGAAGAAACCCGAATACCGTTGTCTTTGTTTACCGATTTAAAATTTGGCGGCAACGAAACAGCCACTACTTCTTTTTCCAAATGTCCAGCGGTCCAGGCTTTTTCTGCCAATTCGTGCGAACGAACCGCAAACGTATCTTGTTCCTGACGCGTTACACCAAATTTTGCAGCCAATATATCGCAGTCTTGCCCCATGGTTTTCCCGGTGGTAAACTCGGCTACTTTGGGTCTTTCTGGTGCGAAATCACTGAATTTTAAAGAGAAAACGAACTTGAGTTGATCACCAAAGGTTTTAATCTTTTGCGCGTTGAACAGCTTTTTCCGCATCGATTTTTTAAAGCCAATGGGTGTATCGGAAGTACAATCGACTCCGCCGGCAATCACTACCTGAGCTTGTCCGGCTCTAATATCGCCAATGGCAGTAGCAATGGCCCTGTTGGCCGAAATACAGGCTTGGGTAACCGTATGGCAAGGAGTGGTTTCAGGAATTCCGGCCATTAAAGCCGACTCGCGAGCCACGTTGCTTGTTTTTACGTTGGAAATAACGGTACCCATAATTACCTCATCGACCACCGCGGGCGATATACCCGTTTTGGTCAACAAGCCTTTTATGGCAAACTGCCCCAATTGGTATGACATCAAATCCATGTAATCGGTTCCAGACCGTAGAAACGGGGTACGGCAACCGTCTATTAAAACTATTTTTTCGCTCATGTTATTCTGGTATAAAAGCAATAAACAAAGTTAAAAATTTTAAATGCACGCATTGAATTGGTAAAACTAATTTTTTCGTCTTGCTTGGTTAGGCAAACAAATTCTGGGCTGATCAAAATCCAATGCAAGGTGAAATAAGTTTATTTTTACCACATGGATCACTACCTGGAAATAGCCGAAAAGATAGTAACTTATCAATTAAGAACGCGGTGGTTCGAAGTTTCGAAAATGTTTTCGGACATAGCCGAAGAACACGACGGTACGCTATCTATGGCTTTTGTACTGCTGGCCATAAACGATGAATTTGGCACGCCGGTAACCAAAATCGCGCCCCGTTTGGGCATGGAACCCAACAGTCTGTCGCGCATTTTGTCATCGATGGAAAAAAAGGGGGTTATTTATAAACGCAAAGACAAAAAAGACAAACGCAAGGTGTACATCTGTCTAACCGATTACGGCAAACAAATGCGTAATCTGTCATTCGAACAGTTCACGGCCTTTGAAAGCAAATTGCACGAAGAAATTTCAGCTGAAAAACTGAACCACTTTTTTGAGGTGATGCAACATATTTCCGCGGTAGCGAATATACACGCTGCACAAAAAAATCTTTAAAAATTCATTTTTTACCGCAGAGTTCACAAAGAAAAGCACAGAGTATAAATATTTACAACTCTTCCTCTAGGCGTAACGATCTCTGCGAACAACCTCAGTGGCCTCTGTGGTTAGCTTATCGTTCACTACAATACATACCCACCTTCTTTCACCATGTAATCTGCAATTTCCCGGCGAAGGTCTTTTGGATTAACGGCAAATTGAGGCGTAAGTTTATTGGTAGCCCAATGCAAAAAACCTTGCTTGGTACCCGCTGGCAAACTATCGATAGCATTGATGGCGCGGGCTTTTATTTTGGCGGTGGCCTCGTAAAAATGCAGCGCCAAAATGGCTTTTTTCACTCTAATGTGCTGGTCGGTTGTCGTTTCTTGTTTTTTAACCCGCAACATTAGCGATTCGCAAACATAAATTTCACCAAGAATATCGGCCAAATCCATGATAATTTCCTGCTCATCGGCCAATTTGAGTTTTAATTTTTTACCAGCAATCCCCGATATTAACAGGAATAGTTTCTTGAAATTTTCTACCGAATTTTCGTACGAGCTGGCACCACCGAAGGAAAAAGCTCTTCCGGCCAAATATCCGGGAATGGATTTCCCTGCTTTTAATAAGTCAATTTCCTTGCTCTTAAAGGCACGTTTCATCAACTCGGCAAAGGAAAGCAGGCGGTTGATTTCGTTTGTACCTTCATAAATACGGGTTATGCGTGCATCACGGTAACCCATTTCCACACCAGCCTCAACGCTGTAACCCATTCCACCGTATATCTGCAACGACTCATCAACAGCATAATCCAACACCTCAGAGCCGTAAACCTTCATGATGGCGCACTCTATTGCAAATTCCCGAAGGGCTTTCAGTTTTACTTCGTTTTTGGGTATTCCGGCTTGTAGAAATTCTTGTTCTTTTTCGTCAATGTTTTTGCCAATGCGGTAAATGGCCGATTCGGCAGCATAGGTAAGTCGTGCCATTTCGCCTATTTTGTACTTAACCGCACCAAATTCGGCAATCGATTTATCAAATTGCCGGCGTTCTATTGCGTAATTAACCGCCTTAGAAAGTGCATATTTAGAGCCGCCAATAGACCCTGCTGCCAATTTAATACGGCCAGAGTTCAGAATATTTAGGGCAATTTTAAACCCGTCACCACGACCGGCAAGCAGGTTTTCCACCGGAACAGGACAATCGTTAAAAAACAACTGAACGGTTGACGAACCTTTTATGCCCAGCTTTTTCTCTTCGGCTCCAATGGTTATACCGCCAAATGCCTTTTCTACGATAAATGCTGATAAGTTTTCGTCGTCTTCAATCTTGGCAAAAACAATGAATACATCGGCAAAACCACCGTTGGTAATCCACATTTTTTGGCCGTTGATTAAGTAGGTTTTGCCATCGGTAGACAAGGTAGCGCGGGTCTTTCCGGAATTCGCATCGGAACCGGCTCCCGGCTCAGTTAGGGCATAAGCCGCCTTAAACTCAGCAGTGGCTATTTTGGGTAAGTATTTTTCTTTTTGAGCTTCGGTGCCATAATATACAATGGGTAAAGAACCAATGGAAGTTTGCGCGCCAATGGTGGTTGCAAACGAAAATCCTTGGGCAATGACTTCGCCAAACAACAGGCCGGTATTGAAATCTAGCCCCATTCCACCAAATTCGGGTGCAATAGAAAGACCACAAAGCCCCAATTCGGCCGATTTTTCGAGTAGCGCGACTATTTTATCACCGTCTTTAGTCGCATCCAATTCATGTGGCAAGCTTTGAATTTCTTGTTGGACGAAATTCAAAATCATATCGCGAATCATCAACTGTTCTTCGTTCCATTCTTCAGGAACAAAAACGCTTTTAAAATCGGTCTTTTCAATTAAAAATGAACCTCCGCTTGCTGACATGATGGAATTGGTTTTGAGTAAAACGTTGCCTCAAAAGTAGTGAAATTAGTTTTATACAATGCGTGCATTGAATAAAATACGCCGTATTTAAAAACCACGGTGCAGCGGTTGTTCGGGATTAACGGATTACTCGGTAAGCCAATTTCGCCAAGGTTGGTAGCCATTACCTGTAAAGCAATACGGCCTCAGCCGGTTGGTGCAGTTTTTCCAGAGAAGAACCGGTAAGCACCATTGTTTGGGAACCAACTCGTCAGGCACCACGTTGTAAACATCATTGAAAGTAACCGTGTAGTTCGCCTGATTAGCTCATCAGCCGATTAATCATTTTATCGCTTGGCTGGCGATTGTTCTTCTCTGTGAAAAACAAGCGAAAGCGGCTGCAGCCTTGATTTTTTTGTTACTTTTTTGCATTAAGGCAAAAAAGTAAGGCGACAAAAAATTTTAGAAATGCCCATTTTTTGTTTCCACTTTTTTGAAAAAGTGGAGCAAAAACTTGTCCTCGGTAAGCGCAAGGAATTTAAAAAGCATTATCCTTCGTATACCGTGAAGAACCTATGGGCGGCTGCAAATTTTTGCGACTTGTTTAGGAATTTAAAAGAGATTTTACTTCCAAGCAAAAATTTAAAGGCCGCTATTGCCTAACCATTAGCTTTCAGG
>CAYMJL010000021.1:0-50013 GCA_964390915.1 uncultured Flavobacteriales bacterium
ACTCATGTTCTGACATGATGTTACATTTTGTGTAACGCTATTTCAGGACGGGACAGGTTACAACCCTGAAGGGGTTGAATGGATGGACGTTCAACCCCCTTCAGGGTTGTGTTAATTTTTCGCTCCGAATTGGCTATTCGTGTTGAATCCCTTCGGGATTAGGGGTGGTAGGTAAGTATGATAAAAGCTGGGCATTCCATATAAGGGTGATGATTTCTGTTAGGTTTTGCTCTTTTTTGTTTTAATGGGAATGGTTTTCCTAATTTGCGCCACCAATAAATTAATGGAGTGGAAAAACAGGGCATTTCGGTAGTCATTCCCAACTACAACGGTAAAAAATTGCTTGAAGCCAATTTGCCGGCATTGTATGCTTGTCTTGCAGAAACCGCCATGTCGTTCGAGGTAATTGTTGCCGATGATGCTTCAAGTGATGATTCCATTGGTTTTTTGGAGCAGGGGTATCCTGAAATCGTTCTCGTTCGAAATTCGACAAACCAAGGTTTTTCCACAAATATTGATTCGGGCATTAAAAAGGCACAATTTCACTTGGTTTTTTTACTGAACAGCGATGTCCAATTATTGCCCGGCTATTTTCTGTCACAAATTCCACTTTTTGCCGACTTCCAGTTGTTTGGGGTTCAAGGCCGCATAATTGGCTTAAACGACGATACACTGCAAGATGCGGCCAAATATCCATTGGTAAAGGTCAACGGTATTGTAGGTAGCTTAAATTACATTGCAAGCGATGAAGCGAAGCATCCCGTGATGCCAACATTCTTTCTTTCAGGGGCAAATGCCCTAGTGAGCCGCGAAAAACTGATGCAACTTGGCGGTTTCGATGAGATTTTTTCGCCTTTTTACTTCGAAGATGTCGATTTGGGTTTACGTGCCTGGCGTATGGGCTGGACTAATCTATATGACAATCGGGCGGTTTGCCGCCATCCAACTTCGTCAACCATTTCGGTGGTAGCCAAAAAAAGAAAAGTAAAACAAATAGCCGCACGCAACAAAATGCTGCTGAACGACCGTCACCTACAGGGTTGGCAAAAAATAAGCTGGAAAGTCTTGCTGCTGCTAAAAGTGCTGTTCTCAGCTATTTTACTGAAAACCGATGTCTTAAAATCGTTTGCGGCTTATCTAAAACTAAGACCACAACTGAAAAGAACCTATTATTCGTTGAGTTTAAACGAGGTGGTAAACAAGCTTATGCTTGAGGTGAACCGAGTAGAGGTGAGGCGGTTTTAGAGCTAATCTCCTAGAAAATCGTGGCTTTTAGGCTATTTTCACCTTTTGGTTCAGCAGTTCTACGTTGAAATTAATTTTGGCATTTAAAGCCTGAAACACTTTAATGATGGTTTCAAACCGGGCATCGGTCAAGCTGTTTTCCAACTTCGAAATTTGAGCTTTTTGCACCCCAACCAATTGGCCAAGTTGCTCTTGTGTCAAGTTGCGAGCCTTTCGTGCTTGTTTAATGGCTTCACCGAGTAAATCCAAACGCAATTCGTTTTCAAAGGCATCACGCTTTGGTGTGCCAATTTTGCCAATGTGCTTATCGGTGATTTCTTCCAGCGAGTAAGTTTTCATTTTATTTTCAATTTTCTTTCGAAATAAAGGTTCATTAGTCGTTCCGCTTTATCAAGGTCTGCCTGCACAATTTTATCTGTCTTTTTAATAATTCCGTGGGTCGACACAACAACGGTTTCGATTTTGTCTTTTTTATCCCAAAAAGCAAAAAGCCGATAATAGGTTTTGTTGAAAAGTGTTCTGAACTCCCACGTGTGCTTATTCAGTTTTTTAAATAGTTCGTTATCGTTTGAAACTCTGGATTTGTGTATGTTATAAATGATTTTATCGCGAGCTTTTTCGTCAATTTGATTTAGGAATTCGGCGGCCTCTTCCATAAACTGAACGCTAAATTTTGTTTTCACTTGTCGAGGGTTTTGTCAAAGGTAAAAGTTTCTTAATTAGGAAACAATACTTTTTAGCAAGTTTAACCCATATGGTCAATTGGCAAGTTGAAGAGTGATGCTGTTTTAATTTACTAGTATCAGGCCGGAGGCCTTGTTAAACCTGACGAAGCGGGGTACTCCGCCTAACGGGGTTTCATGGTGTGGCTTGCTGCCACCACGAAATTTAACTGTTAGCCAGCGTTCTTTAAACCCATATTACAACTGGCAGCCAACCAAAAATGATATCACCGAAATCTGGCAAGAAACGGATTACAATAAAAAAAATAGTACCACTAATTCCTGCAAATAAAGCTTGCCCACTTTCTTCCTTTGTATCACAATATTTGACCGGTGCATGCAACATGAATGTCAATAGAAAAAAAGCTGGAATTAATGCAAATATCTTACCTCCATTTTCAATAACATATAGATCTATACTTTCAGAGTAATAATATGCAATCATACAATTGAATATTACAGTGAGAATTGTAGTTGTAATTATGACCGACGAAAATTTGTGAATTCCAATTGCCCTTTGCAGAGTAATCAATACTTTTCCAAATAGTACATAAACAATCAATGTCCCTAAAAAGAGCTGAATAAAAAATAAAATTATCATACGCTGCTTATTAAAATGCTCGCTAACTGTAGGGCTATAAGTGTTGTTTGGTGAGGTTTTTTAATTTTTGTCCTCTATAAGTTCTGGTAAACTAATTCTTATTCCATTTGACTTTGAAAGTACCTGCTTGTAATTATTACCATCAACATCTGAGAAATAAATAACCACCTCATAAGGCACTTGATTTCCGTTAAAGTAAGTTTTATTTGGGTCAACATAACCTTTTATTTCCAATATTTGATTTTGTTCAACCCGCAAGTCCTTGTTAAAAGGAATAAAATTCACAAAATCAGTTCCTATTCTTTCAATTATTAAATTATTTGCGATTTGTCCTTTATTGGTCAATTTAATTGTAAGCGTTTCCGGATTTGAAATTCCTCTTAAAAACGTAAAATAGGGTTTTATGTTAATAAGTCGCTCCATTCTCTGAAGTTGCTCTCTTTTGCCATCATTAACCCTATTGTGTGAAAACATTTCATCCTGCAATTCAAACATTTTTCTCATAAGGTCATTTGACTCCTTCATCAATTCCGAATGATATTGGTATTCTGATGTATGTCTTGCGAGTTCTTGAACTTGCTCACTTAGTATATTTATTGTCTTGTTTTGGGCAATTGCAATAGCTTCTAAAGAAGTTAGTTTTCTCTCTTTCTCCTTGTCGTTAAGAAATAGCTTAATAATACCATAAATTGCTAATGGCACACCTATTAATGCGGTAAACGAATTAATCCAATCTGTAATACTAGGTTTTGTCCAATCAATTTCCATGTCACGGTCTTAAACTTGTGCCCAACTAATAAATCCCCAAACCTCACTACTCCCTATTCAACTTCGAATTCCTATAGCTGTACGCAAAATACACCAGCAAGCCAATCAGTAGCCAGACACTAAACCACAACCAATTACTAGGTGCCATACCGGTAAGCAGGTAACAGCAACTTAGTAAACCCAAAACGGGTATGAGGGAGAAGTTTTTGAAAATGCTTAACACGGCAATAATTAACCAAACCAGGTAAAAGGCCAGGTAGGGGAAATTTACTTTTAAGGCTTCTGCACTTAAATCGAACAGATTGGTGAAATAGCCCGGTACGAAGAGAGCCAAAGCCGTCCAGGCAAGTATGGTGGTAATGGGTACAATCCATTTGCCATTGATATAGGGTAAATTGAATCGGCCTTTGCGCTCTTCTGCGCTTTTTGGTGGAAGCGTTAATACCCCGCCACAAACCAGCACAAAAGCAAATAGCGTACCTATGCTGGTAAAGTCGAGTACAAAATTCTCATCAGTAAAAAACAACGGAATACCTACTACTAAACCGGTAATAATGGTTGCAAATCCGGGTGTTTTGTATTTGGGGTGTACGTTGGCAAAGCGTTTGGGCAACAGGCCATCACGGCTCATACTCATCCAAATGCGCGGTTGTCCCATTTGGAAAACTAAAATAACACTGGTCATGGCCACAACGGCAGCTATGGAAACAATAAACAGCATCCATTTTACGCCTTTAATGGCAAATACTTCGGCCAATGGGTCGCTAACCCCCAAGAATTTGTACGATACCATACCGGTAAGTACCAAGGAGAGCAATATGTAAGCTACGGTGCAAATTACCAACGAGTAAATCATGCCTCGTGGTAGGTCGCGCTGTGGGTTTTTGCTTTCTTCGGCAAGGGTAGAAATGGCATCGAAACCAATGTAGGCAAAGAATACGGCTGCCACACCGGCCATTACACCCTTAAACTGATTGGGCATAAAGGGTGTCCAGTTGTCAATGTCTACATAAAAAGCACCTACGCCAATTACCAGCACAATAATGGCCAGTTTAATCAATACCATCAGGTTGCTGATGTTGCGCGATTCGCTTACCCCTACATAAACCAAGGCAGTAATGATAATGTTAATCACCACCGCCGGCAAGTCGAAAATAATGCGCAATCCACCTAGTTGCGGGGCATTGGTCCAGGCCAGCAAACCTTCACCCGCGGTGCTGCTGCTAAAAGCCGCAGAAGCCGAGCGGTAGTTGGTGGTTAGCCACTCGGGCAGGTGCATGCCAACCGCATCGAGCAAGTTGGTAAAATAGCCGCTCCACGAAAAGGCCACGTATATGTTGCCAATAGAGTATTCCATTAACAAAGCCCAGCCAATAATCCAGGCAAAGAGTTCGCCGAAAGATATGTAGGCGTAAGTATAAGCACTACCAGCCGCTGGCACGCGCGAAGCAAATTCCGCATAACACAGGGCGGTAAATCCGCAGGCAATTCCACAAATAATAAACAACAAAATAACACCGGGCCCACCGCTAAAACAGGCCTGTCCCATGCTGCTAAAACTACCCGCGCCAATAATGGCGGCAATACCAAAAGCGGTAAGGTCTCTTACCGAAAGGGTTCTGTTTAATTTGTGGCCGTGGCCATCGCCATGTGCAGCATCACCAAGGGTTTCGGTAAGTGATTTTTTTCTGAAAACCGATTTTAGCATAAAGTAGTTGTGAGTGATATTGGGTGGTGAAGTAAATGATTTTCGTTGTATTCTAAAACTAAGGGACTGTTTTATTCTATTTGTGTATCTATGATTGAGCTGGCGACCTATGTAGTTTACATTTTTTCTTTAACCACATAGAAACATAGCCCTTGATTAAGATGTACCGGTGTAAACCTATGTGTCTATGTGGTTTGAAATTTTTAAAGCCATAACATAGCCGATAAATCGGTGAACATAGGAACTTGTAATTTCCGTTGATGAAGTCGAGGTTATGAATCTATACGTTTAAAGAATAGTTTCTCGACCCGAAGATGGAACTGCCAATTCTAACCATGGTTGAGCCGTGTTTTATAGCCAGTTGGTAATCGCCACTCATGCCCATCGACAATTGGTTTAGGGCTATTTTATCGCTACCTTTTTTCTCAAAGCCTTTACCACCAAACTGATTGCCCAGTTGGTCGAAAAGCTGTTTTAAGCCGCTAAATTCCTTGGCAAGTAGTTCCTGATTTTCGGAGAAACTGGCCATACCCATAAGGCCCTCAATGTGAATGTGCTCGAGTTGCTCAAACTCGGGAGAGTTCAGTAAAGCAATAACTTCTTCGGGCAGCAGGCCAAACTTGCTCTCTTCAGTTGCAATGTAAACCTGTAATAGGCACGAAATAATACGTTTGTTTTTAACCGCTTGTTTGTTTATTTCTTGCAACAATTTCAGGCTATCAACTCCGTGAATTAAATGCACATACGGGGCAATGTATTTTACCTTGTTGCTTTGCAGGTGGCCAATAAAATGCCAGCAAATATCGGTTGGTAACTGTGCCTGCTTTTCTTGCAATTCCTGAATGTAGTTTTCGCCAAAATGCCGCTGTCCCGAAGCATAGGCCTCCATTATGGCAGCCATGGGTTTGGTTTTACTTACGGCAACCAGCGTAACGTGTGCTGGGATGGTTTTTTTAATAGCAACTAAGTTTTCGGCAATGGACATGGCGGTCAAAATTCTGCTGCAATGTTAAGGTTTTAGTATGTAATGCTGCCTTTTAGCTCAGGAAGAAAGTTAATTTAGCAGCCTAATTTCGGTAACATGAACTCCAACAAAATATTGCTTCTCGGCTCGGGCGAATTGGGCAAAGAACTGGTAATTGCCTTAAAAAGATTGGGCGAACACGTGATAGCGTGCGATAATTATGCTGGTGCGCCAGCCATGCAAGTGGCCGATGAGTTTGAAGTGTTGGACATGTTAAACGCGGAGCAATTGGATGCGGTGGTAAAAAAGCATCAACCTAAATTAATTGTCCCTGAAATAGAAGCCATTCGCACCGACCGCTTTTCTGCGTACGAAAAGTGGGGGCATACCGTGGTGCCTAGTGCCAAAGCGGCCAATTACACCATGAATCGCAAGTTAATTCGTGATTTGGCGGCCAAGGAATTGGGCGTAAAAACCGCCAAATACTTATATGCTACCTCACTTGCGGAGTTTGAAAATGCAGTGAAGCAAATAGGCATTCCTTGTGTAGTAAAGCCCTTGATGTCATCATCGGGCAAGGGACAAAGTGTGGTAAAAGCCAATTCGGATGTTGAAAAAGCTTGGAACTATGCTATGGAAGGCAGCCGGGGCGATTTGAAAGAAGTAATTGTTGAAGAATTCATCCCCTTTGAATCGGAAATAACCCTGCTTACTGTTACGCAGAAAAACGGTAGTACCTTGTTTTGTCCGCCCATTGGTCACCGGCAAGAGCGGGGCGATTACCAAGAGAGCTGGCAACCTGCTTTAATTACTCCAGCACAACTCGAAAAAGCCAAGGCCATGGCACAAAAGGTAACCGAAGCCTTAACTGGTTTTGGCATTTGGGGGGTAGAGTTTTTCTTAACCAAAGACGACGTTTATTTCTCGGAACTCTCCCCGCGCCCACACGACACCGGAATGGTGACATTGGCCGGAACACAGAATTTATCAGAGTTCGAATTACATGCCCGAGCTATTTTGAACCTGCCGATTCCAACTATTCGCTTGGATAGGGCAGGAGCCAGTGCGGTAATTTTAGCCACTGCCGAATCGTATAATTTACCTGTTTTTACTGGAGTTGCCGAGGCAATGAAAGATGATAATACCGATATCCGCCTATTTGGAAAACCAACCACTCGACCTTATCGCAGAATGGGCGTGGTGCTTAGCTATGGACAGACCGATGCTAATGTTCCGGAACTGGTAGAGCAGGCCAAAAGATTGGCGACTTTGGTAAGGGTTAAATGAAAAGTTAGAAAGTTCAAAAGTTTCGAACGCTCAATACAGATGAGCTTGTTGTTGGTTGTGGAGTGTTAGGTTTAAATTCTAGATTTTCTTTCTATTTATGTCTAGATTATTATCTTCACAAATAATTATGAAAAAACTCTCTTTTGCAATCACGGTTGCAGCAATATCTGTACTTGTTTCCTGCGAAAAAAATTCAGATAATTCAAAGAACAATTACCAACCAGTTGAAAATCAATTTGAACGCCCAAGTTGGTGGGTTCAGGTACGCGATACCTCCGAATTAATTATTGGTAATTTAGAATCTGTCAATCATGTCATTGTTAACGAATTAATTGACCTAACCGAAACCCAAAATGAAGTTGATTCATTGGGTTACGTTATTGAGGTAGATAATCGGACGGCGATTAAAATTGAGGTTCGCAGAGATACGGTTCGGTCACTGGACGGAACACTCTTTATTTATCGGGGCGTATTTTATACGGAAATGGATTCGTGTGTTAAAGGAGGTAATAACAGCAGGACGGAGTTTGATTCATTTTCCGAAGGTGATACGTTGAAATACAGTACATTAAGTCGTTGTGATACCTTGCATTTTTTTGGTAATTCATTTACCGGCCTTCGGCTAGGAGTAATTTATGATTACAATACACCGGAAGGTGGACAATCACTTAAGTTGCGCGGTTGGAAAGGGTTTACGGAAAACGATGGGATGGGAGAGGGGTATATGGGTTTTCGGTATTATCGTGATGAAAAAGTTAAATATGGCTGGATTAAGTTAGATATCATTTCCAACCAAAAGTTGAAGGTGTTAGAATATGCCTACCAGAAATGAGTTAGTGCACAATTGTCCGCAATTGTTTAGTTAATGAGCTAATTTTTGACAAAACCTTTTCCTTTATTTCGGCATAACCGGTACCGCCACTCGGGTTTGATCCCAGGTGAAACTTAACGCCATATTAGGCGTGTCTTCTATTCTAATGGTGAACATTTCGGTTACGTTGGCTTGTGGTTCCGTTAGTTGAAGCATCCCGCATAGTTAACTAAAACCGGCCTCCGGCTGATGTTTGCACTTCACCAGCGCATAAGATAGGCGGGACGCCGCGCCAACCAGGACGAAGCGAGACGCTTCGCCCAACTAGGCAAAAAAATCCACCCCGAAGGATGGATTTTTTAAAAACCAAAATTGAAAGGCTAGTTAAGCCTGTTGCATCTTAATGATATTCAAGGCTGCACCGGCTTTAAACCACTCAATTTGCTGTTCGTTGTAGCTGTGGTTTACGCTTATTTCTTCTACACGGCCATCTTTGTGGTTTAGTACCAGCGTTAGCGGTTTGTTAGGTGCAAACGTGGTTAAACCAATAATATCGATGGTGTCGTCTTCCAATATTTTATCGTAGTCAGCTGGGTTGTTAAAGGTTAACCCAAGCATCCCTTGTTTTTTAAGGTTGGTTTCGTGAATACGGGCAAACGATTTTACCAATACCGCACGAACACCTAAATGGCGAGGCTCCATAGCTGCATGCTCGCGGCTAGAGCCTTCTCCATAGTTCTCGTCACCAACTACTATCGAGCCAATTCCTGCGGCTTTATACGCGCGCTGTGTAGCAGGAACCGGGCCATAAACGCCGGTAAGTTGGTTTTTAATGAGGTCGGTTTTCTCGTTAAACGCATTTACCGCACCAATCAACATGTTGTTAGATATGTTGTCCAGGTGTCCGCGGAACTTTAACCAAGGGCCGGCCATCGAAATGTGGTCGGTTGTACACTTTCCTTTTGCTTTGATAAGCAGTTTCAAGCCTTTCAGGTCGGTGCCTTCCCAAGCTGGAAAAGATTCCAAAAGTTGGAGACGGTCGGAAGTTGGTGAAACGGCCAAAGTAACCGAACTGCCATCGGCAGCTGGAGCTTGGTATCCGGCATCTTCTACCGCAAAACCGCGTTTTGGCAATTCATCGCCAGTAGGCAATTCTAGTTTTACGTTTTCGCCTTTGTTGTTTACCAAAGTATCGGTGGCTGGGTTAAAGCCCAAATCGCCGGCAATGGCAATGGCTGCAACAATTTCTGGCGAGGCTACAAATGCATAAGTATTTGGGTTGCCATCGGCACGTTTAGCGAAATTTCGGTTAAACGAGTGGATGATGGTGTTTTTCTCAGCTTTCTCGGCACCTACTCTGTCCCACATACCAATACATGGTCCACAAGCATTGGTAAATATGGTGGCGTTCAAGTCGGTAAAAGTGCCCAATAAACCATCGCGCTCGGCGGTGTAGCGCACTTGTTCCGAACCTGGGTTAATACCAAAGTCGGCTTTGGTTTTTAAACCTTTGTCAATAGCTTGTTGTGCAATAGAAGCTGCCCGCGACAAATCTTCGTAGGATGAGTTGGTACAAGAACCAATTAGTCCCCATTCTACACGCAAAGGCCAGTTGTTTTTAATGGCTTCTGCCTTCATTTTGCTGATAGGCGTGGCCAAATCTGGGGTAAACGGACCATTAATGTGAGGTTCCAGTTCTGAAAGGTTGATTTCAATAACCTGATCGAAATATTTCTCGGGCGAGGCGTAAACCTCTGGGTCGCCATTTAGATGCGCTTTAATGCCATTGGCCAGTTCGGCTACTTCGGCACGACCAGTAGCACGTAGGTAACGCTCCATGCTTTCATCGTAACCAAAAGTAGAGGTGGTAGCACCAATTTCGGCACCCATGTTGCAAATGGTTCCTTTTCCGGTGCATGAAAGTGAGGTTGCACCTTCACCAAAATATTCAACAATAGCACCGGTTCCGCCTTTTACGGTAAGAATACCGGCCACTTTTAAAATAACATCTTTTGGAGCTGCCCAACCGGTTAATTTTCCGGTAAGTTTCACACCAATTAGTTTCGGAAATTTCAGTTCCCATGGCAATCCGGCCATTACATCGCAAGCGTCGGCACCACCAACACCAATGGCTACCATGCCCAAACCACCTGCATTTACAGTATGGCTATCGGTTCCAATCATCATTCCACCTGGGAACGCATAATTTTCGAGTACCACTTGGTGAATAATACCGGCACCTGGCTTCCAGAAACCGATACCGTATTTATTGGAAACAGAACCTAGAAAATCGTAAACCTCTTTGCTCTCTTTGTTGGCAAAATCTAAATCGGTTTTTGCACCAAGCTTCGCAGTAATTAAGTGGTCGCAGTGAACAGTACTAGGTACGGCCACTTTTGGGCGGCCGGCTTGCATAAACTGCAACAAGGCCATTTGAGCGGTTGCATCTTGCATAGCAACACGGTCTGGGGCAAAATCAACATACGATTTTCCGCGTTCGTAGGCTTGTTTCGCGCCACCTTCACAAAGGTGAGCGTAAAGAATTTTTTCGGACAAAGTAAGTGGACGGCCCACTACCAAACGAGCTGCAGCAATTCTCTCGGGAAAACGCTGGTAAAGCTCTTTAATCATATCTAGGTCAAATACCATGGAATGAAATATTTAAAGAAGGTTGCAAAAAGTTTCGCGAATTTACAAAATAATAGGGGCCGGTTGCTAGCTTGCTGGCCACATTTTGCATATAGAATTGTTCTAAATAAATTACTTTTTTAACTCGCGCTGAAAAAGATAACGTGTTATAAATAATCCGGTTTTATCCTGTCCGCTTTCTACACCCGTAGTCACAAATTTAAGTTCCCATCCGTCTTTAGTCATGTCGTTGATTTTGCGCGTTATAGCCAAATCATTATTCTTAATGTTCTCAAAATTTACCCCTACCATGCTGTAAAAGTTCTCTAGTTTTTCTTCGCGCATGTTGCCTTTTTCATCCACCGAAATCATTCGGCTACGACCAAGTCCGCCAGGAACTACCGATTCAACGGTGGTTATTTGCATAAATTCTTGAGAAAACGACAAAAGTCCGCCCATCACAAAAAGGGCACTTAGGAATAGTTTTTTCATTTCTTTGACGATTAGATTTAGATTTGACCGGCTAGTTACAAAATATTTTTGGCTTCTATTATGATTTCGAATACCACCAAAGAGAACATTTTTATTGCACTTCGCGCAGTTCGCAGTCAGGGTTTGCGTTCTACCCTAACCGTGTTAATTATTGCGGTGGGTATAATGGCTTTAGTGGGTATTCTTACGTCAATTGACGCCATTGAAAATAAGTTTCAAAGCGACTTTTCCCTGATGGGTTCGAACACGTTTACCATCATGAACCGGAATTTTTCGTTTGAACGGTCCAAACGCCAACAAGCTAGGGTTATTGATTACCGCGAAACCCAACGATTTAAAGAATTGTACACTTACCCCGCGTTGATGTCGGTGTCGGCCGTTGCCAGTGGGAACGCTACTATTAAATACAAATCGGAAAAAACCAATCCCAACGTTCGGGTTATTGGTGCCGACGAAATTTACCTGAGTACTTCGGGTTATACCATTATTGAAGGACGGAATTTCTCGAAACTGGATTTAACGAATTCGGCCAACGTGGCCATTGTGGGCAAAGACATTACCGACAAGCTTTTTAAAAAAATAAATGAACAAGCCCTTGGGAAGGTTATAACGATAGGCAGTGCGCGCTACACCATTATTGGCATGTTAAAACCCAAAGGCAGTAGTTTGGGTTTTAGTGGTGACAACCAAATCATTATTCCGGTTACCAACCTGAAAGCCAACTACCAAAAACCGAGCACCTCTTATTCCATGAGTATTTTTGTGAAAGAGGCTATTGAATTGGATCAAGCCGTGAGCGAAGCTGAAGGAAAATTCCGCATTGTTCGGAAAGACGCTCCAGGCAAAGACTCCAGTTTTTACATCTCTAAAAGCGACAGCATTGCCGGGATGGTGATTGAACAGCTAAGTGTAATCGGAATTATTGGGGTTATAATTGGCTGCATTACCTTGCTTGGTGCGGCAATTGGACTAATGAATATTATGCTGGTTTCGGTTACCGAGCGAACCAAAGAAATTGGCACCCGCAAAGCCATAGGCGCCAGTGCAAAAACCATTCGTCAGCAATTTTTAATTGAGTCGATTGTCATAGGACAGCTCGGGGGAATATTCGGAATTATACTCGGCATTATCATCGGTAACCTCGTGGGTGCAGCCGTTGGTAGCGCATTCATCATACCCTGGAAATGGATTCTTGGCGGTGCAGCCTTGTGTTTTGGCGTAGGCATTATCTCTGGCTTTTATCCGGCCAAAAAAGCCGCTAGCCTAGACCCGATAGAAGCCCTGCGACACGAGTAATACGCAAAATCTTAAAACAGAAAAAGGGCCTCATTACTGAAGCCCTTTATTTACTAGTGGTCTCGATAGAACTACAGCAACCCTTGTATCTACTAGGCTTTCATGGCAAAGGGTGCCGTGAAAGAATATAAAAGGTGCCGTTATTGCCCGGTTACTTGCTTCAGTAAATCATAAACGCGGTCTTGTGGAGCGTTTATTTTCACAAACAATTCAACTGTTTGTTGTTCCTCTTGCCCGTACTTAACCATCGGTTCAGAAAATGCATGCAGCTTTTCTATTTTTGGTTCTAGTAGACTGGTAAAAAATCGGTCTAACGGGATGCCGTATTGCTGACATACTCTAAACAAAAACCGCAAAGGCATTTCCCGCCCATTCTGTTCGTAGGCAGCAATAGTGGTCCTATCTAATTCTAGGTCGTTGGCCAGTTGCTCCTGAGTTAAACTCATTGATTTTCTAATCTTTCTGAAGTTTTCAGCAACTATTCCTATCTCTTTTTTATAGGATTTGTCTTCCTTTTCGCTCATCACAAAAATATTTTAGCAAAAATCCCTATTGATTATCAAATACTTGTGGTGTATTTGTATCATTTGCTATGTGTATTTGTATCATTTTACTTGACTTATTATTTTTTTGTCGCATATTTGTCACATAATCGTCGTTAAAATGTCGCCTATTTGTGTAGGTTGTGACGCAAACGAGCAAATACTAAGCCAAAAATGAAACCTAAAATTCTGTTGGAGCAAATAGAAGAACTAAGGACAAAACGAATTTCTAGCGATGATATAACCATTGCTAAAAAAGCACGGGTTTGCCGCCAAACGGTTAACCAGTTGATGAATGCAAAAAGTGATCTAGATGCTACACCCGCTAGGCTTAGAATAATAAAACAAGCCCAGTTAATTTTTAAAAAACGCGCTAAAACCCAACAGCTATGCAAATAACTAATCCAAGACACATGCACATCATTGTTCGTGCATTAGGCTTACGCGCACAGCGCTTAACCGAAGAAAGAGAAAGCCTGCCAGACGGTGGGCCAGCAGTAATACCCATCGACCATGAATTGGGGGAAATAGAAGAGCTGCGAGACACTTTCAATAACGAGATAAGTAGAATTGACCGGCGGCAATTGAACAAGTACTAAAACCCCCTACCCTATGAAAAAGCTATTCCAAAACCTGTTCCAGATGGGCGAAGTCGCCATCCCCGAACCTGACGTTACCTTAAGCCTTATTGATGCCACACCAAACAACTTCCGATTTCTTGGAGACCTTGCCGATTATATTGCCGGTGTTTGGGTATTGGCCTACGGTAATGCGTTGCTTGGCAAACAGGTTCAGGTTATTACCAACTGTCCAAGCGGGCTATTCTTCGACACCCTTGTACAGCTTAGGGTTGAACACCACCAAAACATAACACTGGTTTTTGAGCGAAAAGCGTTGGTGGCCACCTTTAATGCTGAAGGTAATGTTTAGGCCTGAACTGCTAAACGGTGAAGGATTACGACCACTTACCGGTATTCACAGTTCTTATTTCATTACCAACTACGGGCGTATTTACCGCAGGGAGTGCTATGATAAAACCATGTATTTCCAAGTAGATGATAAACCAATAATGGGCAAGGCCAGCATTACGCTTTTTTGCCCAAGCAACGCCAAACCCGAAGTGCATACGCTGCAAGCATTAATGCACGAGTTCTGGCCTGAGTGCATAACCGAAGTAACCCAACGATTTAATAACCTTAAAAAACTTGCTTAATGTCTTACAGAATCACCAAAGCCGAAAAATTGATTATCGCGGAATGTCCATCAGACCATCAATTGTTTAAGTGCAAGGAACACGGAATTTTTTCGCAAAACCTGCGATCGCTTAGAACCGGAAACTGCTTGCACTGTAATAACAAATGTGCGGCACTAGAAAACGCATCAGACCTAAAAGCCAAGTACCGGAAAGAACTGGCTATTGTATAGTAACCCAATAAATACAACTCCATGAAAAACACGCCATTTTTTAAGCAGGTGAAGAAAGTCCTTTCCTTGCAAAGACAATACTTCACTGAACAAGGCAAAGCCCGCAAAACAAGAAACCCCGAAGATTTTGAGCACGCAAAGGTGCTGCTACAGGGAAGCAAAGAGGCAGAGGGTGAATTGCGCGGAATAATAAAGGTTATTGAAAACCAGGCAGACACCCACGATATTTTCGTGACCACCCTTCAGCTTGGTTTTCTTCAGCAGGCCGGTGTTAAGATAGTTGGACAACCACGAGTGCACAACGAATCGCTGGTACTGGTTACCCTAGAAAAAGATAGCGAGGTAGATGCCCCAGAAGACACAGTAATGCGTGCGCTTTGGAAGGTGATTGATCATGCAAGAACCCGTATAATTTTAGCAAATCAGTAAATGAGTACTATAACCGTAACTGACCAATTCTGTGGAGCCGGAGGAAGCTCGCAGGGTGTAAGAAATGTGGCAAATCGCCTGGGGCCAGGCTTGGAAGTAAAGCTGGCGATGAATCATTGGAACCTGGCAATTGAAACTCACAATACAAATTTCCCGGAAGCTATTCACGACTGCACAGATATCAGTGCCGCAGATCCAAGAAGATATCCAAAAACGACAATTTTAATTACATCTCCTGAATGTACTAACCATAGTCTTGCTAAAGGGAAAAAAATTGCCAAAGCACAAATTGACCTTTTCAATTCGGGAAAACTTGACCCCGCGGCAGAAAGAAGCCGGGCAACAATGTGGGACGTTCCACGGTTCGCAGAATACCACAAATACGAAATCATAATTGTGGAGAACGTAGTTGATGCTCGGAAATGGATAATGTTTGATTCGTGGTTAATGGCAATGCATTCCCTTGGTTATTTACATGAATGCGTTTATTTGAATTCCATGCATTGCCACCCAACACCTCAAAGCCGGGACAGGATGTACGTGGTGTTCTGGAAAAAAGGTAACCGAAAACCAAACCTCGACTTTACCCCAGAGGCACATTGTCCCACTTGCCATAAAACAGTTAAGGCTATCCAAAGCTGGAAAAATCCGCTGAAAAAATTCGGGAAATTTCGTCAGCAGTATGTATACAGATGCCCAACACACGGGAGTATTGTCGAGCCCTTTTATTACTCTTCCTTCAATTGCATTGACTGGTCTGACTTGGGAACCAGAATAAGCGATAGATCGAAACCGCTAAGTGATAAGACCATCCAAAGGATTCAGTATGGTATCGATAAGTTTTGTGGCGAACCCGTTATAGTAACCACCAGATATTCTAGTGGGGTTGATTGTCGGGTAAAATCGATTTTGGATGTTGTTCCCACGCAACCAGGTGATGCCTCCCACTCCATTGCAATACCCACTCCTTTCATTATTAAGGCTGAGCATTCACCAATTAAAAATGCTCGTTCAGCTAATCAACCATTAACAACTCAGACAACCCGGCAAAGTATGTCTTTAATTACCCCTCCATTGATTACTGAACTAAGAGGCACAAGCAAAGCAAGAAGTTCTTTAAGAGAATTAAACGCGGTAACCGCCGGCGGTATTCATTCTGGAATAGTAACAACAGACAATTTCAAAGCATTTACAGCATCCTATTACGGAACCGGTCATTCCATAAAGTCAATAAAGGCTGAGCTTGGAACCGTAACAACTAAAGATAGATCTGCACTGGTTAGTTATAACAAACCAAACATAGAAGACTGCTTTTATCGTATGCTGAAAAGCCCTGAAATAGGCAGAGCAATGGCGTTTTCTGACGATTACATTGTTTTAGGTACCGAGAAGGATAAAGTAAAACAGTACGGAAATGCAGTAACCCCGCCCGCAATGGAATGGTTAGTGGAAAGATCTGTTCAAAGTTTGGAAGGGAAATTATGAGCCGCATAGCTAGCAAATCATTAGGCCGCGGGGAATACTTCACCAACAGGATGAAAGAAATCCATTGTTCAGACAATGAGCTGACAATGGAAATGAAGAATCCAAACTATCCCCTGCACAAAGAACCTATAAAGCTGGTTTTCTTCGAAGAAGACCAACAGGGGAATATTATTATTAATTATTACAGGCCTTACGGTGCATCGTACCAATTCCGGAAAGGTGATAATAAGTGGGAAAACAGGTTTCAGCGCACCCGGTTAAAAGAACCAATTGGCGATATGAAATACCGCTCACCGGCCGGCGGCGGATTGGCCCCATATTTCCCTCCTGAGATTTTAAAAAAGTTCGAGAATAAGGAGGAAATAGAAACCCTTTTTATGACCGAAGGTGAGTTTAAGGCCTGGAGAGCTTGTAAGGCTAAATTTGACTGCATTGGAATACCATCGATTCACGGGTTTTATGGTGAAACTGACGATGAACGCGACTACATTAAAAGCCTACACCACGACATTCTTCTGGTAATTAATACCTGCAAGGTGAAGAACCTGGTATTCCTTACCGATGCCGATACACTTACTGTAAAATATGAGTTTGGTAAGGAGCTTACAAAACGACCAAAAAGCTTTTATAGTGCGGTTTGCAACTTTAGGAAAAGCGTTGGTTTTGTTCGGGAAAATCTACATAAAGACTTCAACACCGTTTATTGGGGACACATTAAAACGGATTTTTGCCACAAGCAGGCGAAAGGGCTGGACGATTTGCTGAACAAAACCAACGACAATGATGCCGTATTAAAAGATGCACTGGAACTAACCGTTGCGAAAGTTTACTTCGATATACACTCTTTGGAAAAGGGTTATTCTTCTAGGATATTCAAGTACTTCGGCTTAAATAGTGTGGACGATTTCTACGAGAAGTACAAGCCCGATATATCCGATAACGAATTCACCTTCAACAGTGCGCAATACTTCTTTACCGGCGAAAATGTTCAATTCTTAAAACACCGCGATGTAGACAAGTTTATGCGGATTGGTGCCGATTGGGTAAAGATTATTGAAGTACCCAATAAGTTTGGTGAGCTGGAATCGGAGTTAAAGCCATGGAAGATCTCTGAGATTGAACGAGACTACAATAAGCGGTTTCCTGGGTTTATAAAAAGCATTCGCCGGTACGATGGTTTTTGCAACGAACCGGACTTTACCAAGAACTATCAGCGGGTTCATTCCGATTGCTACAACCTGTGCCAGCCACTAAACCACGAACCAGAGCATGGCGAATTCCCAAATACGGCAAAGTTCTTGAAACACGTATTTCAGGGAGAGGCAACCATTGAGGCTAACGGGGCAGAAATTTCAATTATTGGCGACCCGCTTACCGTTGCACTCGATTACTTAACCATCCTACACCGCTACCCTAAGCATATGTTGCCGGTGCCAATTTTGGTAAGCCCAGAGTTCAGAACCGGAAAGTCAACTTTCTTAAAATGGATGAACGCCATATATACATCCAACATGTGCATTCTGGGTAATGACCAGTTCCGGATGAAGTTTAACGGCCACTACATAACCAAACACATTATTGCCATTGACGAAGGTTTTCTGGACGTGGACAAGAAAGCGGAGAAAGAACGATTGAAGCAGCTGGCCACGGCCGATAAAGCCTACCTGGAGAATAAAGGCATGAACGTTTACAGTTTTCCTTACTACGGAAAACTTATGATATGCTCTAACGATGCCGACAACGTGATGAAGATGGAAGAAGGTGAAAACCGTTGGTTTGTGATACGCGTTCCGGTTATTCCTGAAGCTGATTTAGACCCGGACTTGGAAATTAAAATGAAGCGGGAAATAAATGCCTGGCTCCATTTTTTAGAAACCCGAACCATTGTTCACCCGCGATCAGACCGGCTATGGTTTAAAACCGAGTGGTTTGTTACCGACCAGTTTAAACGAATTGTAGAAAAAACCAAACGCTACCTAGACAGAACGGTTGATGAATACATCAGCGAAATGTTTCAAACTTATAACCTGGCTACCCTAAAGCTCGATTTGGAAACCATTACGGACAGCATTAATAAAACTGCAAAATACAAGCTGGACAAGAACGATGTTAAGGACTATCTCCAGGAGAAAAAAGGATTGAAACCCACAACAAAATCAATCCGGGTTAATATACCTAAAGGTTTCAACGAAGGTCCTGACAAAAAGCTGCATTTGGAATACCAAAACAAAGTGTGTCGCCCATATACTTTCCTTATTCAACATTACCTGAAGCAGGATGAAATTCAAAACATGGGTGAACTCACTGAACTTATGGGAGAAGAAACACCGGCAAATTTACCATTCTGAAAACTATTGTTACAAATGTTACAATTGTTACAATACTGAAAATAAGATAGTTAAAGCGTAACAAAACGTGTAACAGATGTAACAAAATAACACGGTTAACATAATTAAAAATAGATTGTAACAAATTGAAAAAAAAATGTTACAAGCAAAATGCAGTAATGACAAGGGTTGTAGCCATTGTAACAAAAGTAACAGTGAAAAATAAATTCATCATGGAAACACCAAACAGCATTAATCTACCGGGTAAATGGATAGTAGCTACCCGTGAACACTTTATAGTTGGAAACAGTAAAAAGGATGTATTGTTTGCTGTAAAACACCCGGACGGTAGCTATACAAACAACTACTTCCTGCGCCTAAGTTTCGAGAAACAAGAACAACTTGGAAAACTGTTGGAGCAAGGCCTGGTATTGGTATGGGAACCACTTAATACCGCTGCGTGGATAGACCCTACACAATTCGCACAATTCGGAATTAACCCATAATCTCTTAAAAGCCATGAACAATCACATAAAGATTATTTACCTACAGGCTGAAATTGCAAGAATAAAGCACTTAAATGCCGTATACAGTCTTACTAGAATGGATGCCAGAATTGATGGTTACAATGCTTTATTAAAAGTTTCTGATGGGTATTTGACAGAATATCAGGAATTGGTAAGAAGGCTTACTTCAATTGGATATGAACATGGTATTCGAAAAATAGAATACGGCAAATCACTAGATACCCTGCGCAAACAAAACCTATGCATTTTTTGCACCAGGCAATTCTGGAAAACGGTGTGGGATTTTATAAGCATGTTATCTGTTGCCTTTGTTGCTGCATATTTTATAAATAAACACTTGTTGTGAAATCAGTAATCTCTTAAAAACCATATAAAACCATGAAAACAGTAAAACTAAAGGTTGACAACCTTATTAATGCTTACAAGGGCGCAACCCCCGAAGTAAGAAAAACCCTTCAGGACTTGGTTCCTGAAATAAACCTTTGTCCTAATGTAATGGATAGGGTTAAAACCTTCCGCGATGCTTGTATTGAAACCGGCAATAACCCTGATGCAGACTACCATTTTTTCGACAAAGCCGAAATTATCGTAGAGGCATTGAATGAAGGTTGGGTAGCTGACCCATTAGACATCAATCAGCCAAAGTATGAACCCATTGTAAAATTCAGAAAAGAAGGTTCGGGTGTCGCCCTGTCGTACTACGTCTACGTTGGCTCGAACTCGTTTTCGGGTGTCGGCTCGCGCCTTCAATTAAAAAATCCTGAATTGTGCAAATATGCTGTAGAACAGTTTCCAAATGAGTACGGCCAATTATTAATCAAACCAAAAAAGTAAACCATGAAAAAAGTTGAAACAATGGAGGAGCTCCTCGCTCTTCCAACCATTAACCACGATTTTCTGAATGCAACTACATTGATTCAGGATGCCAGCGAATGCCGGTACCAGCGTGCCGCTTATTTATTGCCAAAACTTTTCGAAAACTGGAATGGCGGTAAGAAAATAGACCTAACCGATGGTAAGAAGAAATACAGCATGTGGGTATACGCCGAGAAAGATGCGCAAGCCCCTTCGGGTGTCGCCCTGTCGTACTACGACTTCGATCTCTCGTACTCGGGTTCGCATGTCGGCTCGCGCCTTATGCTCCACGACTGGAAGGATGGCAAAACTCTTGTTGAAAACCCCGAGTTCCACCCACTTTTCCGCGATTATCATTTACACATTTAAAAAACAACTTGACATGAGAAGCAATAGACCAGAAACATGGGAAGAAGCCTGCCAACTGGCTGGCATTGACCCAAACATTCGTCCGGATGTATCTATGATACCAGATAAAGGACTTGGTGAATGGATAATAGGCTGCTACGAGAATGCCATTATTAGCGCAGCAATAAAAGGTGACTTTAAAGCAGACTTTACCGATAGGAGTACCTGGAAGTATTTCCCCAGATTATGGGTGGAAAAAAACGCGCAAGCCCCTTCGGGTGTCGCCCTGTCGTCCTACGACTGCGTTCGCTCGTACACGTTTTCGTCTGTCGGCTCGCGCCTTTCACTTGAAAGTGCTGCTGATTGCGAATACTCGGTTGAAACGTTCCCAGAGATTCACCGGAAATTTCATTTAGGATAATGAATAAGGTTGTGTGCTGTTGGAGCTGGTTCTTCTCAGGTTCAGGTGTCGCCCTGTCGTACAACGACTACGATAACTCGAACACGAATTCGAATGTCAGCTCGCACCTATGCGAGTATAAATAATGCAGCGCAAACCCTGCCAACACGGCAAAAAAATACACCACAGCAAGAGCATTGGTAACCCAACAGGTGAAGATGATCTTTAAAGCAAAGGCAATGAAAAGAATTGGTAACCTATACAACCGCATAATAAGTTTGGAAAACCTATTACTGGCCGATAAAAAGGCCAGAAAAGGAAAGAAGGACCAGTATGGTATAAGGATGCACGACCGGCAGCGTGAGCACAACATAATTACCCTGCACGAAATGTTACGGAACCGCACCTATAAAACTTCAGCGTACAGCACTTTCACTGTGTTTGAACCTAAAGAACGGTTGGTTTTCCGTTTACCTTATTTCCCCGACAGGATTACGCACCATGCGGTAATGAATGTGCTGGAACCCATTTTCATGACCGTGTTTACCGCCGACACATACAGCTGCGTAAAAGGCCGGGGAATTCATGGGGCTATGTATGCTGTTAAAGCTGCTTTAAAAGATGTGCCTGGCACCACGTATTGCCTTAAACTGGACATCACCAAGTTTTACCCAAACATTGACCACGATGTATTGAAGCAGCTGCTACGTAGAAAATTTAAAGACCAAGACCTGCTTTGGTTGCTTGATGAAATTATTGACAGTGCCGATGGTGTACCAATTGGCAACTACCTGAGCCAGTACTTGGCCAATTTTTACCTGACCTACTTTGACCACTGGTTGAAGGAACAAAAGCAGGTGAAGTACTATTTCCGCTATGCTGACGACCTGGTTATTCTGCACCCGGACAAAGCCTATTTGCACGAAATGCTGGCCGAAATACGCACCTACCTGGGCGATAAACTAAAGCTGAGTATAAAAGGCAATTACCAAGTGTTTCCGGTGGCAGCAAGAGGTATTGACTTTGTGGGATACCGGTTTTTTCATACACACATTTTATTGCGAAAAAGTATAAAACAACGTTTCGCCCGGATGGTGGCCAACCGATTTAACCCCGCATCGGTAGCCTCGTACAACGGCTGGGCAACACATTGTAATAGTAAACACCTCATAAAAAAACTACTACATGATAAAGTTTAAAGACTTGGGCATTAAAGCCGAAAGCAAAGCTTTTACCGGCGACAAGATTAAAATGGCAAAGGTTTTAAATAAGACCATTACAGTAAAGGCTTTCAAAATTGTAACCTCGAAATATGAAGGTAAAGGCGATTGCCTGCACCTGCATATTGAATTTAAAGGAGAGGAGCATGTGGTGTTTACCGGCTCAACGGTACTTATGGATATGATAAGGAAGGTACCGGAAGACAAGTTTCCTTTCGAAACCGAGATTGTACAGGAAAACGGACGACTTGAATTTAGATAAATAACCTATGCCCTGGGCGGCTTTGTAAAACCAGATAAATCATACAAATGGAAGAATTACAATTAGCTATTGATTTTCTTAAACGAAGAGCATTAAGCACAGAAAACTTAAAAGACGATAACTTGAAATGTTATGTTGCAATATTATCTATTAATGAAGTGGTAGGTACCTTAGAAAGGGTTAAAGACGGTACTTTTTTAAACTGGTACAACGAAATGAAAAAGCATGGACATCCAACTTTTATTTAAATACACACATTATGGCACACCACGTACTAAAATGCTATTCGAAATACTTTCAACGGACGCATGAGGGTTGCAAACCCTTTGAGTTCAGAAAAAACGACCGTGACTTTCAGGCTAACGACACCATTGTGTTGATTGAAATTGATGAGAAAACAAAGGAAGAAACTAGCCGGAGAATTACTGCAAGAATTGGTTACGTCCTTCGTGAATTCAATGGTATAGAACCGGGATATTGTTGCTTTTCATTGGTTGATGTTGAAAATGTTAAATACTAAATCAATATATTATGTACAGAGATTATATAATTGAGTATTCAGCCTATGATAAGGCAGGAACCATTATTAAAAGCGGCAAAATGAGAGTTAAGCGGAAGCTTAGTGAATTGGATGCTAAGATTAAATTTGAAGGTTATCTCAAAACAAAATTACCCACTTTTAACCGATTGGTAGTGCATAAATGCTATATAGACAGCATTTTTGGAAATATATTTGGTGACGATATATTTAAGTCGGGTAATCCCTTCGGTTTTTAATTTTACCAGCATTTCATTTAATCAAGATGGTATGAGTACAAAGTCACATTTTATTTACGAAGATGGTATTGAAGGTTTTGAAGAAACAGCTGAGCCGCAAAGTATTTTCGGAAAGTTTACCGGCTATAATGCATATTTAATAATTGAGCCCAGTATTCTGAAATCTGTAAAAATAAAAGACGATTACTTATATGTCCAGGTTAAAAACACCACATATTTACCAAAGGAAATGAAGATTTGGGGCGATGCTGTAATAGAAGCGGAAGTAGATGAAGATGGATTGATGATTGTATTTAAAGGCGGCCACCATATCACGAAGCGAATTATTAGCAGGGATTTCCTAAATGAACAATAATTAAAAAAGCCCCGATAATTCGGGGCTTTGTGTTATTCTTTGGCTTCATGATATTCTTTCTTGAGCAGTTTTAATCTATCATCTAGAACTTTGATTAAGTCTACGTTATCATTTATTTTTTGTTGGTTTTTGATGTGGTCAGCGGCATAAAGCTGGCCTACTTCCATAATAAGTGAATTTCTCCAGGTATCTGATGCCTGAATTCTTTGAGCGATTTCGTCTCTTTTTGCCATAGGGATTTAAATTTTGTCAGTAAAAATATTCATTTCTTTTCTCGACATAGTGACAAATACACATCATTAGCTGTGTATATTTGTAACAAATAGTTGCAACTATGAGCGAATCTGCCCAGTCGGTTCAGGTAGTTTACAAGGCGGTAGTATATGTCCCTCCCTACATCAAATCATACTTTAAAAACAACCGCCACCTGCACCGCGAGTTTTACGCCATTGTAAAAATGTTGCTATCTAAACGCACGGGTGCACTTATTGAGCGAGAAGCAACGGGCGTATTACCATTACCAGGAGAAGGAATAGAGTTGCAATATGAAACATATATTTCTGTGGTTTACCCACAATTGGCCGACAGTGTACCGCAAAAGGTGGTAAAAATATCGATAGGAGCCGAGTGGGCTAAAATGCTTAGAGGCATAATGGCCGATCATTTTAATTATAGGCTGTGGCTTTTTATTGAAGCCAACCGAAATAGATACAAGATGCATACTATGATTGAAGATTTTATACGGCTGCACGAATTGGATGGTCTTATTACGGAAGATACCTTGATAAAGCGATACCAGTTGTATGCTAAGGCCAATACTAAAAGCACACGGTTTAGAAAAGTAATAAGCTATGGGACTGATTAAAATAGACTTGAATGAGCGAGGTGAAACTGAAAACGTAGGTTCTGCTTCACGGTTTCAGGTTATACCAATTGACATTATAGATAACTGGCCTATTAACTACGGCGGCAAACTGTTTGGCCCCCTTACTTATTTGCCCGATGGCGATTGTTGGGAGTTTAACATTACCGGCCACCACGTTGATTTTAATGGTGATCGCGATAGCAAAGGCAACAACGACACGTATAAATATTCGTTAGAGTGCAAGGTGCCTGAAAACAGGCTTGATGTGCTGGCCATTTTGGAGCAAATTTCAAACAGGCGGTGTGTTGTTGTTTACTTTCCATACAACGGCAATGGCAACCGATTGCTTGGTGCACAGGATGTGGCCTGCTACCTAAAGTATAAAGAAGACTACGGGGCGGATCCCGAACAGCTTAATCATTACAAGGTGGTATTTGCTTGCGAGCTTCCTTACCCAGCCGGTTTTTTAAGCTAAGTTCCTTTACCCACCACTTGCACAAGACCAAGTTTGCATCGTAAACCTGCAAACATGGTCTTTTCGCATTTAATAAGCAGCATAATGCGCGGTGTGTGGATGATGAACGAATCATACGCACAGGCGCTTTTACCTGTTGTAAAGCAACTTCTTAATAGGGATGCTGTAGACCTGTCTATAATTAATCCATGGCGCGAGGAATACGCGACCACCGAAGCCTATTTTGTAAACAAGGAAGGCCAAAGCTTCCGATCTCTCCCAACCGACATCAGTTCTAAAGTGGTGATGGTTATTCCCGTTTGTGGCCCTATTGTAAAGTATGGTTATTGTGGCGATAAAGGCAGCTACGACCGCATGCAGATGCTGTCGTTTGCCGAGAACAACCCCAACATTGTAGGTACCGTACTAATGGTTGACAGTGGCGGTGGTAGTGGCGAAGGCCTGACCGAGTTTTGCCAACTTATTTCTGAATGTTCAAAGCCTGTGGTTTCTTATGTATTTGGCATGGCCGCCAGTGCAGCCTATTGGATTGCGTGTGCCTCGCACTCTATACAACTTAGCAGTGCCGCCAGCGAGGTGGGTAGTATTGGTGCATTCTGCACCCTTATAGACCCAACAGGTGCTTTCGAAGCCCAAGGCTTTAAAATTGCCACCATATACGCCACACAAAGCGAGGACAAAAACGATTTCTACCGAGACTGGACTGATAAGGACAAAATAGAAAAAGCCCAAGCCTATATAGACGAATGGGCACAGGTTTTTATAGACCAGGTTACTGCCTACCGCCCCAACATAAAAGACGAGGCCAAGAAGGGTGCCATGTATAGTGGCCAACAGGCTATTGACATGGGGCTTGCCGATGGCATTGCCTCGCTTGAAGAATGTATCGATGCAATTTTTTCTCAAACAACCATAGACATGAACAAAATTAGTTTTAGCGGCCTGTTCGGTACTAAGTCTGACAAAGAAGCCGCTGCAAGTGCCAATGCCAACACCGAGATTTCGATGAGCATTGAGGATGCATTTGCAGTGAAAGCTTTGGAAGGTAAGTATGGGCAATGTGCTGCATTATTTGGAAAAACAGGCAACGAAGCTGACTTTGACCTGGTAGCCGAAATTAAAGGGCTGCAAACCGCTGCAAGCGAAAAAGACACCACGATTTCTAACTTGAATACTCAGGTTGAAACGCTTACCGAACGTGTTGCCGAGTTGGAGGCTGATGAAGCTGAAGACACTATGACCAAAGCCGGTGAAAAAAAGGACAAAATGCCTAACGGTGGCGAAACCGATTTTGCTGTGGTAAGTGCTGGCTTTGCCCACAACCAAACTGCTGACAAATTACTAAACCTATAATAGATAAACCATGAGCATTGTAGTAACTGATGTAATTGCCGAATACGGTGGTTATTATGTAAAGGGTCAGCAGAACATGCAGCGTCTTACCAAAGAGTTGTATCGTGACCCGAAGACGGCTTCTTTTTTCAACATAATTCCAACTGAAGATACCCGGTTGGAGTTTTCTGACGCACACCTATCTCGCATTTTGCAATCGTACCAGAATGCATTTACCCCTGTGGCTTCAATAACGTTTGTACCAAACATTGTTGAATTGTTTAAAATGAAGGTGGATGCAAAAGAGTATCCGGACGACATTGAAAAAACTTGGTTGGGCTTTTTGGCTGGAAACAGCTTGAGCCGTACCGACTGGCCATTTGTACGCTGGCTTATTGAGGAGCATATTTTGCCCCGTATGCGCGAGGATGAGGAGTTGCTTGAAATATACAACGGTGTGTTTGCTGCTCCGGTAGCCAATACACCTGGTGCTGCTGGTGCTAGTATGAATGGCTTGAAAAAAATCATTAACGACTACATCACCGACAGTAGAATTGACCCCGTTGTAGTGGGTGCTGCTCCAGCCGATCCTGAAGATTACTGCACGTATGTAGAAAACTTCTTTGCGGGTATACCTCACCAATACCGCCCGTACATCGATTTCATTTTTATGAATGAAGACCGTGTGCTGAAATACCGCCAAGGTAAGCGTGCTAAATACAACGCTAACTATGCGCAGGAAGAACTGGACACCTTGGCCGACTATGCCAACGTGAAAGTAATGGGCTTGCCAAGTATGGGCACCAGTACCAAACTTTGGGCTACCCCAAAAAGCAACCGTGTTGGTGGTTTAAAACGCGCACAGGGTCAAAGCTCTCTTCAAATTGAAGGAGAAGACCGCTCAGTAAAATTGTTTGGTGACTACCACAAAGGTGTTGGTTTTGCGCTGCCAAACATAGTATTTACAAACGATGTTGAATTAGTGTAAAATGGCTAAGAATAACACAAAGGTAAAGGCTGCTCCAGGAGCAGCCCTAGCCACACCAACTGCCGAAGAACAGGCAGAAAAGCAAAAAAGAATTGCTGCACTTACCGAAACCTACAAGGCCATGAAGCCTGATGAATTGGTTGCAGCCATTCTTGAACGCGATGCTACCATTGATGAGCAGCAAGAAGCTATTACCGAGTTGAACGGGCAGGTTACCGCCCTGGACAAAAAAACAATTGACCTTGGTGGCGATGTGCTGGTAAAACACAATGGAACAACCTACAAAGTAACCGTGAAGCGTATCCTAGATCGCGATAGCGGTGAGTACATCAGTGCTGCCGACCTTAAAGACAACAAGGAATTGGTGGCCAAGCTGGTGAAACTAGAATCAGGATTTCTTAAACCAGTAAACGACTAAGCCATGTACAGTCCAGTTCCATATACCGGATTAACCGGTGAGTTTGAAAATGTTGCCGGTACAACCACCAAGATTTATGTTGCACCGGTAGAATGGTTTGAAACCATTAACGATGTGCCTAAAATTGGTGATGCCACCAGTGCAGCTGATGCTGTTAAGATTACAGCTGCCCACTTGTTTAAAACCGGTAAAGGTTTTATTACGCTAGAAACCACTCAGGATGAAGGCGAATACAGCAGCAACGACAGCGAAAAGTTTGATGCTGCCGGTGGGTTAAAAGAGATAAAGGATGTGGTTTGTGGTCCTGAAGAAGAATTGGCCGGTAACTTCCGTAAGCTGAATAACACCAAGGTGATTGCTCTTAAGGAAGATTCTAATGGAAAGGTTCGCCAGGTTGGCTCTTTCCGCTGGGGTGCCAAATTAAAGGCCAGCTACAAAACCGACAAAACGCCAGATGGTCGTGCGCAATATGACTTATTGATTAAGTCATTCCACCCTTGTCAGCAGTATTATCCATTTGCAATTGAACTTCATCCTTAATCGTTATGAAATCTATTTTAAAAACGAGTACAGCAGAGTACTTTACCACTACAGCTGGTAGAAAGTTTCTTATTGGCCAACGTGAGATTGTTTTCGATGAAAAGATCTCCGCATCAGATGCGGAGTATGCTCACCAGCACAAGTTTCATGGCATCGTTAAAAAAGACGATACCGATCAGGTTGTAAAGCCTGAATCGGAACAAGCTAAAGAAGCCGATAAAACCACCGATAATGCACCCACGGGTTTGGCAGAGGAAACCGCTGATGATGGTGATGCTGCTTCAGGAGGTAAGGGCAAGAAAAACCCCGCCAAAAATTAACTCCAAATGTTACATGATAAAGCCCCGTGATTGGGGCTTTATTTTTTTCAAAATACATCAAAATTCATTTACACCCGATTTCCTAAAAAAAAGACAAATCGCGAGCATGAAACACCAAATTGAACAGTGGTTAAAATCGGCTAGAAATTATACCGAAGGAATTAATCTGGTAAAATTGATTATAGGTACCGGCCGGCCACCTGTTTTTATTTCGCTACCCGAAAGCAGTTTTACGCGAACCAAGCTAGAGGCCTTTCTTGTTGGCCAAACAGTAAATAAGGAGCCAGAACAAATTATTGCAGCAACACCACCAGATCCACCAGCAAGCAACGGCCGAAAATACGATACGGTTGATGGAAGCGAACTACCGAAGACCCTAAAGGAGAAAAACGAAGAAAACAAAAGGTTGTTCGCTTGGATAAAGCACAACCACGGCCGCTTAATTGATTTCGCGCCTGAAGAAAGAGAGCGGGTGGCTTTTAAAATGCTGGATGCTTATGACACCATAAAGAAAAACTACGAGGAAATAGATCACTATTTGCTTACAGGAACGCTTAAAAATCCAGACTTTCAGGAAGACCAAGACCCTGAGCAGGAAATGCACAAACGATACCTGCAAATGATTGTGAACTACGCCAATTACCCCAAATACATCAATAAAAACAAGAACAACCCGGCAAAGGCCAAAGAAGTGGCTGAGCGCCAGCTTGAGCTAGAATACATTAACGAAGTAATTGCTAACGGTGGCCTTATTCGAATTCAATAGCATTATGCCGGCACAAGAGCAGGCTCTTGAACCAGTAACGCCGCTAAAGGTTAAAACAGGCTTTCGGCTTGGAACCAACAAGGTGGCCTTTCAGCAGTTGCTTCCAAAGCTGGAGAAAGATTGCTGCTGGCACATACCTAGCCGTGGCCAATGGAGTACTCACCACGCCATTGAACACCTTCTTTCATTAACAGGGCCTGCTAATATTGTTTTGTGTTCGTGGGCAATTAGTGAGGAAGCAATTAAAAGCCTGCTTAAACTGGAGGAAAGCGGTCAAATACTATCACTACAATGCCTGTTTGATACCAGAGTACAGCAGTATGCCCGTAACGCCCATCAAATCGCTCAAAAATCGATTGTAAGTATTGGGCTAACAAAATGTCATGCTAAGCTATGCCTTATAGATAATGCGCATTGGCATGTGAGCATTGCCGGAAGTGCCAATTTGAGCAGAAACAGAAGGGTTGAACTTTATATAATAACCGAAAATGAAGACCTAAACGAACAACACGCTTTATGGATGAAGGAGGAGATAGCGGGCAGCAACCCGTTTCAGACAAACAGTTAAATGAAATTACATTCTACGCCGAGCGTATGATGACCATTGCTGAGATATGTACCATTCTAGACTTAGATAAAAAGGAGTTTAGAAAGCAATTTCAGGACAAAAACAACCAATTGTGCAGGGCATTTAACCGAGGCCGACTAAAAGCCAAAGCCGAAATACACCACAGCATTATTACCTGTGCAAAGCAGGGCAGTCACCCAGCCCATACCATGGCGCAGAAGATAATTGATAAGATTTTAAAGCAAGACGAAAATGAGCTTGATGACCAAATACAAGACCGTTGATATTACCAAGATTATAGGGTTTATTAATGGCGAAATAGAGAAATCGGATCTGAGCGATAAAGACCGAGCGGTTTGCGCCCGTTGGTATTGGATTGACCGAGCTTACACATCTGGCAGAATAATGGAGAAGAACAAGCTGGTTCGGGCTGTTATGCAAGAATTTGATGTTTCTAATTCCACTGCATATAATGACATTCAGATGGCTGAGCATGTTTTCGGAGAGATGTGTAAGGTTCAGAAGAAGTATGAGCGAAATATGCTGGGTGAAGTGTGCCGCAGGGCTATTGCCAAAGCTGAGGAGACGGGCGATATCCGCGCACTTAACGGTGCAGTAAAAAACCTAATGGATCTGCAAAGGCTTAACGAGGCCGATATGCAGTACCCAGATTATAAGGAACGCCACCCGCCAGTTATTGAGGTTTCTGATTCTGAAAAGTTATTGGAACGCCCACTTAACCCCGCAGAACGCAAGGAGCTTGAAGCATTTAAGTTTATTGCTAAACCTAAACACGATGCCGATGCAGAAATCATTGAATGATGTACCGCGGCTTTACTTCAACAAACCTCAGTTGAAGTTTATACAGGCCATGAGCAAGGTTAATGTGTTGTTCTGGGGTCGTGGTACCGGTAAAACCAGAGGGGGTACATCGATGTTCGAGTACAATAACTGCACCATGATGCCACGCAGTCTTAACTTGCTTGGCTGCCGCAGTTACGATGCTGTTATGGACAACATTCTTCCAGGAGTAATCAATCTATTTGATAGCTTCGGGTTTGTAGAGAACATAGACTACTGGATAGACCAGAAGCCACCATCGTACTTAAAAATTCCCAAGCCTTATTACCCCATATCCAACTACGAGCACACGCTGACATTGTTTAATGGCTCGGTTATTTATTTCGGCTCTATTCAATTTGGCTTCCATAACTCCATGAGCTTCGATAGTTTGTGTTTGGATGAAGCCAGGTTTCTTAAATCATCGAAAGTGGCCAACCAAATACCGGCTATTCGAGGTACCAGCACCAAATTTGCTAAACTGTGGTGCCATTGTTCTCACCTGTACCTAACCGATAAACCAACATTGGAAGACGAGCAATGGATTTACGATATAGTTGAACAGGCTACGCCTGAATTGGTAGAAGATATATTGGCCAAGCAGTATATGATTTCCGAAATAAAGGGAATGCTGCGTGTAGAATCTGATCCGGCTGTCGCCATGAAAATGCAGAAAGCAATAATCAGATTATCAGATGAGGTGAATGAGCTGAAGCGAAAAACTGTTTTACTGGTAGAGGCCAGCACTATTGATAACATTGATGTTATTGGTTTGGATAACCTCAAACAAATGAGGCGAACCATGAGCGATTTAGAATATGATCGTGCTGTCCTCAATAATGATGTTATATCTACCGAAAAGAGTTTTTACGGTCTTTATGATGATGATGAGCATGGTTACTATGCGGTGAATGCAGAAGCTATCCATGATATCGGGTTCGACAAAAGAAACCCCAAACGCAATTGGAAATGGTACACGGACTACAGAAAGGATAAACGCCTGCATGTAGCATTAGACTGGGGTAAGTATATTAACACCATGGCCATAGGTCAGGATGGTGACAACAATGACTTCAATATAATAGCAGGGCTTTATGTTGAATACCCATTGGGGCTGGAAGATTTAGTACAAGCCCTGGACGATTTCTTTGTCGGTATTCCATACAAAAGCCTAACAATTCATTACGACCATACCGCCAAGGACTTAGACCCAACAGCTGCTCGGGTTGACGTTACTTATCTTGATACCCTAATTAAACACTTGAAGCTAAAGGGATGGAGTATTACATTGAACTATATAGGCAAAACACCAAGTTATTTCTCTAGATACCTCTTATGGCAAGAGCTATTCCGCAGGTCTAATAAGAATATCCCCATTGTATCATTTAACCTCGACACTTGTAAGGATATGATTATATCAATGCGAAGTGCCGCAATAAAGCGAGTGGGTAAACTATTCGAGAAAGACAAATCATCAGAGATACGAAGACGCAATGGCGCTCACGCCACAGACTTCTCGGATGCGGTAGATACATTGGTATTTGCTAAGTGTGGCTCCCGTGTTAACAAATCCACAGATGAATCACTAGGCTTTGGTGCAGTAAACTAACGTTACAAATCATTAAGGTAAAGGCCGGGGTTAATGCCCTGGCCTTTGTCGTATAGGGGCCATTAGCATGGTCGTTAATCGGAAAACCGCTAGTACCTAGCGGTTTGGTGTCTATAGGGGCCGTTTCATATATCATTTTTTTATTTTGGCGTACGCCTCCAGCGGGTAGGGCATGGGGTCATTATTTTATCTAATGTTGCATTTTTTGGAAAAACGCAACACCAAAAATCAATTTAATTTATTGACTTACAGTTATTTACAATGATTATAAATTAATATTTTTTGGAAACATTTTTTTCTAAAATCGTTACTAATTAGTAACGATTTTGTATATTTATATCAGATAATTAACCAAAACAATTATGAAAACAGAAACACCAAAATCCACTTTGAAAGTGGAGAGGGCAGAAAATGCCACGCTGTCACAGTTTGAACTTGCCCAAAAATCAATTATTGATGTTGGGTTTAAAATCAAAAGGCACAACAAACTGAAACAGGACTTAACCCACCTGCTGGCCTTTGAACCAGTTGACAAACCCAGCCACTACCAAAAAATTGAAATTACGGACGACAGCAACAAGGATTTTAGAATTTCTGAACCTGTTGTTATTCGGGAAGTGGTTGAATTTCTTGTTTCCCGTTGTCGAACTCAAATTCAGAATCTTGAATCTGAAATTATTGAGGACAGTAAAACCATTACCGCAGCTAAGGCTGCTTAAAAAAAGAAGTGCGGGGAACCACCCCCGCACCTATTTAGATAACTAACCGTAAGAAAACAGTGCTTAAATATAATGGAAAAAGTAAAGGAGTTTACCGTGTATTGCAGATATGCAGCACGTAAAAAATTAGGTGGAGTATTTGGTAAGCAAATACCATTTCCCGAAATAAGAATGTGCGGCCTGTGGTTGCGCTTCGCTGGCTTCGACATTGGCGACCACTACACCGTAACCGTTGAGAAAAATAGTTTAACCATTCAAAAAATTGAAACCAATGAGCAAGGAAGAAATAAGAGAGCAGCTTAAAACCATTAGCCGCGAGGTAAAACCCCTAGTTGATAACGGCCAGTTTACCACCATAAACGCGGCCATCATTGCCACGTACAAAAACGAGCCGCATCAGGAATTTAAACTTTTCCCCGAGTGGAAAAAAGCCAATCACAAAATTATTAAGGGTTCGAAAGGATTCCCGATTTGGACACGGCCAAAGGATAACCAAAAGGTAACTGACACGGGCGAAGTTGACGAATACAGCTTTTTCGGGGTGTGTTTCCTGTTTTCCAACGCACAGGTAGAGCCTATAAACTAAGCCCATTCTTTAAACCAAAGAAAAAAGCCCCCCGCTATGCGGTAGGGCTTTTTCGCGCCTCGGCTTCTTTCTTTTGTCGCTCCCTTAATTCCGCGACAAAAGAAAGAAGCAAAGAAAATTTAAACGGAAAATTTCTTTATCCACAGCTCCTGCTGAGCTAACTCGTACCCGCCCAATCTGGCAATCTGCTGTTTATGCTCATGGCTCAATACCCCATTCTTAAACTGCATCCGATATTTTCTAAACGATTGTTCGTTAATTTTTAAGCCGTGAAAACCTCCCCTTACATCGAGTAGCTGCTTTACAATTAAGTCTATTCCGGTTGCGCTCATAGCCATATTATTTCCACAAATATATAAAATCGTTACTAATTAGAAACGGTTTAAAGTTCCTTTACCCACCATTGCTACAAACTCACTTTTGCTAGGTGAATGATACAATTCTGCTTAGCGATGCCTTAGCACTAATGAATAAGGTTGATGGTAAAGGCAAAAAAATGCCCTTTTCCATCGAGTATTTTCCTTGTTCCCGCTACAAAAAAAGGCTTGGCCCATTAACTAGGCTCGAAAAGCAGGTTACCTGTGGTTACAGGCATTCGCTAAACAAGTTGCACGCCATTCAGGTACGCCGTATAGACAACAGCGATCACCCCCGGATGGTGTACATACTACTCATTCAGAAGTTTAACGATTTACAAGTACTTCCCTGATGGAACAAGTATATTTCAACGAAGACGCATCAGTTGGTTTTGTCACTTTAGAAAATGGCGATACCATATCTGTTGCCACCAACGTAAACAAGGATGAGGAAATAGAACAAACCGTAGAAAACAATCCCGATCGCGTTGACCAGCATGTTTCACCATGGGGAACCAACAACCTATTTCCACAAGAGTTGGTCGAAAAAATTGAGAAATGCGATATTACCCCCGCACTTATCAAGTGGAAAGCCGACCAGGTAATGGGTAAACGCATTGTTTATGGCTATGAAGACGAAATGGGCAACCCTATTCGCCTACACGACAAGGAAATAAACGGTTGGTTAAAAAAAAGCAACGCCTATCAGTACGCTTACGAAGCGTTTACCGAGCGATTTACCTTCAACATACACTTTGCACAACTTACATTCAACCGTATTTCTACCGGAATAGCCTCGGTTTATTGCCATGACACCACAGAATGCCGACTTTCTATTCAAAACCAAAAGAACGGCCGCATCGAGTACTGCTTTATCGATGCCAACTGGAAAAAATCGAACGATCGTGAAAAGCGGAAAACGCTTGTAGCCCTCAATCCTTACTTCAATGTAGCTGGTCAAATTAAGCTATTGCTTAATAAAAAGACACAGAAATCCGCTATTCTGCCCAGTCGCATGATATACCGTGGCCGCAAGTACTACCCCTTACCAACCTGGTACGGTGTAATGGAAAACGGCTGGTTCCAAGTATCGCAAGAAATCCCAAAATACAAACTAGCCTTACTTCAGGACGACCTTAAAATTCGTTGGCACATTACCATTTTCCACAAGTACTGGACAACCAAGTTCCCAGGCTGGGAGGATATGGACGCCAAAGAGCGCACCACAAAAAAAGTTGACGAAATAAAGTCAATGGTTAAAATTCTTAAAGCCAAGGAAGAATCGGGTGCGCTTTGGTCGGAAATGGATTATACCAACGAGGGCAAGGAAATACAGTACTGGAAAGTAACCCAGATAAAAAGCGACCGTAGCAGTGGCGAGTATGTGCAGGATAGCCAAGAGGCAGATGTACACATTATCCGCGCCCACGGTGTGCCCATTCAAGTATTTGGAGTAAACCAAAAGAACGGACTTGGTGCCGGTTCCGGGTCTGACCAACGTATAGGCTTCAACAACTGGATTTTGTCCACCCATTACGATCAGCAAAAGGTATTCGAGCCACTAGAATTGGTGGCGGAAATAAACGGCTGGAATAAGCGCCTTAAAAAGGACATTAAGTTTTGGACAGAACAGTTCTTTAATGCTACGCTAGATATGGGCAAAAGCCTGCAAGATGCCAACGAAGAACCTAAAAATCAGCAGAAAACATGATTATCGAAACCTTAGATGATGCCATTGCGTATACCGGTTTTGCCACAACATTTGGCGATGAACTCATTTTACTGGCCAATAGGGCAGAAAAAAAGTTTCTTGTGCCTGTTTTTGGTACCGAATTACTTGCTGAACTGGCCGCACCATCAACCGATATAGCGACCGAGATAAACGAGCACCTTAAAGAAGCCTGTGGCGCATTTGCCGCCATAACCTATTCGCGCGAAAACGTGCTGACCATGACCGAGAGTGGTCCCATGGTTGGTAAAACGCCCGACATGGAAATGGCCAGCCAGTGGCGAATAGACGACTACAGGCGCGCGCAGCAACAACGGGCAGAAGAATCTGTTTTGGCAGCCATAAACCTGCTAAATGCCAACCTAGCCGATTTTGATACCTGGACTGACGGCAAGTTTAAAGAGTACCGCGCCAATTTAATTGCCAGCAGTGGCGAGTTCAATCAGGTTTGCGATTTTGCAATTTCCATGATAACCTTTCGCAAAATGCTCCCCGATATTCGTCGGGCTGAGCGTAGCGAAATTGCAACCACACTTGGCCCCGGTTTATATACTGCTGTTAAAGCAGCTATGCTAGAGCCGCATGATGAGGACACCCCAAATCCTTATGATGACATTATCCCGCTTATTCAAGAAGTTATTGCCTACCACAGCCTTGGACTTGCAGTGGCCAGTCTTATTGTAAACATAAGCGATGTAGGCATTACCCAGTTCGAAAACAACACCGGTACCGGCACCATCAATCGCCAATATGCTGCGTCATCACCATCAATAACCACCATGCGGCAGCTGTGCCGCGAAAAGGCAAAAAACTCGTTAGGAAGCCTGCAAAAATTACTCGATGCAAAAGCCGCTGCCGATGATGAAGATTATGCCGACTACAAAACCGAGAAATACAACCCAGCCCAATCCGATACAATTATTAACCAAGAACCCGGCAACGGATTTATAGCCATGTAAAGCCATGAGATTTTTTTTCGACATCACCTACGTAATCTACGGTTACCTAAAAGCAGGTAACCCCATGGAAAAGTTAATGGCCTACACGGCTTTAACCATTTGCAACATTCCGGTTTATGCACTTATCGAAAAATACGTGTTTAAAGATTGGGAAATTCTTGGTTATGCAGTAGTGGCATTGGGTATAGATATAGCCTGCCGCATACTGGCCGATTTTATGCGGAATAACGTAAACGAAAACGTGTTTAAAGAAATCATTCTTAAAATATCGGTGGTGGCCACAGGCTTAATACTTACCCACGTACTTTCTGGTGTAGTAACTCGCAGCAATATGCAAGATGCCATTAAGTACTTCCAGCTGTTCTGTTATACCTCCATTTTCGTGTACTTAACCATTAGCTGGAGCGAAAGTGTGTATTTCTTATCCAAGGGCAAATTTCCCCCGCTATTTATACGCAAACGGCTAAAAAACTTTAACGATACCGGAAAATTTAATACTGACACTAATGAGCAAGCTTAAGTTATTGGTGCTACACTGCACCGCCACCCCACAAGGCATGGTAGTAACTGCCGATACGGTAAAAAAATGGCATACCAGCACACCACCGGTTGGCCGTGGCTGGAAGCAAGTTGGCTACAGCAAGCTAATACTGCTCGATGGGCAGGTTAGCAACATGGTTTCTTACAACGAAGACGACAATGTGGATCCTTGGGAAATTACAAACGGCGTTGCAGGCATCAACTCCGTATCTCGCCATTTCTGTTATGTTGGTGGGCTAGATAAGCTGGGTAAAACCCCCAAAGACACGCGTACGCCAATGCAACTGGCAGCTATGGAAGCTTTGGTAAAAACCGAGATAAAAAACCACCCATCCATTAAAGTAGCTGGCCACAACCAGTTTGCGGCCAAAGCCTGTCCAAGTTTCGATGTGCCCCAGTGGTTAAAATCCATCGGCATTGCCGATGAAAATATTTATCACGCATGAGAATCTTTTGTCTTTTGTCTATCGTCTTTTGTCTCAGCTCCTGCAAACCCTGCAAAGAACTTACCGGCACCGAGGTGCAAACCTTGGTAGAATACCGCGATACTATATTGCCGGGCGCAACCGTGGCCGACACCATTTTTCTGCCTGGCATGGCCGTTAATGTACCGGTGGTTATTACCGACACCGCTTCGCGTGTTAAGCTCAGTTACTGGAAAAACCAATACAATCAGTTGCTTATTACCTGCCAAGCTAATGACAGGCCGGCCAAACTGCGGCATACTCGCCAAACCATAACCATTACCAAAACCCGCATTAAGGTAGAACAGCGAACGCCCTGGTATTCTAAGGTGGCATCTATTATCGCTGCCATAATTATTGTGCTTGTCGTTTTAAAGAAATAACCAGTGGCATTTAGTACCGCCAAACTAATCGAGCTAATTAAAAGCCGCTTCCGGCTGCTTAATTACAGCAACTTGTTGGAAAGCAAAACCAACGAGATGTTTACCGACATGCTCGATAGTTTCCCCAATAAAATTGACGAACCCAAGGCCGATTTGGTTGATGGCCAAGTACCAGAAAGCCAATTGCCCGTTGCCTATACTGGCGATTTTAGCGAAATAGAAGCCCACCTCGATGCTATTGATGTCGACAACATAACCATAAACAACCGCATTGATGGGGTTGAAACCGACCTTACCGTCATTCAAGCTGAGCAGATAGTGCAAAACGATAACATATCGGCACACGAAATCCATTTAACCAGTATCGATGACGAACAAACTACCCAAAACAACCGGCTAGATAGCCTAGAAGACAACGACTTGCTTCAGGACGGCCAAATAGAGGCACTCATTGCTGGTTTGCTTAGCAAAATAAACCTCATGAATGGGGTTACCGTTTACACCGATGGATTAAAAATGCTTATCCGTGAAGGGGTAGTGGCCGGTGGTTCTGGTGCATGCACTTTTAACCTTACCAACGAAGACACCCCCGGTGGCACTGCTCGTTTCGCAACCTTTTACAAGGCATTTGCCGTGAGTACTGGTGCGGTAGCCAGTGCTGACCAATTGAGCTTTGCCAAACTAACCAATGCACCGGGTGATAGAAAAACTTGTACTTTTACATTCGCTAGAGGTCGCGTGCTTACCATTGTCCCTTCCATTCTCGCTCCGCAAGCCACGTTGGCTTACGAGCCAAATGGAACGGCGGTGTACCTAATTGCAGTGGGCGTGTAAGAAATTACACAAGCATGAAACAAGCTACAATCAATTATTACGGTAACACCACCTACACCCTTTCTTATCCCGAAAACTGGGCAGAAGTAAACAACAAGCAGTTTCGCCAGTTTTTCCGCTGGCACAACCGCTACCCGCGTTTGCCCTTCGCTTTAATGGCCTTGTTTTTGTTTAGCCCCAAAATACCATTACGCCAGTGGTTTAAAATGCTGGCCATGGAGAGGCGAATTTATAAGGTGCTGCCCGATATTAAGTTTTGGTACTACCTCGCCATTCCGTTTACCAACTACCGCAAGCGGTGGTTTAGCCGCGTGGTAGACAACTTTATTGCTTATGGGCAGGAAGATGTATTGTTAGAACCATTGCATTTTGTGGCAGACCGCAACCAGCTTAAACACGAAAAAAGCCGAATGAAATGGATTGGGCTTTTCCTGGGCCCAGGCGATTTGCTTATGAACCTTTCTGCACAACAATTTGCCGTAATTGAACGTGAGTTGCAGGATTACGATCGTAAAAAAACCACCAAAAACCTGTACCGTCTTATGGGGGCTATGTACCAACCCATTTTTATCCCATTCTTTAAAACCGTGTTTTATGGCCGAATATCGTTAGAGCCATTATACACGCTAATGGTGCGTATTTTCATAAGGAAATCAACCGCCAAAATGGCTATACTCAATTATCAGGGCTTGCTGCGCCAATTTTCTACTTATTTTAAAGTAAGCTTTACCCCCGGTGGCAAAAAAAGCAAGCTGCCCAACTACGGGGTAGAGGGTTTAATTATTCAACGATCTGGCGACAAGTTTGGCCACTACCAACTCACCGGGCGTACGCCACTTTTTATTTTCTTTATGGCCTTAGAGCAAGCCAATGCACAACACAAAGAGCAGCTTGCAGCCATGGAAGCCATGAAACAAAAAAAGCACTAACCAGTGCTTTTTTTGTCATTCTGAGCGCAGCGAAGAATATCACCTCCGCCGTCTTTTCTTCATTCCAGCCTTTGGTTTCTGTATAAAACCAAGGTTGGCACCAACCGTAAAATTGTTTTTAGTACCATAGTCGGCATGAATACCAAAGTACCTAAGCAACATAATATCAACCCCAAATTGAGCCCCAAAATAATTTACAGATATATAGCTGTTTTCAAAATCTACCTCCCCATTATTATGTCCAAAATTTTCTCGGTATTCATACCGCGTTCTTACCCCCGATTCTAACTGAGAATAGAACCCACCGAATCGCAAATAAACACCCCTTATTACCTGGTAGTTTACACCAAAACTTAGCTGCTTATTATATATCCGTGGCGTGCCATCCATCTTTGCGCCTAAAAAGGTATAATCGGTTGTATTGTCATAAGCATGTGATCGGCTTTGTGGCCTTAAATTGTTGTTTTTTTGGGCTGAAAAATGGTTATATCCATTAGCGAAAACACCAAACCGTTGGTAAACATTATAACAGTTTACGCCAATACCCTCTGTTTCTATAGGAAATGGATTATTTTCAATAATCACAAAACCTCCTGAAATACTCGCTCCAAACCTTTGATACTTTTTTTTCTGGGAAAACCCGCTTAGGGCAAAAACTGCAAGAAGCAGTATGATAAATGATTGTTTCATAGGGGATATTTTTTGCCAAAAATAACAAACCAAGGCTATTTATCTATTTTAGTGGCCATAACCCCTTAATTAATAAATCTATGACACCAGAAGCAAAAATTGTCATTGCCGCTATGATATGCGTTGTAATTACCATTATGTTCCTAATATGGATATACGGTATTTACAGAAATACCAAGTCAATGTGCTTATCCAACTTAACCTGTTACCAGTTATATAAAGAAGGAGTGGCGTTAAAAGCAGCGGGAAATGACCCTAAAGAAAAGTACGAGCAGGCATTACTTTTTTGCGAATTAGAATTGAAAATGCCTGCCAGTAAACATTTAAGCGAATCAATTTATGAACTTATGGTTCATTTGAAAAAAGTGCTGGGCATTAAATAACAAAAACCCCGGTTTCCCGGGGTTTGTTTCATTTCTCTTTCAGTTGTCGTTCGGCCGCATACTTCAGGTCGTTTAGTAGCATAAACCTGGCTTTGTCTTCAGGCGGCATGTGTGGGCTGCTGGTTACATACTCCAGTGCCATTTGTTCCACACATTTAATTACCCGCTCGGGCGGGTTTTCCTCAAAAAAATCATTCATACGGGTTTTCATTTTATTGCTTAACCCACAATTTAAGCACTTTATTACATTTAAACATAAAAAACCCCGAATTGCTCGGGGTTTTTTACACATTTATCGTTGCTTACTTTTCCCTAAAACACCACACAAATAGCAGTTGGTTGCCCTGTGCTATGGCTTTCGCCTTGTGGCCTGTTTTGGCAAGGTAGTCATATACCAGGTCTTCAACATCTACCAGCTCCGGGTAGGTAGCTTGCAGGCTGTCGGCTAGGTGGGTGGTGGTTACCTTTAGTTCGGCACTACTTTTTTTGCAAAGCTCAAAGTCTTGCAAAAAATCGTCCAGCAGCTCATTCACCTTTTTGCGGTGCTGCTCTTCTATGGTCTCGGTGCCTGAGCCCGTCGAAGGCACAGTAACTTTCGAACTTTTAACTTTACTCATCACTGCCCCCTTTCTGCTTTAATTGCTGGCTGGCCAGTTGCTTTAAGTCATGCAGCATGTTAAACCGCTGGCGGTCTTTTTCTGGAATATCGGGGCTTGTGCACAGATACTCCAACGCTAAGTCGTTGGTAATTTCAATTACCCGCTCTGGCGGGTTGTTCTCGAAGAATTCTTCGAGTTGTTCGTTTCTTTCCATCTAGTTTTGGCATTTAGTTAAACAAATATAAAATATTGGGGCGGGAGGTTGCCAAAACTAGATGCTACAGAGCCGAGCCCCTGCATTTAAATTCCAGTAGTATTACCTACTGCCTCCCGCCTTTTTTTGAATTGTTTTAAAGGAAACGAAAGGACACGACGATGTAACTCTAATTTTGGCACAACAAACATCCTAAGTATTTACGAAACTTTTGTGGCGAATGAGTAGATTTTTGGTGGTGTATTTGCAACAATTTTGTTTTGTATTTGCATCAATTATGTATATTCGTAGCGTATCACACGTTCTTTTGCATCGGTACAAACTGCTAAAACGGGGGTAGTAGCAGCGTTTGCATGTAACATTTGGCGTTTTAAACTTCAATTTTCACCTTAAGGCTTATTTTGGGGGCACTGGTTGCCAAACTACCCCCTGGCACCCGCACCCAAAATGCCTTTTTTTACATCGCGAGGTAGAGCAGTTGGTTAGCTCGGTAGGCTCATAACCTACAGGTCGTGGGTTCAAGTCCCACCCTCGCAACAACCATTAAAGGGGCAACACAAAGGAAAAGGCATCTTGCAGTAGATCAGTATCCGGATTTACCTACTGCGCTAAGTTGAATCTGGTTCCCGTTGCCCGCCGTTTTTTCATAGGTAGGAACGGTAAGTGTTTTTGAGGGGAAACACTTACCACCGCCCCCAAGGTTCGCCCTTGGGGGCTTTCTTATTGCCTGCCGCGCCAGCAACTTTAAACTTTAAACTTTCCAACTTGAAACTGCCGCAGGTTTTCCTTTACCCACCACCCGCGTACGCCTTATTTCGTATCCAATTCAATTATTAATTAATTAAACAAAGCATCATGAAGGGATTTAAAATTTTCCTGCTCGGTTTGCTGGCATTGTTCAGCTTTTCCGTCTGCTTGGTGGCTGCAAAAACAGTCCCGGCAAAACAAAAAACGCATTTGGTTTATTGCCAATGCGTAGACCAAAGCTTTCCGGTTGCAACTGTCCAGGTTGCTGGGCACTTAACCAGTGTAACCACAATTGGTAAGTATGTCGATACGGGTGGTTTTGCCATTGCATCAACCGCCACTGCGCAAGCAACCTTTGTAGAAGCACACACCGGCCAAGGCTCAACAATTTTTAAGCCCAACCCGTGGCGCAACTACACCAATTACAGCAACCGAATACGCCCGTGGAGTATAGCCGGTAATTACCGATGTTAGATAAACCTATTTTTTAGTGACAAAGCCCTGGAGAAATCCGGGGCTTTTTTATGCCTGCCTGCGCCAGCAACTTGAAACTTTTCAACTTGAAACTTTCGAACTCGGAACCCGAAACTCTAAACTTGAAACTGCCGCAGCGTTTCCTTTACCCACCACCCCGCTCCCCTCACTTTTGGGGTATGGATTTTGCCGAATACGAAGCATACTTCAAAAACATGGCTATTAAACACAAGTTTATAGCCCATACCGATGATTCGCCTGCATTTTATACCGGCGACCCCGACCAATGGCTGTCGGCCAGTAACAAAAAAACCACCCGCGAAAAAAACTGCATGATACTGCTCCCGCTTTCGCGCGTGGTAGACACATCACCAAACCCACACAACCCCACCCGTTTTTTTCACTTAAACCTAATGGTTGTCAGTTATGTAGGCATACCGGCCAACGTAATAGCCCAACAAGAGCGCATGGCCAAGCTGTTCGACATATGCATGGACATAAAAGCCCGAATTACCCGCGACCGGGCAGCATACGACAAGTTTACCAACAACGTAATAAAGGTTTTTCAAAGCGATGATGTAACCGTTTTTCCGGTAGAGGGCAAGCGCGCAGCTGGCTTTGTAGGCTGGGTAATGCAAATTACCATTGGTACCAAAAGTAATTTTTACGCAACCACCCAAGATAACTGGCTACCCTAACCCATGGCATTAACTATAAACCAACAACCAGCCGTTTTGCTGTGCTTAAGCCCCACTTTTTTAGAGGTAGAAAGCACCCTGCACCTGCAGCAAGCAGGCAATGGCCTGCCGTGGTTGCTGCTGTTTGCCAGCATACCCACCAATGGGCAAGTTTTGGACATTATTTGGCCAAACGGGCGGCAGCTGTTTACTTTTTCCAACGCACCCGGTACCGATGGAAACACCATAGAACTTACCGGTGGCACCCTTGCCCAGTTTGTGCAAAGTGCAGCTGCACAAATGGCACTTAATTATGAGCTTACTACCGATTTTACCATAAGCTACAGCGGCAACCACGTAACCCTGCTACCGCGCAACAATGCCTACACCATAGGCGTAGCCCTGGGCAGTGGCAACACCGCACCCATAAGCATAGCCGCACCCACCCCCACACCATCGGTTTACAATACCAACCTGTTTATTGCCTGCCGCTTGGTAGTAGAGGGCGAACCCGAAAACACCAAGTACCAACCAGCCGCCTACCTGTCGCCTGTTGATGGTGTGGTAAAGTTTCAACCTGGGCCATTGGCCTACCCCATGCTTAGCGAATACTTGCCCGTAATAGGTGGTGGCACCAACGTAACCCCGTGGTTTAAGCTAATAGCTGGTCCATGCAAAAAAGTACATGTAGAGTTTGCCGAATATTTTTCCGACACCCTTCAGTACAACAAAATAGGCTTATCCGATAGCATTTTTGCCATTCGAGGCGGGGTAAGCAGCTACCGGTGGGCAAACTTTGACGGCATTATATTGCCCATGCTGAGTAGTATTTCCGAGAAAACAATAAGCATTTACCAAACCGACTACATCTACTTTTTACTGAAAAAACCCGACCCCGATGTGGTTGAGTTGCTAGCTGGTTATTTTATCGATTACAAGTACATCGATGCAAATGGTGTGCTGCAAACCGATCAGGTTTTTACATTCATCAGCCCGTTCAATTTAGACACCCAGCTGGGCATTATAGAAGTACCCGTAAACTTTACCAACTTTGTTGCCCTTGATGAGCGCTTGGTAACTGCCGAGCTAACCGTTGCCGTTTTTGGGTATGACATAAACAATGAGGTGGTTTATGACAGTAGCTTAAGCCGAAGGTACAAGATTGAAGACCGCAGTTTTCGCGACAAGTATATTCTATATCAAAACGCTTATGGTGTGCCCGAGGTGTTGCGCATGCGCGGCAACCACACCATTGGTGTAAAAACTACCAAAACCGAGTTCGAGGCCGCTGCCCCTTACCTAAGCCAAACCCACGAGCGGGCAATAAGCCATTTCAACAACGAATCGCTACACACTTACGAGCTTACTACTGGTCCCGTGAGTAACAGCTTGCGGCTCGACTTGCTGCAACTGGTCAGCTGCAAAGAAATATACCTTATTGATGGCGATGGCGCCTACACCGCCTTGGTTATACCCGAAGAAAAATATGCGCTTACCGAGGTAGGCCAAGACAGTATTAGTTTAACCTTTAAAGCCACTGCCGCCAAACGCGAGCAGGCATACACCAGCTAATGCAATACTTTCAGCTATATATAGCCGGTGTTGCAGTAGATATGGGCAACAACATGGAGTGGGAGTTTCTACGCGAAAACAACCTGCTGAATTTTGATGCACTAAAAACCGATATTTCTATACCCGTAAACCTACCGGCCACCGCCACCAACAACCGTATTTTTAAAAGCGAACACCGCTTAGAGGTAAGTAGCAATTTTGATGGCTACCCGTGCCAGGCGTTTATGCACAACGTAAACCTGTACAATGGCGTGTTGGTAGTAACCGAGGGTAGCCGCACCGGCTACCAGTGCCAGTTGGTGGTAAACGGCTGCACGGTCGATTTGAACGATGCCAACCTACGCGATATAGAATGGCCCGATTTTTTACGCACGCAGCTTACTCCAGCTGCTGTAAGCAGCAGTGTAAACGATACTGCCGCCGAATCGGCAGTTTGTTTCCCCGAGTTTATTGCAAAAAACTACTATGATGCACCCGCCTTTAACGCCTACCCGGAGCGGTTTAACGTGTGGGATAGCGCGGCCGGTGCTTTTAAGGCCGACAGCATAATGGCACCTGGCGTGTTTTACAAATACATGCTAAAAACCTACCTCGAAAAGCGCGGCTATGGCCTTGGCGGCTCGTTTTTCGAAAGCGATGCAGGCAACCGCTGCTGGTACCCCACCAATTTTATTATTGATGGGGCGTACGCCAAAAAGCAATTTATGGAGGCGCAAATACAGGTAGATGGCGTTGGGAAGGGTACTTGGGCGGCCGAAAACGTGATTTTCGAAGCCGAAATATCTGACACACTTAGTGGCTATGAACCAACAACTGGCGTTTATACCATAAAAAAGGCAGGAAAATACACCATACAGTTACAAAACCTGCAAATACAAGCCAGCCGGGTAGCAAGTAGCAAACGTTATTTTCATGTAGAGGTAGACATGCTGGTAAACGGCAGTAGTGTTTATTACGAAGCTTGGGATGATTTTACCAACAATGCCCACGAAACGCGCGACCATTATTTTAACGCTACCCGTACCGTAACACTCGACCAGTCGGCAGTAGGTGGTACCATTAAAATACTGCTTACCGCTTGGAGTAATACCGAAAACGCCAATGACTTTAAATGGCGGCCAACCTGCTTTTTTAAAATTACCTACAACCCGCTACTAAACCCACCCAACAAAATAAACTTTATAAACCTGGTACCAAACAAAACATTTGGCGAGGTAATAACCGCATTGCAAAAAATGTTTCCGCTAGAGGTAAACTTCGATACCAAGCAAAAAAAACTGCTGGTAGACTGGAGCCTAGACCCAGCCGGTAGCCTACCACCCCCCGAAACCGATTGGACTGCCTATGCGGAGCGCGAGTATTTATCGCGAAAAATAGAAACCGGCTACACGCTAAACTACGCTTACGACAGCGGCAGTGTTGCCGAGTTGGTAAACCCCAAAAACCTAGAGTACAATGGTCTATACCTAGGCGGCACTTTGCCCGTACCAATCAACCCCAACCAGTACCTATACCGCCCAATTGACAATGCCCTATTGCGCGCAAAAAAGGATGAAAACGATGTGCTAACCTACCAGTTTTACTGTTATCACATTTTCCCGCTTATAGTGGGCAATGGCGAAACCGACATTACTCCACAAATAACACCAGTATTCATCGTTATAAAGGACGGTAAGGCAACCCCATCGTTAGATTTTAAACCAAAAAGCGAATATTTTGGCACAGGCAACAGTGATTTCGATTTGCAAATAGGCCTATACCATGGCTTGCAATTGCACGGTGCCGTATATTACCCATACGGGTCGCCAAGCAACCGCAACAGTCAAGGCGTTATCATATACCCATTTTCACTTTACTACCAAGACCCGGTATATGGCCTTTACGATGCTAGCTACAAACCATTTTTGCTGAAGTTGGTGAAGTATGTCGAGATCGATATAAATTTTATGCTCCCATTTCGCGAAATGGCCGATTTAAGCCTTCGGCAGATAATAATAATAAACTACCTGCGCTTTGCCATCAAACAGCTATCGGACGTTTACCGGCCAGACTTACTAAACATACCTGTAAGCGCTACGTTGGTGCAACTTACACCCAAGTTACAACCAATTATTGCCGATGTTCCTCCCGGCACTGATGGTACCATAACCTGGAATCAAAACAATATTATTTGGGGCGTTGGAGACCGAATTTGGAATGCCTAAACCCACAACAAAAAAACACGCAACCCGCGAACTTGAAACCAACTACTAAATACACACTACCAAATACCAAATTGTTATGCCAACACCAGGAGATTTTAATGGACAACGGATAGACGAAACATTTGGCGCACTGCTAAAGGTTATAGACAACGAGCAGCTAAACACTAGCGACTGGCAACAGCTACAAGATGGGCGTGGTAATGCCCTGCCTATGGAGCTGCAAATAGGCAAAATACGCACCACCATGGCCACCACCACCGTAAGCGGCAGCCACAAAATAGTGGTAGACACCAACCCCGATGGCTGGAAGCACATAAGCGTTAGCGATTTTTTGCAGTATATAGAAGATAATGTTGCGCTTGGAATGTTATATTTTGAAGAGTTCCGCTCCATATCTACGCCAAACGCTACGGTACCAGCACACCAATGGCGAGCCATTGGGGCAGAAACCAACATAGATGCTGTTTTCTCACCAAAAGGGACTGGGGCTATTTTGGCACGAGTACCAGATAACACCGCGGTGGGCGGTAATAAAAGAGGGCAATATGCGGTTGATTGGCAGTTGGTAAGAAATAACCCCGCTTATGTAGCGGCAGGTGATTACAGTGTGGTTGGCGGTGGGTACAATAATAGAACCGCAGCGCCGTATACAACTATTGCAGGTGGTAACGATATTCTTTGTAATGGGGCTTATTCTGGAGTAGGGGGAGGCAGTGGGATCAGAATTAATGGAGCATTAGCTGCATGGGTAGGAGGCGGCATTGGTCATATAATCGACTTAGGGTCGCAACACCCAGTTATTGGTGGTGGTGCTTATAATCATATAAGTGGGTCCTATTTCATTACCGTGGTTGGCGGTGAAAGTAATTACGGAAATAGCCACCACGGCCAAATTCTTGGTGGTAGATTTGGAGATACTAGAGGGATTGAAGGGTATTTTGCCAACGGCTGTAGTGCTGAAGCTCTTGGCCGAACTCAAAGAGGAGAAGTAATTGTTCGGGCTGATACGACTGATGATGTTTTAAGAGCCACAGATGTATCAGGTGGGATAGCTTTGTCTGGTTCAAAGGCATTTGTCCTTCCTGCAAATTCATCTATATATATGAAGATAGAGGGTGTTTGCCGTGATTTAGCTAATGGCGACAGTAAATCTTTTTATGGAAAAGTTTTAGTGAAAAGAGTTATTCCAGGTGGAGCGATAACGCTGGTTGGTAGCCCGATTTTAACTAGCGATTTTAATGATGCTAGTTTAGCTACAGCAATAGCAAATATTAGCGTCAACGGACCAACAGCTTGCTTCACAATTAATGTTCAAGGTATATCTGGTAAAAATTTAAGATGGGCGTTTAACCTACTAACAATTGAAGTAACTAACTAAAAAACAAAATATCATGCCACAAACACCTTACGAAGTAAACTACGAACGTAGAAAAGACTTGGTTTTTAGAACAAAAACCAACGGTGCAATTCTAAAAAAAGCCAAATTAAATTTAGAAAGTGAAACAGCTCTGTTGCGCTCTGACCGAGGCATTTGCTTGGACATTGTAGGAAGTCCCGATGGGTTGAATCCCGGAGTAAATGGCCACCGGTGGTTGGATGCTTTTGCAACAGGTGTTTTAACCCACAATTCTAGCGTAACCCCAGAAATGGAAGACGACCAATTTGATGCGGTTGTAGGTTTAATTTGGGATACAATTACAGGAAACATAATGGCAACACCAGAAATTTAACCACCATGACACAAAGCCAAGCCATTAAGGTTCTGTTAGGAGCCGTAGATTCGCCCGAAGTGAAAGGCCCGTTGCCTTTTCCGGTGCTAAGCATACTTTGCGATGCCGTAAAAATTGCACAAACACAAGTTATTCCTGAACTGGAGAAAGTAGAAACAGAAGCGGTTGCTGCCGAAGACATAACCGCGCCAGCAACTTGAAACTTGTAACTAAAAGATGACCGCCAACGAAATAGCCATGGCCTTAGAAGCTATAAACGGGCTTATTCGCGCACATGCGATGGGAGATGTTGCTGCTTTTAAAAGCAACATTTCCCAGCTTGGCTTAAAGCAAACCGGCAAGCTGGGCAAAAGTGTTAAGGCATTTTTTAGGTACAAGGATGGCCAAATAGACCGCATAAGCTACCAAGCCGCTAGGTATGGTTTTGTGTTAAGCAACGTAGGTAAAAACTATACGGTCGATACTTCACAAGCCAAATACGAGTTAGCGGGGTTTAAACAAGTGGGCTATAGCCGCATACCGGTGGTGGCCAAAGCAGCCGGAAAAACCATAAACGAACGCTCGCCCGATTTGGATTGGGTTTGGGAGCAAATAGACCAATCATTGCCATTACTGGCCGACAAATTTGCCGAGGCCAACGCCGACTTGGTGGTAAAAGCAAGCCGCGTAGTAAGCATCACCAAAAAAGGTACGTAAGTGTAATACACTAATCAGTGTAATCATTCGCGAAGCGATAAATTGTAATCATTAGCGCGCGAAGCGTTTCCTTTACTAACCACCTGCCAGCAGCCAATTTAGCCCGGTAATTACCAAGCTATGGCCAGCAAAACCGAGAACCGGAACATTAAAATATTTATTAATGGTACCGAGGTAGAGAACAACGTTAAGAGCATTAATGCCGAATTTCAAAAAACCAACAACATCCTTAAACGGATGACCATTGGTTCGGCAGAATATAATGCCGAGGTAAAAAAGGTTAACCAGTTATCGGCCGTTCTCGATGCACACAAAGAAAAAGTTTACGGTGTA
>CAYMJL010000022.1:0-41458 GCA_964390915.1 uncultured Flavobacteriales bacterium
CAGTTCCGCTGGCACCACCGGTATTGGGTTGTACCGATTCCACGGTAGGTGTTCCAGCCGTGCCGGAAAGCATTTTGCTGAAACCATCACTGCCTATTAATCGGGCACTTACGGTTCCGTTACCGGTAAAGGTTAAGGTAATGGGCGTGGAAGAGTTGGCGCAAATAACGGCATCACCCGACAGGCTTACCGTAGGCGAAGCAATAAAACGCAATGGGGTACCGGGAGTTACATTGATGCAAGTGGCGGCTAAATCAACCATGCTGTTATTTGGATCGATGTCGCCAGCTACCGGGCAGATGTAATACACCGTTCCGGTGGTCATGGTGGTGTCGTTGAAAGAAAAAGTAGGCGTGGGTTTGTGTTGCACCTTCGAGTTAATAATATCGGCAGGGTCGGTGCAAAGAATGAATGACAGCACATCATTGCCATCAAATACCTGATCGCCATTGTGCACTGCGGTAAAGGTGCTGTAAGTACATACTTCGTTAACGGGCGAGGCCGGTGTTTGGGTCATGGTTCCTGCCTTGGAAACACATGGGCAGGTTACACTTACGTTTACTATAGTGTCTTTGCAATGATTGGTATCGGATACGGCAAACGAATAGTTGGTTCCAGAAGTTATGTCAGCGCTCACAAAAGCACCGGAGCAGGGATTACCATCGACCTTGTACGTCATAAAGTCACCGTTTACCAAATCGAAACTCACTTTATAAGCGGTGTTGGTGCTGTTGCAGGTGGTTTTAAAATTAACGACCAGCGGATAATCGACTGTTTTTACCGTAAGGGAAATGTTAAGCGGAGAAACACATCCGTTAGGCTCTTTTACTTGGGTAAGAGTATAGGTGTTGTTGCCCAGTGCCGGTGGATGCAGGGTATAGGTGTTGTTGACAAAATCACGACCAGGAATAACCGTTCCGTCAGAAAGGGTAAACTCAAAAGGAACAACGCCTCCTTGGTACTTAAACTTCAGGTTGGTAGAATCGCCAAGGCATATTAGCGTATCACTTAATTCCGCAGTAGCCAAGGGATTTTGGTGGAAAACAACAGGTTGTCCTACCGATACTGACAAGCAGCCGTTGGGGTTGCTTAAATCGACATAACCGGCTACCGTTGGGTCTTCATCGCCGGCAACTGCCGAGATGTAGTAGGTGGTTTCAAACTGTATGCCCCAGTTTGGGTTGTAAACAAATACGGGCGAACTGGTGTTGATGGAAACAATGGTTCCCAGCGAGGTTCCGTTGTTGGTGTGCAGTATATAGTTCAACACATCATTGCCATCGAGCACCCTGGTAGCGGTGTTGTGGGTGGCGGTGGCTGTACCGTTTTCGCAAATGTTCAATACCGGTGTTTGCATAGTACCCGCATCGGTAGCACAACCACAGCTTTTAACACCCGTAATGGTGCTTATTGGCGCACAGCCGTATTTATCGGTAAAAACAAAAGTATAGGTGCTGCCAGCGGGTAAAACAGGGCTGGTGTAGCTGGTTCCGGAAACAGGTGCTCCGTTTAACTGGTAACTACCGGCATCGCCACCGCTAAAAGTTAAATTGGCCTGATAACCTGTGTTGGTATTGTTACAAACCAACGAAACCAACGATGCCACCGGCGGGGTGAGCAAAGTAACAAGCCGCGAAGAGGTAGCGGTATTGGTGCAGGAATAAGCACCACCATCCGAAACCGAAGTAATGGTATAGGTAGTGGGTGAAGCACTTGGAGTTATGGCAATAGAATCGCCGGCATGTAAATTATTTACTGTGGTAGCGGTGTTGCCATTAGAAAAAGTAAGCGAAAATGGTGCTGTTCCGGTAAAAACCGGTTTTAAATACCCGGTTGTTCCTTGACAAAAAGCAGGTACAGCCGGGAAACTAGCCGTTGGCAAGGCTTTTACATTTACCTTGGCATAAGCCGTGTCGGCAGGGCAGGGTGCAGTACCCAGTACTCGATAACCATAAATGTAATTGCCCGGAGCTAAACTGCTTACGTTGGCTATTCCCGTAGTTGCATTTACCGTTCCCGAAGGGCCAAACCAAGTTCCTCCGCTTGGTTCGCCGGTTATAATGTTAAACAAGTTACCGTTGGTTACCGTTTTACATAGCGTGTCCAGGCCATCGGTGCCGGGGTTGGTCAGTAATATTTCCTTAACTACCATTATAGACGTGTCTTTTGGACAGCCATTTTCACCAACGATGTAGAAGTAATTCCCAGGGGTGTGATTAACTGGGTTGTAGGGGTTTGTAAATGGAGCATTGCTTGGGGTTTCCCAATAACCACCTGCGGGAGCGTCTTTGGTTTTAGAAAACAAGTCAACAAAAGGACCGTTTTCACAAACGATGGTCGTGTCATCTAGGCCAGCATCACTAAAAATAACATTAATCTTAACTTTTTTGGTAATGCTACAGGTTTTGTCACTGACCGTAACCGTATATTCTGTGGTGTCGGGTGGTGATGCTTTGGGGTTAAAACAGGTGTTGCAGCTTAATGTTGACGAGGGTGACCAACTGTAGTTGTAGTTTGCATTATAGGTTGCTGCCAACTGAATACTATCTTTGAAACAAATGGTCGTTTCAGGTGTTATGGTCGATTGTAATTCCTCAATGGTAATGGTTTGGCAATACAATTCAGCATTGGTACATTCTTCAAGAACGCATATGGTAACTATTTCGCTTGGGTCTATGATTGAATCGCTAATCGGGACAATATTTAACTTGGCAGACGTTTGGCCTTGAATTATTTTAACCGAATCAGCTACTAAGCGATAATCAGTGCCATTGGTGGCAGTTCCCTTTACAGCAATTTTAAAAGTATAATCACTGGCCAGAGGTTGTGGAATATTAAAAGTAAACGAGGCGCTATCGCAATTTTCATAAATTCTACCCGCACCAAGTGTGCCGCTTACCGTGGGGGTCGATTGTTGTACGCCAACGCTCACTAAGCTCGATTTTTCAATCCAAACCTCTGTATCTAAACAGGCATCACTGGCATCCGTAATTGCTAGGATTAAATGGTAAGATTTACACGGTTGCACCTCTGCCGAGGCCGTCATTACTGTAGTTGTGCCATAAAATCCAGTTTGCGCATTTCGATTGTTCCTATAATACGCCGAGTTCATGCCGCCATTTACAGTGTTAATTGTAATCGGTGTGTTAGTCCCTGGTACTACACCAATGTTTTTTTGTCCAGCTATTCCTGGGCCGCTAATAAAAAAACCAAAAGCATCATTAAATGTAGAACCAACGTAGGTTTCATATTCATCCGAACCGAAAACATACCTAAATGAAATTGAATTGGTGGTTGAAATTAAATCGAACTCCAGAACACAACCATCCTCCAATGTAGTGGTCCCGGCCATTGGAGCTAGCGGGGGATAACCGGCTGTTCCGTTTGGAGTACCACCCCAGGCGGCACAAGTTCCGGAAGCCGCATTTGGCGCGGTCAAATTCCCCGTGCTGAGGGCAATACCATCAGTAATGCCAATAGCAGCCGTAACCGCTGTAAATGTGCCAGAGGCTTTGTTGCTACAGTTTAATGTAGCTCCAGAAACTGTGATGCCGCTACCAGCTATTCTCTGTGCTAGCGTGTTGGCATTGGTGTTTAATGTAGGAGTAATCTGCCCTACCAAAGGCTTATGTAGAAATGCAATTGCCAAAACAATTATGCCACATTTGACAATCCCGAAGCTTGTAACCCTCATGAATACTTTATTTCCCGTTAAATAAATGATGCACGCGCAAGAATTAGACAGACTATTAAGGAGGGAAGTTGCCTGAGGAGGCTCAAATTTCGATAAAAATGAGATAGTTAAAAGCGGGGAATTATCAAAAATAAATATGACTAGCGGTCAAATTAGATTATAAGTGCTATTTATTCTAAAATTTAATTTCAGAATGCTTGTTGTTTGTATATTATCTGGTCATAATTTCTAAATAGGGGTAATTAGTCGAGGCTTCTTTATTTCTTATGCCAAACGGGGAAAGCTAATTTGATTTATTGGTATTAAATAGATTGGTAATCAGAGTTTTATAAGTCGATTTATGGAAGCATGTTGAATTCGTAATGCTCATTGCGTTAACCCTCACCAATCAAGGTTAATTATGGTTAATGATTTAAACCAAACCAGCATCATCGGTTTACCTTTGGTCGGCTAATTTGATGCAAAATGAATAAACCTGTAAAGCTAACCACTGTCCTTACCATAATGGTGCTGTCCATGACGCTGCTTACGGGATTTGTGGGTTATTGGCTCTGGCAGCAATATCGCAACGAAAAGCAATTGCTGGTTGGTCAGCTGCAACAAGCCATGGCCGAAACACAACGTCAGGCGGTCGACTCGCTTTTGTTCAAGCGGTTTATTTTGCCCCTAATGGCCGATTCGGGGAAAAACACAATTCGATTCACCCCCCACCACGATAGTTTAGTGGGATTGCCAGAAACTGAGGAGGTCAGTAATTTTGAGCAACAAATTAATTTAAGTCCCAATACCAAGTCCAAAAACACCAGAAACATTCGGCTGGAGTTAAATGTAACCGATTCGTCCTTTAAATCGGCAGCCAAGTTGCACCAAGGGAAAATGAAGCGCTCATTTACGTTTGTTAGCGATGGTAAAACGCGTAGCGATTCGGCCACCGAGATTATTGCTAATTCCAACGGCGAAACGCGCATTAGCAAAATAAAAGGCGATACCAATAACCTGTTTTTAATGCAAGGCATGCGATTGGTGCTGAGCGAAATTGCCGGAGCGGCCAACATGGAACTGAACAGCAAGGCCTTTATTGAAGCCGATTCCGCATTAATAAAGAAACTGTTTAATGAAAACCTACAGAAAGCGAAGCTTCAGTTTGTGGTAAACTGGTTTCCGGTAAAAAAAGACTCACTTAAGGCCAAGTCGGGTGAATTGCATTTAAGTACCACCATGTTTGCCAAAAACTACCGAGTGGAGGTGTTGAATACCAATTGGTACCTTATAAAAAGGCTGCAAAGCCAGTTTTGGTTTGTGTTTTTTATGTTGGGTATTACCGCTTTTGCCTTCGTGATGGCCTACCGGAATTTGGCTCGTCAGTTGCGACTCAACCAAATTAAAAACGATTTGATCAACAACATGTCACACGAGTTGAAAACACCGGTGGCAACGGTAAAAGTAGCCTTGGAAGCTTTGCAGGATAAGCGGGTGTTGAACAACGAGCAAGTGGTCGCAGAGTATTTAAATATGGCTACTTTGGAGTTGAACCGTTTGGAATTGCTCATGACCAAGGTGCTCAACAGTAGCTTGCTCGATTATCAGGAATCGTTTTACGAATTGTCGGCGGTAAACTTAAATGAGTTGGTGCAGGAAACGGTGGGTGCTTTGCAACTTCGTGCCGAAAAACAAGGGGCTAGCATTTCAGTTGATTTACCGCTAGAGCCGGTTTTTGTTAATGCCGATAAAATTCACACCCAAGGCGTTTTACTCAATTTACTGGACAATGCCTTGAAATACGGCGGCAAGCAACCTCAAATTTTGGTAAAACTGACAAATAACAACGAAAATATTTCCCTTTCGGTGGCCGATAATGGCCCTGGTGTTCCGACGGCATATTTAACCAAAGTTTTCGATAAGTTTTTTAGGGTGCCATCAGGGAATGTGCACAATACCAAAGGTTTTGGACTTGGCTTGAGTTATGCACAGCAAGTTATGAAGCAGCAGGGAGGAACTATTTCGGTTAGCAATTTGCCAGAATCGGGCTGTCAGTTTACCTTGCTTTTTTCTAAGCAATATGAAGGTTAAGGTATTATATGTGGAAGACGAACCCTTTTTAGGGAAAATCGTAAAAGAGACACTCGAATTACGTGGTTTCGAAATAACCTGGGTGGAGCATGGAAACGAGGTTTTGCAAGCTTTTCAGCAATTTTCGCCTGACATTTGTGTGTTTGATGTGATGTTGCCCGGAACCGATGGTTTTACACTTGGGGCGGCCGTGCGGAAGCAGAATGCACATATTCCCATAATTTTTCTTACGGCCAAAGCACAAACCGAAGATTTGGTACAGGGTTTTTCGTCAGGTGGTACTGACTATCTGAAGAAACCTTTTAGTGTTGAGGAGCTTATTTTGCGCATCAATAACCAATTGAATTTGCTTAATCACAGCAAAAAGTTGACGAGCAACAACGAAAAAGCAGAAGAAATAAAAATTCGCAACTACCGGTTTTTACCGGGTCGTTACGAGTTGGTTTTTGGTAGCCGGGTTGTAAAACTTTCGCACCGCGAATCGCAGGTATTAACCATGTTGGCACAAAACCAAAACCAAATGGTAGATAGAAAAGAGTTGTTGCTCGAAGTGTGGGGCGATGATAGCTTTTTTAATTCCCGAAACTTGGATGTATATATCCGAAAACTGCGTGAATACCTTTCGGATGATCCGGCCATCGAAATTATTACGCTAAAAGGAAAAGGTTATCACTTTGTGGTGGGGTAATTGGCCGAAATTTTGTTCTCTTTCCTAATCCCAACCCAAGTGTTTAACAGCACGCCAACTACAATTAAACTGATTCCCAAGTAATTAAAAAAGGTGAGTTTTTCATCGAAAATGGTGTAACCCAGAACGATAGCCAAAATAGCTCCAAAATATTTGAACGGTGTCACTTTCGCTGCTTTGTCGGCATGTAAGCCAACCGTCATGTAGTATTGGGCAATTTGAGTGAACAGACCCAGGATAACTACCAGCAACCATTCCGAGCCAATGGGTGTAATCCAATCGAATAAACACCAAATACCCGTAACCGGAGTGGCAATTAATGGGAAATAAAATACCACTTGCAACGGATGTTCGGTATGCCGCAATCGTCTTACCGCATTGTATGCCAGTCCGGCCAATGCAGCCGAAATTACACCGATGATAAGCATTAACCAATTGGTGTCACCACTGAATCCTTTAATTACAAATGCTCCGGATAAAGCTATTAGCAAGAAAACCCATTGCAAGGGTGTAACCTTTTCTTTCAAAAGGAAAATGCCAAAAAGGGCGGTAAAGGTTGGTGAGAGGTATTGAATAGCCACTGCATTGGCAAAATTCATGTTTTGAAGGGTAATGAAAAACAAAAGTAAGGCACCTATTCCGGCAAACCCACGTACCAGCAACCACGGCCGGTTGTTTCCCAATAAGTTAAGACCTTTAAACTTCAGCATAGCAGCCGTAGCAAATAGGGAAATAACTGAACGGAAAAAAATAAGCTCGTGAGCCGGAAAATGCCGCAAAAACTTCACCATTAAATTAACTACCGAAAAGCAGGTGGTTGAAATTAAAATGAATACAATGCCTCGGTATTGCTGTGGTATTAGCTTCAAAATGGTACGCTGAATTGGGTGCGAAAGTTAAGACAAAACTTAGCCAACAAGAAGGCGTATTGAGAGGCAGCATTTCCATTATCTTTGTGCTCCTTTTTTAAAACATATCTTTTTACAGAATGAAAGAAGTAGCTCCTTATCAACCCATTAATAAAATAAGGATTGTAACGGCAGCCAGCCTGTTCGATGGTCACGATGCGGCCATCAACATCATGCGCAGAATTATTCAAAGTACCGGTGCCGAGGTAATTCACTTGGGTCACGACCGTAGTGTGGAAGATGTGGTAAACTGCGCCATACAAGAAGATGCGCAGGCCATTGCCATGACCAGCTATCAAGGCGGTCACGTAGAGTACTTTAAATACATGTTCGATTTATTAAAGGAAAAAGGAGCCGGCCACATCAAGATTTTTGGTGGCGGTGGTGGAACCATTCTTCCTTCGGAAATAGAAGAATTACAGGGTTACGGAATTTGCCGTATTTATCACCCCGACGATGGTCGTTCCATGGGCTTGCAAGGCATGATTAATGACATGTTGCAGAAATGCGATTTTCCTACTGGCAGCCCAAGTTTGTTTCTTTCGAATTTAGAGGAAGAAGCAGACGGTGACACTTTGGTGGCCACCAAAACAGATATTAAGACACGTTTATTAGCCAAAGAAACCAAGTTAATTGGTCAAATAATATCGTGTGCTGAGAATTTCCCGAACGACTTTGGCAAGATTAGCAGCTTACTTCCGCCATTGGGCGATAAAGGTGGCTCACCAGTACTTGGAATCACCGGTACAGGTGGTGCAGGAAAATCATCATTGGTAGATGAATTGGTGCGCAGGTTCTTGATTGATTTCCCTGAAAAAAACATTGGGGTTATTTCGGTAGATCCATCGAAACGAAAAACCGGTGGGGCTTTATTGGGCGACCGAATTCGCATGAACGCCATTCGCAATAATCGGGTTTACATGCGTTCATTGGCTACCCGTCAAAGCAATCTGGCTTTAAGCAAACACGTAGCCGAAGCGGTTGCGGTGCTTAAAGCAGCTAAATATGATTTGATTATCCTTGAAACCTCGGGCATTGGTCAAAGTGATACCGAAATTACTGACCATAGCGATGCTTCATTGTATGTAATGACACCGGAATACGGTGCGGCAACTCAGCTGGAAAAAATCGACATGCTCGATTTTGCCGATTTAATTGCCTTGAACAAATTCGACAAACGTGGTGCGCTCGATGCCATTCGTGATGTGAAAAAGCAATACCAGCGCAACCATCAACTTTGGGATAAAAATCCAGAGGATATGCCGGTGTTTGGTACCATTGCCAGTCAGTTTAACGACCCCGGCATGAACAACCTGTACAAGGCCATTATTGATAAAATTTCTGAGAAAACCGGTGCCGATTTAAAATCGAGTTACACGGTAACCGAAGAAATGTCGGAGAAAATCTATGTAATTCCTCCACACCGCACCCGCTACCTGAGCGAAATAACCGAAAACAATCGCGGTTACAATGTTTGGGTTGAAAAACAAGCTGAAATAGCCGAAAAGCTATACGCCATAAACAAAACCATCGTTTCATTTGGCGGGAAATCCATTTTGGAGGCAGACGCTACCCCCCCTCTCCTTGGGAGAGGGGATGGGGGTGAGGCTATCCTGAAAATTCTCCAAGCCCAATTCGATTCGGTTAAACTAGAATTAGATCCAAAAAATTGGTTGCTCATTGAACAATGGGCTGCCAAACGCCAATCGTACAAAAATGAATTCTATACTTTTAAGGTTCGCGACAAGGAGCTGAAAATACAAACTCATACCGAATCACTTTCGCACAGCCAGATTCCAAAAGTAGTTACGCCAGATTTTAAAAACTGGGGTGGCATTTTAAAATGGAGTCTTACCGAAAATGTTCCGGGCGAATTCCCTTTTGCCGCAGGTATTTATCCGTTTAAACGCGAAGGCGAAGACCCTACCCGCATGTTTGCCGGCGAAGGTGGCCCGGAGCGCACCAACCGCAGGTTCCACTATGTAAGCAAAGGAATGCCGGCCGCCCGACTTTCTACTGCTTTCGATTCGGTTACACTTTATGGAAACGACCCTGATTGGCGTCCGGATATTTACGGTAAAATTGGTAACTCTGGGGTAAGCATTTGCTGCCTCGATGATGCCAAAAAGCTGTACAGCGGTTTTAACCTGTCGGCTCCAACTACTTCGGTTTCCATGACCATTAATGGGCCAGCACCAATGCTGTTGGGCTTCTTTATGAATGCCGCTATCGACCAGCAATGCGAGGTTTATATAAAAGCCAATGGACTAGAAAAAGAGGTAAATGATAAGATAGAAGCCATTTACAAAGAAAAAGGCTTGGCACGCCCACGTTACCAAGGCGAATTGCCCGATGGTAATGATGGTTTAGGTTTGATGTTGCTTGGTGTAACTGGCGACCAAGTGCTTCCTGCAGATGTATATGCCAAAATAAAAGCCCAAACCATGGCCAATGTGCGCGGAACGGTGCAGGCCGATATTTTGAAAGAAGATCAGGCACAAAATACCTGCATTTTCTCTACCGAATTTGCCTTGCGCATGATGGGCGACATTCAGCAATATTTTATTGATGAAAAAGTGCGGAACTTCTACTCGGTGTCGATTAGCGGTTACCACATTGCCGAAGCGGGTGCCAATCCCATTTCGCAATTGGCGTTTACATTGGCCAATGGTTTCACGTTTGTAGAATACTACTTGAGCCGTGGCATGAACATCGATGATTTTGCACCCAACTTGTCGTTTTTCTTTAGCAACGGTATCGATCCGGAATATGCGGTAATAGGTCGTGTTGCTCGCCGAATTTGGGCCAAAGCCATGAAAAATAAATATGGTGGCAACGAACGCAGCCAGATGTTGAAATACCACATTCAAACCAGTGGTCGTTCGCTGCATGCACAAGAAATCGATTTTAACGACATACGTACCACGTTGCAAGCGCTATATGCTATTTACGACAATTGTAACTCGTTGCACACTAATGCTTACGATGAGGCCATAACCACCCCGACCGAAGAGTCGGTGCGCAGGGCAATGGCCATTCAGCTTATCATTAATCGTGAGTTGGGCTTGGCGAAAAACGAAAACCCATTGCAAGGTTCGTTCATTATTGAAGAATTGACCGACTTGGTAGAAGAAGCCATTTATACCGAATTCGACCGTATTACAGAGCGCGGAGGTGTATTAGGTGCTATGGAAACCATGTACCAACGCGGAAAAATTCAAGAAGAATCGTTGTATTACGAAACCTTGAAGCATACCGGCGAATTTCCAATTATTGGGGTAAATACCTTCCTGAGCTCCAAAGGATCGCCAACCGTATTGCCAAAAGAGGTTATTCGTGCTACCGAAGAAGAAAAGCACTACCAAATAGCCATGCTCGGGGAATTGCACGAGCGAAACAAAAACGTTACGCAAGCGCTATTGGCCAACCTGCAACACACCGCTGTTCAAAACAAAAACATCTTCGAACAACTGATGGAAGTATGTAAATATGCCTCATTGGGCGAAATTACAGCTTCACTGTTTGAAGTGGGCGGGCAGTATAGGAGGAATATGTAATTGATGAGATGATTTGGTGATGATATTATTAGATGATGAAAGCCCTACATTGATAGGGTTTTCTTATTATTGAACAATAATTTAGTAAAATGGATTTCAAATTAAAAGGACTAAAACTCACTAACTTTAGAGCTTTCAAGGATTTCACCGTTATTGGGTTTAATCAAAATCTAAATGTCCTGATTGGAATTAATGGAGCTGGAAAATCCTCTTTATTAGATGCTATTGGATACAGTATCAATAGGTTAATTCTGGAAGTTATTGTCTCTGGGTCAGGTAGTTTTTTGCCAAAGGATGTTGATATACTTTCAACACAGAATGAACTAGATATATCTTCAGATTTTTTTCTTTCTGAAAATCAAACCCATTCAACTACAGTTCAGAGAAAATTAAATGACAATAGAGGACTGTCCTACACTTTAAGCAATGTTTTTATTAAACACGATAGTCAAGGCAAAGAAATTCTGACTGACACTACAGAATTACCAGTCTTTGGATATTACCCTACTAATCGAAATTTTAACGACACTCAAAATACACGAACCAACAATGCACGAACCAATCAATATAATAAAAATTACAGTCGTTTTCAGACTTACCTAAACTGTTTGAATAATATTATCGACTACAATTCCCTGTCTGAATGGTTATTAGAGCAAATGAATATTCAAAATCAAGAAAGGATTAACAAGAAAGATTTTGGCTATGAAATCAATAGTATTAAGGCTATAAACCGAACATTAAAAATATTTTTTGAGGAACTTCATGAAAGGGAATACGTTGAAGTAAAAACCAGTAGGAGTCAATATAATCAATCCCAAACCATAGTATTCAGCTCCAAAGGGTCAGATACTGAATTTAATCTGCTATCTTCAGGGGAAAAGCTAATTTTAGGCACGGTGCTGGATTTGTCCTTCAAATGTATTTTGGCTAATCCCCAGTTAGAAAATCCAATGAATGCTTTCGGTATTGTTTTAATTGACGAAATAGAGTTACACCTGCATCCTAAGTGGCAATTGAATGTAATAAATGCATTCCGTACCACATTTCCCAATATCCAGTTCTTCTTTGCCACCCATTCACCATTAGTGGTTGCAAATTGTAAGAATGAAAACCTTTGGGTGTTAAATAATAGAGAATTAATTCATGCCACCGAGCTTGGTGACGAGATTTATGGTTCTGATGTAAATAAGGTGTTGAAAGTAATAATGGGGACGGAAGAACGCCCTTCGCAAATAGCTAGCTTAATTGAAGAAATTGAAAAACTAATAGATGCGGAAGCTTTCGATGAAAAGCAGGTCGCATTGAAAATAGGAAAATTAGAAGAGTTGATAACCCCCAACGACCCGGAAATAACTCATCTGAAAATGCTAGCCGAATACCGCAAAGATTGAGTTATGGTTTTCATTCAAAAAGGACTAGAGCCACAAAAACTAACTCAATACAGAGTTGCAGGTGGAACTTGGAATGATTTTTCTAAGGACAAGGGCAAAGAGGAAGTTCAGAACCAATTGCTTCAAGAGCAAAATAATCTCTGCGCATATTGTTTGGGGCGTATTTCTGCGGAGAACATGAAAATAGAACACTGGTATCCAAGGTCTTTGTCTCAGGACGAGACTTCTAAATTAGAATATCGAAATTTATTAGGCGTGTGTCCTGATAATTTTAAACATTGCGATACAACTCGAAAAGAGAAAAAAGAACTCCAAATCGACCCAAGAAATCCAGGTCATATACAGACACTTGTTTATGATTTAGGAAGTGGGAATCTCAAATCAAATGTTTCAAATTTTCAGAATGATATTGATAATGAGTTATGTTTAAATGTCCTAACCTTGAAACTTAACCGAACAGAAATACTTAAAGGCATAAACAAGCGACTCAAATCTTTTTCAATTGCAAATCTTCAACGGGAGTTGAACTCTTTTAAAGATGTAAAACCGCCTTATTACCCAATCGCGATTCAGTATTTAGAAAAGAAAATTAGGCAATTTAATAACTAAACTGTATGCAAGACATCCGCTGGCAGCAACGTTTTTCCAATTTCGACAAAGCGTTTTTAAGGTTAGAAGAGGCATTAGCTGAAGAAAATCTGAACGAATTGGAGCGAAATGGTGTAGTGCAGCGATTTGAGTTTACCCTCGAATTGGCATGGAAGACCATGAAAGATTTCCTTGAAAACGAAGGCTTTCAGCTTAAGCCATCACCTAAGGAAACCATTCGCCAAGCTTTTCAAGCTGGATATATTACGGATGCGCAGGCATTCTTAGATGGACTGGACATTCGGGATGATCTGGCACACGACTATAGCGGAGATAAATTCGAAAAATCGGAACACGAATTGCGCGAAAAAGTTTATCCGGCCATTCGTAATCTTCATCAGTTTTTTCAAAATCAATTGCTAAAGAATTAATACAATCACTTTCAATGAATAATGGGCTTTCTGAACGAGATGTGAATTCCATTTTTAGTATTCTGGAAAAGCACCCAGAGGTAACCCAGGTGGTTCTTTTTGGAAGCAGGGCGCTTGGAACGTATAAACCCGGTAGCGATATTGATTTAGCAATAATGAATGACGGGGTATCTGTTGGTAGTCTTCGGAAACTAATTGCCCAATTCGAGGAAAGCTCATTGCCATATAAAGTAGATTTGTTATTGTATCCGTCAATTGAAATTAAGGCCTTAAAAGAGCATATTGACAGAGCTGGGGTTGCGTTTTACAGCACTGTTAATTAGTTTTTCCTTGCCCCAATAGTTTAACTCACTTCAATTTCTACATTTGGTTAAACGCTAAAACAAATAAATATGCTTCAACCTAATTTCTTGATTGCTGCGCTTGCGGCTTTAATTCCACTGGTAATTGGATTTATCTGGTACAATCCAAAAGTTTTTGGAACTGCCTGGATTAAATCAACTGGCCTTACCGAAGAGCAATTGAAAGGTGGGAACATGGCGCTAATCTTCGGATTGGTTTACCTGTTTTCTTTTTTTCTGGCCATGACTATGCACATGCTTAGCATTCACCAATTTGGCGTGCAGTCAGTTTTTCAAGGTGATGAAGGTTTTGGTATTGCCGGTTCAGAGGTGAGTAACTACCTCAGTGATTTTATGGCGAAGTATGGTGACCGCTTTAGAACGTTTAAGCACGGAGCTTTGCACGGTGTTATTGCAGGATTGTTTTTTGCCATGCCGATTTTGGGGATTAATGCACTTTTCGAAAGAAAAGGATTTAAATACATTGCTATTCACACCGGTTATTGGATGCTGACTTTTGCCTTAATGGGCGGAGTAATTTGCCAATATGCTTAATGGTATTTGGGTCAAAACTAAACGGCTGCCAGATAATTCTGGCAGCCGTTTTTGTTTAATCTTTTGTAACAATTCGCCTAAATAGGGCTGAAAAATCGGCACTATTAAAATTGGGTCGTCGGGGTCTTAATTCCAATTCTCCATTTTGTACCAGCAATTCGCGGCTAAAAACAAAACTGCTAGGGCTATCGCCTAAACCAGCCTGGCCAAAGCGTACATCGTCAAAATAAAGTTTGCCCTCATTTTGCTCAATTACAAACCAACCTCTTGCCAACTTGTCCATTCGTTGCACCTTGTCATTTTTTGACAAAGTGCCCAGCAAATCTTTGTTTTGTTTGAAATGGGTGAATCGAATGGGCGAATTTCCATCCAATAAGGAGTAGTACCCAAGTAAAATTTCATCATTACTTTTTACAAAGCCGCACCAAAGAATACTATTGAATGGTGTTGGTTTTGCTTCCAAATCTTGAACAGGAATGTTTTGTTGAGTCAAATTTTTAGTGAATTGATAATGGGCTATGCCTTTAAATCCAATAGTGAGCAGCATATAACTACAGCTGACTATTAAGCCTATTTTGTTCCATTTAACCCGGTTAGGGTCATCTTTCTTTTTGCGCATGGCCATAATGAGAAAGACCATAAATGGAATGGTGTAAATCGGGTCTACCACAAAAATGTTGTTGTAAGTTATTTTGTAAGGCAATGGCCAAAATAATTGGGTGCCCCAAGCAGTGTGTGCATCCAGCAAAGGGTGAGTGACCAATGAAAGGAACATCAGTTTTGTCCAATCTTTCCAACTGGCGTTTTCCCGGGGATAGATTTTTGTGGCCATCCAGGCCAATAGCGGTGCAAACAGTACCGAGAAAAGAATGGAGTGGGAAAACCCACGGTGCATTTCATCAGCGGTGAGTTGGTCGGTAAAAAGTTTTACAAAAACATCTAAATCGGGTATGGTTCCAGCTATGGCTCCCCACAATATGGCTTTGTTGCCAATTTTTTTGCCCAATACAGCTTCGCCAACTGCGGCACCAAGAACAACTTGCGTTACTGAGTCCATGCTTCGTAAATTTCTTGTTTAAATGGTTTTCTCAAGGCAAAATCGCTGGGTTTTACCGCACTAAAAATAGGGCGAATTAATTGGTTGGAAAGGCTGTTTTTGTGCCTTATGTACAAACGCATATCAACAGGTTCGGCACCAATGGAGCTTTTCATTTCTTCGGCTGTCCTTCCCAATCTTAATGTGGTAGCTTTTTGCTCTATAGCCAAACGCACAAAATCGTACAACATACGCGGGTACAAAGCATAATGCTGGTTGAGCTTATAGTTTATGCCCACATAGTTGGCGTCAATTACATCGCCAAGTTTAAAAGCCGTGCTAAAGCAAACCAATTTACCGTCTAGAAAGTACCCGTTAAAAATGAAATCATCACCTAGGTTTCTTTTGAAATTGGCAAAAGCCTGCGCAGTAAGTTCCCCAAAAGTGTAGGGTGATTTTTTCGCAACGGCGGTATACAGGTGCGTAATTTCGGGATTAAAAGATTCTATTTCTGTTGCCGTGAACGATTTGCATATTACGTCTTCCGAGCGCTTGCTTGCTGCATTGGCCTTGGTTCTAAATTTGGCTTGCATGGCATCCAAATAATCTTGAAAACACAACCATTCCGGTTTCAGATTCACAACCATGTTTACATCGGCACTAAAGTCGGTGTATTTGTGGTTTTTAAAATGGTCGCTAAGTGCTGCAGATGTTGGCCAAAACTCCTTGAGTAATATTAGCGATGAAGCGAAATTTTCCTTCTCTAATTTTTGAACTTGCTTTAAAGCTTTGGTCAAATTTTCAGTGATTACCTCCTCACTGATGGTTTCTTTAAAAGCGAAGCCGTTTTCGCCACAGGCAAATGCGTTTCCACAAGTAACTACTTTAAAACCGGCACCTGCAATGATATGGTCTTGTATTTTTCGGGCAAAAAAGCAAAGCTGATCTTGCTGTTCGGTTGTTGCGCCCTTAAAATCGAGTATCTGAATGGCACAAATGCCGATAGATTCGTTATTTGGAAGTGAGAATATAAGGTAACGAAAGGTGGTTTTGTCGGCAAGTGCCATTTCCAGAGCCTTTAGGTACGGTAGGCTTAAATAAAGTTGATTAGAAGGAACAAGACTTTGCCAGGTTTTTGCGTCAATTGCATCAACCTCGTTGTATAGGGTAAAGCTTATTTCTGAATTTTTTAAGGGGCAGTATCTACTAAAACTCATAGTTGTTGGCTGGTGTGCGAAAGTGAGTAGAAAACTTCTTAAAAATTGCCAATTGCTATCATTTATTGTAGTTCTTACCTAATAAACCCAAACAACCAAAGTGGAATTCGATTATGGTGGCCTATCTCGATTTCATCTAGCGCTAAATATGAATTCGGTACATCTTTAATTTGAACCGCAGTTTTATTTTGACCGCCAACCTCAAAAAGGTACTTACCGTCTAAAAGAAAATCGCCTTTCAGGGGTATGTTTACTAGGTGCTTGGGCCTTACTTGGCTGCAAAAAAAAGTTTCACGCGAGTTACCCTTATCCATGCCATCGGCAATTGCCCAGGCCAAGTTGGTGTTGTGTAAATAAACTTTGTCGGGTTTTGCCAATGCGGCATCACCTTTGCTCGGCTTGCGTAGCAAATGCAGTAGTTTTCCGTCTTCCAGATAGTTTAGGTAGTTCATAACGGTGTTGCGCGAGGTTTCAATTGCCGTGCTTAGTTGCAATATGTTGGGCTGTACCGGCACTGAAACCGCCATCATGTGCAGCAACTTTTTCAGTTTGTTAATGTAACGCGGTTCAATGGCATTTAGGTAGGTAATGTCTACTTCTAAAATTAGGTTAATGGTTTCCGCTAGTTTTTTGGCGTACGAGGTTTTATTTTCCAGGTAAAAAGGATAATAACCGTATTTAAGGTAGTTACCAAAATAGGCCAGTGGGCGTAATTTCGAACTTATCTCGGCAGCAATTGAAACGTGGTTTTTTAACAGTTCCTCTAGGCTTATTGCCTCGAAATTGTTTTTACTTTCTAGGTTTAAAAATTCCCTAAATGACAAGCCTTCCATGTCGTAAATAACTGCCCGACGGCTTAAATCGGCATTTCCTTGCCTAATATGAAGTACCGACGAACCGGTAAAAACCACATTAAGGTCGGGGAGGCTGTCGTAGATGTTTTTCAGCGTAAGCGACCAGTTTTGGTACTTGTGTACCTCGTCCAGAAATAGATATTTCCCACCTGTTTTGTAAAAGGTGTCTGCAACTTCGTACAAATCCTTATTGGTAAACAGCAAGTCATCTAAACTGATGTAAATGCAGCTGGGGTCTAGTCCGAAGGTTTTTTTTATGTGTTGCAACAGGAAAGTGGTTTTGCCTACGCCCCTAGCTCCTTTAACGCCAATTAGTCGGTCGTTCCAATCAATTTCTGCTTGGGTTGTATTGCGTTCAAATAGAAACTTTGTGCGGTTTACAAGTAACTGGTGTTTGTTTATCAGTTTCTCCATTTTGCAATGTTTACATTACAAATGTATTTAAAATTTGCAACATACACACATCACTTTGCATTTTTCAATGCAAATAATTCATCCTTAATTGTTTATTGTAGATTACAATTAATATACAAAATTGTAATCTATATGTTACAAAATTTAAAGTTAAATCATTAACAATAAGGTCATTAAATTTTTTATTGTCAAATATGTGTTTTTCAACTTTATCTGCGATGTTGTGAAGTTAAATAAGCTGGTCTTTGCCTCGGTAGCAAATACATTGATTTTACCATTTAATACCCGCAGTTTCTTATTCCATGCAAAAAAGTTCGAAATCGTATCTTTCCTTTTTTACTTTTGTCCATTATTGCATTAAATTCGCGACCATTAGCAAGTAGTCTATACCATGATGTTAAAACGCCTCCTTTCTGTATTCCTTGTTCTTTGTACCACAGTGCTTTTGGCGCAGTCTAAGAATACCAAAAATGCCGATGCCGAATTTGCTAACGAGCAGTATTCCTCAGCAATCGAGAGTTATAAAAAAGCCTATAGCTCGGAAGGGTCTGTTGTTCAAAAAGCACGGATTATTTTTCAAATAGCTGAGAGCTATCGATTAATGGCCGATTACGAGTCGGCAAAAGGCTGGTACGAAAAGGCTATACGTGCAAAGCACCAAGATTCGAAAAGTTACCTGTACATCGCTGAATGCTACAAGCAAGAAGGAAAGTTCAAAGAGGCTATCGAAAAATATACTGAATATAAAAAGGCAAATCCAAAAGAAACAACGGCTGATGTAGGCATAAAATCCTGCAAATTGGCCATGGAGTGGACTGCAAAACCAACACGGTTTGTGGTAGAGGAAGAGGTGGTTTTAAACTCCCCGGCTCTAGATTTTGCGCCAGCCATGATGGATAAGAAAGATAACGTCATTCTATTTACTTCGTCTCGCGAAGGTTCTTCTGGCAACAAAGTGGACGAACGCAGTGGTGAAAATTTCTCAGACTTGTACCAATCGGCTCGCGATAAAAAAGGGAAATGGGGCGAACCACTTCCACTCGACATAAGCATTAATACCGAAGCCAATGAAGGAAGTGCAAAGTTAAATGCAAAGCGCAACACCATGTATTTTACCCGTTGCGAGTTCGAAAAGAAGAAAACCTTAGGTTGCGATATTTATAAGGCCAACTTTGTTGGTGGAAAATTTTCTGAAGTAGCAAAAATCAATTTGAAAGCCGAGGGCGAAGAGGCCATTACCGTTGGTCACCCTACTGTAAATAAAACTGAAAACTTGCTGGTTTTTGCTGCTGATTACCCAGGCGGGCAAGGTGGGAAAGACCTTTGGATGATTGTTTACGACAAGAAAGCCAAGGAATGGAGCAAACCGCAAAATCTTGGACCAAAAATTAACACTGAAAAAGACGAGTCTAATCCGTTTTTAGCTGAAACTGGAGAATTGTATTTTTCTTCGAATGGCCATACTGGAATGGGAGGCTTAGATATTTTTAAAGCAGCTGAGGTTGGTGAAAACAAATGGGGCGATGTGGAAAACATGAAAGCACCTATCAATTCGCCAAAAGACGATTATGGTATGTACTTCACCGACAGCGATAAAGGGTTTTTCTCTTCAAATCGGGTTGGTGGCCGTGGAAAAGACGATATCTATAGTTTCTTTTACCCACCAATTATGTTTGTGTTGAAAGGAACGGTTTACGATAAAGATTCTAAAAAAGGAGTTCCTGGTGCAACTGTTAAAGTTACCGGCAATGACGGTGGTTCTTTTGAAAAAACAACTGATGCCAACGGGCAATATGAGTTCGCGGATAATGGTGGCGCACGTTTTATAAAAGCTGAGATAACTTACGCGGTCGAAGTAGCTAAGAAGGATTACCTAATTGCTAAGGATAAAATCTCTACCACTGGAATTAATGAGTCCACAACCTTCGTTCAGGACTTTGTGGTGCAATATACCCCACCAAATAAACCTATCCGTATGCCGGAAGTGCAATACGAATTGGGTAAGTGGGCTTTGTTGCCAAACTCAAAAGATTCGTTGAACTTCTTGTTACAAATCATGAAAGACAACCCAACAATTATAGTTGAGTTGCAAGCGCACACTGACAGTCGTGACAATGACGAATCGAACATGATTTTGTCACAGAAACGTGCGCAATCATGCGTTGACTATTTGGTAGAAAAAGGAGTAGAACGGGAACGCCTTCAACCAAAAGGTTATGGTGAAACCATGCCAAAATATACTGATGACCAAATAAGCGCAGCGGGTGGCAAAGATGCTCAGGAAGCGTTGCATCAACAAAACAGAAGAACAGAATTTGCGGTTGTAAAGTCTGACTACGTTCCAGGCGGAGCTAAGCCAGCGCCAAAAGAGAAAGAGACAGCGCCTGCTGAGGCAAAACAACCACAGTAGCCTAATTTATAGCATAACATTACTAAAAGCGTCCCGAACCAACACGGGATGCTTTTTAATTTTTATACCATGAGCGAATCAAGATACAATCAACGAGGGGTTTCGGCTTCGAAGGAGGATGTGCACAAAGCCATTGAGAACGTTGATAAGGGATTGTTTCCGAAAGCATTTTGCAAAATAGTTCCCGATTACCTTACCGGAAGTGCAGACCATTGTGTGGTAATGCATGCTGACGGGGCTGGTACAAAATCGTCATTGGCTTATTTGTATTGGAAAGAAACTGGCGATTTGTCGGTGTGGAAAGGAATTGCGCAAGATGCCATTGTAATGAATATTGACGACTTACTGTGTGTTGGTGCGGTTGATAATATTTTGGTTTCCTCAACCATTGGTCGGAATAAAAATTTGGTTCCCGGCGAAGTAATCTCTGCTATCATTAACGGTACCGAAGAATTGCTGGCTGAACTTCGCGAAAATGGAATTTCGATTTATTCTACGGGTGGCGAAACTGCCGATGTTGGCGATTTGGTGCGTACCATAATTGTCGACAGTACCGTGGTTTGCCGCATGCGAAAAGACGAGGTCATAAGCAACCATACCATTCAAGCCGGTGATGTAATTGTGGGACTGGCTTCATTTGGCGAAGCAACTTACGAAACAGGTTACAACGGTGGTATGGGAAGCAACGGACTTACCTCGGCACGACATGATGTCTTTGGAAAGTATTTGGCTACAAAATATCCGGAAAGTTTTGATCCATCTGTTCCTACCGATTTGGTTTACAGTGGCTCGAAACAACTTACCGATTCGGTTTCCAACTCACCTATCGATGCAGGAAAATTGGTGCTTTCGGCAACTAGGACTTATGGACCAGTAATTAAAAAGGTGCTGGAAAAACTTCGTCCACAAATTCATGGATTGGTGCATTGTAGTGGTGGCGCACAAACCAAGGTGCTTCATTTTGTGGAAAATGTACATGTGATAAAAGACAATTTATTTCCGGTACCACCGCTGTTCAAAATGATTCAGGAAGAAAGTAAAACTGACTGGAAAGAAATGTACAAGGTGTTTAACATGGGGCACCGCATGGAGGTTTATCTCCCGGCTCAATATGCAGATGAGGTTATTGCTATTTCAAAATCATTAGGCATTGATGCGCAAATTGTGGGTAGAGTAGAGGCTGCAACCAGCAAACACCTTACGATAAAAACCGAAACCGGAACTTACGAATACCAGGGATAGCGGTTCGATAATAGATTAAAGACAATAGACATAGACAACAGAAGCAGAGTTGTTTAGTAACTGCGTTATTTGGGGACACTAGAAATCTAATTTCTAACTTCTATTATCTATCTTCTGAATAAATAACAAGCCAATGGCCGACCGCCAAAAGCAAAAAAGAGAATGGAAAAACTACTAGGTAAACTTCAACTTATAAACGATCGCTACGAAGAGGTGGGGAAACAGATTGTAGATCCGTCTACCATTGCCGACCAAAAGAGATACGTGCAGCTTACCAAGGACTACAAAGAACTGGGTGAGGTGGTAAAAGCTTACCGTGCCTATAAAAATGTGGTCGACAATATTGCCTCATCTAAAGAGATTCTTAAAACTGAAAAAGACCCGGAGTTTCGGGAAATGGCGCAAACCGAACTAGATAGCCTCTTACTTGAAAAGGCAAGCATGGAAGAGGATATTAAAATCCTTTTAATTCCAAAAGACCCTGACGACACCAAGAATACCATCATTGAAATTCGAGGTGGAACTGGTGGCGATGAAGCGGCAATTTTTGCCGGAAATTTGTACGATATGTATTGTCGTTATTTCGACCAAAAAGGTTGGAAACATGAAGTGATGACGGTAAACGAAGGTACTTCTGGTGGTTACAAAGAGGTTTCGTTTAGTGTTGAAGGCGAGAACGTATACGGAAACATGAAGTTCGAAAGTGGCGTTCATCGGGTTCAACGGGTTCCTGCTACGGAAACACAAGGTCGGGTGCATACATCGGCTGCTACGGTTGCTGTTTTGCCCGAGGCCGAAGAGGTTGACATAGAAATAAATATGGCCGATGTAAGACGTGATACCTACCGGGCTTCTGGTGCAGGTGGACAGCATATTAACAAAACCGAATCGGCAGTGCGTTTAACTCACATTCCGACGGGTACAGTTGCCGAGTGTCAGGAAGAGCGGTCACAGTTTAAAAACTATGACAAGGCCTTAAAAATGCTGCGGAGCAGAATGTACGAGGCCGAGGTAATAAAAAGAGAATTGGCCAGAGCCAGCGAACGAAAATCGCAGGTAAGTACTGGTGATAGGTCGGCAAAAATTAGAACTTACAATTTCCCGCAGGGGCGTTGCACCGACCACCGCATTGGACTTACCCTATATAACCTTGATGCCATTATGAAAGGTGAATTACAACCGATTGTTGATGCCCTGAAAATGGCGGAAAATGCTGAAAAGCTACAAGCCGGTTTAGCTTCTGATTTCTAATTGTCAATTCGTCAAATTGTCACATCCTCAAATCATCAAATTATAATGACCCGCAAGCAACTTATATCTTTAATCAAAGAGCGCCAATCGTTTTTGTGTGTTGGCCTTGATACCGATTTATCGAAAGTTCCGGCCAAATTTTTGGAGATGGAAGACCCGGTTTTTGAATTTAACAAAGCCGTTATCGATGCAACTGCCGACTATTGTGTGGCTTACAAGCCCAACCTAGCGTTTTACGAGTGCTTGGGTGTTTCGGGTTGGGAAAGTTTGGAGAAAACGATTGCCTATATTGGCGATACGCATTTTACCATTGCCGATGCCAAACGTGGCGATATTGGCAATACATCGACTTATTACGCCAAAACGTTTTTCGAACAGTTGGGTTGCGATTCGGTAACCATAGCGCCATACATGGGCAAAGATTCGGTAGAACCATTTTTGAAATTTGAAGACAAATGGGCCATTGTATTGGCCTTAACTAGTAACGAGGGTGCGGTCGATTTTCAGTTTCAACAATTGGCTTTAAGCAACGAACGACTTTTTGAGAAGGTGCTAAAACAAACCAAAACATGGGGAACCATCGATAACCTAATGTTTGTGGTTGGTGCAACCCGACCAGAAATTCTAACCGACATACGAGCCATAGTGCCCGACCATTTTTTGTTAGTTCCAGGAGTTGGTGCGCAGGGCGGTAGCTTGGCTGATGTGTGCAAATATGGATTTAATAAAGATTGTGGTTTGCTGATAAACGCATCTCGAAGTGTAATTTATGCCAGCCATAACAACAACGATTTCGAAGAAAAAGTAGAACAAGCGGCCAAAGCCATGCAGCAGGAAATGGCAGTTATTTTGAAAGAAAAAGGATTTTAAGCTTTGTCCCGTCCTGAAAAAGGGTTATCTTCACAGTAACCCTTTTTTTTGTGGATTATGATGAACGAAGCCCTCTTGAAATTTGCCTGGAAACACCGCTTATATCGTCCAGTCAATCTGCTAACCACTACTGAAACGCCAATTTCGGTTTTGAAACCCGGAAGGGAAAACACCAACGCTGGCCCCGACTTTTTTATGGCGGAACTCTGTTTGGGCGAAACCAGATGGGCCGGGAATGTTGAAATTCACACCAAATCATCCGATTGGTATTTACATGGCCATCAGCACGATGCAGCCTATAACAATGTTATTTTACATGTGGTTTTCGAACACGATAACGATGTTTTTGTAAACGGAGAAGCCTTGCCAACGCTGGAGTTGAAGCATTTCTTAACTAATGATTTTTTGGCCAATTATACCAACCTTGCTACCGGTTCTTATCGCTTTTTGCCCTGCGAAAAAAGTCTTTCGGCCATTGAATCTATCCAAGTTAATACTTGGCTGAACCGGCTCTTGGTGGAACGATTGCTGCAACGCACCGAGCAGATTAAATTGCTGTTTGACAACAATCAACAAGATCTTCAAGAAACGGCATATCAATGGTTGCTGATGGGTTTTGGCAGGCAGGTAAATAAGGACGCCTTTTTGCAACTGGCCATAGCGGTACCTCAAAACCTACTTCGAAAATATGTTCACGATGAGGTGCAACTTCAAGCCTTATTATTTGGTCAATCGGGCTTGCTGCCAGCGGAAACCAACGATGATTATGTGGCAAGCCTAATTGCTGCTTGCACCTATCTAAAGCAAAAACACCGTTTGCAACCAATGAATGCTGCAAGCTGGAAATTTCTGCGCATGCGTCCTGTCAATTTTCCAACCCTGCGCATTGCCCAATTGGCGGCTTTTTTGGCAAATCAATCCGCTATCCTTGATTTTTATAAATTGGAACTTAGTGCTAGTGGAAGATGGTCACTAGGGGAATTGCGATTAAATCCATTTTGGGACAATCATTATTCGTTTTCAGCATCAAAGGTAAACAGGCCAAAATACCTTGGCGAAGATTTTAGTCAGCATCTGCAAATTAATGTGTTGGCTCCGCTGCGAATTTTTTATCAGCAACTGCAAGGAAATGACTGGATAGATGAAGTGGAAAATTTCTTTCATAGCCTACCTGCCGAACACAATGCAATAACCCGAAAAATGGAGTCTGCTGGCTTCAAAAACACGTGTAGCGCACATTCACAAGGCTTATTGCAGCTACATAATTTATATTGTGAGGAGAAAAAGTGCTTACTTTGCAACGTCGGATATCAAATATTGCGAGGGTGAAATTTTTAGTAGATCACATACAGGTTTTTTTCGAACGTCAAACTTTTGGAGTTTGTTCCTGGTGGGGCAAAAAGCTTGGTATTCAAAGCGGTAGTATTCGTAAAGCATTTATTTATACCTCGTTCATTACGTTTGGTTCACCATTGGTGGTGTATTTGGCCATGGCTTTTATCCTAGAAAATAAGAATTACTTCAGGCCAAATGCAAAAAAAACAGCGTCTATTTGGGATCTAGAGCCCTGAACAGGGCTTAGACGAACTGCGGATTTGTGAGCTAAATTTTCCAGTTTTTAACTTTCGAAAGTAATCGGAAATGAAAATATTCTTAACCGGGGCAAACGGTTTACTTGGTCAGAAAATAGTTGAGCAAATTGCAGCCGAAGGCCGTCATCAATTGCTGGCCACATCCAAAGGAAGCAACAGGAACCGAGTGTTAAATGGTTATACCTACCAGTCGGTCGATATCACCAACAGGGAAGAAGTGATAGCCGCAATTGCTGAATTTGAGCCAGATGCAGTAATTAATACGGCGGCCATGACCAATGTTGACCAATGCGAGCAAGAAAAGGAAGCTTGTTGGCAGGCCAATGTTTTAGCGGTCGAAAATTTAATTGAAGCGTGTAAAGGCGTTAATGCGCAGCTGATTCATTTATCTACCGATTTTGTTTTCGATGGAGAAGCCGGGCCGTATACTGAGGAAGATGTTCCTAATCCGCTAAGCTATTACGGAGAATCGAAATACCAAGCCGAATTATTGATTCAAGACAGTGATTTGGAAAAAAAGGCCATTGCCAGAACAATCATTGTTTATGGTGTTGGACATCAATTAAGCCGTGGAAATATCGTTTTCTGGGTAAAGCAAATGTTGTCGGATGGGAAAGAAATAACCATCGTTGATGACCAGTTCCGATCGCCAACCTTGGCGGAGGATTTGGCCATGGGATGTATACTTATAGCTGAAAATAGGGCAAACGGAATTTTTCATCTCTCGGGTCCAGAAACATATAGCATTTACGACTTGGCTTGTGCCGTGGCCGATTATTATGGTTTGGATAAATCGCTTATTCAACCGGTGAAAACGGGTGTTTTTACTCAACCGGCGAAGCGCCCGCTCAAAACCGGCTTTAATATTGATAAGGCTAGAAAAGAGCTGGGTTATAACCCGAAAACCCTGCGGAAAGCATTGGAGTATCTGGACGCAAGCCACGGCTGATTTTTGTAAATTGGCCTTGTGTGTTTGCTGAAACAAAACCATAAATTCATTTCTAAATCCCTCATTTCATGAAATTGTTTGTCAACTATTTTGACCTGTCGCGTAACGAACAGCGCGGTATGTTGCTTTTAGTCATGGCTATTTTTAGTCTGTTGTTGGCGCGGCTTTTTTTGCCAACTTATCTGGCCGATGAGAAGCGGACGCAAATCATTCTTCGTGAAAAGCAGCGCTTGCAGGCTGAGTTGGATAAAAGTAGCGGCACGGGTTGGTTAGCCGAAAATGTGTCGGCACACACTAATTCGAAACACATTGTACCCGCACAGCGTTCAGTAAAAGGTAAATTAACTTCGTTCGATCCGAACACAGCAACGGCTATTCAATTGTCTGAATTAGGATTCAAAGAATGGCAAATAAAAAACGTTGTAAATTATCGCAATGCCGGAGGAAAATTCCGAAAACCATCTGATTTAAAGAAATTATATAGTATTAATCAGGCTGATTACCAAAAATATGCACCTTATATCTTTATTTCAGGAGTAGAAGAAACTGCTGCTAACGCGCAAGTTCAAGCACATTTTCACCCCAAGGCCTCAACTGTGGTGGTTGAGCTGAATACTGCCGACACCAACGCTTTAATAGCCTTGCCGGGAATTGGTGGTTATCTGGCTCGAAAAATTACTGATTACCGCACGCGCCTCGGCGGATTTGTGAATACGACCCAATTACTGGAAATTTATCGATTTACCCCAGAACTGTTGGAAGCGTTAAAATCGAAAATAACCGTTGATGCAACTGCGGTCAGGAAAATAAATATCAACACAGCGAATGCCCAAGCATTGAAGGCGCACCCTTATGTATCGTGGCAGGTGGCCAATGCTATTGTAAAGTACCGAGAGCAACATGGTAATTATACAGCAATCAAAGAAATATCCAATTCTGTTTTGATTGGCGATAGCCTTTGCAGTAAACTTGCACCCTATTTTAAAGTGCATGATTAGCGATCGGTTGCAAAAAACCATCAGAACTGTCAACGATTTTCCTAAGCCCGGTATAAGTTTTAAAGACCTTACACCTGTTTTTAAGGATGCCAAATTGTGTTTAGCTTTGGTGGATGCGGTTGTTGGTCATTTTGCCCATCAGAACATTAAAGCGGTGGTAGGAATAGAAAGCAGGGGTTTTTTGTTGGGCAGTGCAATTGCCTTTAAGTTGGGTGTGGCTTTTGTGCCTATTCGGAAAAAAGGAAAATTGCCCTTTACCACTTTAGCGCAGAGCTACGAATTGGAATACGGTTTCGAAACGATAGAAATGCACACCGATGCCTTAGAAAAAGGTGATGGTGTTTTAATTCATGATGATGTGCTTGCTACTGGTGGAACAGCAGAAGCTGCGGGAAAACTGGTAAGCCAAGCCGGAGGTATTATTAAGGGGTATTCGTTTATTGCCGAGCTGGCCTTTCTGAATGGGCGCAAACGCCTTCGTGGGTTCGATATTCAGAGTTTAACTACGTATAATTAACAAACAACATATCAAATGGATTTTTCTTTAACAGAAAATCAGACAATGATTGCGCAAATGGTGCGCGACTTTGCAGACAAGGAAATTAGGCCAAGATTAATGGAGTGGGACGAGAGTCAGGAATTTCCGGTTGAGGTTTTTAAAAAACTGGGTGAGCTTGGTTTAATGGGTGTGGTTGTGCCACAAGAGTACGGTGGCTCTGGCCTTGGTTACTTCGAGTACGTTACTGCTATTAAAGAATTGGGAGCCGTTTGTGGTTCAATTGCTTTGTCAATGGCTGCTCACAACTCGCTATGCACAGGTCATATTTTGGCTTTTGCCAATGAAGATCAAAAGAAAAAGTGGTTACCGAAACTGGCTACCGCTGAGTGGATTGGTGCTTGGGGATTGACCGAGGCAAATACTGGCTCTGATGCTATGCGTATGCGTTGCACCGCAGTTCAGGATGGCGATTACTGGGTAATTAACGGAACTAAAAACTGGATTACCCACGGTATTTCTAGCAATGTTGCCGTTGTACTGGTTCGCACAGGCGAATTGTTGGACAGTAAAGGCATTACCGCTTTCGTAATTGAGCGCGGAACACCAGGATTTAAAGCCGGTAAAAAAGAGAATAAATTGGGTATGCGTGCTTCGGAGACTGCCGAGTTGATTTTCGAAGATTGCCGCGTGCACAAAGACAATATTTTAGGAAAGGTTGGCGAAGGATTTATTCAAGCCATGAAAGTATTGGATGGCGGACGGATTTCTATCGCTGCACTTTCATTGGGAATTGCTACAGGTGCTTACCGTGCAGCGGTTAAGTATGCCAAAGAACGCGAGCAATTTGGTCAGCCTATCGGAAATTTCCAGGGAATTGCCTTTAAGTTGGCCGATATGGCAACAAAAATTGAGGCGTCTGAACTATTGACCTTCCAAGCGGCCGATTTGAAAAACCGTGGCGAAAAGGTTACCAAAGAAGGAGCGTTTGCTAAATATTATGCTTCAGAAGTAGCTGTAGAGGCTTCTACCGAAGCTGTTCAAATATTCGGCGGTTATGGTTATACCAAGGATTTTCCGGTAGAGAAATTCTATCGCGATTCTAAACTTTGTACCATTGGCGAAGGAACATCTGAAATTCAAAAACTGGTAATTTCAAGAGAGATTCTGAAAGCTTAATCAGTAAAATTGAAATTAAAAAAGCCACCGAAAGACAAGTAATTTCGGTGGCTTTTAGTTTTTTAGCATTTTATTTTGCCAAACGGCCAATTCATTGGTTCAGAAATTCGGTATTGTAATTTGTTTTTATAAGTTTGTAAACCGAACAATTAACCTGTTTTCGCTTAATATTTAGATTAAACATTCCGTATGGAGTCATTAGATAAAATCGACAAGCACATTCTTAAGTTACTGCAAGAAAACGCGCTGCTAAGTGTAAAAGAAATTGCGAATACCGTTGGACTTTCGGTTACCCCAACCTACGAGCGCATCAAGCGCATGGAAAAAAACGGCTTCATTGATAAATATGTAGCCTTGGTAAACCGCGAAAAGGTTGAAAAATCGTTAGTAGTTTATTGCAGTGTTTCCCTGCGCGATCACTCTAAAAGTTCGTTAGAAAACTTTAATGCTGCCGTTGGATCAATCAATGAAGTGATGGAGATTTACTACACCTCTGGTAATTTCGACTATATGCTGAAAATTGTAACCCGCGACATGAATTCGTACCAGGATTTTGTAGTGAACAAGCTGGCGGTGGTAGAAAACATTGCTACTGTACAAAGTTCTTTCGTCCTCAAGGTTATAAAAAATGAAACCGCAATTGCTTTAGACTAGTTATTGTAAACTAGTTTTTTATACTTTTGCCCCAGTTTTAGAAAATGAACAACCAAACAATAAAACATACAGTTAAAGTGAGCAAGGATTCTTTAAAAAAGAAACCCGGCTTGTGCTGAGACTGTGCGTAGAAGTTTGTAACGATAAATATCTTCCAACGCCTGGCTCAGCAATGAGTCAGGCGTTTTTTTTTTAATCAAATACAAGTAGAAAAGTAGAAATGAAAGTAGCCGTTGTTGGAGCAACCGGAATGGTTGGCAAAGTAATGCTTCAGGTATTAGAAGAGTTTAATTTTCCGGTAACCACCTTGTTGCCCGTAGCCTCCGAAAAATCGGTGGGTAAAGAAATTATGTTTAAAGGTAGTCCGGTTAAGGTGGTAAGTATGGAGCAAGCCATCAGCGAGCGACCAGCATTGGCCTTGTTTTCTGCCGGTGGCGGAACTTCTTTGGAGTGGGCACCAAAGTTTGCCGAAGTAGGAACCACTGTTATTGACAATTCGTCGGCGTGGAGAATGGATACCACTAAAAAATTGGTTGTGCCAGAGGTTAATGCAGATACCTTGACTGCCAATGATAAAATTATAGCCAACCCAAATTGTTCTACCATTCAAATGGTGCTGGCATTGAAGCCACTACACGACAAATACAAAATAAACCGGGTGGTGGTTTCAACCTACCAATCGGTTACCGGAACTGGAGTTAAGGCAGTTACTCAGCTTATGAATGAGCGGGCGGGGGTACAAGGCGAAATGGCTTATGCTTACCCAATCGATTTAAATGTTATTCCCCAAATTGATGTATTTACCGACAACGGTTACACCAAGGAAGAGATGAAGATGATTAACGAAACCTGTAAAATTATGGGTGACGATACCATTAAATTAACGGCAACCACGGTGCGTATTCCGGTAATGGGAGGGCACAGCGAATCGGTAAATGTGGAGTTTAAGTCAGATTTTGATGAAAACGAACTGCGCCAAGTGCTAGCTAATGCGCCGGGAATCGTTGTGCAAGACAATCCGGCTAAACTGGAATACCCGATGCCTATGACGGCACATCAGCGCAACGAAACGTTCGTGGGTCGCATTCGCAGAGATTACTCACAACCCAATACGGTGAACCTTTGGATTGTTGCCGATAATTTACGAAAAGGGGCGGCAACCAATGCCGTGCAAATAGCGCAATACCTGTTGCAGCATGGCCTTTTGAAAGGCTAAGTGGTTGCTACCGAACAAGGTGGAGAAGAAAAAAGTTAGATTTTTTATAAAAAATGTTTGGTGCATAAATAAATTGTTACTTTTGCCATCCAAAACAAATCAAAGAAAAGAGTAAACGCATGTTAATTATACCTGTAAAAGAAGGCGAATCTATAGAGAAAGCCCTAAAAAAGTTCAAGAAGAAATTTGAAAAAACTGGTGCAGTAAAACAGTTACGTGCCCGCCAGGCTTTTACAAAGCCTTCTGTTCTTCGCAGAACCGAAATTAAAAAGGCTATCTACAAGAGACAACTTACTTCTGGTGCTATTGAATAATTAGCCTAAAGTTTTCCATCATATTCTGAAGGATTATCGCTATTTTGCGGTAATCCTTTTTTCGTTTATGGACATTGAGCCATTTTTACAATACCTACGCGTTGAACGCAACTTTTCCGACCACACCGTAAAGGCTTATGCCGTTGACCTGAATCAGTTTCAGCAATTTATGGCCGATCAATTTGAAGTAAATACCGATGCTGAAATCGTTCACTCTCACATTCGTTCATGGGTGGTTCAGCTAATGGAAAACGAAAACCATCCAAATAGCATAGCGCGAAAGATATCGGCGGTTAAAAGTTATTTCAAATACCAATTGCGAAAAGGGAAACTAAAACATAACCCGGCGTTTAAGGTTATCCTCCCTAAAAAACCAAAACGCTTGCCCAAGTTTATCGATCAAAACAGCCTTAACGAATTGTTAGATAATACTTATTTCCCGGTTGACTATAATGGGCAACGCGATAAGCTAATTATTGAGTTGTTTTATTATACCGGCATTCGTGAGGCCGAGTTAATTGGTTTAAAATTGGAAGATGTAGATCACTATAATCTTCAAATAAAAGTATTGGGCAAACGAAATAAACAGCGATTAATTCCTATTACGCTTTCGTTTTCTGAAAAACTGAAAGAATTTGCCAATCATTCCGACCGGAAAAGCTTACCGGATAACGATTTTTTCTTTTTGACCAACGGGGGTAAAAAACTTTATCCAAAATTTGTCTATAACATTGTGAATACCTACCTTTCGATGGTAGCTAATGCCACACAAAAGAGTCCACACATCTTGAGACACAGTTTTGCAACCCATATGTTATCCAACGGCGCAGATATAAACGCCATCAAAACCATTTTGGGTCACGAGAGTCTGGCGGCCACCCAAGTGTATACACATAATACAATTGATAAACTTAAAAACATACACAAACAAGCTCATCCGCGAGGGTGAGGAATATTAACCAAAAATAGAGAAGGAGGATTAATTATGGAGTACCAATTGCATTCTATCCATTTCGATGCCGATGTTAAATTGATTAGTCATATTGACGATCGGATGAAAAAACTGAACATTTTTTTCGACCAAATAACCGATGGGGAAGTATTCTTGCGATTAGACAAATCAGATATAGGCGAAAACAAAATAACGGAGATAAAAGTTAACGTTCCGGGCAAAGAGTTGTTTGCAAAGAAGCAATGTAAGTCATTTGAAGAGGCCACGGATGGAGCAATCGAAGCTTTGCGTCAACAAATCATTAAACATAAAGAAAAAATGAGAGGCTAGTAACCAGCATATTACATAGAAGCACCAAAAAAATAATTCGTTTTTTTTGGAGCGTTTCGAATCTTTTATACATTTGCAGACCTTTTTACGGAAAGGTCTGCTTTTTTTTGGCAGTAAAGTTCTTTGTATTACTGGTTTTAGACACCATTTTATATTGCCGAAGTAGCTCAGCTGGTAGAGCCACTGATTTGTAATCAGTAGGTCGGGGGTTCGAGTCCCTTCTTCGGCTCAATAAAAAAATGGGGGTGTCGCATAGTGGCTATTGCAGCAGACTGTAAATCTGTCGTCTCAGACATCGTTGGTTCGAGTCCATCCACCCCCACAAGATTCATGTTGAATCTAGGTTTGTCTAAAACATAAAAAAGATTGCGGGAGTAGCTCAGTTGGTAGAGCTTTAGCCTTCCAAGCTAAATGTCGCGAGTTCGAGTCTCGTCTCCCGCTCTTTTTAATTTTTTGAGTAGTGAAAACTGCTTTATAAGCTGTTGTAGCTCAGGGGTAGAGCACTTCCTTGGTAAGGAAGAGGTCGTGAGTTCAAATCTCATCAACAGCTCTTGTGTTGCATTTTTTTTAACCGAGTAACATAAAATAATCAAAAACAATTAGCTATGGCTAAGGAAAACTTCGACCGATCGAAACCCCACGTTAACATAGGCACAATTGGCCACGTTGACCACGGTAAAACTACTCTTACTGCTGCAATCACTACTGTTCTTTCTAACTTAGGTTTTGCAGAGAAAAGAGATTTCTCGTCTATTGACAACGCTCCAGAAGAAAAAGAGCGTGGTATCACCATTAACACTGCACACGTTGAGTACGCTACTGCTGCTCGTCACTATGCTCACGTTGACTGTCCAGGTCACGCGGATTACGTGAAGAACATGGTAACTGGTGCTGCTCAAATGGACGGTGCTATCCTTGTAGTTGCTGCTACAGATGGTCCAATGCCACAAACTCGTGAGCACATCCTTCTTGGTCGTCAGGTAGGTGTTCCACGCATCGTTGTATTCATGAACAAAGTGGATATGGTTGATGACGCTGAACTTCTTGACCTTGTTGAGATGGAAATCCGCGAACTTTTATCGTTCTACCAATATGATGGTGACAACACTCCAGTTATCCGTGGTTCTGCCCTTGGTGGTTTGAACGGTGATGCTCAGTGGGTTGCTACTATCATGGATTTGATGAACGCAGTTGATACTTGGATTGAACTTCCTCCACGTGATACTGAGAAGCCTTTCTTGATGTCAATTGAAGACGTATTCTCGATCACTGGTCGTGGTACTGTTGCAACTGGCCGTATCGAAACTGGTATCATCAACTCTGGTGAGGCAGTTGAAATCTTAGGAATGCAGCCAATTGGCGAAAAAATCACTTCAGTAGTAACTGGTGTTGAGATGTTCCGTAAGATTCTTGACCGTGGTGAAGCTGGTGACAACGTAGGTTTATTACTACGTGGTGTTGATAAAGAGCAAATTAAAAGAGGTATGGTTGTTGCCAAGCCAGGTACAATCAAACCACACTTGAAATTTAAAGCTGAGATTTATGTGTTGAAGAAAGAAGAAGGTGGTCGTCACACTCCTTTCAAAGACAGATACCGTCCACAGTTTTATTTCCGTACTACTGACGTAACTGGTGAGATTAAACTTCCAGAAGGTCGCGATATGGTTCTTCCTGGTGATAACTTAACTATCACTGTTGATCTTATCGTACCAGTAGCAATGGACAAAGGTCTTCGTTTCGCTATCCGTGAAGGTGGTAGAACCGTAGGTGCTGGTCAGGTTACTGAGATCTTAGGTTAATTTTAATTTACCTACTAAAATATAGCTAAAGTTGGCCCCAAAGCCAACTTTAGCTTTCTCTATAAACGGCCTATTTATGCTGGTGTAGAGAAAAATAAATTAGTTTACGGGCATAGTTCAATGGTAGAATGTCGGTCTCCAAAACCGCTGATCAAGGTTCGAATCCTTGTGCCCGTGCAACAAACGAAAACCGAAATAAGGTGGCTGGAATAAAAACATATTTGACCGAGACGTACGATGAAATGGTTAATCAGGTGACTTGGCCAACCTGGAAAGAGCTACAAAGTAGCGCTTTGCTGGTGCTGGTTGCTTCGGCAATAATTGCCTTGTTGATTTTCCTGATGGATTACATCTTTGGTATTAACGGTAAAGAAAGTATTTGGCAAGGTGTACTTGGTTTCATCTACCAAATTTTGAGTGATTTATAATTTAATCCGAAAGGTAAAGTAATGACTGAGTCAGGATTAAAGTGGTACGTAGTTCGTGCTGTAAACGGTAAGGAAAAAAAGGTAAAAGACACCATCGAATTAGAGGTGGGTCGTGCTGGCTTGACCACTGCCGTTGAGCAAGTGCTTATACCAACAGAAAAAGTGTTTCAATTACGTAACGGAAAAAAAATTGCAAAAGAGCGCAGTTTTTATCCGGGTTATGTGCTTATTCAGGCTTCTCTTGAAGGCGAGGTATTGCACATTATTAAAAACGTACCCAACGTGATTGGCTTCCTTGGAGCTGAGAAGGGCGGGAATCCTGTTCCACTAAGACAGGCCGAGGTAAATCGTATACTGAACAAGGTAGACGATTTGGCAACTGCCGATGCTGAATACGACAATCCATATAAGATTGGCGATCAGGTAAAAGTGGTTGACGGACCGTTTAACAACTTCGATGGTGTAATCGAAGAGATAAATGAAGAAAAACGCAAATTGAAAGTAATGGTTAAGATTTTTGGTCGTAAAACACCACTGGAACTTAACTACATGCAAGTAGAAATGCAGAAATAAGTATTAACGCATTTATCCGGGCATATATAATGCTTCCGACCGGATGAATAACCTAAATATACCTTAAAAAAATGGCAAAAGAAGTATTTGCGCTTATTAAGTTACAGGTAAAAGGAGGAGCTGCAAACCCTTCACCACCAATTGGTCCCGCACTGGGAGCAAAAGGGGTGAACATCATGGAGTTTTGTAAGCAATTCAATGCCAGAACACAAGACAAGCCAGGTAAAGTTCTTCCGGTTGTTATTACCGTTTACGGAGATAAATCTTTTGACTTCATCATCAAAACCCCACCGGTTGCGATTCAGTTAAAGGAAATTACCAAGATAAAGTCTGGTTCAGCCGAACCAAACCGCGCCAAGGTAGCTGCCGTAAGCTGGGATGATGTTAAAAAAATAGCCGAAGAAAAAATGCCCGATCTAAACTGTTTTACCATTGAAAGTGCGATGAGCATGGTAGCTGGTACAGCAAGAAGCATGGGTATTACCGTGAAAGGCGACAAACCCTTCTAATTAACAAAAGAATATGAGCAAGGTAACCAAAAAAAGGAAAGAGGCGTTAGCCAAATATGACGTAACTAAGTCATATGCACTTGCCGAGGCTTCTGCTGTTGTTAAGGAGATTAGCAATGCTAAGTTTGATGCATCGGTTGATATCGCTGTACGTTTGGGTGTAGACCCTCGTAAAGCCAACCAAATGGTGCGTGGAACCGTTTCATTGCCTCACGGAACTGGAAAAGATGTTAAGGTTCTTGTATTGTGTAACCCAGACAAAGCTGAAGAAGCTAAAGCAGCCGGGGCTGACTTTGTGGGTGCTGACGAATACATCGAGAAAATCAAAGCTGGTTGGACCGATGTAGATGTAATCATTACCACTCCACAGTTGATGGCAAAAGTTGGTGCGTTAGGTAAAGTATTAGGACCTCGCGGTCTTATGCCTAACCCAAAAACTGGAACTGTTACCATGGAAGTTGGCAAGGCCGTGACCGAAGTGAAAGCCGGAAAAATTGACTTTAAAGTTGATAAATTCGGTAACATTCATGCATCGGTTGGAAAAGTATCGTTTGATGCCGTTAAACTTAACGAAAACGCAAACGAAGTTATCCAGGCTTTAGTAAAATTAAAACCGGCATCAGCTAAGGGAGCTTACATTAAGAGCATTTTCCTGTCCTCAACAATGAGCCCCAGCGTGCAAGTAGAAACCAAATCGGTTAATTAATCGGTTAAAACTTTCCTTGTTCGATGAGAAAAGACGAAAAGAACCTGTTAATCAACGAATTAGCAGAACAATTGGCCACTACTAATGTAGTGTATGTTGCGGATACAGCGGACTTGAATGCCGAGGAAACCAGCAAACTGCGCAGAGAGTGTTTTAGACAAAACATTTCTTTAACCGTAGTAAAGAACACCTTGCTTAGAAAAGCAATGGATCGTGTAGAAGGAAAAGATTTTTCTGAACTATACAGCGTTCTTGCCGGACCAACAGCAATTTTAATCTCTGAAGCAGGAAATGCTCCTGCCAAATTGATTAAAACTTTCAGGGCTAAAAATCCGAAGCCAATGCTTAAAGGAGCTTATATTGATCAAGCTGTATTTATTGGTGACAACCAACTAGATGCACTTATCAGTCTTAAGTCTCGCGAAGAGCTTATTGGCGATATCATTGGATTACTACAATCACCTGCGAAAAATGTTATTTCTGCTCTTAAATCGAGCGGTAGCACCATTGCAGGCCTTGTAAAAACTCTTGAAGAAAGAGCAAACTAAAACAACACGATTAAATTTAAATTCAACAAGTTTCTAATTCCAAAAATCAATAAAAATGGCAGATTTGAAAGCTTTAGCAGAACAGTTAGTTAATCTTACTGTAAAAGACGTAAATGAGCTTGCTAAAATTTTGAAAGACGAGTACGGTATTGAACCAGCAGCTGCTGCACCAGTAATGGTAGCCGGTGGTGCTGTTGGTGGTGGCGAAGCTGCTGCTGAGAAAACCGAATTCGAAGTAATTCTTAAAGCTGGTGGACCAAACAAATTAGCTGTAGTAAAACTAGTTAAAGACCTTACTGGTCTTGGTTTGAAAGAAGCTAAAGAATTAGTTGACGGAGCTCCAAAAGCTTTGAAAGAAGCTGCTTCTAAAGACGAAGCTGCTGCGCTTAAATCTCAGCTTGAGGAAGCCGGTGCAGAGGTGGAAATTAAATAACTAGATCTACTCTGTTATACATTGGTTTAGGCCACACCGCTAATCAGCGGTGTGGCTAAACCTTTTGTGGTATATTTAGTTTTATAGTGTCATTACCTAATTCTTTTATCCGCTTTGGCAAATCTTAATAAAACCGAGGGGCGAATTAATTTCGGCTCTACAAAATATCCGGTAGACTATCCGGATTTCCTGGACATACAGCTCAAGTCGTTTCGTGAGTTTTTCCAGTTAGAAACCAATCCTGATGACCGTAAAGGCGAGGGGTTGTTTAAGGTTTTTGCAGAAAACTTCCCAATTACCGATACACGAAATCAATTCGTATTGGAGTTTTTGGATTATTTTATCGATCCACCTCGTTACAGCATTGAAGAGTGTATTGAACGCGGGTTGACGTATTCGGTTCCTTTAAAAGCTAAATTGAAGCTTTATTGTACCGATCCTGAACACGAAGACTTTGAGACTATCGTGCAGGATGTTTACCTGGGGACTATTCCGTACATGACACCTAAGGGCTCGTTTGTAATAAACGGTGCTGAAAGGGTTATTGTATCGCAATTGCACCGTTCTCCTGGTGTTTTCTTCGGTCAAAGCCGTCACGCAAACGGAACCAAGCTGTATTCAGCTAGGGTTATTCCGTTTAAAGGCTCTTGGATCGAATTTGCAACCGATATCAACAGTGTGATGTATGCGTACATCGACCGTAAGAAAAAACTTCCGGTTACTACTCTTTTAAGAGCTATCGGTTTTGAAAGTGATAAAGACATTCTCGAAATATTTAACCTTGCCGATGAGGTGAAGGTTTCTAAATCGGGCTTAAAGAAAATGGTTGGCCGTACTTTGGCTGCCCGTGTTCTTAAAACCTGGATTGAGGACTTTGTGGATGAGGATACCGGTGAGGTAGTTTCTATCGAGCGTAACGAAGTTATTCTTGACCGTGAAACTATTTTGGAAGATGCCCACATTGACCCAATTATCGAGGCCGGTGTTAAAACCATCATTCTTCACAAAGAAGATATAAATACTGCCGATTTCAGCATTATTTATAACACCCTACAAAAAGATACTTCTAACTCTGAGAAGGAAGCGGTAGAGTACATTTACCGTCAGCTGCGTAACGCCGAGCCACCAGATATTGAAACGGCTCGCGGTGTTATCGACAAATTGTTCTTCTCTGAGCAACGATATGATTTGGGCGAGGTAGGTCGTTTCCGTATTAACAAGAAATTAAAACTTGCTAGTACTTCAGCGTCTCGTATCCTTACCCGCGAAGATATTATTTGCATCATTAAGTACCTTATTGAGTTGGTTAACTCGAAGGCCGATGTGGATGATATTGACCACTTATCTAACCGTCGTGTTAGAACAGTGGGCGAACAGCTTTACAACCAGTTTGGTGTTGGTCTTGCCCGTATGGCACGTACCATCCGGGAGCGTATGAACGTACGTGACAACGAGGTGTTTACACCTACCGATCTTATTAATGCTAAAACGCTTTCTTCGGTAATTAACTCGTTCTTCGGAACCAACCAGTTATCGCAGTTCATGGATCAAACCAACCCGCTGTCGGAAATTACGCACAAGCGTAGATTATCGGCACTTGGGCCAGGGGGTCTTTCTAGAGAGCGTGCAGGTTTCGAGGTTCGTGACGTTCACTACACGCACTACGGTCGTTTGTGTACTATTGAAACACCTGAGGGACCTAACATCGGTCTTATTTCTTCACTTTGTGTATATGCAAAAATCAACCGTCTTGGTTTTATCGAGACCCCATACCGTTCTGCAAAAGATGGTAAGGTAGATTTGAGCACATTCACCTACCTAAGTGCTGAAGAAGAAGATGCACGTACCATTTCTCAATCTAACATTAACATTACTCCTGATGGAATTATCCATGAGAAAGTGGTTAAGGCACGTTATGAGCACGATTATCCGGTAGTAGAACCACATCAGTTAGATTTGATTGATGTTGCTCCAAACCAGATTGCATCTATTGCAGCATCGCTTATTCCTTTCTTGGAGCATGATGATGCTAACCGTGCGCTGATGGGATCGAACATGATGCGTCAGGCTGTTCCGTTAATTAAGCCTGAAGCACCAATTGTAGGTACTGGTCTTGAGCCTCTTGTAGCTCGCGATTCACGTGTATTGTTGCATGCTGAAGGCGAAGGTGTTGTTGAACACGTTGATGCCAACGAAATTGTGATTCGTTACGAACGTAGCGATGAAGATCGTGTTGCCAGTTTCACCGACGATACTACAGCATATAGACTTACTAAATTCCAAAAAACCAACCAAAGTACTTGTATCAACCTTAAACCAATGGTTACCCGTGGGCAAAAGGTGAGCAAAGGACAGGTACTTAGCGAAGGTTATTCTACTCAAACCGGCGAATTAGCTATCGGTCGTAACATGAAAGTGGCATTTATGCCATGGAAAGGTTACAACTTTGAGGATGCTATCGTTATTTCGGAAAGAGTAGTTAGAGACGATATCTTTACTTCTATTCACATCGACGAGTACTCGTTGGAAGTGCGTGATACCAAACGTGGTTTGGAAGAACTTACTGCCGATATTCCTAACGTAAGTGAAGAAGCAACAAAAGATCTTGATGAAAACGGATTAATCCGTATTGGAGCCGAGGTGAAGGAAGGCGATATTCTTATTGGTAAGATTACACCAAAAGGAGAAACTGACCCAACCCCAGAAGAAAAACTATTACGTGCCATCTTTGGTGACAAAGCCGGTGACGTAAAAGATGCTTCTTTGAAAACTCCTCCATCGGTTCGCGGGGTGGTTATCGACAAGAAATTGTTTAGCCGTGCCATGAAAGACCGTAAGGGCAAAGTGGCCGACAAAACCATGCTAGATGCGCTTGAAAAAGAGCATCAAAAAGAAGTAGGTGCCGTTAAAGCAATTTTATTAGACAAACTAATGATTTTGTTAAATGGTAAAACTTCTGCTGGTGTAGCCAACAAGTTCAACGAAGAGTTCATCAAGAAAGGGGTTAAATTTACCCAGAAGGCGCTTCAAACTATCGATTATTCTACCGTTAATCCAAACAGTTGGACCAGCGATGATCACTTGAATGATGTGATTAAGACTTTGCTGAACAACTATCAGATTAAGGTAAACGAATACGTTGGTGCCTTTAAACGTAAAAAATTCCAGATAGCAGTTGGTGATGAGCTTCCAAGCGGAATCATCAAACTTGCGAAGGTTTATATTGCCAAGAAGCGTAAGCTTAAAGTGGGTGATAAGATGGCAGGACGCCACGGTAACAAAGGTATTGTAGCGAAAATTGTTCGCGAAGAAGATATGCCTTTCCTTGCCGATGGTACTACTGTTGACATCGTTCTTAACCCACTTGGGGTACCTTCAAGGATGAACTTAGGTCAGATTTACGAGACCGTTCTTGGATGGGCTGGTAAAGAGTTGGGCTTAAAGTTTGCAACACCAATTTTTGATGGAGCTACTTTAGATCAAATTAACTCTTACACTGATCAGGCAGGCGTTCCTCGTTACGGTAAAACTTACCTTCACGATGGTGGTACCGGTGTTCGTTTTGACCAACCAGCTACCGTAGGTATAATCTATATGATTAAGCTTGCGCACATGGTTGACGATAAAATGCACGCTCGTTCTATCGGACCATACTCGCTTATTACGCAACAACCGCTGGGTGGTAAAGCTCAGTTCGGGGGTCAGCGTTTTGGAGAGATGGAGGTTTGGGCTATCGAGGCCTTTGGTGCAGCCAATATCCTTCAGGAAATTCTTACCATTAAGTCGGATGACGTGGTTGGTAGAGCGAAAGCTTACGAAGCCATTGTTAAAGGCGAGGTAATTCCTGAACCAGGCTTGCCAGAATCGTTCAACGTATTGTTGCACGAGCTTCGTGGTCTGTGTCTGAATATTTCGTTAGAGTAATTCTTTTGGTTTCCCGGAGTCTCCGGGAAACCTTTTATAATTTTTTGATTTTCAATCTTTTCATTATATGGCTTTAAGAAAAGAAACCAAGGTAAAAAGTAGCTTCAACAAAATTGTAATCAGTCTTGCTTCTCCAGAGCAAATTCTTGAGCAATCATTTGGTGAAGTACTTAAGCCGGAAACCATTAACTACCGTACTTACAAACCTGAACGTGATGGTTTGTTTTGCGAGCGTATTTTTGGACCGGTAAAAGATTACGAATGCCATTGCGGTAAGTACAAGCGTATCCGTTACAAGGGTATTGTTTGCGACCGTTGTGGTGTAGAAGTTACCGAGA
>CAYMJL010000023.1:0-40015 GCA_964390915.1 uncultured Flavobacteriales bacterium
CAGTACAATAGACAGAATGGGCAGGTAATAGCCAATTCCCAAGCTTTGTTTCCATTCGCCGGTACCCAATTGACTCACTAATTTGTCGGGAGCCATTAGGGTGAAAACCAAAAAAAGCAGATTGAGCAAAAAGAAAACATTGCCAACCAGTATTTGCAATTTGCGGTTTCTGTACAAGAAAATGGTGCCCAATAAACCTACCGACAATACGATAGAAATATACGGGGCATATGTCACATAGGTGTTATTGACCACCTCGTTGGCCACATTACTGGCCTTGATGTAACACAAATCTAGCGTTACCGTATCGCCAGCTTCGTTGGTAAAAGTACTGATGTCGAAATAGAAAAGGGCGAAAAAACAAAGGGCAGCCCCCAAAAACAGCAGGCTTTGAATGCGTTGAATCATGCGTTAAAGTGTTTTGGCAAATATAGAATAAGTACCTGCGGTAAAAAGAAAATTCACATTTGTTCAAAAAGATTTGTCGAAAACCGGCAGAATGAATTATTATTGCAACAGATAACGGTTAAAAACATCGTATCACCAATCGTTCCCACATTCTTAACCGGGAAAGAAACAAGCCAATTCAGCCAAGAAAAATCGAATTAGTATCATTTATCGCCTATTATTTATATGGTTAACAAGGAACAGCTTGATGCATTAAAGCTGGCCGATTTGCGTGAAATTGCCAAATCACTTGGCATAGCACGTGTTGAATCGTTCAAAAAACAGGGACTTATTGAGCAAATTATTACCGGTCAGGCAAGTGCCGAGGCTACTGCTGCTCCTGCTCCCGAGCCAGTTAAAACTGCCGAAGTAGAAAAAACACCTCGCGTTCAACCTGCGGAAGGAAACCGAACTCCCCGTCCAGAAAAAGACCGCAACAACAATCGCCAACGCCCGAACAAAATAAATAAAGCCGTTGCCGAGGCTTCCTTGTTCTCTACTCAAGAAGCAGCAAACGAACCCGAGCAGCCGGATTTGGTTGTCGAGTCGGACGATATTTCTATGCCGCAGTCGGCTAGCGATGCTCAGGCTCCGCAAACTCAAGCCACTTCCGAAAAGGAAACCGGCGAAAGACCACAGCAGGAAAACCGTCGGCCAGAACGCAACGACAGACCAGAAAGAACGGACAACAGACAAGAACGCAACGATAGACCCGAGCGCCAAGACCAACAACGTCAAGGCGAACGTAACGACCGACCAGAAAGACAGCGCAGCGAGGATTATTACAATTTCGACAACATTGTTTATATAGAAGGTGTTCTCGAAATTATAGTAGAATCGGGCGGTTACGGTTTCTTGCGCTCGGCCGACTACAATTATTTAGCCAGCCCGGATGACGTTTACGTTTCGCAAGGGCAAATAAAAACCTACGGACTTAAAACGGGTGATACCGTTCGCGGAACCGTTCGCCCACCAAAAGAAGGCGAAAAGTATTTCCCACTGGTGAAGGTGGAAAGAATTAATGGCCGCGACCCGGCATTTATTCGCGACAGGATTCCGTTTAAATTTTTAACGCCACTTTTTGCGCAAGAAAAACTGAACATTGGCACCGGTAAGGCTACCAACACTTCCACTCGTATTATGGATTTGTTTGCCCCAATTGGTAAAGGCCAGCGTGGTTTGATTGTTGCCCAGCCAAAAACCGGTAAAACGGTTTTGCTGAAAGATGTGGCCAACGCCATTGCCGCCAATCACCCTGAGGTATACCTTATTATATTACTTATTGACGAGCGCCCTGAAGAGGTAACCGATATGCAACGTAGCGTAAATGCTGAAGTTATTGCATCGACCTTTGACGAACCCGCAGATCGCCACGTGAAAATTGCCAACATTGTGCTTGAAAAAGCCAAACGTATGGTAGAATGTGGTCATGATGTGGTTATTCTGCTCGACTCTATTACCCGTCTGGCACGTGCTTACAACACGGTTCAACCGGCATCCGGAAAAATTCTTTCTGGTGGTGTTGATGCCAATGCACTGCACAAACCAAAACGTTTCTTTGGTGCTGCCCGTAAGGTGGAAAATGGCGGTTCGCTTACCATTTTGGCCACTGCACTTACCGATACCGGTTCTAAAATGGACGAGGTTATTTTCGAAGAATTTAAAGGAACAGGTAACATGGAACTACAGTTGGACAGAAAACTGTCTAACCGCCGGGTGTTCCCATCTATCGATATTCTTGCTTCTGGTACACGCCGGGAAGATTTACTTCAGGATAAGGAAGTACTGCAACGCATGTGGTTAATGCGCAAATACCTGGCCGATATGAACCCTGTTGAAGCTATGGAGTTTGTGAAAGAACGCATTGAAAGCACCCGCAACAACGAGGAGTTTTTAATATCAATGAACGGGTAAAATAATTTAACCACACAAAATTTTAATCCAGAAATGTTTTTAACCACATAGGCACATAGTTTTAGGTCTATTGTTTTACCGAGGTTAGTTGGATATTAAAGGCCAACATAGTAATGCGAAGCATTAATAGCTATGTTTTTCTTATTGGTGTATTATCTAACCACGAAAACTTAACGAAGTTGCTATGTGTCTATGTGGTTATTTGTTTTCCCAACAGTTAAAGTGTTAAATACATGAAACTTACTCCCACTATAAAAGTTGCAATAATGCTGGCCTTAACCGCCGGCATTATTCGTTTAGTTGCTTTTTATGGCGGATTTGCAACCGCCAAAACCGGGCAGTATGTCATTTATATGCACATGCTGTTTATTTTGGTGAGCATATTTTTTGGGGTGAAAACCACCAACAAAAACAACGGCCCCACCACTGCAGGCAGCGATTTAAAACTGGCCATAAAAGCGGGTGGAACCTATGCCCTGCTAACCACCATTTTTGTTTACGTGTACTTTAAGTTTATCGACATCAACTACTTTGCCTTAAAGCAACAAGATTTAATTGATGCGCAGGTAAAAAACCAAGGTGGTGATGTAGCCCAGCTGAAAGAAAAAGTAGAAAGCTTTTTTAGTTTGATGAACTACACCACGGTTACCCTATTGGGTTTAATGCTAGTTACCTTTGCCTATGCGGTGGTTTTTGTTTTCTTAAACCGTTATATGCTAAACCGATTCAAGTGATTTAATTGTCCTTCCATAAAAAGGAGAAACCCGGCCAATTGAGCCGGGTTTTTTGTTTGCAATTTTTTGCTACGCAGATTAACGCTGAAACCTTTCTGCGAAAATCTGCGGAATCCGCGGGAAAATGTTTTCTAAACTATTTCAATGCCTTTTCAATATCACCAAACAAATCCTTCTTCTGGCCTACACTATACAATAAAACCTTACCAGTTGGACTAATCACAATTACTTCGGGTCGGCGTTCGCGTGGGTTTTCCGGGTCGTCATTTAAGCCATAAACCTGACTGATGGGGATTACCAGCATATCCATCCACTTGGGTTCACAAATTAATGGCACATCGAGTTTCAATTTTTTCTCGGCCAACACAGAAGCTACATCACCCTTCGATTCGCCGGTTACCGCCAATACCATCACATTAGCATGGTCAGCGGCCAATTTATTCAGTTTTGTTAAGTCTGCCATACACGGTTCACACCATTTGTTCCAGTTGTAAATAACCAAGGTTTTTCCTGAAGTATGTTGGGCAATAGAATCGCCAGCGGCAGCTATATAGCCGGTTACTGCTTTATGGAAATCGGTTTTTTCCAGGTTAGCTTTCTTCTTTTCGAATAAGGAGTTGGCTGTCCACTTTATTCCGCCGAAAGCCGCTCCCAGCAATACGATGTAAAATATAATTGAGTTCTTCATGTTCGTTTATTATAAATCGCGTTTGTAAATAGCCCACTGCCCAACACCAATCAGCACAACTAAATAAATTAGGTAAGCCGCCAGCTGTCCGTTGCCAATTGCATCCGATGCGCGAACAGTTGTGGCTAACTCAATAGGCAAATAAGGAATCACTTTTTCCATTTCAAAATAAGCCAAGGCAGGTTTAGCCAACTGATCGACTATCTGCATTCCTAAAAAGATAATAATCGAAACAGTTGCAGAACGGGTAAGCGATACCAGAAAAAAGGCAAAAGCTCCGTAAAAAATTACATGTAAGTAGTATTTTACAATCTGCTCAGGCTGCACCGAATTTACCAGCATGCCAAAATCACCACCCAATTTTATGGCTCCACAACTGAAGAAAACCAGTATTAAGATAAGCGTCCACATGAGGTAAGAACCAAACATGAACAGCATTTTTCCGTTAAAAATATCCCGACGGCCCATACCATCAATAATGTTTTTACGAATTAAACCGTACTTGTACTCATCGCCATATTGCATAATGAAAAACATTGAGGCTATCATGGCCAAAGTACCCGAAAAACCTACCAGCAACATACCAAAGGGATTCATGTTGGCCATCATTTCGGCGGTTAGTTTGCCTTCGGTGGGCGGAATGTGCATAACCCCAAAGGTTAACAAGCTAATACCCACATTTAATAAAATGCAAACCAGCAAGAAAATGAGGCTTCTGGTGCTTTGCAGCTTAATCCATTCTTGTTTAAAGAGACTTATAAAATTCATTTTAATCAGGCTTTAGTTAGTTGAATAAATGCATCCTCTAGCGATGGATACTCGGCCATAATGGCGCTTAATTTGCCCTGTTTTATAAGTTTTCCTTTCGAAAGGATAACAAAATCGGTACAAACTTTTTCCATTTCGGTAAGCAAGTGACTGGCCACAATTATGGTTTTGCCTTCTTCGGCCAATTTCAGAATGAGGTTTCTCACATCAATAATCCCGTGCGGATCTAATCCGTTGGTCGGTTCATCGAGAATTAACACTTCAGGGTTGCCCAACAAGGCGCTGGCAATGGCAAGTCGCTGTTTCATTCCGTACGAATACGACTTGAATCTTTTTTTCCGCGCTTCCCACAAATCGACTTTTTTAAGCACCGGTTCCACCTGCGCCAGGTCGACACCTTTGGTGAGTGCTGCCATTTTTAGGTTTTTCTCGCCATTGTATGCCGGTAAAAATCCGGCTGTTTCTAACGTTACACCCAAGCGTTTTCGTCCGGCTTGCAAATCGTCCGAACCAAAAAGTTGGATATTGCCGCCATGCGGAGCCAACAGCGAAAGCACCATGCTTAGGGTAGTCGTTTTTCCACTTCCATTAGGACCAAGTATGCCAAATACCTGTCCGGGAAGCACCGAAAAACTCACCTCATTTACCGCAATCTGGCTGCCAAATCGCTTGGTAAGTTTATTTACTTCTAGTACTGGGGTCATCTTTTAAGTTTCAAGTTATACAGTTTCAAGTTATACAGTTTCAAGTTGGGAAGTTCAAAGTTTCAAGTTCTCCACTCGCTGAATTTGTCGAAGTGAGTCGCTGTCTTCAAACTTGGCCTTTATTCTGTCATTGGTGCAAAAGATTTCCAACAACGGAAACATTACCGGTTGAGCGAACTATTTCAAGTATGGCTATTCATTGCTTTGTTTGGCTGCAAAGAAATTCAAAATAGTTTCCACCACGTTTTGGTCTTTAAGCATTCGAGTGTGACCCAATTTTTCCGTATAAATAAGTTCGCTACCGGGGATAGCCGCTTGCAAAACTGCCCCATTGGCTAGCGGAACATCAGCATCGTCTTTATCATAAATCAATAAGGTTGGTGGCAACGTGGTGCCTTTAGCCAAATGAGCCGCTGTAAATTGTTCGAAATCGGCATGGTATTTCTTAATGATTTGGTCGCGCAAGGCTTGCTTAGTTTTTGGCGAGGCGTTCATGCGTTCGCGGTAAACCTCCAGAATGTCCTCGGCTACGGTTGGGGTGGCCATAATGCAGCATTTTTTTGCTCCGAAGCCATGCTTGGCGGCATAAATAACTGCTGCACCACCCATAGAATGCGCAACTACGTAATCAGGTTTCCCAACCAAATCGGTAAATTGAATAATGCCCTCACCAAATTGTATCACGTCAGCCCAACGACCAACGGACTGCCCGTGACCGGGTGCATCGAAACCTATGCAACGAAAACCGCGCTGCCTAAATGCATTAATTATCCCGATAAATTGTGTACAGCGACTACTCCATCCGTGCATAAACAATACGGTTGGGCCATTTCCCTCCCAGACGTAACCCTTTAATTTTAATCCGCGATACAGAAAGTCGACCGTTGACGCCTCATTGGCCAATTCGCGTTCTTTGGCCGGAATCGGGTAACGGTATGGATAAAAAAAAGCGCTAAATGCCATTCGGTTAGCGATATATGGCACCAATGTTTCAAATACCGGCACTGCTCCGCGAAACAAACGAAAGGCAAGCGGTAATTTTTTCTTATCGGAAGTTGTTATGGAAGATTTCATTTTACCAGGAATCCCTTAATCGGTGCTTATTTTATGAGGATCGTTGTTACCTTCTTCAATCTCGTCCTTCACCAACTTGATGTTTTTGGCAACAAAAGTCAATTCAATGTGCCTCCTGCTTTTTAACCACATAAAAGCTTCTAAATCACCGTCACCAGCTAGCGCAACCTTCGAGAGGGCCTCGAACTTATTTTTTTCCAACCACTTAATTGCGTCTTGCTTTCCCTCGGCTCCATTAATTAAAGCCATAAGGTGCGGGAAACCATTTTTCATTAGCCAGTCGCGTGCATCATCATTGTTGCGCACCGCGTAGGCAAACAAGCCCAACTCTTTATAACCATTGGTAATTAACCATTCTGTAATAGCCTTGTTGCCTTTGATTGCCTCACCCCAAGCAAGCAATACTTTTTGCGGATAGACCACATTCGCTATTTTGGCCTTAATCATTCATTCTTGTTTTGGGGGTTAAGTAGTCAATTATACACATTTTTAGTATGCAAGCATATAAAATGAGATTGGTTTTTATTCGCAAGTTGGTTATCCTAAAAATGGAATGTTTGCTTAACCTTGCATTCACGAAAACAACATGAACAATAGAATCAATCAACTGTTTAACATAAAGTACCCCATCATTCAAGCAGGGATGGTGTGGTGCTCTGGCCACAAACTGGCTGCAGCTGTGAGCAATGCCGGAGGCCTTGGCATTATTGGTGCTGGAAGCCTCGGAACCGATTTGTTACAACAACACATTCGCAAATGTAAACTAGCTACTAGTCAACCGTTTGGTGTTAATTTACCCTTGCTTTATTCGGGTTTAGAACGGCAGCTGGAAATTATCTTGGAAGAGCAGGTACCCATTGTTTTTACTTCAGCTGGAAACCCGGCACAATTTACCAAAACGCTGAAGTCGAATGGTATAACTGTCGTTCATGTGGTGTCGAGTTTAAAATTTGCCTTAAAAGCACAAGATGCAGGTGTAGATGCCATTGTTGCTGAAGGATTTGAGGCAGGTGGCCATAACGGACGAGAGGAAACCACCACTTTGTGTTTGTTGGAATTGCTTCGCGGCAAATTAAATGTACCGATTATTGCCGCAGGAGGTATTGCGAGCGGAGAAGCTATGTTGGCTGCCATGGTCCTTGGTGCCGAAGGAGTTCAGGTAGGTTCTCGTTTTGCGGCAGCCACCGAAAGTTCTGCCCATCAGTTGTTTAAAGAATATATTTTAAATGCCGGAGAGGGTTCAACTGCCTTAACCCTTAAAGAACTTACGCCGGTTCGCATGATGAAAAATGCTTTTTACCAGCAGATTCAACAGGCTTACCAAGAAAAAGCTAGCCCGGAAAAACTGGCCGAACTGTTGGGAAAAGGTCGCTCGAAAAAAGGAATTCTGGAAGGCGATTTACAGGAAGGTGAACTAGAAATTGGCCAAATAGCCGCTAATATTCACAAAATTGAACCAGCCGCTGACATTATTAATGATATGATTTCGGGGTTTAACGCAGCAGCTAGAACGGCAGGCGGATTTTCTTTTTGAGAGTCAAAATCTCCCGCAGATTTCACAGATTTTCGCAGATTGCTTTGAATTAGGGTCAGCATCCATTTGCGAAATCTAAGGAATATGAGTTTCTCCCGCAGATTTCGGTGACTTTCGCAGATGGCTTTGAATTCGGGTCTGCGGCCATTTGCGAAATCTGCGGGAAAATTAAACCACTTCTCCTATAATTCATTTCCTTTACCACCTATGATTGAATTTTCAAAACACGTTTTAAACAACGGCCTCCGGGTTATTATTCACGAAGACCAAACTACCCCAATGGTAGCGGTAAACGTACTGTATGACGTGGGTTCGAAAGACGAAAGCCCCGACCGAACCGGATTTGCCCATTTGTTTGAACACCTCATGTTTGGTGGTTCGGTTAACATTCCCAACTATGATGAACCCCTGCAAAATGTTGGGGCACAGAACAACGCCTTCACATCGACCGATATTACCAACTACTACATTACGGTACCCAAAGACAATTTAGAAACTGCACTTTGGCTAGAAAGCGACCGCATGTTGAGCTTGGCTTTTACGCCAAAAAGTCTGGAAACTCAGCAAAAAGTGGTCGTTGAGGAATTTAAGCAACGCTACCTGAACCAACCATATGGCGAAGTTTGGCTAGAGTTGCGGCCACTTGCCTACCAACAACATCCCTACCGCTGGCCAACCATTGGTACTACTCCGGCTCATATCGAAGAGGCTACAATGGCTGATGTAAAGGCTTTTTTTACCAAGCACTATAATCCGCAAAATGCCATTTTGGTAATCGCGGGTGGCGTTGATACGCAAGCCATGCTTACGTTGGTGAAAAAATGGTTTGAACCCATTCCGGCCGGTACTAAATATGTGCGTAAACTACCCAAAGAGCCTAATCAAATTACAGCCCGAAGCAAGACAGTTTACAAAGATGTTCCGCAAGATGCATTTTACCTGGCTTGGCCAATGGCGGCAAAATATACCGATGCATATTACGCTGCCGATTTGCTTTCGGACGTGTTTTCGCGCGGAAATTCGTCTCGTTTTAATGTGGAAATTGTTCAAAAATCGGAAGTCTTTTCGCAACTCGATGCCTTTATTACCGGTGAATTGGAGTGTGGTTTGTTTGTTATTTCAGGCAAACTAATGCCCGGAAAAACTGCAGAAGAAGCCGAAAACCTGATTCAACAAGCCATCAGTAAATTTATTTCCGAAGGATTTTATCCACGTGAATTGGACAAGCTGAAAAACAAGATTGAAGCTACGCTTCGCTTTCAAAACCTACAGGTGTTAAATAAAGCCATGCACTTGGCTTTCTGTGAACTGGCTGGCGATGCGGCCAATATTAATACCGAATTAAACCGCTACCAACTGGTTACCGAACAACAGGTTATTGACGCAGCGATTAGCATTTTTCAGCCGCAGCAAAAAAACACTTTGTATTACTTCTCTCAATCGCTTCACAAATGATTTTAGACCGTCAAGTTCAACCCATTATACAACCCATAACCGCCATAAATTGGTTGGGACACACCAAAAGCAACCTCGACAACGGGACCACGCTTTACCAGCTAAAAGGAGCCGATAATGAACTGATAAAAATAGAATGGGTAATTGCTGCCGGAAATAAATACCAGCAAAAACCACTTTCAGGCAGCTTTACTTCCACCCTACTTAAAGAAGGAACTCAAAAAACAAGTGGTACTGTTTTTAATGAAAACCTTGATTATTATGGAGCATTTTTGAATGTAGAATCCGACCGCGACTTTGTGTCAGTAAATCTTTATTGCCTAACCAAACACTTGGAAAAACTGCTGCCCATGGTAAGTGAGATGCTTACTGAACCGGCATTTCCCGGTGATATACTGGCCGTAAAAACCAGAAATGCCTTGCAGCAATTTCACACCGACATGGGCAAAGTAGCCTATCGCTGCCGCCGAACCTTAACCCAGCAAGTAATGGGTGCCGACCATTATTATGGTGCAAGTGCCAATGAAACCGATTACGAAAATCTGGTTTCGGCTGATTTGGCAGCCTTTCACGCCACCAACTTTTTTAGCGAAAGCTGGCTGATTTTGGCATCTGGTCATATTCCAGCCAATTTACAGCAGCAACTAAACCATCATTTTGGCCAATTGAAGTTCAGCAACAACCGGCACTTTCAACCCAAAGCGGTTTCCAGCACCACCGGCTTGATTCATGTTGCCATGGAAAATACCGTGCAAAGCGCCATTCGCTACGGAAAAACCGTTCCTAGCTCTTTGCATCGCGATGCACTGAGTTTAGACGTCACCGTTATGTTACTCGGTGGTTTTTTTGGTTCTCGTTTAATGAAAAATTTGCGCGAGGACAAGGGTTTTACCTATGGCGTTCATGCCGGAATTCTACCCTTGCAAGAAACCGCTTTGCTTACCATCGGTGCCGAATTGGGCAACCAACACGTAGATCAGGCGCTGGAAGAAATAGATAAGGAACTAAACCTGCTGTGTAGCACCGAACCTGATACCTACGAACTGCAAACTGTAAAAAGATATATCGCCGGCCAATTGGTGAAAGAAGCCGATGGCGCCATGGCACAGGCCGATTTATTGCGTTACCGCATACTGCACCAACTGCCCGAAACCTATCACGACATCCTGCTAACCCAACTAAATGAAGTGACATCAAGCGAAATAATGGAAGTTGCCAACCGTTACCTGCAAACCGAAAGTTTTGTGAAGGTTGTTGCTGGATAAAATATAATAGCAACTGAGACCTAATACCAATTTCCCGTTACCTTAGCAGCCTACAAAGCACATTTTCTTTTGAAAACAGTTATACTAGACGGCAAGCAAATTGAGCAGAAAATAATTCGAATTGCGCACGAAATAGCCGAGTTCAATTACGATGAACCAACCGTTATTCTTATCGGGGTTGCCGATCGCGGATTTCAACTTGCCGAAAGAATAAAAACACATTTGGCCATTTGCTACACCGGCTCGGTGCAATTGGGTGCACTTACGCTCGATAAAACCAATCCGGTTCATGGCGAATATGTTACCGATATTAGTCTCCAAGAAATGGAAGGCAAATCGGTAATTCTAATTGATGATGTATTGGAAAGTGGCCGGACACTTATTTATGCCACGAAATACTTGTTAAATGCTGCAGTGAAGAAACTAACCACAGTAGTTTTAGTAGATCGCATGCACCCCAAATTCCCCATTACTGCCGATTTTGTTGGGCTTACCCTGTCTACTACCCTTCAAGAGCACATTCACGTTGATTTAAGCCTTGGGCAAGAAGCTGTTTTTCTTCAATAATTTATTCGTACCAAGTACCTCGTACATGGTATTTAGTGCTGCATAAGTAATTTATATAACTCCTCAGGCCCTCCTTTTTCGGTGTTGAAAATGAGTTGCGCTTGCTGATAGAAAGGGTTGCGTTCAGATAGTTTTTGCACAATAAAAGCCAACAGTTCTTCATCCGTTTTATTGGCCAATAAGGGTCGGTGTTCGCGCCCACCTTTCAAGCGGTTAAACAATTCTTGCGGGCTTGCCGAAAGGTAAACAGAAGTTCCAAACCGGGTTACCCAACGCATATTGTTGGCAAAGCAAGGGGTACCGCCTCCTAAGGAAACCACCGCGCTGGTATTTTCGGCACAAATGGTATGCAGACACTCACTCTCCAGATTTCTAAAATAAAGCTCTCCTTTTTCCGCAAACAATTCGTTAATCGATTGGCCAGCCTGACTTTCAACGTAATCATCTAAATCTATAAAAACAGAATTGAGTGATTGCGCCAGTTTTTTACCCAGCGTGCTTTTTCCACAACCCATAAATCCGAGTAAAAAAACAATCATCAGCGGCTATATTTGCGACAAACTTAATAGAATGACCATTACCGAGGTTGTCACTCCCGCACACAATACTGCTTTTTTAACTGTTGTCAATCGCATCTACAAAGGCAATGACGTTTATGTGCGGCCACTTGACAAGGATATCGAGGGCATTTTCGACCCTAAAAAAAATAAGTATTTCCGCCATGGAAAAGCCACCCGTTGGATTTTAACCAACGAATCGGGTGAAACCATTGGCCGGGTAGCAGCTTTTGTAAACGACAAATACACCAGCCAATTTCCAGGTGTGGGTGGCATGGGCTTTTTTGAATGCATTGACAACCGGGAAGCTGCATTTTTGCTACTAGACACTGCCAAAAAATGGTTACAAGAACAGGGCATGGAAAGCATGGACGGCCCGATTAATTTTGGCGAACGCGATAAGTTTTGGGGCCTGACGATAGAAAACTTTAAACAAGGCCCTTATTACGGTCAAAACTACAACCCTGAATATTACGTCAAGTTCTTTACCGAATACGGGTTTAAGGAATACTACCAGCAATTGCTTTATTACCGGAAAGTAGATGACCCATTGCAAGAAAAATTTGAAGAGCGTGCCCAGCGCTTAAAATCGGATGCTAATTATGAGGTAAGGAAAATTGATAAAAAAGATTTACCCAAACTGGCGCGCGAATTTCGGGAGGTTTACAACAAGGCCTGGGGCAAGCGTGAAGGCGACAAATTTGTGGGTATGAGCGAAGCACAGGCCGCCGGTATCACCAAGGCTTTAAAACCCATTTTAGACGACCGCTTGGCGTTTTTTGCCTACTACAAAGGTGAACCCATTGGCTTTTATATTGGCATACCCGAATTGAATGCCATTTTCAAAAAGTTTAACGGAAAATTTGGCCTTTGGCAAAAACTCCAGTTTCTGTACTACCTAAAAACAGGTACTTGCAAAACTGGCGTTGGTGTAGTTTTTGGCGTAGACCCGGCCCATCAGGGCAAAGGTGTAGAAGGATTGATTTTTAAATATGCCTCGGAAAGTATTCGCGGTAAAAACTTGTACGAGGATGTTATTATAACCTGGTTGGGCGACTTTAACCTAAAAATGATAAACATTATTGAGAGCATTGGCGGACGATTAACGCAGAAAATGGCTACCATGCGCTACAATTTCGATCAAAACAAACCTTTTGAGCGCCACCCGATAAAAACTTAACTTTTTATTAATCAATACCTTAAACTATTCATCCAAAAAAAGTGAAATTTTTTCTTCAAAATCTTTTGCATGAATGACTCAAAAGGGTACATTTGCAACCGCTTTAAAGAAAAAGGCACGTTTCTGTAGCTCAGCTGGTAGAGCAATACACTTTTAATGTATGGGTCCTGGGTTCGAATCCCAGCGGGAACACAAAAAAATAAAAAAGCTTCTGATTTTTCAGAAGCTTTTTTGTTTTTACTCCCCTCTTATTTTCTCATCCCTTCCACCCTATCTTTACCAAATTAAATTTCGTTTATGCCGTTTTCTGCTCTTGGCTTGTCTCCGCAATTGGTCAATCTTATTGTTAAACAAGGTTTTCAACAACCCTACCCCATTCAGGCGCAGGTAGTACCAGCGGTTTTAGCCGGTAAAGATGTACTGGGAATTGCGCAGACCGGCTCGGGAAAAACGGCAAGTTTTGTATTGCCCATTCTGGAAAATTGTCAGCATTCGAAAAAGAAGGCCAATCGCCACATTAGGGTACTGGTTTTGGTGCCAACCCGAGAATTGGCCGTACAGGTAGCCGAGGTATTTCAGACTTTCGCAAAAGCTTTTGAACCCGCATTGAAAACCATGGCTATTTATGGCGGAGTTTCCATCAATCCACAAATGATAAAACTGCAAGGAACTGACATTGTAGTGGCAACTCCCGGTCGTTTGCTCGATTTGATAAACTCCAATGCACTTCACCTTTCGGACATTGAAACCCTGGTGCTCGATGAGGCCGATAAAATGCTGAACTTGGGTTTTAAAGACGAGATGAGCGCCATCTTTAAATTGCTCCCCCCAAAACGCCAAAACTTGTTGTTTTCAGCAACACTCGATACCGAAATTGGCAACATGCAAAGTGTTTTGTTGCACAACCCGGTAACCATTGAAATTGCAAAAGAAGAAGCCGATATTGACCTCATTGAACAAACCGCCTATTTGGTGAGCGAGGAACGAAAAGGTCCACTGCTGCGCTACCTGATTAAACAAGAAGATTTACAACAAGTATTAATATTTACTTCGGCTGTTCGTTCGGCCGATAATTTGGTGGTAAAACTCAATAAAAATGGCATTGTTGCCACGGCCTTTCACAGCGAAAAGAGTCAAGGTTCGCGCACCGATAGTTTAACCAAGTTTAAAAACAACAAACTGCGCGTATTGGTAGCCACCGATTTGGCTGCCCGGGGTATCGACATCGTTTCGTTGCCCGTGGTTATTAATTACGAATTGCCGCGTTCGCCCAAAGATTACATCCACCGCATTGGACGTACCGGTCGGGCTGGAAATGCAGGTAGAGCCATAACTCTGGTAACCGCGGCAGAAGAACCGCACTTTTACCTCATTCAGAAAAAAATGGGCAAACGGGTGAAATTGATTAATACGGACGATATCGATTTGAAAGGGTGTTAACCAAAAAATTGCATTTTTGCCAATAAGGCAATTGTTCTTAAGCAATAGCCCTAAAGACTATTTAAACTATTTCATTTTTTCTTTTTAGCACTTAGAAACCCTACTGATGAATACGGAGGCAAAATCATGGTTATCGGTTATAGTAACATCAGTCATTTTGACCCTATACTGGTCATTTTCCCTAACCATAAGTAATCAGCTTTCGCAATATATTCTTGCCGGGTTTAGTGTTTTCTTACTCATAAGTACCTTCCAAGGAAAGGTTCAAAAATTAGTCGGCAGCGACTTTCAAATACACCTATTTAGAGCAACGACCACGTTAGTTCTCTTATTCTTTTCTTGGAATTGGGTATTTCGTTACATGAGCAATCATACGACTTTTGTGGGGAATATTTTCAGAGGAGCTTTTTACAATTTCCAATCCCCTACCTACTTTCACCTTGGTTCATCCAACATTGGTTTCCTTGTGCCCCTCATCTTGGCTACCCTTGCGTTTTTTTGGTTCATTCGCAAACAACATAACAAGTTAGATCAATCATTCCGACCCATTGTTTTCTGGCCGTTGGCTACACTTATCGTGTTGGCCTATTCCTGGCGAAAATGGTCTATTACAAAAACCTTTTTGAGTGCCAATTGCCATTATTCCTCCTTTGCCATCGACCTGGATAAATTCAGCTCTCCAAGCGATTTACTTCAAAATTTTGTTGGAAAAATGGGCAGTTTGTATGTTCACAATAACCATTATCCTCCGGGGGTCTTGTTCATTCTGAAAGTTGGCGAATACCATTTCCCTTACCTTTTAAAAACATTGGTGTTTTTAGCCACCATCTTATCAACGGTAGCGCTAGGTAAATTAATGGATTTTTACAAGTGCTCGACCACCGCAAAAAACATCTGTAAACTTGTTTTCCTTTCCTCTGGTGCAATCCTTTATTTCCCCGAAATAGCCATAGACCCTTTATCGCTTCCACTTGCCATTTTGGGAATGTATTTTTTGCTTAAAGCCCTTTACGCTGGCAGCTACAAATTTTCGTTATTATTTGCATTGGTTATTGCAGCATATATTGCTTTAACCTTTAGTGCCTTATTTTTCCTAGCTATTGCCGGACTTTATGTTTTGCTACTACTCGTTTTCAAACAGGTTAAATTCCTAAAATCAGTAGCTGTTGCAATAACCACAGTAGTAGGCGTTGTTGCGATATATCTTATTGTTTATCAGGTTTTTTCATTCAATATGCTGAGCTGCTTTTTAGAAGCATTGGCTAACGAAAAAAAACAAATGAGTTATAACACCTTGGATAGTTGGTCAACGTACTTAATCATCTCTAGTGGTAATGCTATAGCTTATATTGTTGCCCTCGGTATTCCTATATTTGGTGTAGTGACCTATGGTATGGTAAAGCTACGAAAGGCAATGCCTAAGCCCTTGCTGATTCTAGGTTACTCGTTGCTTTTAGCTATTCCAATACTGGCTTTTTCAAGCCACTTTTTCTTGGAAGTTGAACGAATCTGGATATTCATAACCCCTTTTCTAATTATCCTTTCAGGATTTTTTATGGCCGAATTATACAAAACCAATCAACGTAAATTTGTTATCGGCATGTTGGTTTTAAGTGCCTTGCTAACATTTATCCTAAGAGTGGGGCTCAACAACTGTTACTAAAACCATCCAATTATCCCCAAAGAAAATAAAAAACAGTAGAAAAAACTGGGGGATAACTTCTATATTAGTTCCACCAACCCCTAACATCATGAGTATTTTTAACATTATTCTACTTGTACTTGCCGTACTTTTCTTGTTCACCTCGTTTGTTACCGTGCAACAAGGTACCATTGGTGTAACTACCATCTTTGGTAAGTACCGCCGAATTTTAACACCCGGCTTGAACTTAAAGGTTCCTTTTATTGAACGGGTTTACAATCGCATTTCTATTCAAAACCGATCGGTTGAGTTGGAATTTCAAGCCGTAACCAGCGATCAGGCCAATGTATATTTTAAGGCCATGTTGCTGTATTCGGTACTTAACCAAACCGAAGAGGTTATTAAAAATGTAGCCTTTAAGTTTGTTGACGAAAAAAACCTGATGCAAGCCTTAATCCGCACAGTGGAAGGCACTATTCGCGCTTATGTGGCCAGCCGCCGACAAGCCGAAGTGCTTTCGCTGCGCAACGAAATTGTTGAATATGTTAAAGAACACTTAGACCAAACCTTGGAAGAATGGGGTTATCACCTGCAGGATTTGCAATTGAACGACATTACTTTTGATGAAGCCATCATGCGGTCTATGAGTCAGGTTGTGGCCAGTAACAACCTAAAAGCTGCTGCAGAAAACGAAGGACAGGCCTTGTTAATTACCAAAACCAAAGCAGCCGAAGCCGAAGGGAATTCGATAAAAATTGGTGCCGAAGCCGAACGCCAAGCGGCACAATTGCGTGGGCAGGGTGTGGCATTGTTCCGCCAAGAGGTAGCCAAAGGTATGACCGAGGCAGCGCGCGAAATGCAACAAGCCAATATGGATACTTCTGTAATTCTATTCTCCATGTGGACCGAAGCCATCAAGCATTTCTCGGAAAACTCGAAAGGGAATGTCATTTTCTTAGATGGCTCGACCGACGGTATGCAGAAAAACATGCAACAGCTGATGGCTATTAATAAATTGATGGCGACTGAAGGTACGAACGGGAATAAATAACCACTAATTATTTAAACTCAAAAGCCCCGGCATCTGGTGTGTTGCTGTCTCGAGAATCACCGTCAAAATCATTAAAATTCGGACTTAAATTCTTACCCAAATTGATGGCCGCCGAGCCGGAGTTTAGGTGATAATCGAATGTACTTATGTCCTTAAACTGAGGTTCTTGGTTGTAAGTAAGGTTGATGAAATTGTTACCCGATAAGGCATCCTTTCGTTTCACCAGGCAGTTTTCAAGAGTATAGACAAAGTCTGAGCGGTCATCGATTTCAACATCGAATTCAGTTTCATTACTTCCATAAATAATACAGTTGGTGAAATGTGTATTCACAATGGGACGAACATAAAGCGTGCTTCCAATTTGATAGGCATTGGTCATAAACAACGCCGGAGTATTGCGGGTAGCATGGGTAAAATAATTGGCAATGGTGGCATGGGTAAATTTGTATTCTCCACCACCGCTAATGCCAAGGCAATACTGTCCACCATTGGTCAGCACCAAGTTTTTAGCCTCAATCTTGTAGTTTCGGGCAAAAATACCAAGCGCTGAGTTGTTTTGCACCACGCAGTTTTTCAGTTCCAATTTATTGGCGCTGGTTGGCGCATTCAAGTTGTACGGCAACATCAAAGTTTCAGCCTGAATACCAATCAAGGCATTCTTTATTACAGCATATTCAAATACGTTGTTTTTAGTCCCCTCGTTAATCAAAATTCTGTCCCACTGGCCCGGCAAATCCTTGTAAGCTGGTTCTAATCTATCCCCTTGAAAAACGACTGGTTGGTCTTTAGTTCCGTTAACCGTAATCTGACCGCCATTATAAACCCAGAGCCCTGACCCGCTATGAAAATGAATCTTGGTACCGGCTTCTATGGTCAGCGAGTTCAAACTATCTACCACCACATAACCATAAATCACATAGGGCTTATTGTTGGTCCAGACCGCATTCGGCTCCAATACTTTATAAGGTGGATAATATTCAGAATAAGTATCTGGGTAAAAGTAATTGGCATCCTGCCCCCATGCCACCAAATCTACATCGCGCAGCAAACCGTCGGCAGAAAAAAGAATGCTGTCAGTCACAATTAATGGTGAGTTTCCGCCATTTGGATCGATGGTGGCTTCTACAAAAACAAAGATGCTGTCGTTGGGCAAAATATCAACATCGGTAAACGATTTTCCGGCAACGCCATCCACGTTTATGCGAAACTGCGAATTGGGGTTGGCCAGCGAAATACTGGTAATCCGCAATGTTTTGTTGCTGCTGTTATACACCTTAAAATTTCGGGTAGCCGTACCGCGCTGGGTAAATACGGTGTCAAAAAGAACCGTATCGACCGAAAAACTGAGCGATCCCAAATCACTTACCACCACATCCTTTTTACAGGAACTGCCGGTTATTGCTACAAACAGGGCTAACACCCAAACAGATAAAGCATACTTCATTACAGCAAACTTAGGGTTTTACAGGAAAAACTCTATTTTTGACAAAAAATTGTTGTGGTAATTGCATTAAATACAAAAAGTATTACATTTGCAATCCGAAATTTTAAAGTGCTATGAAACAAGGTATCCACCCTGAGAATTATAGAACCGTAGTGTTCAAGGACATGTCCAACGAGAGCATGTTCCTAACTAAGTCGTGTGCTAACACCAAGGAAACCATTACTTGGGAAGATGGTAACGAATATCCATTGCTTAAAGTGGAGATTTCTAACACCTCTCACCCATTCTTTACTGGTAAAGTTCAACTTATTGACACCGCTGGTCGTATCGATAAGTTCAAGAATCGTTACTCAAAATTTGATAAGAAGTAATTTTTTCAACGTTTTATATGAAGAAGCCCTGTATTTTTACAGGGCTTTTTTTATTTCCAAACATCCATGAATTACATCCTGGCCGATTATCAACCCGAGCAGTTTTATCCCCTTACGCTTACCCGCCCCATTTCAGCATTGCGCGTGGGCATGTTGACCCTGCGCGAAAAATGGGCACACCTATTAAACAGCAATCAAATCGGGAATTTTTGCGAACCTTATTTGGCCAGCAAATTTCCATACCAACTTTCTACCGACAATGTGCTTATCAATAGTCGGGTTATTCCCACTGCCGATTTGGCTAAGGCGATTTTACGCATGGTGCACAACCAGGCCATTGTTTACCAAGACCAGTGCATTGCTATTCGAATTGATGCCAGTCAATTGCAGGAACAGCAATTTCCGGTAAACCTGGAAAACCTGATTGATTCGAGAACCCAAGTAAAAACTTACGACAAATCGATTTCCTTCTTAAATAAGCTAACCGACCTGTTTACCCAAAACCACGAGTTTATTGCCGCCGATTTCAAACTACTGACCAAAGGCAAAAAATCAGATGGGGTAAACAAAACCAATCAGGTATTGGGTAAAAATCTGTTTGTGAAAAAAGGCGTAAAAGTTAGCTGCTCTATTTTGAACTCCGAAACCGGCCCAATTTATATTGACGAAGGTGCAGAAGTGATGGAAGGTTGTCTGTTACGTGGTCCGCTTTACATTGGCAAAGGAGCCGTAATAAAGATGGGTGCCAAAATATATGGTGCAACCACCATTGGCCCCGAATGTCGTATTGGTGGCGAAGTAAGCAATTCGGTGATGCTGGGGTACAGCAACAAAGGTCACGATGGTTTTATGGGCAACTCCATACTTGGTGAATGGTGCAACCTGGGTGCCGACACCAATACCTCGAACCTGAAAAACAACTACAGCGAAGTAAAAATTTGGGACTTTAAACTGAAAAACTACCAAGGAACCGGCTTGCAATTTTGTGGCCTACTGATGGGCGACCACAGCAAAGCAGCCATCAACACGCAGTTTAACACCGGTACTACGGTTGGTGTTATGGCCAATGTGTTTTCGGCTGGTTTTCCAGAAAAATACATTCCCTCTTTTTCATGGCTGGGAAGCGATACTGCCGAAACTTTTAAGCTCGACAAGGCGCTGACACTGGCCAAGGAAGTAATGCACCGCCGACATGTTGATTTTACGCCAGCCGATGCCGCCATTTTAACCCACCTGGCTGAAAACACAAATAACTGACTTTTTAACAGCCCGAAACGACTGGCATACATCTTGCCAAACTGCAACGCCCGAAGTGGCGCAATTGGAGCGTTGATGACTGTTTTGGCGGTACTTGCGCTATTAACTGTACCTGGTTGCATTACCCGGAAATGATGCCTTATCTTTTAAGGATAGTTTCCCTGACTTTTTGACTGATTTATTATGAACGATATATTTAACGAGAACCTTATCCTGTCGGAAGCCATAGAAAGCGAAAGCGAGTTTATTCCGTTGTTTACAGCCGAAGATGAGGAGCAAATGAACAAAGAAGCCGTTCCGGTTACCTTGCCCATTTTGCCGCTTAGAAACAATGTGCTTTTTCCAGGTGTAGTAATTCCCATCACCGTTGGCCGCGACAAATCGATTAAACTGATTCAGGACGCCAACAAAGGCAACAAAACCATTGGTGTGGTTGCACAAAAAAATCAGGAGCAAGATGAGCCCGAAGTGACCGACCTAAACCAAATTGGCACGGTTGCCCGCATTATTAAACTGCTTAAAATGCCCGATGGCAGCACAACCATCATTATTCAAGGAAAGCAACGCTTTCGGGTAAAAGAATACATTTCAGTAGAGCCTTATTTTACTGCGGCAATTGAAGAATTTACTGAGATAAAATCGACCAGCGCCAACAACACCAAGGCACTTATCTCGTCGTTGAAGGACATGTCGCTGAATATTATCAAGCAATCGCCCAATATTCCTAGCGAAGCAGGTTTTGCCATCAACAACATTGACAGTCTTTCGTTTTTGGTGAATTTTATTTCATCGAACATGAATGCCGAACTGGCAGAAAAGCAGATTATGCTTGAAGAAGCCAATTTGGAAGAGCGTGCCAAAAAAGTACTTGCTCACCTGAACAAGGAATTGCAGTTACTCGAAATCAAAAACGACATTCAGAGCAAGGTTCGCACCGATATTGACAAGCAACAACGTGAGTATTTCCTGCATCAGCAAATGAAGCAGATACAAGACGAGCTTGGCGATAACCCGGTAACACAAGAGGTAAATGAGTTGAAAACCCGTGCTGCCAAGAAAAAATGGAGCGAAGCGGTTGCTAAAAACTTTCAGAAAGAACTCGATAAATTACAACGACTAAATCCACAAGCGGGAGAATACTCAGTGCAGTTAAATTACCTAGACCTGTTTGTAGACCTGCCTTGGAACGAATACACCAAAGATCGTTTTGACATAAAACGCGCACAAAAAATTCTGGATCAAGACCATTTCGGACTGGAGAAAGTAAAGGAGCGCATTCTGGAGCAACTGGCCGTTATAAAACTAAAAGGCGATTTAAGAGCGCCCATTCTTTGTTTTTATGGCCCTCCGGGTGTCGGGAAAACTTCATTGGGCAAGTCCATTGCCAAATCTCTGGGTAGAAAATATATTCGTGTTTCATTGGGTGGAATGCGCGATGAGGCTGAAATACGCGGTCATCGCAAAACCTATATTGGTGCAATGCCGGGGCGTATTATGCAAAACTTAAAAAAAGCAGGTACAGCTAATCCGGTTTTCATTCTCGACGAAATAGACAAACTGGCCAACACCGGTCATGGCGATCCTTCTTCGGCCTTACTCGAGGTACTTGACCCAGAACAAAATAGTGCATTTTACGACAACTACGTGGAGCAAGATTTTGACTTGAGCAAAGTCATGTTTATTGCAACCGCCAACTCACTTAGCACCATTCAGCCTGCGCTTCGCGACCGAATGGAAATTATTGAGGTGAACGGGTATACGCTAGAGGAAAAAATAGAAATTGCCCAACGCCACCTGGTTAGCAAGCAGCTAACAGAAACAGGTGTTACCAAGGCTAAATTCAAACTTCCAAAAGAAACGCTTGAAAAACTGATTGAGGAATACACCAACGAAAGTGGTGTCCGTAGCCTGGAAAAACGGATCGCCAAGCTGGTTAGGCACCGTGCCATGCAAATTGCCATGAATGCTGAATTTAATCCAGAAGTATTGCCCGAAGAATTGGTAAAAGCCATAGGGCCTAGCCATGCGAAGGACAAGTACCAAGGCAACGACTATGCTGGTGTAGTAACTGGCCTGGCCTGGACATCAACCGGAGGCGACATTTTGTTTATAGAAACCTCGCTTACCAAAGGAAAAGGGAAACTTACCCTAACCGGAAATTTGGGCGATGTAATGAAGGAAAGTGCCGTGATTGCTATGGAATACCTGAAAGCGCATTCGCATTTGGTTGGCTTAGAGCAAGAAGTGTTCGATAAGTGGAATGTGCACATTCACGTACCCGAAGGTGCTACGCCAAAAGATGGTCCATCGGCAGGTATAACCATGCTTACCGCCATTGCCTCTGCATTTACACAGCGAAAAGTAAAAAGCAAACTGGCCATGACTGGCGAAATAACGCTTCGCGGAAAAGTACTTCCGGTAGGTGGTATCAAAGAAAAAATACTTGCCGCAAAACGTGCCGGCATTACCGATATTATACTTTGCCAGCAGAACAAAAAAGACATTGACGACATTAAACCCGACTATCTGAAAGGCTTAAGTTTTCATTTTGTCAAAGAAATGGGCGAAGTGCTGCAACACGCTTTGTTGACCGAAAAGGTGAGTTCACCTATTTTGGTGGACTAATCCGAAATGCAAACGCTCTTAAAATTTAGGAGTGGATTGAGCGATGATTTGATTTAAACCATAGGTTTTTCAGTTCAACTAACAATTTAACCACCGAGACCACAGCCGTTGCGCGGGGTGAATGAGAGCAAACCCTCCTTGGCTCTGTGTATTTCTCCATTTCCTCTGTGGTTGTAAATGTGTTTGCCCTGGATTTACCCCATGGTTAGTCTATAATTATTAAGGCGCTGGTCTATTTGCTATAATTAGTTATATTGCGGCAAATAACCCACAATTGCATGGATTATAAATCAGGCTTTCATAAGGGATGCCTTTTACTTTTAGCCGTAGTTGCATTTTTTAGTGCCAACGCTCAGACCCCAATGCCGGGTTATTACTACTCCAATTTTGAACCTAAAACCATAACCGGGGCAACGGTAGAGTTTAGTCCCTATTCCATGCCCAGGCAAGGAATACTTGAAACCTTCCAGCCTTCCATGGTCGATGTTTCCATCGGCATTAACTTGGCCAAGTTTCCTGGAAACTACAAAGTAAAATACACCACGGAAGCCTATATTTTTGTCAACTTCGCAAACTATTCACCTCGTGAGGATTCGTTGATATACCCAATTTACGACAACAACCAACTGACCGATTATGGAAAACTGGCCTTTTCAAAATTGAGCATGACTCGTTTTGGAGGTCAAATTATCTTCTGGAACAATACGCCAAAAAACGTTCAAATTGGCCCTGGCGTTGGTGTTTCGGTTGGTTCGTATAAATATTCTTTTAGCTCGATTAATAGTACAGCCACGGTTTCCGGAAACCAGTCGCAAACATTTGTCATGTTCAGCCCATGTATTGCCATTAAGTACTGGTTTACGAAACAAATTGGAGCCTACCTCAATTTGGCTTACAATTTTATTGCCGATAGTGAGCAAAAGAAATTAAGCCTAAAGTCCTATAACCCAAATCTGGGAAAAACGTATACCACGTTTACGCCCCGCATTGGTGTTTTTTACAATTTTCAAAGCCGCTAATTATGAAGCGATTAGTATTACTTTTTGCCCCTATTCTTCTTCTAATTTCCTGCGAAAAGTCTGAAAAGTATTACATTACTGAAGAAGAAGCAGCCGCTCTTGATTCTATTGCCAACCCCAAAATTTACCATGCCGTTTTTAACATCAGTGGCGATATTTATTACGCCCCTGTTGTAAGTGCAAAAAAACCACTGAAACGTTTAACCAATAGTGAATTAGAGAACGAATCAGATCCAAGAATAAGTCCTGACCACTCCAAAGTTGCCTTCCGAAACGCCAACGGTGAGACCATTATTATGTCACTAAGTAATGGTGTGCAATTGGAAAAACTGACCGATTTTGTAGGGTACAGTTTTGTAGATTGGTTGCCAAATAGCCGCGGCCTCTATTTTTTAATTAATAACGAAATTAAGTTTAGCAAGGACGAAATGGTGATGCCAACCATTACGCTTGGCCCTAATGACAAATGGTTGGCAGTGGGTTTTGCCCCCAACGGAAATTTCCATTTTTTAATCACTGAAAAATCAAGCCCAACGGCTTCAGGAGTAACCAAACTCTACTATTTTGATCCATCAAAAAACAAATTCTTTTTGATGAACTACGATGCTATCAATAATGACCCGTATGATGCAGAAATAGCCATTTCATCGAATGGCGATTTAACGCTTATGCTGGCCACAAAAAACGCTGCTGCTTTTAGTAAATACTACGTATATCCAGCTGGTAGTCTAGCCTACACTGTTCATGACGAGGTTACCCACTTAGTTGGAGCCCGATACAACGAAAAAATTAAACAAGGTTTAATTTTAGCTGAATCAGGGTCTGGCAATATCAACGACCTTAATATCAAAAATTACTTGCCATATGGCCGGTCTAATGACCGAGTTATTGACTCAACTTATTTTATGATGAGGTACAAAGGATTCGCCATGGAATTCGACTGGAAATAAACGGGAATTCAGTTATTCCAAGTTACCCAACAAAGCAAATTGCACAATATTTGCACCCATTTGCAAGGCTTTCTGTCTGGTTTCTTCGGGGTCGTTGTGCACTTCGGGATCTTCCCAACCGTCACCTAAATCACATTCTACGTCGTAAAACACCACCAAACGGCCGTCAATAAACAAACCAAAGCCTTGTGGTGCCTTACTGTCGTGTTCGTGAATTTTGGGTAAGCCACGTGCAAAGTCAAATTTTTGATGGTAAATGGGATGACCGAAAGGCAACTCAACCCATTCGCTGTTGGGCAATACCTTCTTCATTTCGGTACGAATGAACTTATCCATACCGTAATTGTCGGAGATGTGTAAGAACCCGCCCGAACCTAAATAATTACGCAGATTTTCGGCCTCCTGGTTACTAAAAATCACATTGCCATGCCCGGTCATGTGAATAAAGGGGTAATTATAAATTTCGCTGCTACCCACTTCCACATAATCGTATGCCGGGTTAATGTTCATACCCAACTTCTGATTGCAAAACTTAATCAAGTTAGTTACCGCGGTTGGGTTGCCATACCAATCGCCACCACCGTTGTACTTAAGTACCGCCAATTTATAGGTTGGCGGACAGGTAAAGGCCAATAAACCAGCCAATAAGGTAAATAAGGTTATTCTTTTAATCATTTTTACTTTTATACACTAAGCGCAAAGAACGCTAAGATTTATTCAAAATTCATGGTAACTGTAGTCTATTTTCTATTGTCTATTGTCTTTGAATCTCCCTCCTGCCCTCACAAGCTCATCACGTCTTTAAACTTAGCTGCTTGCCTGCGCGACACCTCAACCTTAGTGCCGTCTCTTAAAGTAACCTGCAAGCCACCGTTAAACCAGTTTTCGATGTGCTCTACCCACCTCAAGTTGACAATAAACTTACGGTTGGTTCTAAAAAACACCTTCGAGTCCAGCCTATCCTCCAGGTTATTTAACGATTTAAGAATCAGTGGTTTGAAGTTGTTAAAATAGACTCTCACGTAGTTTCCTTCACTTTCAAACAGTCGAACATCCTTTAGCGAAACAAACCAGCATTTCTCGCCATCCTTCAAGAAAATCTGGTCGTTTTCAGTCAGTCGGCCAAATTGCTGAACACCTTCCTGAACCGGTTGCTGCGCCTTCAGTTCATTAATTTTCTGCTCCATCTTCTTGATGGTTTCGTCCAGTCGCTTGGTTTCAACTGGTTTAAGCAGGTAGTCGAGCGCATTTACTTCAAAGGCTTTAATAGCATATTCGTCATAAGCAGTAACAAACACCACTTGTGGCATGTAATGCAGTTCATCCAACAAATCGAATCCATTTTTATCGGGCATTTGAATGTCCAGAAAAATCAAATCGGGTTTGTGTTTCTCTATTTCTTCGTGGGCTTCATCCACATTTGAACACTCGCCAATAATTTCAATTTGCGGATAGTCCTTTAGCAAGTTGGCCAATTCCTTACGCGCCAAGCGTTCGTCATCAATTATTAATGTTCTCATATATTAAGTTTTTGGGGATTAATATTGAAGTAAGCACCTCATTGTTTTGATTAGAAATAGAAATCTCAGCCTCTTTACCATACAACAAGCCCAGTCTTCGCTCGGAGTTTTTTAGGCCAATCCCGCTGCCTTGTTCGCGTTGATTAGCCTTAAATTTACCGGAGTTTTTCACTGTTATCAGCAGTCTACCCTCGGTATCCAGCTCGGTTTTAACGTGCAGTTCACCTCCTTTGGTAAGCGAGGAAATACCGTGTTTTACGCCGTTTTCTACCAAGGTTTGCAACAAAAGTGGCGGAATATTGTAGTTGATGCTAGCGGGGTCTATTTCGAAAAACACCTTAAGTCTCTCCTCGAACCTAATTTTTTCAATGGCCAGGTAACTTTTCACCAAACTAAGTTCCTCTTCGAGCGAAATAAGCTGTCGTTTTCCGGTTTGCAATGCACCGCGGAGCATAGCCGAAAGTTGCGTAATGGCATTTTTTGCCTGTGCCGGATCCTCGTCAACGAGCGCCCGAATACTATTTAGCGCATTGAACATAAAATGAGGATTAAGCTGCGATTTAAGATTAATGAGCTCGATTTCATTTTGCGAAGCGAGCATTTTCAGGTTCTTAATTTCCTCCTTCTTGTAGTTGGCAAAATAATGCGTGGTGAAATACAGGATGGACCACACAAACATCAGCAACATCCAGTTAATAACAAGCTCCACATGCCCTTTCAACTCCATGTTGATAATCGATTCCATGTTTGGAATAAACAATTCGGACAGCAGGAAATGGAAAACGTGGCAGATAATACCCAAAACCACCGAAGACACTAGGAGTACCCAAATGGCCTTTTGAATAGGTAGGTTGAGCCAATGACATTTAAGAATAATCCAGCGGTAAACATGGGTAACAAAAATGCCGACAACCGTTATCAGTAAAAGCGTTTCGGCAATAACCAGGTTTATACCCTGACCAGAAAGAGAATTGTATATAAGCAGCACGAATGCATACAGCAGCCATCCTGTAAATTGAGCAACCCAGTAAACCGATTTATTTCCTATCATATTATTACCGCTTAAAGGTAGGATTGACCGAAAAATAACTTAAAATCTTATCGGCAAGCGGTTATTTCTACATTTAAGCGGAAAATATAAACGCTAATGAACTACCTGGCACATGCATTTCTTGCTGGAACCAACCATGAATTGTTGGTAGGTAATTTCATTGCCGACGGAATTAGGGGCAATAACTTTCACCATTTGCCAACCGGAATTAAGCAGGGAATTGTTATGCACCGTGCCATAGACACGTTTACCGATGCCCATCCAATAAATACGGAAATGCGGAAACTGTTTTACCCAACCGCGGGCAAATATGCCGGTGTGGTGCTCGATATATTTTACGACCACCTGTTGGCCGTAAACTGGGCGAAGTATGCTGAAAAACCACTGGATGAATTTGTGCAATGGAGCTACACGGTTGTAGAACAACATGAGCATTTACTGCCCGAAAAAACAGCTTTTATGTTTCCGTATATGCGCGACTATAACTGGCTATTGAATTACAGCCACGAAAGTGGCATTATGCGTTCGCTGGCAGGGTTATCGAACAGAATTGCCAGCCGCCCAAGACTTGAAGAGGCTGGTGCGGTAGCGTTTGAAAACAAAACACAGCTCGACGAGGCGTTTTGCTTATTTTTCCCCGAGTTAATTGACCATTGTAACCTACACATTTCACAAATCAATACCTTTGAGCCATGACTCGCGTATTACTCATTCTATTGCTGTCCGTTGCTTTTGGCTCGTGTAAAAAAAAGAACCTGTTGGAACAATCCATAACTGGAACAGTTACCAATTTTAACTCCGGACAAGGGGTTGCAAGTGCAAAAGTTACCATTAAAGCCCGTGTGATAGAAGGCGGCATTATACACAGCAATTTTTCGGATTTGGTTACTGGCTACACCAGCGCTGATGGCACATTTGACCTAAACTTTGACAAAATAAATGCCGCTGAATACCGAGTTGAAGTAAGTCATGCAAGTTATTTCACTACCATCGCTTCGGTTTCAACCGATGCGGTAAATGGTGCTAATCCCTACAACATAAACATTGGTGTCGGCTCTCAAAGTGCTGTTTCTGTGCATTTCTTTAACGAAGAACCTGTCGACTCGAGCGAGAAGTTTTCCTATGGCTATAAAGGTGCGGAACTACCCTGCAACTGCTGTACAAAGGAGGTCATAACTTTTATTGGCCCAGCCGATTCTAGCATTTCTTGTAACGTATATGGCGAAAAGTATTTTACCTATTCCTACACCATAGTGGCCGCTGGAAAACCAATTACACAAGTAATTGACAGCGCGTATTGCACCGCCGGACAAACTACCCAAATAAACATCAATTACTAAGTCTGTTTTTAAACCAATTCTTACTTAGTAATTGGCCCAAAACAAACGCATTTAGAATTACGAAGAGGAGTGGGTGATATTTTGACTTCAACCAACGTTTTTCCGCCATTCACTTAACAATTTACCGCAGAGATTATAGAGGTTTCACAGAGTAAAAGAGAAAAAACTCTCTTTTACTCCGTGCGTTTCTCATTTTTCTCTGTGGTTATTTTTAAATGTGTTTGCCCTACCTATTCTGCAAGTAATTAGCGCCAGATAAGCAGATTCCTTACTTTTATGGCCACATGAAAATAATTGCAGATAGCGGCAGTACCAAAACCGATTGGCGAATATGCCTAACCGACGGAACCTTTGAACAGCGGGAAACAGGCGGGCTAAACCCTAATTTTTCCACTGCTGACGATTTTCAGCAAAGTTTGAATACTGCCTTTCCCGCAATAAACACCGATTCGGTAAAAGAAGTGTGGTTTTATGGCGCAGGATGTGGTAGTGAAAAAAACCAACAGTTTGTTTCGGAAAACTTAAGTAATTGCTTTACCAATGCCATAATTACCGTTGCCAGCGACATGCTTGGGGCAGCACGCGCCTTGTGTGGCACCCAACCCGGCATGGCGGCCATATTGGGCACCGGCATGAATACCTGTGTATATGATGGGCATCAAATAACCGCCAATCATTTTTCACTGGGTTATGTGCTGGGCGATGAAGGCAGTGGTGCCTACCTAGGGAAATTATTGATTACCGATTGGCTAAAGGGCAAACTACCTAACGAACTAGCCAGTAACTTCGAACGGCGTTTTGGCCTTTCACCTACTGATGTTATCGAAAACCTTTACCGCAAACCACTACCCAACCGATTCTTGGCTCAATTTGCCAAGTTCATCTACCAAAATTTAAAACACGATTACTGCGTTCAGTTGGTCATAAAGGCCTTTCAAAGCTTTTTCCGCGAACAAATACTCACCTACCCCAACTACCAGCAATTCCCGTTGCATTTAACCGGCTCGGTGGCTTTTTATTTCAGCAACTTACTTACCCGCGTGGCAGCCGAAGAAGGCGTGGTTATGGGGAATATTGTAGAAAAACCTATTGCTGCACTGGCTTTGTATCATGCGGAAAATAATTAACTTACAGCTGCTTCGATAATCAAAACCAGGGTACAGAAATTTTACTTTTACACTAATTATGAATCTTGAAAACACCCTCTACAAATCATTTTTAGCCGAGATAAAGGATAAAATACACAATGCTCAATATAATGCCCTAAAACAGGTAAACAGAACTTTGTTGGCCTTGTATTGGGAAATAGGAAAAAGCATTGTAGAAAAACAACAGCAGCACGGTTGGGGAAAATCTATCGTAGAAACTTTATCAAAAGACCTGCAAAATGAATTTGTAGGCGTACAAGGTTACTCTGCTGACAATCTATGGAGGATGCGGAAGTTTTACCTTCATTATGAGGCAAATACAAAACTTGCACCGATGGTGCAAGAAATTAGCTGGTCGCACAATATTATCGTTATGGAAAAGTGTAAAGACGACCTACAGCGGGAGTTTTACATCCAAATGACAAAGAAATACGGCTGGGCAAAAAACGTCTTAATCCATCAGATAGAAGGTAAATCGTACGAGAAGTTTTTACTCAACCAAACCAATTTTGATAAAGCCGTTCCTGAAAAATATAAATATCAGGCAAAGCTGGCGGTAAAGGACGAATACAACTTCGGTTTTTTAGAACTAGGAGATGAACACAGTGAAAAGGAACTGGAATATAGCCTGGTGAAAAACATACGGAAGTTTTTATCTGAAATGGGCGGGGACTTTGCTTTTATAGGCAATCAGTATAGGTTACAGGTAGACGATGAAGATTTTTATATTGACTTGCTTTTGTTCCACCGAAAACTAAAATCGTTGGTGGCCATTGAATTGAAAGCTGGGAAATTTAAACCCGAATATGCCGGGAAAATGAACTTTTACCTGGCTGTATTGGACGACACCGTAAAACAAGAAGAAGAAAATCCATCGATTGGAATCATCATCTGCAAAGGCAAAAGCAAAACAGTAGTAGAATACGCTTTAAAACAATCAGTAAGTCCAATTGGAATAGCCAGTTACACGCTAACAGAAACACTACCCAAAGAATACAAAGACATGTTGCCCTCGCCGAAACAAATTGAAGAAAGGCTATCGGGTTTTATTGATGCGATAGCATTCGAAACCGAATAAACCACATTTACCTATAGTTTTTAAATTTTCACCTTCCAACTAATGCAATTCAGTATCCCTCAATGAAGCACCCAGCCCCTTTTAGTGCATAGCCGCCTTTGCTGGGCAAAACCAGTAAAAACCAGCCCAATACAAACCTGTGCGAGCAAGTAGCGCACGCAAATTAAATAACCTTAACCCGCCACAGTTTATCATTGAAACAATAATATATTTGAAACAAAACTACCCAAGCTCAACCAGCGCATATCCATCCGGTTTTGGCTGTATATAGATAGATTTTAACGGGTATTTATTAGTTACCAGTAATTGTAGGACGACCGTTCATTCATTAAATAAGCAGACGAAAAATGATAACAATTCAAGAACTACTTTTTAATCGCAACCTTGACAAATCTGCGAAAATCAAACTTGTTAGACACAAACAAGTTGGACGGGACTTATACAATCTTTATCGGACTGACAGACCTGAGTTTTTAGCATATCAAAACTCACAATCAAAAGACGTTTTTAATGGTGTGGACTACATCGTTTCTTTTATTGGCGAGGACGGCTTGTTATCAAGGTTTATTGGCGTTTACAAACTTACAGACAGAAAACAATTAGCTAACGACCACTTTGAATATCAAATGGAAGAAGTGAAAGAACATTTTGACGACCTAAAAGAAAGGGTAATCATCAAATGGGAAAATGCAATTTCTTGGCATCAGTGGATAAAAAACGAAATGGAGGTTTTAGAAATTCATCCTGGACTTCACTACAAACAATTCACAGACTACTCTGACTTCATTCTCAACTTTCATGAACTGAAAGAAATTGTAACTAAACAATATGGCGACTGGAAAAAAATGCTTTCAGTAACCAAAGGTATTTACCTAATCAGCGACACCAAGACAGGTAAACTTTATGTTGGTTCAGCATACGGAGAAGACGGCATTTGGGGACGCTGGAATAAATACGTTTCAACAAACGGACACGGGGACAATAAAACTTTAAAGGAACTTATCACAGACGACCCAACTCACGGAAATAATTTTCAGTTTTCAATTTTAATGTTGTTACCTCGGACAATTACGGCAGACGAAGCCATTAAAAAAGAACGACTTTTCAAAAATAAATTAGGCACAAACTCTTTCGGACTTAACAACAACTAAAACGACAACTATGCTGAACGGACGAAGAACAACTACTGGTAACAGCACATTTGCAATAGGCGGGGTTTCGTGCTCAGCAGACAGTTTTTTGGTGGCCGAAAGTTCAGTGCTCCGAATGAACATTAGTGCTGAAAATCCTGCCCATCGCAAATCTGCAAAACGTTACAACAATTCCATCCCCCGTTGACCGTAGCGTCTCGCTACGGTCGGTTGAACTTGGCCTCTGGCCATAAAAGCAAATATATTTCCATTCAAAATCAAAGGGCATAGGTTCGGCCGGAGGCCGGTTTTAGTTGACGTAGCGAGACGCTACGCCAAACGCGGCAAATTTTATCTGGTTGGCAATTCCTTAACTGCTCTTAATCCCTAACTCCACCGCTTTTGCGAGCATTAACTGGTAGGCTGCTTCGTAGGAGTTCGGAATGTCGCCATCAAGAATGGCATCTTTAATCGCGTTTTTAATAAGACCCACTTCGCGGCAGGGTTTAAGGTTGAACTGCTGCATGATTTCCTCTCCACTGATGGGTGGTTGCCAGTTTCGTATTTTGTCTTTTTCCTCTACCTGAGCAATTTTAACTTTTACCTTTTCGTAATTCTCCAGGTAGCGTTTTACTTTCAGCGGGTTCTTAGACGTTATATCGGCCTGACAAAGCGTTAGTAAATCTTCCAAATCGTCACCAGCATCGAACAACAACCGCCGAATGGCGCTATCGGTAATTTGTTCTTTGGTAAGTGCAATGGGTCGCAAATGAAGAGCTACCAGCTTTTGCACGTACTTCATTTTGTGGTCGAGCGGCAATTTTAGTCGGCGGAAAATATCGGGAACCATACGCGCACCACGGTCTTCGTGCCCGTGAAAGGTCCAACCAATTTCGGGTTCAAAGCGTTTGGTGGGTGGTTTGGCAATGTCGTGCAAAATGGCGCTCCACCTCAACCACAGGTCGTTGGTGTGTTTCGAAATATTGTCTAGCACCTCCAATGTGTGGTAAAAATTATCTTTATGGCTTAGCCCATTTTTGGTTTCAACGCCTTGCAAGGCCACCATTTCCGGAAAAAACTGGTGCAACAATCCGGTATCGAACAGTAATTTAAATCCAACGGAAGGTGTAGGAGCCAGAATAATTTTGTTTAGCTCGGTGCTAATCCGCTCGGCCGAAACAATTTTCAAGCGTTCTCGGTGGGTATAAATGGCCGCTAATGAATCTTTATCGATGGTGAAACCTAGCTGTGTAGCGAAACGAATGGCACGCATCATGCGCAACGGATCGTCGGAGTAGGTAATTCCCGGTTCCAGGGGAGTTTTAATACACTTTTCCTTCAGGTGGTTTAAACCTCCAAATGGGTCAATTAACTGGCCGTAATTGGCTGCATTAAGGCTTATGGCCAATGCATTAATGGTAAAGTCACGGCGGTTTTGATCGTCTTCCAGGGTTCCGTCTTCAACAATTGGCTTGCGCGAATCGCGCTGATAACTTTCTCTCCGCGCACCTACAAACTCAACATCCAAGTCGTTGTAGTGAAACATGGCTGTGCCAAAATTCTTAAAAACACTTACCTTTTTAACCTTCAGTGTTTTGGCCACTAACTCGGCAATTTCAATACCCCGGCCAGTTACCACAAAGTCCAAATCCTTGCAGTCCCTATTTAACAACACATCACGCACAAATCCGCCAATGGCGTAGGCTTCTACCCCTTCGCGCCCGGCCACCTGCGAAATGGCTTCAAACAGTTTACCCGTTACCGCTTCCTTAATTTTAGCTTCGGATGATTTTGACCTCACCGTTAACATCGAGTTTTATTATGGCTGAAGGTTTTCCAGTTGCCTGCCCTTTAAAGCTTTGTGGCACAATGAAATCAACCTGAGTTTTTATGTTTTGAGTAATTTCTGAAAAATTGATTGGGCTGGCCTGACCAGAAATATTGGCCGATGTAGACACAATGGGCTTATTGAATTTTTGAATCAACTGCTTGCAAAAATCGTGGTTTACCACCCTTATTGCTGCCGATCCATCTTCGGCAAGCACATTGGCCGCCAAGCCAATTGGATTGCTGTAAACCACAGTAAGTGGTGAAGCGCTAATATCGATGAGCTGCCAAGCCATTTCGGGGACTGCTTTAACAAAGCGTTGCAACATACCATCGCCAGCGACCAGTGTTACCAAGCTTTTGCTCTCGTTCCGGTTTTTAATGGTGAAAATTTTGTTTACCGCCTCGCTGTTGGTTGCATCGCAGCCCAAACCCCAAACCGTGTCGGTAGGATAAAGTATTATCCCGCCCGATTTTAGCACCTGTATTGCTTTATCTATAGCCTCTTTCATTGGGTCGGCGAATATACGTTAGTTTAAACACATTGGAATAAAAAAAGCCGCAGCAGGAACTTTCCCACTGCGGCTTTAGCTTATGCTACTCGTTTTACCCTTTTACCGGATAAATAATTTTGGTACGCAATTCTTCCGGTTTCACCGTGGCCGGATCGTTTTCATAAACCTCTATGGCCTCGTTTACTTTCAACTTATTTTCTTTAACAAACTTGTCAATAGCCATGTGCGCATCGCCGGTTTTTGCATAATCACCAAGATGCGTACTGCACACACTTTTTCCGCCAGAAATTTTGCCGGAATAAATATCACCTTTCCCTTTGGTGCCCGCCTTAACAGGCATAGCAGCTTCAAAAGTGGTGGTACCATTCGGGTCGTACGACCAATAAATAGCCATGGGCATACCGGTTGCTTCAATGTTATTTTCTTTCATGTAGCCTTGCAGTTTGCCGTAAGCAGCTTGCATGTGTGCGCTAATTTCGCCAACCGGACAGCTATCTTTTATCGCCAAATATTCCATCGCAGGCGTTTCTTCAATAACCGGTGCCGATGCTGTTGATATGCCTGATTTTGGTGCAGGTAAATCGGCCATGCCTTCAATCAGTTTTTTCAAATCGGCCAAGCCTTGTTCAAACGATTTATTCAACATCATGGCCATCATGGGGCGCATTAAAAACGGGCTTGGCTCATTGCCATTGGTTGACCAGGTAACGACAGTTTTGCCATCTTCTTCCTTGAAACTTATCTCATCGACCGCAGTTGATTTATACGGCATAAGAAACTCCAGTTTATTGACAATCTTTTCGTTTTCAACATACTCAGCGTGCATTAAACTTCCCTTACCTATCTCGGTTCCATCCCAGCTATATATATCGCCAATTTCGCGACCGGTTCCGGTAATGTTGCGTTTGGCCGCCGGCTCCATTTTACTGAATGGATTCCACTGCATGTAAAAGTTAAAATCTTTAGCCACTTCATAAACAAAGGCCTTGTCCTTGTCGATGGTTATGCTTTTGCTCACCTCCATCTTTGCTGGCGATACCAGACACCAGACAAGATAACCGGCTATAAGCACTGCTATGCCTATACCTAAATACTTTAATACTTTCATAGTTGTTGGGTTTAACAGGTTTGATTCTGAAAGCGAATTTGAGAAAAATGTTGAAATGTTCGACACTTTAAAAGCTTGGTTTCCAACGAAATTTCAACAGTCGTGCAATAAACCATTCGTTCTGCGTTTATAGAAACAAAAAATCAACGATGAAAACATCCCATTGCAGAAGTCTATTTTCGACAATTGCCCTAACCCTTGTTACTTTTCTAGCGAGCGCTCAGGCACAAACCACCAACGATTTTAAGTTATCCATTCACAGCAACGCGCAGGGTTACAACTTGATTTGCGAAAGCGGCTGCAATTGGAAAACCTTGGAGTGGAAATCGGGCGATAAACCAACGCAACAAGTTAGCAAAACTGGAATTAGTGATAATCTTGCCGCCAAGCCGGAGAACCTCACTGATTTTGCTTTTCAACTCGTAAAAACCGAGAAAGGTTTTGACTTTGTAAGCGTTCAAGGTACCGATTGGAAAACACTTGGTTTCGCTTGTCCGGGAAAAACTTGTTCGATGATTCTTACCAAAAGTGGGGTTTACGGGCAGTAACACTGCTTTTTCACAAAAACTAGGGCAGCTCCGTTTGAACGGGGGTTATCAGGCTATCTTTTACCATCCTGATTTGTGTATAACTGAATTCTTGGCCCAATACTTCACGTAGTTGAGTAATGGAAAACTCGGGGAATTTTTCAAATGCCTTGGTAATCATTGCGATGTTTTCCACCGAAATAATTTCATCCAAAGCCAGTTGACCATCGGCCACCCATTTGGCCAAATGCCCTTCAATGGTAGACGCGGCCATACCCCTTATTTCGGCAATTTCTGCCACGGTTTTGCCTTCTTCAAATAGTCGTAGCGTTTCTGCGTAAGTTTCGCCTTTTACCGTTTTGCCGGCCTTTTTTGCAGCCGGTTCTGTATTTCGGTTGATGGGATTGTAATAAGTTGAAAAGTCGAAATCGCCATACTTTATCCGCTGAATCTGGTTCAGTTTTGTCCAGCAGCGTTCTACCAGCGTTTCCAGTTTTGCCACCACCTGCTTTACCCCTTTTTTGGGTTTCAACAGCGTGTACAGTGCCTCAACAGGTTTTATTACTTCGTTATGAATCAAATTGGCAAAGTAGGCAATGGCCTTACCGCTGCGGTCTTTCAGCCATTCACCATCGTCAGGGTTTTCTGTAAAATAGGCTTCCAGTTGCCGCACAAACTTTTCACCGGTGTTTTCCAAATTCTGGGTGCGCTCGTAAATAACCTTCACCACCGCTTGCGCAGTTTCCTTGTCGGCAAATTTTTTCTCGGCCAAGTATTTGATATAACCGCCAATTAACTCGACCTCTTTATTAAAGCGAAAGGCCTGCGAAAGCTGCCACCGCGCAAATTCGCGTTTCGATTTTTGTAACTGATCATTCAGTCGGTTGGCATCCATTTCCTGAAGCCAAGGCGAATTCAGTCGGCTATCGGTTATTATGGCTTGCTCGCCAATTCGGGAAGTAAGCTGAATGCCTTCCAAAGTTCTGCAACGGCTTAAGGCCACATATACCTGGCCTCCGGCAAAGGCCTCGGCGGCATCAATTCTAATTTTATCGAACGTTAATCCTTGACTTTTGTGAATGGTAATGGCCCAAGCCAGTTTGAGTGGAAACTGTGCATAACTGCCGGTTTCTTCCTCGGCAATGGCGTCATCTTCCTGATTATGAACATATTTTATATTCGTCCACGTTTCGCGACTTACCTCAATGGTTTCCTCATCGCCAACACATTGCACCGTTATTCCTTTTTCAGAAAGTGCAGTGATAACCCCCATTTTCCCGTTGAAATAACGTTTTTCGGCACTGCTGTCGTTTTTAACAAACATCACCTGTGCGCCAATTTTTAGCGCCAATTGCTTATCAACAGGTAGGTTTCTTTCGTTAAAATCGCCTTTTAATGCACCTTCAAAAACCATTCGTTTTCCAGTGAGTTCTTCTAAATGCGTGTGGTTAATTTTATCCGCCTTGCTGTTGTGGGTAGTTAAGGTTATAACTCCTCGGTCGGCAGTGGCATTGGTTATATAGCGACTATTCAGTAAATCAACATCAGCTTGGCTAAGCTTACTTGTCCTTACTTTTTCTAGCAGATTAATAAAAGTAGCCTCCTTTTGGCGATATATGTGTTTTAACTCAATGTAAAGCGGGTTCAGTTGTTGGTAGGCCTTGGCTGAGAAAAAAAACGGGTTTTCGTACACCTTGCTCAGGTGATTCCACTCGCCATCCTGCACCACAGGCGGTAGCTGTTGCAAGTCGCCAATAAACAGCACCTGAACATTGCCAAAGGGTCTGGGGTTTTTGCGCACACCGCGAAGTATAACATCGATGGCATCAAGCACATCACAGCGAAGCATGCTCACCTCGTCAATTACCAGTACGTCCAGTTCATTCAGCAATCTCCGTTTGTCGGCACTTAGCCGCACGTTTTTAAACAGCATATCGCGGTTGTAAAACGAACCGTCAGGTAGCGGCCAAACATCGGGCAAATACGTGCCAAAAGGCAACTGAAACAAGGAATGCAAGGTAACTCCGCCTGCATTAATAGCGGCAATGCCGGTTGGTGCGGCAACCACCATTTTTCGTTGGCTGTTGTCTCGTAGATTTTTTAGGAAAGTAGTTTTACCAGTACCTGCGCGGCCAGTAAGAAACAAACTTACCGAAGTATGTCGCATGTACTCCTCGGCCAAATAGGCCTCCGGATTGGTGTTGGGGTCGTTTTGGGATAACATATCAGGGTTTCTTGTTAGTTTTTTGAAAATACTAAAAATTACTAAACCCTAGCCCAGTTTATTTACAATCGGCCAAAAACACCAGAAAAGCCGGCATTTCTTTTAGGTAATTTATTTCCTGATTTTGCAATGCGGTAAGGGCAGCCGGGCAGCCATTGGCCAGGAACCCCAATTGCTGTTGGTAGTTATTTTTGGTTAGTGTGGTTCCCACCGATTCATAACCATTAAACAAAATATACTTATCTAGATTTTCGTCTCCACTATCGGCAAACGACGGAGTTGCCGATTTCACCGCTTTTAAACGGCATAGCTTGTAACCGTTATTTTGCGCCAGAATTTCAAACAAACCACGCGTCCAAAAGTCCCTTTCTTCGTCAAGCGGACGCATGTCAAAAAACCTTGGGTATTTGTTTTCTTTTAAAACAGCAGCTGTAATTTCTGGCAATTGCATGTAAACTTTGCTCCTACTGCTTGCGGCATACGCCTTAAAATAGAGCTCCCATTCGCTTTTTTCAACCGGGAGGTATATTCTGCGGACAAACTCGTTTCGCCATTCCTTTTTCTCGGTACTGGTCTGACAGGTCACCGAGGTTTGCTTCAGCTTAATTACCGAACAGTGCACGGTGTCGTCAGACGAAGTAACCACGTATGGCGTAGCAGCTGTAATGGACTGAGCCATACAGGTTGACGCATGCATTAAGCCAAACGGTAGAAAAAAAAGTAGGAAAAATTTATTCATAGTTATTGCTTAAACCGCCACGTTAAATTCGCGAAGGGTATCGTTTAGTGAGGTTTTCAAATCGGTACTGGCCTTTCGCTGGCCAATAATTAGCGCACAAGGCACCTGAAATTCGCCAGCTGGGAATTTTTTGGTATAACTACCGGGTATCACCACAGAACGTTCAGGTACATCGCCAATGTATTCTTTTGGCTCACTGCCCGAAACATCAATAATTTTAGTCGATTTGGTTAACACCACATTGGCGCCCAATACGGCTTCTTTCCGTACCCGAACACCTTCTACCACAATGCAACGCGAACCAACAAACGCACCGTCTTCAATAATAACGGGTGCAGCTTGCAGTGGTTCTAAAACACCACCAATACCCACACCACCACTTAGGTGAACGTTTTTACCAATTTGAGCACAACTACCAACGGTTGCCCAGGTGTCTACCATGGTGTTTTCATCAACATAACCACCGATATTTACGTAACTGGGCATTAAAATAACACCTTTAGCCAAATAAGCACCGTAACGCGCGATGGCATGAGGCACAACACGTACGCCTAAATTGGCATAACCAGTTTTTAATTTCATTTTGTCGTGAAACTCCATTGGTCCAACCTCAATGGTTTCCATTTGGCGAATAGGAAAATACATGACAACCGCCTTTTTCACCCACTCGTTTACCTGCCAACCACCGGCAACAGGCTCGGCCACACGCAATCGACCCTTATCTAATTCCTCAATTACGTTTTCAATGGCCTGACGGGTTGCGGCTTCTTTCAGCATTTCGCGGTTATCCCAGGCCTGTTCAATAATATTTCTCATGCTGCAAATAGTTGGAGGCCAAAAATAGCTAAATAGGGAATGGTGTTATTAGATTCTATGAGATAAAGGTTAAACCTTAAAATAAAAAGCGGATCTAAGCTTACAACTCAAAGTATTATTTTCAGGCAGACTACAACAAACAAGGCATGAGCTAAAAAGCACAAAAAGTGAGGTTATTTTTACCTTGTTGGCCACTTTATTGCTGCAATTAAACGAAGCCCCGTCCTCGGTGCGCCAAAGTGAAGAACTCCTCCTGAAAGCTAATGGTTAGGCAATAGCGGCCTTTAAATTTTTGCTTGGAAGTAA
>CAYMJL010000024.1:0-39698 GCA_964390915.1 uncultured Flavobacteriales bacterium
TTTGTACCAGCTGGAAAACGACCGTGACAATTGGGAGGTAAGCAATACGCGTATTCCGTTTTCGAAAAACACCCTGCAAATCTACATTGAGTCAATACAGGACATTTATACCGATAAGCAGTTGCGCATGGTGATAATGCTAGACAATAAACCCGCCGGATTGTTCGATTGGTTTGATTTTGATGGCTTTCACCAACGGGCAGGAATTGGCATTGTAGTGGCCAAAGCGTTTCGTAATACCGGAGTTGGTAAGGCCACTTTGCAAGCGGCTAAAGAATTTTCTTACCAAAACTTGGGTCTGCGATTGCTATTTTGCAATATTTTAACCGACAATTTTGCGAGCTTAAAATTGTTTGAAGGAGCAGGATTTAAGGAAACGGGGCTGAAACCCAATTGGCACAAAGCACCCGACGGAAGTTTTAAAGACGAAAAAAGTTATCAGTTTAATTTTTGATGAGCATGACCAGACGAAAGAAAAAATCTGGAGTACGAAATATTTTGCTGCTTGCAGTTCTCGCGGTTGCGCTTATTGGCGGTTTTTTCGGGTATAAAGTTTATAACGCTTTGTATTCGCCAAACGTAGAGCTACAAGGTGCTAATGAGGCTTTCGTATTTATTAAATCAAGCGATGGCTATGCGCAGTTACTAAGCAAGCTGGAAACCAGCGGATACATAAAAAATTTTGAAACTTTTGCTTTTGTTGCCGAGCAAAAGAAACTGGAAAAGAGCGTAAAACCGGGTAAATATCGCCTGGAGAATGGCATGAGCAATAATGTGCTGGTAAACATGCTAAAGGCTGGAAATCAAATTCCTGTACGTATTCAGTTAAATCGGGAAATAACCTTGGAAGAGGTGGCCAGTACTTTAAGCAAGCAGCTGGAAGCCGATTCAGTATCGCTGATGACCTTGTTGACAAACGAAGATACCGCCCATTTTTATGGTTTTGAGCCCGAAACGTTTGTGGCCATGTTTATTCCGAATACCTACGAGTTTTACTGGGCTACTCCGCCTCGGAAGGTTTTAGGTCGATTTGCAGATGAATACCGTAAAGTCTGGACGGCTGAGCGATTACAAAAAGCAGAAACAATTGGGTTTACCAAAGATGAGGTGGCTACCTTGGCGTCAATTGTAGCGCAGGAAACAGCCATGAAAAGCGAGAGCGAGAAAATAGCAGGTGTTTACATTAACCGACTTCATGCCGGTATTCCGCTGCAAGCCGACCCAACCTTGCGATTTGCCGCTAAAGACCCTGCCATTCAGCGGGTTTTGAATGCACATAAGACCATTAATTCGCCTTACAACACCTACATAAACAAGGGTTTACCGCCAGGGCCTATTGGTCTGGCCGCGGTCAATTTTATTGATGCGGTGTTAAATTATGAGAAGCACAACTATTTATACTTCTGCGCAAAAGAAGATTTTTCAGGCTACAGCAATTTCACAGCTTCCTATGCTGAACACCAGCAAAACGCTAAAAAATACCAGCGTGCGTTGAGCAAACGTGGGATAATGAAGTAAGACCAACATTGAGGCATGTTTTTTTGTTTCCACTTTTTTCAAAAAAGTGGAGCAAAAACTTGTCCTCGGTAAGCGCAAGGAATTTAAATAACATTATCCTTCGTATACCGTGAAGAACCTATGGGCGGCTGCAAATTTTTGCGACTTGGTAAGCAAAACTATGCTGAAGTTACTTCCAAGCAAAAATTTAAAGGCCGCTGTTACCTAACCATTAGTTTATAGGATGAGTTCTTCACTTTGGCGCAACGAGGACGGGGCTTCGTATAAATCCAGCAACACAATGGCCAACCTAGTAAAAATAGCATCCCTTTTTGTGCTTTTTAGCTCAATCCCCAGTTATGGTATAGAGATTAACGAGGTTTCAACGCGTAAATGAGAACTACTCCCTTGGCTCTGTGTTTTTCTCCCATCGCTCTGCGGTTGTTTTTAACTGTGTTTCCAAGTATGTGTTCATCGGATATGGTTAGAATTTCAGGTAGAAGTGTATTTTTGCCGGATTACCCCAATTGAATTTTGAGATAATGAGTGATATTAAATTTGGAACGGACGGCTGGAGAGCCATAATTGCGAAGGAATATACAGTAGACAACGTGGCTCGTGTTGCAACAGCAACCGCCCAATGGTTGAAGAAAAATTTCCCAAATCCATCGGCTGTAATTGGCCACGATTGTCGTTTTGGGGGCGAAATGTTTGCCCAAACCACGGCTATTATATTGGCCAATAAAGGCATCAAAGTATTTATAGCCAAAGATTTTGTTTCAACGCCAATGGTTTCGTTGGGGGTGGTAGAACACAAAACATCGGTTGGGGTGGTAATTACAGCTAGCCACAATCCGCCTGAATACAACGGATTTAAACTGAAAGGCCACTACGGTGGACCCTTGCTTCCTGAAAAAATTGCAGAAATCGAAGATTTAATTCCTCAATCGGTTTCTTTTGTTTACGATGAAAACGAATACCAGGCCTTTGTTAAGTCGGGCATGGTGGTTCATGTAAACCTGGAAGACTTGTACATTAAGAAGGTAGAAGAGAATTTCGATTTGGACGCTATTCGCAAAGCTAAGTTAAACCTAGCTTACGATGCGATGTATGGTGCTGGACAGAATGTGTTGAAGCGTCTTTTTCCGGACATGACTTTTTTGCATTGCGAGCACAACCCTGGATTTAAGGGTCAGGCACCAGAGCCTATTCACAAAAACCTGATTGAGTTTTCCGATTTAATTAAAAAACGTGGAAACATAGATTGTGGCTTGGCTACCGATGGCGATGCTGATAGAATAGGGCTTTACAACAGCCGTGGCGAATTTATCGACAGTCACCACCTAATATTGCTGCTTATTAAGTATTTGGTAGAGGTGAAAGGCTTTACCGGTAAGGTGGTTACTGCATTTAGTACTACGGTTAAAATCCCGAAAATGTGTGAGCATTTCGGTTTGCCTTACCAAGTGACCAAAATTGGCTTTAAATACATTTCAGAATACATGATTTCGGAAGATGTATTGCTTGGAGGCGAAGAGAGTGGCGGAATTGCCATTAAAGGCCACATTCCGGAACGTGATGGCATTTGGATGGGGTTGGTTATTTGGGAATACATGGCCAAAACCGGAAAATCGCTAGATGAGCTAATTAAAGAAGTTTACGACATAGTAGGCAGTTTTGCTTTCCACCGTGTCGATTTACACCTAAAGGAAGAAGTTAAACAGCAGATAATTAACAATTGTAATTCAGATAGTTACAAATCTTTTGGTAAATACAACTCGATAGAACGCCAAACCATAGACGGTTATAAGTATTTCTTGAACAGCGATGAATGGTTAATGATTCGCCCAAGTGGAACCGAGCCGGTATTGCGCACCTATGCCGAAGCACAAACCAAAGAAAAGGCCGAGGCTATACTTGAAGCATGCAAAATTACCTTACTGGGCTAATAAAAGCACCGATATTTAAATCCCCACAGCACGGCTTTGGGGATTTTTTTTGGCCAAACTCGACACTTCGGTTGTTGGTTCTGCTGGTTGTTATTGTAGCTAGTTCAAAGCACAGTCTAGGTCAAGATAGTTTGGTGGTTTCAAAACCAAAAGGAAATAATGTTGTTTGGTTGGCAGAAACAGGCCTGACTGCTGGCAGTTTGGCCTTGTTAACCAAGGTGTGGTACACCGAGCCGAAAAACGAATTTCATGCCTTTAATGACGCCAATGAGTGGCTTCAAATGGATAAGGTGGGGCATGGGGTAGCCAGTTACCAAATTTTGCGCATCAATTCTCAATTGCTCGAGTGGTCTGGGATTGAACAACACAAGGCGGTTTCAAAATCGTTTTGGTTAGGGATGGGTTACATGACCGCCATTGAGGTGCTGGATGGTTTTTCACCTACTTACGGAGCGTCCTTTACCGATTTAGGGGCAAATTACGCAGGAGCATTGCTTTACTTGCTACAATACAAAACCAATTCATTGGACTGCTTTACGCTAAAATACGGCTTTAAAACCAGTGGCTTGGCCGGTTATCGACCTAATTTGCTGGGCAAAAGCTATGCCGAGCAATGGTTGAAGGACTATAACGGACAGACCTATTGGCTGAGTTTGGGTTTAAACCGACTAACCGGAGTAAAAGTCATCCCAGATTGGTTGAACCTAGCTTTGGGTTATGGGGCAGGGGGCATGCTAGGCGGAAAGGCTAACCCAATGGTCAATGAGCAGGGCTTAGTGCTTCCCGAATTGAAAAGGGAACGCGAGTATTTTTTGAGCTTGGACATCAATACCGAAAAAATTTTCAAACGGAAACGCAATGTAAATAGGGCTTTTCGGCTTGTTTCTTTTATTAAAATCCCCCTTCCTGGCGTCAAATTCACCGGTAATGGTCGGGTAAACTGGCAGTGGTTGGCGGGGTAAAGGGAAAGCTAGCTATTGGCAATACTTGTGTGCACCACATGAAGCTGCCCAGGCATCGGGTTTTCCGTAGGCCTGAAAACCTAAAGAGGTAATAAAACCAATGCTGGCTTCGTAAAGTTTGTTCGAGAAAAACCGTGGATCGTTGTTTAAATCAACGTGAACATGAATTTGAGCAGTGACGTTGTTGAGCTGGCGGGCAATAATTACGGCACGTTCCACCTCTTCCCACAGGCGACTAAAATCGTCGGGGTAGTTTTTAATTACTTCAGTGTGATGAATTTCGTGTACGCCATAGCCGGTTTCCCACATGCAGATAGATACCGAATATTTGGTGCGTGCACCCAACTTTTTCGAGTCGGCACCCACATGAATCTCACCCTTGGGGTGTTCTAGCAGCCAATTGTTCACATAGCCAACTACATTGGTCACCGATTGGCCATGACTGGTTCTAAAAACTAAATCGCCATTTATTCCCATAATACAGCTCGTTTAGCAACTAAGATACTAAACGTTTAAAGCGGTTGATAGTTGCTAACTAATTTAAAATCAACTCAAAAGTAGCTTATGGGTAGCTAAGCCCACGTGGTTGTTGCTTTAGCTTATTGTTAATAAACTGGAATAGTTTTCATTTTTTCATTGCGGTTTGTTCAGGTTTCTGCATGCTGAAATCAGGAATTTATATGTATTATTGAATCCCCCTTCAACTAAAAATCTTCGTAGAACCCTTAAGTCAAAACGCGATGAAAAACCCTGTACTGCTAATAGCCCTTATTCAGATGTTAACTTTTGGTGGGAATGCCCAGTTGTTACTTGTGGATGCTGGTGCAAATCGACATTTGTGTAACACGCCCAACGGATTGACGGGCGACACCGTTCTTGGTGGTGATATTGTCGTTTTAGGTGGGTTGCCTCCTTATACATACGAGTGGAGTTTTGACTACTCCACATTTTGGTATACGTTTCAGGCTTCTGACATTATGAATGATTCTACACTCGCCCATCCAGTTATCATTCGCTCCATCCATCAAAACACACTCGATTTGCCCAGTTTGACCCTTAAGGTTACTGATGCTTTGGGTGCAACTGGCTACGATACGGTTAAGGTTACTTTCTCTGATTTCGTTGTTAATCTGGACTATTGGTCAATTGGAATTAACCAAGGCGATTCAATTTTCCTTGACAAAGGCTCAAATGTTGGTGGGGGTATTCACCCATTGCATTACCATTGGACACCAGAACAAGGTGTTTTAAACCCTGATGAATTGTACTTTTGGACAAAACCCAATTCGTCCGTCGTATATAATGTTGTGGTAACTGATTCAATGGGTTGTGTGCTCCAAGGGCCGCCATTTTATTACATTTATGTGAGGTCGGTTGGGGTCGATGAATTGACTGGGCATTCACCCTTAAAAATATTGCAGTCAACGAACGGAACGATTGAGGTGCAATTACCCGATACTTGCCAGTTGTTAGGCTTAACATTATTAAGTGCATCGGGGCAACAAATGCTAACTTCTCAAAGTAATCGGTTGGATGTAAATACCTTGTCTAGAGGTGTTTACATTATTTCTGCCGAGACCAATTTTGGCCCAATCCGAAAAACGATTTATACTGGTTTTTGAAATCTAACTTAACCGGTTTGTTTCCTTATTTCATTGCCCAAATCCATTATCAGTTAGTTTACGACCTTGGTTTGGCCACTTAACAATTTCCAACCTTCCTTCCGTTTAATTAAAATTCCAGTTTCCAGTAGCAAAAATGAAGAGGTGTTGCCGCTGGTGTCGGTCATGGAAGAGCGAATACGGCCGTAATAGGTAGCCAGAGTAGTGTTTAATGGAAAAATTCGCAGGGTTTCGAAAAAGTTGTCCACTAACTTGAATTTGGGCGCATTTTGTTTTAAAACGGTTACCACACTGTCGTAAGTAATTGGCGTGGAATAATTTGGAGGTACCCAATAAAAGTCAGCCGAATTATCGAGGTAATTGAATTCGGCGGTTAGGCCATTGGCTTTAATGTCGCGGTAATAATTGGTCAAAGTTTGTTTTACCTCCTGTATTATCGCAGTCTTTTCGTGGTCGGTGAGGGGAGTTGCAGGGGTACAAGAAACCAACAACAGCAAGGGGATGCAAAATTGGATAAATCGGTTCATTTGGCTAAACTTCACTTTGCCCAAAGGTAAGCAGGTTCATATCTGGGTCGAGTAACGAAAATTCCCATTGCCCCCAAGGTTTAAGTTGCAAGTGTCCAGCCATGGGCAATCTTAATTTTTTGTCAACGGCCAACTTATACCAGTACTCAATATTATCGGTTCTAATGTATACTTGCCCGTAATTTTCTTTGGGTTCAAGTTCCATAAATTCAAAAAAATGAAGTTGAATGTCGTCTTGCTGAATCATTAAATACCCCTCGTAATCGACATCGCTATACTCCTTAAAACCAAGTTCGTGGATATAAAACTCCCGGGTAGCAGCTTTGCTGCTCATGGGTAGTTTTGGGTGAATGGCGGTGAGCATGGAGGTATTTGGTTTTAACAACAGTGTTTATATTCGAATAGAAAGCTCTATATGGCCACCAAGTCCACGTTCTACAATTTTTTGGAGTGTAAAAATGCGGACTTCTTTGAGGTCATTTTCAATTTTTGAGATGTTGCCTTTCTTAGTTCCACATTTTTTAGCAAGTTCCCGTTTTGTCATGCCTTTTTCAAGTCGGGCTTGCTGTAAAAGGAAACTCAGCTTAAAATACTCGTAACCCTTGTCAAACTTATCGCGCTTACGGGTTCCTGGTTTGCCATATTGTTCATCAATGTGGGTGGCCAATGATTTCAAGGGCTTGTGCTCGGTGTTTGTATTCATGGCCTGCTGGTATTAAATAGGAAGCATAATTTAATTGAGTTTTAGCAAGTTTAGGAGTTTTTTTGCAAAAATGAGTATTCACTATTGGACTTTTAACCGCAATTGGCTTTGCGCATTGACGGTGCTATTTTTTAAGGAGCAGAATTTCCAATCAAATTAAAAGTTTCTTGTGACAAGTCTAATTAATAAATAACACGTTGATTGCAGGGGGATATTAACAGATGACCTGATAAGGTTTGATTTTTCCGATATTGGCCTAAATATATTCATTAGAATCTCAACCCATGTCTACAGTTGTATTACCCATACAATCGTTTCGTTTCTTCACCTATCTAGTTTCCAAGAAGCGACTCTTGTTTCCATCTGCTATCGCATTCAGGGAATTTAGTGCCCTTGTTGATACCTTTATATTAGCGGAGAGAATTACATTTTCAGGTGTAGGGGCATTTCCAGTGGAATGGGAAACAGGGAAATTGATACCGACGGATGAAACTCAGCTGGAATTTAATATTCATCCTTTTGAACCATTTCATGGGCTTGACTTTATTTCACCAGCTGTACCTGTGGAAGCCGCAAAAGATAAAGTTACAGTGATATCAGGGTATGAAGAAGTGGTGCAACAAGTTTATCCAGGATTAGATATCAATTTTTTCATGGTTTGGCAATACCTAATGTCCTATTTGGATTCATACAATGGTGGTTATGGTAGGGTTGGACATATTTCTTCTTCAATATTATTTAATCTCTGTCCCAAAATAACCAAATTCGGGGATAATTCTACCTCGGTTGATACCTGCCCATACTTAATACAAGCTTATAGTAAATTATCCTCAACCTATGAGCGTAAGATAAAAGAATTGTCACCCCTATATTCACCAACTTTAATTCTTCCGCCATTAACTCATCATTATTTACAACTCCTACCTGACAAATGTACAAGTCCTGAAGTGTTCATTTCAACTCTATTATTGGTTCGGGAGCGGCTAAAGGACTATCGTAGAAAATTCAATGATTATCAAGCGTTAGCCGTTGATGCTGATGCAAATGTTAAACCTTTAGAACAATTAAGAATTAAGTTATCATTGGAAAAAGATGCCGATGAGTTCGCCAAAAAATTTAATGCTGGGTTTGTTGATACATCAACATCCTCCTTTTTCTTAGATACACTATCATTCCTTACTCTTGGATTATTAAAAGGAGGTATTTATCGTGAGGATATTATGTCAAAAGTAGGTGAATTTGTACCGGGTCTTTTCGAGAGGGTTAGTAATCCAACACCTACGGTTTTGTTCAACTATGCTGAATCAGCATTTAAGAATGGTCAGCACATGGGACTGGTACAAAAGAAAATTATGTTTAATCCATAAAAAGCCTCAATTCAAATTATTTATCACTCCGTTTTTCAATATTCCTGCTATAATAAGCGTTCCACATCGGGCCAAGAAATAGATTTAGAAGTCCTCCAATAATTGGGATGTTGTACAGCGCGTTCCTCCCTAGATAATCGATATAATTTGATTTAAGAATATAATTCTTAATATGTTTTCTGACAACTGGATCAAAGTCCGCATCTAGATTTTCAGATAAAAGGCGTTCCAATGTTATTATTTGCTCCCAATGAGAAATCAGCTGTTTGCGATGATTTATTAGCATATCTCTTGTGAATTGTCTTTTTGTCTCTTCCGCGATTAGCTTTTCAAGTTTTTTTAGTCGACCCTCCGAAGTCTCTGCTTTCTCTAGGATTTCTGTTAACTCTGGAACTTTCATTAACCTCCTTAATTCCGTACTTGAGTCAGATGCTTTCGTGGCCAGAACACCCGCCATAGCGGCTAATATCACTTGCAAAAGGTTTGGGTCAGCTATTTTATAGACAGAGAAATCTGTTTTTAGCCAAAGATGTATGTCAGTTGAATAGTAAAGGCCAACTATACAAAATAAAGCTAGTATCCAACAAGCTATTCTCATATTTGTTTTTATAATTAACAATAACCATCAAATTACCCCACTCACTCTTTCACCACCTTCACCGCCACATTTTCCCCATCAGCTTTTTCCATTACTACAAAATAAAAACCGCTGGGTAATTCGCTAAGATTAACTTTTGTTGCAGGGTTAAGGTGGTGTTGCACCAACTGCCCACTTGGTGAATAGATTTTCAGGCTGTGGAGGTCTGTAAAAGGCAGGTTGATAAAATCCTTAACCGGGTTGGGGTAGAGGGTGGTTTCTGAAAGGGTAAGGGATTCAATGCCGCTTCCTTCCATTTTAATTACCTTCAATACTTTTCCTGTTCCACTAGCTGATTTAAACTTATGGTAATACATGCCTTCGGCTAAAGTATCGTTGTCTAAGTATAGCGTATGTTGTCCAGCTTCGTAGTATTCGTTTTCTAGTAGTTGATATTTTATGTGCCCCGTAACATCGATAATCTGATAGCTTATGCTATCCGCCTGTTCCAATTTAAAAGAAATAACCAGGTGGTTGTGGTATGGATTCGGGAAAACGGTTACGCTGTCGGCATTCTGCGCTTTAATCGAAAAAGCAAGGCAAGTAAAAAAGGCTAGGGCGAGTAGGTGTTTTTTCATAGAAATGGGTTTTAAAAACCCAAATTTAACCGTTATTCAATACCATCAATGGTTTGTAGGGGTAAAATCATGCGGAATGTTGACGGGCATCAGCATGATTTTCAGTTCGTTTCCCCATTTTTACTTAAATTCAATCTTCAATGGCAATGCGCATGGAAGTTCCAACTACACCTGTTCCACTTACCAATACTAAATCATACAAGGTGCTCGACATATTACAAACCGTGGTCTTGATTTGTGTGGTGCTTTATTTTGGGAAAACATTGTTTATTCCCTTAAGTTTTGCCTTGCTCATTGGTTTTATGCTGTATCCGGCATGTAAATGGATGGAGCAAAAAGGCATGAACCGCATGGCTGCTATAACCACCAGTATGATGGCGGTAAGCCTGTTGTTTGGTGCGGTGGTTTATTTGCTGTGGGTGCAGTTCAGTAATTTTTTGGCCGAATGGCAAGGTTTTAAAGCAAAGTTGCTGAACACTTTTGTTGATTTGACCACTTTTGTAACCGACCGATTTGGCATAAGTGCCGAGCGGCAGGTATTGCTTATTAAAAAGGTGATTGCCGACTCCGGTGGGCAGGTGGTTCCCTTGCTGCGCAGTACCGCCTATTCGTTGTCCGATGCTGCTTTTTACCTGATATTGATGTTGGTTTTTACGGCACTTATTTTAGCCCAACGGCGTTTACTGGCCGTGGTTTTGTATCGCATTTTTCCCGCCAATAAAAGTAAGGTGAGCAAGGAGATTTTGGTGGAAACCATTCATGCTTATTACAATTTTGTAAAAGGCATGCTGCTGGTGTATTTAATAGTGGGCACTTTGAACAGTATTGGGCTGGCTATTATCGGGGTTTCTCACCCGGTGCTGTTTGGGTTTGTTGCTTCTGTCCTTACGTTTATTCCATATGTAGGCATTATGATAGCTTCGCTGTTACCCATCACGGTATCGTGGATGGAATACAACTCCGTTTGGTACCCCATAGGTGTAATTGGCGTTTTTAGCCTTGTTCAGCTGCTGGAAGCCTACGTTATTTTCCCACTGGCGGTGGGTACCCGCTTAAAAATAAACACGCTGGCCATTATTGTTACCATTGTGCTGGGCGGCATTTTGTGGGGTGCTGCAGGCATGATTTTGTTTATTCCGTTTGTAAGCATTTTGAAACTTATAGCCGATCGCACCAAAGGCCTAAGCACATTGTCGTTGCTCTTGGGCGACAATACGACAAGTGAAATCAACTAAACTAGGCAGTACGAAGCTCAATAAGCGTAATTTCTGGCGGCATGCCAACACGCCCAGGAAAACCAATGTATCCAAAACCCCGATTTACGTAAAGCTGTTGCTTGCCTTCGGTGTAAAGGCCGCCCCAACGCGGGTAGCGGTATTTTACCGGACTCCATTTTATACCAGCTATTTCCAACCCAAACTGCATGCCGTGGGTGTGGCCACTTAAAGTTAAATCGTATTGGTGGTTGCCCAACACTTGCGCATCCCAGTGTGATGGGTCGTGCGAAAGAAGAATTTTAAAGGGCTGGTTTTCGGTGTTCTGGCTGGCGGTTTTTAAATTGCCATACTGCGGAAATGGCGGTTTTCCCCAGTTTTCAATACCTATTAAGGCTATTTCGTGGTCGTTTATTTTTAGCGTTTCGTTTTCGTTTAACAACAAGCGGAAACCCATTTCTCCGTGAATTTCCTTAATTCGTTGCAAGTTTTGCTGTTTGTGGCTGGTGCTGGAAAACTGGCCATAGTCGCCATAATCGTGATTGCCCAATATGCTGAACTTACCGTGTTTGGCCTTAATTCGCTTAAAAGTTTCAATCCAAGGTTCGGCTTCATCAGAATAGTTGTTTACCAAATCGCCAGTAAATACCACGAGGTCGGCCTCCAGCGCATTAATCATGTCTATAGCCTTTTCAATGGGTGCTTTGTTTTCTAAAAAACTACCCAAATGCGCATCCGAGATTTGAACTACGGTAAATCCGTGGAAACTTTTGGGCAAGTTGGCAAACGACAACGGCTGGCGAATAACCCGAAAATCGAATTTACCTTGTAACAAACCATACAAAATAGAGAAAAAAGGAACCGCGGCCAGAATAATGCCCACCCGCGACAAAAATACGGCCCGGGTAATTTTTACACCCTCGCCCGATGGGCTGTCGGAGTAACAAAGCTTGTTCCAAGCCCACATTACTGCAAACGAAATATCGTCCATGAGGTGAAACAGGGCGAAAATTAATTTGGGGATAAGTAGCAATATTAAAATGCCAAACAGAGCAAAAAAGTGACGGTAATTGTGTGTTAGCTGAAATTCTTTCATATTGTTTACGATCCAAAGCGCATAGGATACATAGCCAACGGAGCTAAGCCAATAACTCCATTTAATGATTCGCTTTGCCCAATTGCTCTCCAGCGGTTGAATAAGGAGTTTTATTCCCTTAAAAACGTACAAATCTAACAGCAGAAAAATGAGGGTGCTGATTATAAGGAAAGGTATAAAACGAGCCATCGAAAAATTTTGCCGTAAGTATAGGGAACAAATTGTTTTGTATTTCTTTACCGCTGTTAACAAATACAAAAGGCAAGCCTTATTTTTGCAACATGAATATTGAAGAGGAATTAAAACTTCGGATGAAATTGGACCAACATCATAACTGGCCCGACGTTTATATGTATAAGTTTGTGCTACCCAATGAACCGGAGAAAATAGAGCAGTTAATGACTCATTTTGCCGAAAAATCGGAGGTTACCCGCCGTGAATCGGCCAAGGGTAACTATGTGAGCATCACCATTAAAGAGGTGATGTTAAGCACCGATGCGGTAATAGAGCGTTACCGGTCAATTACGGGTATTGAAGGATTGATGTCATTGTAAAACGCTATGGATTTTATACTCGATTCGCTGTTTATCAGCTTAATTATTTTTTGCCTGTTACTGTTGTACCGCTTGGTTAAGCAACGGGTGTTGCACCGTGGCAAATCGCTCGATGGTCATGCCGTGCTTATGCCCATTGAGTTTTCTGGCGACAATCCGCGTGAATTGTTGTTAAAATATGAGTTGCCCAGCGAATCGGAAGTGGTGATTAGTTTGCTCGATGCACAAGAGAACTTACTCGAAACCATTATTCACAAGCAGCAAAAAGCTGGCGACTATTTTTTGAAGGAGCAACTACCGGCGGAAGGAAGTGTGTTTTACCTTCATTTTGTTTCTGACAATACCAAGGTGAGCAGAAAGATTGTGGTGCAATGATTTAATGGTTTGCCTATTTCTAGTTAACTAACAATAATACTCACCCAATGGCTTTAAGCAGTACCAAGAGAAATCAAGTTGTTTTGCTGCTAATGCTGGCGGTAGGAGCTGTTTTGATTTTCTCGCTAAAGGGATTAATTGCTTCCTTATTGGGAACGATAGTGGTTTATACACTTTTTCGACCCATGTTGGTGTGGTTGGTCGAAAAGAAGAAAATGAGGAAAACACTAGCCAGTGGTTTGGTGCTGGCAACTTCATTTTTTGCAATCGTGGTGCCGCTTTTCTTCCTGATTTTAATCCTGGTTAATAAAATCTCAGCCTATTCGTCAAACTCGGCTGAAATTCAGCATTTCATTGAAAATCTCAACAATAAGGTCGGTGGATATATTAATCAACCTGACTTACTTAAGACTACTTTAAAGCAAGGACAATCGTTTATTATTGGGTTTTTTACCAATTTTCTTGGTGGTTTTTTCGATTTTCTATTGCAAGTGGTGGTGATGTATTTTCTGCTTTATTTTCTTTTCGCTGATTATCAGCTTTTTGAAAGTACTTTAAAAAAATACGCACCGTTTTCTGCCAAAAATACCCTGCGTTTTGCCCAGGAGTTAAAGGCATCCACCTACAGCAATATATTAGGGCAAGGGCTGATTGCTCTTATCCAAGGACTATTGCTGGCATTGGGATTTGTTATTTTCAATTTCAGCGACCCTTTTTTCTGGGGTGTGGTTACCGTTGTTTTGTCTATGATGCCTGTCATTGGTGCACCGGTGGTTTTTGTACCAGCCGGTATTTATGCACTATTAATGGGCGATAATTTTGCCGGAATTGGAATTCTCATTTATGGTTTTGTACTTGTTATCAATATTGACAACGTAATCAGGTTCGCAATAAACAAGCGAATAGCCAATACTCACCCCATTGTAACTCTTCTGGGGGTAATTATTGGTGTGCCTTTGTTTGGCATGTTGGGCATTGTATTTGGCCCGTTGCTGTTCTCCTTTTTTATACTGCTGGTTAAAATTTATAAGGAACATAAGCCAGAAAAGGCTACCTTAAAGCCAATAGAAACTAATCCAACCGCACATGACCGAAACAACTGAATCTGATTTTAACCTGGACGAATTAGGCGATGATCTAAAGGGTTACGCCGAAACAAGGATTGCGCTGGCTAAGTTAGAATTGGCCGAGAAGACCAGTGTCGTTTTGGCCAAAATGATTCAACTGGTAATTGTTGGTGTATTTATTGCGCTGTTTTTTGGTTCCATTACCTTGGCTTTTGCCCTGTGGATTTCGGCACTGGTTGGTAGTTATGCCAAAGGATTTTTGCTGGTTTCAGGCGTTTATTTGGTGTTAGCTTTAATCGTGCGACTATCGGCACCACTTTGGTTGCCCACTTTACGGGATTCCTTTATTAAATCATTTTTCGATGGCAACTAAAATCTCCAACCTAGAAGAGTTGCGCGAAGAAAAAATGCGGCTGCAGTTGCAACTTAGCCACCAAGAAGAAACGCTATTGCGGCATTATACCGGATTTAAAAGGCAATTGACACCAATTGCCAGTTTGTTGAATCAGTTAGGTTGGCTGGGCAATAAAACAGGTGATACAGGTGGCCCTTGGTACATGAGCTTATTGGGCACAGCCCTGAAAATTGGTTTACCACTGGTTGCCAATCGGTTCTTTCCGCCAAAGTCCGCTGGAAATGGCTGGTCAGCTAATCTTTTAGAAGGTTTGGGCAATTTGGTAAATAGCGAATTGTTCAAAAGCATTATCGATCAATTTACCCATAAAACGGCCAAGGAAAATACCGAGCAAACCCACGAAACTACTGAATCAGAAAGCGGTTTAAATGACTAACGAAAAAAAGGCCATTAAGACCATCTACTTCAGTATTTTCACAAGTGGTGGCTTGGCCATTATTAAAGGGATTACTGGCGTTTTTGGTAATTCTTATGCCTTGATTGCCGATGCAATCGAATCGACTACCGATGTTTTTTCATCCATTTTGGTGTTGTTGGGGTTGAAATACTCAACCCGTCCAGCCGATGATAATCACCCATACGGTCACGGAAAACTGGAACCTTTGGTTACTTTTCTGGTCGTAGGTTTTTTAATCGTTTCGGCTCTGACCATCGCCCACGAAAGTATTGTTAATATTCAGACTCCACATAAGCTTCCGAAACCATATACTTTGGTGGTTTTAGGGGTAATTACCATTTTGAAAGAAGGTTTTTACCGCTACGCGAAACGAAAAGGCGAGGAGTCGAAAAGTTCGGCTGTGGAGGCCGATGCCTGGCACCACCGCAGTGATGCCATTACTTCGTTTACTGCATTTGTTGGTATTTCTATTGCGCTGATGTTGGGCAAAGGTTATGAAGCTGCCGACGATTGGGCTGCATTGGTTGCCGCTGGGTTTATTCTTTACAACAGTTACCTCATTTTTCGCCCGGCCCTTGGCGAGATTATGGACGAGCATATTTATGACGACATGGTGACCGAAATTCGTGAACAATCTGTTGCAGTACCCGGGGTAATAGCCACCGAAAAATGCTTTGTGCGGAAGTCGGGGTTTAAGTTTTATGTCGATTTGCACGTTATTGTAAATGCTCAGATTTCTGTTTACGATGGCCACGAAATTGCTCATCGCTTGAAGCACCATTTATTGACCCATTTTTCGCAATTGGCCAATGTGTTAATTCATGTAGAACCGGATGGGTCAGGGGGCTCGAAGTCGTAATAAAGTATTGGCTATTTCTGTTTTCTTCGTGTATATTTAGTACTTAAAACCTCCAGTCAATATGGGCAATATTGCCATTCAGGATGCACTGTTTACTTACGCTACCGAGGGTATTCTGGTAGTTGACCAAACTGGCGATATCATTAAGGTAAATCCAAGTGCCGAACGGTTGTTGGGTTACCAGGCCAATGAGTTGATTAATAAAAAAATAGAAGTCCTTATACCTGAGCGATTTGCAGCCAATCACTTAAATCACCGAGCTAGCTATGGTAACAAACCCAAACCTAGAAGTATGGGCATTGGCATGGATTTGCATGCCCGGCGAAAAGATGGTTCTGAGTTTCCGGTAGAAATTAGTCTTAGCCCGTTTCACCAAGGCAAAGACACCTACGTAATAGCGTTTATTATTGACGTTACGCCTAGAAAGGCAGCGGAAGAAAAGCTACGGAACTATTCGAAAGAACTGGAGAAACAGGTGAAAAACCGAACACTGATTCTGGAAGAAGCCATTGAAGAGCTGGAAAAAACCAAGCGAGAGCTTCAGGTGGCGCTCGAAAAAGAAAAGGACTTGGGTGAATTAAAATCTCGGTTTGTATCTACCGCTTCACACGAGTTTAGAACCCCATTGGCCACCATTCTGTCATCGACTTCACTCATTGATAAATATGGCCAAATGGAGGCCTACGAAAAGCAAAAAGACCATGTAACCCGCATTAAAAAAGCCATTACCGGTCTAACCGATATATTGGAAGAATTCCTATCGTTGAGTAAATTGGAGGAGGGGAAAATAACCAATGAACCCAACGATATAAACGTAACTACCATTTTGGAAGACTGTATTGGTCAGGTACATGCCTTGTTAAAAACTGGGCAAACCATAAACCTGGGTGGTGATGCAAATACTGTCATTAGGCTTGATGCTAAGCTGTTACGAGTTGTTATTCTTAATTTATTATCCAACGCTATTAAGTTTTCACCCGCCGATAGCCAGATTCAGCTCATGGTGATTAAAGACGAAACCAATCTAAAGATTTCCTTAAGTGATGCAGGTATAGGTATTCCAAAAGCCGATCAGCGTCATTTGTTTGGTCGGTTTTTTAGGGGACAAAATGCCAATGCCATAAGCGGGACGGGATTGGGATTAAATATTGTGGCGAAATACATGGAGTTAATGCACGGCCAAGTTGAGTTTATTAGCGAAGAAAATAAAGGAACCACCTTTACCTTAATCTTTAAGCCATGAAAAAAATACTGGTTATTGAAGACAACGATGATGTGCGTGAAAATACAGCCGAGATACTGGGTTTGGCGCAATATGAAGTATTGACTGCACCGAACGGTAAAATAGGCGTAGAAATGGCTTTGGCCAACACTCCTGACCTCATCGTGTGCGACATTATGATGCCCGTACTCGATGGTTACGGGGTAATTCACCTACTGTCTAAAAACCCAAGTACCAATCACATTCCATTCATTTTTCTTACCGCGAAAGCCGAGCGAAGAGAATTGCGTAAAGGAATGGATATGGGTGCTGACGACTACTTAACAAAACCTTTCGATGATATTGAATTGCTTAATGCAATTGAAAGTCGGTTGAAAAAAGAAGAATTCAGATTAAATAACTTTAGTAGTCACGCTGCGCAGTTGTCGCATTTTATTGAAGAAGCGGCCAGTAGTGACAAATTACTGGAGTTAACCGATAACACCGATCAGCGCCAGTTCGACAAAAAGGAACACGTATACCGCGAGGGAACTGCCGTAAAAGGGATTTATCTTATTTCAAAAGGCCGGGTAAAAACCTACCAAAGCAACGAACAGGGCAAGGAGCTAATTACCGGTATTTATGGCGAAGGTGAGTATTTCGGTTATGTTTCGCTCCTAAAAAATGAAATATACGAGGACACCGCCATGGCCATGGAAGACACCAGTTTGTGTTTTGTCCCCAAAGATGACTTTCATAAGCTGATGTACCGCAACCCAGAAGTAGCCAAAAAGTTTATCGGACTACTGTCCAATCAATTGGTAGAACGCGAGCATCAGTTGCTTAAACTGGCTTACAACTCCGTACGGAAACGGGTAGCCGATGCGCTGGTCGATTTGAATAAGCATTACAATAAGACTGCGGGAACACCTAACGCACTCAATATTTCGCGGGATGACCTCGCGGAATTGGCCGGAACCGCTACCGAAACAACCATTCGTACATTAAGTGATTTCAAAGCAGAAGGGCTTATTGAGATTAACGGAAGTGCAATAACCTTGCTGTTTCCGGAAAAATTGGCCGGATTACGGAATTAGGCATAACTGATTAAAGTCACATTCGGCCTTGATTGCGGTCATTTTCCTTCGGTAGGTGTTGAAATACCTTTGAGACAATATTAACCCTATTGTGTAAAAGGTTATGACCACACTAGCATTTTATCATCAGGAGATTGCCGCTTTGCTAGCCCGATTGTTTGTCGGGTTTTTGTTCTTTTTTCAAGGTTACGATGCGGTTTTTCGGGTTAAACTCGACAAGGTACAAGAGGCTTATAGCGAGATGTTTAAGCAAATTGGTATTCCTTCACCCATTGCCCTTTTAGGGATTTTCATTTCATCACACCTGCACCTGTGGGGAGGATTGTTACTCATTCTTGGGCTTTTTCAATACCCGGTACTTGCTCTTCTTGCTATCGATTTACTGGTTAGTTCTATCGTGTTTGGTTGGGCGCAACCCATGTGGGACACGCGCCACGTTTTACCACGCCTATTGCTAATACTTTTTTTGCTGCTTGTCCCAACAGCCTGGCACCTTTTTTCGCTCGATGTTTTTCTTTTTTCTTACCAGGCAGTATGCTGCCACTAACTAACTAAAATGATGAAAACGATTTTAGCCGCTGCCGATTTTTCAACTTTTTCCTGGAATTCTATTGAATATGCTGCCGATTTGGCGAATGCTACCGGTTCGGAATTGACGCTGTTCAACGCTTACCTTATTCCCGCGACTTTCAGCGACATTCAGGTGCTGATGCCTACCCAGAAAGAGTTAGAAGAATATAGTTTGATAGGTTTACGCAAGTATCAGAAAAAAATTAAAACCCGTCACCCAAAGTTGAAGGTAAGTTGTGTGGCCTATCCTGGCGAGGTGGTAACCGAAATGCTTGCCTATGCTGACGGCATAAAGCCCGATGTTATTGTAATGGGCCTGCATGGTGATAACTTTTTTGCCGAAAAACTAATTGGCACCAATACCACGGCAGTAATAAAATACGCCAAATTTCCTGTGCTGTCAGTTGGGAATAAGGTAAAGTTTAAACCGATTAAAAAATCGGTTTTTGCTTGCGATTATCAGGCCGATTACTCAGAAGGCACACTGCATCACCTCAAACGTTTTGTAAAATCGGTTGCCTCGAAACTGCACATTTTTAATGTAGTAGAGGTTTATGAACCTGCAGATTACGACAAAGAGGGTATTACTGATTTAAAATTCGACATGCTGTTTAAAGGGCTTGATATAAGTTATGAGCAATCGATGGCTACCGATGTTATAGAAGGAGTAAACGATTTTGTGAAAGAGAACCAAATAGATCTGGTAATAATGGTTCCGGGCAAACACAGTGGTATGGAGCAGCTTTTTCACACCTCCAATACACGCCGAATGGTGTTCCACTCGAATGTGCCTGTTTTAACCCTTCCAGTCTAATAAATTAAGGAATTATGAAAACAACAAATACTTTGGATATTCCAATAAGCGACCGACAAACCATTGCAAAAGTGCAGGATTTGTTTAACACCCGTTTCTCGTTTCTTAAGCTGGAGTTTTTTAGCAAACCGCATGGCGTAAATCAGGGTAGCGAAAAAAAATACATGCATCACGCGACCACACTTTCGCAATGTCGCAATAGAAATACAAGCGGAAAACTGCATATTGACCCAGCTATGTCAGTAGGGCAATTGGAGCAAGAGTTTTACAACCAATTTGGCTTAAGTGTTCAGGTTTTTAGAAAATCGGGGCGGGTATGGCTGGAAACCATTGCTACCGATGATTGGACTTTGGAAGAACAAAACGCCGAAGGGGAATCGTTGAGTAACTACGTTTCCGGAAGGGTTTTTCACCAAGATCAGGCACCCGAACCCGACGGGGAGTTTCAATAATTAATAGTATTGGTTATGGGTATAGCGCAGTTTTTGAATCGAAAAACAAAATGGTCGAACTTGGAATTAGGCTGGGTAAAAGTGTGCATGATAAGTTTCGGGGTTGTCGTAGGTCTGGCGTTTCAGTCATTTCTTGAGCAATACAAGCCAATATTTTGGATTATTTTTGCTGTATTGGCCATTTGGCTTGGACTTAAGTGGTGGGGCAAAATGGCCAGCAGTTACCGTTAAAAAAAGGGAATATGCCACTCGAACACTGGATAGCATTTATTGTTTTGGCTTTGGTGGCCGAAATCTTAGGTACTTTGGGTGGCTTTGGTTCATCGCTATTTTTTGTACCCATTGCGGCTTACTTTCTCGATTTTCATGCGGTTCTTGGTGTTACCGCATTCTTCCACGTTTTTAGCAATTTCTTTAAAATAGCCTTTTTCCGCAAAGGAATTGACCGAAAGCTGGTTATTCAAATCGGTATTCCGGCAACCTTGTTTGTGGTTCTTGGTGCCTACCTCAGCCAGTTTGTAACCAGCAGTTTGCTTGAAATCATTTTGGCTGTTTTCTTAATCTCACTTTCCATTTTTTTCTTGGTTTATCCCGCACAAACATTCAAGCCAAATACCTATAGTACTGTAGGGGCGGGTGTTTTTAGCGGCATGGCCGCCGGCTTGGTAGGCACCGGTGGCGCCATTCGGGGCATGGCCCTGTCGGCATTTGCCTTGTCGAAAGATGTGTTTATAGCCACTTCTGCCTTTATCGATATGGGCGTGGATATTGGGCGGAGTGCCATGTATTTTTTCCAGGGTTACATGAAGTTGGAACATGTTTGGCTGATGGTAGCATTATTTTTTACCAGCTTTTTTGGTACTTATATAGGTCGCTGGTTGCTGAAATTTTATTCTGAAAAGCAGTTTAGAACCACCGTTTTACTGTTGATACTTGCCATTGGTGTTTATACCTTAATTAAGCAACTGATTTTAGAGCAATAGCTAAGTTTTTTGGGTTTAAGTCCCCAGCAACCGATTACCGTTCAAACCAGGTAGTTTATCGAAAAAAAACATCTTGTCGTTGAAATTGAAGCTAACTTAACCCTAGTTTTAGAACTGTATATCAACGAATTAATGGATTTTTTGAACTAAAGAGGAGTTAACTAAAGCAACAACTTATGAAAACCATACTTGTTCCAACCGATTTTACCATTACCGCCAGTAACGCGGTTTTTTATGCCGCCGAATTGGCCACCGTTTTTAGGGCCAAGTTGGTTTTGGTTCATGTTTGCCATGTTCGCGGGGTAACGCCAATTTTGGCCGAAAAAGGTCCAAATGCTGCCGAGATGGAAGATGATGCTCAAATAGGCATGAACAGTCTTGTGGAGCGCCTTGTAGAGCGTTATGAAGGCAAATTAAATCTGGAAACCCAAATTGTATGGGGTTCGCCCCCAAACCAAATTAGAAAGTTAATAAAAGACCTTGAAGCCGACCTAGTGGTGATGGGCGTTCGTGAATCTAATTTCCTAACCACCAAATGGGACGATAGTTCGGTTAAATCGTTATACCGAAAAGCTGGTTGCCCGGTATTGGGCGTAAAACACCACAGTGCTTTTCATACCATTAAAAATGTGTTGATTGCTTATGATGGTGATATAGCTATCAATCCTGAAACCAGAGACATGTTGCAAGATTTGCAGGATAGGTTAAGTCCTATTTTCCATGTGGCAACCGTATCGAACAACCCCATTAGCGATGAATTTGTAAAATCGGATGCCGAACGCCATTTTTCGCAAAACATGCCCAACTTGAATTACAAATTTTACCTGCGACATAGTGACGATGTACTTGGTGAACTTCGGAAATTGGCTGTGGACTGTGCTGCCGACATTGTTATTATGCTGCCGCATAGCCACTTTTCTTTGCCCGGTTTACTAAAAGGCACCCAATCAGATAAAATGGTTCTCGAAGGAGATATTCCGGTACTGACCCTTTTTAATTGAATCTGAATTATTAAATGTGCGAAAGCCGGGTGTTATTACCCGGTTTTTTTGTGCCCTGAATTTTACAATTTTAAGTAGATGACCGCCTCACTTATGTCCAATTCGCAAAAATCAGCTAACCCGATTTTGCATGCTTAGCGGTTATTCCAGATGGCTTATCGAATAAATCTGACCACCCTGTTAATAGCCAGTAATTTCATGGTATCAAACTAGCGAATGGATAAAATCAATTCAATAGGTGATGGTTTTTTAACAGCTTAAAGCATAGATTATGAAAACAATACTCGTCCCAACTGACTTTACAATAACTGCAAATAAAGCAGTGTTTTGTGCCGCCGAATTAGCTTACGAACTTGAAGCAAAATTGGTCCTTTTACACGTTTGCCGAATACCAATTGTTAAGGCAAGCAGTGGTAATTTTATTTTCCCCACAAATGTCATTGATGACCACGCACAATTGTGGATGGATAGTTTGCAGGATAAGCTTTTAAAGAAATACGCTTATAAAATCCAAATCGAGGCTTGTGTAGCCAGAAACCTATCCATTGCTGGATATCAGGAGCTGGTGGCTGAATATAACCCCGATTTAATAGTGGTTGGTGTTAATCAACCCGGGTTTAACGAAGATAAATGGAGCGAGGCAGCTGTAAAATCCATTTTCCGCAAAGCAGCTTGCCCAGTTTTGGGTGTTAAAAATGAAACTAGTCTTATGGGTGCAAAACGCATATTGATGGGTTTTGAGGGAGATTTGCGCTTAAATAATCCAACAAGGGGTTTGATAAAACTACTAACCAATCGATTTGATTCTTCATTTTCGGTTGCAGTGGTTTCGTCCGAAAAGAAAAACAGCGGATTTAGGAAAGTAGAGGCTGAAAGGTACTTAAGTAATGTAATGCCTAAAATGAAATGCGAGGTTAGACTCCGTCAAAATCTGAGTTTCGTAGAGGAATTGACCAATCAAACGAACGAAAGCAAAGCCGATTTTGTACTTATGTTGCCCAGCGCACAATATTCTACCGCCGATTTAATGAACAAGCAGTTTACTGAAAGAGTAGTGGTAGAAGGAAAGATTCCTGCCTTGACAAGGTATAATTAGTTATTGTCGCTTGGATAGGCTCAGCGACCAATTAAACGAACAACTTTGTAAAAAGCTCAGCGACCTTCCGGACGCTGAGCTTTTTTTGGCACCGAACCCTGAGCTTGTCTAAGGGTGTTCTATCAACCCCAACAGGGTTGAACATGATTACACCACCTTCAAGCTACTAATCTTTTCTTCCAGCAATTTTATCTTGCCTTCGGCATCGGCTTTTTTCTTGTTTTCCATTTCAATTACTGCGGCAGGAGCACCGGCAACAAAACGTTCGTTGTCTAATTTCTTCATTACAGAAACCAAGAAACCACGGGTATAATCCAATTCAGCTTCTAGTTTTTTCAACTCACCTTCAATATCAACATTGTCGCCAAAAGGAACAAAGAATTCGTTTTTGTTGGCCAAAAAGGTAAAGGCGTTTTCTACCTTTTCAGTTACCGTTGTTAGCTCCGAAAGTCCACACATCTTAATCAACGTGGCTTTGTGCGCTGTTAAGTCAATATTTTCCTTAACCAATAAGCTTATTTGCTCTTTGTTCGGAATGTTGTTTTGCAAACGAACAGTTCTTACCTCTACGATTATCGCAGCAGTATCGTCAAAGGTTTTTATTGCAGCCTCGTTAACTTTACCGGCCGTTGGCCAAACGCTCAAACAGCAGCTTGCCTTAGCATCGGTTCGTTCGGCCAGGTAATGCCAAATTTCTTCAGTAATAAATGGCATAAACGGATGCAACACTTTCAATAAATTCTCGAAAATGGCTTTTGTTTGTGTCAAAGTGGTGCGGTCAATCGGTTGCTGGTAAGCGGGTTTAACCATTTCCAGGTACCAGGCGCAGAAATCGTCCCAAACCAACTTGTAGCTGGTCATTAAGGCTTCCGAAATTCGGAATTTATCGTAACTCTCATTTAAAGAGCCAATGGCTTGGTTAAATCTCGACTCGAACCACTCAACGGCAAAACGAGCACTTTCCGGTTGTGGTATATCGGCTACTTCCCAGCCATTTACAAGTCGGAAAGCGTTCCAGATTTTGTTGCTAAAATTACGTCCTTGTTCACATAGCGATTCGTCAAATGGCAAGTCGTTTCCGGCTGGTGAGCACAATAGCATACCCACCCGAGTGCCATCTGCACCGTATTTTTCAATCAGGTCGAGTGGGTCAGGGCTATTGCCCAACGATTTACTCATTTTACGGCCTTGCTTGTCGCGCACAATACCGTGTAAATACACATCGGCAAATGGTTTTTCGTCTAGGTATTCGTAACCGGCAATAATCATACGGGCTACCCAGAAAAACAAAATCTCGGGCGCGGTAACCAAAACCTTGGTGGGGTAGTAGTAGGCCAATTCTTTGTTGGCCGCCTTGTTTATTTTACCGGTTTCCTTATCGAAACAATTGTCGTTAAAACCATCAAAAACCGCTATTGGCCATAACCACGAAGAAGCCCAGGTGTCTAGGACGTCCTCATCTTGAATCAGTTCTCGGGTTTCGAGTTGCGGGTTTTGGGTTCCAGAACCCGCAATATTAAACCCGTAACTCGCAACCATTTTTTCAGCTTCTTCTCGCGTTTCGGCAACTACAAAATCATTTTCGCCTTCGCCGTAGTAATACGCCGGTATGCGGTGTCCCCACCACAACTGACGGCTGATGCACCAGTCGCGAACGTTTTCCATCCAGTACCGGTAGGTGTTTTTAAACTTGGCTGGGTGAATGGTTATTTCATCATTTTCCACCGCATCGGTGGCTTTTTTCGAAATGTCTTTCATTTTGATGAACCACTGCATACTCAGCTTTGGTTCAACAACCGTGTTGGTGCGCTCCGAGCGGCCAATGCGGGTCATAAATTCTTCTGCCTTAACCAGTGTACCGTCGGCTTTAAGGCGGTCAATAACCAATTGGCGTACTTCGAAACGGTCTTTACCCACATATTCAGGAATTTCGCATTTCTCGTTCAACGTTCCGTCAAGCGCAATGGTATCGATAACCGGTAGGCTGTGGCGTTGACCCAATTCGTAGTCGTTGGTATCATGGGCCGGGGTAACCTTTAAGCAACCGGTCCCAAAATCTTTCTCCACATAATCATCAGCAATAATGGGTATTTCGCGCCCAATCATAGGTACTATGGCCATCTTACCAAGCAGGTGCTTGTAGCGCTCATCGGCAGGGTTTACAGCAATAGCCGTATCGCCCATAATGGTTTCGGGACGTTGGGTGGCAATAACTATAAATTCGTTGCTGTCTTTTATGGCATATTTAAAGTGGTACAAAAAGCTTTTGTCGCCATCTTCGTTGTACAAAACCTCTTCGTTGCTCAGGGCGGTTTTGGCTTCGCAATCCCAGTTAATCATTCGCAAACCGCGGTATAGGTATCCTTTTTTGTGTAAGTCAACAAACACACGAATTACCGCTGCATAATAATCCTTATCCATCGTGAAACTGGTGCGCTCCCAATCTACCGATGCGCCCAGTTTCTTAAGCTGATCTAATATAATTCCGCCGTACTTATTTTTCCATTCGAAGGCATGCTCAAGGAAAGCTTCACGGCTTAAATCACTTTTTTTAATTCCTTGACTGCGAAGCAATTGAACCACTTTGGCTTCGGTAGCAATAGAAGCGTGGTCGGTACCCGGGACCCAGCAGGCATTTTTGCCCAGCATACGCGCCCGGCGAACACACACATCCTGAATGGTGTTGTTTAGCATGTGCCCCATGTGCAATACACCCGTAACGTTTGGTGGTGGGATAACCACCGTATACGATTCGCGCTCGTCGGGAACCGAATGAAACAGTCGGTTTTCCAGCCAAAACTGGTTCCATTTGTCTTCAACGTGTTTGGGGTCGTATTTGCTAGGTATTTCCATGCTATGGGTAAAATTTAAGGCTGCGAAAATAGGGAAAAGGGCTGGGATTTAGTGGTAAAAGTTGGGGTTTTTAGCAATGAACCATTTAAGCGCTAAAGCGATTAAAGGCTTTTCAATCATTGGTTAACGCTAAAACCAGATTTGGCTAAAAGGTTAAATATGGTAGTTTTACAAAAAAAATGAAGCCGATATTTCAGATAGTTGCAGGTCTAATCGAATGTTGTTAAAATTTGGATATAGTGCATATTTTGAACAAGAAATATTAAGAACCTTTTATTAAAATCCCCAATGGCAATTCCTAAACATGATGAAATAAGAATACCTGCACTTACTTTGTTAAAATCAGGTGACGCTCTGCGGCTAAAAGATTTTATAGAGCCTTTGGCTTTGCATTTTAAACTTACTGAATCAGAAGTTAATGAAATATACCCATCAGGTAATGGGCATGTGTTTTATGACAGGATTTCTTGGTCGTTAAGTTATTTGTTCATGTCTCAACTAATAACAAGACCAAGTCGTGGGGTTTACCAGATAAGTGATATTGGCCTTAAAATGTTAGCTAATCCCAATGATATTAATAATTACATAGAAAAAACAATTGATAACAGGGATTCAGCGAAGGCAAAAAAACAATCCGCCTCCGACGAATTAATAATTATTCCAAATACAGAAGACCTTACTCCTCAAGAAAAATTGGAGGTTTCATTTGAAAATATAAGGACTTCTATTTATGCTGAAATTCTGGCAACAATATTAAGTAAGAGACCATACGAATTCGAAAAACTTGTTGTCCAATTATTGCAAAAATTGGGCTATGGTGGAGAGATAAAAAATTCGGGTTTAGTTACTAAAGCATCAAATGATGGAGGAATTGATGGTATAATTAAAGAAGACGTCTTGGGATTTGGCAGGATTTATATTCAAGCCAAACGATACAAACTCGACACAGGTATCGGTAGAGAGGAAATTCAAAAGTTTGTTGGGGCTTTAGCGGTTGCGCAATCTAATAAAGGAGTTTTCATAACTACCTCTTACTTCACCAAAGGTGCGCTTGAGTATGTTGAAAGCTTGAATGGTTCAACAACGGTTGTTTTAATAGATGGGAAACAACTAGCTGAGCATATTTATGATTGCGGTTTGGGGTTACAAACTGAATATATCATTGAGGTTAAAAAATTTGATTTTGACTTCTGGGATTCAATGAATGATGATACTGAACAACATGCCGTCTAGGCTTTAAATGACTTTTATTAGAGCAGTACTTTCCTTAATTTCAAATGCTGTTTGAGGATGTGAATATTTTTTTGTCTCTCACTAAATAAATCGGACTGGCTCAATTACTTTTATACTTCTGCCTGGGAAATAAATGTCAATGAAACTCGAAAACCGAAAGCAAAAACTGGCTCCAATAAGTTCTTTTTTGCTCCGCATGGGGCGTTATCTCTTGTTTGTCTGCGGGTTAATTGTCTTTTCAGTAGGTCTTGGCACCTTTGGTTATCATTATCTTGGCGAAATAAGTTGGTTGGATGGGTTCCACATGGCCTGCATGATTTTAACCGGAATGGGTCCAGTAGCTGAAATGAAATCGGATACGGCCAAATTGTTTTCGTCTTTTTACGCCCTATACAGTGGAGTTGCATTTTTAAGTATAACGGCTGTTTTCTTTGCACCAATTATTCACCGTTTGTTGCACATTTTGCATGTGGAGGAGGAAGACTAATTAAATGTATAACAGGTCGGGTTTTTCCTGAATGTAGTTTAGTTCGTCCCGGATTTAAAGATGAAAACAGGTTGGCGTTTGCCGAAAAATTGCGGTAAGTCTGGAAATGCGATTGATCGTAAGAAAAAAGCCCGGGTCTTTATAAGAAGAGCGGGCTTTTAGTTTTTCAAGGGTCAGGGTGATTATTCTGTCCAGATTACTTTTTTGACAAACGATTGGTGGTTTATAGCCAGTTTTACAAGATAAACTCCCGGATTTTGCTTGCTTAGAGGATGGGAGTATGTTCCAGCGCTCTGATTGCTCTTTGCCGACTGATATACTTCGCGGCCCAACAAATCAATTACTTCTATACTTGTGCTGGCATTAGCCGGTAGTTCGTAATTAAGATTTATCAGGTCTTTCGATGGATTTGGAGCCAATTCCATGCTGATCATATCTAAAGTAAGCTCTTTAATACCAACAGTTTGGCTAAGGTTAATGTCATCCAGATAAAAATTGTTACTTGAATCGGAAGAGGTGTATTCAAACTTGATATTTAAATGGTTGGTAATAAACAGTGAAGGAATCGAAATCGTTTTTGTGGTCCAAACGGTCGATTGATCCGGTAAAAACGCTCCTGTTTTTATATCGTTGTTAATTAAATCGACCACCTTGAGTTTTAAACGGTTTGTCCAGGTTTTGCCACAATCTTTTGATAAAAACACATTCAGTTCATCTTTCAAAACATTATCCGGAGCCAAGGCCGCTCCTGCATATTTAAAGGAAAGGAAGGCTGTTTGACTACCAGTAAGGTCGAAGGACGGACTGATTAGTTCATCTTGATCTGGTGTGTAACTTCCCAAAGCATTTATTCCAGCGGCATTAGACCCGTTTGTCCCGGAACCGCTATACCACTGCCATTTGTGCTGATTGTTGTCAAGGTCGTTCGATTGCCAGGTGCTTCCAATTGAATTGTTTTCAAATCCCTCATAAAACTGACTCCCTACGGTAACTTCAGCCAGACCATCTTTCACAACTATAAATCCTTCTTTAACTATCGAATCGCTACCCAAAGCATTAGTTGCCTTCAGGCTAACCTTAAAAGTACCAGGGTTGACGTAGGAAACAGTTGGTTTTGCAGCGGTTGAATTAACTGGGCTTCCTCCTTCGAAAGTCCATAGTAGCTCGGTTTCGGTGCCGGCAGAAATATTTTTAGTAAAAACAACTGAATTCCCGACACAAATATGGGTTCTGTCTGCAGAAAAATCAGCCTGCGGAATGCAAGGGGCAGGGTTGTTTACACCAGTTTCGTTTAGGTTTTGCTCACTCCAAAGATTGCTTCGACCAGAGATTGGGCTTTCAGCTGCAGCACGCATTCGAGCCATTTGCCCGGCGGTGTACATTACACAGCAGTAAGAATATTCCATGAAATTCTGAATATTCTCCATAACCCCGGCGGTACCCTTAATAATAACACTATCTATTTCAAAGCTTCCGTTGTCGTTTTCACTATTCCAGGCATAAAGGCGAATAGTTGCCGATTTAGTGGTGTGCTTGTAACTGGAGCCGAAGTTGAACTTCGATTGCGCATGAACAAGCGAGTCGTCGTTTTTAATAAAAAGAATTCCGCTTGCCGGAACTTCTATTCCAGGGTCGGCACTACTTGCAGAAAAGTTACCGTTGAAATTATTTGCGCTCGTACGCATGGCAAAGGTGCGTGGGCCATCCGAGCTTCTTTTTATGTTGAATGATATTTCGGTCATGTACATGCTGTTGCCAGATTTTGGCGTAACAGTTACCTCGTAATAACGTGAAGTGTCTATAGAGCCTGTCATTTGGGAATAGCTGTCGGCTCCATCGGGAGCACCGGTTGGCCACCCTGTAAAGTTAAAAGTTCCATTGGTTACCGAATTGTCAGATAATCCGACGGCCTTAAAAGGAGCAATAGTAAGTTGGTCAAAAAATGGTGAAACCGGCGTTGTGTCTGTTTTTCCAGAAGAAGTAGTGGTGTTGTCGAAATTGAAAATTCCATCGGCCAGACTTTCGTTAATGCAATTCGGCGTGTAAAGGTTCGGACAGGTAGTATGTCCTTTTGTAATTGGTGTGTCCTCAACGCCATCGTCTCCGCAGGCCAGTTCAACATTTATGGAAATGTTAATGGTTCTGTTCCAGGGGTGTCCAAGATCGAGCCAATGACCAACTTCATGTGTTAAAGCTCTTGATTGATTTGCATTACTGGTTCCAATTGAGCCGATATAATTCTGAAGAATCATTATCCCGTCACGCATCATCATGTCGCCTGTTGCCGCTGAAGGGTAATAAGCATAACCCGCCCATCCGGTGGAAAGTGTTCTGGCTGTCCAAACATTTAGGTATTTTTCTCTTGGCCAGGGGTTTAGCTTGGCGCTATCGTTTGCCCAATTGGTTTTAGATGTATAAATTCGGTCAATTCCATTGGTGCATTTCCCATCGGGATCGAGCTGCGCTAAGCGGAATTCAATTCCAACATCAGCAACCATTGGTCGGAATGGGGGTATAACCTGAATGGTATCTGCATTTAGCTTTCTGAAATCGCGATTTAATATGTTAACCGCATCTACTACCTGCGCATCGGAAATGTTTTCCGTCCCATTTTCATGAAGTATGTGGAAAACAATCGGGATAATGTAAACCGTGCTGCCATCTTTTCGGTACTCGCGCGATAGTTTATCCAGTTCCAGTTCATTTTTCACGAAGGTTGGATACAATTCGGGATGCTTTGCAAAATGTTCGCGAATAATTTCATCGGTACCGCAACGCTTTAATTCCTGTGCAGAAATTGAGCTTACAGTTCCGAGAAAACCTAAAAAGCAAACCAGGTAAAGTATTTTCTTCATGATAAATTGTTAGGACTTTTCAAAAATAGACAATCGCGGTATCGTTTCTCATATCCAAAAAGGAAATATTGGTTATTCGCGAAGTTGAATTGCAATTTATACTATTCTTAATAGTTGAATTGGGTTACAAGGTCGCGAATTTTCTATCTCGAAATTTCAATGGGGAAGATTCAATCTTGTTCCTTTTAGTTTTTTATTACCTTCGTTTCATCTTTAGGGGTGCTCAATGATTTGGGCTGAGAAAAACCCTCAATACCTGATTCGGATAATGCCGGCGAAGGGAAAAGAGAACGTCTTTCGCGACCTCCTAAAGTATATTTTCTGAATCGAATGGAGGTAATTCTTAATAATACTGTACACAAACTACTGGCCGAAAGCTCGCTGTTTCAATTGCTAGAGCAGGAACAACTACATGCCAAAAAAGGCATTGCTGTGGCCGTAAATAACAAAGTTGTACCGCGAAACGATTGGCCAAATTATACGTTAACTACGCATGACAAAATAACCGTGATAAAAGCAACACAGGGGGGGTAAGCACCCTTCGACAGGCTCAGGGTTCGGGGAATATTGTCGCCGATACTGAGCCTGCCGAAGTGGCACTCTCAGCCTGCTAAACTTTCAAACATTTAACTTTAAAACTTTCAACTTCTTATAAATGAAATCAGAACAAACACCTAGTCAAACCACCATAAGCACCGAGCCATTTCCGGCATCTAAAAAGGTATATGTAGAAGGCAAAATTCACCCGATTAAGGTGGCCATGCGCGAAATATCCTTGAGCGATACCGTCGACAAGTTTAATGGTAAAACCGAGAAAAATCTCCCGGTTACTATTTATGACACCTCGGGGCCATATACCGATGAAAACATAGAAATTGATGTGCATAAGGGTTTACCAAGATTACGTCAGCAATGGATTTTGGACCGTGGAGATGTAGAAGAATTGTCAGGAATATCTTCGGCATATGGCAAAGAGCGTCTGGCCGATGAAAGCTTAGATAAATTGCGCTTTACGCACCTGCAAAAACCTTTAAAAGCTAAGCCCGGAGCTAATGTTTCGCAACTGCATTATGCCAAAAAAGGAATCATTACCCCAGAAATGGAGTACATCGCCATTCGTGAAAATCAGCGGATCGAGGAGCAATTGAAAACCGGTGATCCGTTATGGAACCAACACATCGGCAATAGTTTTGGTGCCAATACACCCAAAACCTTTATAACACCTGAATTTGTTCGTGATGAGATAGCGGCTGGTCGCGCCATTATTCCTAATAACATCAACCACCCTGAATCGGAACCGATGATTATTGGCCGGAATTTCTTGGTGAAAATCAACGCCAACATTGGTAACTCGGCGGTTTCATCGAGCATAGAAGAAGAAGTGGAAAAAATGGTTTGGGCCACTCGTTGGGGTGCCGATACCGTTATGGATTTATCGACCGGAAAAAATATTCACGAAACCCGCGAGTGGATTATCCGTAATTCATCAGTTCCAATCGGTACCGTTCCTATTTATCAAGCCTTGGAAAAGGTAAATGGTAAAGCCGAAGACCTTACCTGGGAGATTTTTAAAGATACCTTGATTGAACAAGCAGAACAGGGTGTCGATTATTTTACCATTCACGCAGGGGTTCTACTGCGATACATTCCGTTAACCGCGAAACGGGTGACAGGTATAGTTTCGCGTGGTGGTTCTATTATGGCCAAATGGTGTTTGGCACACCACAAAGAAAATTTCCTGTACACGCACTTCGAGGACATTTGCGAAATCATGAAGGCTTATGATGTAGCTTTCTCGTTGGGTGATGGTCTTCGTCCGGGTTCTATTGCCGATGCCAATGATGCTGCACAGTTTGGCGAGTTGGAAACCCTTGGCGAATTGACTAAAGTGGCGTGGAAACACGATATTCAGGTGATGATTGAAGGGCCTGGTCACGTGCCGATGCACCTGATTAAAGAAAACATGGACAAGCAATTGAAAGAATGCCACGAAGCGCCTTTCTACACACTTGGGCCGTTGACAACCGATATTGCACCAGGTTACGATCACATTACATCGGCAATTGGTGCTGCTATGATTGGTTGGTTTGGTACTGCTATGTTATGTTATGTTACTCCTAAGGAACATTTGGGTTTGCCGAATAAAAAGGACGTAAAAGACGGGGTTATTACCTACAAACTGGCTGCCCACGCTGCCGATTTGGCGAAGGGTCATCCCGGTTCGCAATACCGCGACAATGCCTTGAGCAAAGCGCGTTTCGAATTCCGCTGGCAAGATCAGTTTAATTTATCCTTAGATCCGGTTACCGCTCGCGAATTCCACGATGAAACATTGCCTGCTGAAGGGGCTAAAATCGCCCATTTCTGCTCCATGTGCGGCCCACATTTCTGTAGTATGAAAATTACTCAAGACGTACGGAAATATGCCGAAGAAAAAGGCTTGGAAACTGAAATGGCGGCTGCCGAAGGCATGAAAGAAATGTCGGAAGAGTTTAAAAAGGCTGGATCGGAGATTTACTTGTGATTTTTCCACGCTTCATAGCAATATCGGCTCCGGGTTTCATTCCGAATGAAAGCGAGCAATGGGAACGGTTGTTTAATGCCGGACTCAAACGCCTTCATGTGCGCAAGCAAAGCATGAAAACCGAGCAAATTGCTAAATTGATAAAAGCAGTGCCAGCTGAGTTTCATAACCGCATGGTTATTCACGGTCATGCCGAATTGTTTCCCGATTTCGGGTTTGCGGGCTACCACGGAAGGGAAGATGAACAAAAAAAAATGTCGTTTACCGATGGGCAAACCTTTTCGGTATCGACTCACAGTTGGCAGGAAACCGAAGATCAGCTTAAAATTGCCGATTATGTTTTCTTGAGTCCGCTGTTCGATAGCATTTCCAAAGAAGGCTACCATGCCAACCCCGATTTAATGGAGTTTCCGGAAACACTTAGCGGAAAAAAGATTTATGCTTTGGGCGGAATTACAGCCGACAACTGGGAAGATGCCATGGATTTTGGTTACCACGGTGTGGCTGTTTTGGGAAGCCTTTGGGAGAAATCGGATAAGGTTTGGGAAGAATTTGTAAAGTTCAAAAAACGGGGACAAGATTTCGGATGGGAAGAGTAAGGCCATATGTAATGAGCATTGCTGGTTTCGATCCGAGTGGAGGAGCCGGTACTTTAGCCGATATAAAGACTTTCGAGCAACTTAAGGTTTATGGCTTTGCGGTGCTTACGGCCAATACCTTTCAAACCGACAGCGAGGTAAAACGAGTCGATTGGCTTCCCGTGACGACCATTTTAGAGCAAATAGAACTGATTACCAATAAGTTTAATATTTCAAATTTCAAGATAGGAATAGTAAAGGATGCCGAAATGCTGCGAAGCATTGTTGACTCGCTGCTTTCCAAAAACCCAAAAGCCAACATTACTTGGGATCCTGTATTGGCGGCCAGTTCGGGGCATGCTTTTTTCCAAGGAGAAATTGCTACAACAACTTTATTTCAAGGAATAACACTGATAACGCCCAATCAATCGGAGTTTGAGCTGCTATTTGGCACAAAAGAAAAGGCCTTAGCGGTTTCAGACAAAACCATGATTTACTTGAAAGGCGGGCATAACGAGGCAAATCTGGGAAAGGATCAGCTTTTTTGGAAGGGGAAAATATACCCGTTTAGACCCAAAGGAAACCATTTAACCGCAAAGCATGGTTCGGGTTGTGTAATGGCCTCGGCACTTGTAGCCCACTTTGCCCACGAGCTACCGCCGGTAAAAGCTTGCCTGAAAAGCAAGCGCTATATCGAGTCGGTTTTATCGTCCAATCAAACGCTTTTAGCCTATCATCATCGTTAAAGTTATGGTTGAAAAAATACAATACATATCACAATCAAACAGCGACTTAACACATTTAGAAGGTATTAAAAAGGCCTGCAAAAATGGCGTGCGTTGGGTTCAGCTTCGGCTAAAAGGGCAAACCTTTGAGGAACTTATTTCAGTGGGTACCGAGGCACGAAAGATTTGTGATGAATTTGGTGCGGCTTTAATTATTAATGACAATGTGGCTGCGGCAATTGAGTTAAAAGCGTGTGGAGTACACTTGGGTAAAAATGATATGCCCGTAAAAGAAGCACGCAAACTGCTGGGTAAAAAGCGAATTATTGGGGCAACAGCCAATAGTTTTGAGGACATTCAGCAGCACGTGAAAGCTGGTGCTGATTATATTGGCCTGGGGCCATTCCGCTTTACAACTACCAAAGAAAACTTAAGCCCGGTTTTAGGATTACAGGGTTATCAAACCATTCTTAACCAATGTGTTGATGCCGGAATTACCACACCAATTGTGGCCATTGGAGGAATTGAATTGGAAGATGTTGCCGATATCATGGCCACCGGTGTTCATGGAATTGCGTTTTCTGGTCTGTTGGCCAAAGCGGCTAAACCAGCCGAATTGATAGAAGAATTAGAGCGAATTATATACAAAAATGTTATAGCGATTGATTTTTAACCACATAGACACATAGTAACAACGCGAAGCGTTGCTATGTGTCCTTAAAGAAAGCAAGAGAGAAACATAGTTGCGCAAGCGCAAAAAAAACATAGCGTTAATTGTTTAACAATCAACTCTATGTGTCTATGTGGTTAGAAATTTTAGCGTGAAATATTAGATCTATTAAGAATTGTTGAATACTCAAAAGCAGAGACCACATGTTAACCATCGCAAATAAAACATTTCAATCGCGCTTGTTTACCGGTACTGGCAAATTTAGCAACAGCCAACTGATGGAGGAAGCCTTGCTAGCCAGTGGTTCTGAATTGGTTACGGTAGCATTGAAGCGCGTTGATGTAAAAAATGACGGTGACGATATTTTGTCGCATTTGTCGCATCCGCAGTTCAATTTACTGCCCAATACTTCGGGAGTACGAACGGCCAAGGAGGCCATTTTTGCTGCCGAATTGGCTCGCGAAGCACTGGAAACCAATTGGTTGAAGTTGGAAATTCACCCCGACCCGAAATACTTGTTACCCGATGCCATTGAGACCTTGCTGGCTGCTGAAGAGCTGGTAAAACGAGGTTTTATTGTCTTGCCTTACATTCATGCCGACCCGGTGCTTTGCAAACGACTGGAAGAGGTGGGGACAGCTGCCGTTATGCCACTGGGTTCGCCAATTGGTAGTAATAAGGGTTTAAAAACCATCGATTTTTTAGAGATAATTATTGAGCAAAGCAAAATTCCGGTGGTGGTCGATGCGGGTATTGGTTCGCCTTCCGATGCGGCAAAAGCAATGGAATTGGGTGCTGCGGCAGTACTGGTTAATACCGCCATCGCCGTTTCCGATAATCCGGTGCAAATGGCCAGGGCGTTTAAGTTAGCTGTTGAAGCAGGCAGAATGGCGTTCGAGGCGCGATTGGCCCAACCGGTTAATCACGCCATTGCAAGTAGTCCGTTAACTTCCTTTTTGGTCGACTAATGAGCTTCGCTGACATATTTCACCAGCAGTCCTGGGAGCAGGTAAAGGCCGACATCTACAGCAAAACAACTGCTGATGTGCAACTAGCTTTGACCAAGGAAAAGCGAAATTTGGAGGATTTCAAAGCGCTGATTTCGCCCGCTGCAGCTCCGTTTTTGGAGCAAATGGCACAATTAAGTCATGCGCTTACTTTAAAACGTTTTGGCCGCACTATTCAGATGTATGTGCCGATGTATTTATCTAATGAATGTCAAAATATTTGCACCTATTGTGGATTTAGTGTTGACAATAAATTACCGCGCAGAACCCTTACCGATACTGAGATTTTAAAGGAAACAGCTGCCATTAAAGCAATGGGCTATGACCACGTTTTACTGGTAACCGGCGAGGCCACCAAAACCGTTGGGGTCGATTATTTTAAAAACGCCATTCAGCTTATAAAACCTCACTTTTCGCACATCGCCATGGAGGTTCAGCCCATGGATAAAGAAGAGTATGAGGCGCTTATTCCATTAGGCTTAAATACCGTTTTGGTCTATCAGGAAACTTACCACGAAGAAGATTATAAAAAACATCACCCGAAGGGTAAAAAATCGAATTTCACCTACAGGCTAGAAACCCCGGATAGGCTGGGAGAGGCGGGCATTTATAAAATGGGATTGGGTGTGTTAATTGGCTTGGAGGACTGGCGAACCGATTCGTTTTTTACGGCCATGCACTTGACCTATTTGGAGAAAACCTATTGGAAAACCAAGTATTCCTTGTCGTTTCCGCGGCTTCGACCGCATACCGGCGGACTAGAGCCCAAGGTGGAAATGAATGACCGCGAATTGGTGCAGCTAATTTGTGCCTACCGAATTTTTGACGAGGAGGTAGAATTGTCGCTTTCTACCCGCGAGTCGGAAACATTCAGGAACCATGCAGTTAAATTGGGCATTACCTCAATCAGTGCCGGCTCGAAAACCAATCCTGGTGGCTATGCTGTAGAACCCGAATCGTTAGAGCAATTTGAGATTAACGATGAACGATCGTCCAAAGAAATAGCCGAAATGATTAAAAATCAGGGCTATGAACCCGTTTGGAAAGATTGGGATCATGTTTTAGTTAGTTCTTAAATCATGGAATTGTTTGTCATCATAATAACTGCTTTTACAGCTTCGCTGCTCACTTTCTTCTCTGGATTTGGCCTGGGAACCATTCTAACACCAGTGCTAATTTTATTCTTTCCGGTCGAGGTGGCTATTGCTTTAACCGGTATTGTTCACTTGCTGAATAATTTTTTCAAAATAGGTTTGGTCGGAAGGCAAATTGACTGGAAAGTGGGGCTAAAATTTGGTGTGGCAGCCATTTTTGGGGCATTTATTGGTGCTTGGCTACTGGCTATTTTATCTGGCGATGCAGTGCTTTATAACTATTCCATAGGTACAAAAGCTTTCAGTATTACTGCTATAAAACTGGTTGTTGCTTTCCTAATGATTGCCTTTGTTCTGTTCGAGTCGGTTTCGGTTCTTCAAAAAATTCAATTTGGTGCAAACAAACTCGTTGTAGGTGGGTTGACTAGCGGGTTTTTTGGTGGTCTTTCGGGCAATCAAGGAGCCTTGCGCAGCATGTTTTTGCTACGATGTGGATTAAAAAAGGGAAGTTTTATTGCTACCGGTATTCTAATAGCCTGCTTGGTTGATGTAACCCGCTTGTCGGTGTATTTTAGCCGCCTTACTAACATAAATATTCAGGATAACTTACCTGTGCTGATGTCGGCAATTTTATCCGCCTTTGCTGGTGCTTATTTGGGTAGCAAATTGCTCAAGAAAATAACCCTCGACTTTGTTCAAAAAGTAGTTTCGGTAATGATTATTGCCTTGGCATTGGGTCTGGGTCTAGGATTGATTTAAGAATAATAGCAGACAATCACAACTGTCAAATGTTAAGTGCGGAAGAAAAAGAACGCTACAGTCGCCATATAAAACTGGAAGGTTTTGGTGAAGAAGCCCAGCTAAAACTGAAATCGGCAAAGGTGCTGGTAATCGGTGCTGGTGGGTTGGGTTCTCCTGCTTTGCTGTATTTGGCTGCGGCTGGAGTTGGTTGCATTGGGGTTGTAGATGGTGATGTGGTTAGTCTTTCAAACTTACAGCGACAGGTACTGTTCGATATTCAGTCGGTTGGACAAAATAAGGCCGAAGTGGCCGTTACCAAACTAAAGGCCTTAAACAATCATATTGAATTAAAAGTCCATCCGTTTTTTGTCACACCCGAAAACGCACTCGATTTAATTGCACAATACGATGTGGTGCTTGATGGTTCCGACAATTTTTCGACCCGCTATTTGGTAAACGATGCTTGTGTGATTGCTGGGAAACCATTGGTTTATGGTGCAATTCATCAGTTTACCGGCCAGGTTACTGTTTTTAATTATCAGGGTGGCCCAACCTACCGTTGCTTGTTTCCCGAACCACCACCGGCTGGAGAAATGCCCGGATGTGGTGAAATTGGGGTTATTGGCGTACTTCCCGGAATTATTGGTACTTGGCAAGCTGCCGAGCTAATTAAGCTAATTACCAGAGTGGGAGAGGTGTTGAGTCGCAAGTTGTTGACCTTCGATGTGTTAAGTAATCAGGTTAACTGCTTTGAGTTTTCGCTTGTCCCTAAGAACCTGCAAATTAAAACGTTAACTGCGGTTGAATATTCGTGTGCTGTGCCGACTAAATCAATTACCTGGAACGAGTTTTTGGCCATTAGCAACCAAGAAGGAGTAAGACTAATCGATGTTCGCGAAGCCATTGAATATGCCCAACAAAACATTGGTGGTGAAAATTTTCCGCTGTCAAGATTTGAGGAATTCCATTCGGAATTTCAAGCTAATCAAACACTGGTATTTCATTGCCAGACTGGGAAAAGAGCCAAATTAGCCGCCTCTCAAATTTTAAATTCAGCCGTGAAAATTTTTGTACTGGAAAAAGTAAACTGGGTTTAGTTTACAAACAAGCCACACCCAACTGCTTTTTAATGGCAATCATTTTAATGGCCGTTATGGCACATTCAATCCCTTTGTTGCCGTGTTTTCCTCCACTTCTATCTAGCGATTGTTGCAGCGTGTTGTCTGTTAGCAAACCAAAAATTACGGGCTTGTTGTATTTTAGGTTCAAGTCCATAATGCCTTGCGTAGTTCCTTGGCACACGAAGTCAAAATGCTTGGTTTCGCCTTGAATAACACAACCCAGACAAACCACCCCATCAACTTTATCGTTTTCCAATAAAAATTGAGCCCCCAAGGGTAATTCAAAACTTCCGGGTACCCAAGTAATGTGAATATTCTCTTCCATTACTCCATTTTCCAACAAAGTCTGTTTTGCTCCGGCCAATAAATTCCCGGTTACGTTATGGTTCCATTCGGCTACCACAATGCCTATGGTCATTTCAGCACCGCTGGGAACGGTTTCAGGATTATATTCTGATAGGTTTTTGTTGATGGTAGCCATGGTCGTGATTTGAAACTGTAATATTAGTGAAACATCACTAAATATAACTTCCAAGAACCAATTGAGCCCGAAATTTATGTACGGATTAACGGCCTACAACTCAACGTATTATTTTCAGGCAGACTACCGCAAACAGGCATTGAGCTAAAAACCACAAAAAGAAGAGGTTATTTTACCTTGTTTGCTATTGTTTTGCTTCAATTAAACGAAGCCCCGTCATCGGTGCGCCAAAGTGAAGAATTCATCCTATAAGCTAATGGTTAGGTAATAGCGGCCTTTAAATTTTTGCTTGGAAG
>CAYMJL010000025.1:0-38989 GCA_964390915.1 uncultured Flavobacteriales bacterium
ATAAATAACTGATAATCAGTGGTTTATTTCACCAATTAATTCCTAGACAGTTACTCAGAATTATTAAACCCATTTTAAAAATACAATTGCTATAATTGCTTTAGCGTTTATATTTACCAAAAAAAGATTATCCTAATGAAAAAGACCTGCCTAGCACTGGCCATAGCCATACTTCCGCTTACCGCGGTTTTTGCAAAAGAGTTTCCCTCAGCCAAAGAGTTTGAAGCAGAAAAAGGAACCAAGGAAACCAACAAACGCCATTGGGTAGCTGCCGATAGAAACAGTAAAAATGCTGTCTGGAATGAGGCTTGTTTGTTCAACTTCTCCTACGAAATAGGTTACAACGAATACAAAACCCTCGACCAACGAGAAGATTTTTACGAATGGGCTGCCGACACTTTGCGTAAAATGGGTCATGAAATTAAATGGATAGAAATGGCGCTGACCATTACCGATTTAATTGAGCCGGCTACAGCAGGTAAAACCAAGATTAGCCAATATGCAATTGCTGGAAACAAAGTGGTTTTCGACAGTGCTTTTGTGCGTTTGCAACAAGTTTTTAGAATGGAAAAACCACTAAAAAACGAAGAAGCAAAAGCTTGGGACGACAATATGATTCAGTTTGAGCAAGAAGTATTGCTTCAACCATTTTTTGACAAGGTTGATATTGTTACCCTAGAGAAAATGGCTAAAATGGCCAAAGGCGAAGGAATTTACATGTTTTACACCACAAAATCCTTGCGTTTTAAAGGCGACTTAAGAAACATCAAACACCGCGTAGACTATGCACACAATCAGGTATTGCCTTTTGTAAACAAAAAAATAAACGCCGATTTGCGTAAACGTTTTTCCGACAACAACATTAAAGCAGAAGATGCCAAGTCGATGAAGGCAGCCGAGAAATACTTGGAGCGTTTGGAAAGAGAAGAAAATCCTAATGCGGGCGAAAAACCTGTAAAAGCACCGAAAGCAAAGAAAAAGCCGGCAGCTGAAGTTAAGTCGGAATAAGAACTGTTTTGAACACATTAGTAAAGCCTGTTTCCATTTGGAGACAGGCTTTTTTGTTGCAGTAATTTCTTTCAGACTTAAAAAAGGTAAGTCTGCACATTGGTTTTACCGCTCAACCCCATTTAACGAATCTTTGCAATTACACCTGCCACCTTTGCAGCGGTAACTCCAAATACTACCGTTATGAAAACAATTTTAGTACTGCTAAGTTTATATACCGTTCCATGCGGATTGATGGCCAATACCAGTGGCGATACCATAACTTCGACCAACCCGGTTGATAGTGAAGGGCGCATTGTGGGACGGGTTGTTGACGGAAGTACCAAACAACCTGTAGATTATGCCACGGTGGCTGTAAAAAGCTTAACCGATTCGGCAACGGTGGTAGGTGGATTAACGGCTGAAGGAGGGAAGTTTAATGTAGATAAGTTGCAGCCCGGTAAATATGAAGTAAGTATTACTTTTTTGGGTTACCAAACCTTGTCGAAAACGGTAGAAATTACGGAGAAGCAAAAGCAGTTGGATCTTGGCGAAATTAAAATATCGCCTGATGAAAAAACACTGGAGGCTGTTCAGGTTACCGCCGACAAGCAGCAAATGATGATGGGTATAGACCGAAAGGTTTTTGATGTTGAGAAAAATAGCATAACCACCGGCGGAACGGCATTGGATGTATTGCGTCAAATACCAACACTTCAAGTTGATGTTGATGGCAATATTTCGCTTCGTGGGTCGGATAACATTACCATTTTCATCAATGGAAAAAACACCGGAATTAGTGGCCAAAATTTGGCACAGGTGTTAAAAAGTATGCCGGCCAGCTCGGTTAAAAATGTGGAGTTAATCACCAATCCGTCGGCTAAGTATGACGCGGCTGGTATGAATGGAATTATCAATATTATCACCAAAAAAAGTATAACTCCGGGTAATTTTGGTTCGGCAACCATAAGTGTTGGCAACAACGATAAGTATAATTTAAGCGGCTCATGGAATGCAACGAAAGGTAAATTGGCAACCAGTAACACATTAAGTACAAACTCGTTTGCGTTTAAACACAAGGCTTTTAACGAACGTGATAACTTTTTGGAAGGGCAGCCGGCATTTTCAACCAACAACAAACGCAAAGGATTGTCGGTAAACGATGGGGTTTACCTTAATGGGAATGTTGATTATACCTTTAACCCAAAGAACTCGTTAAGCTTTGCCTATTTTGGCGGGGTAAGCCGAGGTAGATTGACTGAAATCAATAATTACGAATTTTTGAATGCGGCCAAGCAACCCTATTTGTTGTATAACCGCACCGCAAACAATCATTTCAATAGTCCGAATCTAGATGCTGGCCTTACCTATACCAAGAATTTTGACACCGAGAAAAAGAATGAATTGGTTATTTCTGGAAATGTGTCGAGCAATATTTTTGACGACCGACAAACCTACTTGCAGGAAAACTTAACCTTAACCGGTGAAGGTGATGGTAGCAATCCGTACAACCAGCATATCGATTTATATAGCAAAACCAATAACTATACCGGTCAGGCCGATTATACAAAAGGCATTGGCGAAAATGGGAAGTTTGAAGCCGGTTTCAAATCAAATTATCGCTATTTGGACAACAATCTTTATTCCGATAGTTTGAATTATTCAACCGGTGGTAGAGATAAGAATACAGTTATTTCGAATGATTTTAGCTACAACGAGTTGATTAACGCAGCCTATCTAAATTACTCGGGAATGTTAGGTAAATGGGGCTATCAAGGTGGTTTGAGAGCCGAACAAACGCTGTTGGAAATTTATCAGGCTTCGGTGGGCAACGACCCCATTAAAAGAGACTATACCAATATTTTCCCAAGTGTATTTTTGAGTCGGAAATGGGAGAATGGGCTAGAAACTCAAGTTAGTTACAGCAAACGGATTAACCGTCCGCCGTCCGGATTTTTAAACCCGTTTGCCGATTATACCGATCCGTTGAATGTTAGAATGGGTAATGCCTATTTAAAACCAGAGTATGTTAATGCCATTGAGAGTTCTGTGATGAAATATTGGACCGCACATTCGTTGACTGCCACCGTTTACTACAGAAATATTAATTCGGTTTTTCAGCGTATTCGTGAAGTAAATGCCAATGGAATAAGTAAGGTAAGTTTCAACAACTTCGGCCATTCCAACAACATGGGGGTTGAGCTTATTGCCCGTAATAAAATAACGGCATGGTGGATCAATACGACCAACTTTAACCTTTACAGAACGGTTCTGGAAGGCCAAACCGCCGTTAAGGATTACGCAACCGATGCCATTAACTGGAACGTGCGTATCATGTCGAGTTTCCGTTTTTGGAAAAATGCCGACATCCAGTTGTCCGGTAATTACCTGGCTCCGGTTCGTATACCACAAGGATATTATTATGGATTCTCGGGTGTTGATTTAGGTTTCAAAAAGGACATTTGGGACGGAAAAGCTTCAGTCGGTTTTAATATTCAGGATATTCTTAATACCAAGAAGTTTTACGTAAGTACAAAAGATTTTAACTACCAAGGTAAAACCGAATTTAAACGTGAAACGCAGTGGGTAAGTGTAAACTTTACTTACAAGTTTGGTAAGCCGGGCGAAGGACAACAGCCTCGTAGAAACCGCCAGCAACAGCAGGGTGGAGGTGGTCAAAACCAAAACATGGGCTTATAAATAACCGATTAACTGTTTTTCTTTTGAAAGCAAAAAGCCAAGCTATTCTTTGTGAACTAGCTTGGCTTCTTCTTTAATGATTTAGCTATCTTCGACCCCAAAATTTCACTCCTTGTATGTTAATGGCTATAAACTGGAATGTTAGTCCAGAAATTTTCCCAGATACAGTAATTCCAGTCCGTTGGTACGGCTTGCTTTTTGCCTCGGCGTTTTTAATTGGTTTCGAACTGCTTAAACGCATGTTTAAATCAGAAGGACATCCGGTTGAATGGACCGACAAAGCATTAATTTATACCATGGTGGGCTGCTTGGTTGGCGCACGTTTAGGTCATGTTTTCTTCTACGATTGGCAATATTACCTGCAACGCCCTACCGAAATTATTATGTTTTGGAAAGGTGGCTTGGCCAGCCATGGTGCCGCTATTGGAATTATTTTGGCGATGTATTTTTTCTCGAAAAAAATCACACACAAATCCATGTTTTGGATACTGGATAGGGTTGTTATAACGGTTGCACAAGGCGGAGTGCTTATTCGCATTGGTAACTTGATGAACTCAGAGATTTATGGCAAACCAACCGGAAGCGATTGGGGTTTTGTTTTTATGCGCAGCGATGAATTTTTAATGCCACGCTATCCAACACAGTTGATGGAAGCCGCCTGTTATCTGGTAGTTTTTGTTTTCTTGTGGTACTCATTTTTTAAAACCGATATGAAACAATTTGTTGGCCGCTTATTTGGTTGGTTTTTGGTGTTGGTTTTTGGTGTGCGGTTTTTTATGGAATTTTTAAAAGAAAACCAGGTAGATTTTGAGGGCGATTTGCCTTTGAATATGGGTCAAATATTAAGTATTCCAGCTGTTTTGGCGGGAATCTATTTTATTGTAAAAGCTAAAAAAGAAGTATCAGCATGAATGCCATTCGGAAATATGCAGGCTATATAGTAATTGGTCTGCTGGTAATATTTGTTGCCAGCTTTTTGTTTACCTCAGTTTTTAAGAAAGACAGCGGTGGAGGAAACAATTCGGGCGCATCGTCTTCAGTAACCGAAACTAGCAATGAACCACCTTTTACTCACGAAGGGCAGCTTTGGTTTTTGACTGATAAGGGCGATACCATTACCCAAATTGCTATTGAAGTAGCCGATAACGAATACGAAACCACCCGCGGTTTAATGTTTCGCAAAACCATGGACATTCAACAAGGCATGTTGTTTGTGTTTCCTGACGAAGATTTCCGTTCGTTTTGGATGAAAAATACCTATCTGCCCTTGGATATTATTTATGCTGCCGAAAGTGGAGAAATAGGTAGTTGCCAAATGAGCGCAGTTCCTTACTCTGAAGAATCGCTACCGAGTAAAAAGCCAGCCAAATATGTGGTTGAGGTAAATGCCGGTTTCTGGGATAAATACCAGCTTAAAGAAGGTTATAAGGTGGTTTTTGAAAGAATGTGAATTTGTTTCGTGTTTCGAGTTTGGGGTTTTGTGTAACTAAGCATAATGGGGTTGCCATAAATGAGGTAAACTCTTATTTCCTTTTTTTCCGAAAATTACGCCTAATTTCAGGATTATATTCCGGTTATTCGGTTATAAGACCGCTCAAAATGAGCATAAATAAAGTAGCGAATTGATACTTAAACGTATGCTGAATAAATGGTTTGCAAACCTGTTGCACCTAAATCTAATCCGTGTAATCCATTAATCCGTGTAATCTAATCCCGCAAGGGATTTCTATAGAGCCACAAAAACAACACGGGCATCAACAATAACTCCGCAACCAGCGCAATAAGCAGGGTTAAACTTACCAGTAGTCCCAGGTAAAAAGTGCTGGCAAACGAAGAAAGAATAAGGCTGAAAAACCCGGAAAGCAAAATAATATTGGTTATGGTTATGGCTTTACCAGTGCTTAAATAGGTGCTTTTTAGTGCATAAGCTGGCGATTTTCCCTTGGCCAATTCTAAACGCAGATTACTCATAAAATGAATGGTATCATCTACGGCAATACCAAAAGCAATACTAAAAATTAGCGAGGTCGATATTTTCAGGTCAATGCCTGTTGCACCCATAAAGCCCGCAATCAGTAATAAGGGAACCAAATTGGGAATAAGTGCAATAATTACTATTCTGAAATTCTGAAAAAGCAAACCCATTAAACCGGCCACCAGCAGTAGCGACAAGCCAAGCTCCAACCCAATGTCTGACGATAAATTTTCATTGTTCTTGTCAATTAACATAGGCATGCCTGTTTGTTGAATTTTGAGCAGCTGTCCATCAATGTTTTTGGCAATAAATTGGTCTAGTTTTTTATTCTTGAACTTAAACTGATAACCACCATAATCGGTTATTCGGCCACTAATTCGGCACGATTTTAAGTCGGAACTTAGAAAATTTCGGCTCTTTTTATTCTTTACTACTTTTTTAAGTGGTGCTTGTATCGTTTCCCATTCTTCCTGATTTTGCGGCAAGCAGAAATGAGCGTTGTCCCCAGCATGAGCTGCTTTGTTTAGTGTCTTTACCAAAATCACCGGCGATGCCACTGCACCAATGCCGTAGGTTTTGGTCAGGTAGTTTTCCAACTTGTCCATTTCGCGTAGCACAGTGCTATCGAGTATTGAATGTTGGCTTCCTCTAACCGCTACCGACATTTCAAAGGGTCGAACGCCGGCAAAATTATCTTCAAAAAAGGTGTATTCCTTTCGTTGCGGGTCGTTTTTGCCCCAGTCTTCGAGCAGGTAGTTGTTAATCTTAATTTGAAAAGCCCCGTAGGTAGCAAGTGCACAAATGCCAAGGGTTGTAAAAACTATTTTCCGCTTGTTGTTCAACACAAAAACAAACAGTTTGGGCAGCACTTTGTGCCAAAAAGTATCGCTGTGTTTTACCGAAGTAACCTTTGGGGTTGGAAGAAATAATAATGCTGCCGGAAGTAGCAGGTAGGTGAGCAGAAAAGCGAAAAGAATTCCCAGAGCGGTAAATAAACCGAATTTCCGAATGGGCTCAATGTCGGAAACCAACAGGGTTATAAACCCAATGGCATTGGTAATTGCCGTCAGCAAGGTAGCAAAACCAACATGTTTGTAAGCAATTATTAGGGCTTGTAACTTGGTGTGTCCATTTCTTATTTCGTGAACAAATTTTTCGAGAATGTGAACACTATCGGCAATGCCTACCACAAAAATAATGGTGGGTAAAATGGTGCACAAAATGTTTAGTTCCTCGCCAACAAGGGCTATAAACCCGAGCGTCCACAATATGGTTACCGCAACAATAAGTATAGGGACCCAAATTCCCCAGATGGTTCTAAACGTAAAAAACAGGAAAACAGCCAAAAGAATTAATGAAATGCAGGTGAACAGGGTCAATTCTTCACCCATTTTACGGATGTAGTGGTATTGGCCATGAATTTTTCCGGCAAAATGAACCTCGTCAAACTGTTGTTGCTGTACCAGCTTATCCAAGCTGTGTAATAAAGAATCGCTTGCTTTTTTCGAGATATAAGGTCGGTTGCGCAAAATAACGGTGGCAGTACTGCCATCGTTGCTCAATAAATTGCCGTGAACATTTTGGTCTTGCATTAGGCGAATGCTGTCCAAAGGAAGCTGTGTGGTGTCTGTGTAATCAAGGTTGGAACTCACATTCCAACCCAAAGGGGTTAAAATGGGTAAACGATAATTGACAATGGAAATCCTGCTTTCAATGTTTTTTACTCGAGCAAGTTGATGGGTTAGGCTATCTAATTTTGATAAAAATCCAGCGTTAAAAACTCCCCCAATGGGTTTAATGGCAATAAGTACAAAGTCGTTGTCGGTTTCAAATTTGGCCCGGTGTTTTAGGTAAAAATCGAGCTCGGCATCGTGCTGCGGAAAGAACTTCTCAAAATCGTAGCTAAGTTGCAGTTTAGGAATAAACGCAACAAACAATACCGTAAGCAAACAAACAACGGTAAGGGCTATTTTGGCAGATTTATGGTTGAGATAGTTGATGATTACACAGATTATTTTAAATGATTACACAGATTAAAATGATTTCACGGATTACGCTGATTGGTTTATCTAAAAGCTTTTTTTACCCAATACCCAATACCCAATACCCAATACCCAATACCCAATACCCAGTACCCACTACCCACTACTCAGTACCACCAATCAACTCCATAAACAACGAAGTTAGCTGCAATTCGGCTTTTTGGGCAACAGCAATAATGTCGGCAATGCTGACGGGTTTTAGGTTATCAGGATCACATTCGTCGGTTAGAACAGAAATGGCGGCACAGGGTAAATTCATGTGGTTGGCCGCAATAACTTCGGGTACAGTGCTCATACCCACTGCATCGGCACCGATTGTTTTCAGAAAGCGGTATTCGGCTCGGGTCTCCAGCATGGGGCCGGGTACCGAGGCATAAACGCCTTGGTTTAGTTTTATGCCAAGTCGGGCGGCAATTTCAAGGAATTGTTGGTTTAGTTTTTCCGAATAGGGCGCGCTCATGTCGGGGAATCTTGGCCCGAGTTGTTCTAGGTTACGGCCAATAAGCGGATTGGTGGGTTGCAGGTTTATGTGGTCGTCAATCAGCATCAATTCGCCTTTTTTCCAATTCAGGTTAAGGCAACCAGAGGCGTTAGATAGCAATAGCATTTTTATTCCAAGTAATTTCATTACACGGATGGGCAACACAATTTCTTCCATTGAATAGCCTTCGTAATAATGAAATCGGCCTTGCATGGCGATAACCATTTTACCGGCCAGCAGACCATAAATTAATTTGCCAGTATGGCTTTCCACAGTTGATAACGGAAAATGAGGAATCTCGGAATAAGGTACTTCTTTGATGATTTCAATATGCGTAACCAAATTGCCCAACCCGGTGCCTAAAACAATGCCCACTTCTGGTTGAGTAATGCCGGCTTGCCGCAAGTAATTGGCTACCGCTTCTATTTTTTGCATTTTAACATATCGTTATTTAGTCAGGACAATCTTTTTAGTGCTTGTAGAAGCGTCTTGATAAATTATTTTTAGCGTGTAAATACCGGAATATAAATTTGTTAACTCAATAAATTCATTGTGATTTTTTACCGCTAAAACCTTTTTGCCATAACTATCGTAGACCTCTATGTTGGAAAGATGTTGCAAACGCTTAGTTTGAATACGTACAATTCCATTGCTTGGATTTGGAAACACCACAAGCTCGTCGGCTAGGTTATTTTTGGTAATTGAATTAGTGGCATCTTCATCGATAATCCAAATCGTTTCTAAAAAGTGTTGGCAATTTCCACCGATTGGCTCATAACTAAATTGACCCGTAGCTAAATCCATAGTTGTAAGGAATCTCGGAGCTGACAAATCCCGGTTTCGTGCGAAGGAAAATATATTTTCATTATTTATAGCGTAATACCCAGATGCAAAAAATAGTGAATCAGGTAGTTCATAGTTAGCTAATATTATACCCGTCTTGGGTTCAATTTTGTAGATTCCTGATGGTAATAAGGTGTCCAGTGTGCTATGAAACACATAGATATCAGTTTCGTTACTTAAAATTTGATTAATAAAAATATTATGATCAGGCAAGAATCCCTCACATCTTAAAATTGAAGTGTCTGTGGAAGAAAATATACCGAGATAAGAATATGGCGTTAGATTGGCACAAGCACTTGATGATGTATTTAAATGTGCATGGGTATAAGCAAGATTATTGCTAAATGCCATTTTAGGCAGTTGTCTTCTGTAGCAGGCATCTTCCACTACGCAAGGGGTAATTGTTTTTGAGTCTAAATTGATGTGTGTTTCGCCTAAATAAATATCTGTTCCATTTTTGTTAATTTCATGACTCCAAACATCAAATTCACCAGTTACCAGCTCTTGATATTCACGAGAGTCTAAATTATAACTGAATATTATATTGTTGTCTAGGTTTTTTGTGGCGGTTCCATAAAGTATATTATTCTCGATTGTGAAGGGCCCGAACGAATAAAAATTTTCGGTTTTTACGATGTTGTTAAAGACAACCTCTGATTCAATTTTTTCAGTTTCAAGGTTAAATGATATTAACGAATTATCGGTAATGCACCCGTTTATAGTGTATAATTTATTAGAATATTTTTTGAAAACAGATACATTTTCACCACTTAAATTCAATGTCATAAAGGGGTCAATAGGTCTGTCTTGATTGTTTTGGAAATCTATTTCTAGGTATTGTCCATGATGGTTTGTACCAGACTCTGGGCCATATAAGAGTAATTTGTTCTGGTAAACAAATGACCCGGTGATTTCATAATTTATTTCATTTTGATGAGGATATTCACGTATTACACTTACATCGAAAGTTGCTGTATCCAATTCAAACAATGATGTTACTCGCGATTGGTTTTTATAGGCAAGTAAGCCGTATATTTTGTTATTAAATTTCACTAGGTTGCCAAATGGGTTGCCATTTGGTACTGCTGCAAATGAAACTATATGCTCAATCGATTCGGTTGCCGGATTGAATTGGTAAATAGCGCCTTTATCCCCTGACCCTCCAGAAGTTGCAATATCCACATATTTGCCATTTACCTTGGTGAATTGCCCGTTTGGATTGAAAATGGTATCTGTGTTGAATTCGAATAAATGCTGATATTGACCGGTTGGGATTGAAATTCCAACAAAATTTGCTTGGTTGCTGAAGAAATCTTTGTTAACAAATAGTCCGTACAGTTTTTGATTCTCGAATATCAATTTCCCTCTTTGTGCGCCCAGATTTACTGATGCTTCCTTAAGAATAGGCATATTGGTACCTAGGGCAATATTATATTCCATTACATAGGTAGAATCTTCAGAACCGCTACTAGCGGTACTCCTTACTGTGTAGTAAATGCAATTGTTAATAATTAATGGCTCTCCTCCGTCAGGGAACTGGTTATAAGCTAATGGGATTTCTTTTATAACCGAATCATTAACTAAACTAATAATATCCAGACTTCTTTTATTGGTGGTAGCGTAGCAAATGACCATTATATCTTCCGATATCGAAAAGTTAGTAGTATACGTTCCAAAATAATACGTATTTAATGTTCCACCACCTTGCTCATATTTGTTAAAACGTTTTGCCGGTTTATCGATGCTATCCGCAACAAATAGATAGCCTTTGAACCTTTTGTAAAGGTCACTATGGCAGCTTATTTCCTGCGCACTGTGTCCATATATCTTTCCTTTGTGTTCAATTAAACCCTTTAAAGGATAAGCAACTAGGTCATAAAGCGGTATTTCAGAAGTTTTTATGCCATCGTGAACCTCAATAACACCGGCACCATACTTTCCTCGCAGTCCTAAATCAGGAAAACAGATTGTCTTGTTTTGACCAGTGACCAGAATTGTCAATAAAAATAAGATTTTGGTTATAAGCGATTTTAGAATCATTTTGAGAGTTTAATTTGGTCAAAAATAGATGGTGAAGTTAATAAGAGCAATTATAAATAGCCACTTTTCCCCAAAAGGAGTTTACAAATAACTAGGAACAGGGCCGCTTCTATTTTTTGCATGCCACAAAGTAAAGCGAAATGCGGCATTGGTTGAAAAGTCATTTTTAAAGTGCTATTCGCTCATTAAATTCAGGTATTTAGATTTTAATTTCTTTGATAGTGATAAATTATAGAAAAAAAATCTACAATCTATTCGTTTAACTATTTTTGTTTCCCGAAAGTAAAGGTTGCCCAAATTTTAACCAATTTAGAAATCAACTTTCAGGTGTAAACTGTTAAATCAATTTCTATGAACATTACCAAGGTTCTTGTAGCAAATCGGGGAGAAATAGCCATTCGTATTTTTCGTGCCTGTGTGGAGTTAAATCTGAAAACAGTTGGGATTTATACCTACGAAGACCGATATAGTCAACACCGTTACAAGACCGATGAGGCCTACCAAGTGGGGAAAGACGATGAGCCCCTAAAGCCTTATTTGGATGGTGATGCCATTATTCAAATTGCGTTGCAGAAAAAGGTTGATGCCATTCACCCGGGTTATGGTTTTCTTTCAGAAAATGCTGCTTTTGCTAGGAAATGCAGGGAAAATGGCCTGATTTTTATTGGCCCTGATCCTGAAATAATGGAGCAATTGGGTGATAAGATTGCGGCAAAAAAAATTGCCAAGCTGTGCCAGGTTCCTATTATTGAAAGCAACGAGCCGGATTTAACTACCTTGGAAATTGCCGTGGCCGAAGCCAAACGAATTGGATTTCCGTTAATGTTGAAAGCGGCTGCCGGTGGCGGTGGTCGAGGAATGCGGGTGCTGCGCAACGAAGAAGATTTGTTAAAAGGATTTCCAGAGGCCAAACGCGAAGCTGAAAATGCGTTTGGTGATGGCACCTTGTTTCTCGAAAAATTTGTGGAAGAACCGAAACATATCGAGGTTCAAATAGTAGGCGATAGACATGGAAATATTGTTCACCTTTTTGAGCGCGATTGCTCGGTGCAGCGTAGGTACCAAAAAGTGGTCGAGGTTGCTCCGGCGGTAGGTTTAAGTGCAGAAACGCGCCAAAAATTCTATGATTACGCGTTAAAAATATGTCGCCAAGTTGGCTACAACAACATAGGAACGGTTGAGTTTCTGATGGATAAAGCCAACAATATTTATTTTATCGAGGTTAATCCACGTATTCAGGTGGAACATACGGTTACCGAAATGGTAACCGGTATTGATTTGGTAAAAGCACAGCTTTTTATTGCTGGTGGCTACAAATTGAGCGACCCGCAAATTAAAATTGCTTCACAAGAAAGTCTTTCGGTAAACGGAGTGGCCATGCAGTGCCGCATTACTACCGAAGATCCTGAGAATAATTTCCAACCCGATTATGGCGTAATTACTACCTACCGAAGTGCCGGTGGTTTTGGGGTTCGGCTAGATTCGGGTTCCTTGTACCAAGGCGTTCGAGTAAGCCCTTTTTTCGACTCCATGCTGGTTAAAGTGTCGGTAAGTGGCCGAACCATGGAAGGTGCAGCGCGAAAAATGAACAGGGCCATCACCGAGTTCAGGATTCGCGGGGTAAAAACCAATATCTCGTTTTTGCTGAACATCATCAATCACCCCACGTTTATTTCGGGAAATGCTTCGGTTAATTTTGTGGCTTCAACTCCCGAACTGTTTAAGTTTAGAGCGGTTCAAGACCGAGCTACTCGGATTGTTCAATTTTTGGGCGATGTGATTGTAAACGGCAACCCCGATGTGGCCAAAATAAACCCCGATGTTCGGCTGGAAAAGCCGGTGGTTCCTTTGTTTGATAAGTATGGTACTTATCCCAAAGGAACCAAAAATTTGTTGAACGAATTGGGTCGAGAAGGATTTGTCAGTTGGTTAAAAAACGAAAATAAAATTCAGTATACCGATTGTACTTTTCGTGACGCCCACCAGTCGCTATTGGCCACCCGGGTTAGAACACGCGATATTTTAATTTCGGCCGAGGCCTACGCGAAAAATCACCCTGAGGTATTTTCGCTGGAAGTATGGGGTGGGGCAACCTTTGATGTTTGCCTGCGCTATTTGGGCGAAAACCCCTGGAGGCGATTGCAGAAAATTCGCGAAGCAGTACCCAACATTTTATTGCAAATGCTGTTGCGTGGCTCAAATGGCGTTGGTTACACGGCTTATCCCGACAATTTGATTGAGACTTTTATCGAAAAATCGTGGGAAAACGGGGTGGATATTTTCCGGGTGTTCGATTCCTTGAATTGGGTAAAAGCCATGGAGCCTTCTATTAAGGCCATTCAACATAAAACTGGTGCGCTGGCCGAGGCCGCAATTGGTTATACGGGTGATATTTCGGATAAAACCAAAACCAAATTCAACCTAAAATACTATGTGCAACTGGCCAAAGATTTGGAAAATGCCGGAGCACATATATTGGCCATTAAAGACATGGCTGGTTTGCTAAAACCATATGCCGCAGCCGAGTTGGTAACTGAGCTAAAAAACGCGGTGAAAATCCCAATTCACTTGCATACGCACGACACTTCTGGTTTGCAGGTGGCCACTTACCTAAAAGCCATTGAAGCTGGAGTAGATGTAATTGACGTGGCCTTGAGCTCCATGTCGGGACTTACCTCCCAGCCCAACTTCAACTCTATTATAGAGATGATGCAGTTTCACGGGCGCGAAAATGCCATGAATAAGACCGCCCTTCAAGAACAATCGAACTACTGGGAGGCGGTTAGGCAATATTACTATCCTTTCGAAAGTGGTTTGCAAGCCAGCACTGCCGAGGTTTTTGAACACGAAATTCCCGGCGGACAATACTCTAACCTAAAACCGCAAGCCATTGCCCTTGGTTTGGGCGACCGGTTTGAAGAGGTGAAAAAGGCTTATAAAACGGTAAACGACCTATTTGGCGACATTGTAAAAGTAACACCAAGCTCGAAGGTGGTGGGCGACATGGCGCAGTTTATGGTGACCAACAACCTGACGACTGCCGATATTTTTGAAAAAGGTCAATCACTTTCTTTTCCCGAATCGGTAATTGGGTTTTTTAAAGGCGACTTGGGTCAGCCCACTGGTGGATTTCCCGCAGAGCTGCAAAAAATAGTTTTAAAAGGCGAACAAGGATACACCGACCGCCCCAATGCGCATATGCAGCCAGTTGATTTGGAAAAGGAGTTCGTTGAGTTTAAAAACAGGTTCGAAAAGAATTTTATCCGAAAATTAGAATTTACCGATTACCTGTCGTGGAAACTCTACCCCAAGGTGATGGAAGATGCCATTTTGAAGTTCAATCAGTTTGGGGACATGAGCAAGGTGCCCACCAAAAACTTTTTTTACGGCATGCAGCCCAACGAGGAGTGTATCATTGAAATTGCTCCCGGAAAAGTGATTATTGTTGAGTTACTTTCAGTAGGTAATGCCGACAAAGACGGCAACCGGATGATTTATTTTAAGGTAAATGGCCAAACCCGCTCGGTTATTGTTGCTGACAGAACCTTGAAAATTGAGAAGAAAGAAAACCAAAAAATAAGCCCTGAAAACGATGGCCACATTGGTGCACCATTGCAAGGAATGTTAAGTAAATTGCTGGTAAAACAGGGCGATGTGGTAAAGAAAAACACCCCGCTTTTTGTTATTGAGGCCATGAAAATGGAAACAACAGTTACCGCTCCAACCGAAGGCAAAGTTGCCCGTCTGGTCCTCAACGAAAAAACCATGGTGCAAAGCAATGATTTGGTGCTGGAAATAGCATAGACAAAAGACAACTGGACAAAAGACAATGGACAGCTAGTTTGCCTATATTAATTTACTGCCCTGTCTTTTGTCATTTAGTCAAAAAATCAAATTTCTATTGTCTTGCGTTTATTGCCTTTGAAATTATTTACGGGAAAGATGAAAATTGATTTTTTTCACCGAAATTTGGGTTTATAAAACTCTCACAGAATGCCAACAATATTATTTATCCTTGGTTGGAGGTTATACTTTTACTCTAATGAAGGAAATGAACCCATTCACGTGCATGCCGAAAAAGGTGATATGGAATGTAAGTTTTGGTTGTTAATTGACGAATTTGAAATAAAAGAGGAACGCAGTTTTAACCTTGGTTCAACCGCAAGGAAAGAGATAAAAAAGATAATTTATCAGCATTTTGATTTGATTGTTGAGGAATGGAATACCCACTTTAATAAATAACCATGAACACGTTAAGCCATAAAATACAAGATATTACTTTTGAAGCTAATATTATGGTTTTAACCGTTAATAATCAGCAGATTAGAATTGCATTGGCAGAGGTTTCGCCTAAATTAAATCAGGCATCAGAATCTGTTAGAAATAATTTTCGAATTTCAACTTCGGGGTACGGAATTCATTGGCCTCAGATTGATGAAGATTTATCGTTAGCTGGGCTTTTAAAAAAATCTGGGTACAAGGCATAGTAAGTGGAGAAAAGATAAAGGACCGGCTCTAATCAATCCTTGCACGTGTGTCTTTGCTCGATCATCTTTTTCCTTTTTCACTCCAGTACCAGTTTATACACGCTGCTTGCGTTTTCTGACGAGCTTTTTAGGTAATAAATGCCTTTTGGTTGGTTTGATAAATCAATCTGATTTCCGTTTAACTGAAAAGTCACTTGTTGTCCAACGGTATTCAGTAATTCTAGGTCGCCACTTAAATATAGAGTGTTAGGTAGTTGGAATATTCCGGTGGATGGATTTGGAAACACTACAAGAGTTTTATCTTCAATAACTTCATCTACTTCGTTTCCAGTACAAGACGATAAAAACCGGACTGGCGCATTGCGGTTGGCGCGAGTACCATCGCCAAGGTTGCCCCCATAATTCATCCCCCAACTCCATACAATGCCATCGTTTGTGAGTGCAAAGGCATTGTCCTGGGCGCAGCTTATTTGTTTCACATCTACAAGCCCCACAACCTGCACGGGCATCTGTTTGTACCCATTTGTGGTGCCAATGCCAAGTTTGCCAAACGTGTTCTGGCCACATGCCCAAACTGTGTCGTCGATTTTTAACATAAGCGAAAAACTATGGCCGGCGGCCACTTGGCTTACATTGCTTATTGAGGTGAGTTGAGTTGGTGCTTTTTGGAAATAGCCCAATGTTGTATCACCAAACTGGCCGTATCCGTTAGAGCCCCAAGCCCAAACATTGCCTGCACTATCTACCGCCATAGAGTGTTTGTCTCCAGCTGCTATGCTTCTTATGCCGGGTAAACCCATTACTTGTTTTGGGTAATAGCTACTGGCTTGGCTGCCATTTCCCAACTGATATTCAATATTACTTCCCCATGCCCAAACAGTCCCGTCGGTTTTTAAAGCCAACACGTGTTGGTAAAAAGTTGAAAGTGCATGTACATTTTCTAATCCGGTTATAAGTTTTGGCATATTGCTTACTCCAGTAGTACTATCGCCAAGGTAGTTGTTGCCCCAAGCCATTACACTTCCGTTACCATGTAGTGTATAGGCACAATAATCGTTGCTTTTTACCGCTTTAACTTTCGATAAATACGGGTGAATAACAGGCTGCGGACGATTAATAGTATCGCCCAAACCTAAATGGCCGTAAATATTGTAACCCCACACCCATAACAAACTATCGGTACTAATTACCAGTGTGCAGTAGTTGTGGTTTACCCCACCCAAGCAAGCTGGTAAACCAGCTTGTTGGTAAGGGATAGAATCGGTAAACAGGCTATCATTTCTGTAATTCCCACCTGATAGTTGTACTGCTCCATTGCCACAAATTGCTATTTCTGGAGCAATAAAAATAGCTCCATTTTGTGCCAATACTGCAACGGTTGTTGATAATAGGAAGATGGAAAGAAATGTAAGATGAATAGGAAACGGCTGTGAAAATGCAATAAAAATCGACTTTTTCATAGCTTTTTGGATGTTTAAATTTTAGGTAAGTGTAAGAAAAATAGTAAGACAAAAGACTGTAGGTGAAAGACCAATCATTAATTTATGCCTATCAAATTATCGAAATATCAAATTGTCAAAACATCAAATAGTCCGTTGTCCAACTGCAATGGTCTAAAGCAATATCTTTGCACGGTCATGCTAAAGGCCTTGTTTATTTTACCTATTCGTATTTATCAGTACGTTGTTTCGCCTTGGCTACCTAATGCCTGTCGCCACACGCCCACTTGTTCGCAATATGCCATCGAGTCTATTAAAGAATGGGGCGTGTTAAAAGGAACCTGGCTGGGCGCAAAAAGAATTTCCAAATGTCATCCATGGGGAACAAGCGGTTACGATCCCGTTCCCAAGAAAACACCTATCCAGTAAGTTATGAATATTCGTCCGAGAAGAAATCGTCAAAGTGAGGCCATTCGTGGTTTAGTACAAGAAACCCATTTACTACCGCAGCAATTGGTGCAGCCCTTGTTTTTGTTACAAGGAAAAGGAATTAAATCGGAAGTAAGTTCACTTCCCGGTACTTTTCGCTGGTCGTTGGATACTGTTCTTGGCGAAATTGAAGACTCCCTTTCATTAGGTATTAAAAGTTTTATTCTGTTTCCAGCTGTCCCAGAGGAGTTGAAAGACAAAATAGCATCATACAGTTATGCCGAAAGCAATTTTTACTTGGAATACATTCGCACTATTAAGGCAAAATTTCCTGAAGCCTGCCTTATTTCTGATGTAGCTATGGATCCGTACAACAGCGATGGTCACGATGGTTATGTAGATGGCGGTAAAATAATAAACGATGTTACGCTGCCTATTTTGGCAAAAATGAGCATTGCCCAAGCGCAGGCCGGAATAGATATTCTTGGGCCTAGCGATATGATGGATGGCCGCATTGGATTTATTCGCAACGAAATGGACAAGGCCGGCTACACCGAAACGGGAATTATGGCCTACACTGCCAAATACGCCAGTGCTTTTTATGGTCCGTTTAGAGATGCTTTGGATAGCGCACCCAAAAGTGGTGATAAAAAAACCTACCAAATGAACCCCGCCAATAGGCGAGAAGCACTCATAGAAGCAAGCCTGGATGCCGCCGAAGGAGCCGATTTCCTAATGGTAAAACCCGCATTACATTATATGGACATCATTAGCGACCTCAAGCAAAACAGCGATTTACCTATTGCAGCCTATCACGTAAGTGGCGAGTGTGCTATGTTGTTGGCTGCTTGCCGCAATGGATGGCTCAATTTCGAAAAAGCCATGCCCGAAACCTTGGTTGGCCTAAAACGTGCCGGTGCCGATGTGATATTGACCTACTTTGCCAAGGATTATGCGAAGTGGTATAGGAGTTTGATGTAACGCGAGGCTTTCAATTACACAGATTTGTGTTTTTCTTTTCGGTCATTAGAAAACTTTAATTTTAAAAAGTTAAGTGTTAAACTGTTTATAATCTATTCGATAAATCAATCTTAACGCGTATTTTATTATTTAACTTTGTAGCAAAGGAGACTTGAGTATGCCGGAATTGGTTATAAAATATAAGAGCAAAAGGGCCTTAGATGCCTTAATCGATTTTTCTAAGTATTTTGATTTTTCGGTGGTTTTACCTGCCAAATTGAAAAAAGGGCAAAACAAAATAAATGGGGTTACTATTATTCCGGCGGATGGTACTATCGATACCTCAGAACTTGAGACTATTTTTTCCAATAAAAATATTGATGCCAGAAAACTTCGTCAGGACGCATGGCAAAGAACAAAGTAGTTTGTGATACAGATGTTCTGATTGATTATTGGGATGTTTCCAGTCCGCGACATGCTAATTCAAAAAATAGTTTAGAAAATCTAATTGGCCTGGACAACGTGGTGATTTCGGTAATCACTAAAATGGAACTATTAATGGGTGCCACCAATAAAACGGATGAAACTAAAATTAAGAAAAAATTACTTCGATTTAATGTGGCGCTAATCAATAACGACATCACAATGGAGGCGTTGACTTTGTTCGAGTCGTACAGATTAAGTCATGGACTTGCCATTCCTGATTGTTTCATAGCGGCCACCGCAAAAATTATGCGGCTTGACTTGTTTACCTACAATCTGAAAGACTATAAATTTATAGGTAAGTTGAGTTTGTTTGTTGAATCCTAAGAATATTTAAGGTTCTCCAGTGCCGAGCCAGGATAGTGTTAATTCGCAACCCTGCAATTCTCGTTTACCAACCCCGCCACTTGAGCTCCAGCATTAGCTTGCTGCCTTTTTTCTGCAAACTGGTTGCGGAATTGGCGGTTCATTTCCTTGCGGCTTTTGGCTTCGTAAAACCTGCGAATTTCGTTGGGGGTGTTTAAAATTAACCCGGCCACCGGGCGTGGTTTTCCGTTGTCGTCAACCGCTACCATGGTAATGTAGCTGGTGTTGGTGTGGCGTACGGTTTTTGCCCGTAGGTTTTCGGCAACCACTTTAATACCAATAACCATCGATGTTTTTCCTGTGTAGTTCACACTGGCATGAAGGTGCAACAAATCACCAACCTCGATTGGATGTAAAAAATCGACCGTGTCTACACTTACGGTTACGCAATAGCCTTCGCTGTGTTTTCCCGAGCATACGTAGGCCACTTTATCGAGTAACGAGAGCAAATGTCCACCGTGAATTTTTCCACCAAAATTGGCCTTATCCGGTGTCATTAACTCGGTAATGGTTACCATCGAGTCGGCAATAGATTTGTAAGGGGTTTCCATAGTGTCTTTTACGTTTGAACGACTTTAAATCCTAAACTATAACCACATAGTCACATAGTTTTGATATTCATTAAGGACTATGTTTTATGCTTGCATAACTATGGCTACCTCAGTCAATTTTTTAGTAAACATAGCAACGCCTAGCGTTGAGCCTATATTTCTATGTGGTTAAAAAACAGTAGGTCAAATTGAGATAAGTATTTTACCTCAATTACTTTTCAGTAAGGTAACAATTCTGAAAATCATTCCGGTTATGGCCGATACCACTCCTAAAAACAAAACAGTTTGGCGCAACCAGCCCGGGTTAATTACCGAAATGGCTAGCAGCGATAGTACCAAGCCAAGAATAAAAAGAATGGGTGTAAGTTTTTTCATGTTAGTTGGTTACGTGGTGTTTATTCTTCTTCAAGCAGCAAATCAATATCGGCGATTAGTTTATCTACCGCTTGTTTGCTGGTTCCGTCATAAAACCCTCTTAGTCGTCCGTGAGCATCCACCAAAACAAAATTTTCGGTATGAACAAAATCAGGGCCTTCGGGGCTGGGTTCATCAAGCACAGCAAAATAAGACTTTCGGGCTAAACCATAAATCTGTTTACTGTCGCCGGTAAGCATAAGCCATTGTTTAGCATTCACGCCATTGGCCTCGGCATATTGTTTTAAGGTGGCCACACTATCGGTTTCGGGATCTACGGTGTGCGAAACAATCATCACTTTTTCATTGTCCTTATATGTCTTGGCCACTCGGGTAAGTTGGCTGGTCATTTTAGGACAAATGCTTTGACATGTCGTAAAAAAGAAATCGGCAACGTAAATCTTTCCCTTCAAATTGGTCAGCGTAACCGTGTCGCCCAACTGGTTGATGAGTTTGAAATCAAGTACGGTGTGATCCTTTTTTTTGCCCAGTAAACTTTGGTCTACAAGTTTTGGATTAAGATCAGCTGGATTGTAAATAGGTAGTTTTACAGGCTTATTAAGCATATTAAAAGCTATGCCAACGCCAATCGCAAAAATGCTTACAAAACCAATTACTTTCCAGCCACCGCTTGATATTTTCATGGGGCAAATATCGGGAAACTTGTCATGAAAGTTCTTTTATTTTTCTCCCCCAGATTTCGCATATTTTCGCAGAAAGGGTAGTCGGTTTCCGCGTCCATCAGCGAAATCTGCGGGAACCTTTCTTTCACTCAACTTCTCCTTCCAAATCATAAATCTTATTTATCAAATGGGCATATTTTTCGTTAATAAACTTCCTTCTCAGTTTAAGTGTTGGGGTAAGTTCACCGCCTGGAATGGAAAACTCTTCAGACAGCAATTCAAACTTCTTCACTTGCTCCCAATGGCCAAATTCTTGGTTGTATTTGGTGACTTCTTGCTCATATCTCTGAATTATTACAGGCTTTTGAATTACATCGGCAGGAGTGCTAAACTCAATGCTTTTTTCCAAGCACCATTTTTTCAATAATTCGAATGCAGGAACAATTAAGGCCGCCGGATGCTTGTGATTTTCGCCAATAACAACAATTTGCTCAATAAATGGGCTCTCTTTAAACTTGTTTTCCATCACTTGCGGGGCTACGTATTTGCCTCCAGAAGTTTTGAATATTTCTTTTTTCCTATCCGTAATTTTCAAAAAGCCATCACCAACAAATTCGCCAATATCGCCGGTATGAAACCAGCCTTCAGCATCTATAACTTCGGCAGTTTGCTCGGGTTTATTATAGTAGCCCAACATTACGTTAGGGCCTTTCACCAAAATTTCACCATCAGCGGCAATTTTAACCGTTGTTTCGTCTATTACGCGACCAACAGTGCCAATTTTTAAACCATTGTGATTCATTTCGTTGACCGAAATTACGGGTGAGGTTTCCGTTAAGCCATAACCTTCCATAACGTTAATTCCGGCAGCTAGAAATATGCGGGCCAAGCGAGGCTGTAAGGCTGCACTTCCCGATGCAATTAATTTAACGTTTCCACCCAAGGCGGCTTGCCATTTACTGAAAATAAGTTTTCGTGCAATTATCAGCTGAAACTCATACCACCACCCGTTTGCTCCATAAGGTTCAAAACGATGACCTAAATCAACTGCCCAGAAGAACAAAGTTTTCTTAAATCCGGTTAGTTCGCGGCCTTTGGTCATTATTTTGTCGTAAACCTTTTCAAGTAAACGTGGTACCGCGGTAAAAACATCCGGATGCACTTCCTGCATATTGGCCACAATGGTATCCATCGATTCGGCATAATGAATTTCAATGCCTTTTATGGTATACAAATAAATGAGCATGCGCTCGTATATGTGGCAAACAGGTAGAAAACTCAAGGCTTTTTTGCCTGTAGCTGTAGGGAAACGGCTGGTGCTGTTAATGGCGTTGGAAACAATGTTTCGGTGCGATAACATTACACCTTTTGGTCGGCCAGTGGTTCCAGAGGTGTATATTAGGGTTGCTAAATCATCGGGTTTTACCGATTCCATAATCAATTCAACCGGAGCATTACCAATCACTTCGCCCCGCTTCATGATTTCTGAATAATGCGTTGCACCATCAACTTCGTTAAAAGTATAAACGGCCTCTATGCTAGAAACATTGGGCTTAACGCGCATTACTTTGGCATATAAATCTTTGTCGCTAACCACAACCATTTTAATGGCAGCATCGTTCATGATATATTCGTAATCGGTTTCCGATGCTGTTGGGTAAATTGGAACGTTTATGGCGCCAATCTGCAAAATACCGATGTCCATAAAATTCCACTCTGGCCGGTTGTTCGAAATCATGGCTATTTTATCTCCGGGGCGAATACCTAGTTCCAACAAACCTCTCGAAATGGCCATAGCATTGTCTATGTACTGTAATATGGAATAGTGCTTCCATGTGCCACCATCTTTACCGGCCAATGCAATTCCTTGGGGATACATTTTTTGCTGATAATAGACGACATCAAACAGACGGGTTACGGACTTGTACATAGAATTTGATTAAAGAGTAAAAGTGGAGTGCATGAATTTCGGGAAAAATTATGAAAACTTTTGTTTATTTAGTGTCTGATACAGCTAAATAAATGGATTTTTCGAACAAATTGACCGCTCAGCTACAAGTTAGGTATCCTATTATCATGGCGCCTATGTTCTTGGTTTCTAACGAAGCCATGATGCAGGAGGCAATGAAAACGGGGATAATGGGTACTTTCCCGACACTTAACTACCGAAAAGAAGGCGAGTTGGAAGGTGTTTTGGCTCGGTTAAACGAATTCAAAAGTGGGCAAGTGGTTGACGGGAATTATGGGGTTAACCTTATTGTTCAACAAACCAATCCACTTTATAAAAAACATCTTAAGGCATGTGTTGCGGCAAAAGTGCCTTTTTACATTACCAGTTTAGGTAGCCCAAAAGAGGTAATTGATGAAGCGCATACTTACGGCGGCAAAGTGTATTGTGATGTTACCAACCTGAAACATGCGCAGAAATGCCACGATTTGGGTTGTGATGGCTTTATTGCGGTTGGCGCCGGTGCTGGCGGACATGCAGGGCCAGTTGCATTGCATGTTTTGGTGAATGCCTTGCAAAAGCATTTCCCCGATGTACCTGTTGTGGCGGCTGGTGGAATTGCAACGGGCGTCCAAATGGGTGCTATGATGATGCTTGGTGCGCAAGGAGTTTCGGTTGGAACCCGATTTATAGCCAGTACCGAAGCCAATGTTGCGACTGAATATAAAGACGCTATAGTGGGTGCCGGAATGGACGATATTGTAATGACAGAACGCATTTCAGGAACACCTTGTGCCATTATTAATACGCCTTACGCCCAAAAGATTGGTTATCGCCAAAATTGGTTGGAGCGCATGTTAAATAGCAATAAACAGGTGAAAAAATACTTTAAAATGTTAACGCAGCTTCGCGGAATGCGTCAGTTGGAAAAATCGGTACATCCAGGTAGTTACCAAAATTTGTGGAGTGCCGGCCAAAGTGTAGAAATGATTGACAATGTAATCCCGATAAAAGATATCGTGCAAAAAATACTTGAGGAATACCAATTGGCATTTAATGAATTTGCTAAACGGTTTACTACTGTTACCGTTTAGATTTATGTGTTTTTTGGCTCTGCTCTTGGTTATGTTTCTCTATTTCTGAAGGTGATATTACACGGGCATCAGGATTAATTTCATATTTCTGTAATAGAAATAGAAACTGGTTTCTACCTTTCAAAGTCTCGCCGTCTTCCGTATAAAGCATCTTAACGTAGCTGGTAAGGATGAATGAGGTCTCATCACCCATATTTAAGTCAATATCGAAATAACCAAAAGGAGCATTATCGGCTACCATAAACAGGATTTTGCTCCATATTTTTTTAGATTTTGGTACTTCGGTTGCTTCGGCCAGACGATTGATATAGATGAGCTCCCCGCCATCCATGGTGTATCGATAGGTTTTTAGGTTATTGTCTTTGTCAACAATACTTACAAATGCTTTTCCATCAATAACATTTAAAACAGACTGCATTTTCTCTACCTGATTGGTCGCACCTGCCATTTCGTGGTAGAAAAACTCTTTGTCTACTATAAACTGACTGTAATCACCAGTTTCCAAATTGTCAATTCTAATGGATAGGTTTTTAGACACCACCGTGTAACCAACCTTTTGAATGGCAAGCGTTGGTGAAACGGTCAACGGCGCTACTTCACCAATTGCACTATTAGAAGGTGTTCCACCAATGGTTGGAGCACTTGAGATAGACATCACCGACTGATTGGGGGCTGAATTGGGCTTTACGTAATAAAGTTGCCTTAATGTATATTTGTGTTTTACACCATCGACTAAACCGTAACGAACCCGTTCGTTTGAATACATGCTTCTAGAGCGAAAGTTTTCTCCAACTGGGATAACATCGCGACCCGGTGCCCGGCGGGTTTTAATCTTTGTTTTAATCTCTTTTTTAGGCCCACCTTTGGTATCCAAACTGCTAGACTTTGCTTTGCTGGACTTCGATTTAAGTTCCTTTTTTGGAGAAGTTGCTGTATCAATAAAAAAGACTCCACGAACTGATTTCGCATTTTTACCAAGCAGAGATTGGTCTTTGTTATTTCGCTTAAGATCCTTTTTTTTAACCTTATCGGGTTTAATGGATTCGAACTCATCGTCTCCTTCGGTAGCGTCATCTTTCGAAAGTTTTTTATGTAAAAAGGTTCTGGGGTAGACCACCTCCATTAGGTTGGTTCCTTTGTTGTAACCTTTTCTCGATAGAAAAATGGAGTTAAATCGTAGCGAATCTTCTGCTGAAGGATAGAGATCCAAATACAAAACCCTGTTATTTAAATCCGGTTTTGAAGCGCCAGTAAGCACTTTTCGAAAAGTAGTGCTAAATCCATCAATAACAATCGAGGGTTGTTTTTTGCTGCTGTTGGTATAAGCCAGGTAGAGAAGGGTATCGTTTTTAACCAACATATCTTCAAGTGAAGCTTTTTTTACCTCCTCGTTTTGAAAACGACCTTCGTTCCGGTTTATAGCTAGTCCGTTTCGTAATTCGGCAAGAAAGTTTCTATCCTTTCGGTAACGGTAAAACGGCAATACGATATTTAGGGCATAAAGACCAATGGTAGAACCCGGAGATTGTACAAAATTGTAACCGCCATAGTCGGTTCGGTAGCTGGACAACGTAAGTAAGTCGATAGCCAACGGAACAACAAAACGCGCCAAATTAATACCCACGCCAAGGTTAAGCTGGGTATTGCCTGCAACGACAGTTTTGTTATTGAAACGTTCAATGCGCAGGCCACTGATGTGGCCATACATGTTGTAATGATTTAAATTGCTGCGGTGTTTGTCAAAATCGAAAGTGAATTCATACAGGCGGGAACCCAATTGAAAAAATCCCCAGTTTTTTCTTTGGTAGAAATAAACTCCGAATGAATTGGCATCGAAAGGGAGAATTTTGACAAATTTGGAAGGATCGAATTTAACGCGATAAGTTTCTGAAAATAAAGTGTCTAGATTATGGTCCAATATGGCGATATGTGTTCTTCGACCCTCGGATCTTAACGAGAAGTAGGTACTGTCGTCAATGTTCTCGAAAATATAGTCGTAATAGCTCGGCGAAGCATTGGTGAACTCTTGAGCCATGATTACGCCGTCCTGTGCCAACGCTTTCATACCGGTATACCAAATAAGACCAATGACTAGTAAAAAACGCAACGACATAGTTCGGGTAATGTTTTACAAACATACCCGAATATTATTAAGTAAAAAACCATAAGTAGTAAACCCTAGTAATAACTAGGTAAACAAGGATAATTACTTACCTCATTTACATGGCTTCACCTTCATCTGCATCTTTTTCCTTGGCACTTGGGTCAAGCTTTGGTGCTTTCGAATTGATTTGATATTGGTGTAACACGAAGCGGTGCTTTTTCTTACCTCTTAAACGTTTACCGTCTTCATCCCGCACTGATTTTACATAAGAGGAGAAAATAAACCTATTATTGGATCCCGCGTTCAAGTCCATATCATAGTATCCGAATGGACGCACTGGGCAGCCCACAAGTAGTAATGGCGCGTTAGCTACTTTTCTAATCCAGCTAACGTGCGTAATATCTTTTAATCTATCTTGAAAAATCAATTCGCCCCCGTTTAACGTATATCTGTATGTCTTTAGGTTCTTCTTTTTATCGATAAGACTTACGTATGCTTTTCCATCCTCAATATTTAAAGTGGCCAGGCTCTTTTCTACGGTATTGCTATTTATTGATAATTCGTGTTCAAAATACTTTTGATCAATTAAAAATTGGCTAAAATTCCCTGTACTTAGGTTATCAATGCGCAGTGATAAATTTCTTAATAACAAATATGGGGTACTGGAGGTTTTATTCGTCACGACAACACTACCATTTAAGGGTGAGCCAGTTCCTCCGGTTGTTGAAGCCAGATTGACGCCAGAGCCGAAAGTGATGTTTTGATTTTGAGCGCTTATTTTTTCTTTATAATAATATACCTGTCGCAAGGTATATCGGTGTGGTTCATTATTAATAGTGTCAAAGCGCACTATTTCTTGGGTAAACATATCCTTGGTAGAAAAATTACTCCCGAGCGGAAGAATATCACCCCCCTTAGTTTTTTTTGTGGTAATTCTAGGTTTTGGGCCTTTTCTAGATTTGCCAGCTTCAGCAAAGTATACGCCATCAACAGTTTTAGCCGTTTTGGCCAATTTTTCCTGCTTTTTTCTATTTTTCTGGTCTAAGCGAGCCTGTTTTTTTGCTTTATTTTCAAATTCCTCATCATTTTTGGTCACATCGTCCTTTGCTTCCTTACCGTTTAAATAGTTCCGCGGATAGCTGTCCCGTAACAGTCGGAGCGATTTCCTATAGCCGGTTCTTGGTAGCAGTACTGAAGTGAAATGAGTAGTGTCGCTACTTTGATGGGTAAATGCAACATTTACCGGCCTTAAAGTGTTATCATTTTTTCCAGGCGTTGATGAAATTGTGCGGTATTTGCTGTTCATTTCATCAATGATAAAGGCCGGTCGGTTTCGTTTATGATTAGAAAAGGCAAGTAAAAGAGTATCCCCCCGCACCATCATGTCCTCCAGATTCGACTTTTTAATATCCTTGTGGCGTAAACGTGAGCCATTAATCATTAAAGCATGTCCATTGGTTAACTCGGCCATAAAATTGGCCTCCATTCTAATCGGTAAAAATGGAATAACGGTATGAAGAAGGAATACTTCGGCAATGGCGAGTTCTACTGGCTGTTTTATTACCGCTTTGGCCAACCAAGCATTTTCAGCGTTTTCAGGATTTTTCAGAGCCATATTAGACTCGTATATCAAGCGCCAGTCAAACAGCACCGGAAGGGAAAGTCTAATCAAGTTAACACCTAGACCAGCGTTTCGCTTAAGTTTACCGCCAACAATGGGTTTCCCGTTGAAGGCTTCCATTTTAACTTGATCGATATGTCCAGGGAGTTTAAATTTTTGATAGGTGATGTTTTTTCCAGACTGATTAAATCTCAACTCATGGATTTTTGATTTAAATTGGAAAAAGCGCGTTATGCGGTTATTGTAAAAATAGACTCCTACCTGATTTTTATCAAGTTTTAGAATATTGATAAGATTTTGCGGCTCATAACAAACCTTTTTAAATGTTTTTTTATAAATAGTATCTAACGAAGCATTTAAAATTGCCGCCGAAATTTTACGTCGGGAAGTAGCTTTAACGCTCAGGTACAGCGAGTCGTTAATGGGTTCGAATAGGTAAGAATCAAACCTTTTGGTTTGTAGACTTTTTTCTTTAATACGGGTTAAGGATTCTTGGGAAAAGGCATTAACCACTGAAAATAGTACAAACAGTACCGCAATTGAGAATGAGGATTTTAACGACATGAAAATAAGTAAATTGGGTGCAAATATACTTCTATCTTGCTAGCGTCCAAATACCTGCTGTCCGCCAACAAAGGTAGCGGTTGGCTTGGTCTTGAGTACTTCAGATTCGGCTACTTTCAAAATATCTCGGTCAAGAATTACAAAATCGGCCAGTTTTCCTTTTTCGAGGGTCCCTTTTTCGTTTTCTTCTTTTGCCGCCATGGCTGCCCAAATAGTCATGCCTCTTAATGCTTCCATTCGAGTTAAGGCATTGCTGGTGAGAAATCCACTAGCGGGCATCCCAGACATATTTTTCCGAAAAACGGCTGTGTAAAAAGTGGCAATGGGATTAATGTCTTCAACTGGAAAATCGGTACCTAAGGCAATAATTCCGTTGGTTTGAAGCAGGTCTTTGTAGGCGTAAGCCGTTGGCAATCGGTCGGAGCCTAATCGCTCGCCGGCCCATTTGCTGTCGCTGGTAGCATGGGTAGGTTGAACCGATGGAATGATGTTGTAGTTTTTAAAGAAAGCCAAATCAGTAGGGTTAACCACTTGTGCATGTTCTATTCGCCAGCGCTTGTCATTCGTTCCGCCAAGTATTTTTGCATAAAGTTCAAGTACTATTCTATTGGCCGAATCGCCTATGCAATGCGTGTTGGCTTGAAACCCGAGTTCGTTTAAAAGCTGAAGTTTTTCTTCCAGCTCCTCAGGTTTTATGGTTAGCAAACCACTGTTCTCAGGTGCATCATGATAGGGTTGCAGCAGGCAAGCACTTCTTGACCCCAGTGATCCATCGGCATAAAATTTAAAACTCGAAACATTAAGGTAGTCGGTTTTTATCTTACCGTTGGCCGAAAACCAATTCAAGTTCTCGGCATTGTCACTAATCATGGCATAAATGCGCATCAACAATTTTCCTTCTTTTTGCAATTGCTGAACCGCTTCAATGTCTTTTTTGTTGAGCCCAGCATCGTGTACAGAGGTAAGACCAACAGCAAAGCAATTTTCTTGTGCACGCTTCAAGGCAATTTCATAATCTTTTATTACCGGTAGCGGAATGCAGCGGGAAATACTATCAATAACAAATTCCTTAACGATTCCGGTAAGTTCTCCTTCACGTTGGTCAATAATTCCACCTTTAACGGTGCTCGTTTTCGATATGCGAGCAATATTTAATGCCGTTTGATTCACCAATGCCGCATGCCCATCAATGCGTTGTAGTAAAACTGGAGTATTCGGGAATAATATATCCAACGTATCTTTTGTTGGCCAAGCTTTACCCGGCCAATCGGTATGATCCCATCCGCGGCCAATAATCCATTTTTTGCTTGGATTTTTCTTGGCATAATCGGTTACCCGAGCAATAACTTCACTAAACGATTTGCAACCCACCAGATTGACTTGTTCCAATCCAAGTCCGTAATTCACAAAATGTGTATGCGCATCAATGAATCCTGGGAAAATGGTCTGCTTTTTTGCGTCAATTGATTCGTTGTAACGGAAATTGTTTAGAATGTCGCGGTCTTTACCCAAGGCTACAATTTTCCCGTCTTTTATGGCCATGGCCTGTTGCACACTATTGGCCTCATCCATGGTGTAAATGGTAGCGTTGAAAACCACCAAGTCGGCGTCCTGACTTTTAAAATTGCACGAAGCAAAAAAGAGGGAGGCCAAAAAAAGTATCCAAAACCGGTTCATAAACTTATTTCTTTAATAGGTGAGTGGTATTGGCTTGTGCCGTGGGCATAATGATGATATCGTTGAGGTTGACGTGAGCCGGACGGGAAACGGCAAAGTAAATAACATCGGCAATATCGGCCGGGGTCAGGGGAGTAAAGCCGTCGTAAACGGCTTTTGCCTTTTCTTCATCGCCCTTAAAGCGAACCAACGAAAACTCGGTTTCCACCGCACCTGGATGAATACCTGTAACCCGGATACCGTATTGCAGCAAATCAATGCGCATCGATTTGGTAAGCGCATCAACCGCGTGTTTAGTAGCACAGTAAACATTCCCGCCTAAATAGGCCTCTTTGCCGGCAATGGAACCAAGGTTTATAATGTGCCCGCTGTCGCGCATTTTCATCAACGGAATAACTGCACGAGACACATAAAGCAAACCTTTTATGTTGGTATCAATCATCTGTTCCCAATCGGCCAGAACACCTTCGTCAATATTGGCGCGACCTGCGGCCAGTCCAGCATTATTTATTAAAACATCAATATTTTTCCAATTCGAATCTAGGTCGCCCAGTTGCTCGGTAACTTCTTTCTCATCACGAACATCAAAACACAGCGGGAGAACTGCTATGCCAAATTCCTTTTCCAAAGAGGTTTTTAGCGCAGCCAACCGTTCTTTTCTCCGGCCGGTAATTATTAAGTTAAAGTTGTTTTTCGCAAATAGTTGGGCGCAGGCCTCGCCAATTCCGCTGGTAGCACCTGTTATTAAGGCAATTTTTTTCATAATGAATTTTCCGAGCGTAAAGGTGCGGAAAGTTTGTTTTATTGACTAGTTATTGAAAAATAATTGGTTATCATTACCTTTGCCAAATGAAACTTAGTATTCAAAACATGAGTGAGTTCATAGCCGAACTTAAGGGGAAACTCGAATTGGCTATGCCTAAAATTCACGAGCAAGTTTTCAGATACGAAAAGGCCGTTTCTTCGGGAACTCAGGGTAAAAATCCAAAACCGGCCCCACAATTTAAATGAGTAACAAGTATCTGCTGGTAATAGCGGGTTGTAATGGAGCAGGGAAATCTTCTTTTTCAAAAGACCTTGCACCATTAGGGGTTGTACCTTTTGATTATGATTTTCAATTTCTCAAATGTTATGAAACCCTTATTGAGTCAGAAATGAGGGAAGTGATGGCTCACAATAAAACATTTACCGAGTTAGAGCGACAAGTTGAAGAATCAATAAAAACAGGTCAAGCATTTTGTTACGAAACAAATTTCAATTCAACACCAATGTTTTGGCCTCAAAAATTTCGGGCAGCTGGCTATACTATTGATATGATATTTTTCTGTTTAGATTCAGTTTTGACGGCTAAACAGCGGGTGGCAATTAGAGTGGAAAGTGGTGGGCATTTTGTTCCTGAAAAAGAAATTGAAATCAGGTACGGTCTAGGTTATAGGCATTTAGATTTATATTTTAAGGAATTTGATAATATTCATATTTTAGATTCCTCTCATTACAATTCAGCTCCGATTTATTGCTTTTCAGTCCAAAACGGGATGCCCTTGCGAATTGACATGGTTCCAAACTTTCTTAAAGAGCGAATACCAAACCTTTTAGCTCAACTAAATCAAAAGCAATAATTACAACTGTAAGCCCAGAGTATATGTCCTACTCAATCTTTAGCTAAGCATCAACTTAACATTCAATTTATAATTCTCAATTTATAATTCTTAATTCCGCCCGTATCCGTACTTTTGCGCCCTAATTTTGCTAATACCACCATTATGGAATCTGCACTGCACAAAGATTTGGCCACTGTTGAACAAGCCAATACACTGGGTTTACGTACTGAAGAGTTCGAGAAAATAAAAGAAATATTGGGGCGTACCCCAAATTTTACTGAGTTAAGCATATTCTCGGTAATGTGGAGCGAGCATTGTTCTTACAAAAACTCGATTGTGTGGTTAAAGAGTTTGCCAAAAGATGGCCCGCACATGTTGGTAAAGGCCGGCGAGGAAAACGCAGGTTTGGTAGATATTGGCAACGGTCTTGGCTGTGCATTTAAAATAGAAAGTCATAATCACCCTAGTGCATTGGAGCCATATCAAGGTGCAGCTACTGGTGTTGGTGGAATAAATCGCGATATTTTTACCATGGGTGCGCGCCCAATAGCCCAAATGAATTCGCTTCGTTTTGGCGATTTGAGTTTAGATAGAACAAAATGGTTGCTTAATGGCGTAACCAAAGGTATTGGCGATTACGGTAATGCTTTTGGCATACCAACCGTGGCCGGAGAGGTGTTTTTTGACGAGAGCTACAATACCAATCCGCTGGTAAATGCTTTTTCTGCCGGAATAGTGAAGGTCGATGAGATAATGAAATCAGGTGCCAGTGGTGTTGGAAACCCGGTTTATATTGTGGGTTCGGCAACCGGAAAAGATGGTATTCATGGTGCTGCTTTTGCTTCAAAAGACATGACCGAGGAATCGGCAAAAGATCTTCCATCGGTTCAAGTAGGCGATCCTTTTCAAGAGAAATTATTATTGGAAGCAACTTTAGAATTGGCTAAAACCAAGGCTGTAGTTGGTATGCAAGATATGGGTGCTGCGGGTATTACCTGCTCAACCAGCGAAATGAGTGCCGCAGGTGGTGTGGCCATGCGAATAGATTTGGACAAGGTGCCAACTCGTCAAGAGGATATGAAGCCTTTCGAAATTCTTCTTTCCGAAAGCCAGGAGCGTATGCTTGTGGTGGTTAAAAAGGGAATGGAAAGTGTAGTTGAGGCCATTTTCGAGAAATGGGACATTCACGCTGTTCAAATTGGTGAAGTAACTGAAGGGCCAAATTTGGAGTATTATTTTCATGGCGAATTGGTTGGTCAAATTCCAGCGAAATGCTTGGTTTTAGGTGGAGGTGCTCCGGTTTATAACCGCGAATACAAAGAGCCGGCCTATTTCCAAGAGTTTAAAAAATTCAATATCGATTCTGTAAAGCAACCGCAAAACATGGTCGATGTGGCCAAGTTTATGGTGGGTTTGCCAAACATTGCTTCTAAAAAGTATGTGTACAACCAATACGATAGCATGGTTGGGACTGCAAACATGATTACCAACTCGCCAAGCGATGCGGCAATTGTGAACATAAAAGGAACCAACAAAGCCATTGCACTTTCGGTTGATTGCAATTCGAGATACGTAAATGCTGATCCTGAAGTGGGTACAGCAATAGCCGTTGCCGAGGCAGCCCGTAATATTTCTTGTGCCGGTGGCGAACCTTCGGCCATTACCAATTGCTTGAACTTTGGCAACCCATACAACCCGGAATGTTACTGGCAATTTGTTGGGGCTATTAAAGGAATGTCGCTAGCCTGTAACAAGCTAAAAACTCCGGTAACAGGCGGGAATGTTAGTTTTTACAACCAAACCGTTATCGACGGAAAAGAAACTCCGGTTTTCCCAACACCGACCATTGGTATGCTGGGCGTTATAGAAGACAAAAGCCTTGCGATGTCCTTAGATTTTAAGGCAAAAGGTGATTTAATCTTCATGTTGGGTGATAGCCAGAATGACATTTCTTCTTCCGAATATTTGTACCAATACCACAAGGTAAAAGCATCGCCAGCGCCTTATTTTAATATTGATGAGGAAATAGAATTGCACCAGGCCATCCGCGATTTAATTGGAAAAGGGCTTATTCAATCGGCTCACGATTGTGCTGACGGTGGTCTTTTTGTAACGTTATTGGAAAAATCGATGCCAAATGAACTTGGTTTCGATATTGAATCGGTTGATGACGTGCGTCTGGATGCTTTCCTGTTTGGCGAAGCCCAAGGCCGTATTGTAGTTTCGGTTATCGAAGCCTTCCGCGATGATTTTATTGAGTTCATGTCGATGTCTAATGTTCCATTTACTTTGTTGGGGCATGTAACCAAAGGTCGTTTAACAGTTGACGGTCACGATTACGGTACGGTGGAAGAATACAAAGACACTTTTGAAAACGCCATTGGCAAAATAATGGGCGAAGTTCACGCATAAAAAACTATGGCAAGCACAATTCATAAAGGCAATGTAATTCAACTTTCGGGCGAGTTACCCGCAATAGGTTCTACCGCACCCGATTTTACATTGGTACTGGCAAATTTGCACGAAGTTAAACTGGCCGATTTGGCCGACAAGGTTAAGGTACTTATTTGCCTACCGAGTCTCGACACCAGCACCTGTGCGTTAGAAACGAAAACATTCAACAGGCAGCTGGAAACCATAGAAAACCTTGCGGCTTTGGTTATTTCTAAAGATTTGCCTTTTGCCATGCGCAGATTTTGCGAAACCGAGGGTATTGTCAATCTTCAAGCTGCTTCCGATTTCCGTTACAGCAATTTTGCCAAAAACTACGGCGTAGAATTAATGGCCGGTACTTCCTTGCAAGGTTTACATGCGAGAGCAGTATTTGTTTTAGACCAAAACAATGTAGTGGGCTACTCGGAATTGGTTGCTGATGTTTCTACAGAACCCAATTACGAGGCGGCAATGCAAGCCATTAAGCAATTAGCAAAAAACTAGGCAATCGTTTATGGCAGTTGGCAAAAAAAGCACCAAGGGTAAATCTTCTGGAACATCGTTTGCAAAAAAGCTTGGTCGCTGGATACTTAAAGCAATCCTAATATTTTTTGTAAGTACCATTTCGGTGACATTGGTTTACCGTTTTGTTAATCCGCCAATTACCTGGCTTATGTTTCAGCGCTGGGCGTTCGAAGGGCATGGATTGGAAAAAGATTGGATTGATTTAGAAGACGTTCCTTATTATGTGCCATTGGCCATGGTAAGTAGCGAGGATCAAAAGTTTATGGAGCACAATGGTTTCGATTTCAAAGCCATTGAAAAGGCCATGAAACATAACGAACGCAAGGGCGGTAAAAAGATAAAAGGCGGCAGTACCATAAGTCAACAAACGGCAAAAAATGTATTCTGCTGGCCACAGCGAAGTTGGGTTCGCAAAGGTTTTGAAACCTATTTCACTTTTTTAATCGAAATGCTTTGGCCCAAACAGCGAATTATTGAGGTATACGTAAACGTGGTAGAATTAGGTCCCGGTGTTTATGGGGTTGAAGCTGCTTCTCAGAAATTCTGGGGTAAATCGGCTGCCAAAATCAGTAAAAAGCAAGCCGCGTTGCTGGCTGCAGTGTTGCCAAGACCTTTAAAATACAATGCCGAGCACCCCGGGCCTTATGTAAGTAGGCGTGCCAATAAAATTGTTTGGTTAATTGGGACTTTGCCCAAAGATATTCTGGAACAGGAGTATTGAGGAAGGAGGGAGATTTCCGACACTAGTGGGTTATTTCTTTCTCTTGATTTTTATGGGGTTTTGCCTTGTATCAAAAATATCGGCGATTTTGACGAGCTTTCTTTTGTTGTCAATGGAGTAGATGATTTTATAGTTTCCGCAAACTAAATAGTGATAGTTTTCAATTCTATCAACGAGTAAATCTTCAATTTGACCTAACAGCGGATTATTTTTTAGGACGTTTGTCTCTGTAATAATCTCAGTAACAAGTTTCTTGGCAACTTTATAACCAGCCTCATCAGTATAGTACTCAAATATTTTATCGAGTTGGCTTTCAGAAAATTCAGACCAAACAATCGAATAAGTCATGCTTAATATTTGGATAGAATTTCATCACTGGTCTTAAATTGATTATTCTTAAAGTTTGCCTCAGATTTATTAATCCTATCGTTTAGCTTTTCCAAGGTTAAAGGCTCTAGATTATTGGCCTTAACCCGTTTTCCCATTTTCAACAACTTCTCAAATTGAGCAATGGCTTCCTCGCTTTGAATTTTAAGAAACTCTTGAATAAACACTATTTTTCTAGTTGGCAAGTCCATTTTTACAACTTTTATCAAAGGTAGGAATTTCTCAAAATTGTAGCTAATTCAAGGATTAACAACAATACCGCCCTGTATTACCGGATTTTGGTAAGGCGAGTATCGGTTTTCCAGTACATCATAAAGTAACGATAAGCTAACGTAGGCTTTCCCCCCAATGGATTGCAAATAACCGCCACCTACAAAAAGAATAGGGATATTCATTCGTCCGCGTTGGTTCAGGTTCAAATCGTAGGTATCCATATTCAGGTTTTGGAATTCGCCGGTGGCATAGAAATTCTCTAAAAAGCGGTAGCGGGCAAACAAAGACCCACCATAGGTAGATGTCTTGAATTCAAATCCATATATTTCTTTATCGTACTCCACATACTGATAAATAAAACCAACTCCGGCGGTTAGTTGGTCAGTTAATTTATAACCGATGGTTGGCGATAGATTAATGTAAGTAATGGAACTAAAGTTCAAACCAAAATTCCCACCAATACTAATCTTGTCCGAAATTTGCATATTCCCCAATCCGCCATTGATTTGTCCTGACCCGTTAAAGCCAATCAGTAGAAAAATAATACCAAAAAAGTAACAACGAATCATTTCATCCAAATTTTGAAGAGCGACAAATATAAAGGGAATGAACCTTAAAGTTTTAGTAACTTTGGCCTTTTACTAGCGTATTATTTTAGATTTATAGAAAGCATGCAGACTTCGTTTGAACGAAATGAGGTGATAGATAGACTTCCTCCGCACTTGTTGGATTTGGTAATTAGTCAACCGTATGATTTTTATACGGCTCAAGACCATGCGGTGTGGCGTTACGTAATGAGGCAAAACATTAACTTTTTGGGAAAATATGCCCACGAGAGTTATTTGAATGGCTTGCGTAAAACGGGAATTTCCATTGACAGCATTCCACACATGTACGGCATGAACCGAATTTTGAAAGAAATTGGATGGGCTGCCGTAGCGGTTGATGGTTTTATTCCACCTCAGGCATTTATGGAGTTTCAGGCTTATAATGTTTTGGTAATTGCCGCCGATATTAGAAACATCAACCACATTGAATATACACCGGCCCCCGATATTATTCACGAAGCCGCAGGTCATGCGCCAATCATTGCTGATAAAGAATACTCCAATTACCTAAAACTATTTGGCGAAATTGGGTCAAAGGCTTTTTCATCGGCTAAGGATTACCAGCTTTACGAAGCAATTAGACACTTGTCAATTATTAAAGAAGACCCGAATACACCTGAAGAGTTGGTGAAAGCAGGCGAAAAGGATATTGAAGAGCTGCAAGCCAATATGGGCGAGCCGTCTGAAATGGCTTTAATTAGAAACCTGCATTGGTGGACCGTTGAGTATGGTCTTATTGGAACCGTTGATGATTTCAAGATTTATGGAGCAGGTCTATTGTCATCAATTGGTGAAAGTGCAGGTTGTGTCCAACCTAAAGTGAAAAAGTTACCGTATACCTTGGAAGCGGTTAATTATAGTTTCGACATTACTACTCAACAACCTCATTTGTTTGTTACGCCAACGTTTGCACATTTAAGCAAAGTATTGTTGGAATTTGCTGATACCATGTCCTTCAGGCGCGGAGGCTCGTATGCACTCAACAAGGCTATTCAAAGTGAGAGCGTGGCAACCGTTGAACTAAGTTCCGGTATTCAGGTGAGCGGGGTTTTTAATAAAAACATTACCGACGATAGGGGTAATCCAGTTTATTTTGGCACAGGTACGCCAACGCAGTTGGCGACTGCGGGCAAACAGTTGGTCGGGCATTCGAAAGAATACCATGCGCACGGATTTAGTTCGCCGGTTGGTAAGCTTTCAGGAAGCAATTTGCCCTTGGAAGATTATTCCGATGAACAATTAGCCGCTGCTGGAATCAAGACAGGCAATGTGGTGCAGCTTCAATTTGAATCTGGGGTTATGGTTAATGGTCAGGTACAAGGCGTAATACGCTCCATTCAAGGTAAAGTGGTGTTAGTTACGTTTACCAACTGTACCGTTCAATACGCTTCAACTCAATTGTTCTTACCCGAATGGGGGACGTACGACATGGCGGTTGGTAACTCGGTGACTTCAGCCTACTGTGGGCCTGCCGATGCGGTTGCTTTTGGTTTAAGTTTTGAAGTACCTAAAGAAAAGACGCATAAAATAGTGTACTCGGACGGCGATAAAACCTTACACAAGTTATATCAGCTAGTGCGTCAAATACGGGAAGAAAAGACAGACTACAATAGTTTGGAGGGAATTTTCGACCTTTTGCAAGACAAACACAGTCAGGATTGGTTACTTTCTCTTGAAATTCTGGAAATTTTAAGAAGCGAAAACCTGCATGAAGAACTTGCCGGTGCGATAGAAAACTACCTGCAACATAAGGCAAGTCACAATAGCGAAGTAGGAAAGCTAATTAATGATGGTCTTTTCCTTATTAAAAACAATTTCGAATTGGTTCATTAATACAGATATGGCAAACATAGTTGTAACTGGTGCCGGTAAAGGCATAGGCTATGAAATGGTTAAGCAATTTGCAGAAAACGGTCATCAGGTGATGGCCGTTTCGCGTAATCTTAACCGGCTGAAGGAATTGAATTTACCAGGTGTTTACCTGTTCCCATGCGACATTACTACTGTTCATATGCCTGAACTGGCCGAATTTGTAAGGACGAAGCTGGGTACTGTGGATGTGCTTATTAATAATGCAGGTGCTATTCTCAATAAACCGTTCCAGGAAATCACGCTCGAGGAAATGCAATACACCTATAATGTAAATGTGTTTTCCGTGGCTCGAATCATTCAGGCACTGCTACCTATTATATATAAGGATGGTCACATTGTTAATATAAGTAGTATGGGTGGATTTATGGGCTCTGCCAAATTCGCTGGATTGTCGATGTATAGCTCCAGCAAGGGAGCACTGTGTACGTTGAGTGAATGTTTGGCAGAAGAATTCAAGGAAATAGGGGTTCGGGTAAATGCATTGTGCCTAGGTGCAGTACAAACCGAGATGCTTTCCGAGGCTTTTCCGGGTTATGTAGCACCGGTAACACCTATGGATATGGCGAGTTATATTGCCAATTTTGCCTTGAGTGCACACCATTTTATCAATGGAAAGTGCGTCCCCGTGTCGTTATCGACCCCTTAAGGGTAAAGAATTTGAAATTTATCACACTGATAATCAGCGAGAAGGTTGGAAAGTGAAAGAAAAGTGGGGTAAATACTTGCGAGTGGAAAACAAATTACCTTACATTTGCACTCCCAATAAAACGGGACACGTTCTTTAAGTAGTAGGATTGACAA
>CAYMJL010000026.1:0-38216 GCA_964390915.1 uncultured Flavobacteriales bacterium
GCACCCGCTTTGGTTTGTTTTTCATCAGAGAAGAACAATCGCCAGCCAAGCGATATAGTGATTAAACCGCTGATGAATTAAACGGGCGAACTACACGGTTACTTTCAATGATGTTTATAGCGTGGTGCCTGACGAGTTGGATCCCAGACAATGGGGTTTACCAGTTCTTCTCTGGAAAAACTGCACCAACCGGCTGAGGCCGTCTGGCTTTACACGTAATGGCAGCCAACCTTGGCGAAATTGGCTTGCTGAGAAGAAAACCTTTAATCCGTATTTATATTAAGGCTTTTGAGACCCTAGCTGGTTATTCCGCTTATCCGTTTTTTGCCAAAAGAAAAACAGCGCAGCACCTAATCCATACATGAGGAGGTCTATCTTATCTCCGGTATATTTTGTATTGTAATAGGGCAGTAACCACTCAAATACACTGCCGACATAAAGAGTCACACCTGTTATTTGAAGTATACTCAGTTTTAAGGATGTATCGCGCTTTATGAATTTAATTGTTTCAAGAGCGATGTAAAGCATTATAGGAAGACAAAAGAAATCGGCAGCGAAATTCACGTACCATGTTGGGAGTACTATATAATGGAACTTTCCGAGTAATTGTAGGCCATAACCCAACCCACAAAAGATTATAAAAACCCTATTCATTATCCCGGCCCGGCGGCAACCATGTAAATAAAGAACGAAACGAGGGTAAAGAGCAGAAACCATACAGAATATAGCGTATAATAAATAGCCTTTACCGGCCACCATTTGGTGTTTTTAAACTTGTGCAGAAAGAGGTCAACCCGATCTTTTGGACGATTACGAATTTCCACTTCACGCAGTTCGTTTTCCTGCTGTAACCGAATTTCATAATTCAATAAATAATTGCAGTTGGTACAGTAATCGTTGGATTGGTTCCAAGTGCTGCATTTGGGGCATTTTCTGGAGGTAGTCATAAGCTATAACATCACTACAAATAAAACCAAAAGAGCCGCCAATTCGGCAGCTCTTTTGTATAATTTTTTGAAGAATTTATTATTTCATCCCAATTCCCAAGTGCTTAAACACAAAAGCCCATTGGTCGGTAAATTCGGCTATTTGTTTGGCAATGGGTTTGCCTGCGCCATGGCCTGCATTTACATCTATCCTTACTAAAATGGGTTGCGTACCGGTTTGATTGGCTTGCAGCGTTGCGCCAAACTTAAAGGAGTGCGCTGGTACTACGCGGTCGTCGTGATCGCCGGTAATCACCATGGTGGCTGGGTAAACTTGTTTGGTGGCTGCATGTAGCGGAGAGTAGGTCATTAGGTATTTAAACATCTGCTCATTATCGTCACTACGGCCGTAATCGCTGGCCCAAGCCCAACCAATGGTAAACTTGTGGTAACGAAGCATATCGAGTACGCCTACTTTGGGTAAGGCAACTTTAAACAAATCTGGACGCTGGGTAAGTACTGCACCAACCAGTAAACCACCATTGGAACGACCATGAACGGCCAGTTTTTCGCTGCTGGTGTATTTTTCTTTTATTAGGTATTCGGCAGCAGAGATAAAGTCGTCAAACACATTTTGCTTGCTCATTTTAATACCGCCTTCGTGCCATTTCTCACCAAATTCACTTCCACCACGAATATTGGCTACAGCATAAACACCACCGTTTTCAAGGAAAGGAATAAAATCGATATCGAATTTTGGTTGTACACTAATATTGAAACCACCATAACCGTATAGGAAAGTTGGGTTGTTACCTGTTTGTTTAATCCCCTTTTTACTGGTAATAAACATGGGGACTTTTGTTCCGTCTTTACTGGTGTAAAACACTTGTTTGGTTTCGTAATCGGCAGTGTTGAATTTGATGTTGGGCTGACGGAAAATAGTTGCTTTTCCGCTACTTACATCAAGTTTGTAGATGGATGTTGGTGTCGTGAAATTGGTGTAACCCAAATAAGCTTCACTTTCATCTACATCGGCTTCCAAGGCGTTAATGTTACCAAAGGCGGGTAGGGCAACTTCGTTTATTTTTTTACCGGTAATGTCGCAGGTGTAAAGTTTGTTGGCTACGTTTTCCAGATAAACTACCAAAAATTTACCGTTGGCCAAACTCACCGATTGCAAGTAGTTGTTGCTTTCGGGTATTATCGTTTGCCAATTCGTTTGGGCTGGTTTTGCAGGGTCTACGGCTACCAGTTTCCAATTGGGTGCGCCATTGTTGGTAAGCAAGTATATTTTGCCTTTGTAATGCCCAACTACGCCATATTCGGCGGTAAACTTAGGGTCGATGGCAGTAAAACCCGAAGTGCCTTTTTTGCGAAACAAAACGGAACTTCCACTGGTTCCTTCAGAACCTTGAATAATTAAGTACTCTTCGTCTTTGGTGGTAGTTGCGCCAAAGGTTTTCTGCCCATTTTTTGGGTCGCTGTAGATTAATGCATCCGTTTTGTAATCGGTGCCTAATTGATGAAACTTGATTTTATGAAATTCATTTTTCTGTGAGTATTCTTCCCCCTTTTTAGGTGCATCGTATGCCGAGTAATAGAATCCGTTGCCTTCCCAAGCAATGCCTGAGAATTTTACCCATTCAATTAAGTCGGGTAAAACCTGACCAGTGCTTACGTCCATGATTTGAATTTTCTCCCAGTCGCTACCGGCAGCAGCGGTGGCAAAGGCCATGTATTTACCGTCTTTCGAAAAGCTGGTTACCCCTAAAGCTACCGTGCCGTCTTTGCTCAGTTTGTTGGGGTCTAACAATACTTCTTCTTTTCCGGCTGCGTTCAATTTATACAGAACCGACTGGTTTTGAATACCGTTGTTTTTAAAGTAATAGGTAACTCCACCCCGTTTAAAGGGAACCGAGTATTTCTCATAATTCCACACTTCGGTTAGGCGTTTTTTGATGGCCTCGCGCTGCGGAATATTTTTCAAATAACCTTCGGTAAGCTCGTTTTGCGATTTCACCCAGGCGTTGGTTTGCTCCGAATAATCGTCTTCCAACCAGCCATATGGGTCTTTTACAGTTGTTCCAAAATAAGTATGGGCACTGTCGCAAATGGCAGTTTTAGGATATTCCATGGCAATTTCTTCCGATTGGGTGCTTGTTTTTTTCGAGTCGAGTGCGCAAGCGCTCACCACGGCTGTTAAAACAATGAAAGTTGATTTTTTTAACACGGTTGTTGGTTTTAAAAGTGGGTTAAAACTATAAAAAGACTGGGAACAATTTCATGAAATATGTTGATTGGTTTAACGAGTAATAATGAAGGTAAGCAGGCACAGAAACAAACCTATCATACTTAAAAACCAAGTATAAAACCACCAACGAAGTTTAAAAGTCATGGCAACCATGGTGGTCAAGGCCAATAAGCAAGTTATTACCGGTAGATAAGTGAATTCGTAGTAATTGAAAGCTGTTTTTCGCCAAGTTTCGTTTTGCTTGAATGCGTATATGTCGGATAAAATAGGGCTAACCAGTAGGCGTATTGAGCTGTTTACCGGTAGTTCTTCTGGGTTAGTTAGTTGGGTTCTGAATCGTCCGTTTTTGGTATCAATCACCAAATATTCCGATTGATCTTGGTCTGCAGCGATTTGGGTAATCGTTGTTTTAATCGGTAAAGGGGAAGTTAGGTATTCCCAGGAAACGGCCAGGCAAATTAAGAACACAAAAAATGCCCAAGGCCTGTTTCTCAGGCGCTGGGCATCTTCAAAATATTGAGCTTTATGGCGGTTGCTTTTTACCAGAGGATGGGTAATGATTTAAATCGATTAGGGTTGCAATAAATCGTCAACATCGAGTTTGTAAAGTTTGGCATCGCCAAGGAAATCATTGTCGTTAAATTTAATGCCTGGGTTGGCTTTTAGCAAGGCATCGTCAAGCACTTTGTCGGTTGGTGCGGTCATTACCATCTTCATTTCATCGGGGGTGTCTTTAAACTGCGATGGGGTAACCGGATTGTAGGTGCTGTTTACAAAATTTGTTAGCCTTCTGGCATAGTACGAGTGGTAAACCGCATTCTTAAAATCATTTACTTCGTAACATTTGCGCGCCATTCGCTGGTGAGCAACTGCCCTGGAAAATTTCCCATCGCGGTTTACGCTGTCTAACTTAATCATCTCCTTATGAGTTTGGGTAATCATATAGGCCGTGCGTCTTAGGTAGTTTTGGGCCGACCCTTTAAGGTAGTTTTGACTAAAGCCACAGATGCTAAAAATGGTGGTAAACACCAGTACTAGTAATGATTTCATGCTTTTTTCTTTTTTGGTTTTCGCATGGTAATGTTAAGCATTTCTACCGTAAGCGAAAAAAATACAGCGAAATAGATAAACCCTTTTTCGATGTGAACATGGAAGGGTAATGCTTCCACTTCAAGTACCAGCGTAAAACCGATAAGAATTAAAAAGGCCAAAGCAAGAACTTGTAAAGTAGGGTATTTGTTAATTAAGGTGCTTATTTTTCCGGCAAATGACATCATCACAAACATGGCAATGATTACCGCTATAATCATAAGTACAACCTGGTCAGATAGGCCAATGGCAGTGAGGATAGAGTCGATGGAGAAAATAATATCGAGCAGAATAATTTGAACGATAGTACCCCAAAAGGAAGCTTTTTTCGGCTTGTCCTCCTCAATATAGCCTTCACCAGCATTTACCTTGTGGTGAATTTCGGTGGTGCTTTTGGCAATTAGAAAGAAACCGCCACCCAACAGAATTAAATCGCGCCCGCTTATACCTACCGAAAACACATGAAACCAAGGCTCCTTAAGTTGAATGATAGCCGTAATGCTTAATAGTAAAGCAATCCGGAATACCAAGGCTAACATCAGTCCCAAATTGCGGGCTTTTCGCTGGTCATTTCGGCCTAATCGCTGGGTAACCAACGAAATAAATATGATATTATCTACCCCAAGAACAATTTCGAGAAAGGTTAAAGTGAGTAAGGCAATCCAGTTTTCTGCGTGAAAAAATAACTCCATTTTGGGTTTAACAATTTAATAGCGCAAGTTTATTGAGAAAATGGTTTCCCAGTTGTATATTTATAGCAATATGTTAGAAATCTTGACGAAAACACTTCCCAATGGGATTTTTGTAAGGCATTGGCAAATAGAAGAACCAAGAGCCATTGTATTAGCAGTACACGGAATGGGTACCCACTCAGGCCGTTTTACTCGAATGGCCGATGGTTTGGCAAGAGCCGGTTTTGCTTCGTATTGTTACGACCACCCGGGTCACGGTCATTCACCTGGGAAACGAGGGCATTTTGAATCTTACAGCGACATGTTGGATGCGTTAGAAAGTGTGCTGGACCATGTGAAAAACAAACATAGCGACTTGCCAATTTTCTTGTTTGGGCACAGTATGGGTGGAAATATAGTTGCCAATTTTGTTATCCGACGGAAGCCAGAATTAACGGGAGTGGTGCTTTCATCCCCTTGGTTTAAATTGGCGTTTACGCCACCTTTTTTCAAAATGATGCTAGCCAAAGTTGCTGTAAGGCTTTTCCCAAGCTTGTCGCAAAGTTCAAAACTTAATGTCAATTACATATCGCACGACGAGGAAGTATTGAAAGCTTATGATGAAGATCCGCTAATCCATTCTAGCATTACACCGCGGTTTTTTCTGGAAACCAGTAAAGCAGGTCTATATGCCTTGGAACATGCCAATGAATTTGCACTTCCGCTATACCTATATCACGGCACGGAAGACTGTATAACGTCTTTTGATTCATCCAATCTATTTTCGCAAAAAGTGCCCAACTGCCGGTTTAAGGCTTGGGAAGGCTGCTTCCATGAAGTGCATCACGAATGGGTTTACCCTGAATTGATGAAAACTATCGTTGCTTTTATGGAAGAACGCCTGCCTAGTGAGCAAAAATCGGAGGACGATTACCCGCTACAAGCTGCGGGGTAAAAATTAGTTGAAAATCGGTCAGCTTTTTTATTAATGCACTCGATCACGGCCGGAATAAAGATTCGGGATGCTTCAAATTCCTCAAAATTATTTACTTTGCTGGCATTCCTTGTAGATGAATTTTCGCAGTTGTGATTTTATAGTTTTTAGTTTGCAGCCTTGGGATGGCGCTATTGGCAGCAATTGCGTGAACATTGCTCACGAATTAAGTAAGCATACTCGGGTATTATATGTTAACTATCCGTTAGATGTTAAAACCTTTTTGACTGGGAAATCGGTATCGGTAAAAAATAGAAAAGCTGTTTTTTTTGGACGGTCGCCTGAATTGAACAAGGTTGCGTCAAATGTGTGGGTTTTAAACCCTAGAACCCTACTGCTATCAATTAATAGTCTTCCAAAAGGGTATATTTTCAATAGTTTACATTGGCTAAACAACTGGTTCTTTGCCCAACGCGTTAGAAAAACTATAAAAAGATTGTCTTTTCAGCATATTGGCGTTTTCAACGATAGCGATATGTTCAGGGCTTTCTACATGAAAGAACTACTCCAGCCTGAATTCTACCTTTATTATAGTAGAGATAACCTGATGTCGGTTCCTTATTGGAAAAAACATGGTCAGTATATAGAGCCCGAACTTGTTGCAAAAAGTACAGCCTGCTTTGCCAATTCGGTGTTTCTTCAAAAGAAGTTGGAAGAGCACAATAAGCATAGTTTTTTTGTGGGACAAGGTTGCGATTTGACGCTCTGGTCGGCCGAGGCGATAAAAAAGATTCCTGAAGATTTAAGCTTGGATAAGCCTGTTATTGGTTACGTTGGTGCATTGGTAAGTTTGCGCCTTGATGTTGATTTACTGCTTCATTTGGCAGAAAAATTTCCCCAGTGTCGAATTGTTTTGCTTGGGCCGTGCGATGAAGTTTTCCAACGTTCTGAATTAAACGACTGGGAAAACGTTATTTTTCTTGGAAATAAAAAACCGGAAGAGCTTGCCAATTATGTTGCCTATTTTAATGTTTGCATAAATCCACAATTGGTTAATGAGGCAACCATTGGTAATTATCCAAGAAAAATTGACGAGTATTTGGCCATGGGCAAACCGGTTGTAGCAACAAAAACTGAGGGGATGAGCATGTTTGAAGAATATGTTTACCTAGCCGAAGGTAAAAATCAGTTTGCAGAAATGGTTGGCCTTGCTTTAGCCGAAAATTCAAGTTTAAAAGCGTCAGAAAGAATAGCTTTTGCACATACGCATACCTGGGGAAATTCGGTAAACCTGATGATGCAAGGCTTAAATACGGTATTAAATGCGCAATAGAATAAAACTTTGGCTCGACACTAATGCTGCAATAAAAAGGCTGGTTTTGGTACTGTTAATGCCAACCGGACAAGCGAAACCCCGCTGGTGGGTTAGGGTTTTTGTAAACCGGTTTTTTCATTCATACGGTAAGGGCAGCTTGATTTGCCGACGTACGCGAATGGACGTGCTGCCCTTTAATGGTTTTTCGTTAGGTAGCAATTCTACGGTTGAAGACTTTGCGACTATCAATAATGGTTTGGGGTCGGTAGAAATTGGTAATTCCGTTCGGGTAGGAATTGGGAGCGTGGTCATTGGGCCGGTGCAAATTGGGGATAACGTTATTATAGCCCAAAACGCGGTTTTGTCGGCAATGAACCATGGTTATGAATTACCCAATGTGCCAATTCGCGAACAAGCCTGCACATTCAGTCAAATATCGGTTGGTGAGGATTCCTGGATTGGAGCCAATGTGGTTATTACTGCTGGAATAAAAATTGGCAAACACGCCGTGATTGCCGCAGGTAGCGTGGTTACGAAAAATGTACCCGACTATACAATTGTTGCCGGAGTTCCGGCAAAAGCCATTAAGCAATACAATTTCGAAATTGGGATCTGGGAAAAAGTGGCGTAATCGGTTCTTATCTTTTCGCTTTCTGCCAAATGGCACTCTGCGTTTTCATCAAGTGGCGGTATGCGCCTAAAATTGCCGCTAAATTCATAGCGCAGAAATAGTAAGGAACAAAATACCCTTTAAAAAGTGCAGTCCTTTTTCGGTCTAAGTAGCCGAAAAACGCCAAGAGGTAAAAACCAGACTGGGCAAGGAAGATGAATTTATAAAAGGAAGTATCTGGGGTTAAAAAACTGGTGAAAAATGCAACTACCAATAAATAGGGAGCTACTGCCCAGCGCATTACCCGGTGAAAAAAATACACGTACCATAAGCGGAAGTTGGTAAACGGGTTAAGGCCAAATCCTATTCGGCTCATGGCTTGAAACCCACCTGCACAAATTCGGGTTTTGCGTTCAAATTCGTCCTCCATTTCAACCGATGGTGGTTCGGTAGCAATGGCATTTGGTTCATAAATAAAACGATATCCGGCCCTACAAATTTCCATGGAGAGCACAAAATCGTCAAGAATAGTGTCTTCAGGAAGCGATTTGAATAGGCTTGTTCTAAATGAAATCAGCTCGCCAGGAGCGCCACAAAGGGAATAAAAATCAGAATCCATTTTTTTTAATGTCGATTCGTATTTCCAATAAAGCCCTTCAGTTTCAACCGCGCCTGTAGTATCAGTTACCACCTTTTTTTCGCCAGAAACACCACCCACATTAGCTTGGGTATAATGCACTATCATTGCTTGTAAGGCCTCGCTATTGATTAGCGTATTGGCATCTGTAAACACCGTTATGTCGGAAGAAATGCTCAACATAGCCCGGTTAAGAGCAGCAGTTTTCCCTCTTCGCTCGGGTTGAAATAAATGTTTTGTACCATCATAATCCGCTGCTAATTCTGGTGTTCGGTCGGTAGAGCCATCTGTAACTACAACCACACTAAGGAGTTCTTTGGGGTAGTTTAAATTAAACGTGTTTTCTAGTTTTTGTAGAATGCTATTTTCCTCATTGTAGGCTGCGATGACTACCGTAACGGTTGGTAAGGGGTAACTTATTGATGAAGTTTTTTTCCGACTTTTAAGAAGATAGAGTGGAACTGCGTAGCCACCGTATGTAAAAAGAACCAGTAGTAAGGAAAGCCAAAAAAATAGTAAAACCATGTGAAATAAGATAAGTGCCTGCGTGATTGATTTGCTAACATATAGCTAAACTGCAAAATAAATAGTTTACGTGGTGAAATCTAGCTATTTTGGCTCACCGAAAGAATACTTTTACAACGCGCGTATAAGGTTTTAATGAGAGATGAGGTTATAGTGGTTTTAACGCCACAACAATGGATACACCCCTTAAGTGGGAATGCTAAAGATTATTCCTTTGAGTTTTGTCAGCAAAATAAGGTGGTTTATGTAAACCTTCCACTCGATATTTTTAGTTTATTGAAGAGGCAGAAGACAGCAGAAGACAAACTCCGAATAAAATGTTTGTTGAGGCAAGAAAAGGCTGAACAGTGTATTGAACCAAATCTCTGGGTCATATATCCACAAACCGTATTGTTGTCGATAAACCGAATTAGTAACCGATGGGTATATAATTGGTTAAATAAATTCAATAATTATCTTTTTACCAAGGCGATTAACCGGAGTTTGAAAAAACTTGATTTGAAGGGTTCGGTTATTTTTAATGATAACCTGATGTCAAAAGGTTTGTATGTCAAGGAAATGTTGGGGTGCAAAAGGCATTTTTACTATATCCGCGACAATTTTGAAAACCACCGATACTACAAACTCAATAATTTACTGGATCAACGTGAATTGGTGAAAAAGGCGGATGCCGTGTTTTGCAACAGTGATTTCCTCAGAATTAAGGCACTCCCTTACAACATCAATTCGTATGACGTTGGACAGGGTAGTGGTGTCCGAAAAAATAGTCAGGTTTCTCGCTTGCCAATTGAGCAGTTTATCAATCATCCGGTGGTTGGTTATTTGGGAAATATTACTACGCTGCGGTTAGATATTGAATTACTTAAATATGCCGCCCAGCATCTACCGGGTTATATGTTTCTGTTTGTTGGGCCTGTCGATAATGATTTCTCCACAAGCGATCTAAACGATTATCCAAATGTCATGTTTACCGGAGCCTGTAAGCCAGAAATGGTGGCGAGTTTCATGAATATTTTTGATGTTGCCATCAATCCTCAATTAATCAATGATTTAACGATTGGAAATTACCCGCGAAAAGTAGACGAGTATTTATTGCATGGCAGGCCGGTTGTTGCCGTGGAAACTGAGTTTATGAAAAGTTTTGAAGGGTATGTCTATTTGGCCAGTACGCCTGAACAATTTTGTGCGAAAATAAAACAAGCGCACCAAGATAATTCTCCTTCAAAAGAGCAAGATCGAATTAAGTTTGCGGCCAAACATACCTGGCCAGAAAGTACCCGGAAAATTTATACCATTGTTGATGAGCTGGAAAAATCACGCTAACGAAACTTATTTACAGTATACCAACTATACGGCCGCAGAAGACATAAAGCGCCTAAATTTTATTGTTACTGAAGTTGGTTCCAAGTTTCCATCCGGAGCCAAAATTCTGGACGTGGGTTGTGGGAATGGCAACATCAGTAGGGCTTTGGGTAGCTTAGGTCATCAGGTATTAGGCATCGATTTAAGCCCTGAGTCGGTTCGGAAAGCAACCGAACTTAACACATTTCCAAATGTGGCTTTTCAGGTAATTAACGCTGAACAGTTGCAGATTGAGCGGGATTTTGATGTGGTGGTTTGCAGCGAAGTATTGGAACACCTGAATGAGCCCCAATTGCTGGTGAAGGAATTAAGTAGGTTGGTTGCTACAGGTAAACTGCTCATTGTAACCGTGCCAAATGGTTATGGACCAAGGGAATTGCTGGTGACTAAACCGGTGATTTGGTTGGAGAAAAACAATGGGAAACGTTTACTGGTTGCCGTAAAGCGCCTTTTAGGTTATGCCAATGCCACCGTGCAAAGCAGTAACCCCGATTTAACACACATTCAGTTTTTTACCAAAAAAGCACTTTTTAACTTGTTGACCCCATATAACTTCGAATTACGAAGCTTTAAGAATGCCAACTTTATTGAAAAGGTGTTCCCACTTTCAATTTTAGCAAAACGGAGTTCGGTTTTGCAACGTTTGGATTGTCACCTTGCCGATTATTTACCTTCTGGATTTAGCTCAGGTTTCTATACTTCTTGGGTGAAGAAATGAATACGATTTAAGTTATTACCGACCCGTCACCAAATACTTTTCAGTAAAATCGCCATTGACACCATAAACCTTAATTAGCACAACCTGCGCAGCCAAATTGCCCATAGGAACTACAGTCTCATGCTGAAAATTAGCTGTGTAGTGCAACTGCCGACCACTGAGGTCGTAAACCGCAAGTGAATTGCCAGGCACTTTGGGGATAACGTGCAGGCTACCGTCTTTTTCTGAAAGCGTAAATACTTGCTCTTTGCTAAGTTTAATAGGTTCAATCCCAAGCCCGTAATGACCGATGGCTTCCATGCCATCCTGACCAGCGCATCCCCAAGAGTTGGTGTATTTAACATAATACTCGTGACTACCGGTTATTAAAGTTGAGTAACCTTCAACGTCGGTTCTTTCTGGGTTATCGTAACAGTCGAAACAGTGAAAATTGCCGGAAACCATATCCTCATTTTGCAATACTAAACTGTCACCATAATTCTTAACAATTGGGTATCCACCTTTTTTAACAAAGATAGTTTTGGTTACCGAATTTGTAGAACCACCTTCGTTGGAAAGACTCAATCCAATATCAAAAGTGTAATTTCCAGAACCCGAGATGAAAAACTCAGCCCAAGCTTCGCAAAAATTATCAGGGTCTCCGGTCCAACTGGCGTAGTAGCTAAAAGCCCCATATTGCTGCCAGTCGTCAAAAATTGGAGTAAAAAGGGTTCCATTATTTGACTCGGCCCAGTTGCCAATCGGGCACACCGTGTCAGGGCCGGCAATGCCTCTTAATACAGGTCTTAATACCGGTATAACATCAATATCTCTATGGGCGTTAACATAATCGGCACAAGTATTCTGGCCAACAAGCCATTGATTAATATACCCGTAATTGTAAATATGTTCTATTTGATTGCCTGAACCAATGAATTCGAAGCTGGGCTCAGCTAGGTGCCAATTATTGGAAAACCAATTGTACGTGATATCCTTGGTAGTGTCGGAGACCGCAAATGTTGTCACAGATTTTTCGCAAAACCTCGAATATAAATAGGGTTCAACTGCGGGCAACAATTTTCTATTGGCGGGCTTTAAAACCATAAACATGCCAACCGGGTTTAATCCATTAGGGAATGCTGTGGCATTGTATTTAAGAAAAAACTGATTTTCAACGTTGGCCACCAAAAGCAAGCCTTCCGAGGTAATCATGGTAGTGTTGTAGTAATGAAATTTAGCCTGAACATCCTTAAACACCAGCACTGTAAATGTAGAATCGGATGAAATTTGTGTCCAATATGATGACTTCAATGGGATTGCGGTTTGGTAAAATGTACCAACACCTTTGCTTGTTAACATTTGCTGAATCGAGCCATTGCCCTTTGCCGGAACATTTTGTGTGCAAAAGTTGCTGCATGCGCCCGGACAAATGGCATCCGCCAATTCGCAATAGGCAATGTCCCGACAACTGTAATCGGCCATCGACTTGGCCGCCACTGCCCAATCATAGCTTATTGCCGAAGAGTCGGGTTGGGAAAGGGGAAAAAAATGTTGACTTTTTCCAAGAGTACTAAGCAATAACATGCTTATTGCAAGACAGAATTTCATAAGAAATAAGGTTTTTAGACCGCGAAACTACTATTTTTTAGACTTGAGCATCAATTTTGTCTATTTTTTCACCATCAATTCAAGCTCAATTCTTCTTACTTTGCGCAAAAATTGTCCAGGTTTTGAATTGGAATAAAACACTGTTAAGCTGTTCGTTAATCCTCATTAGTACTCTTTTTTTTGGACAAGCTAACCTGACTTGGAAAGGCGGGTTTTCCGACGATTGGGGGACGTCTAAAAATTGGTCGCCGGAGCAGGTTCCTGGCGAAAAAGACTCGGTTAGTATTTTGTCAACCGCCCAGCGGTCGCTAAAACTGGACGGAAACAGAAGCATTGCTGGCTTCAATTTAAACAATCAGTCGATAGATTTGGCGGGCAAGACGCTGCAAGTATCTAGTAAGACAGTATTGGTAAGCGGGACTATTTTCAATGGAAAATTGGATTTAACCGGCCAGCTGGCGCTAATTGGTAGTAGCAGCGCTCTATCGATAAATGCAGAAGTATATGTGTCGTGCTCGACGGTAACGGTACGGAACACAATTTTTTTCGAAAAGTTAACGGTAAATAAAACAGGCAAAACCAACGACAACAGCTACGGTGGTAATGAGTACAGGGCAATTTCAACGTTTTCAAATTACGGCAAAGGATCCTTATCAGTTGCCAACAACGTGGCCGACAAATTTTTGGCTGATGCCTTTTTTTACGCCAGCGACAGTGGTTCCGTTCAGGTATCTCAGCATGCGGTTAATACATCGTTTGGTGGAAATATATTCGTTTCTAGTACCGGGGCTGGTGGCGTTAAGTTTTGTCAGGGAAACGGAAAAGCCTCATTGGCAAGCGGCAAAACCATAAATGTTGGTCTGTCTGGATTTAGCACGGGTACGCTGGCTATAAAGCAGTTCACGCAATTGGGCGCTGAACCACATGTGCTTAGTTTAACTGGTACTGCCACCTTACATTTACAGGTAAATAATACATGGAAAGGGGTTTTTGAAGCCCAAGCCGCAACAATAAAGGTCGATAGCAATATTTTCCAGGCCGCTGCCGTATTCGAGAAGTATGGAGCTAGCAACGATGTTTGGGCAGGAGGGAATAAGTTTCAAACTGCGGTAACCTTGTTAAATTCAGGTTCTGGCTACCTAATGTTGGGCAATACCTATCCCGATGTTTTTGACGGAACGCTGCATGTTGTGTCGAATGGTAGCGGATTGATTTACTTGGCGCATACGGCCCAAAATACCCGGTTTAATGGTAATGTGACCTTTGATTGTGTTGGTGGGGCAGGAGTTCGGCTGGGTCAAAATGGCGGTACTGCATTTTTGGCCGATGGAAAATTAATTGGCACTACACAGTTTAAATCAGGAGCACTTTACCTGAAAAATTTCACTCAACTTGGCTCGCAAACACAGGGATTTACATTGAGCGATACCGCTGCGCTTTACCTGCAAAGCGGAACTACCTGGAACGCCAGTGTAAATTTATCGGCTCCCGGCTTTAGACTTGATGGAGCGAAATTTTCAGCAGTTGCCACATTGACCAAAACCGGAAGAAAATCGGATGTGTCGCAAGGCGGTAACTTGTTTCTCGGCAATGTCTTTTTGAATTGCCTAGACAGTGGTTCTTGGTCATTTGGTGGTCAACTGCCCGATGTGTTTAAGAAAGAGCTGGAGGTATTTTCAGCCAAATCGGGCGTCATTAATTTGGCTTATACGGCTACTGGCAGTGTAGTTGAGGGTAATTTATTGGTATCGTCTACCGGTGGAGGTATTCAAATAGGCCAAAACAAAGGCACTTTAACACTTAACTTGGTATTGAAAAATGCCCAGCGTCCTTTTTCTGGAGGAAAATTAGCTGTCAAGAATTTGCATCAGAAAGGTACTTCGATTCAAGAACTGGTATGTACCGATTCGGCTGTTGTAGTGCTGCAACCCTATAACCGGTGGGAGAACAATTTGAAGATTACGAGCCCGGGAATTAGTGCCGACAGCAATACCTTTGAAAAAGAAGTGGTGTTTGTGAAAACCGGAAAGTCAAATGATTTGTCGAAAGGGGGGAATCTTTTTGTCGGAACACTGCAATTAACCAATCTTGGAACAGGGTCGTTTACTTTTGGAAACAATAACCCAGATGTATTTCACAAGGCGGTTATCACTTCGGCTTCTAGTGGTTTAATCTATTTGTCAAACGGAAGCGTTGATAATGTGTTTCTCGACACGTTAACGCTAAACTCAACCGGGGCGGGGATACGATTTGGTCAAGGAAAAGGAAGTTCGGTGTTAAGAGATAAAGGGGTGTTTGTTACATCAATTTTTCGTTCAGGAATTTTAATAATAAAGAACATTAGTCAAGAAAACACGCCAGCCACCCAACTTAATTTAAGTGATTCAGCCTCCTTGCATTTTCAGGTTGGCAATCATTGGCAAGGGAGCATCACTGCCACAGCCCCAGCTATTCGCTGCGATAGTAATGTGTTCGAACAATCGGCTTTTTTTTCCAAAACAGGTATCAATACCGATGTTTGGATGGGGGCTAACCTGTTTTTGAACGGATTGACCATAGAAAATTCCGGAACGGGAAATTTGGTTTTGGCCAATCTTTATGCCGACAAATATTATGGTGCAACCACGTTTGTTTCAAAGGCCAAAGGTCAGCTTTTGGTGGCCAATAGCGCTGCCAACAACGAATTTAATGGGGACGTTTTTTTAGGAAGCACCGGCGGTGGAATTCGGTTTGGGCAAAGTGGAGGCACCGCTTTGCTTGGAGCCAATAAAACGGTAAATATTCATTCTTTTGGGTTTTCTTCTGGCGGCTTGTATTTTAAAAATTTTGTACAGCTGGACACCACTGAACAACAATTGCTGTGTACCGATTCGGCTACTGTAGTTGTGCAAAAAGGTACCGTATGGAATGGCGTATTTAGGTTGACTGCACCATCCATCCGATTGGAGGGGTTGGTTTGCAATGCGCAAGCATTTTTTACAAAAACTGGTAAAAGCAATGATGTAATGACCGGTGGCAATCGTTTCGAACAGCAAGTGGAGTTTTCCATTGATTCAGGGGCAGGCTACCTTTCATTGGCCAATACCGATACCACCGATTATTACAACGGGAATATAGTCTTGAATAACCAAGGTGCTGGAGTTAAGTTTGGCCAATCGACAGGCAAGGCCATATTGGCAGCTGGAAAGCAGTTGGAGGTGGGTAACAAAGGTTTTAACTCGGGTGGGCTATACCTCAAAAATTTCGAACAACTCGGTGACACTCCGCAGAACCTCGTTTTTTCAGATTCGGCTCTTTTGCAAATACAGCAAGGCACCATTTTTAATGGCGATTTGGTAGCCGATGTTCCTTCGGTTAAAATTGAAAATGCTATTTTCAACGGTCGGCTTGCAATTCGTAAAACCGGAATAACGAATGATTTGTGGGGTGGAGGAAATCAGTTCAGCAAGCCGGTAACAGTTGAAAACGTTGCTGTCGGCAATTTAACGACCGCTTTTACCCGTGGCGATGTGTTTATGGATACCGTTTCGTTCATACAATCATCAACAGGAGCCATTCAAGCAGCATATCGCGATACAACTTATTTCTTTTCTGAATGTTTGGTGTCGGGCAACAAAGATTTTGCAACCGGCGGTGGTGATGGTTGGGTGGCCTTGGTTGGGAAACAAAACCAACGCCTTTCGCACTTGGATGATAAAAAGGTGACCATTAAAAATTTGTTGGTAGATAAGCCTTCAGGAAATGTTTACCTAACCGATACATTAACCTTAAGCGGAAAACTAGGCTTGCGGCAGGGTGAGTTGGTGAGTGATAGTGCCCGTTTGCTGATTATGAATCCAAATACTACGGTGTATGGGGGCTCCGAAAGTAGTTATGTAAATGGAGAAATGCTGAAGGTGGGCAATCAATCGTTCATTTTTCCATTGGGGGCTCATGGCGTTTATTATCCAGTGGCCATTAGCACGCCGGGTAGTCCAGCCGATAAAGTAAAAGCCGGATTTTATGCAGGCAGTCCATTTGAAGAATTGGTCAAGAAAAAACGAAGCCAGGAAGTGGACAAGTTACCCGATTGTGGCTATTGGAAAATGGAGCGGATTTATGGTAATACGCCCTTAAATTATACCCTTTGTTGGGATAGTGTAAATGATTGTAAAATAGCCTACTATGAAGATTTGGTGATGTTGAAAAAGGGCGTTGAGCAATGGGAGAATCTTGGTGGAATATTGCACCAGGGCGAACGGTCGCGTGGTACCTTTAGTAATGAGCATTCGGCAGTCAATCCTAAGGTGCTCATTTTGGGTTCAGTGCTTGGTACACATCCCTATGCTTTTCAACTTTTCAATTTCGATGCTGTCGAAATTGACAGTTTGAGAGCCAAAGTTAGGTGGACAACCACCGTGATGCCCGGGAATAGTTATTTCGAAATTGAAAAATCGACCGACGGAACATATTTTGACTGGTTAAGTACGGTAAACGATACCACCAGCGTACTGAAAACAACAGCCCACGAAATTATTGATCCGAACCCTGTTATCGGCACAAACTATTACCGATTGCGACAATATAACCTCGATGGCCTTTACACGGTTTCGGGCGTAATAGCACTTACTTTGGGCGAGGAGCCAAAACTTACGGTATTCCCAAACCCAATAACAAAAGGAACATTAACCCTGGCCTTTAGCGAGCCTCAGTTTGGCGGAGTTGAACTGGAACTAATTGACCTTAACGCAAAAAGAATGCTGTTACAAATAGCTACCTTAAGCAATGAAAAAAACCATGCTACCCTTAATTTAACTAACCTTGTACCCGCTGGAACTTATGTTCTTAGGGTTATTTCCACAAGTAAAGTGTTTGTACAAAAGGTTATTGTTCCTTAATTGGCGGCTTTGGTCAAAATCTTTTGATTCTGACCCATTTGTATAATTACTCCATCTCAGCGTAAACGTCCAACACCTGCCTTGCTGTAGCGTCCCATGAGAATAATTTGGCTCGTTCCATTCCTTGTCGGCGTTTTTCGTTTTGCATGCCCAGGTCGGTAAGAGCCGTTAACCAGTTTAAAGCAATATCAAAAGAATCAATTGGATTACAGAAAAAGGCAGCTCCAGCGGCCACTTCAGGCATAGATGCCTTGTTAGAGGTGAGTACTGGTGTTCCACAGGCCATGGCTTCCAAAATTGGAATACCAAAGCTTTCACGAAGTGAAGGGTAAAGAAACAAATCAGCTTGCTTATAAATGGCTGGTAAATCAAGGTTGTTGATGTATCCGGTGAGCTGAATGTTTTCTAATAAATCGAGTGCGTCAATTTGAATGAGTACCTCTTTTAGGTGTTTGTAATTGTAATCGGGCATCACTAGGGTAAAATTAAGTTTGCCCATTACTTTAATGGCTTGCAAAGCCTGCATAACCCCAGTAACATTTTTTTTCGGGTCGGTATTCCCCAGAAAGAAAACAAACGATTCAGGGAGTTTATACTTGGTTTTAACCAACACCAGTTCTTCAGCCGAAATTTCATCATTAAAATGACTCCCCGCGGCATTGTGAATGGCCACCAGTTTGTTTTTGTTGGAAAACTTAAAATGGGCTTGAATTAGCTCCTTTTCGAAGTTGGAAACGGTAATAATTTTTTGGCAGTTGTTTACAATGGCCGGTACCACCCATTTGCGGTAAAGGTTGCCCAGGCGTTGATACCAGGTGCCCAGACTAAAATCCAATTTTTCTAGGTATATGATATCGTGTAGGGTTAACACCAGCGGGGTTGAGCAGAATAACGGGGCAGTGTTGCTGGTGCAGTGCAATATATCTAAGCGAAACTTTTTGGCAAATCGGGGCAATAATATTTGCTCCCAAACCGGGTAGGGAACCGAGGGAATGACAACTATCTTAAAATTGGCCGTTTCCTTTAATACTCCCGAATCCGAGTTGGCTTTTACAAAAATAAAATACTCATTTTTCAAGTCCTCTTTTTGCAAAGCCTTAATAGTTTCCAGTGCCACAATATCCATTCCATGCCGCTTGGGTCGAAATATGCGCTGCGCCTCAATGCCTATCCTCATTTGCTGCTAACTTTATGGGGGGTGTGAATAAATGTTTTGTTGGCTCCTTTTAAGCGAAACAAAATGCGAAAAAACGAAAACATTACCAAAGGAAGCCTGCCAATGGCGGTAGTCGTGCTTAACGTGTAGAATTTGCGCGGAATTGCAAGCAACAAGGCAAGCATGGTGACCGTACCCAATAGGAGTGCCGGAAGGCCATTTACGCGGTTATCCACCATATACCAAATGACGGTGCCAAGACAATACAAACCAACAAGCCCCAAATGAATGATACGGGGCAACAGACCCAATTGAATGGCCTTAAAGAATAGCTGCACATTTCCGGTAAAAAGGGAAAATACTCCTTTTGGAAAAAATTTAACGAAATAAAACCATTGTGCCGAAATCCACCTTCTGCGCTGATTTTTCAGTACATCCATATGCTGAACTTTTTCGTCAAACACTTCAACTGAATTAAGGTAAGCTACACGGATTCCGTTGTTTATCAATTCAAACTCTAGTTCCTTGTCGAACCCACCAACTGCTGTTGCGTTCAACATGAGTTGGGTCAACAATTGTTTTTCGAAAACCATCCCCGAGCCAATAATAGCGCTGGTTAATCCAACTGCGGTTTGCCCTTTTCTGAAAATGGTGTTGTTTATTTCTTCGCTTAGCGCATCTAAAATAGCGAATGGGGTATCTAGGTTTTTGGCCGTTCGATGTGCTTGAATGGCTTTACTTCCTGATAAAATACTTTTATTGAATGCCAGCAAGGCACCGCTAGCCATTACGTTATCCACATCGAGTATTACCACATAATCGCCAAAAAAATCAGCTTGTGCCAACGCGGCATTTATGGCCTGTGCTTTGGTGCTCACTTCAAATTTCACCTCGAGTACGGTTGCGCCAAGCCTTTTTGCAGCCGCAACCGACTCGGGTTTAAATCCATCGGCTATTAAAAAAACTTCAAATAAATTGGGTGGATAGTCCTGTTTTAGTGCTTCCGCTATACTGTGCAAAGCCACCTCATCATTTTTATAGCAAGGAAATAAAACGGTGAACTTAGTTTTAGGCACGCTATCTATTTCTTTTTTATTACGGTATAAGAAAGTACCCGAAAAGGAAAAAAACAGGTAATAGGCACTGCAAAAGGCTAGGTATCCATAAAGAACGACAATAAGAATGCTTGCTATTTCGATCATAAGTTATAGCGATTTGTGACATAGGTTCCAGGCAATTCCTTTTATCACCTGCCAGGCATTACGGTACTGTCCATTTTTTAAGTAAACCAGTATTTCCTTAGGATAAACAATCGTTAGCAGAAATACCCCAGCCAAAAATTTCTTAAATCCGTTTACATTTCTGCGAACATAAAGCCATCGGTTGCGGTGCATAAAATAAGCCTTAACCGGACTGTGCTTACCAACACTCATGCTCTCTTTGTGGTAAATTATGGACTGTGCTTCGAACCAAATCTTAAATCCGGCACGTTTCACGGTTTCGCAGTAGTCCATCTCCTCATAGTAAAGAAAGTAGTTTTCTGGAAGCAAGCCAACAACTTCAGCAAGCTGTTTGCTAATAAGCATTGCCGCGCCATGAGCGCGAGCGGTATAACCGGACTGTTGAAAGCCAGGGCCATCTTGCTGCCCAAACCCAATGGCAAAGCCACGAGATGTGATGGGATGAATGGGGGTACAACCCGCATATTGCATAATGTTGCCGCGGTTGTGAAAGATAATCTTGGGGCTTATTAAGCCAATCTGTGGTTCACTAACTGCTTTGGCTATAATCGGTTCCAGAAAACCGGGTTGAATTTCGGTATCGTTGTTCAGTAAAAAATAATAATCGCCCTTGGCGGCTTTAATACCTAAATTATTGCCGCCAGAAAAACCAAGATTTACCACACTTTGAATAAAAAGAATGTTTGGGTGATTAATCAATTCAGCAGGTGGTGCAATGGGCGAGCCGTTGTCAACCACAATGACTTCAACATTTGGGTAGGTCAACTGTTCCAAACTGGCCAATAATTCTAGGGTTTCTTTGTGTCCGTTATAGTTTACCGTAATAATGGAAACTAACGGTTGGCCTGGGTCATTACTCATGGATTTCGGCCTCCAATTTTTTGGTAATTGACATAAAAGCAATGCTAACAGCGAGTATAAATAAGGTAGGTGACTGGCCAAAAATTTGGTTACCATAACTGGCAACGGAAATCCCAATAAACCCAGCATATAGCGCCATTAGCTGAAATTTTAATTCAGGGTTTTTACACCGGTAAATTGGGAAAAAGCAGTAAACCGCAACGAAAAGAATGCTAAACAAGTGAAGTGTAAGACCTATGATACCTGTTTCTACCCAAATTTTAACATACCAACTGTCGAACGGAATGGAGGCCAAATAACTATCGGGTGTAAATCGTTGCCCAACACTTCCTCCACTACCCAAGCCACCACCAAATGGTTTGTCAACAAGGAATTGAGCCAGTTTAGCTTGGTTTTCTTTACGCACTAAAAGTGAAGCATCTTCAGGATCAAAGGCACTCCGCATGCGCTTTATGTTGTAATTGGCTTGGCCAATAGTGGTAAACTTTAAAAAACCGAAAAATAGCCCACCAATAATTAACCCAACCAACATCAACCTGAAGTTTTTTGTAAGCATAAGAAAAACTAAAAAGCCAATAATTGGAACAAACAAAGCACCCCGAGTCCCAGAAATCACTAGGCCATAAAAACAAAGCACTCCAGCCGAAAAATAGAACAGTTTAGCCTTTGTTCTTTTTGCGCCAATTCCTAAAATAAAGGCTGCTAAGCTAGCATGGCCAATAGCTGCACCAAATTGCCCGGCGTCTGAATAAAACGAAAAGGCACGCAGTTGGCCTTGAATGATATGGGTTATTTTACCTCCTGCCTCAAGCCATAATTTTTCTGCCAAGTCGGGTCCAATGGTCAATTGTTTAATTGCCCATAAAGTGGCTAGTATTGAAAAACCAATCCAAATATTGAAAAATTGACGAAGCTGCTTTTTTGTATTAAATAATATTAAACTTAAAGGAATAGCCAACATGATATATATCGATACCCCGCGAACCGAGAAAAACCATGCCTCATGACTTCTGGCTAATGGATTAAATAATTCTAAAACTGTGTAGAGAAACCAACCGATAAAAATCCAGGTAACTGGGTTGTTCGCTAAGTGTAAGGGAAGTTCTCGGGTTTTAAAAATAACCGCCACTAAAGTGATTAAAAGTAATCCATCAACAAGAGTTCCCAGTGGGGCAGGGATATAGCGGATAATTCCGTTTACCAGAAAAGAGAACACAATTACGGCAAGAAAGCCGTTAACAGGGTTTTTAAAGATTAAGATTAAACCCGCTACAGCAATGGGCAAACCAAGCAGAATTAATGCACCCTTTATTCCCATGCCAGCCACAACAGCTCCCAAACCTATTGCTGCCAAAAAGACTACTAGTACACCTAACCAGCGATAAGGTTTGTTTAGTCCTGTAGCATTCATTTTCGACTGAATTTAGTCATTAGCCTCCTTATTTCTTGCCAGCCGACAATAAAAACATCTTTCATACGGTAGTCGAAATACCGAATAAGGTGAACATTTCCATATACTAAGCCAGTAAAAAACGTTAACAGTGAAGCAAGAGCCACCATTTTTAAACTGTGAAAAAATAGTATAGCTACTAAATCGCCCAAAATATTGACACTAAGCATAAGTAAAACCTTTCGGAAATTTACTTGCGGTTTTCCAATAAGGTCAAGCGTAACGCCTGAAAGGCGGTCAAGCGGCAAAAAAATACAATAAAGAATAAGTATTTGCAGTAGTATGGCCGAACCAATGTATTCGCTGCCAGAAAGTAAAACAATAAGCCATTGAGCAAAAAAAGCAACTGCAATAACCGCAGGAATAAAAATTATAGTTAGCCCACCGGTGTATCGCAAATAAAGCTGTTTGGCCTGGTTTTTATCACCCTGAGTATGCACTAACTCAGCCATTTTTGGAATAAAAACGCTTACTATGCTGCGTAATGGCATTTCCAGTAACTCGATAAATTTAAATGGGATTCCATAAGAAGCAACCGCCCCTGCACCCATTAACGGACCGATAAGCAAGTTGTCGGAGCTGCGAAGTAAATTGGAGGCTATCATGGTGCCCATGCTAAATTTACCGTAGTTAATTAGTTTAACCAGCAGGCTTCTTGAACTATAAAAAAGGAATGAAACCCCTGTGTTTCGCAGCCCAATTGCAGCGAGGCTAGCAAGAAGATAAGCAAGGGTGTAATTTTTAAAACAATCTAATATGGTTAGGGATGAGGTGGCATGGCTGATACAGGTAAGCAGAAGGAAAACTGCCAGTAACGCCAATCGAATGGCTAAAATTTTTACAAAATGCCCGTCGGCTTGGTATAGCCAAAGGCAAAAATTATAGGGTAAACCAACCAGCAGCATTAAGGCAATCCAGGTTGGGTAGGCAAAAAAAGTTGATGGTGCCCCAAACAGGTAAAACAAAAGATAAACAAAACCACAAACAAGGCACAAAATACCGGTACTGATAAACCCTAAAGTCCAGGTGGAGCCTAATAACTCTTTAATATTAATGCCCAACTGCTTGCGGTAGTGAATAAACGCCATCTGGATTAAGCCAGTTCGGAAGAGTTCTACCAGACCAAAAATTACGAGAAAGAAAAGCCAGAAGCCAAATTCAACTTTTGGTAACCAACGAGCCAGTAAGGCAAAGGTTAAAAGCCCTAAAGCAGCCGAAAAACCATTAGTTAGTAAGGCTATAATGACATTGCTACGCAATAACCGGCCAATCAAAACCTATGATATTAGCTTGTTAAGTTTTTCACGGAGGAAAGCCCTTAATGCGCTTCTTTTTCTAGGAAATTCACCATAAATACTCTCCAGATAATCAATAGAAACCTTATTGAGCATTACAAAGGGCTTGGCTGTACTCACTCGACCAACTAAGTTGTTTAAAATGGTATCGGAAGGCGTCCAAACCCGGGCTGCGTTTACTAAAAGCAGTACCATATCGCTACTTTTTAAGGCTTCAACCGGAAGTTGTCGCTCACTAATATTAGGAAGGCAGGTAAATACATAATCGTATTGGCTTTCATCAAATGGTTTGTGAGCACTTGCAGTAATGGATTTCTGGTAAACAAAGTTTTGCTCTTCAGTATAATAATACAAATCGAATTTGTGTAATATTTCCCGCAGGTAAGGGTCGTTTTCTATAGCCGTAATGTTAGAATCTGGGTAAAACAGCCCAACTTTATACCCCAATTCCGACAGGTAGTATGCGAAGTTGAACCCAAACCAGGTTTTCCCTTCAAACGCCCTGAAGCTGCACAGATGAATATACTTTGGCCGTTTCTCCATGGCCTTAATCTCAATAAATTGCAAGGACATTGAACCGTGAATTTGTCCAAAAAGCTGATCCCTCAATTCCGTGGGATTAAACTCTTTCGCTAGCGTTAAAAAATTAGGGATAACACCCAGAACTTCACGACCAGTTAGTTTTTTTGCTGTTGCGCTATTTTTAATAGTGTTGTCGAGCAAATGAGCTGCTATAAAAAAACCAAATACCAGAAAAAATGAACCGATTAATGAAATTAATACCATTAACATTCGCTTGCTCGGTTGCGGTTTTAACGGAAAAAATGGTTGGTCAACTGTAGAAAGGGTATTGGCCAGTTCAATATTTTGTTGTTTGAGTTTGGCCATGTTTAAACCGTTCAGGTAGCTGAGGTATTCTTTTTCGAAAATTGCAACCTGCCGCTCCAATCTTGCCAATGTCGCGCCAAGTGGAGCATAGGCGCCATATTTGGCATCTAAACTTTCTAAACGACTATCAATTACTTTCAGCTCAGAGCTAGCGCCTTTATTGGTCAATTCCTTGTCTAGCCATTCTTTTAAAATCTTTTCCCGTTCAATACCAGTAGGGTTTGTTTCGTATTGGTGTAATTCACCCAACCTCATCTTTAATTTCTCTTCAAGCTCTGCAATTTTTGCCTTTTGACTTACAATAGCTCCTTTATCTGTATCCAAAATTTCAGCATTACTTACCCTGTAGTTCAGTGTGCTGAGTTCTTTTTTTATATCGGCTAGGTCTTGATTTAAACCATAAACCTGTTGTTTGCTATCAATTTGACCCTCCAGCTGGTGTAATCCGGTTTGTGAACCGGCAATTCGTTGCCTTGTTTTTTCTTTTTCGGCTTCAGTTTCCAAATGGGCTTCGGCTAAAAACTTGGTTTGTTCGTAGTAGTTAATTAGCTTGTGCTCAACCGAAAAGTCCTTTACTGCGTCTTCGGCCTGTTCAAGATTGAATAAAGCTGAATCTAGCCGGTCTTGATACCAGATTACCACGTCTTTGGTTTCCTTATTCTTTACCTTTTTATAGCGGGATATGAATACATCGATAAGTATATTTAATGTATGTTGTGCAATAGCCGGGTCGCTAGAGGTAAAAGTAAGCTCCAGCATGTCACTCGAATTTTTCCTCACCGCCTTTAAATGCGAACGAATGCCATTGATGCTATAATCTCCGGCACTGGCGTCAAGAATATCAGTGAATGGGTTTTTTAAGGTTGCTTTTCGAAACAAGGCTAAATTCTGGTAGGTTTCCCCGACCGTTGCTCCTATCACTTGCTGTGCCAGCTCGGGTGAAATTAGTTCATGCAGTTCTTTAAAGCTTGCTTCCGACAGCTCGGCTCTAGAAGGCTCCCGTTTATGAAGGTTTAAAGCCATCAATTTTAAAGCTGTCTCCTCGATGGTTTCCCTTGAGTTAACAGTTGAAATAAGGTTATCGAAGGCGTTGTTGACCTCAAAAAAATCGATTCGCGAATTTTCTTCCGCAGTAATATCATAACCACTCGCTAGACCGGTGTATATTAAGGTGCTGGTTATGTAGTCCCGTTTTACCCCTATGGTAAATACATAAACTGTAGTTGCCACGGTTAACGGGAATAACAGCAGTAGTTTCCAGTTGCGTAAAAAAATACGAATGATATCTAAGAAGGTCATTTTTTCTGTAAAAGGTCTTTTAACTTAACACCCACCAACACTTCAAACTGATAAAACGAGGAATAAAATTCTTTGCGCCAGAATTCATAATCGAGCTCGGCTTTCGTGTAAAAATCAGTTAAACGTGTGTATTCAACTACCCCGATATTGCCACTCTTAAAGTCCTTTTCGGCATTAAACATTTGTATCCTTGCTTGTTCTCGGGTGGCCGATTGAATTTTTAACGATCGTTGATTGCTGATAAGTCGAGCATACTCCAGGATAACCTGTCTGGAGACTTCGTTTTCGATCTCCTCCTTTTTGTACCGGTAACTCTCGGTTTGATGAGCATAGATGGAATTCCGTTTTTTACGGGCAACCAGTTCGAATAAAGGTAAGGTAACGGTAACTCCGTAGCGAAGACCATTGCCAATAATTGCTCCGCTATTCGCGGCTCCAGATGCAATGGTAAGTTGGTTTTGACTACCGTAAAAATAATTGGCACTTGCAGAAACGTTTTGAGACCATTCCCTCCGGCTGAATGCAAGTTGAGCCTCGCTGGCTAGAATATTTTCCTCCTGAAAATTAACCATCGGGTGGTTTTGAAGAGCAACTTCAATAATACTGACCAATGGAATAAGTTGCTCGTCGAGGTCACGTTCCAAATCAATAATTTTAAAGCCAATTAACTTATCCGTGTGCTGTATTAAAAGTTGGCTTGCTGCGGTATCTACAGCTACACTATCGTTAACTTGAGCGCAACTAAATTTTGCCAACAAGGCAAACAATAGTCCGAAAAGAATATGTGCCTTCGATAGTTTATACATTTTCTTTCTGAATAAGTGCTGGAAACGTTTTCATAATAATCCACAAATCGGTTTTCAACGAATGAATTTCAGCATAGTTGTTATCCAAACCTTGGCGCTCTTCTGCGCTCATTTTTGCTTGTCCGCGTTTGCTTACTTGCCATAAACCAGTGATGCCCGCAGGTGCCATAAATCGCTTGGACATGGCATCTGTGGTTAGTTTTTCGGCCTCATAGAGTGGGAGAGGGCGATTACCAACCAAACTCATGTCGCCCCTAAGGACATTGAATAGTTGTGGCAACTCGTCAAGACTAGAGTTTCGTAGAAATTGGCCAAATTTGGTGATACGTGGGTCGGACTGAATTTTGACAAAAGCCGACTTCTTAAAGCGGTCTTTGTTTTGCGCATACATTTTTTCGCAAACAGCACCGGTATCCAAATACAATTTCGCACCACAATCGGTGTGCCGCTCCAAACAATCGGAACACATTATAAAACCATGATTCTCTCTTTGAACCGGTTCACCGTATTGATTCAGGTGACCTAAATCGCCAATTTTCTGATCGGCATTTTTAATCATTGTCCTAAACTTGTAAAAGTTGAAAACCTGATAGCCCGAGCCAACCCGTTTTGAAATATAAAATACCGGAAATCCATCAATTAATATAAGAACCAGGGTTATGGTTATAAACACTGGAGAAAGCAAAGTCAATGCGATTCCGGCAGCAGCAATATCAAAAAGGCGCTTGAAAATTGGTGGGGAATACCGATAGGCAATTTTGGCCGCAGATTTAGGAGCTTTCAGCCCCTTTTTTGAAATCAGCAGCTGAACATTTCTTTCGAATTCAGTAACTAATAAGTCCTGAAACCGAAAAATGCCCTTTATGTTATGCTCTACCGCCAGTCGCTTGTCCGATTGCGAGAAATGGTCAGCTGCAAAAATAAACAACTGTTTATTGAATTTCGGTAGTGAAATAAGGTGTTTTGCAAGTGGAATACCTTCTTGACCGGTTAGTTCACCAGACGAAAGTATTATATCGCAATTGTTTGCTTTTATTTTAAACCAGTTGTAAAACAGTAGTACTGATTCAAAATAACGAATCAGATAGGTATTAGTATGGTATTCAATAAATTGATGGGCTCGCTGTGAATCACTATCAATTAATGCAAGGGTTAAGGCCAAAATTGGTCAAATTATAATCTGGAAAATCTTTTCGAAATTTTGTCAAGGCGAACCGCCAATTCTTCGGGATTAAACGGTTTAACCAAATAGTCGTCAGCTCCGGCCTTAAGTGCTTCAATTTTTTTGGTGGACACCTCTTCGCTAGAGAGCACAATTAACGGCGTTTCCTGATATAACGCGATGTTCCTAATTTGTTTCACAAACGAAATTCCATCGAGTTCGGGCATGTTTATGTCGGCCACAATAGCTTCTGGGTGATTTCCCTCCAGCAGCCAGTCCAGCGCTTCACGACCATTCGATAACTGAATTACGTCATAATTGTCACTAAAATTAATCTCGATAATTATTCCTATCGAAACCTCATCATCGATAACCAATAGTTGCTTTTTAGAATCCATAAACATTGACATTTAAGTTAGCCAATTCATTTTTTAACGCTGATTCAAGCGAGGGTATAGTTGCTAAAATTAAATCCAACTGTTCCTTAATCGAACTGAAATTGGGAGCTTCAGTTTTACAGAGATTTTCAGCTTGAATTACTAAGCTTAAAACCTGGTTTTGTCCAAATAGATTGATTGAACCTTTTAGCTTATGAAAAGCCTTGGCAAGGTTAGCATAATCCTTAGCCTGCAAAAACTGATTAATTTCTTCAAAGTGTGCATTGCGCTTGTCGAGGAACAGGTTAATTATGCGGCCAATTTGATCGGCACGCCCTTTAGTCACATCTCTAAGGTAACCTAAATTTATAGTTTCGCCTGCTGTGTCGGGTGTTTTTTTATCAGCTTCTGTTAAAGCTTTCGGTGGTTTTGGTAAGCGGTTGGTATAATAAAGTATGCGTTTTGCTAAATCTTTAAAATGGTATGGCTTAGGAAGATAATCGTTCATGCCAGCTTCCCGACACTTTAATTTTTCTCCAGTTAAAGCATCAGCTGAAAGCGCTATTATTGGAATGTTGTTAAAATAACTTTGACTATGTCGGATATTGATTGTGGTTTCATAGCCATCCATTTGTGGCATTTGCAAATCCATCAGAATAATGTCATAACGTTTTTCGTTAAGCGCATCCAATACTTCAACACCATTATTTACAATAGTAACCGAGCAGTCTATATCGCTAAATACCTCTTTTAATAGTAGTTGATTTACCTCATTGTCTTCAGCGGCAAGAATTTTTAATCCACCAAGGGCAGAAAAATCATCGATATGAGGGACTTTTTGTTGTCCGGTGATATTGGTTTTTGTAATTCCGAATGGTAGCAGTAAGCTAAAACAAGAACCCTCTCCAAGGGTGCTTCTTACCGAGATTTCACCTTCAAATAGATTTACCAAGTGCTTCACAATGGATAGGCCAAGACCGGTTCCACCAAATTTCCTCGTGGTATTTGTGTCTGCTTGCTTATAGGCCGAAAAAATTGCGTCCAGGTTTTCTTCAGGAATACCTATGCCGGTATCGCAAATTTCGACCCTTACAAAGACGTTTCGCTCGGTTTGCGACTCAACTTTAGCTGTAATTGAAATCTTGCCACTTTCCGTAAATTTCGCGGCATTCCCTACCAGATTCTGTAGTATTTGGCCAAGTCGAAATGGGTCACCAATTAATATTTGGGGAACACTATCGTCAATGTCCACCGTAAAGCCAATTTTCTTTTCGAGCAGGGACTGTGCAAAAAGGTTTTGCGCATGGCCAAATATCGATCTAACCTCAATTGGAACGCGCTCAAGTTGCACGCCATCGACCTCAAGCTTGGTTAAATCCAAAATCTCGTTAATCAGGCGAAGTAAGTTTTTACCACTTCCGGCAATGGTTTCAACGTAATTGGCCAATTTAGGGTCAATCAGCTTTTCTTTTAACAACCGAGAATAACCAATGATAGCGTTTAATGGCGTACGAATTTCGTGACTCATGTTGGCCAAAAACTGGTCCTTGGCCTTCACGGCTTTTTCTGCTTCTTTCCGAGCCTTAAGCAGGTTGCTTTCTTGTATTTTTCGTTCGGTTATGTCTTGAACCGTTCCGGCAAACTTAACCGGAGAAGACTTCACACTTTCAAACGGATAACCAACAATGTTCAGATACTTCGCTTTACCTTCAATATTAACCGGTAGGTCAATATTTAGCGGTTTACCCATGCCCAATTCAAAACTGGCCAACTTAACCCGATCCCAATCTTCGGGTGCACAAGCGTTTTTGAGAAAGTTAAAATCAAACTTACTCAGGTCGAACCCTAAAACTTGTTCAGCTTCAGCCGATAAGACGAGACGATTACTGAAAACATCGTAAACCCAGCTCGATAGCTTACTGTTTTCAAGTGTTTTAGAAAGTTGTAGGCGGCTCAATTCTAATTCATGGGCAATGTCTTCATCTTCGCTGATGTCCCTTACCACGGCAACGTAGCCTTGAAATCCTTGTGCAATTTTTACGATAGAGGAGGAAAACCAAACGGAAATTACCTCGCCCGTTTTCTTAACCATTTTAAGCCGGACGTTTTTAAATCCGTTATCATTCAATGGTATGAATGGGTTCGGACAACCAGTTGGGAAAACCTGACATTTTCCTAATAAATCGGCATTTTGGTCGAAAAGGAAATTTTGGTCGAACAAACATTGTATATCATTCAGGTTGGCGTAATCTTCTTCCGAATAACCCAAAAGTGTCTCGCAATCTTTGTTGGTTTTAATAATTCGACCGTTTAAATCGAGGGTAAAGGTTGCTTTACTGGTCGAGTTTAAAGTAGCGGTAACAATGTTGTTTAGTTCATGTAAATTGAGTTCGGTTGTTCGGTGAAAAGTTATGTCCTGAAGGATCATAAATTGGTACACGAATGAACCGAAAGTGGTGGTGTTTACAACCGTATGGAGAATAATTTTCTGGTTTGTGCCACCGTGGATGGCCTCCACCTCGATAAATTCTTCGTTGGCCGCCAATTTGTTTGAAGGGAAAATAGAACGGTTGTTGCCGGTTGGGCTAAACAGTTCTGATAATTTCTTCCCTGTCAATTCTTGGTGAGAATAACCTAAAACAGCAGTTGCGGCATCAGAACAGTCCTGAATAACATCGTTTAAAACAACCAACGAACCTTCCAAGGCAAACTTATCAAAGAAACGCTCGGGCGTAATACGAGCATCTTTAATAATATTTTGGATGCTTCTCTCGGACATCAAGGTGCTGCGACCGCTTACATACCAGGTGTCTTCGTGCTTTATGCAGTTGTAGGTAATCCTCCTTGGCTGGCCATCCAGTGCCACCACAACGACAAGGCCTGAGTATTCATCATATCGACTGTATCTTTCTACCAGCATGGACCAGACATCCATGGTCTCCTGCTTTTTACCGAATAGCAGTATGAAATCGGATACGCTTTTGCCAATAAATTCGCTGGCGTCATTTCCCTTCATGAATGCAATTAAGCCATCACCTATTTGGGTAATTTGCAGGGTTCTTGCATCAATGGTACAAAAAAACTTTCCGGAAGCTTGTAGCAGTTTAATTAAAGTCTCATCAAGCTGAGTAGTCGCAGTAGTGTCTGTCAAAACTTATGAAATAGCAGAGTTTAACAAGGTTCGTTTAAAATTAATACTCCCAGAATACCTTGTTAGTTACTGGCGACTTGTACCATTCAGTCTTATTTTTTCCATTACTGCCAACCCATTCCAAAAATTCTGGATAGGCAGTAGAAAGCGAAATCTTGCTTAATGGGTGTCGGAACACGGAACCACCATTTTGAATCTCAATACCCCAAGGTAGGTTGTTCTCGGTTTTATACCATTTTCCGTTTTGATTGGTTCTATCGCTATAGGTACCAAATAGTTGTGTGTTTGCCTTTTTGGTGGCTGGCCTATCGGGTAGATGTATTTCGTAAGAACGGTCGTTACTTCTGAAAATGAATACATCGGGGATAAGTGAACTTGGTTGCGATGCCGAGGGATTAAAGGTTACTGTAAATTTAATGGTATCAGGAGCCTGGCTTGGCCCATCGCCAACATTATTGTAATACCCACTTATTGCGCTATACACATCATTGCATATCATGACCACATTGTCGCCCTCGAAGGTTACATTGCTACCAGTAACACCCGTAATTAAATTACTGGACAAGGAGGTAAATTTTGAGGCTCCAGTTCCTGGTTTAACAAACTGAAGCGCTACTCCATTATGTACACCTGCACCAAGCGCACTTAAAATCAATTCAACATTGGCGTGGGTGTATTTGTTGCTGGAATTTCTGTTATAACTAACCTTATATTTTAATAAAACGTCGTTGAAGTCATAGTCGCCAATGCTTGGCCAAAGATCCTCAAAACCAACAATTGAATAGCCTGCATAGGGATAGGCATCTGAATAAGAACGGGTCGGGTCGTTAGGAAACTGGTCAAGCTCGTCGGCTACACCATCACCGTCGGTATCGGTCACTGTTGGCGTACCATAACCAACAGGGTTACATTCGCTAACCGCCACATATGATTGGCAATAAACTACGTTAGCACCAAATGTTGCGTTTTTAGTTTCAATTCCGTTGGCATCGCAAATGTCGAGCGAACCGGTAACCGCTGCACCCGAGTTGATGGTGGTTTTGGCTGAAACCGTAATTACTGAGGTATTTCCAGTACATGAAATGGTACTTCCATTCCAATCCAAATCTGCGGTAGAAAATTGTGCACCATCTTTAAGGGTAATATTTGCCCCTGAATTAATGGTGATTTTTTTTGCGGTTTTCAGTAATGCACTATTAACGAATATCCCATTGTGCTGAATATCGTTGGTAACCTCAATTTTGCAGGTGTTGGTAATTGTTCCAGAACTATTGTTGGTAAAACTTTTAAGTACGGTTATGGCGTTTCCATTGGTTAGTTTACCATTGTTAGTTAGTGACTCGTTAACTGTCAATTTCCCAACATTATTGAATATCCCTTCACCATTAATGCTCAGTGATTGTTTAACCGTCATGGTGCCATAATTATCGACAACCCCGTTCGGTGAAAAACTACCATCGACAGTAGTGGTTCCGTAATTTGCAAAATGCTCTTTGTTATTATTGAGGTTGAAGTTGGAGATAGTTGCTTTTCCAGACTCGGTAACTATTAGGTAACCATCGCCAGTGCCGCTTACGGAAAAATTACTAATGGTAGCCGTTCCACAAACCCGTAGAGTTCCACCGTTTTTTATCTCAACTTTACCATTTAAAGTACCGGTAAGGCATACGGTTTCTCCATTACTTACGGTAACTGAGCTTACCGAAGTTGAAATTTCGCGTGTGCAGCCCGATGAACAGTTGTCCCCACTTTTAGTTGCGTTTAATCCTTTCCCTTTTAACGGAGAGCCAGCACCATCCAAACAGGGGATTGCTACCGCCACACTGTTCTGCCCTGGCGATAAATTAACCGCGTGCAATAATCCGGTTTCGGGTAAGTGAATATATATTTGATTAGTCGGCTGTGGAATACAAAGGTCCGAAGTAAACACGCCATTGAATACCGTTCCAGAGGTGATTTTCTTGTATTCACTATCCAATATTGCAATCACAGGATTTTCGGCACCTGAAAAAGTGCAATTGCTTGGGCGGGTTACTTGAATGGATACAGAGAAACAATCCATTGTTGACCAATCGAAGTTGTCTGACGGATGTGCATCCTTTATATTTGTAGGTGTTGCGGTAATTTCTTCGACACTAGTTTCTTCAATTTTTTTGCAGCCTTGCAAGGCTAGAATGGTGAAAAAAGCTATGATTGTGATTCTCATTTAATGCAAAATATGCGCGAATTTAAACTTTTAAATTGAAAATAGTCGTGGAGTGAATAATTTAACATTGAAATTTGGCTGCTTATCTCCTCTTGTAAACTAAATTTAGTCGTAATAATAATAACTTACATCTATGAATTTTGGAATCAGGTCAGGATGCATCAGGGTTTGGTTAAAAAAAAAATATCCTACCAATTTAGTGGATTAATAGGGCTTACTGAATTGTTTACTATAGTTGGAATTCTAATAAAATTATTTTGACCATGATCTGACCGGATTCGAGTGGTTAATTTGGCCAAAAGTGTATTTCGTTTATCGGTGATTACCGTTTACTCGTAGATAGCATGCAGCCCCATTTCGAATTTTCAACCGTAACAAGTGGTGATTTTACGTTATTGATTTCATATAAATGCGAATTCACTAATTAGTTGACTGCTGATGAACATTGGAAACCGGATTAAAATTCAACGATTAAAGTGTGGTTTTACACAGGCTGAAGTGGCCGCCCGTTTGGGAATTGCCCAAACTACCTATAGTAAAATGGAAGCAGGTAAAATAAATGTGGCCCTTAAGAAATTGATTTCCATTGCTCAATTATTTGCCATAGAAGCTGCCATGTTGATTGATGAACCTGCAATGCAAACCGGTGCGCAAAAAAAACGTCCCGAAAACAAAAATACACCAGATGTTCGCCCATCGTATGATGAACTGCTACTTGAAAATGTTAGACTAAAAAAATTGCTGGCCGAAAAAGAACATGTGATAGAATCGTTTAAGAAGGGCTAACAATGATATAATACGTTTATTATTAGGTACTTATGTTTTATTTTTGCGTTAAATGAAAATTATTTACACAAAACAGGCAACCTTTTGGTCGAAACAAAAGGTAGATTAGAGATTTGTCAGCCTGAAATGGTCTTATAATCTGCGGTTTGCTTGTCTTGTTGATTCCTATTGCTGAACTTAGGGGAACACAAACCTCCTAACTGGACAACTATGAACCGACGAGAATTTTTTTCCCTGCCTAGGGTAGGAAAGGAATTGTTTAGCCCTCAGGAATCTTTAGTCGCCGAATACCAAATTCAATCCCAGTTTTACGCGCCAACATCAACACCACGGCCTCGAAAAGGCTTGGGAAAATTTGGCGGCACCTGGACATCAGACACGGCTGCTCATTTATTAAGGCGCTCGGTATTTGGCCCCAAAAAAGATGAAATAACATTGTTCACCAATTTAGGGCTTGCCGGAAGCATAAACGTACTTTTTGCCGCTCCGGGGGTAATTGTTCCGCCATTATACCATGAAAATGAAACCTACAGTGGGGACAAACAAAATTTACCTTGGATATATTCAGCTGGTAGGTATAATGTTGAAAACCGAAACATTAACTTAAAAGGCTGGTGGATAAAGCAAATGGTTGAGGGCGGTACTAACCTAAGTACCAAAATGACCCTATTTTGGCACAATCACCTGGTAACCGGAACAACTACGGTAAATGATGCCCGTTGGAGTTACGAATACATTAAGTTGCTGCAAGACAATTGTTTTGGCAATTTTAAAACGCTGGTAAAAGCAATAAGCTCCAACGCTGCCATGCTTCGATATTTAAGTGGTGACCAAAACCGAAAAGGTTCTCCAAACGAAAATTACGCGCGCGAATTGCTGGAGTTATTTACACTGGGAGCAAGTAAACCTAATGGAACACCTAATTATATTGAAGATGATGTGGTGGCTGCTGCAAAAGTGCTTACGGGCTGGAAAACCACACCGGGAAATAATGGTGTGCCTTCCGTTCAACCGTGGGCCAGTTTTGTGGCCAATAACCACGATACGAGTAAAAAGATTTTCTCTTCACATTTTAATAATGCGCAGATTCAGCGGGTTTTGCCCACCGAATACCAATTAGAGTTGGACGACCTAATTGATATGATTTTCGCGAGAACCGAGGTAGCCCATTTTATTGTTCGCGAATTTTATAAATGGTTTGTTTATTATGAGGTTGATTCGTGGGTAGAAACCAACATTATTACCCCACTGGCCAATCAGTTCAGAAATGGGAATTATGAGATTAAGCCGATTATTCAGACGCTGCTGCAAAGTGAGCATTTCTTTGATGCAGCGGTCATGGGTACGCAAATAAAAAACCCGGCCGATTTTGTGGTGGGTATGGTTCGGCAGTTTGGGATTTCGCTCAATCCTGTAAATCGAAACAATACTTTTCAATGCTACCAGCTGAATACCGAGATGGTTCGCATGCAAATGGATCAACTCAATCCGCCCAATGTGGCCGGTTGGCAAGCCTATTATTTGGCGCCCGGATTTTATGAAATGTGGTTGAACACCGCCACTGTGCAGGCTAAGAATAAACTTTGCAAGCAGTTTATAAAAGGTGGAGTTCCCAGTGAATTTGATGGGAGTATAAAAGTACCCGCCATAAATAAATTGCTGTTTTTCACTACCGTAACAGGGGGACAAGCGCAGGATGTGAACATCCTTATTGATGAAACGGTGAAACTCTTGTTCGCCAGGCCAATAACCACCTTGCAGCGGCAACGGTTGAAAGATATTCTAATTCCCGGTTTGCCAGATTTTGAGTGGACCACCGAGTGGGTACAGTATTTGCCAACCGCAGCGCAGGCCAACAATGCCAGTACCATTGCCATGGAAAATAAATTAGGCAGTTTCTTGTACGAAATCATGTCGATGGCCGAGTTTCAACTTTCTTAACCTCAACTACCATGAAAAGAAGAGATTTTATAAAACATACTGGTGTTGCGGTTTCGGCACCACTTATTCTAAATGGCTTATCGGTTAGGTCGTTGGCCAACAGTAGTCTGTTAAACTCCATGTATTCTGTGGCCAGTAACCGTGTTTTGGTGGTGGTTCAAATGCAAGGTGGTAACGACGGCTTAAACATGATTTTGCCCATTGATAAATACAACTATTTGTCGAACACCGTTGCCAATGGCGGAAGAGCTGAGATTCTGATTCCTGCAACCTCAGGCCTGAAATTTGAATTGAATGGGGTAGATCAGTATGCGCAAACCCGTTTGCATCCGTCAATGGGTTCCTTGGCTTCGATGTATGCCATGGGAAAATTATGTGTGGTGCAAGGTGCTGGTTATGTAAATCAGAGTTTTTCGCACTTCCGTTCTACTGATATTTGGATGTCGGGTTCCGACCCCAACGTGGTGCAAGATTCGGGTTGGATTGGTCGCAAACTGGATGCCGATTACCCTAATTATTCCACCAACTTACCCGCACATCCTTTGGCCTTAAACATTGGTTCGGTTTCACCAAATATCTTTATGGGTGGCGACTACAATATGGGGGTTGCGGTTCAAAACCCAAGCGCAGCGGGAACATTGTCTTCCATAAATGTTGATGTAGCGCCCAACTCCATTTATGGCTACGAACTAGATTATTCGCGCAGCGTATTGCAGCAAACCAATAGCTTTTTTTCGGCAATTCAAGGTGCATACAATGGTGGAACTAATATTTCGGCCTATCCAAACACTTCGTTTGCGCAACAATTAAAAACCGTTGCCCGCTTGTTAAATGGCGGTTTGCAAACGCGATTTTTTATGGTGAATATTGGTGGTTTCGATACCCACGATGGGCAGGTAAATGCCAGCGATACGCGCATAGGTTGGCATGCAGACTTGATGAAAAACCTTAGTGATGGCATTGCAGCCTTTCAGAACGATATTTCTCAACTGACTGATAGCTATGGCTTTATTGAAGATAGGGTGGTAGGGATGACCTTCTCGGAATTTGGTCGAACCATTAAGGCCAATACCACTTACGGTACCGATCACGGTACGTCTGCTCCACTATTATTGTTTGGGCAGGACATTAATCCTATTGTGTTGGGTAGTAACCCTGAGGTTTATGACACGGCCAATGCCAAAATGAAAAGCGATTTGGATGTGCAATTTGATTTCCGTTCGGTATATGCATCGCTGCTTCATCAATGGCTCGATGTGCCGGTAGCTGATGTGAATATACTACTAGGGAAAACATTTAACAACGGATCTACTCCTGGACAAAACATTTACGACGGCGGTTTACATTGCAATTTGCCCATTCTGAAACCAGCAGGAAATTATTCTCCAACCACAGGCATAAACCAAAATGAAGCGCAAGAGGGTGTAAGCGTTTACCCCAATCCGACCAATGGCACCTTAACGTTGTCGGTAAATTCTGCGGGTGAAGAAATGGAATTGTTCATTTTTAATACCATTGGACAGCAGGTTCGTCATACCGGCAAACAAATGTATGCAGCCGGTAAGCAGCAGTTGGAAGTCGATTTGACAGGACTTGGTGCTGGTAATTATACCTACTGGCTAAGTGGTCAATCGATTAACCAAAAGGGTAACTTGGTAGTGCAGTAGTTAGTCTGGTTTAAATTTTAAACGGATTAACGGTTTACTTCTCGGCAAGCCAATTTCATCAAAATTGGCTGCCATTACCTGTAAAGCCGGACGGCCTCAGCCGGTTGGTGCAGTTTTTCCAGAGAAGAACTGGTAAACCCCATTGTTTGGGAACCAACTCGTCAGGCACAACGCCATAAACACCATTGAAAGTAACCTTACTGTTCGCCTATTCGGGTTATCAACGGATTAATCATTTTATCGCTTGGCTGGCGATTGTTCTTCTCTGCTGAAAAACAAGCCAAAGCGGGTGCAGCCTTGATTTTTTTTGTTACTTTTTTGCATCAAGGAAAAAAAGTAAGGCGACAAAAAATATTGAGAAAATATCTTTTTCGTTTCCACTTTTTTGAAAAAAGTGGAGCAAAAATTTGTCCTCGGTAAGCGCAAGG
>CAYMJL010000027.1:0-34974 GCA_964390915.1 uncultured Flavobacteriales bacterium
TTGTTTTTCAGCAGAGAAGAACAATCGCCAGCCAAGCGATAAAATGATTAATCCGCTGATGAACCGAACAGGCGAACCATAAATTTACTTTCAATGATGCGTACAGCGTTGTGCCTGACGAGTTGGTTCGCAAACAATTGAACTTACTGGTTCTTCTCTGGAAAAACTACACCAACCGGCTGAGGCCGTCATACTTTACAGGTAATGGCAGCCAACTTTGGTGAAATTGGCTTGCAGAGAAGTAAACCGTTAATCCGTTTTATGGATTAATTTCCCAAACAATCACACGCCTATCGTCTCCAGCGCTAATTAAAAAACGTGTGGATTGGTGCCACAACAGGGTATTTACTGAGTGGGTATGGCCTCTTGCATTTTTATAGTCTAGGCGGGTTAATACCTCAAAAGCAGGTACGCTCCAGATTTTTACGGTTTTGTCGCGGCTGCCGCTGGCCATAAACTGTCCGTCAGGGCTAAAAGCTAGGGCGTATATGGCGTAATTGTGCGCAGGAATGCTCTTGATGCAAGCAAAGTCTTGGCTGTAGTCCCAAACGTATAGAAAAGCGTCCTTTCCACCTGAAACGAGTAGGGGCAAGGTGGGATGAAAGGCCAAACTGTTTACCGAGTCGGTGTGTTTTTGAAGGGTGAAATGCTCGTTAAAAAAGGTAGTGTCAAAAATTCGGATTTGCCGGTCACCGCTACCTACGGCAAGCCACTTACCATCCGGGCTAGCGGCCAAGGCCCTAATTTTTTCCTCGCACAAATATAACGTTCGCAGATGAGTGCGGGCGGCAACGTCCCAAACAGAAAAACTCCCATCGGCACTGGCGGCTACCACTTGCGAACCATCGTTGATGGGAATTATGTTAAAAATGGCCTGTTCGTGGTAAGTGAAGTGTTTTATTTCTTGACGGATTGACAGGTCAACCCAATGAAAACTGCCATTTACCGTACCAATCAAGAGTAAATTTTGACTGGTTAGGTGGCAGATGGAATAGATTTGACTTTCGAGCTTAATGGCAAAATTGGCGGGTTGCAGCGTTTTCAAATCCCATTCGGCTACAAACTTGTCGCCACTTGCGCTAAAGATGGTTTCCGGCTGGTTGCCATTAGCCAGGCTATATATGCCGCTGCTGTGGCCAGTGAATTCTATTATTTTTTTTACCGTAAACATGTCGCGAAGCTTGTTGCTGTCAATTTGTCGTAACACCATTGTTGGCACAACCTTTGACTGAATGCGGTCAAAAATACACAACCTAAATAGTTTAGCTATGCAAACCGGTACTATTAATGTACAAACGGAGAATATTTTCCCGATCATTAAAAAATTCCTGTACTCCGATCACGAGATTTTCTTGCGCGAATTGGTTTCCAATGCCGTTGATGCGTGTCAGAAGCTCAAAACCTTGTCGTCAATTGGCGAGTTTAAAGGCGAATTGGGCAGACTGTTGGTAGAAGTGAAATTCAACAAAGAAGAAAAGACCATAACCATAAGTGACAACGGTTTGGGAATGTCGGCTGCCGAAGTAGAAAAATACATCAACCAAATTGCCTTTTCAGGAGCCGAGGAGTTTGTAAACAAATACAAAGACAAGGCCGATGCGCAAATTATTGGTCACTTTGGACTTGGGTTCTATTCGGCCTTTATGGTGGCCAAAAAGGTCGAAATTTTGACTAAATCGCATACTGATTCACCGGCGGTAAAATGGGAATGTGATGGTTCACCAAACTACACGCTTACTGAAACTACAAAAGCCGATAGAGGAACCGAAATTACCCTGCACATTGCCGATGACAGCGAGGAGTTTTTGGAAGAGTTCCGTTTGAAAGGGATTCTGGAGAAATATTGCAAATTCCTACCCGTTGAAATTAAATTCGGGAACAAAGATATTTGGGAGAAAGAGGGCGAAGGCGAAAAGGCCAAGGATGTTAAAAAGGAGGTTGAGAACATCATCAACAACCCAAACCCAGCTTGGACCAAGGCGCCCACTACTTTAAAGGCCGAGGATTACAAGAATTTCTATAACGAGTTATATCCATTTGCCGAGGAGCCGCTGTTTAATATTCACCTGAACGTTGATTATCCGTTCAATTTGACAGGGATTCTGTATTTCCCGAAATTGAAGGAATCGGTTGAATTGCGTAAAAACAAAATCAATCTTTACTGCAATCAGGTTTTTGTAACCGACAATGTTGAAGGAATTGTGCCTGACTTCTTAACCTTGCTACACGGGGTTATTGACTCGCCGGATATTCCGCTGAATGTTTCTCGTTCGTATTTGCAAAGTGACGGTAACGTGAAGAAAATCTCGGCTCACATCACTAAAAAGGTAAGTGATAAGCTGGAAGAGATGTTCAAAAACGACCGTGCCGACTTTGAAGCCAAGTGGCCGGATATTAAAATCTTTATTGAGTACGGTATGCTAACGGAGGAGAAATTCTTCGAACGCATCAGCAAAATTGCCCTGTACCGTAATACCGATGGCAAGTGCTACACTTTCGAAGAATACACCAACGCCATTAAGGACATTCAAACCGACAAAGACAAACGTACGGTTTACCTATATACCAACGAAAAGCTACATCACCATGCGCAAATTGAGCAAGCAAAACAACGCGGGTATCAAGTTTTAGATATCGATGGGCCAATGGCTGCACACTTGGTAAGCAAATTAGAGCAAGGCAACGAAAATATCAGCTTTGCCCGTATCGATTCCGATACGCTTGATCAGTTAATTAAAAAGGACGAAACAATACCTTCAAAACTTTCGAAAGGTGATGAAGAAGCGTTGCAGCCCATTTTTGAGACGATAATTTCTAAAGATAAGTTTGCGGTTCAATTTGCTAGCTTGAACGAAACCGATTATCCGGTGGTGATTACGCAAAGCGAGTTTACCCGCCGTATGCGCGAGCAAAGCGCTATGGGTGGTGGTATGAACATGTGGGGCGCGCTTCCCGAAATGTACAATTTGGTCATTAACGGAAACCATCCATTGGTAGGCCAAATTCTGAACGAAAAAGATGAAGCCCAACGGAAAGAGCTAGCCAAACAAGCTACCGACTTGGCCTTGTTGGCCAACAACATGCTGAAGGGTGAGGAGTTGACCAATTTCATTAAACGAAGTATAACACTTATTAAATAAATCAAGAATATCGCCCGAATGTTTAAATTCGGGCGATGTTATATTAATTGAACAACAACCATGACTATATTCCACAAATTACTGTTGGCCGTTGCTTCGGCTTTCTTGTTAAGTTCTTGCAGTTACAACACCATTGTTGAAATGGATGAAAGCATTGGCCAAACTTGGGCGCAAGTGCAAACACAGTACCAACGACGTGCTGATCTTATTCCAAACCTGGTAAACACCGTAAAAGGGTATGCCGATTTCGAAAAGTCGACACTTACCGCGGTAACCGAAGCACGTGCAAAAGCAACTGCAATCACTTTTGAGCCGAAAGACTTAAACGCAGCCAACTTGGCTAAGTTCCAACAAGCGCAAGATCAGGTTTCTTCGAGCTTAAGCCGCTTATTGGTAAGTGTAGAAAAATATCCTGATTTAAAAGCCAACCAAAACTTTTTGGAGCTGCAGGCACAATTGGAGGGCACTGAAAACAGAATAGCTGTCGCCAGAAACGATTTCAACAATGCGGTGAAGTCCTATAACACCAAGATCCGTAAGTTTCCAAGTAACCTAACGGCCATGATGTTTGGATTCGATAAGAAGGCTTATTTCGAAGCAACGGGCGGTTCCGACAAGGCTCCAGCCGTTAAGTTTTAAGGATACAGCTTTGAACGCCGACCAATTTTTTTCGGAGGATGCCAGAACGCGCATCATCGAAAGCATTCGACTTGCCGAATTGCAAACCAGTGGTGAAATTCGCCTGCATTTAGAGAATTTCTGCAAAGCCGATGTATTGGACAGGGCAGCTTTTATTTTCACCAAGCTGGGAATGGAAAAAACGGCTGAACGCAACGGGGTTTTGTTTTACCTTGCGGTTAAGGACCGAAAATTTGCCATTATTGGCGATGCGGGCATTAACGCAAAGGTTCCGGCCAATTTCTGGGACGAGGTAAAAGAAACGGTTTTGGGGCGTTTTAAGGCCGAAAAATTTGAAGAAGGTCTGGTTGCCGGAATTACGATGGCTGGTGAAAAATTAAGGCTTTATTTCCCCAGAAATGAGCATGATGTAAATGAACTGACAAACGACATTTCTTTTGAATAAGCCAAACCAGAATACACGGAAAAAATTAACAACCTGGCTTCAGCTGGTGTTGCTGCTATTGCCTTTGGTGGGTTTTAGTCAGGTTATACCAAAAGCAACCGGCTTTGTAACCGACGAAGCTGGTTTGTTTACCAGCGAAGAAGTGCAGCGGCTTAATCAGCAATTGCAGGCGCTTGACGATTCTACATCGAACGAAATAGCCATATATACCACTACCGATTTACAGGGTTATGACATTGCTAGTGTTGCCTTAGAATTCGGCAGGCAGAACGGCGTTGGGCAAAAAAAATCGAACAATGGAGTTGTCATCGTTATTAAACCCAAAACCAGCGAGGGAAAAGGAAAGGCTTTTATCTCTGTAGGTTATGGGTTGGAAGGCGCTATTCCTGACGCAATTGCCAAACGAATTGTAGAAAACGAGATGATTCCTGCCTTTAAGCAAGGGAACCATTACGCTGGGGTTCAAGCCGCTGTTGAGGTGATTAGCAAGTTAGCCGCAGGTGAGATTAAGGCAGCCAATTACAAGAAAAAAGGAAATGCCAGTGGAGGTAGCCTGTTTGTGCTTATTATCATTGCGGTATTCGTTTTTATTGCACTTTCGGGTAATCGAAAATATGCTGAGCGGAACAACTTGCCTTTCTGGGCGGCACTTGGGCTTTTTAGCTCAATGGGTTCGCGTCATCACGGTTCGTGGAATAATTTCTCGGGTGGCGGTGGTTCCGGTGGTGGATTCGGCGGTTTTGGCGGAGGAAGTTTTGGCGGTGGTGGTGCCGGTGGCGATTGGTAATGAAATTTTAGAATCGAAATATTTTAAAGATTAGTTTTTATGGCAAAGAAATTTGCAAAGTGGATTGGTGGCGGTTTAGGTTGGGCCTTAGGTGGTCCGATTGGTGGAATTTTTGGATTCGCACTGGGCGCTATGTTCGATAACACGGTGGCCGTAGAAGCTGTTGAAGGCGAGGGAATGCCTGGTGGGAAGTCAAATGGCGCAGCCGATGATTTCTTGAAAGCCATGCTTGTGCTATCGGCCGCGGTGATGAAAGCCGATGGTAAGGTCTTGAAATCGGAGTTGGATTACGTAAAAACCTATTTCGTCAATCAGTTTGGCGAGGAGAAAACAGCTCATTTACTGCTTATTCTAAAGGAAATTTTAAAGCAAGATATTCCGCTCCAGTCGGTGGCCGAGCAAGTGCGTTACAACATGGAGTACTCCTCACGGTTAGCGCTGTTGCATTTTCTGTTTCATATTTCCAATGCCGATGGTCAGGTTGATGCCACTGAGGTAAATGTTATACAACAAATTGCTGGTTACCTAAATATTTCGGTTAAGGATTTCGAGAGCATCAAGGCTATGTTCTGGAAGGACAAAGAGGCCGCTTATCGAATACTGGAAATTGAGAGCAGTTGTGCCGATGATGAGGTGAAAAAAGCTTATCGGAAAATGGCGCTGAAATACCACCCGGACAAATTGACGCACTTGGGTGAAGATATTAAAAAAGCCTCGAGCGACCGTTTTCTTAAGGTGCAGGAAGCTTACGAACTAATTAAAAAGGAAAGAGGAATTAACTAATATAAGTGTTGATTAACGACGAATGCGGTCTTGTAGCGGTAAAGCAAGCAAACCATCTTCGCGCTTGTCGTTTTCAGCTTTTGGCGCTGCATTTTTCAATTGTCTAACAGCAGTGTTTTTCTTAGCAGGCTGAATGGTAAACAGTTTGAAAAGCGACAAAGTTGCACCGGCGTTGTTTACATCTACACGGTACGCTTCGTTTTGTTGTGGCTTTGGTCCCGCAGTAACATGCAATGAAATCAACAGCGTTGCGGCTGCAAAAACAAAACCTAAGGGGTGTATTGACGATTTCATTGACTTGAAATTTTTATCAATGTTAAAACTAATCACGTTACTATCCAAGGATTTAAGGTGAGAAAAGCTGAAGAAAACATAAAATTTGTTAAGAGCCTTATTCCATCAGCAATTGCGCTACTAGGAATTTGGGGTGTTTTTGTGCTGGAAAAGTACCTGCCGTTTTCGTTGGTCAAGTATGGTATTTATCCGCGGACACTTTTTGGGTTAAAGGGAATTCTATTTTCACCGTTTATCCATGGCGATTTAACCCATGTATTGGGTAACTCTCTACCGTTGGCGGTTTTGCTTTTTTACCTGAGCATGTTTTACCGCAATCTTTTTCTACGAATCGTTTTGTGGTCGGTGCTCATGACCGGTTTTTGGGTGTGGGCTTCGGCCAGACCCAGTTACCACATTGGTGCCAGTGGGGTAATTTATGCGTTGCTTGCCTTTTTATTTTTCAGTGGGATAATTCGGCAAAACCGAACGTTGCTGGTGGTTTCGCTCACAGTGGCGTTTTTCTATGGAAGTTTGTTTTGGGGCATTTTTCCGTTAGAACAAAAAGTATCTTGGGAATCGCATTTGTGCGGAGCCATATCTGGAGCGGTTTTGGCCATTTATTACCGAAAGGTAGGGTATCAGCGCACGTTGTATCCTTGGCAAACCATGAGCGAAAAGGATTACTTGGCCGAGAATATCCAGTTGTATGGCGACTACTACTGGGACCCGCTTAAACAAGAGGAGCTACAACGAAAGCAGGAGCACCAAAATTCAACTGCTTTAGGCGATTATAAGGTGATATACCATTTTAAACCCGGCACTGAAAATAACGGCAATAGTTAAGGACTTTGGTTTTTTGCTCTTTCTTTTTCCAAAAATGTGACTCTATTTTTGGAATGTATTCCAAAAAAGTTGTGATATTTTTGGAATGTATTCCGAAAAAGTGGTAAAAGGTTCTGGTTGCGAGAATTGGTAATAACGGATTAACAGCTTACAACTCAAAGTATTATTTTCAGGCAGACTACAACAAACAAGGCATGAGCTAAAAAGCACAAAAAAGTGAGGTTATTTTTACCTTGTTGGCCACTTTATTGCTGAATTATACGAAGCCCCGTCCTCGGTGCGCCAAAGTGAAGAACTCATCCAGTAGGTTCCCAGACATTGGAACTTACCGGTTCTTCTCTGGAAAAACTGCACCAACCGGCTGAGGCCGTCCTGCTTTACAGGTAATGGCAGCCAACCTTGACAAAATTGGCTTGCCAAGAAGTAAACCGTTAATCCGTAGGTAATATTCACAAAAACCTTTACAACCGCCTATCCCAATGCAAGCACCCAGGTAATTAATAACCAGAATTTAGCTTCATTTTTACTGTGATACAAACAGTGCAACGTGGCGGGCAATAAAAAAAGGGTCGCGAAGACCCTTTTCAAAATGGTGATTACCCGCTATTAATTCGAGTTTAGCATTACTGGCATTACCAGCATCAATATATCTTCTTCTTCAATTTCTTTTTGTGCAGGAACAATAATACCAGCGCGACTTGGAGCCGACATTTCAAGTACCACATCGTCACTGTCAAGGTTGCTCAACATTTCGCCCAAGAAGCGAGAGTTAAAACCAATTTCCATATCCTCGCCTTCATAGGCACAAGTAAGTCTTTCGTTAGCCTCGTTGGCAAAGTCTAAATCCTCAGCCGAAATAGCCAATTCGCTCCCCGATATTTTTAAACGAACCTGGTGGGTAGTTTTGTTCGAGAAGATAGATACCCGGCGAATTGAGCCTTGTAGCGCATCTCTTCCAATGGTCAGTTTGTTAGGGTTTACAGTTGGTATTACGGCTTCGTAGTTGGGGTATTTTCCATCAATGAGGCGACAAATAAGTGTTGTGTCGTCAAATGAAAAGTGAGCGTTCGATTCGTTGTAGGTAATTTTAACCTCATCATTGGTGCTCGAAACCATGTTTTTAAGCAAGGTTAATGGCTTTTTCGGCATGATAAACGTCGATTTGCCATTTGCCTTCATGTCGGTACGTGTGTAACGAACCAGTTTGTGCGCATCGGTAGCAACAAAAATAAGCCCATCCTCGCTGAAATCGAAGTATACACCACTCATTACTGGGCGTAAATCATCGTTTCCGGTTGCAAAAATGGTTTTCGTTATTGCACGGCTTAATACATCGGCAGGAAGGGTAACCGAAGCTCCATCTTCAATAACCGGCGATTTTGGAAACTCATCACCGTTGTAACCGTTCAGTTTATATTTCCCGAAGTCAGAAGAAATTTCTACCGCGAAATTGTCCTTTTTCACATTAAAGGTCAAAGGCTGTTCTGGGAAAGTTTTAAGGGTGTCTACCAATAAACGGGCTGGAAGACAAAGTTTAAATTGTTCTTTCGATTTGGCATCAACGCTAGTAGTCAGCGTTGTTTCTAAATCGGAGGCAGAAATTTTAATATGATCGTTATTTACCTCAAACAGAAAGTTGTCAAGAATAGGTAAGGTGTTGCTGGAGTTTAAAACCCCACTCAACAGCTGCAATTTTTTAAGCAGCCCAGTACTGGAAACAACAAAATTCATTTAGAATACAATTTAGTTTAGGTGCAAATATAGCCCAAGCTCAAGGCGCGAAATGCTTATTTTTTGCGCACTTCGGGTGAACTTTTCAACAATTTGTTAATTACGGGGATTAGCTGTATTTCAAACCAACTAACGGGCGAAGTTGCCTTTAGCTAGTAGTAGTTTATCAAAAGCAAAACGCTGAATAAGGACAACTTGCTTATTATTGAGTTGAGCATAATAACGCTCTACATCATCCAGTAATTCTGCTTCAGGAATTGATTCGTCTCTCGTGTTTTCTTTCTTATTGAAGATTGTAATCTGGTTAATATTGCCAGATTTTTCTGTTACCGCTATTTTAAACTTGGGCGTTGTTTTCAACATCGAATCTGTTTGCGCTGGCGTAAGATACTTGTCAAGAATCTCATAATATATACCCTTATAGCTTGCAATGTAATCCTTTAGTAGCAAACTGTCTACAGGTTGAACAAGCGTTTCTGTATTGGCATCTTTAACTGAAAAAGAGCTGCCATTTTTCTCAATGAAGAAAGAGTTTTCCGGGTGTTGAAAATGGGTGACGCTAATTTTCGTAAAATCAAGTTCGGGATAAACGAACACAGGTGTTTGCATCCATTCCACCCATTCGGCAAAAAACATTGGTGTCATATAGCCTCTATGCCACGGAAGTTCGGTGATAAATGGGTCGGGGGATTTCCCCTTGTCGGGAAGTTCTAACAACATGGTCGTACCCATGTGGTTTTGTGTAGGGTCACCGATGTACCATATTTTTGTTGGTTCGGTTGACCCATTCTGAAAAATTTGCACCATTTTGTGGCTCGTGGCTAGTCGTTTGATAGCTGTGTTTCGGGCGGTACTAGCAACAGGTGATTGGATTATAATGTCCTTGAACGCCCGCAAAATTAGATTTACGGCTTCCGGTCTAGCTTCTAGCGTGTCGTTCAAAAGCCACTTCTGGTTACTTCTGGTTAAAACCAATCGCCTGCCTTCCGAATCGGCAATAATTACCTTATCTATTGCTGCCGTATCGGCAATGCTAAAATCAGCAAAGCTGTCAGAATAGGACTTGCTCGCTTTTGTATAGTAAAAGTAGGCCACGACACCAGCGGAAAGCCCTAAAATTAAAAGCAGCCAAAGATTTTTTTTCATAGTAATTAGGCGTATTTCTTTTTTCTAATGAAATAGATGACCATTCCCAACAACAGAACCACGAGAATAGGCGAAATAATATTTATAATTTGCCAACGTGTTTTGTGGTCAACAATTTTTTCGGCATCCAGTTTTCGCAATTTAATCTCTCTAGATCGAACAGCAATAAGCCCACTGTCGTCCAATAGGTAGTTTAAGGCATTTAACAAAAACTCCCGGTTTCCGTATATTTTTGCTTTTTGGTAAGTATCAAAACCAAGTGGGTAATATATTCCTTTTTCAGGATTGGTTTTGTTTTTAATGATATCACCATCACCAATCACAATCATTTTGGTTGAAACAATAGACTCCGGCTTAAATTTAATGGCCTTACTATTGGCAATTTCCGGGGAAATTCGATTGGCAAAAGCCGACTTAAATTTACCTTCAAGCAAAACCGCGGCTGGTTGTGGCCCAGCCGAGTTTTTACCAAAATCAGGATTTATGCCAACAATTCCCAGATTAATGCGCACCGGAGCCCTCATGATTCGGGTATAAGGTGAGGTTTTAAGCAAAACTGTTTTTTTAATAAATGGAAAACCAACGGTGTCAACGCCACTTAAAAATTCAGTGTAAATAGGGTCAACATTTAAGGTTATAGGGTGTTTTCCATCAGGAATAAGTACCGGATTGAAAAACCAGGGGAACAGTTGTAAGTTCGGTTTGTCGCCAAATTTGCCCACATTTAAGGCAATAGGCGAGCAGTTTCTATCAATAAGCAATTCACTTTTTACTCGTACACCGTATGTAAACAGCTGGTCGGCAAGGTTAAGGTTCTTACTTAACCCAAGCGTTTGCATATTGCTTGTGCCTTTTAAGCTGTCCATGCTGGCATCAATTCCATCTAGGCACCAAAGAATTCGTCCACCGCGCATCAAAAACTGATCGATAATGAATTTGTCTTTTTCGTTAAATATCGAATCGGGTTTGGCAATAACCAAACAGTCGAAAGCAGTTAATGCGCTTAACTGGCTGTCAATTCTTACTCGTTCAACCGCATATAAATCGGAGGCGGCTTTTACAAAATCCTCCAATTGAAGAGACTCAAGTTCGCCATGCCCAGCTAGTATTCCAATTTTAGAATGGTGTTTTTCAGTTAATCTTCGAATACTATTGGCAATGTTGTATTCTAAATTATTGATGCTGCTATTTAGCATTTCTGGGCTAGGAACAGCATCGTGGCTCCGCAATATTTGAATAGGAAACTCTTTGCTTTTGTAAGAAATAATGGCTCCGGGAAATATCAATTTCCTTTCGAGGGCATCTTTTCCTTCGACTGTTATTTCCGTTGGTTCTAGGCCAGCTTCCACCAGTTTCCGCCAGGTTTGTTGCCTTAATTCCTTATTTGGATTTTCCGAAGGATTGATGAATTCAAATTCAATTTTATCCCCCGCATAGGCTTTTAGTTCGTCCAGACGTTCTTTAACCGCATTTCGAAGGCGTTGAAAATCGGCTGGGAATTCACCTTCTAGATACACCCTTACAAATACGACATCATCTAAATCCTTAACCATTTTAATGGTTTCGGGGGTTAGCGTGTGGCGTTTTTCGCTGGTTAAATCGATGCGCGTAAAAAGAAACGAACTGCCAATATTTAGCAGGAACAAAACAAGTAAACCTATGGCGACCTTTACTATGGAGTTATTTCGGTTACTGGAGTTTTTCATTCAAAAGGAATTTGTATAAACGCAATTGTATATGCTGTTAATGCTAGTATTTAATATTAGTTACCATTTCCTGCTTTCCAGCACCAGTTTGGTAAGCAACATAAAAAAGAAAGATAGGCTGGCAAAATATACCACATCGCGACTGTCGACCACCCCACGGCTGAGGGAAACATAATGGGAGTTAATGCCCAGCGCAATTACAAAGCTATCGACTGATTCAAAGACTTTCAGGGTAGCCAATGCGTCAAAACCGGTGTACAACAAAAAGGACAGGAAAACGGCCACGATAAAAGAAACAATTTGATTGTCTGACATACTGGACGAGAACAATCCAATGGCAGTAAAGCCAGAAGACAAGAATATCAAACCAATAAATGAGCCCCAAAATCCACCACTGTCAATATTCCCGACAGGATTACCAAGCAAATAAACCGATAGGTAGTAAATAAGTGTAGGTAGCAATGCTAAAACCACCAAAAATTGACCCGCCAAGAACTTGGCCAAAATCAATTGCATTTCCGACAAGGGCTTTGTTAGCAATAGTTCAATAGTTCCGGTTCTTTTTTCTTCGGCAAACAAACGCATGGTTATGGCCGGAATTAAAAACATAAAAACCCAAGGTGCCAGGGTAAACATGGAATCGAGTTGGGCATAACCACTATCCAAAATGTTGAATTCTCCAGGGAAAACCCATATGAATAAACCAAGCATGGTTAGAAAAATGAGCATAACCACATAGCCCACAATTGAACTAAGGAAACTGCTTATTTCTTTTTTAAAAAGTGAAAACATGAATTAATAGCTTAATTTTTGTTTTTGTTTATCCGTTATTGATCATTTTTTAACCACATAGACACATAGGTACAACGCGAAGCGTTGCTATGTTTACTAAAATTACCAAGAGAGAACATAGTTGTGCAGGCACAAAGCATAGTTTAAATTGGTTAAAAATGAAACCCTATGTGTCTATGTGGTTTTAATTTGAGGTCAATAGCATCTAATCATTTTTTTTGTTTTTGAATTGGCAAATTAAAAGGCTTTCGGCTTCGGTTGTTACCAAAAAAAGCAAAAGTTATAAAGGATTAAATAAGTTCTGTTATCCTGTCCATCGACCAGGCCTCTGGTTTGGCTGCAAAAAGGACTTTCGTTTCGGCCCAGGTACTTATGAAAAGCTCGCTGTTGCGGTAATTTTCCAGACAGCCGGGGTTTTCCCACCAACTGTAGGTCATAAAAACTTCAGGTAGGTCTTGGTTTTGAAGCAACTCCAATCGCCGACAGCCTTCTGCTGCTCTAATTTTCTGCTTTTGGCGATCAAATAATTCTTTAAAGGTTTCAATATGCTCGGGAGCAAAGGTCATTTTAACAATACGAATAAGCATGGTTAGTTTTTTTGCGGGTTATTCAAACTCAACCCGTATAGAATGATTTAATTTTAATCCGAACAGTTGACTGGCGCCTCCGCCAAAGCCATTAACTCCTTTGTTTATGGCTATTTGCAAGTAACCCGATGTGCTGAAAATGGCTAAACGTTCGCCTTCTGGAACCTGGTCGTAATGGGTACTAATTTTTTTAATGGGCTGATTGGCAGCGGCAAAATAGATGGCGTAGTTGCGTAGGTTTTGCACTTTTTCAAATTCAACCTGAGTTATATTCGTAAACACATTGCCATAAACATCAATGTATATAACAGTTCCGCGAATTTCGTTGCCAGTAACCACCGGGTTAAACATGGCTCGTTGCTGTATGAATTGAGTTTTCGGACCAAGTACTTCAATGTTTCCGCCAGCAGCAATAAATCCAGCCGCTTTTCCAAGTACATCACGGGTTGGGAAAATAAGATTACCGTCTTCTGCGCCAAGCTGAATTTCCACCATTAAGGTTGGTTCTTCCTCAAAAACAAGCGAAAAAATACCGTTATCGGTTCCAATAAATATTTGGTCACGGTACAAAACAGCCAAATTTCTAGCCTTGGCGCTTCCAGCAGCATCCACTCCAATCAAATGAATAGTACCCGCCGGAAAATTTCCAAAGGTATTTTTGAGGTTAAATGCCGCTTGAAAAATATCGAAGGGGGGAATGGAATGTGTAATGTCTACAAGGGTTGCTTGGGGTGCTTGACTCAAAATAACACCCTTTACCGCGGCCACGTAATAATCTTTGGTTCCTAAATCGGAAATAAGGGTGACTATCGGCATAGGTTTTTTGTTCGTCAGGATGAGGCCTGTTAAAAAGGTTTTGTGTTATTTTGCTGGTCAAAAATAAAACAAATTAGCCTGAGCTAAGCCCAATACTTTTGCATATTTGGAGAGATTAATTGAGATTCAGTCGGTTGACCTGGTAAATCTTTACGGTCCTAACGATAAAAAGTGGAACCATTTGAAGCACCATTTCCCTAAACTTAAAATCATTGCGCGTGGCAATGAAGTTAAAGTAATGGGCGAAGAGCAGGAAATAATTCGCTTCGAAGAAAAATTCCAGCAGGTAATTAATTACTTAAATCATTATAACCGGCTTACGGTTGGCGTGATTGATTCTATTATTAATACCCCGTCCTATCAGCAACCCGAACTTTCGAGCAACGATGAGGTATTGGTATACGGAAATCAAGGATTGCTGGTAAAAGCAATTACCAAAAACCAAAAGCGGGTAGTAGAGGCCTGCGAGCAAAATGATATGGTTTTTGCGGTTGGCCCGGCCGGTACCGGAAAAACATATACCGCAGTGGCATTGGCGGTAAGAGCCCTAAAAAACAAAGAGGTTAAGCGTATTATTTTAACTCGCCCCGCTATCGAGGCTGGTGAACATTTAGGTTTTTTACCCGGCGATTTAAAAGAAAAGTTAGACCCCTACATGCAACCATTATACGATGGTTTGCGCGACATGATTCCTGCGGAACGACTGGCCGAATTTATTGAAACTGGAGTCATTCAAATTGCCCCACTGGCTTTTATGCGCGGTAGAACACTCGATAAATCGTTTGTCATACTTGACGAAGCGCAAAATGCTACTTCTGCCCAAATGAAAATGTTTTTAACCCGAATGGGTAAAAACGCCAAGTTTATCATAACCGGCGATGTAACTCAAATTGACTTACCAAAGCCGCACCAATCGGGACTTATTAAAGCTATGCATTTGTTGGAAAAGGTGGATGGTATTGCCATTGTGGTTTTAGACAATAGGGATATTATTCGCCATCCGCTGGTTGATCAAATTATCAGGGCCTACGATAACGAAAAACCTACCAAAACTGCACCCCTGCATTTGGGTGAATAACAAGACTTTTACTGCACTAAACGAGTTAATTTCATGAACACACTTCTTTCTACCAATTTCAATTTCCCGGGACAAACTGCCTATTACAAAGGAAAAGTACGTGAGGTTTATACCATCAATAATAAGTTCCTGGTAATGATTGCCAGCGATCGAATTTCGGCTTTTGATGTGGTTTTGCCGAAAGGAATTCCATACAAAGGGCAGGTTTTAAACCAAATTGCTGCTGATTTTTTGGAAGCAACACGCGATATTGTGCCAAATTGGTTTGTAAGTAGTCCGGATCCAAGTGTTTCGATAGGTTTGATGTGTGAACCGTTTAAAGTAGAAATGGTTATCCGAGGCTATCTGACAGGACATGCTTGGCGCGAATATAGTGCTGGAAAACGCATTATTTGCGGAGTTGCCATGCCTGATGGGATGGTAGAAAATCAAAAATTCCCAGCACCTATCATTACTCCAACCACCAAGGCTTCTGAAGGGCACGATGAAGATATTTCACGCGAGGAAATTTTGGCACAGGGAATTGTTAGTGAGGCCGATTATTTAAAGTTGGAAGATTATACCCGCAAGTTGTTTCAGCGTGGAACCGAGATGGCAGCCGAGCGCGGTTTAATATTGGTAGATACCAAGTACGAATTTGGACAACGGGATGGTCAAATTTACCTAATCGATGAAATTCATACGCCCGATAGTTCACGCTATTTTTATGCCGAAGGTTATGCTGAAAAGCTGGCCGCTGGTGAAGCGCAAAAGCAATTGAGCAAGGAGTTTGTTCGTCAGTGGCTAATTGCTAATGGTTTTCAAGGCAAAGACGGGCAGAAAGTACCAGAAATGACCGAGGAATATGTGGCCTCGGTAAGCGAGCGGTACATAGAATTGTATGAAAACATTGCTGGAAAAAAATTCCAGAAGTCGGATGTATCTGACGTGATAAAAAGAGTGGAAGTCAATGTACTTAATTGCCTCGCTTCATTGAATTAAATCATCACCAAATTAGCCTTGCCATCCAGTTGAAAATGGGTGGTTATGGCAACATGATTTTTATTGGTCGACTTTTGAGCGATTCCATCGGGGGTTAACAAATAGTCAGTGGTATATTGCCCGGTTTGTTGAGGGAAAACGATTTCGTAATAATTGTTGCCTTGCAACTCAAATGCCAGAAGCGAACAAGAATCAGCGCTTGTTTTGCACCACACATACAGTTCTGGGCAATGGTTGTTGTTTAAATCGGCACTGTCAATTTTTACAATATTTCCGGGCAACTGCTTGCTTATTTCACTCAGCATTTTGCCATCTTCGTCAGTGTGGACTATTAATTCGGTTGCGGTTGGGTGTTTTACCTCATAAACGTGAAGGTTCAGGCCTCCTACGGTTAGTACATTGGCAAATAAAGTATCATTTTTGGTCGCAAAATCGTCCACCTGCTCAAGGTTTCTATAGGTGTATTGTTTGCTTTTCGCTTGTTCGGCGTTACAACCAACGGCTGCAACAACTACCAGCAGGTAAAGGAAAACTCTCATATCAACCAAGAATTATAAAGTCCAAATGTAACATTAGCAACCGTTGTTAAAAGTTAAAATATGTTGGTGCAAAATTATTTGACTTATAATTTCAACTGGTTAACAATTCAATTCAGCTTCTCGTCAACATTTGGTTGGGATTACATTAATTTGCGCGTAAATTACGGGAACAAATATTTTTTATCACAGTGTCGTCTCTTTTAGCTTTGGATATTTCTTCTCGTGATGGTGGTCACATATATGCCGAAACCAATTTTGATCGGTTAATTGTGGAACCTTATAATGCCACGTCTGCATTCTTGTTTGTGCTTATGGCGGGATACTGGTTTTATCGCTTAAAGGGACGATATGACCGACATGCCTTTTTAACTTCGGCCATTACATTATTGTCCATTGGTGCCATTGGAGGTACGATATATCATGCATTTAGGCTGCATGCTTTTTTTATGTACATGGATTGGCTGCCCATTCTTATTATTTGCCTGATGGCAAGCGTCTATTTTCTCGATAAAATTATTGGCATTTGGTATTACGCCTTGGGGGTGGTTGCCTTGGCTTTTTTGCTGCAGTTTTTGCTTTTTCGCTTTGTCGAGGGGCGGAACGTAATAAACCTTAATTACGCCATCATGGGCACCATAGTGCTTTTGCCAACCCTATTAATACTGATAAAACATAAATTTTTTGAGTGGTGGTGGGTTATATACGCTCTCTTTTCGTTTATGTTGGCGCTGTTTTTCCGAATTTCGGACCATTGGAGTATATTGCCCATGGGTACGCATTTTCTTTGGCATTGCTTTGGTGCGGCAGCCGGGCATTTCATGTTTTTGTTTATTTACCGGCTCAATAAAATGGAATTCGAAGGAATTCATTAAGATTTCAATCACAATTAGTAGTTTCGCGAGGTAGCGGTTTGTAGCCAGCTCTTAATGATTTTTATGAAGGTAGATGCAATTATTATTGGGGCTGGAATTTCTGGCTTAACGGCGGCCATTTACTTGAAACGGGCGGGCCAAAATGTATTGCTTTTCGACTCGGCTGATAGGGTTGGAGGTAAAGTAAGATCGGAAAAAATTGAAGGATTTATTCTCGATTACGGATTTCAAGTTTTGCTAACTGAATACCCCGAAGTTAAGGAGTTGCTTAATTTGGAACGACTTCGGGTGCGCAAATTTCAACCAGGCACTTATATTTACACTGGAACGCCAGAACTCAAATTGTTGGCTGACCCTTCTCGTTTGCCTAAGGAATTGTTTTCAACCTTATTTAACGGGATTGGATCGATTAACGATAAATTCAAACTTTGGTCACTAAAACGCAGGTTAAAGCATTTTTCAGTTGCTGATATTTTCTTGCAACCAGAGCTTAGTACTGCTGAGATTGTGAAACAATACGGGTTTTCCAATTCCTTTATAGAGCAATTTATTCGCCCGTTTTTTGGTGGAATTTTAATGGATTTTGAACTCAAAACCTCTCGCCGAATGTTTGATTTCTATTTAAAAATGCTTTGTGAGGGAAATGCGGTGATTCCTGAAAATGGTATTGAGGATATACCGCGACAGCTTTCTTCAGAATTGGCACCTCACGAAATGGGGTTAAATACCCGGGTGGCCAAAATTGATGGCGATAAGGTGATTTTGGAAAGTGGAATGGAGTTTAGCGCCCCAAGTATAATTATTGCTAGTAACAATTTGGACGGAATAGCTGGTTTGCCGGTGCTGGAAGAAGTGAAAGAGCGCTGTTCAGTGGCTTTTTACTATAAGTATAGTCACTCTCCATTTGACGAAGCCTTTGTGGCCATAAATGCAGAAAAAGGAAAACTTATTAACCACCTCGCGGTTATTACCGATGTTTCCCACCGATACTCCTATACCAGTGATGCGTTAATTTCTGTAACTGTAATAAACGATCGGGGATTAAGTGATGATATTCTGAGTCGGGAAGTTAAAAAGGAGCTTAAAGAGTGGTTTGGACCAGGAGCGAGTTATTGGGAATTAATCAAATTTTATAGAATAACACATGCCGTTCCGGTTAGCGATGCCGTAAGTGATACCTTAAGTTTGAAATCTACTCAAGTAAGACCGGGTTTATTTCACATTAGCGATTACGCCTTAAATGGTTCGCTGAATGGCGCTTTAGCAGCCGGAAAGCAAATAGCTCAACACATCACCAATGAGCGTCCTTTGCAGGCACGGGTTAACGAAGTAAATGTGGTGGAACCCGAAGCGGTAAATAACGAACAGCAGCCAGAAGAATAAAAAAAGGCGGATGATTATCCGCCTACTCGTTTTATCAAATCATGTACTTGGTTTTCCCAAAGACTTATCATTTCCTCGATATCTTCCTCGTCCTCACCAAAATCGGTGATTAGTAAAGCAACATCGTTGGTAAGTGGGTCAATCTTGATGCGAAACTCAAGGTAGGTATTGGTGTCGCGGTGGTCAATCCAATGAAACCTTACAAATTCTCCATACTTCTTACTAACTAATTTAGCCGTCTCATCACTTCCATCCCAGTAAAAGGTATACAATTCGTTTTTTATATTCACGTTATCAGCAAACCATTCCGACAGTCCGGACGGGGTGCTGATCATCTCAAACAAAATTAAATTGCTGCAATTGATAATATACTCCAACTCAAACTTCTTCATATAGTCACTGACAAATATTATAATGCCATAAATATAAATATTTGAAATTCATATGCAAGCAAGTATTCGTTTTAATGCAAAAGAAAAAACCAGAAAGACATTTGGGTGGAATAAAAAAAAATATACTTTTGCAACCCAATTGATGGCGAGGTAGCTCAGTTGGTTAGAGCGCATGATTCATAATCATGAGGTCGAGAGTTCAAGCCTCTCTCTCGCTACAAAGCCTTTCGGAACTTTTCGAGAGGCTTTTTTTATTCCTATACTTGCCTCATGAAACCTTTCTTTATTCTCATTTGCTTTTCTGTGATTCTTCTGAGCTGTTCGTCAACAAAATCGAAAAACGACATTGGCACAATCGAAGAACTAATGGCTCGGCAGCAAAAATATTGGAACACTGGTAGTCTAGAAGGTTTTATGCAAGCCTACTGGCGGTCGGATAGTTTGGTGTTTGTGGGTAAAAAGGGCTTGCAGCACGGCTGGGATAGCACTTTAAGCAATTACCAACGTTCCTACCCATCTCAACAGGAAATGGGTCGGCTTCAGTTTAACAACCTAAAACACGAATGCTTGGGTGAACAGGCTATTTATACCATTGGCAAATGGAGTCTGTTTCGCCAAACGGATACGTTAAGCGGCCATTATTCCCTGCTTTGGCGCAAGGTAAACGGTACATGGGTTATTGTGGCCGATCATTCCAGTTAATCAACGATTTTTTATGGTTATTTTTATTATTGTAATTACCATTGCCTTGTCCTTGTTGGCATTTCGCGATGCACGCTTATTCGACAAGTGGTTGTTTTTACCTTACCGGCTCGATGATACCAGTCAGTGGTACCGTTTTATTTCGCACGGATTTATTCACGCCGACTGGATGCACCTTGCTTTAAACATGTTTGTGTTTTATTCCTTTGGCAATAGCGTTCAAGCTCAAATAACAGCTATTAAAGGTCCGGGAATAGATCAGTTGTATTTTGGCAGTTTGTATATTATAGGAATGGTGGTTGCGGCCATGCCTGCCTACATCAAGCACCGGCATAATCCAAATTACCGGTCACTGGGGGCGTCTGGAGCTGTGGCTGCCGTGCTGTTTTTCTTTATTCTGTTTAATCCATTGCAGAAAATAATTTTCCTTTTCTTGCCTATACCAATTCCGGCATTTGTATTCGGTATTTTGTACTTGGTGTACGAGTATTATATGGACAAACGCCAAAACACAGGAGTAGCGCACGATGCGCATTTTTGGGGAGCTTTGTTTGGAGTAGTCTTTGCCATCGTCGTTTATCCGCCGGTTGTTTCGCATTTTATTAGTCAAATTGCTGAATTTGTGCATTTATGAAAATTGCTTTTTTGGACCGTGATGGGGTTTTAAACCGCGAAATTGGGCAGCACACCTCAAGACTTGACCAATTTGAAATTTTGCCGGATGTGATTCCGGCCTTGCAATTGCTGCAACAAAAAGGCTTTGAATTGGTGGTAATAACCAATCAATCGGGTGTTGACTTGGGTACATACGGGCATAAAGATGTGACAAGGGTTCATGAATATATGGCGGACTATTTTATCCGGAAAAATGTGCAGCTGCTCGAAATATTTTACTGTCCACACCACCCTAATATTGGCAACTGCCTGTGCCGCAAGCCAAAAGGTTTATTGATTGAAAAAGCTTTGGCCAAGTATGCGGCCAAACCGCAAGAATGTATTATGTTTGGAGATAGAGAAAGAGACGTGGCAGCCGCTCAATCCAATGGGGTTCGAGGCGTGCTTATACCGAGTAATAGCTCTCTTTTGCAAGCAGTTGAAGATTCGATAGTTTAGCATGAATACACCCGAATACTTAATTTACAACGGAAAATTTGAACTGGCAGATAGTCCGGTGTTGCATGTCGACAACCGAGCTTTTTTGTATGGTGACGGTTTGTTTGAAACCATTCGGGTGGTTAATGGAAAACCCTGTTTTTTCGAAAATCATTTTCACCGCCTTACCGAGGGAATGAAGGCGCTGAAGATGGACATTCCGGCCTCTTTTACGCAAGATCGTTTGTTGGAAAACTGCGAACTGCTGCTGGCTAAAAACGGCTTTGAATTAGGCGGCCGCATTCGGCTTACTGTTTTTAGAAATGAGGGCGGGTTTTACTGCCCTACTGATAATGGCATTTCTTATACCTTGGTCACCAAAACGGTAGAGTTCGACCAGTACCAACTTAACGAGTCTGGACTGGCCATGGACGTGTTTTCGGATATGAAAAAAACCGTCTCGAAATTGTCTAATTTCAAAACACTGAATACGCAACTTTTTGTAATGGCAAGCATTTATGCCCGTGAATTGGGTTTAGATGACGTGCTTATTTTGAATGAAAAGGGCAATGTGATAGAAAGCACCACTTCCAATATATTTCTGGTTTCCAACGGAGTATTGTACACGCCAAGCCTTGAAGAAGGCTGCCTTGCCGGCGTAATGCGCATGCAGATAATTAATATTGCTTTGGAAAGTAAACTTAAGGTTTATGAGTGTGCGTTAACACCCCAACGCTTGCTTGGTGCCGATGAAATTTTTATCACCAACACGGCCAAAGGAATTCAGTGGGTAAGTAGGTACCGGGCAAAGCGGTTTTACCACAAAGTAGCCGATTACTTATTGGGTAGGCTAAACAGTAAGTTGCTTAATTTAGATTCGGGTCTTCCGGAAAGTTCGCAAGAATCGCAAATTCCTTACCAAGATTTTTAAGCACATTTTGCCAAACATGTTCTTCGTGAATATTCATAATTTGCGTGGGTTCCATGGCTGCAACAATCCACGATTTTTCGTCTAGCTCCTTTTTTAGTTGCCCTTCCGACCAACCCGAGTAGCCCACAAAAAACCGGATCTCATCTTTACTGATAGAACCATCTTCCAAGTATTTTTTTAATTGGTTAAAATCGCCACCAATACACAGGTCTTTCAAGATAGGTTTACTATCCAGCATTAAATCGGGGCGCGTATGAATGAAATATAAACTGCTTTGCTCTACAGGGCCACCCATGCTCACCTTGGTGTCAATTTTTGGAAAATCGTCAATGAGTTCACTCAACGCAACGTCCAAATACCGGTTTAGGATAAAACCAAAAGTTCCCTCTTTGTCGCTATGTTCGCAAAGCAAAATAACCGTTCGTTTAAAGTAAGGGTCACTTAAAAACGGCTCCGATATTAATATACTTCCTTTTGTGGGAGACAAGGAATTGGTGGGGTTAAAATTTATCACATCGTTGCGTTTTAATGCATTTGCTGAACAAGTTAAAAGATTTACGAAATAACCCAAAACAGAGTAATTAACATCACATATTTTAACGGTTTAATACCTTTGTTGTTTTACGAAACCTATGGCCATTACAAGTGCTGATATTAAAGGAATTAGAACCGATTATGGGAAACACTTTTTACTGGAAGAAGAAGTGGATAAAAATCCTATTCGGCAATTGCAATTGTGGTTGAACGAGGCCATAAAAGCCAATGTAGCTGAACCCAACGCCATGAGTGTGTCAACCGTTAATTCCGACGGTTATCCAACTTCCAGAATTGTACTGCTTAGGGGAGTTGACGAAAACGGATTAACATTTTACAGCAATTACCACAGCAATAAAGGCAAGGAAATAGACCGTTTCAATAAAGTGGGCATTACTTTTTTTTGGCCAGAACTCGAGCGACAAGTGCGGATTTGTGGGGAAATAGAAAAATTATCGGCCACCGAATCAGATACTTATTTTGCCTCTCGTCCACGCGAAAGCCAAATTGGTGCTTGGGTTTCTAAGCAAAGCATGACTTTAAAAAACCGCCAGGAGCTCGACGATAATGAAACGCGGTTGGAAAAAGAATTCGAAGGCAAAACCATTCCCCGGCCAGCACATTGGGGTGGATATTTGGTAGTTCCCGTTTCAATGGAGTTTTGGCAGGGAAGGCCAAGCCGACTGCATGATCGCCTGTTATTTACCAAAGTAGATGCCGCTTGGACATTGGCGCGCTTGTCGCCGTGATATTATAACTCGAAATTTCGGTAGTCGCTCCTAATGCGCCACTCCTTCGGGTAGTAATTGTTAATGCGGTTTTGCATCACTTTTACCCAAACCAATCCCAGATTTTCGTAGGTACACAATTGCCAGCCGTTGCCGGTAAGTTGCAGCGCTGGGGTTTCTCTCGATAAAAGCGCAAGTGCTTCAGTTTGCGTAGTGGCAATTTGTGCATAGGCTGCTTTTTTCAAACCTTGGCTAAATGCCAATCCCGGTGCGGGAATAAGGTCGTTGCCTTTAAACTCACCAATGGGTATTCCTGCATGGAGCAAGTACAATCGACCAGCTAGTTGATTGATGAACTGCTTCATGGTTGCATTCATTCCATAAATAACCGAGCGATGAATCTCAAATTCATAATTGCCGGGAATTAGCACCTCCTTCAGGTTTTGTAACCACTTTTTATCGGGTGTTTCGGTGTTAAAACGTGTTGGTTTGCCCCTAAATCGGCTATCGTCGTCATCTTTTTGAACTGCAGCAATAAAAAGGCCTTCGCCATTAATTAAATGGGGGAAAAACCGAGCCGCCGGCACGTCAGGAACCAATGAAGGTGATATTCCGGAGAATGCAGCAAAATCAACGGGCAGTAGGTTGGCGCCAAACTCTTCCTTCAACCAAATGAGCTGATGCTCGTTTTCTTCTAGATTATAAGTACACGTGCTATAAATTAAGACTCCGCCGGGTTTAAGTGCTCCCCAAATATTGGCTAAAATGCGTTGTTGCCTTTCAGCACAAAGCTTTACATTATTTTCCGACCACTGTTCAGCCGAATCGGGGTCTTTGCGAAACATACCCTCGCCAGAGCAAGGCGCATCAACTAAAATGCAATCGAAAAGTGGAGGTAGAGCAGCAAAATCGGAAGGGTCATTGCGGCTGATGACCACATTGGTATTGCCCCATTTTTGAATGTTTTCGGTTAAAATGTCGGCCCGGGTTTTATTTACCTCGTTGCAAAGCAAGACATCATTTGGCTTTAATAGCGAAGAAAGCAAGGTGCTTTTTCCGCCAGGGGCGGCACACAAATCTAAAACGGTAAGCGAGCGCTCGGTTTCAACATACTGCTTGAAAACCTGTTCCACAAACATAGAACTGGCTTCCTGCACGTAATAGGCACCGGCATGAAACAACGGGTCGGCAGTAAATAATGGGCGTTGGTTTAGGTAAAAACCATTCGAGCTCCACGGGATTCTGTTAACACTTGGCTCTAGTTTGCTTTTAGCCGGATTGGTGCGAACGGTTATTGGCGCAGGTTGCTGAATAGCTTCTACCAATGCTGTTACCATTGCAGCTGGTAACTGCTTGGCTAATCGATCAAGAAATGCTGGGGGTAACTTTATCAAGAACCGAAATTAATGCAGTTTGGTGTTACTTTTCCACATAAAGTTAGAAAGTTTGTAAAGCACCCTGGCACCAACGTTGGCATCCCATTCCGAATGTTTATCGGGTGCAACTTCGTTCAAATCGAAGCCAATAATGGTACGGCCGCTATCCACCACTTTCTTCACCAGAAACATGGCCTGGTGAAAACTTAAGCCACCAACAACCGGTGTACCTGTATTTGGCGAATGTTCGGGCGTAAGTCCATCAATATCGAAACTCACGTATACTTTCTTGGGTAATTTGGCTACAATTTCGTCACATTGCAGCGCCCAGGTTTTACCTTCGTACGATGCGTATTTCAATTGGTAATCGTCAAATAAGGAAATGCGCTTGTCGCTGTGCACCAAATCAATCTCATCTTGACAAATGTCGCGAACACCAACTTGCACTAAGTTTTTAACTCCGGGTAGGCTAAGTGCGTTGTACATTATGGAGGCATGCGAAAAAGTAAAACCTTCGTAGGCCTTGCGTAAATCGGCATGTGCATCAATTTGCAAAATGCCAAAATCTTTATGGCGTTCACCCAACGCTTTCATGTAACCATAAGGCACACTGTGTTCACCCCCAACCAAACCAACAAGTTTTCCCTTGTCCAACCACTCGGCTGTGGTGTGGTAAACGTAATCGTTCAGCTCACGACTGGCTTTGTTTATCTTTTTTTGCTTTTTCGCAATTTCTTCGTCATCCAAAGAGCCTCCTTCTTCCAGGTGCTCGATAATCTCTTGCGCCTTTTTACGTAGGGAAACACTTTTCTTTAAAATGTCCAGATTCATCGGAACGGTGCCATGACCAATTTGCCAGGCATCGGGCATATCAAAATCAAAATAGTCAACTTGGGTAGAGGCGTCTAAAATAGCCTGTGGCCCTTTGGCAGTGCCTGGTTTGTATGAGGTGGTTACATCCCACGGAATGGAAATGAACACAATTTTCGCCTTAAAAGGAGAGTAGGGCAGGCCAAAAAAATTGCCATTGTCAACCCCAACATCATTGGGGTTAAAGTTGCTAACTTCTGACATTGTAGTGCGGTTTTATTTATAACATTCAAGTGGCTAAAATCGGTAAAGCCACCATTATGTAATGTGATTTGACGTTAATCTAAAGTTAAATATTAATCGGCAATTGCTGAGTTCTTCGGTTTCAACCATACTGAAACTACCCCGGCAATTAGCAAAATACCACCCACAACTGATAAAGAAAGTGTAGATGAAATATGGTACAATGGCGATATAACCATTTTAACACCAATGAAGGTTAAAATGGCGGCAAGTCCGTAATGCAAGTACACAAAAATGCTCATGGAGTTGGCCAGTAAAAAATACAAGGCGCGCAAACCTAGAATGGCAAAAATGTTGGAGGTGTAAAGTATAAAGGGATCGTTGGAAACAGCGAAAATGGCCGGAATACTATCAACCGCAAAAATCAAGTCGGTGGTTTCTATTACGGCAACTACAATAAATAAGGGTGTTGCAAATCGTTTTCCGTTTTCCCAGGTCCAAAATTTATCTCCGTGGTAATGAGCCGTTACCGGAAACCATTTTCTTATTAAGCGAACGGTAAAGTTGTTGGAGAAATCTTGTTCTTCCTGGTCATCATGACCTATCGATTTAAAACCGGCATAAATTAAGAACAAGCCAAAAACGGTTAGAATAGCATTTATGCGGGCAGGGTGACCAAATAAATTAACGGTTGGGAAATAGGTAATTTCAACTAGCCATACCCCTGAAAATATAAATAACGCACGTAACATAATGGCACCAATGATGCCCCAAAACAGCACTTTGTGTTGGTATTCTGCCGGAACTTTGAAATAGCCAAAAATAAGCACAAAAACAAAGAGGTTATCTACTGAAAGTGCTTTCTCGATAAGAAAGGCTGTTAAAAAGTCGGAAGCTGAATCCTTGCCAATGTAGAAGTAAATAAAGGTGCAAAAAATAAGGGCGGTACCAATCCACACTGCGCTCCAGCTAAGCGCTTCTTTGTTAGAAATTTTGTGCGATTCGCTGTTGAAAAAGCCCAAATCGATAATCAGCATCAATATAATTATTGTTGCGAAACCGATAAGGAAATACATTTCGGTAAGCGGATTGGCTTGTGGTGTTATGCTCAGAAATAAGTTACTCATGAAATTATGCAACAACTACGGTTTTAATGTTTACAAACGATCTAATTCCTTCAGCACCTAGCTCGCGGCCTATTCCCGATTTTTTCACCCCTCCAAATGGCAGTCGCGAATCCGATTTTACAACGTCATTAATAAAAACAGCACCCTCATTAAATTGTGATACCAGTTTTTGCAGGTAAGCAACGTTTTCTGAAAAAAGATTTACGCCAAGTCCATATTCGGAATGGTTGGCGAAATTAATCATTTCTTCATCACTAGCGGCTTTTGTTATTGCAGCAACGGGTCCAAATAGCTCTTCATCAAAAGCCGGCATACCTGGAGTTACATTGCCCAGCAAGGTTGGGGCGTAAAAACAATTTTCCCGGTAACCGCCCAATAACAATTCGGCACCCTTTCTTACCGATTTGTTAACCTGTTTTTCAAGTTGCTCAGCCAAGTCCAACCTCGCCATGGGCCCTAATTGGGTGTCGTTTTCTGATGGGTCACCGGTTTTAAGTTGCATGACGGCCAAAGCAAAGGCGTTTACAAATTCGCTGTATATTTTTTCGTGAACAATGAAGCGTTTGGCCGCAATACAACTTTGACCGGCATTGCCAAACCTACCGCGAACCGCTAGTTTAACGGCCTTGTCGAGGTCGGCATCGGCAAAAACCAAAAAGGCGTTGCTACCACCCAATTCAAGAACGGTTCTTTTTAAGTTTTTCCCTGCCAATTGAGCCACCGCTTGTCCTGCTTTTACACTTCCGGTAAGTGAAACGCCTTGAATAAAAGGATGTTCTATAAGTTGCGCAACCTTTTTTTCGCTGATGAATAGGTTTTGATATACGCCATGCTTTAACTGCGCATTGGCAAAAATTTCCTCAATAAGTTGGGCACAACGGGGCACATTCGGTGCATGCTTGCAAAGAACCACGTTGCCCGCGGCAATGGTTGGAACTGCAAAACGAAATACTTGCCAAAACGGAAAATTCCAGGGCATAATGCCCAATACACCACCAATGGGGTGATAAGCAACATAGTTCAAGCTACCTGGTCCCTCCTTAGTTTCATCGGCCAATAGCGCGACACCATTTTCGGCGTAATAAGTGCAAACCGTGGTGCATTTTTCTACCTCCAAGCGGGCTTCAACAATGGGTTTCCCCATTTCGGTGGTAATGGCTTGTGCTAGTTCTTCTTTTCTGGTGTGAAGTTCCTCGGCCAGCGACTTTAGGCACTCCAGACGTTGCTCAATGGGAATAGCTGACCACGAGCGAAAAGCTTTTTTTGCCCGCTTAACCATTTTTTCAAGGTCTTTTTGGCCGTGGCCGTCAAAAGTTCCTTGTAGACTTAAGGTGTAGGGATTGATGCTTTTAAAATCCATTGGATGGTTTAATTCAGGAAGGTTGAATTTAGCAATTTTATGGCTCAGATGAACGTTGCAACACGCGGTGCGAAAATAAGGAGGCCAATAAGCACTGCGCCAAAGGAAGCCACCAAAACAGCCCCGGCTGCAAGGTCTTTTATGTTACCTGCAGCCTCGTGAAAATCGGGTTGAACATGATTAACCAAGAATTCTATAGCAGTATTGAGCAGCTCGGCTGCTAATACCATCGAACAAGCGATAATAAGCAGACACCACTCGGTTGTGGAAATAGAAAATAAAATACCCAGCAAAATGGTCAACAGCAAAATGGCCAGCTGAAGTCGAAAATTGAATTGCGTTTTTACGGCAATACCAACTCCTTTAATGGCAAAAGCAAAGCCAATAGAACGAAGGAATGACTTTTTCATAAGGCGATATTAACCAAAATTGCAAACAGCTTGTTTAAAACTTATGGGCTGAATCTGGGGTGGGGGTCTATAATTTTCGCAACTTTCACCAAACCAAAAACAAAATAAGACATGAAAAAAATCATTTTTATTGCAGTTTTAGCCATTTCTGGCTCTGTTTACGGACAGGTATCACAAGGTAGTATGTTTTTAGGAGGCTCGGTGGGTTTCTGGAATCAAAGTTCTAAAACTACCATTAAAGCGACCAGTACAACCACCGATAATCCTGGGGCAAGTTATTTCGAATTCCGACCAGAGTTCGGGTATTTCGTTACGGATAGAATTGCCGCCGGATTGATGCTTGATTTTTCTAGCGATGTTTGGAATAAAACTGATAGTACAAAAAATAAAACGGGAGAGTTTGGAGTAAGCATTTTTGGACGTTATTACGCACCAATTAATGATAAGTTTTATTTCTGGGGTCAGTTAGATTTAGGTATGGGTTCTTCGAAAACTGAGGTGACCATGGGTGGAACGACTAAGAAAGCAGTGGAAAGTTCTTCATTCGGGTTTGGCATTTCTCCAGGTTTTTCTTATTTCCCAAGTACGCGCTACGGATTTAATTTTGGTGTTGGTAGACTTGGTATGAGTTCATCGAAAAACATCTCTAACCCAGGTGAAACGACTGAGACGACCGTGAAAACCTCCAATTTTGTGGCCGCTTGGGACATGCGTGCTATTACTTTCGGTATTACCGTATTCTTCGGTGGCGGTGGAGCAACTGCAGCCAATTAATTAGCTTACTTTAATTTTTTTTGAAAAAACCGGAACCAAAAATTCCGGTTTTTTTGTTTTTGCCGCTTGTTAATTAATTCTTTCTCCCTCGTTACCAAAAGCTTACCGCTATTAAGAAAAAAAAGTTCAAATTTTTTCTTTTCAGATTTTTCAAAAAAAAAATTCGCAATAGATTTGCCGACCAATTTTCGCGCTATTTTTGATAGTAGGAAAGAGGCACAAATCACTATTACCATGAAGACTTATAAGTTACGTGTGCAGTTTGATGCGAAGGATGACAAGGAGATTTTTCGCGAAATAGTAGTTGCTGAAGGACAAAACTTGGAGCAACTCCATAAATCAATCGTTAAATCGTTCGATTTCGATGGAGACGAAATGGCGTCATTTTACGAAACTGACGAAAACTGGGAAAAAGGACGAGAATATCCTTTGGAAGACATGGGCGAGGATGAGGAAGAAATCATTGCCATGAAAAAAGCCAAGTTGGAAGATTTGTTTTCCGATAAAGGTGATCGCCTTGTTTACATCTACGATTTTATGAAGATGAACACCTTCATAGTTGAGGTGATTGACGTGGCCAAAAAGGAAGATGGTAAGAAATACCCGTTGGTAACCCAATCGGTTGGCGAACTACCTGAAGATACTGATGGTGAAGAAGGCGAGGAAGAGGATGACGATGTTTTTGCCGATGATCCGGATTTGGCCGAAAGCTATTACACCAAAGTTGGTGATGATGGAGAACCAAAAGGAAAAAAAGGTAAAAAAGTGGTTGATGAGGATGAAGACCTTTTTGAAGATGCGACAGACGGTTATGATGACGAAGATTATGGCAATAGCAGCGATTACGATGAGTATTACTAATTAATGTCGAGTAAAAACAAAACACTTATAGTTGTTGCGGGTCCAACCGCAATTGGAAAAACCGAGTTGGCCATTAAGTTGGCCAATTTTTTTTCTACCGAAATCCTATCGGCCGATAGCCGGCAATTTTTTAAGGAAATGAGCATTGGCACTGCCAAGCCTACCCAAGAACAGCTGCAACGTGCCACGCATCATTTTGTCGATTTTCTGCCGGTTACCCAATTTTTTTCCGCCGGCGATTTTGAGCAGGAAGCCTTAAAAACACTCGAACTACTGTTTGAAAAACACAATGTGGTTATTTTGGTTGGTGGTTCGGGGCTGTATATTCGAGCCTTGTGTGAAGGTTTCGACCGATTTCCAGCCATTGACCCCAGTTATCGTGAAACACTGAATAAAGCACTGGAAGAATTGGGTGCGGCTCCTTTGTTGGCTGAATTGAAAGAAAAAGACCCAGAGTATTTTCAGGAAATAGACCAAGCCAATCCGCAACGAATTGTTCGGGCATTGGAGGTATGCAGGGCTACCGGTCAAAAATTTAGCTCGTTTAGAAGCAAACAAAACCATCGGCGTAACTTCGATGTGATAAAGATTGGCTTGGACATGCCTAGGGAAAAACTGTATGCCAACATTAACCAACGGGTTCATGAAATGATGGAGCAAGGTTTGTTGGACGAGGTGAAATCGCTTTACGGCCAACGAAATTTGAATGCTCTACAAACGGTAGGTTACAGCGAGTTATTCGATTTTCTGGACAATAAAATAAGCCTTGACCAAGCCGTTGAGCTGATTAAACAAAATACCCGCCGATATGCCAAACGGCAGCTTACCTGGTTCAGGAAAGAACCCGGTTTGGTCTGGTTTTCTCCAACGCAATACCAAGAGATTTTGGCTTTTATTCAGGTTAAATTGGGTACCAAAACGTAAGTGAGAATACCCTGTTTAGGTGAGTTGTTTTTGCGGCCGGTCAACGTATTTTTGTTTCCCAAAATTTCATCATGTTTCTACGATTTTTTTCAATTTTTATAAGTGTTTCGACACTTGTTTCGTGTTCAAATTCAACCAAGTCAAATTTTGAGGCAGCCGGCAAAGTGGGTGGTGGCGAAGTAAATTTATACTCCCAGCGCCATTACGATGTGGACAGGTTGGTGTATGATAAATTCGAGAAAGAAACAGGAATTAAAGTAAATGTAATTAGTGCTGGTGCCGATGAACTGTTGGCCAAGCTGCAAAGTGAAGAGGAACTTACTTCGTGCGATTTGTTTTTGGCCGTAGATGCCGGAAATTTGTACAAGGCCAAGCAAAGCGGTTTGCTGCAATCCATAAAATCGCCGGTTTTGGAGAAAAACATTGCTCCTCAATTTCGAGATGCTCAGGGTTATTGGTATGGCCAAACCATGCGGGCTAGAGTTATTGCGGTAAGAAAAGGCTTAAAAGAAAAATACCCCAATTTAGATTACAAGGATTTGGTTTTGCCCCAGTTTAAAGGCAAGGTGCTTATGCGTTCGTCAAGTAGTAGTTACAATCAGGCTTTGCTGGCGGCCATGATTGGTCATTATGGCGAAGCAGAGGCTAAAAGCTGGGCGGTAGGGGTAAAAGCAAATTTTGCCCGCGAGCCCAGGGGCAACGACCGCGATCAAATAAAAGACATAGCCGCAGGACTTGGCGAGATAACCCTTATAAACACGTACTATTTAGGCAAAATGCAAAAAAGCGATGACCCTGCCGAGCAAAAAGCCTTGGAGGCAGTCGAAGTGATTTTTCCGGGACAAACAAGTTTGGGAACACACATAAACGTTAGCGGAGCAGGGGTAGCCAAGTATGCAAAAAACAAAGAAAATGCCATCCGTTTGCTTGAGTTTTTAGCCAGAGAAGACATTCAACGGGAATTTGCTTTAAACAACGAAGAGTATCCTGTTGGCGGCAAGTTTGTTTCGCAAGGAATTCTCAGTCAATTGGGAGCATTCAAAACCGATAGCTTAAATTTGGAGCTTCTTGGAAAGTTTAACAGCGTTGCGGTTACTATTTTTGACCAAGTTGGCTGGAAATAAAGACACATAAACAATTTGTCAAGCAATTCAAAGGGGCTTTACAGGCCGTGGTTTATAACTATTGTTACGGCAACGGCCTTGCTGGCATTGCCCGTGCTTGCGGTTGTTTTTCTCGCCATTACCGGAAAAGCTACCGCGTGGCAACACATTCAAGAAACCCTGCTCGGTGAATACCTGAGCAATACATTGTTTCTGGTAGCTGGGGTAGCTGTGCTTACCGGTTTTCTTGGGCTTGTTTCTGCATTGCTGGTAGTTTTTGTCGATTTTCCGCTGAAAAAATTCTTTCAATGGGCACTCGTTCTGCCACTTAGTATTCCCGCCTATTTAATGGCCTTCTCTTATGCTGATATTACCGGCTATGGCGGGTGGATGAGTGTTCTTTTTGGTTTCGAAGTTAACTTGATGAATAAATGGGGGGCTGTGCTTATTTTCTCTTTGGCACTATATCCCTATGTTTATTTACCCTTAAAAGCTTTTTTTAGCCATACGGGCTCGGCAATGTTAGAAACCGCTGCAAGTCTTGGACAAAGTTCATTTCGCGCATTTTTTAGCTTGCTTTTTCCGCTTGCTCGTCCAGTAATTTTCGGTGGAATATTTTTGGCCATTACCGAGGTGCTTAACGATTTCGGCCTGGTAAAATACTTTGGTGTTCCCACTTTTACTGTAGGTATTTTCAGGGCATGGACCGGTTTTGCCGATTTAACTTCGGCTCTTCGGCTGTCTACTATTTTGTTGTTTTTTGTTTTTGCCGTGCTATGGTTCGAGAAGTGGTTAAGGAAAAACAAACGTTTTAACGCCGGTCGGCAGTCGGAAACCACCACTTTGGCTACCGGTTGGCTTACCCAGAGTTTTGCTGTGCTGTGGTGCGTTTTGCTCTTAGCTTTGGCGTTTTTAATGCCGTTTTTACAAATGATTTTGGGTGTTTTGGCCACGGCAACGAGGGTGATGAATACTCAATTTCTTGAAGCCTTTTGGCACTCTTGTCAGTTGGCTACCCTTGCTTCCGTTTTAGTGGTGGTCTTGGCATTGCTTATCGAGTTTTCGGTGCGGCTTACCAAAGGGCGTTTTGGAGGAAAATCGTTGGGACAATTGGCCGGTATGGGCTATTTTATTCCGGGAGCCATTATTGCCCTTGGGGTTTTGGCTCCGCTTACGGCTTGGGATAAGTTGGTTTATGCAGTTGCTGGAAATACCACCTTGTTGCTGTCTACCACCATTATAGCCTTGGTTTATGCACTGATAGTGCGTTACATGGCTGTAGGTTTGCAAGCCGTTCAAGGAGGGTATAATTCGCTAAGTCCAAATTTATTGGAAGCCGCTTTAAGTTTAGGCAAAAGTCCGATTAAAGCTTTGTTTTCGGTCGATTTTAAGGTGCTGCGCAATTTTATGGCCACTGGTTTCATTTTGGTTTTTGTTGATGTGTTGAAGGAATTACCTTTAACCATGATTTTGCGGCCCTTTAACTTCGATACCTTGGCTACCAAAGCTTTTAATTTGGCTAGCGATGAGTTATTAAGGGAAGCAGCTAATGCGTCTCTGCTTATTGTTGTTGCCGGAATGATTCCTGTTTTTTTTCTAAACCGATTTATAAATAATGCATCCGCTAAGCGTTGATAAACTCAGTAAAGCCTTTGTGGTTGGCCATGAGGTGGTAAACAATATTTCTTTCGAAATTGAACCGGGTGAAATTGTTACCGTGGTTGGTGCAAGCGGTAGTGGAAAAACTACGCTGCTGCGCTTGTTGGCAGGTTTTGAGCACCCAACTGGAGGCACCGTCTCCATCAACGATAAATTGATGTCTGGGGGCAATCAATTTGTGAAACCAGAGAATCGGAACGTCGGATTTGTTTTTCAGGATTTGGCCTTATTTCCCCACCTTACAGTGGAACAAAATGTTGGTTTTGGTGTAAAAACAGGTAAAAAGGAAACCGAGCAACGCGTTGCCAATTTGTTGTCCATAACCGGTTTGCAGGCATTAGGCAAGCGCTATCCGTGGCAGCTTTCGGGCGGACAGCAGCAGCGGGTAGCCATAGCTCGTGCCTTGGCCATTCAGCCGGCAGTTTTGTTGATGGACGAACCATTTAGTAGCCTTGACCAGGCTTTGCGGGTAGAATTGCGGGAAGAAATTCTCTCCATTTTAAAGCAAACCGGAACCACCACCCTCATTGTAACCCACGACATTGATGACGCCTATGCCATGGCCAACCGCATGATGGTGATGGACAATGGAATGTTGGCGCAATTCGATACGCCCGAGGCCATTTATTCCCGACCGCTAAATAGCCGTGTGGCCAGGTTGGGCGGAAAGGCCAATATTTTAACCAGAAAACAATGGCAACTTGAAGGTTTAGCAAACGAATGGCTGCTGGTGCGACCCGAAAACATAAAATTTGAGTCGGTTGGTGGTGAATGGAAAATAACTACCGATTCATTTAATGGGAAATATCACGAATATTTGTTGTTTAATGGCGAAACCAACCTGTGCATGCACACCACGGGCAAACTACCTCATGCCGAAGCTATTTCTATTGGAATAGCCAACGAACACTATGTAAATTTGAGCAATGGATAGAAAGAAAGCCCTACTCGAAATGCTGGAAGCTACCCCAAATGATGCGTTTTTAATTTACGCCTTGGCTTTGGAGGAGCATAAGGCTGGTAATTTAGACCTAGCCATAACCATGCTTGAAGAACTAAAGTTGAACCAGCCTGAATACTTGGGAACCTATTACCAATTGGGTAAATGGCAGGAATCAAAGGAAGAATGGAGCAAGGCTATTGGTACTTACAAAGAAGGAATATTGCATGCCAAGGCGGCCAAAGCCGATAAAATTTACCGGGAGTTGGCAGAGGCTTTGATGGCTTTGGAGGATGAATAAAAATATATAGTAGCAAGTCTATATCAGAATTTGAATAAAAAAACGGATTAACGGTTTAATTCTCAGTAAGCCAATTTCGCCAAGGCTGGCTGCCATTACCTGTAAAGTAGGACGGCCTCAGCCGGTTGGTGCAGTTTTTCCAGAGAAGAACCGGTAAGTTCCA
>CAYMJL010000028.1:0-34974 GCA_964390915.1 uncultured Flavobacteriales bacterium
TGTACCAATTGATAGAACAGGGTTATTTCCCTAGGAATTCAAGAATACTAGCAATACACACTGGCGGTTTACAAGGCTGGAGAAAAAACTGAGTGCAAGCACCTCACAAACTGATTTTAAACCAGAGGCGATTGCACTATTACCAAACAGCTTTTCTTCCTGACACTCGTTATGACGAAACAAAATTTCATCATTCCCTTCCTCCTCCTACTAACAATCGCAGTCTCGGCAACGGGCAACAAGGCGGCCAACCGAATTTCGGTTAAAGATTACATCAAAAAATGGGCACCCGTTGCTCAAAAACACATGCGCGAATACCGCATTCCGGCTAGTATTATCCTTGCACAAGGTATTTTAGAAAGCGGATACGGAAACAGCAGCATGGCGCAAAATGCCAACAACCACTTTGGCATAAAATGCCTGGGCTGGAAAGGTGATGGCTACTATCAGCGTAACGCTGAAAAACAATGTTATCGCAAGTACAACAACACCGAAGAATGCTTTCGGGACCACGCCCGTATTCTTACTTCTAAATCGCGGTATTCTTTCCTATTTAGGTATAGAATTACCGACTACCGCAGCTGGGCAAAAGGATTAAAAAAAGCCGGCTATGCGATGGATCCGGAATACGACCGCTTGTTGATTCGCACCATTGAAGAATATAAACTTCATTCTATTGACCAAATGGTTTCTGGGGTAAAGGAAACGTACAAGCCAACCGAAAAAGCGCGCGAAATTCCCGTGGTGAAAATTCCATTGCGACCTCAACCAACCATTAATCTGGACAGTTTGTTTGGTGACAATTCTAAAACACTGGAAGCTCCGGTGAAAGACATGATTATTTTGCCTTTGCCTGAGGACAACCCAGAAAGCAACGAATGGCGTCCAATAACTGCGTTAAGGCACATTTTTATTGATGAAGATATACTGCTTTCTGAATTGGCCCGCGACTTGAACATTTCGCTAAAAAATCTACTTGCATTCAACGACTTACATGAAGACAGGGTAATCAACGCTGGTGAACGAATTTACTTGGAAGAAAAACTTCGCATTTGCGATTACGATGTACATACGCTGCGCAGTGGTCAAACCTTGTGGCAAGTTGCTCAGCTTTATGGGTTAAAGATGGGACACTTGGCTCACTTAAACGGTTTCAAGGCTGATAAAAGTATTGCTTCCGGCACCGTAGTTCGCTTAAAATAAGCACATTATGTGGTTACTGAGTTGTAGCCGCGTGATATTTAACAACAAAATAACATAACATTCAACCCCCTCAATGTCAGCAATTTAATTGCAAACATTGAGGGGGGTTTCTTTAACCACGGCACTTACAGCAACTGACCACCCGCTACCCTTATTCGGTCTTTTATTGTATTTTCGCCGTCCAAATTTAAGGTGAACCGTATGCTAAAAAGAACCCTGTTTTTAACCTTTATCTCCCTTGCCTTATTTCAAATTTCTGCCATCAAAAGTGGTAGTCAACTAAGCACCAATCGCTATATAGACCAGTTTCGCGCAGTAGCCATTTTCAATCAACAGGAATACGGTATTCCAGCCAGCATTACCCTTGCGCAAGGCATTCACGAAAGTGCGAGCGGAACCAGCAAAATGGCCAAACAAGCCAACAATCACTTTGGCATTAAATGTATTGGTTGGACGGGTGACAGCTACTTTACAGGCAATGGAAAAAAACGTGGCGGTTGCTACCGAGCATACGATATGCCCGAAGATTCTTACTGCGATCATGCCCGAATCTTAAAATCGAAAGCGCGTTATGCTTTTTTGTTTGAACTTGACCCTACCGACTACAAAGCATGGGCAAAAGGCTTGAAAAAAGCCGGATATGCTGGCGACCCAAAATATGCCGCAAAATTGATTAAGGTAATTGAAGATTATAACCTGAACGAAATTACCCAATCGGTGTTGGCCGATACTTTGCCAAAAGTGGAGGTTAGTATTTAAAAGCGGTTGTTACCCCTCCCACTTCTCCAACTTCAACTCTTCCCCATCGAACACCGCGTAGGTAAAATGACTTATCCAATCGCCGAGGTTGATGTAAGTACTGTTTTCGGTTAACTGTATAGTAAGCGGTAAGTGCCGGTGACCAAAAACAAAGTAGTCGTAGTGTTTGGTTTCCAGTTTTCGTTTAGCATATTGTGCCAGCCATTCCTTTTCTTCGCCCAGAAAAATAGCGTCTTTGTGGCGGGTTTTCTTGCCACTTTGGCTCGAGAAAAAATTAGCCAAACCTACTCCCACATCGGGATGAATCCACCGGAAACACCATTGGAAGAAGGAATTGGTAAATACCTTTTTCATTAACTTAAAACCCCTATCTCCTGGCCCTTTTCCATCGCCGTGATGGATAAAGAATTGCTTATTACCGTAAGTGATTTCAATGGTTTCCCGGTGCACTTCTACCCCCAATTCTTTGGGCAGGTAGTCCCACATCCATAAATCGTGGTTACCCACAAAAACATGGACTTTAATGCCACTGTCGCACAGTTCGGCAATTTTACCCAATAAGCGAATAAAACCTTTTGGCACCACATATTTGTATTCGAACCAAAAGTCGAACAGGTCGCCCAACAAATATACTTCGGCAGCATCGGCTTTAATGTAATCGAGCCAAGCCACAATTTTTTGCTCCCTAACCCTGCTTTCAGCATAGTTAGGAACACCTAAATGGTAGTCGGAGTTAAAGTATATTTTGGTTCTATTGGACAAGAGCTCTGGAATGAAGAATACCTAACCTAGAATTTCTTTTAGTTTTTGCACCAAAGCCTCGCCACGAAGATTTTTCGCAACGATATTGCCTTGTTGATCGACCAGCACAGTAAAAGGTATGGATGTAACACCATAGGTAGCTGCAGCTGCGGAGCTCCAGTATTGCAAATCGCTTACATGCGTCCAATGAAGCCCATCTTCCTGAATAGCATTTACCCAAGCCGATTTACTCTTGTCTAACGAAACTGAAAATATCTCAAAGCCTTTGTCCTTAAACTGATTGTAGGCCTTTACTACATTAGGATTTTCTTGGCGGCATGGCCCACACCAGCTAGCCCAAAAATCGATAAGCACCACTTTTCCTTTTAATTCTGAAAGCGAATGATTTTTCCCACTTGGGTCGGGCAATGTTATTTCCGGAGCCGGCTTGCCAACCGCCAATTGACCCGATTCATTACCTTGTTGCTCCCCAAGCTGGGTTTCTGCCTCGCTGATCTGAGTCTTTAAAAAGGTATAATACGCACTTTCGCCCATTCGTTTTTCCAGACTATCCCTCACCTTAATGAAATAAGGCATATCCTCCATGGGGTTCAGGTTATTTAGAGCCGCCAATACCGCTGGTGAGCTTGCATGTTTATCGACAAAACCATGAATGTAGCTTAGTGCCTCGTTGGTAAAGGCGGTCATCAAACTGGCAACCTGCTCTTTAGGCGTACCATTTGTGGACAACTGAATAATTTGCTCACGCTTAATCATCAACTTGTCCATTTCGGCTGTAAATTCATGCATCAATCGGGTGTCTTCCTGGCCTTCTATTTTGGTTGGTCGATTTAAGACCCCATCGGCCTCGACAATCAAATGACCTACTGGGTCGGCAATGAAAACAAAGTTGTTTTGCTCGCTCACAAACAGGCGGTAATAATCGGTATAAGGTATGGCAGCCGCTAGTTTAAACGAACCATCATCACCAATCTGAACACTATCGAAGGTTACCGGTTTGTTTTCCTCAAATTTTTGCAGGTAAAGCATTTTTTGCTCCAAACCTTTCAAGGTTCCCGAAACCGTAAATTTTTTCTCTGATGAGCATGCTCCGAGCAAAATCAACACCGGGAAAACCCATCTTATTACTTTATTCATTTTAACTTATTAATTAGGCTTCTAACAATTCGCGAAGCAGTTCGTTGGCTTTTTTCGGATCGGCTTTGCCCTTGGCAATTTTCATAAACTCGCCCATAAACAAGCCTAATAGATTTTTATTTCCGGCTTTGTAAGCCGCTGCCTTCTCCGGAAAAGTATCGATGGCCTTTTGCGCCAAAGCCTTAATCTCGTCCTCGCTGCTGTCCTGTATTAGGTTTTTGGCCGTAGCCACATCAACCGGCGAAACATCTTTTAACAGGAGTTCCGGGAATATTTCGTTGGCGGCTACCGTGTTGCTCACTTTGCCTTCGTCAATAAGTGCAATTAGCTGGGCAATGCGTTCAGGGCGAACCGGGAATTTTACAATTTCAGTGGCATTTTGATTCAGGTACGATTTAATTTCGCCCATCATCCAGTTGGCTGCCGCCTTGTAGTTGGTAGTGTGTTTAATTATTTCTTCAAAATACATAGCCATTTGCTTATCGTCGGTAAGCAATCCGGCATCGTATTCGGAAAGACTAAATTCAGTGGTGTATTTGTTAAACAAATATTCAGGTAATGGGGGCAAACCAGCTTTTACGCGCTCGATGTGTTGCTCGGTAACCACAACCGGTTGCAAATCGGGTTCAGGAAAATAGCGATAATCGTGCGCCAATTCCTTGCTACGCATGGCGGCAGTAGTTCCATTAACAGCATCGAAGCTGCGGGTTTCCTGCGTAATAACGCCACCGGCTTCAATAACGTCAATTTGGCGTTTGGCTTCAAACTCAATGGCACGTTGCACGTTGCGAATAGAGTTCATGTTTTTCACCTCGCAGCGATTGCCTAATTTTTCTGAACCTTTTAAACGCACCGAAATATTGGCATCACAACGCATCGAGCCTTCTTCTAAGTTACCATCGCATATTTCCAGATAGCGCACCAGTTTTCTAACTTCGGTTAAGTATTGATAAGCCTCTTCGCTGCTTCTAAGTTCTGGTTCCGAAACCAGCTCCAGCAAAGGCACTCCGGCACGATTTAAGTCAATCAGCGTATCAAATGGATCTAAATCGTGAATGCTTTTCCCTGCATCTTCTTCCATGTGGATGCGGGTAATATTGATAATCTTCACCACGCCATCTTTCAGCTTCAGCTTAATGGTTCCGCCGGTACAAATGGGTGTGGTGTCTTGTGTTATCTGATAACCTTTCGGTAAATCGGCATAAAAATAATTCTTGCGAGCATAGTGCATTTCCCGACGAATGTCACAGCCAAGTGCCAACCCAAATCGAATGGCGTAATCAACCACCACTTTATTGGCTCGCGGTAACGTGCCCGGATGCCCCAACGATATTGGACCCACCTGCGTATTGGGCAGGCCACCATATTCGTAGGCATCGCTGCAATAAGCCTTGCTTTTTGTACTAAGTTGAATGTGCACTTCAAGACCAATTACAGTCTCGTATTTATCGTAAATACTCATCGTTTGCATGTACCGCCACTGCGGCAAGTTTATGTTTCAATCGCGACAAAAAAACCGATTCGTTGTCCATTTCAAAACGAATGGGCAGCACTAGCCAAAATGGCTTTAAGTTGCTGCGTTGCACCAGTGGCGCAAGTTTTACCCAATCTTTTTCGGTGGTTATTATCCCTTTTTTTGCCGCGGCAAAGGTATCAAATATCTTGGCGATTTTGTCTAAATCAGCCGGTGTATAATCGTGGTGATCGGCTTGTTCGTAACTATGCAAATTTCCAGCAGTGGACAAGCCCGGCCAATGTAACTTCAGATAATCGGAAATATACTCAGGTCGGGCAATTCCCGTCACTAGGACAACTTGTTCCGGGCAATCGGCGAAACGTTCGCCGGTAAAGGGTTGCTCAAATTGGGAATAATTTATTTTACTGTAGGCGAAATTGGTTTTCAGGTTGGCAGGCACCTTATTACGAGCCTCGACCAAGTGTTCTACCGAAATAGGCTCAGGGCTTTTGGTAAAAACCAACAAATCGGCTCGTTTTGCTGCTTGCTTTAGGTCGCGCAAAGTACCAACCGGAAGCAAAAAGTCTTTGTAAAAAGGATGTTTGTAGGGGGTTAGCAGAATATTAATATCCGCTTTAACCTTTCGGTGCTGAAAAGCATCGTCTAGAACGATAAGGTCGATGGACGGGAAATCAGTCAAAATTCGGTTAATACCCGTAATTCGGTCTTCACAAACCGCCAATTGAATGGTATGGTGAAATTTTCGGTAAATCTGGAGTGGTTCATCGCCAATTTCGGCCGGTTTACTTTCTAATGTAGCCGCAACATAACCCTTCGTTTTCCGACCATAACCGCGGCTAACCACCCCGATATTATGTTCTGACGACAGCTTATTGATTAAATACTCGGTAAATGGAGTTTTGCCGGTTCCTCCTAAATTAAGGTTTCCGATGCAAATAACCGGAACGCCAAAATGGCCTTGACTAGCTAAAATTCCTACATCGAACAACCAATGCCTAAGGTGTAAAACCAACGCATAAAGCAGTGACACAGGAAGTAGCAGGTAACGCAAAAAATTCATAATGGGAGGCTAAGGTAATAAAGATGTGAGCGCAGTAGTTACTCACCTTTTAGTAATTTGCAGCCCAAGCCTGCCATCAACGGTAGCTTTCTTAGAAAAAAGTCATGTCCATTAAAATAGCCGAAGTAATAAACTTCTTGGAAACCCTTGCCCCGCCTAGCTACCAAGAAAGCTACGACAACGCGGGTCTCATTGTTGGCAATACTCACTGGGCCTGTTCGGGCATAGTTGTTTGCCTCGATAGTTTAGAAGAAGTGGTTGACGAAGCCATAAAAAACGATTGCAACCTCGTGGTGGCGCATCACCCCATTGTTTTTAGCGGACTAAAATCCATTACTGGAAAAAATTACATTGAGCGCACCATTATAAAGGCCATTAGAAACGACATTGCCATTTATGCCATTCATACCAACCTGGACAATGTTCGACATGGAGTAAATCAGGTCATTTGTGACAAATTGCAACTCACCAAAACACGTGTACTTCAGCCAAAGCAAGGTTTGTTGAGCAAATTCATTGTTTACGGAATTTTGGATGACGTGGAAAAAATAAGAACCGCCATTTTCGAAATAGGTGCTGGCCAAATTGGCAACTACGAAGAATGCAGCTATAGTATGATGGGCGAATGCACCTTTAAACCTATTGGCAACGCCAACCCAACCATTGGCACGGTTGGCAACCGCGAGCAAATGACTGAGTACCGACTAGAAGCAATTGTACCCAACTACTTGCTCAACCAAGTGCTGGCAGCGGCCAAAAATGCTAGCAGCTACGAAGAAATGGCTTACGACATAGTGCCGCTTGCCAACAAAAATCAAGACATTGGCAGTGGCATGGTTGGCGAATGGGAACAGGCATTACCCGTCAATCAGTTTCTGGACTTGGTGAAAAAAACCTTCAAGACCGGTGTCGTTCGTTATACCAAAACCCATCAGGAAACTATTAAGAAAGTGGCCGTATGTGGAGGTTCTGGAAGCTTTTTGTTGGCTAAAGCAATGGCTATTGGAGCCGATGCATTTATAACCGCCGATTTTAAATACCACCAATTTTTTGATGCCGACAACCAGCTAATGATAACCGATATTGGCCATTTTGAGAGCGAACAGTTTACAATAGATTTTTTGGCTGAAAAACTTAAGCAAAATTTTTCTACTTTTGCCGTTCGCTTAACCAGCGTAAACACTAACCCGGTAAATTATCATTGATCGAATGGCTACTACGGCTACAAAGGTTGAAAACACTATAGAAGCGAAACTAAGAGCTCTATACGATCTTCAAAAGATTGATTCTCAAATCGACAGAATTAAGCAGGTAAGAGGCGAGCTTCCGTTGGAAGTTCAGGATTTGGAAGACGAATTGGAAGGCCTTCGCACCCGTTTGGTAAAGTTGAGGGAAGAGGTTAAGGAAATGGAGAAAAACATTTCTGACCGCAAACAAGCTAAAGAGGAATCGAAAGTTCTTATAAAAAAATACGAAGAGCAACAGGCAAACGTGCGCAACAACCGCGAATACGATGCCCTGTCGAAAGAAATGGAATTCCAAAACCTGGAAATTCAGTTGTGCGACAAGCGTATTAAAGAGGCGCAGGCCGGTATTAAGGTGAAGGAGGAGCAAATTAAAACTACCGACGAGAAACACATCGACCGCAAGAACGACCTTGACATCAAGAAAAAAGAACTTGACGAGATTGTTGCTGAAACGCAGAAAGAAGAAAACGATTTACAAGTTCGTGCTGACAAAGACCGCGCAACAGTTGACAACCGCTTGCACTCGGCTTACGAACGCGTTCGTGGAAATGCTCGTAACGGTTTAGCTGTCGTTAACATTGAGCGTGACTCGTGTGGTGGTTGTTTCTCAAAAATTCCACCACAACGCCAAATGGACATTAAGTCGCACAAGAAAGTTATTGTTTGCGAAAACTGTGGCCGCATCTTGGTTGATTTCGAAGTGTTAAACATACTTCCTGAGCGCCCAAAAATGAGAACCTCAGCTCGTCTTGAAGATACTGACGAAGATTAATTTCTTACTCACATAAATTTTAAAAAGATCCTTTCGAGGGTCTTTTTTTTTTGCCCAGCTCCGTTGGAATTGGTGCAGCGCATTCTGTTCATCGTGAAATTGGGTTTTTTGAACAAAAATCGCTGCATTGATAATCTAAAATCCCCATATTTGGTAACCTAATAGCTTATGGTTATTCGGACAGGAAAGCCGAAACCTGTTTTTGAAATAGTAGGCATTTTAACAAGAAAAACCCAATTATGAAAAACGCTCTTTTTTTGGTAACGGTTGCATTGATTTGCCTTACCAATGTTTCGATTGCTCAAGATTCTTTTCAGCCAGAAGAGAGTCAATCGGTAATCGTTCGAAAAAACCTGAACGGCGACTATCACCCAATGAATATTTTTAAAACCAATCTGATGGGTATTGTTTTTAACAACTATACCTTGACCTATCAACGAGTTTTGAATCAAAAATTTGTGGCCGGAATAGAGGTGAGAATGATGCCATCAAGCGGCATCCCGTTTTTGAATCAAATTACAAAAGGAAGTGATGATTTAGCCAAAAGTACCTTGGCCGATATACGCATATCAGGCTTTGGAATAACACCAGAAATTCGGATTCACCCAGGCTTGAAAGGCTATGGACGTGGTTTCTACATTGGGGCATTCTACCGAAATTCGAGCTATAAAGCCGAAAATTTAACGGTAACCTATGACAACGCAGGCAAAGACGAAACTATTAATTTAACCGGAAACCTTAACACCAATACCTTTGGAATTATCATTGGCAAACAATGGATACTTGGCAAACACTTTGTGTTAGATTGGATAATTTTTGGCGCACAATATGGTCGCGCTAAAGGAACATTTGATGGTTACTCAACACTTGCCATGGATCCCAGCACCCAACAAGAAGTAAGGAACACCCTCAGTGACCTAGGTATTCCTTTTGTTGATGAAGAAATAACAGTTACCGACCACACTGCTCAACTAAAGCTTAGTGGCCCCTGGGCGGGGCTTAGAAGCGGCCTGTCCATAGGCTTTTGCTTCTAATAGTTTTAAAAGTGTCTTCGGACACTTTTTTTTGCTTGAACCCGTATTTTAGGTTTCACTATAAATACTAACTTGAGCAGACAATTGATAATTGCTTGTCATGGAATTTAACTTAACTCAAAGCATAGAAATACTGGAGCGCACCCCAGTGGTACTCGAAAACCTACTGGGAAATCTTTCATCCGATTGGATTTTAAACAACGAGGGGCCAGAAACCTGGAGCCCGTATGATGTACTGGGGCATTTGATTCACGGTGAGCACACCGACTGGCCAGCGCGCATCAACAAAGTTCTAGACCCGAACTTAGATTCCCACTTTGATCCTTTCGATCGATTTGCCCAGTTTAACGAAAGTCAAGGAAAGAGTGTGCTGCAACTGCTGGATGAATTTGCCCTGCTTCGCGAACAGAACTTAACATCAGTAAAACAACTGAAGATTTCCGAAAGTGACTTACTAAAAACCGGAATACACCCCAGCTTTGGCGAGGTTACCTTAAAACAGCTACTAGCTACTTGGGTAACCCACGATTTGGGGCACTTGGGTCAAATAGTGCGAGTAATGGCCAAACAATATACCGATGAAGTTGGTCCTTGGAAACAATATATGGGGATTTTGAATAGGCAATAAAGGCGCAGCAAAATTTAGCCGCGCCCTTTCTCTTATTCATTATTTAATTACACCCAACTCTACAAAAGCTCCACGCAATTCTTCCTTGATTTCTTTGGAACCATATAGCTGTAAATGACTTGCTTTATTGTTTGGCTCAAATACCAATGCAAAGGTAAAACCCGCACAGCAGTCACGTTCAAAATTAACGAACTCCAACAATTCGTTCGAGAATTCAATGGGCTCATTAAAAGTTAGCTGATAACCGGTGCTCATTGCTTCCACCGATTTTACTTTGCTAAAAATACCTTCTCTAAGCATTTCGCGCCTTGCTTGCATTTGCTCTTCGCTTAAATTACAGCTAGGCACCAAACTTTTAAGTTTAGAAGTATCGTGCGAGGCCGCACATTTTTTGTCGCAGCTGTTTTTGCCACATTTGGCACAGGCCTCACTGGCAGTGGTTTTTTTGGCATCAGCTGCACAGCACTTGTCCTTACATTTATAATCTGAACATGCCGATAAACTAGCTATTAACAGCGTTATAGCAATGAATGATGTTTTTTTCACTTGAATAATATTTGAAGATGACCCTATAATGCACAAAAGACCCGCCACTTTCGTGGCAGGCTTTGTACAATTAATAAATTATTTAAAATTAGCAGCAGCCTAGACAGCAACCGCAAATAGCGCAGGCAGCAACTAATGCCACAACAGCAACGCCTATGATAACTTTTTTCATTTTGAATGTTTTTGAAATTAATGAAACTAAAAGAATTGGCCTGATGGTTACACTAATTCCTTTGGCGGATGCCAACAATCGGACAGATAATTCGAAAAAACAGTGTCATTGATTATTCTGATTTCTACCGAGCTTGCAAATTCTTGGTTGATGAAATTAAATGGCAAGGCGACAACAAAATAGCAATGACAATTTTGCAATGAGCAACAAGGTGAGCAAGGGTCGTTGTTGTCCGATGTTTCGTTGCTTGGCTCTGGGCAATCATCGCTGTTATTTACACAGCATAACTCTACCCTACCTAATACGGTATACAAGCTACATAGCGCGGGAGAAACCGCTAGCAGCGATAGATAGGCGACAAGTATGGCGGCAATCCGTTTCATTTGGAGCAGCGAAGATATTATTTGTTAGCTAGTTAAACTGTTAATAATCCTAAACGCCATTTATCCGACCACAACCTTAATTCTATATATTCTCGGCCAGCATTTTCCAGTTAGCAATAATTCATCTTTTACTGAATCGTAGGCTATCCCGTTTAATTCCAACGAACCAGCGTGACTATTTTTCGCATCTTCCACCAACCGGCTTAAATCTATCGTTCCCATAACCTCACCATTTTGGGGGTTAATTTTAACAATGGTGTTGGTGGTATACACATTGGCGTAGATGTAACCATTAATATATTCCAACTCATTCAGGTAACCTTCGGGCAAACCGTTATTGCTTACTTTAATGCTTTTAGTCGGTTTAAAACTAACGCTGTCTAAAAAGGTTAATACATCCGTTCCGTCACTCATGATAAGTTGTTTCCCATCGGTTGTTAAACCCCAACCCTCTGCCGACGGGAAGCTAAATTCGGCTAACTTTTTAAAGGTACTCCGGTCGTAAACAAAGCCTTTTTTGGTTTGATAGGTGAGTTGATACACTTTGTTGTTTAAAACCGTAATTCCTTCACCAAAAAACAGCTTTTTATCCAGTTCAACTCGAATTGCATTGCTTGTTTTGGCCGAATCGTAAACACAAATAAGCGATTTGGTATAAGGAAGCTGCTGTGGAGAGCCGGTGCCTTCCAGCAACACGTTCCCGACAAAAACCAAACCTTCGGTAAAATAAGTAGTATCGTGTGGGTAATGACCGACCAGCTCGAATTCGAGCTGGTTAACCTTGGGTACATTTCCTTCATTAGGAATTGGCGCATTATTGCAGGAACAAACAGCAATAATCAAAGCGCCCAAGAATAGAATAGGGAAACGCATTGAAAAGAAAATTTTAGCTAACCGACAAATCCAACCGTCTAATTTGGTTGTTGCCCTTCACGCGAAACCAGCGTTTTTGACTAAGGTGTGCAACAACTGAAATACCAACACCAATAGCCAGCACCCGCAACGTGCCTTTTGTTACAATGGGTGAATCGTGATTGGTGGTTCTATTGAAGGCATCTAATGCAAAATAACCGGTGGTCGCCACCAACGAATAAAACTTTAAGCGGGAAAGCCAGAAACTATCTTTGGAGATCCAAATTTTTTCCATGTCGGCAAACTGTACCTGATAATTGCCAAAAGCCACCGCTGAATCGAAAACAGCCGAGATTTGATCTTCAAAAATGGTATCGTTATGGTGGAGTTTATATTTCAGCTGGTCGCCAGCCGCAAACTTGATGCGCTTGGTGGTGCCTACTTTTTCCAGCAACAGAAAATTTTGAGCAAACCCAGCACCGGCGGTGCTAAGCAAACTAAAAAGCAGTGTTATTTTCAGAAAGGTTTTCAGTCTATACGGGGTTTTAGCACTTGTTTCTTCAATTCGAAGTTTTGTCCAAGATACACTTTTCTTACCTGTTCATCAGCAGCCAATTCCTCGGCTGTGCCACTTTTTAGGATTTTTCCTTCAAAAAGCAAATAGGCCCTATCGGTAATCGTCAGTGTTTCCTGTACGTTATGGTCGGTAATCAAAATCCCAATATTCCGATCCTTCAGATGAGCCACAATGCTTTGAATGTCTTCTACAGCAATGGGATCAACTCCGGCAAATGGTTCATCGAGCAGAATAAAACTAGGATCAACGGCCAGTGCACGGGCTATTTCCGTTCTCCGGCGTTCACCACCCGACAAAAAATCGCCTCGGGTTTTCCGTATTTTTTGCAAGCCAAATTCATCCAGCAGGTTTTCCAGCTTATAATGCTGTTCCTCGCTAGTTTTGTCAGTCATTTCGAGCACCGCCTTTATATTGTCCTCTACCGACAATTTTCGGAAAACCGATGCTTCCTGCGGAAGGTAACCAATACCCAATTTTGCCCGCTTGTACATGGCTTCATGGGTAATTTCGGTATCGTCCAAAAATATTTTGCCGTCGTTGGGTTTTACCAAGCCCACCACCATGTAGAACGAGGTTGTTTTCCCCGCCCCATTTGGCCCAAGCAATCCTACAATCTCACCCTGTTTTACATCAAAAGAAGCGTGGTTTACCACCGTTCTGCTTTTGTATCGTTTTACCAGGTTCTCTGCCCTTAAAATCATTAAAACTTAAATTGGAATTTAACCCGTATACCAAATTTGGAAATGTTTGGATGATCATGGTACCGAAGTCGGTACAACGCATCAACGCGCACAAATTTGAGGATATTTTCGATGCCAACCGCTGCCTCCAGATATGGCCCACGGTTTAGCGTATAAATATTATCGGTTAGGGCAATATCCGTTGAGTTTTTGGCATTATACTTCCCAATAACTCCTTTCAAGGTAGCCACTTCACGCCATTTTAACCGGCGAATAAGCGGCATACGGTTTAAGAAAAATCCGTCGAAATGATGTGTTAGAAACGCGGAAGCATATTGATCGCTAACAAACTCGAAGAAGTTCATGGTGTTAAAAGCGTTATCATCGTAATAAAACGTTTCATTACCGCGATGAATTTCCAAAAACGGATAGGGCGCATTGCCAAATACTTTCCCAACTTCTAGGATGTAATTACTGCGACCAAAAATACCCAGCTTTACCTCATCAGACAGGCCAACCAGCATTTTTTGGTAGTTGAACTGCGCACCCAATAATCCCGGAATACTCTTGGTGTAAACCACCAATAAAGTTGGCCAATCGGTACCTAAACTCACCCGTTCAAACTCACCGTAAACATACCGTTCTTTAAAGGCAAATCGGGTAAAAAGTGAGATTTCAGATGTTTCTAAAAACGGAACTTTTTCTTTCGCCCCAGCCACTTCCGGCCGCTCGTAACTAAGCAAACCCAGCGGGCGCATAACCCGGTTTCGAAACATTATTTTGTTGGAAAACCCAGTAAACCAATCGTGTTCAAAATCAGCCTTGAATTCCTCGGTCAACATTAGTTTCTGAGCCGGGTTTCTGCGAAAGAATGAAGCCAGCACATTGTCCTGACGCAGTGAATTTTGGCTTTGCCCCAGCTGCTCTACATCGTTTTTGTAACTGGTGCTAAATGCATTGCGCGGCTGTTTCGACAAGATGTAAGTGAGGCCACCTGAATACTTGAATTTTTGGTCGCGAAAACCATAGGCTCCATACCCTTCCAACAACAGGCGAGTGCTCAACTTGTTGCTGGTACGGCCGCCAAAACGAAGTCGATTGCCCTCTACCGGGTTATAACTGTAAAAAGTGAAATATGGACCGTATTCAAAATTGCCAATAATCTTGTATCCATTGATTATCAAATTGAGCAAGTCAATGTAGCTTCGAAACTCGGGCACATTTTGCACACTGTCAATCATAGTGTAAATAGCCCTTTCCTGTGTACTGAGTTCTTCGTGCCGTGCGGTGTCCCAATACTGGCTAGTTTTTTTGTCGAAATCAGCAGAAAGATTGATGTTGTCTTTACTATTATAAGCCTGATTTTCTAACTCTTTATTAACCACATGATTTCTATAGGTGGTTGTTTTCCGGCCGTACAAACCAGTGCTTCCCTTGGTTACCGAAAAATCGACCAACAGCTGATCCTTTTTCAGCATCCACACTTCTTTTTCCACCTGATCGAACTCCTGGCGAACTGAAAATTTATTGATAAAGTTAATGTTGGCGGTACCTGAAATACCCGCTTCTAGTTTTTTAACGGCGTAGGTAGTATCATTTATCCAAAGTGTTCCTTCAAACGTTGGTTCTTGGATTCGCTTGGGTTTAAATTCTATTTGGTAGCAGTAATTGTTACCAATGTAAAGGCTGTCTACCAAATAATAGCGGTAGTAAAAAAAGCCATTGTTGTTAATTGGGCTAATAAACGAGTGATCGAACGCAATGATGTTGTTGTCATAAACATTCAGGTTTTGGTACATATCGCCCAAAAATTGCGAAACACTCTGGTTTTTTACCCCGGAAATTTTGGTCGCCTTAATTTGCTCGAACGACGAACTTGGGTTTTTGCGGTAGTAGAAATCGGAAATGGCTTCGGTAATAAAAATGGGCAGATACGGCTTTTCACCAGTACTGTCGACCTGATCGAAAATAAATTTAAACGGCTTTACCAGCTTGCGTTGCTTAAATTTTTCAGACAGGTTATTGATATCAAATTCTACCTTATTGTACGCTTCGTATTGGTAGGCGGAAAGTTTTTCACGATCGTTTATCTTTTTGTTGGCAATCACCCGGCGAATAATAGGGTGCGCTGGATTTTCCTGCTCCTTGTCGTATTTAATCACCACTTCCTTCAATCCCACCGAAGCGGGCTTCAGGTAAACCGTAATTTCTTGCGACACGTCCTTCTTAATTTTTACCACTTTGTTGGCGTATCCTACAATGGTAAACACCAAGCTATCGGTAGCGTAATAGGTGCTTATCGAAAAATTACCATCGAGGTCGGCATTTGTACCAATTTTGGTATCACGAAAGTAAAGCGTAACTAATGGCAAGGGTTCTTTGGTGTCGAAGTCAAAGATTCGACCACTGACCTTGGTTTGCTGCCCCAACAAGGCAGTGCTAACCCCAAAGCAAGCGGATAAAAGAAAAATAAAACGGGAAATCAATAATGTTGTTCTCAAAGTAGTAAAAACTCGGCTCAATATATTGATTTTAGCTTTGTACAGGACAACCTAACTCAATAATAATTTTAATACCAAGCTAAAGTTTAGCCCGGGAATATTCTTTTATAGATTTGCATCATGCCTGCTGATGACATGAGCGGTTTTAACCGCTTTTCAAAACTTGACCCCGACGATTATTACACTTCACCAGATGGATTCATTGTTTTTACTGAAAAGTATTTGTTGAAACGAGGCTATTGCTGCCAAAACGGATGCCGACATTGCCCTTATGGCTTCAAAAAGGGAACCAGCAATAACAAAAAGAACCCCAACTGATTATACATTTAATTTTTTACCGAATTAACTCATGGTTACCACCGCATTCAAAGAAGCTATTTGTAACGGAATTTCGACCGCATTACCACAACCCCGATTATTCGACCCCACCATAAATCGCGCACCGAAACGCAAAGACATTTTATCTGCTGAAGAAAAAAAACTAGCGCTTAAAAATGCCCTGCGCTATTTTCCAGCTACGTTACATGCTGACTTAATTCCTGAGTTTAAAGAAGAGCTGAACACTTACGGACGGATTTACATGTACCGTTTTTGTCCGAACTACGAAATGCATGCACGGCCAATAGCCGAATACCCAGCCAAATGCCAGCAAGCAGCTGCAATAATGCTCATGATTCAAAACAATTTGGATCCGGCCGTTGCGCAACACCCTTATGAACTTATTACTTACGGTGGCAACGGAGCCGTTTTCCAAAACTGGGCGCAATACCTGCTCACCATGCAATACCTCAGCGAAATGAGCGAGGAGCAAACACTGGTGATGTACAGCGGCCACCCCATGGGGCTTTTCCCATCGCACAAAGACGCTCCGCGTGTGGTAGTTACCAACGGTATGATGATACCCAACTACAGCAAACCCGATGATTGGGAAAAATTTAATGCGCTTGGCGTAACCCAATACGGCCAAATGACCGCAGGAAGTTACATGTACATTGGCCCGCAAGGCATTGTTCACGGCACAACCATAACGGTGATGAATGCCTTGCGCAAAAAAGGTTTTCACCAAAACGAATTTGCCGGAAAACTGTTTGTAACGGCAGGTTTGGGCGGAATGAGTGGCGCGCAACCCAAGGCAGGAAATATTGCTGGTTGCATTTCGGTAACTGCCGAGGTGAACCCTAAAGCAGCCATTAAACGGCACGAACAAGGCTGGGTGGATGAATTAATTGAAAATCTGGACGAATTAATGGTGCGCATTAAAGCTGCGCAAACCAATAAAGAAGTGGTTTCCATAGCCTACTTGGGCAACGTGGTAGACCTTTGGGAACGACTAGCCAAAGACAATATAACTGTTGAAATTGGCTCGGATCAAACCTCGTTGCACAACCCCTGGGCGGGTGGTTATTACCCAGCTGGCCTGACGTACGAGGAATCTAATGAGTTGATGGCCAACAATCCTGTGGCTTTCAAACTGAAAGTAGAAGAAAGCCTTCGTCGGCAAGTAAATGCCATAAACACCCTGACGGCTCAAGGCATGTACTTTTTCGATTACGGAAATGCTTTTTTACTAGAAGCTGGCCGAGCTGGGGCAGAAGTTTTCAAAAACGTGAAAAGTGAAAAGTCGGCTTCGACAAGCTCTGCCGCCAAACCCGATATCGATGAAGCAAACCCAAAACCTTCAACTTTAAACTTTCAACCTTCAACTGAATTTCGCTACCCCAGCTACGTGCAAGATATCATGGGCCCCATGTGTTTTGACTACGGTTTTGGGCCGTTCAGGTGGGTGTGCGCTAGCGGAAATCCTGCCGACCTGCAACTTACCGATGATATTGCCTGTTCGGTTTTAGAGCGTTTGTTAACCAACTCTCCTGCCGAAATTAAGCAGCAGATGGAAGACAACATTCGTTGGATTAAGGAGGCCGGAAAAAACAAAATGGTGGTGGGCTCTCAAGCCCGCATTTTATATGCCGATGCGGTGGGCAGAATTGAAATTGCCAAGGCCTTTAACGATGCCATTCGCGATGGTGTTTTATCGGCACCGGTAGTGCTTGGTCGCGATCACCACGATGTTTCGGGAACCGACAGCCCCTACCGAGAAACCAGCAACATTTATGATGGCTCTAGCTTTACCGCCGATATGGCCGTGCAAAACTTTGTAGGCGATAGTTTCCGTGGTGCAACTTGGGTATCGCTACACAATGGCGGTGGGGTTGGCTGGGGCGAGGTCATAAACGGAGGTTTTGGCATGGTGCTAGACGGCAGTGCCGACAGCGAACGCAAACTGAAAAGCATGTTGTTTTGGGACGTAAACAACGGTATTTCCCGCCGAAGTTGGGCGAGAAACCCGGAGGCCATTTTTGCCATAAAACGAGCAATGGAACTCGAGCCCAAACTTAAAGTAACCCTACCCAATTTGGTAGACGATGAATTATTATTTTAACCAAAATTTAGTCAAAACATGAAACCCCATTTTTTTGCTTTTCTCGCGCTTGTCCTTCTTTCGGCTTGCACCAAACAAGAGGTAGTACCCTATGAAGGAATTGGTACCACCCCTTTTAAGTTTGCCAAAAGCAGATTCAGTTTTAACATGGGCGCAAAATTCGCGTTGTCAGACACCGCCTATACCTACATCCATGAATTTACCTGCGGGGTGAAATATGATAACCACTTATATGTAGAAGAGAAATACATTGATCCAAACAACCCAGACTATTTCCATGCTGAGTCACATGATTTCACTTTTGATAAAACCGAATTCTATATGAACGGTTACCTGATGAATTACATTGACCCGGCTATCGACTCTTCAGATACCTTCGGAATACGATGTGTTGAAAAAAACGTAAACATCACTACGCCAATGGGAACCTTTGTTTGCAACAAATTTTTGCGCACCTATGAAGATGATGATAAAGACAGCTTAATATTATACTGCGATGTTAATTTGGAATATCCCTGGATTAGAATGGAAAAAAGAAACATGGATGTATACTCCAATTACATATTAGAACTTATTAAATAAAATATCATGAAGCAGGATACTTTGGCGGTTCACGCCGGAACCATTCACGAGGGAAAATACAAACCAGTAAATAGCCCAATATTCACCTCAACCACGGCTTATTACACCCACGAGGGTTACTGCCAATACCCGCGTTACTACAACATGCCTGCACAAGAGGCGGTTGTGGCCAAAATTGCAGCTTTAGAAAATGCAGAAACGGGTTTGTTACACAGCAGTGGCATGGCTTCTATTGCTGCCATGCTCACCGGTTTATTCAAAACTGGCGACCATATTATTTTTCAAAAAGAAATTTATGGCGGTACACATCATTTTATTACCGTAGAATTGCCCAAACTGGGCATAGAATATACGTTTGCCGATTTAAGCAATCCTTCAGAATTGGTAAATGCAGTAAAACCCAATTCGAAAGGCATTTACCTAGAAACACCTTCCAATCCGCTGCTTAAAATTATAGACATCGAGCACGTTGCGCGCTTTGCCAAAAGCAACAAACTCATTTCTATGATTGACAATACGTTCGCATCACCCATCAATCAGCAACCCCATACTTTGGGTATCGACTTGGTGATGCATAGCGGTACCAAATATTTAGGCGGCCACAGCGACTTGATTTTTGGTGCGGTAGTAGGCAAAGCAGACCATATCGCCCAACTAAAAGAATTCTCGGTAAACTTTGGCCCCTGTGTAAATGGTGCAACGGCGGGATTAATTGAACGCAGTTTAAAAACATTGGCCGTTCGCATTGAGAAACACAACAGCAACGCATACTGGCTGGCGCACGAATTACAAAAACTCGATTTTATTGAAAAGGTGTATTACCCCGGACTAGCCAATCATACCGGCCATGATGTTGCCAAAAAGCAAATGAAAGGTTTTGGCGGCATGTTGTCGTTCGAGTTGAAGGCCAATCCCCAGCAAATTATCGACTTTATGAATAAACTTAAAGTGATAACTCCAGCAGTAAGTTTAGGCGGAGTAGAAAGCTTAATCACTTCGCCGGTTTATACCTCGCACGTAAAAATTGGTCCACAAGGCCGTGCCGAAATGGGTATCAAAGACAACCTCTTGCGACTTTCGGTTGGTATTGAAAATGCCGAGGATTTATTGGGGGATGTTAAGCAGGCTTATATTTAGGTCATATTTTTTTGCGCATCATTATGGTACTCGCTGTTTGTCCAACGTTTAAGGATTTCTTTGGCTCTTTTTCTTTTCAAACCTTGTTAGCTTTTATTGGGGCTTTAGCTTGGTTACCATGGTTGGTTGAAAGGTGTCAAGAACCAAAAATTTTTGGACGAGTAATTAGTTATGCTCTCAATGATGGAAATTTTAACCATAGAAATGGCATACTTCATTTCTTTAAATTGTCAATTACCACCGCTAATCAAAATATACACATTAAGGAGCTTAAGATATCCGTAAAATATCCAGGTGATGAGAATTGGTATAAGGGAAAAATATTTTGGGGTCGTTATTCCTCCTGGTTACTAGATGATATAGGTACCCTAAAACAGCTGATTATTCCTCCAGACCAATTCATTGGATTCACTAATTTTTTGGCGAAAGACAAAACCAACTTCTATTATCTGACCTTTATTGTCGAAAATCGACCCTTTGGTATGTTTGAAAAAGTAAAATTCGACTTTAGTAATTTTAAAGATGGTCTAGTTAGTTTTGAAATTGACGGAGCCAAAATTGATAATGACGAGATACTTTTTGATGATAGCATTTGGCGTTAGAAATACAGCTTATGATGGTGCTTCAAGCCATTAATGTTTTTTGTGTTTTTTAGACCATATAACCCTGCGTTCAAGGTGGCCAATTCATTAACCACAACCATGAAAGCTGGCATTATTTCCTTAATTTTGGCTTATGAAAATTGCGCTTCAATACCTAAGTGATGCTAAAGGAAATCCTCAAGCCGTGCAGCTCCCCATTACAGATTGGGAAAAGGTTTTGATGAAACTTAAGAAGTATGAAGAGGCACTTAAATTTAAATCAGATTTGAAGGAAGCCTTTGAACAGGTTGATGCACTTAAAGATGCTAAAAGCACAAGACAGACGCTAAAAGACTTCTTGAATGAGCTTTAATATGACACCATTAGAAAAATATACGGCTGAAATAAAAAGGCTTTGTGAACACCACAATGTCAAGACGTTGTATGCTTTCGGCTCGGTGTTAACAGGTCGGTTTAACGACAAAAGTGATATTGATTTAATTGTTGATTTCGAGAATGTTAGTCTCGAAGATTATGGCGACAATTACTTCGATTTTAAGTTTTCATTAGAGGATACACTCAAACATAAGATTGATTTGTTAGAGGCGCAAGCCATCAAAAACCCATACTTTTTAGCGAACGTGAATCAACAAAAGCAATTGGTTTATGGACATTGAGATTAAATCTTGGCTTTATGATATACTAAATGCCATTGCCGAGATTGATAGTTTTTTCCTAGACAGGCCCAAAGACTTTTACCATTATCAAGCTGACATAAGAACCAAACGGGCGGTAGAACGAAACATAGAAATTATTGGTGAAGCCATGAATCGAGTTCTACAAAAGGATGAAACAATTGCAATTTCTAGTGCCAGAAAAATAGTTGACCTAAGAAATCGAGTTATTCACGGTTATGACACTGTTTCTGACAGCACTATTTGGTCAATCCTAATTCGCCACATTCCTATATTAAAAACAGAAGTTGAAAAATTGCTGAACGAGTAATCTTTCGGCACCACCCATACTCAGTACACCGTACCCTGTACTTTGTACCCCATACGATAGACAAAATACCACCAAATAGCTACTTTTGCCCTCCAACTACAACACACTATGAAGATTTCATACAACTGGCTGAACGAATTTTTACCAAAAGACATCAATATTTCTCCTGAAAAAATTTCAGAATACCTTACCGATAGCGGATTAGAGGTAGAGGGTGTAGAAAAGATTGAAGCGGTAAAAGGTGGGCTGGAAGGTTTGCTAATTGGAAAAGTAGTTGCTCGTGAAAAACACCCCGATGCCGATAAACTGAGCCTTACTAAGGTAGATATAGGCACCGGCGAGTTGTTAGACATTGTTTGTGGTGCACCCAATGTGGCCGCTGGACAAAAAGTGGTGGTAGCTACTGTTGGGGCCAAACTGTATCCGAGCGAGGGAGAGCCTTTTGTAATTAAGAAATCGAAAATACGCGGCTGCGATAGTGTTGGGATGATTTGTGCGGAAGACGAAATAGGACTAGGCACCGACCACAACGGCATTATGATTTTGGCCGAAAATGCAGTAGTTGGGCAAGCAGCTACAGCTTATTTTAACCTACAAGACGATTACCTGATTGAAATTGGCCTAACGCCTAACCGCGCCGATGCCATGAGCCATTTTGGGGTAGCCCGCGATTTATTGGCGGTGCTAAATGTGCGCGAGGAGAAAAATTACCCAAGTGCGAAAATTCCAGCCGCGAACTTAAAATCTGGCGGTAACCAAGCCGGGCCAATTACGGTTAAAGTAGAGAATACCGAATTATGCCCGCGTTATGCCGGTTTATACATTTCAGGCATCACAGTAAAACCATCGCCCGAATGGTTGCAAAACCGATTGAGAACCATTGGCGTTCGCCCAATAAACAACGTGGTTGACGTTACCAACTACATCTGTCATGGTTTTGGTCAACCGATGCATGCTTTCGATGCGGCTAAAATTAGTGGCAACACGGTTTTGGTAAAAACCCTGGGTGAAGGAACCAACTTTACCACCTTGGACGATGTTGAACGCAAGCTTTCGAGCAACGACCTGATAATTGCCAATGCTACCGAAGGCATGTGTATTGCAGGTGTTTTTGGTGGAGCAAAAAGTGGTGTAAACGAGGGCACTAAAGCTATCTTTTTAGAATCGGCTTATTTCAATCCGGTTTCTGTTCGTAAAACTGCTAAACGTCATGGTTTAAGTACCGATTCTAGTTTCCGTTTTGAACGTGGTATAGACCCGAATCAAACGGTGAATGCTTTGCAACAAGCCGCTACACTTATTTTAGAATTATCCGGTGGCAAAATCGAAGGCGATTTAGTTGATTTTAATACGCTAGGCAATACCGGTTTCGAGGTAGATTTCGACCTAAACCGTTGCCATACCTTAATTGGTGAGAAAATTCCGGTGGAGAAAATCGAGAAGATTTTTGCCCAACTGGAAATAGGCATCACGAGCAAAAACAACAACTTATATAAACTTGCCGTCCCTGCTTACCGGGTAGATGTGCAACGGGAATGCGATATTATTGAAGAAATTTTACGCATTTGCAGTTTCAATAGTGTATCGATTCCCGAAAAAGTAGCCAATTCTATTGCCGTTCAGCGCAAACCAGAGCCCGAGGCCATTTATAATTTAACGGCCAATTTCCTGGCTTCCAACGGATTTAACGAAGCCATGAGCAACTCGCTAACCCGTCACGAATATGCCCAATGGTCCAATAACGAACAGGTAAACGAGGCCAAGAGTGTTACCATTTTAAACCCATTAAGTTCAGAGTTAGATGCCATGCGCCAAACGCTGTTGTTTAACGGACTAGAAAATGTAACCTTTAACCTGAACCGTAAAAACGACGACCTACGACTTTTTGAATACGGTAAAAGCTACCACAAAAAGGCCGAAGGAAGTTATTACGAAGAATACCACCTAGCTCTGTTTTTGTGCGGCAATCGCTACAACGAAAGTTGGCGGAATACGGCTGGAAAAGTGGGCTTCTACGAACTGAAAGAAACCGTTTTAACGCTGTTAAATAGGCTGGGAATATATAAAGGTGCTACCATTGAGGAGGCCCAAAGCCCTTGGTTTGATTATGCTGTTACGGTTCAAATCACTAAAAAAGCGGTGGTAACCTTTGGTAAGGTAAGTCGCGAATGGCAAAAGAAATTCGATTGTAAGCAAGATGTGTTTTATGCCGATTTTAACTGGGATGTGGTGCTGCAATTGCTGGCCTTAAACAAGGTTGCTTATAGCCCTTTAACCAAGTTTCAAGCCGTAAGACGCGATCTTTCTTTGTTACTCAACGAATCGGTGACTTTTGCTCAAATTGAAACCATTGCCCGCAAGCAAGAGAAAAAACTACTGAAAGAGATTAACCTATTTGACGTCTACCAAGGCAAAAACCTGGAAAAAGGCAAGAAATCGTACGCGGTAAGTTTTGTATTGCAGGACGATGAAAAAACCCTAACCGACCAATTGGTAGAAGGCGTAATGGGTAAAATTCAAACAGCGTTGGAAGCAGAGTTAGGGGCGGCTTTGAGGCAGTAAATGGCTGATTTGAGGATTGGACGATTTGATGGTTTGACCATTTGATAATTGGACGATTTGATTATTTGTGGTGCGATACGGCATTGAACGTAGCGTCATCGATACGTTTGGCTTTACAGACCTCGGCTTTTCCGTATTTGAAGTTTGGTGTCAAATAACCTGAAAGAAGTTGCCGTTTTACCCAAAAACTAAGCTTCACGCATTACTCTGGAGCGGATAGATTCAGCAACGAAATTGTTTAACGATATTTTTGCTTCCATAGCTAACAATGCGGCTTTCTGGTGCAGAGTGGCTGGAATTCGTATGTTAAAACTGCCTTTAAAGGGTTTTTCAGCCTTCTTCCCTGTTGCCTTACAATCTTCTAAGTATTCCTCAACTGCAGCCTTAAAATCGGTTTCTAACTCTTTGCCTGTGGTACCTTCGTACGAAATTAAACCTTGAATACCCAATACTTTTCCATAAAGCAAATTATCTTCAACACTATATTCTATACTTCCGGTATACCCTTTATGTTCTAAATATTTCATAACCCTAATATTTCTTTTACTTGTTTCATCTGATAATGCTTCATTATCCCGCTTGGATGCGGTTTGTGAAGTAGTATAGGAACACCGTTGGCATTTTCGAACTTAATTCTGGAGCCTGAGGTTTTGCCTTTTTTCACAGCTTCAAAACCAAAATAACCCAACAAGCTTTCCATTTCATCGTAATGAAAATCAGTGGGTTGTTTCAGAAAGCGAGCTACCAGTTTGTCCCTTTTTGACATAACGTAAAGTAACTGTATTTAGTTGCAAAATGCAAAAAAATAACAACCAAAAAAATATAAACTGGTCGCAAATTGTGACCAGTTTAGTTTTGAGTCTCGCTAAATCTGATTCATTTGTACCAGTCACCTTTTCGCAAAACAACAAATCCAGCGGAGCTTGCTGTTTTTCTGCTATTTTTGAAAAGCTTCAATTCAACCAACTATGCCCAACTTTAAGAAAACTTCGCTACGCTACAGTTTGCTTAAGCTATGGGTAAAACTTGGTCTTAAAGTTTATTTCCGCGATATTGAGGTGCGTGGAAAAGAGCATATTCCAAAGGGCGTCCCGATTATTTTTGCAGTCAATCATCCCAGCACGGTGCTCGATGCCTTATTAACCGCCAGCTTTGTACAGCAACAACCTTGGTTTATGGCTCGGGGCGATATATTTAAACGCTGGGGGCTCACTTCCCTTTTTCGGGCATTACGCATGCTTCCGGTTTTTCGTCAACGAGATGGAGCGCGCCAAATAAAGCGAAACACCAATACTTTCGAGCTTTCGGCTCAAATTTTATCGCTGGGCGGCTCGCTCATTATGTTTCCCGAAGGCTCACACAATCGCCAATGGCGCATTCGCGATATGCGCAGAGGCATTGCCCGTATAGCACAAGCCACTTGCCTCAATAACCCCAATTTGGTTATTATTCCCGTTGGACTTACCTATTTCGATCCGTTGTATGCCTTTAGCGATGTACTGATTCAGTTTGGCGAGCCCATCAAAGCCCAACCGTTTTTCGCCGACAGTAACCAACACCAGCTTGAGCAGCAAAACCAACTGGTTGCCGAAATAAGTGCGCAATTGCAAAAACTCACCTTACACATTTCTGCTAGCAACTACGAAGATGTATTTGCCCGCGTAAAACTCTTGGAACAGCACGCCCCAACAACCGATTGGCTTTACGAGGATTTTACCCGTATTCAAAATTGGATTAATGCTTGCGAGAAAGACCAGAATTTAGGCCGAGAGAAATCGGAAACAGTTATTGAGCAAATTCGCAAAAAAACGATTCCTGCTTTGGCTTTGTTCGTTACGGCACCACTGTGGTTTACCGGAAAAGTACTGGCCGTTGTACCGCAGTTGATTATTCGGGTAATCATCAAAAAACTCACCGACGACCACTTTACTGGCGCAGTGCGTTTTGGTATAGGACTCGTTTGTTACTCACTGCTATTTGCCGGAATTGGCGTTTGGAGCTACCTAAGCTCAGTAACCATTCTTTGGTTTGTGTTGAAGTGGGCTTACTTCACCTTTTGCTTGTTCTTTGTTATGCTCTGGGAGGAACATTTTGACGAATTCCGCGAAAGACGTTTTAACCGCGATTAACCCACAAAGTCACTTCCAAAAGTATCCACACTTTCCTCTTTCAAATCCTTCAAATCCAATATCATTAACCCATCCAACGAATAGTTGAACGCCGGATCGACATTGAAACTGATGATTTTGGCGTTTTGGTCAATGTATTTTTTCAGCAACACCGGAATGCTGAAATGGAACGGTTCGATGTCGGCAATAATTCTGTCAATGGTTTTAATATCGCTGCTCATGTTTTCGAGCAGACTCACAATGTTTTGATCTTTAATTTTTCCTTTAAACGGCTTATTGGGCTTCACCATTTTAGCCAAATCGTGGTTGAAATAGTAGCGTTTAATAAACTCGACAATAATGGTTTGCGAGGTTTTCGAATAACTGTTACTAATGCTTACCGGCCCGATGATGTAGCGGTATTCTCTATTGGCCAACAAAAAATGCATTATTCCGCGCCACAGCAAAAATAATGGAAGGCGTTTTAGCTGGTATTCTTCGCGCACCCAGCTTCTACCCAATTCCAGACTTTGACCTAAAACAGGATTTAAACCCTTCTTAAACTTAAATAAGGTCGATATATAAAACCCATGACGGCCATATTTATTAATGATATCGTTGCCTTTTCCTATACGGTATGCACCAACAACGTGCTGTTTTTCGCGATCCCAAATGAACAAATGGTGGTAATACAAATCGTACTCATCCAAATCGATTGGGTTGTTAGTTCCTTCGCCTACTCCGCGAAAGGTAACCTCGCGCAAACGTCCTATCTCAGTAAGTATATTTGGAATATCGGTTGAATAGGCAATAAACACATCAAACTCTTGCTGCGTAAACAGTTTGGCACCCAACTTCTCCAAGCTCACTATTTCGTTACTCAGCACTTCCTTATCAACCTCGGCCACAATGGGTTTTGGTTTTCCGTGAAAATTAAATCGGGGTAGGTAAAATTTCTTCACTTCCAAATCAGCACTACCTAGCGCATACGTTTTGGCACGCAAAAATCGACTATAAGTATCCAGACTGGTAAAAGAATCCTGCTCTTTTAGGCTTATTGCCGAACCAATTCGCACTGAAAGTGTACTGTCTTTTTTATTTAGCAATTCACTGGGCAATTTCGCAGTTCTTAACGTAGGATGAACCATGCCCAGCAGCTGAAACATTAGGCTATTCGTTCCTTTAAAGTGAATAGGAATAACCGGAACTTTAGCGTGTTTTATCAATTTCATGGCCGGTATTTGCCATTCTCTATCGGTAATTCGGCGGGCATGCGTTTGGTAGGCTGAAACCTCACCTGCTGGAAAAATTCCCAAACCACCTCCATTTTTAAGGTGTTCAAGGGCGGCTTTCATTCCACCCAAACTCGATTTACCAACCCCTTCAAACGGATTTACCGGAATAAAAAAGTCCTCAATGGTATCGAGATTCTTCAACAAGAAATTGGCCATTACCTTAAAATCTGGTCTGCGCTCGGCAACCAATTTTATTAATAACAACCCATCAATTGCACCCAAAGGATGATTACACACCACCACAAAAGGGCCACTTTTGGGAATGTTGCGCAACTCCTTTTCATGAAGGTTAATGTGAATATTAAGTTTCTCGAAAAATTCGTTAACAAATGCAATGCCTTTGTGATCGTACAAATCCGAATACAACTTATTAATACCATTAATTCCAGTGAGCCTCATTAAAACTTTGGCTACAACTTTCATGTGGTATTTGTGAAGATTGGTAGCGGTCAATACATCTTCTTGGCTAATTAACTCCTTCATGGGAACCGTCGTTGTGGATTAATGCAAAATAGCAAAAGATCTTTTTTCGCCTGCAAATTGAATTAATAGTTACTGGTTGAATGATTTTCGCTGACGCACCGCTTCATATAGAATTACTCCGGCCGCTACCGAAACGTTCAACGAACCTGTAGAACCCGCCAATGGAATAGCCGCCAATCGATCGGCCGTTTTCAGCAAACCTGGTGTAATACCATCTTCTTCCGAACCCATTATAATAGCTGTCGGAACAGTAAAATCGGCTTCGTAAAACAGTTCCTTCGATTTTTCGGTACAGGCCACAATCTGAACGCCCGAAGCCTGCAAAAATGCAAGGGTGTATTTTAAATTTTCTTCGCGACAAACCGGCACCTTAAATAATGCACCAGCCGATGTCTTAACTGCATCTTCATTAATTCTTGCTGCCCCGGCAGTTGGAATAACAATAGCATGAACACCCGCACATTCAGCAGCCCGGGCAATGGCGCCAAAGTTTCGCACGTCAGTAATTCGATCTAAAATCAATAACAAGGGCACTTTTCCTTCTTCCAAAAGCTGCGGAACTATTAAATCTAGTTTCTGATAAGGTATTGGAGAAATATAGGCTATAGCACCTTGGTGATTCCGATCAGTAATGGAATCTAGCTTTTGTTGCGGAACATATTGGTGAGGCACTCCATTTTCCCGAAGGTAAATGCGCAGTTCCATAATTTGGTCGCCTTGAGCACCTTGCTGTAAAAGCACTTTATCTAGCTCTTTCCCCAGTTTAAGGGCTTCCATAATAGGGCGGGTACCAAAAATATAGTTCCCTTCGGTTTTTTTATTTCGATTCATCATAGTTCATTTATAAGGAAAACACCCGGCCTGTTCGCCAAGATTCTACTGCAGCATACCACGCTGGCCGAAAAGCCATATTGCGCTGCAAAACAAAGTCGTTTTCGGTAAACGTGTTGTCCAATTTGGTAAAAACACAATTTATCTGAGTCATACTGGCATCCTGACCATAGACCCAACTTTCGCCCGACTCTTTTAGATAAAGTCCATCAGGTGAGCCAAAAATAATATAGAGCATACCCCGATCTGTTTTCCAGCCTTCTTTATAACTGGTAAAATACTCATTAGCCTCCTCTACCCTGCGGTAAAATCGCTTAATTACCTCTCGGGCGCGTTCTTTACTTCCACTGCATTTTATCCAAAAATTTTCAGCGGCCACTTTTTTATTTGGCGCTTCTTCTATGGCTTTATATTCTTCGTCGGTGGTTAAATAACGGAGTGGGCCAATCATTTCTTCACCAGTTGTTATTGCAGGGAATCCTGCTGAAAACTTCAAAAAAGTAGTTCCTTCGGCCACATTCGAATCAGCTTGCAGATAATAAACAGAACCTAAATCGTCCAACGCTAAAGGAAAATAGCCAGCGCTATCATGAACCACAGTACTGTTGAGAACTTTCATCGACTCTGCCTCACCTGTGTCGGCACCAAAGGGCGGTAAAGCAGGTGTAACCCATGAACTAAAGGCCAAACAACGAATAAAAGAGACCGGCTCTGATTCGTGTGCAACCAATAAAGCGCGCTCATTTTTAATGATTCTACTCACCACTGGCACGCCATTTCTGGCATCAAACGGAAGAAAAGCCTGCCGTGCCATGAGTTCTGGTTCCTTATACAAATGTAAAAACCTAACATCTGCAGTATTTCGGTTTAAATCGGTTAATGCTATTTTACAGATGAAATTCTTGCCTGAAGGCACACCAAACCGAATACTACCAATCAAATTTTTGGCCACCTGATTATTGTCTGAATCGACAAAAACTATGCTATCGCTCGTTCTCGGAAATTTATCCTCTAACGACTGGAATACCTGAACTTCGAGACGAATTTTTGAGGTAAAATCGGCAGTTTTCTCCTGGCGGGCATACAGCAAATTAGCTGTATTGATGGTGAAAAATAGCGCTGTAGAATCGTTAGAGAAATGATAAAGCCTGTACTCGGGATGCAACACAATATCGTTGCTATAAAGCTGCGAGTAATTGTTTAACCGAAGTGAGGATACCCCGCACGAAACCAAAAACACCGAAGCGACCATAAGCACGGTAAAGCAGCGGATTAAGCTTTTGGTTTCAAACATATCGCGAAGGTACAGGATTAGCGTTAATCAAAAAATAATGCGGGCGAAATGATAATCTACAAAAAACCGCGTTATCAGAAATACACAAGGGGCGGGAGCGGAAAACAAACATTAATTTTTCACAAAGCATCTCGGTTTAATTCCATTTCAAGTACCTTTGCGATGTTTTTTAACTAAACAAACAGTTTTTATGAAGAAGTTGCTTTTTGGATTTGGCGTTTTTGCATTGGCAGTAGTTCTTATGAGTTCTTGTAAAGTTCATAAAGGCTGTGAAGCATACTCGAAAGTTGAGGTTAAAAAGTCGGCTACCCGCGTATAATGTACCTATGATTTGGAGGAATCTAACCTCTGAGCAACAACTCCGGGATATTCTTGAATCAAGTCGGTTGAATAAGCATGGTTTTGCGGTATTCAAGCACAGCACGCGTTGTTCAATCAGTAGCATGGTCAAATCGCGCTTGGAACGGAATTGGGTCAAGAACCAAGATTTCCCAGTTTATTACCTCGATTTAATTCAACACCGTGCTGTGTCCAACACCGTTGAACAGCAATTAGCCGTACCGCATCAATCACCTCAACTCATTATGGTAAAAGATGGTGATGTGGTTTATGCTGAATCGCATCAGGCGATTGATGCCGTTGAAGCTCAGCTGGCGGTATAAATAAATTCCACTTCTTGTTTCAGTTCTGCACTTAAACTCTTGGCCACTGGGCAGGTATGTGCAGTATGTTCCAACATTCTTTTCTGCTTGTCGTCCAACACGTCACCAATCGTAAATTTAATTTTTACCGCACCAATTCTTCTGGGGTTCGACTCCATTATTTTTTCTACCTCGGCCGAAACTTGGGTAAACGGAATATTGTGCGTATTGGCCGCAATCCCCATTACGGTTATGGCGCAGCTGGCCAAGGCTGAGGCTACCAAATCGGTCGGTGAAAAAAGTTCACCTTTGCCATTATTATCCACCGGAGCATCTGTCATTATTACACTGCCCGATTTTAGGTGCTGCATTTCAGTGCGCAGGTTGCCTAAATATTTCACTGTTGCCGTTGCCATACTCTTGCTAACTGGTTTGTTTATACTAATTTTGTGACTGGTGGTGCAAGTTTACAAAATATTGATAGCCATAGGTATGCTTACCTTGGCGTTTCCCAGCCGCGGACAAGAGGTGAAGGCCATATTCGGAGAAAATTCGACCGAGTATCGTCGACAAATTGTTGGTGGACCGTTGCTGCACACCAATGGCTTTGGGGCTTCATTTGCGTGGGGCAAACGAGTAAATGGCTTTAAGCAGCGTATGTTGCAACTAGAATTAGTCACTTTAAAGCACGAAAAAGAGTACCGGACATTAAACACAGACTATGCCGATGCGAAAAGTTTTGTATTCGGGAAACTTAATCAGGCATTTTTATTCCGCCCAACTATTGGTTACAAACATCAGAAATATGATAAGCTACGAACCGCTGGTGTTGAAGTTGGCTACACCTACAGCATCGGCCCATCGATAGCACTATTGAAACCAGTTTACCTGGAAATTGGTTACCCATACTTTCCGTACTCCTATTTAGAAGTGGAACATTACGACCCCGAGGTACATACCCAAGACCGCATTTTTGGCCGGGCGCCCAACCTGAAAGGGATTGAAGAGATACGCCTGATGGGCGGTATCCACGCTAAATTCGGGATGGTTTTTGAGTATTCGGGTTACCGCGATGGTATTAAAGGCATCGAAATTGGCGCAACGGTTGACGCTTTCCCAAAGAAAGTTCCCATTATGGCGTTTGCCAATAACCATAGTCTATTTTTCAATTTTTACATTCAGTTACTTTTTGGTAAAAAGTACATTCAATAACAATTAAGCACAGGAAAGAACGTGGAAGAAGTATTACGTGCAGAACAAACTACCCGCACTGGCAAACCAAAATGGCTTCGGGTGAAATTGCCAACAGGCGAAAACTACAAAAAGGTACGCAACCTGGTTTCAGAGCATAAACTGCATACCATTTGCGAAAGTGGCAATTGTCCAAACATGGGTGAATGTTGGGGCGAAGGAACAGCCACCTTTATGATTTTGGGTAATGTTTGTACCCGTTCATGCGGCTTTTGTGCCGTAGCCACTGGGCGACCTGACGAAGCCGACCCATTTGAACCTGCCCGTGTAGCGCAATCGGTCTCTTTAATGGAGGTAAAACACTGCGTTATTACCTCGGTAGATCGCGATGACCTAGCCGATGGTGGAAGCGAAATATGGGCAGCAACTGTAAAGGCTATTCGCCGGAAAAGCCCAACTACAACTATGGAAACCTTAATTCCTGATTTTGCCGGAAAATGGGAAAACCTGCAACGGATTATTGATGTTGCTCCTGAAATTGTGTCTCATAACCTGGAAACGGTAAGACGACTAACCAAGCAAGTGCGTATACAAGCCAAATACGACCGCAGTTTAGAGGTTTTACTACGCCTTAAACAAGGTGGCATGCGCACCAAAAGCGGTGTAATGCTTGGGCTTGGCGAAACAGAAGACGAGGTTATTGAAACCATGGACGATTTACGCAGCGCAGGTGTTGACATATTAACGCTGGGGCAATATTTGCAACCCACTCCAAAACACTTGCCTGTAGCCGCCTTTATAACACCTGAAAAATTTGAAGAATACCGCATTTTGGGTTTGGAAAAAGGTTTCCGCTACGTAGAAAGTGGCCCACTGGTGCGCTCTTCGTACCACGCCGAGAAACATTTGTTTTAACATCAGCTAACCGCTACTAACATGATAAGAGTTGCCATTAACGGATTTGGGCGAATTGGGCGTACCGTTGCCCGACTTATTCTAGACGACCCCAGACTCCAGCTAGTGGCCGTAAACGATTTGGCCGGAATTGAAATCATGGCGCATTTGTTTAAATACGACTCGGTTCATGGCCGGTTTCCGGGTGATATTTCCGTTGAAAACAATCAGCTGGTTATCAATCAGCATAAAGTTGCTTATCTAAATTGCGCAACCGCTCAAAACTTACCTTGGGCGGCATTGGCCATTGATGTGGTTATTGACGCCACCGGACATATTAAAACCCGTGAACAGGCAGATGAACACTTAATGGCCGGTGCCAAAAAAGTAATTGTTTCTGCTCCCACCGACGATGATGCTATTAAAACGATTGTTATTGGCGTAAACCACCACTTGCTAAAGGCAGATGACCTGGTGGTTTCAAATGCCAGTTGCACCACCAATTCGGCAGCACCACTTATTCAATTAATTGATGAATTGTGCGGTATAGAGAGCGGCTACATTACCACTGTGCACTCCTATACCGGCGACCAGCGCCTGCACGACACCCCCAACAAAGATTTTAGAAGAGCACGGGCGGCAGCCGTTTCCATAGTACCCACCACTACCGGAGCCGCAAAAGCATTAAATAAAATTTTTCCGAACCTGAACGATCGCTTGGGTGGCTGCGGAATACGGGTTCCCGTTCCCGATGGTTCATTGACCGACTTAACCTGCGTGGTGAGACAACCCATTAGCGTGGAAGAAATCAACACCGCCTTTCAACGGGCAGCTGCTGGCCGATACCGCAGTATTTTGGAATATTGCAGCGACCCTATTGTATCAATCGACATTGTGGGCAACTCACATTCGTGCATTTTCGACAGTTTATTGACCTCTGTAATAGGCAATACCATTAAAATTGTAGGCTGGTACGATAACGAAATGGGTTACTCCTATCGCCTAAAAGAGCTTATTCCGCTGATGTTTCAGCGTATCCAGTAGCGGCTTATTAACATTCGTCGGTTTAATACTGCTAGCTACCCCATGGATTGCTGGGTTAAGGCTGCGTTAACTTTGTATACTGATAACTTAAACACACCAGTATATGAAAACCGTAATGACCATGCTCTCCATTTTATTGGGAACCGCGCTGGGCACGTTTGCAGCTGGAAATCCTAGTACTTTATCGCGAGACGAATACATTGACAACTGGAAACATGTTGCCATTGAACACATGACTAAATTTAAAATCCCAGCCAGCATTATATTGGCGCAGGGCATTCTAGAAAGCGGTTGCGGCAACAGTGAGTTGGCCACCGTAGCCAACAACCATTTTGGCATAAAATGCCACGACTGGATGGGCGACAAATACTATTACGATGACGATGCCAAGCAAGAATGTTTTCGTAAGTATGAAAACCCTATTGAATCGTATGCCGACCACGCCGAATTTTTAACCAAACGACCGCGTTACAAATTTTTGTTCGAGTTAAACCCACACGACTACAAAGGTTGGGCATATGGCCTAAAAAAAGCCGGTTATGCCACTAACCCAAAGTACCCAGAGTTGCTCATCAAAATAATTGAAGATTCCAGGTTGTATGTTTATGACGAGAATCCTGCCTATCTGGAAACCCCAATGGTTCGGATTGATAAAACACCGGCACAAAAAAGCAACACCCAGCAAAAAGCATCGAGAACTATCTCAACCGACGAGGTTACCATTTACCTGGATCGCAAAATTGATGTTTCCGACAACAGAATTAAGTTTATTGAGGCCAAAGCCGGCGATACCCCTAGCAAAATTGCCAAAGACCTGAACATGGGCTTGTGGCAGGTGTTAAAATACAACGACCTTGACCGCACCAGCCGCCTGAGCGCTGGTGACATGGTATATATTCAGCCAAAACGGCGAAAAGCCAGACTAGAGCGCCACACCATCAAAAGCGGTGAAAACCTGCATGTTGTATCGCAGCTATACGGCATTAAACTATCGCGGCTATACAAACTGAACAAGCTAGAAGAAAACGCCAAAGTCCCGGAAGGGTTTGTAGTGAAACTTAGATAAACAAAAAATCCCGCAGCTGCGGGATTTTTT
>CAYMJL010000029.1:0-31907 GCA_964390915.1 uncultured Flavobacteriales bacterium
GTAAGGCTATCCTTACTGAGGTTTAAAAAAGTATTTTTAGTCTATAAACCTGTAATGGTTATTTAGGACGGGTCACTAACGGCTCACAACTCAAAGTATTATTTTCAGCCAGACTAATACAAACTAGGCATTGAACTAAAAAGCCCACAAAAAGATGAGGTTATTTTACCAAGTTAACCATTGTGTTGCGGGATTTATACGAAGCCCCGTCCTCGGTGCGCCAAAGTGAAGAACTCATCCTATACGCTAATGGTTAGGCAATAGCGGCTGATTACACTGATTTCATGATTACACTGATTTTGGTAGTCGCTAAGCCCCTCTACTTTGGAGAGGGGTTTGGGGTGAGGCACTGACTTGCGCTTACCGAGGACAAGTTTTTGCTCCACTTTTTTAAAAAAGTGGAAACAAAAAACAGGCTTTTATAAAATTTTTGTCGCCTACTTTTTGGCTTAGCCCAAAAAGTAGCAAAAAACCCAAGGCTGCACCCGCTTTGGCTTGTTTTCTGGCCTCATCCGGCCTATGGCCACCTTCTCCAAAGGAGAAGGAAAAGAGGAAACTAGTTCATTAAACAATCGCCAGCCAAGCGATAAAATGATTAATCTGCTGATGAACCGAACAGGCGAACGGCAAGGTTACTTTCAATAATGTTTATAGCGTGGTGCCTGACGAGTTGGTTCGCAAACAATAGAACTTACCAGTTCTTCTCTGGCTTAACTGCACCAACCGGCTGAGGCCGTCCGGCTTTTACAGTTAGTGGCAGCCATCCTTAGTGAAATTGGCTTGTTGATAAGTAAACCATTAATCCGTTTTCGATTTAACCGCCATTGGAAGCAATCCTCAAAAGTTTGGGGGGGCACCTCGAAAGCAAAAGAGGCGAATTTCGTATTACGAAACTCGCCTCTTTTAAACGGGATTATGAATCAATTAGCGGAATATCTGCATAACTCCAGAATCATTTACCGATTTCGTAAGGTATTTTGAAGAATAAGACAATTCATAGATGTATACCCCCTCAGGTAGGTCTTGGTTGTTGAAGGTACCATTCCATTTAAAGGTAGGACTGGTGGTGGCAAATACTTCCTGACCAAAGCGGTTGAAAACGGCAAATCGAAAGCTATTTATTTCGAGTCCTTGCGCATTAATTTCATATACATCATTTAAACCATCACCATCTGGGGTAAATGAATTTGGGATAAACACGAGGTTTCTTCCCTTAACTGTAATGGGTTCGCAGATAGAATCGGAACAGCCAAAACCGTTGGTGGCCTTCAGGCAAATGCCATAAGTGGCCTCAGCTGAGTCTGGGAAATGGTATCCTGTCGAATAATCGCTGCTAAATGGTACGTTGTTTATCATCCATAGATACGAAACGGGCGAAAGCTGAGACACTACGCTGTTATTAGCAAATTGCATGCGGTTGTTTAATATGTCTAATTCTCCATCCGATTCGCCATTAAACATAGGCTGTGGAATGTCTTTGAACAGCACTGTTTCTTGATGAGTTGCGGTACAACCCGAAAGATTCATGGTTCGTTTAACAGTTACCTTACCGTAATCGGTGGCACTTAATACGAAATTCAAATCATCGCTGGTGCTAACTCCAGCCGGTCCAGTTAAAATACTGAAACTTGTTCCTGGTATTACCTGATTTACCTGTATAAGGGCATTCAAATCACCACAAGCTGGGTCGGCCAATAGGGTAAAGCCCGGATCAGGCGTATCAATGCCGGTAATGGTATATGACTGTGTAGCCTTACAGTCATTATTATCCGTTAGCGTCAAAATATAGTTTCCGGCAAGCAAATTATTGATGCTTGCAGAAGCACCACCATTTGACCAAGAATATTGGTATTGCGGAGTACCACCTCTTGCCTGAGTGTTTACAAAACCCTGTGGAAGTCCATCGCAACTAATGAGGTGCTGATCGATGGTGATAATCTCTAATAAACTTGGTTCACCTATGCTAACGGTTGCCGTTTTTTTACACTGGTTGGCATCGGTAACCTCGACAGTATAAGTTCCAACCGGAAGATTGCTCCAACCGGCATTCGCTGGACCACCAGAAAGCCATTTAAAGGTGTAGCCCGGGGTAGCACCGCTGGCTTGAGCCATTACCGAACCGGTTTGGTCATTAAAGCAACGCAAATCGACTCCTTGAGCAGTGACAACAAGCCGTGTTGGTTGGGAAATGGTGTGTCCGTTCTGTATCAATTTACAGCCATTCAAATCTACTACCACCAATTTGTAGGCGTTAGCACCCAGTGAAGTTGGATTTTGAGCGGTGGAAATGGTATCATTTTCAGCGTTTACCCAATAGTATTGATATGGACTTACCCCGCCCTGAGTTGTTGACGAAAAAGCACCTTTTAAGTCGCCGTTGCAAGGAATGAAACCGGTTTGAACAACAGCCGACGAAATGGGTTGAGGTTGATTTAGTGTTGCATTCAAAACACGGGTACAGCTATTGGCATCACTAATGGTAACTAAATAGGATCCAGCACCCAAATTAGATTGATTGGCTTGAGGTTGTAAGCCAGCACTCCACGAATAAGAATATGGAGTTAATCCACCAGATGGGATTACCGCAATCGTTCCATCAGCGAGCCCTGCACAACTAATGTTAAAACCATTGAAGTACGATACGTCCAAATTACCCCCAAGTTCGGTAGGCGATTTTAGTAGGATGGCATCTGTAAGCAGGCAACCGTTGGCATCGGTTATCAAAATCGATTGCGAACCAGCACTTCTGTTGCTTAGCGATGCGGTAATTTCGCCACCTCCCCATAGGTAAGAGTAAGGCTGCGTACCACCGCTAGGTATACTTTGAACACTACCATCATTTCCATTGAAACACCTTACTTCATATCCATTGTAACTTGATGTGGTAAATGCGTGGGCCAGTAGTGTTGGTTGTGTCAAACTGGTTGCGGCCGTATTTTTGCAACCATTTTTATCGGTAACGGTGAGTTCATAACTATTAGCAGTCAATCCGTTGATGTTGGCAGAAGTAGCGTTATTGCTCCATAAATAGCTATAAGGAGCTACACCACCTGAAATGGTTGATGATATTGCTCCGTCGGAATAACCATTACATGAAATATTCACCCCACCGTTGTAAGTTGTTGCGGTAAGGTTTAAATTAAGTGAAGCGGGTTGAGTTAAATCAAACGATTCATCAGCCTTACACCCATTAGCATCTGTCAAGGTTACCGAGTAGTTTCCTACCGTCAAATTGGTTAAATCTTTCTCAGTACTGCCGTTGGTCCAGGTATACGAATAACCTTGAGTACCTCCAGTTGGAGACAAAGTAATGCTACCATCGGTCAAACCGTAGCAAGAAATATTTACACCACCTGGATAGTTTGAAACCGCCGAGTTAAGACTTATTGGTTCTGGTTGGTATAGGGTATCCAGTAAATACACTTCGCATCCGTTGGCATCGATTACCTGAATTTGGTATAAATCGCTGGCCAGGTTGGTGGCTGGGAACGATGTAATTACATTGTTTAGGTAATAGGTGTAGGGCGCAACCCCACCTTGGGCGGTGCAATTAATTTCGCCATCGCTAAGACCAAAGCACGAAATATTTAGTCCACCTATGTAGGTTTTATCTACAACTTCGTGCTGAAGCATCACTGGTTCAATCAATGTGGCGTTAAAAGTTTGTGTGCAATTGTTTACATCCGAAACCATTACCTGATAGTTACCGGCTCCAAGGTTAACAAGGTCTTCTTGCGATTGGCCTGTAGACCACAAATAGGTGTATGGGGCAGTTCCCCCGGTAGGCGTTAAATCTATTTCACCGTTGTGGTATTCAAAGCAACTGACGTTATAATCTCCGGCATATTTTTTAACAAGGAGCTCAGCCTCTATGGGGTCGGTCTCTGTTAAGGTATAAGAACCGGAGGTAATACAATTGTTTTGGTCGGTAACAAGCAGGTCATAAACTCCAGCTGCTAAATTGTTGCGGTCTTCACTGGTGATTTCATCTCCCCAAGTATAGCTGTAAGGCAAAGTACCACCAATTGCAGTAATATCGAGCGCTCCGGTGAACTCACCAAAACAATTGATGTTTGTAGATATGGCCGATACGGAAAGCGGGGCAGTGGGTTGCTCAATATTAAAATTGGCATTTAGCTCACAATTGTTAGCATCAGTAACCAGCAATTCGTATGCTCCAGCAGGCTGATTATCAATTTCAGTATCAGTACTTCCAGTGTTCCAGCTGTAACTGTAGGGAGCAACACCCCCGCTAATCTCGGTACTAATTTTACCGGTCTCATCGCCATAACAAGCAACTGGTACAATGTTTGGTATTGCCATTAAAGCCTCGGGTTCAGTAAGGGTAAAATCCATCGATTTTTTGCAACCATTGTTGTCTTCTATCGACAAGGTATAATCCCCGGCTGGTGCCGAAATTAAATCTTGGTTGACAGACCCATCTGACCAAGCGAATTGAATCGGTTCGACTGCGTTGGTAAAACTGGTTACAACTGAACCGTTGCTTCCTCCATTACAACTAACATTTTCAACAAACCCATCAATACTGATTTCAGGTGACTCGTCAATGAAGTAGCTTCGGATTACTTTACAACCTTCTGCATCAAATATGGTTACCTGATAATTTCCCGTGGGTAAACTATCCGCTTCGGCCGAGGTTTGATCACTTTCTGTGCTTGAGTCCCAAAGGAAGGAGGTTGGTTGAACTGCGTCAGGTGCGGTAATTGTTATAACTCCGGTAGCCAATCCGTGACAAATTACATTATTCACGGTTGCAAGTACTTCAAATTCAGGATTTACGCTTATTAAGAAGGTTTTGGCTGGGCTTGGGCAACCGGGATTGACTAGAGTTACCGATTCTATGGTGTATTCAATTACAGCAATATCGGTACCTGTGTTGGTAATAACATCGGGAATAAACCCATCTTCACTGTTGTCGGAAGAACTGAAACCTGTTGCGCTTCCTGCAATGAGGTTTGCCGACCATCTAAAGCTAATATCACCAGTAGGTATACCCGAAAGTTGTTGGTTGATTTCTGAATTACTGCAAAACGTTTGACTTTCCAGGTCGTCAATTGCTGGAGTAGGAATTACAGTAACCACCACCTCAGCTTGTGGGCCAGTACAGCCATCGGTAGTTGTTTCTACAAAATAACTGGTTGTAATGGTGGGGGATGTGATGAATTCTTGTTCGGTATTTACCAACGAACCACCTGGCATGTCATACCACTGGAACGAACCACCTGTTGAGGTAATTTGTAAGGTAGTTTCCGAACCTTCGCAAATGGTCGTGTTTTCAACTGTTGGTGCCTCAGGAATAGGAAAGACGGTAACCATAACTTCGGTGCGCGGAAGGGATACACAACCGTTGAAATCGGTATTGTCTACATAATAGGTGTATGTTTTTGCAGCACCAGCATCTGATGACAGTATCGGTGTTATGAACACATCACTCGGCACATCATTTAATGGAACTCCGTCTGTTGGCACATCATACCAATTGTAATCGTTCCCTGGCTCGGTAGCCAATAACGTGGTTGAATTGTTGTCGCAAATGGCAGCATTATCGGCAACTACCGGAGCTGGAAGTGGATTTACGGTTACGTTAAATGCAATTTCATTTCCTTGACACTGTTCGGCATCGCGGGTTGCAGCCCTTGCATAATAAATCAATTCGCCGGGATCAGTAGACAGATTTTCAAGTACGTCGGTTACAATGTCACCAGTTCCGTATGGATCAGTGCTGTTTCCAAGTACATCACCACTAATTAGTTGGCTATTCCAAAAAACGTCTACTGTGTTGAGGTCAGTTGTACTGGTTAGCTGCTGATCTACACTGAATCCGCTACAAATTGCGACAGCACTTGCTTCATCAAGCATGGGTCGGAAAATCACTATTACATCGATAGGTACCCGTGAACTGCTGTAGCAACCATCGCGCAGGCTGCTTACATACACCGTAGTGTCTTCAATAAGTTCTGTAGTGGTGTAAAAGGAATTGTCTATAACAAAAACGTCTTCGCCGGTGCTTGATGCCCACCAATCCACTTGGTCACCAGGTACAGCCTCAACCATTAAATCTTTAGCCGATTTCTCGCAGGTATAAACTGGTGAGGTAACGGTTGGTGCTGTTGGAATAGATTTTACCGTAACAATTACCTCGGTTCTGGGATTACTCACGCACCCTTTTGCATCAGTTGCAGTAACATAATAAATTTGATCCTCTGGTGATTGGGTATTATTGGTTAAAGTAGGCGTAGTATATTCATCGCCCGTACTTAGCGGTGTGCCACCTGTTGCTACACTATACCAGTCGTACGTTCCGCCTGGAGCTGTAGCCGTAAAAGTGGCTGTATTGCCCGAACAAACACTTTGATTTTCAACAGTTGGTGCATCTGGAAGTGGGTTTACAGTCGCATTAATTGCTTTCCGAGAACTTGGGCAACCATCCTTTAAGCTCTCCACATAATAAGTGGTATTGGTTGTAATTGCGGGAGCATTGAAAGGGCTGCCAGAGCCCAATTTTGTTCCTCCGCTAAGGGCATCATACCAATCTAGCACGGCTCCTGAGGTGGTAGAACTGGCGTTTAGTTCGGGGCTTTGTCCAGAACAAACTTCTAGATCACTACCGGTAGGTGTAGCTGGGGTTTGCGTTACCGTAACGGTATACGGGGTACGCGAACCAGTGCAGCCATTGTAAGTAGCGTCAACGAAGTAGGTTGTTGTGCTGACAGGAGACACAGAATAGGTCGCACTATTTGATTTTAATAGCGTTCCGCCGGAGGATGCGGAATACCAATTAAAAGTACAACCAGCCTCGGTGGTTGTAGCTGTTAAAGTTGTAGAGTTGCCGGAGCAAATGGTACTGGAGCCGGTAACGTCTGGGCTATACAAAGGTTGTACGGTTACAGTGATATCGTCATTATAGGTACAACTGCTACCTGGCGCAGTTATAGTTGCGGTATAAGTGGTGGTAGAGCTTGGGCTGGCGATTGGGTTTTTAATGGAGGCATTGGAAAGCGTAATTGACGGTGACCAAACAATGCTTGAATTATTGAATACAATTGTCCAATTGTCAATTGTACCGGCATCACCAAAGGCGTTGTCGACAGCTTTCAGCGTCCATACCCCATTAGTAGGTTTATTGGCAAAGGCGGTATATAAATCACCACCAGCTGGTTTAAAGTTACCACTATAGGGTGATGTGCCACTGGCTATTGGAGTTGTTGCTCCGGGTACAAAACAGGTATTTGTGAAATTTACCCGCGCCCCCACTGTTTTATTGAACAATGTTAAAACGGTACCGTCAGGACCAGACAAAGTTATTACCAAATCTTCACAATACGCATGAGAAATGTTCATGCAAACTTTCTGAATGGTTCCATTCAATACCTCTACTGGTAATGTATTACTAACAGTTATAGAGGAAGATCCACCAGTGGTGTTTTGGTCTGGGATTGGAACTGCTGTATTATTGGCATATGCCTGTGGAGTGGTAAATTGAGGAGCATTTAATTGGCTGGTGGTACCTGAGCATATAGTGGCTGGGGTAGCAGTGGTTGCAAAGTAAGTTTTTGTATATCCACTGCCTACGACACCATTGCAGCTTCCATCATTGGCAGTCAATCTATAATAGGTTGTCTGGGTTACTGCTGGTGAATTGTATGGGTTGGCTGAACTAACATTGGTCCATGTGGTACCGTTTGCAGAAGTTTGCCAGTTAAGTGTTACCCCTGCAAGTGAGCCACTTGCTGTAAACGTTTCGGCTAGGTCACTACAATAGTCGAACTCTCGGGAAGTAATAATACCAGAAGGTCCCCCAGTACCACATTGTATAACTACCGAAAAATCCTCTACCTCTCCTTGGGGAAACGTTCCACAGGAAGAGGGTGTTCCGCTTGGGCTGTCTTGAAGCACAATTCTCATTCGGGTGTTACCCACTTTTGCGGTTAAGGGTATTGCAATATCGGGTACGGTTACGTTACCAGCGGTGAATGAGTTGTTTCCTGTAAAACTTGCACTCTCGCTTATGAATTCTCCGGCATCAAGGAAGTCTCCATCATCATTCCAATCAATATAAATGGCGAATTTTTTTGGATTTGATGCAGTGGGTTCGCATTGGGTGCGGCAATTCACAGTTATGGGATAACTGCTGCCGCGAGCCACAGTGGCGGTTTGACTTGCAGTTAAATCATTGTATCCAGCACTGCTTGGACAGGATGGATTTCCTTGTCCCGTAGAAATACCACTAAAAACAACATTTTGAATGTGAGGACCAAGGGCAGTTGCACCTGCGGAACAATAAGTTTGAGAAAAGGAGAAAAAGGGTAATACAATCCCAACAATAGAGGCAAAAAAATTCTTCATAAACACGCGTGCTTTATACGGATACGCTAATGTAAATAAAGGGTTGCCTGATTATTGAACAAACAGGTACAATAATTTAAATTTCTTGAATTCCTTTGGTTATCAGTGAGGCCAGAATGTGTCCTGAAAAAGCCTGAATAACCCTGTTGTAGATTGCTACAGTTTGGTAGTGCGCGAAAAAATCAAATAAAATAGGAGAAAAACAGGAATGCTATAACCCAATTGGAATCAACTAAATGTCATTTTAACGAGGGAATATTAATGTCTACCTAAACCACCGCCTTACGAACCCGAATCAATTTCTCTAATAAGGCTTCCAAATAGTCCAATTTAAGCATATTGGCTCCGTCACTTTTTGCTACGGCCGGATTGGGATGGGTTTCTATAAACAATCCATCGGCACCTACTGCAATAGCAGCTTTGGCAATGGTTTCAATCATATCTGGTCGGCCCCCGGTTACTCCGCTGCTTTGATTGGGTTGTTGCAACGAGTGAGTAATGTCCATCACCACAGGCGCAAAAGCCTGCATGGTCGGAATTCCTCTAAAATCGACCACCAAATCGCCGTAGCCAAATTGTGCACCTCGGTCGGTAAGTAATACGCGGTTGTTACCGGCTTCCATTACTTTGTTTACGGCATGTTTCATCGATTCTGGCGATGAAAATTGCCCTTTTTTAATGTTGACCACCTTGCCTGTTTTGGCGGCAGCAACCAGCAAGTCGGTTTGGCGGCACAAAAAGGCGGGAATTTGCAATACGTCAACATATTCAGCAGCCATGGCGGCTTCTACACTTTCGTGAATGTCGGTAACTACCGGAATATTAAAATGGGTGCTTACTTTTTTTAGAATTTCTAGTGCTTTAACATCACCAATACCGGTGTATGAGTCTAGCCTAGTGCGGTTGGCTTTGCGGTAAGAGCCTTTAAAAATGAATGGAATGCCAAGTTTATCGGTAATAATCTTCACTTTTTCGGCAACTTCAAAACACAGTTCCTCACTTTCTACCACACATGGCCCAGCCATCAAGAAGAAGTTGTTCTTTTCAGTGTGTTGTAATTTGTCGATTGTAAATAGCATAACAGCCAGATTTTAAAGTATTTTCTAAAATTTTAACCACATAGGCACAGAGAAAAAAATCGATTTGTGCTAGGTAAAACTAAAGTATGAAGCTTTCGGAAAGTGTAATTTACATAGAAATGTTTCACATTTTCAGCAACAAGTTGCTGAATCTATTCTGTTTTTTTGTTTTCTGAAACAACCAAACCCTATGTTTCTGCGCGTTTAAAACAACCTTATAAAAGTTCTTTAATAATGCGTTCTATGGTGTAACCGTCCGATTCTGCTCGGTAATTGTTTACCAAACGGTGTCTTAATACGGGAACAGCCACCGCTTTAACGTCTTCAATATCGGGCGAGAATTTACCTTTTAGCAAGGCGTGGCATTTGGCGCCAAGCACCAAATACTGGGAGGCACGTGGCCCAGCACCCCAGCTTAGGTATTTCTTAGCCAAGTCATGTGCGCTATCGGCTGTTGGACGGGTTTTGCCAACTAAACTCACTGCATATTCCAGTACATTATCGGCAACCGGAATTTGGCGAACCAAATCCTGAAACTGCATAATATCTTCGGGTGAAAGCACCGGCTGAATGGCTGAGCTGTAGTTGCTGGTTGTATTTCTTACAATTTGTAATTCTTCCGAAAACTTTGGATAATCGACCCAAATGGTAAACATAAAGCGGTCTAACTGTGCCTCGGGCAGGGGGTAGGTACCTTCTTGTTCAATGGGGTTTTGTGTTGCTAAAACAAAGAATGGCGGGTGTAAGTCGTGGCGTTTTCCAGCTACGGTTACATGGCGCTCTTGCATGGCTTCCAGCAAGGCCGATTGGGTTTTAGGTGGCGTCCGGTTTATCTCATCGGCCAATACCACGTTGGCAAAAAGCGGTCCTTTGATAAACTGAAAATGACGATCCTCCCCAAGTATTTCAGAGCCCGTAATGTCAGAAGGCATTAAATCGGGAGTAAACTGAATGCGGCTAAAAGATAGCCCAAGGCCTTGTGAAATGGAATTGACTAACAGGGTTTTAGCCAATCCGGGAACACCAACAAGCAGGCAGTGCCCTTTGCAAAAAATGGAAATAAGCACCTGCTCAATAACCTCGTGTTGGCCAACAATAACCTTGCTAATTTCTTTTTTTAACAGATTCGATTTATCGATAAAAGCTTGTAAGGCAGCAGTTTCTGTTACTTGGGTTGTACTCATTTAAGCTTATTTTTTCCAGTTATAATTGGTTACGCAAGTGCGGTAGGTGTCCGAAAGTTTAATATACGAAACGGCAATTTTTTTGTTCACCCAAGATTTCATGGCATCGTTTCTTAAACCAGAAGAAGCAGCTTCCTGTACAAGCTGATAATCTTCACGCAAATTAGCGCGGTGAGGTTTGGTTCGTGTAATTAATTTAAGAATGCGATAGCCCTGGGTGCCGCTTGTGGTGGTTAAAACCACGGGTGGAGAAACGTCTCCAACTTCCATTTTATCGATAGTAAATGAAACCTGAGGATCTATTTCGCTCATGTCGAAACGAGGAGAACCGGTTTGCAGATTAACGATTACACCACCGTTGTTTTTGGTATCATCATCCATTGAAAAACGGGTGGCGGCCACTTCAAAACTTATCGAGTCGCGTTTCATTACACCAATTAAACTGTCCAATTTGTTTTTGGCAGCAATTAAATCTTCGCTCTTCGACTTTGGTTTTAACAGAATATGACGGGCGTTGTATTTTTCACCCCGGCGTTCAATCATTTGCATGATGTGGTAACCGAATTGAGTTTTAAAAACCTTAGAAACTTGTCCATCATTCAAACTGAAAGCAACCGCATCAAATTCGGGAACAAAAGTTCCTTTTTCCTGCATACCCAATTCGCCATTTTGGCTAGCCGAACCGGGATCTTCGGAATACAAAATAGCCAGTGTTCCAAAGTCTTTTCCTGCGGCAACTTCTTTCCTAAATTTTTCTAGTCGCTCAATGGTTTTTGAAATTTCTTCTGAATTTTCAGCTGGGTAAACCACTAACTGAGCTACTTCGACCTGCGAACTGATTAGCGGAAGGCTATCGATAGGAATATTGTTAAAATATTGGGTTACCTCGGCAGGGGTTACATTAACGTCTTCGGTAATTTTTCCTTGAACCTGCTGTATTCTAAGCTGGTCGTAAAGCTGATCGTGGTAATCCTCTTTTAATTCAACCATAGACTTGCCCAAATATTCTTCCATTTTCTTTTCTGAACCAAACTGCTGAACAAAATGGCGCATACGGCGGTCTAACTCCGATTGGATTTGCGATTCACTAACATCAATGCTATCAACAGCTGCCTGGTGAAGCATAAGTCTTTCAATAAGCAATTCTTCAAGTATGGCGCACTCGTCCGGGTTGGTTATTTTGTATTGTTCCCTAAGTTGGTTTTTTTGAGTGGCTATTTCGGAGGCTAGAATGATTTGGTTACCAACTACGGCAACAATTTCATCAACCACAACAGGCTCCTGTTGTGCAAAGCTATTTATGCCCAGCGAAAGGCCAATTATAAGAGAAATGAATTTCATGTGGGTTTAAAAAGTTTCGGCGTTGGCCTTATTTAACGCAACATTGACCAAGTCAGTACGCATCTGTTCAATTAATTTTACTTTCCGCGTATTTAGTAGGCGTTCCTTAATGTCGGTAGTTACTACTTCAAGTGGTGGTATATCGCCAGGCGAGTAGCTTCTCAGGGTGAATATATAATACTCACTCCCATTGGTGTTTATGGTGGTCAATTTCTCCCGATTGGCAATGTTGCTTTTGTTGGCACTGCTAAGGGGTATTTTGTTAGCTAGTTCGGCACCGGTAACCCAAATTTGGTCGTTGAATGAATAATCAATTGCATTTGCTGTGCAAAGATTTTTCAATTCTTCAAGGTCGTTATCGCTACCTGAACGCAGCAGTTTTTGCATTTTTCCGTTTATCTGCTTGCCCGCATCTACTTTTATATAATAAAGCTTATACAAGTAGTCATTCAGCTTAAGCGAGGTGCCGTTCGAATCGTAGTATGCCTTTAACTCTTCTTCGGTAAAACTGGTGTCGAGTTTTTGCTCCACCAGATTTTTTTCGAAGGCATAGATCAGCAATGAGTTTCGATAATTCTGTACCTGTTGCTCAAAGTTTTTCTGCTCATCGCTCAGGTTTTGCTCGGCTTGAGCAAGGATGACTTGTTGTTTTACCCAATTGTCAATAAAATTCTGGGCAATTAAAGTACTGTCAGCCGCCGAAGTCCCTGAAGGGACTACAGCTGCCAAGTCTTCAGCGTAAAGGTATTGATCAAATACTCGGGCTACTGGGCGTAAATCTTTATCGCTGCCACTAAAAATAGAGCAGGATGATGTGATACCAACAAAAGCAGCAAAGGCCGACAATAACTTTACGAAGCGCATCATATTATTGTACAGAATAAAGCACGTCGTTGTTTACCTGAACAGTATAACGGCTTTTTAGTTCTTTAATCCAGTTTTCCTCCAAGAAATTTTGGTAAGCTGCGGTAACCGAGCCTCTGGTTTCATCCAGCTTTTTAGGTTGAGGTTCCATTACGTTTTTAAACTGAACAAAAACTTGTTGACCGTTAATGGTCTTGATTTCAGAAATACCGGTTTTCCAAATAAACTGATCTAACAAGCTGTTGGTGCCCATTTCGGCAACCACCGCATCAGCGGCTAGGTTCAGCTGGCTGTCAACATTTAAGGCTTTAAGAATATCCTCATGACCTTTTTGTTTCTTAACCAGTTTAACGGTCGCATCGGCTACTTTTTTGTCTTTCGCTTTGTAGATAACGGCATCAGTACGCATTTTCCACATGTAGTCTTGCTTGTGTTTTTCGTAGAAATCTTTCAATCCAACGGTGTCTTCAACCGCTTTGTTCCATACCATTTTGTTGGTTAAATCGAACAACAAAATGCCATCACGATATTCTTTGTAAAGCGCTTTAAACTCTGGGTGTTTATCACCAAGATGCGCTTCTTCGTAGGTAGTAAGTTCGTTGTCAATAAAACGATCGAATGAGTTGTTCAGCATGGTGTTTACATCTTGCTGGATTACTTTTCCTTGCCAAGTGGCCAAGAAATTCATAAAGTCGGCTTGGGTAAATGTTTGCTTTGCAAATTGCATTACTGGCTTGGTCAGTTTGGTTGAATTTGGTGTAACCCAGCTACCGCTGAAGTAGGTGGTGTCAATGTATTTGGCTAGTGGCTTAATGTTTTCTTTGTAAGCTACAAAATGATATTCGCCTTTAATTTTGTTTAAAAACGATTGTTTGGTCATCTTAGAACGATCATCGCGGGTGATGCGTTTAACCAAGGTAGCACGCAGTTCTTCTAAAGTACCTACTGGTTTTTTCTCCAATAGTTTAATGATGTGCCAGCCGTAAGAGGTGTTGATAGGTTCAGAAATATCGCCAACCGACTTTAATGCAAAGGCGGCAGTTTCAAATTGTTCAACCATTCGGCCAGTGCCAAACATGGGCAAAGCACCACCGTTTGAAGCCGATGTTTTGTCTTCGCTGTATTTTTTTGCTAGTTCAGTAAAATCACTTCCTTCTTTGGCCAACTTATAAATCTCGTCGATTTTCTCTTTGACCAACTTTTGTTTTTCGGCTGGATCGGCTAGTATTGCTTGTAATAATACATGGGCCACTTTAACTTCGCCACGGGCAGCACGCTTGTCAACTACCTTTATAATGTGGTAGCCAAAACTGGTTCTAACCGGGTCAGAAACTTTTCCAACAGGGGTTTTAAACGCAGCTGTTTCAAAAGGATACACCATGGTAAGACCAGTGAAATAACCTAAATCACCACCATTTTGCTTTGCTGATGGGTCTTCTGAATATTGGTTAGCAACGGCAGTAAAATCAGCTCCTGATTCAATTTTTTTCTTGGCCTCTAATGCCTTTTTGTAGGCCGCCAATGTATCGGCAGGCGCTTGGCCACCGCCAATTTTAATCAGGATGTGACTGGCTCTAACTTCCGAAAGCATACGTTCGTAGGCCTCCTTAATTAAGTCTTCCGTTAGCACATTATCGGTCAAATATGGTTTTGCCAATTGCTTGCGGTAACCTTCCAGCTCGTTTTTAAAACTCTCAACCGTATCTAAGCCTAGTCTTTCGGCTTCAGCTACTTTAAGTTTAAATTTCACAAACAAGTCAATGTACTCGTCAAGGGCTTCTTTGGTCACCTTGGCTTCCTTGTTGTTTTTCTTGTAAATGGACTCAAATTCTTCTTTAGAAACACCATTACCGTTGATGGTAAGGATGGTTGAATTGTTTTGCGCCTGACTTGAAATTCCGATAAATAGGGCAAATAACGCTACTGAACAGGTAATAAATTTCATGATTTGGGAACTGATTATTTAAGACTATAATTTGGGGCTTCTCTGGTTATTACAACATCGTGCGGGTGCGATTCTTTTACACCAGCGGCCGTAATTTTAATAAATTTTGCTTTTTGTAGCATATTAATATTTGCAGAACCTGTGTATCCCATCCCGGCTTTAAGTCCACCCACCACCTGATGAATAACTTCGGCCAAGTTACCTTTATATGGTACACGCCCGGTAATTCCTTCAGGAACAAGTTTTTTAATATCGTCTTCTGTGTCTTGAAAATAACGGTCTTTCGAACCGTGTTGCATAGCTTCCAGCGAACCCATTCCGCGGTAGGTTTTAAACTTACGCCCTTCGTATAGCACAGTTTCTCCCGGGCTTTCTTCCACGCCGGCAAGCATAGAGCCTACCATAACCGAATGACCACCGGCAGCAAGTGCTTTAACAATGTCGCCGGTATAACGAATACCACCGTCGGCAATAAGTGGAACACCGGTTCCTTCAAGCGCTTCGGCAACCATCAATATGGCCGTAAGTTGCGGAACACCAACACCGGCAATAACGCGGGTGGTACAAATAGAGCCAGGCCCAATACCAACTTTTACTCCGTCAGCACCGGCTTCTACCAAGGCTTTGGCCGCCTCACCGGTGGCAATGTTACCAACAATGATTTGCAAATTTGGAAACGCAGCTTTAGCTCTTTTCAAGGTTTCAATAACTCCTCGCGAATGACCGTGAGCAGTATCAATGATAACTGCATCGACACCGGCCTTAACCAGTGCTCCAATACGGTCTAACACATCACCGGTTACGCCAACCGCGGCAGCTACGCGTAAACGACCAAACTCGTCTTTGTTTGAGTTGGGGTGTTGCTTAATTTTAATAATGTCCTTGTAAGTAATAAGTCCAACCAATTTGTTGGTGCCATCAATTACCGGTAGTTTTTCAATTTTATGTTGTTGCAGAATTTGCTCGGCATTGGGCAAATCGGCTTTGTCAATGGTAGCAGTAATGAGGTTCTTGCTGGTCATTATCTCACTAACCGGACGTTTGCGGTCTTTTTCGAAACGCAAATCACGATTGGTGACAATACCTACAAGTGTTCTGTTGGCATCAACCACCGGAATACCACCGATGCGGTTTTCGGCCATAAGTTGAAGCGCATCGCCCACCACCGCAGTATCCAATAGGGTAACCGGGTCTTGAATCATGCCGCTTTCCGAACGTTTTACTTTTCGAACTTCGGCAGCTTGCGCATCAATCGTCATGTTTTTGTGCACCACACCAATACCTCCCATTTGCGCAATGGCAATAGCCATAGCACTTTCGGTAACGGTATCCATAGCAGCCGAAACAATTGGCGTGTTAAGGGTAATTCCTCTGGAAAATTTGCTTTGAATATTTACTTCTCGTGGAAGAACTTCGGAATACGATGGAACCAGAAGTACGTCATCGTAGGTTAAACCTTCACCGATAAACTTGTTCGAATTTAGAGACATAGACCTTAGGTACTGTATAAATTCGGGCAAAAATAGCAAAATTAACCACGCCTCTGTGCTTTCTTTGTTAAGAATTGTTTTCACCGAACGGGGTTTCAGTTAAATTCTTTTTCCACCTGAATTACCAATTCCTTTGGGCTTAACACCTTTATTTTTTTACCGAAGCTTAAAATGCTCATAACCAACTCGGTGGTGAGGTAAACCTGTAGTTGCACCCGACTGTTTTCGGTGCCTCGACTTATTATTTGCTGCGTAGGGTGCAGAGGCGTGTCTTCAATGTATTTCAGTTCGCTCGTTTTTATTTCCAGTTCTACCAACTGGGGTTTTCCATCCAGAACCGTTATGCCAAAGGCATATTTAAAGAAATCGGTAGGGTTGAAATCGCCAATTTTCTCGAACGTGGTTTTCAATAATTCCAATTGCTTAATGCGCCCCAACTCGAAAGTAGCCATGCGTTTACTTTCAGGTCTATAAGCAATTAGGTACCAGCGGTGACGATATTCTTTAAGCAAATAGGGGTGAACACGGTATTCCTTTACCTGACCCGAACTGAAGGAGTGGTAAGTGATAAGTATTTCCCAGCGCTGTTTTAGAGCCGTAAAAAGTGGATTTAACCAGGCCGAACCAGGCACGGCTGGCGGTGTTTCAAACTGAACCAATTCATTAATGGCTTCATCGTCAATTTTTTCGCTGATGTAAACCCGGTCGAAAATTTTGCCAATGGCGTGCTGAAACTGATTAAACACGCTAAGGTGTTTATATTGATTTAAAGTAAGCACAGCAAAACGAAGCGCCTCGGCATCTTCAGCCGAAAAAGGAATGGCGTTTAGGTTGTATTCGGGGTTGCTGTAATAATAGCCTTTTTCGGCACGGTGAAAGGCAATTGGCGCATCGTACTCTTCCTTCATTTCGCGCAAATCCTTCTCGATGGTCGATTTGGAAATGTTGCTGCCGTTGCGGCTGCCGAAAAGTTTTTCTTCGCATGCCTCGCGCAAATCGTCAATAGTAGGGTAGGGTTTATACGGGTTGCTTAGGCACTCATTAATAATACTGTGCCTTAAGCGGGCATTTTTTACTGGCGGCATTCAGGCAGCAGGCAATACTTTAATTAATAGCTTATAATTTCTATTCCACCAAAAATGCAGGTTCCGTTAAGTACCAATATCTTGGTGTGGTCGGTGCTCTGGGTGGCCATTGGTCGTTTGTCTTCAATACCGCCAAAAATGGTGGTCACATTCGACTGTATTTTCCAATGAGCTGGCAGAATGATTTTGGTTCCGCCAAAAACCTGGGTAGTTTCCAAGCGAATGGTTCCTTCAAAATCGGTTTGCATCAGGTTTACTTCGGCTCCGCCAAATACGCAAGTCAGCTCACCACCGCGAAACGATTTAGAGATAATGTTCTTTTTAATTCCGCCGAAAATTGCTGTCACGTCCAAAACATCATCATCGGCTTTAGTAGTTGCCTGATATTTCCAGTTGGTGTACTTTGATTTGCGGTAGCTGCGTGGTTTTAAAACTAAAAACGCACCAATGACTATGAGTATACCGGGAAAAATATAATGCCTAACATTGATAATGGGTAGATAGTCGCCCAAAATAAAAAGGGTACCAATTAGCACAGGAATTAACCAACCACCAACCCTAAAATTGTGTTTGGCACCACTGATTAAGCCAATGGCTATGATCAATGTTTTCCAGCTCAGTAACCACTCCGGGAAATGAAATCCTTGTCGTTGAGCGATAATAATGATGCCCACGGTTATAAGGACCAAACCGGCCAGGATTTTTCCGTTTCGGTTGTTGTAAGCGTATTCCGAAAGGTTATCGTTGTCGGTAGTTTCAGTACTTGGATTAACTTTTTCCATGGTTGATAGCGTATTTATACAATGTTCTGTTGTGCTGTTGCGAAACCGAATATAACTAAGAACGGGTTTGCCAAAAACAAAAACGGCTAAAATCGATGTTGATTTTAGCCGCACTTGCCATTTTAACCGTGTAATTTATGCATCCAATGGTAATCGTCGGCTTGACGCCCCATTCGTAAATCTTGTAAAAAGTTGGAAACCTTGTTCGAAAACTCTCGGGTTTCTATTGCTGGTATTTTATAATCGGTACCGGAATACCCAATGGTATCAATATGTGCAATGGTGGCGGCAGTACCAACACCAAAAGCCTCTTGCAATTCACCATTTTTAAGGGCGTTTACCACGAAGTCTACGGCAACGTTGGTTTCTTCTACCTCCATTCCCCAATCGCGGGCTAGTCGAAGAACACTTTCGCGGGTAATTCCCGGAAGAATAGAACCACTTAATGAAGGGGTGTAAAGCACATTATCAATCACAAACATAACGTTCATGGTACCACTTTCTTCAATAAACTTATGTTCGCGGGCATCGGTCCAGATAAGTTGATCGTAGCCATCTTTTTGTGCCCTGCGAGCCGGGAAAAGCGCTGCTGCGTAGTTACCTGCGGCTTTTGCACGACCAACACCACCTTCGCAGGCGCGGCTGTATACGGTTTCAATTCTAACCTTTACCGGCTTGGCGTAATAGCCGCTTACCGGACAGGTGAAAATGATGAATTTGTAGGTATCAGATGGACGAACACCAATAAATTCGTCGGTGGCAAACATAACTGGACGAATGTAAAGCGAGCTTTCTTCGCCACTTGGTATCCAAGCCTCGTCAATGGTTAGCAATTGTTTTAACCCTTCAAAGAATAATTCCTTGTTCAAATGTGGCATGCACATGCGTTCGGCCGAAAGGTTCATTCGGTTAAAATTGGCTTCTGGCCTAAACATAACCACCTCGCCACTGGGTCGGCGGTAGGCTTTCATGCCTTCAAATATCGACTGGCCGTAATGAAGCGCAGAGGCCGCTGGGCTGATGCTAATTTTGCCGAAAGGCTTTATTTTAGGGTTAACCCAAGCACCGTCCTTATATTCCATCGAGAAAATATGGTCGGAAAAAACCTTTCCGAAGGGTAGGTTAGTGAAATCAACTTCGGTAATGCGCGATTGATTTATTTTTTCTATTTCAATAGTTCCGGCTGAAGCAAGCATACTTATTGCAATTTTTGTAGCACCTTATTTTTTGGTAGGGCAATTTACAACTATACTTTGCTAGGTTACACAGACATACTTGAAAAATATTGGGGATACACCTCCTTCAGGCCGCTGCAACTCGAAATAATTGAGGCGGCAGCAACTCATAATGAGGATGTTATCGTTCTGTTGCCTACTGGTGGCGGAAAGTCGGTTTGCTTTCAGGTGCCGGCATTGGCCAAACCGGGTATCTGCGTGGTTATTTCGCCACTTATTGCCTTAATGAACGATCAGGTTGCCAACCTACAAAGCAAAGGGATAAAAGCGGTTAGCCTTGGCGGTAACCTCAATTTTAGGGAGTTGGATAGACTGCTGGACCTTTGTGTTTATGGGGATGTGAAGTTTTTGTACTTGTCGCCCGAACGCTTGCAAAGCGAGTTGGTGCAAGAGCGCCTGAAAAGAATGAAGGTAAACCTGCTGGCAATTGATGAGGCACATTGCATCAGCCAATGGGGTTACGATTTTAGGCCAAGTTATTTGCAGATTAAGGAGATAAGAAGTTTGTTACCGGGGGTGCCTTGCATGGCGCTTACGGCATCGGCCACCAATCGCGTTATTGATGATATTGCGGCAAATCTGGAATTTAAAAAGCCCAAGATTTTCAAGCAGAGTTTTTACCGCCCCAATTTGTCGCTTTTTGTGCAGCATACCGAGCAAAAAGCCGATTATCTATTTAAGGTATTGAAGAAAAATCCGGGTTCGGGTTTGGTTTACGTGCAAAGCCGAAAGGATACCAAAGTACTGGCCGAGTTGATAAAAGGACACGGTTATCAAGCCGATTTTTACCATGCCGGATTGACAGCTGTGGAAAGACAGGCTAGGCAGCAAAGTTGGTTGCAGGGCAAAACCAGAGTGATGGTGTGTACCAACGCTTTTGGGATGGGCATTGATAAGGCCGATGTTCGTTTCGTTATTCACTGGGGAATGACTTCTTCGCTCGAAGCCTATTATCAGGAGGCCGGACGCACGGGTAGGGACGGGCAGAAATCGTTTGCTGTGGCCTTGGTCAACCAATCGGATATAGATCGCCTTGGCCAATTGGTAGAAGAATCTTTTCCCGAAAAGGATGTGGTGAAAAGGGTGTATAGCTTGCTGGGCAGTCATTTTCAGTTGGCCTATGGGTCGGGTATGATGGTGTTTAAGGATTTTGATGTGGCTGCTTTCTCCTCCTTTTGCAAACTACCGCCTAAAACGGTACACCATTGCTTGGAAATATTGAAACACAACGGATTTATTTTGTTGAACGAAGCCTATTGGCAACCAGCCAGGGTAAATGTGTTGATGAACCAAACCAAGCTTTACGAATTTCAGGTTTTTAATCCCAAGTTTGAACCGCTACTGAAGCTACTGATGCGCTCGTATGCCGGATTATTCGATGATTTTGTACCCATTGACGAGTGGATGCTGGCCAAAAAGCTGAATTGCACGGTAGAGTTGCTGCGCAAAAATTTAAATCACCTCCAACAGTTGAATGTTATTGATTATGCCTGGCCAACCGAAAAGCCCCAATTGGCCTTTGCCACCGAAAGACTTCGGGAAGATAATTTTCATCTTTCGCCGGTGGCTTACGAAAACAGAAAAGCAGTAATGCAAAATCAGGTCGACGGCATTTTGGGCTTTTTAGCCAGTACCGATGCCTGTCGTTTTGAATTGATTTGCCGCTATTTTGATGAACAAGAAACGGAGGCCTGCGGCCATTGCGACAATTGTTTGAATAAAAGTCGTGGCAACCAGTTGAGCAGCGAAGAAATAGCAGATGAGATAAACAAGCTGCTGCAAGAAAGACCGCACACCGCTCAGGAATTAAAAGCAGTTAAAAAACTTCGTTTCCACGATGCTCAGGTAGATGAAGTGCTGCAATGGATGTTAGGGCAGGAAAGTTTGAAGGTGAATAAGGAAGGGAAATTTATTCTTATTAGTTAAAAGTTCAAAAGTTCAAAAGTTGGAAAGTTCAAAAGTTGAGAGTTGCCAGTTTGAAAGTTCAAAAGTTACAAGTTAGAAAGTTGAAATGTTCGCAAATATAAACTTTGGAAGGCCGTGTTTGGTTAACCACATGCCAACTGGGGGTGCAACTTGTAACTTTCTAACTTGTAACTTCCCAACTTAGTTAATCCACTTGCAAAACCAAGCCTTTTAAATACTCACTTTCTGGGTGAAAAATATTTACCGGGTGATCGGCGGGTTGGTGCAGTTGATGTAAGATACGCACTTTCCTGCCCGCATTTATGGCGGCAGCTAAAATGGTGTTGTTAAACATATACTTATCAACCACCTGACTGCACGAGAAAGTGAAAATCAAACCGCCGGGCTTAATGCTTTTTATGGCTTGTGCATTTAGGCGTTTGTAGCCCTGCACCGCATTATGGCGGGTGCTGATGTGCTTGGCAAAAGCCGGTGGATCGAGCACTATAATGTCGTAATCGGTATCAATTTCTTTGATGTATTCTACCGCATCGGCCTTTATGTTCTTGTGGTTGCTGTTTTCTAAGCCATTCAGCTTTAGGTTTTCGGTAACCAGGTCCAGTGCTCTGGCCGAACTATCGAGTGAATGCACTTCTTTGGCTCCTTGCAACAAAGCTGCAATCGAGAATCCGCCGGAGTAACAGAAGGTATTCAATACCTTTTTACCTTTTGAATATTCACCTAGCAATTTCCGGTTTTCGCGCTGATCGATAAAAAAGCCGGTTTTTTGACCCGTAATCCAATCAACATTGTACTTGCAACCGTTTTCAATGCCTATAACACTGCCTTTGTCTTCGCCCCACAAGCACTGATTTTTTAGGTTTTCAGCAAAGGTACGTGGCAAGGTTTCGGCACTTTTATCGTAAACCGTTTTTAGCGCATCGCCATAGCAGCTTATTAAGGCCTCTACCAACTTATCGCGCATCATAAACATACCAATGCTGTGGCACTGAATTACAGCCGTATCGCCATAAATATCAATTATTAATCCTGGTAAACCATCGCCTTCGGCATGCACCAGTCTATAAATATTGGTATGCACATTATCTATTAATCCTTGATTTTTGCGTGTTGCGTAGGCATTTACAATTTTCTCTTTCCAAAAATTGGCATCGGGCGTAATTTTTTCAAAACTAAAAGCCCTAACCGAAATACTGCCTTCCTCTTGATAATGTCCAGTAGCCAAATAAACATCGTGGTTGCTGTACACTTCTACAATATCGCCATCTTTAGGGTCGCCATATATTTTTTTAATGGCTCCCGAAAACACCCACGGATGAAAACGCAACAATGATTCTTGTTTTTTGGTACTCAGTACTATCTTCGGAAAATCGGTCATGAACGAAAAATTTGTGCAAACTTACTATTATACTTTAGTTTCAAGTTGAAAGTTCAAAAGTTGGAAAGTTTTGGGTTTTGGGTTGCGGGTTGTGAGTTTTCGAGTTTTCGGGTTTTGGGTTGGAAAGTTTTTTCACGGAGTTAACTGTTTCCTGCACCTCATACCCCATACTCTGTACCATATACTCCATACTCTGTACTCCATACTCTGTACCCCATCCCCCACTAAACCATCTCCGGCGTACCCAGCCATCGCATTTCCACCTGTTCTACACTGCGCTTAAAGGTTCTTAATACCTTAATGCGGTAGTTGGCTATTTCCATTACTTCATTTACAGAAGGGAATTTGCGGGCGTGGAAAATAATTAGACCACTCAGTGTTTCGTACTCTTCACTTTCGGGCAAGGCAACCGGTAGGTATTTGTTTATTTCATACAGTCGTTCGTGGGCGTTTACCACGAAGGTGTCTTCTGAAATCGTTTGAAAAATTGGCGTTTCGTTATCAAATTCATCCTGAATTTCGCCCACCAATTCCTCCATAATATCCTCCATGGAAACAATGCCGTCGGTACCCCCAAACTCGTTGGCTACAATGGCTATTTGTGTTCGTTTGGCCTGGAATTCTTTCAATAAATCGGTAATGGCTTTAGAGCCGGTGGTGTACAAAACCGGACGCAATAAACTGTTCCAATCGGTAATGCCGGTATGCAATGCACGTAGTAAGTCTTTTGTGTTTAAAATTCCCGTTAGGTTATCCAAATTTCCTTGGTAAACCGGATAACGCGAGTAACCTTCATCAATTACTTTTTTCACCACCTCATCAAATGTCATTGTGGCATCGAGTCCAACAATTTTGATGTGCGGAACCAGTATTTCACGCACCGTGCGGTTATCGAATTCAAATACGTTTTGAATCAATTCGCGCTCACTGACATCAATAGCCCCACCTTCCTGACTTTCGGCAATAATCAATTTCAATTCTTCCTCCGAGTGAATTTCGGCACCGTGAATGGGTTTTATGCCAATAATGCGCAATATCAGGTTGGCAATGTTGTTCAGTAGCCAAATGAAGGGACGGAAAAAGAAGTAGAAAATCTGCAAGGGAATGGCCACCCAGAAGGTAGTTTTTAATGGGAAACGAATAGCCATGGATTTTGGAGCGAGTTCGCCAAAAACAATGTGCATTACGGTAATCAAGAAAAAGGCAACGGGTATAGCAATGGCATGGGCTAGAACTGGATCGGGAAATAACGAGAAGGTAGCAAATAGCTTTAATACCAGTCTGGAAATCACATCTTCACCCACCCAGCCTAAACCAAGGCTGGCCAGCGTAATCCCAAGTTGGGTAGCGGCCAAGTAGGCATCCAGGTTAGCAATAATGTTTTTAGCTGCGGTTGATGAACGTTTGGAAACATCAGTTTTTACTTCAACCTGTGATGAGCGAACCTTAACTATGGCGAATTCGGCAGCTACAAAGAAACCATTTAAAAGAACCAGAAAAAAGGTAAATAGTAATTCAATAAGCATAGTTGGATGCGGAAATTTTTAAACCCTACTTGGCAAAACTAATGGTTTTTGTGCCTCTCAGGTGCTTATTATCAGCGTCAATGCAAAAAGAGTTTTGCTTTAACCGTGCTTATAGCTAATACGTTGGTTGGACTAAATACGATTATCATGGCTTGATTTGCCCAGATTCATTTGGGCGGGACAGGATAATTTTTGCTATGTTTATAGGTATAATTGATGACCTAAATATATAAATGACGCACCCGTAAGGTGGCGCACCAATTGAAACCCTTTTTGCCCATGCCCAGAAAAATTATTAGCATTTCGATTTCGTTTGCATTTATGCTGGTTGGAATAATTTCCTGTACCACATATTATTTCCGGTCGAATTATAAGGAAGCGAATAGCCTGATGCACGAGACGAAGCAAATACAAGCCCGACCATTTTTAAAAGCACACCTGAAGAATGGCGATGTCTGCATTTTAAAAGATCAGTGGCTGATTGACACTGTGGCGAATAAAGTGACCGGTTATGGTACCCAGTATAATTTCAACCGGGTTAATCTGTTTACCGGCCAAATTTCTATCCCGATTGATAGTGTTGCCATTTTTGAAACCAATCAAAAAATAAAAAACCCGGAAGCAGGCCGGATTGCTACTTTATCTATTTTGGCGGGGCTCGATGTAGCATTAGGCCTGTTTTGCATCACCAACCCAAAAGCCTGCTTTGGCTCTTGCCCCACGTTCTACCTCAATGAAAATGACAATTTCCATTATTCGGATGCCGAAGGATTTTCAAATGCCATTTCGCCATCAATGGAGTATGCCGACATTGACGCATTGAACAGCCAGCGTTTGACAGGTAATAAGTTTTCCATTACCATGAAAAATGAAGCGTTGGAAACGCATTGTGTTAAACAGGTTAAACTTTTGGCCTATCCCTTGAATGCAGGTGAACGGGTTTACCAGTCGCCAACGAATAAGTTCTATTTGTGCAATAATCTTTATAAACCCACTAGTGCAAAGGCCGATGAGGGAAATATAACGAACCTAATAAATACCGATGACCGTTAGGAAAGATTTTCTTTGGCTGATAAGGTTAATTTGAGCAGCAAAGAAGAGGTTTTTCTGAATTTTGAGCAGGTTAATTCTGAGCAGCAGCTTGGCTTAGTTTTGAACTTTCGCCAAACCTTGATGACCACTTATTTTATCTACAGTGCCATGGGTTATATGGGCGATGAGGTAGGCGACATTTTTGCCCAAATTGAAAATAACCCAGAAACTAAAGAAAAACTTAAAGGTGGAATTAAAAAGGAATTGGGCAATATCGACGTTTATTTATGGGACGAGCCCAACAAGGCTTGGGTGCTGCAAAGCGGATTTTACGAAACAGGCCCCATTGCCATAAACAGACAGCTGATACCCTTAAATTCAGTTGGGTCTGGTTCATCGGTTAAATTGAAACTGGTTTTAAATAAAGGCCTTTGGCGTATTGATTATGCTGCTTTAACCAATATCAAAGGGCTTGTTTCTCCAAAAGAACTTGTCCCCACTTCGATTTTGAATAAGGGTAAGGAGGACGCAGTGGCATTGAACGACCTAAATAACCCCAACAAGTACCTGATTTCAATGCCCGGCAGCGAATATAAATTCAATTTCAACCTTCCTGTGGCCAATGCAGAGTATGAATTATTTCTGCAGTCGCAGGGATATTATTTGGAATGGATGCGTGAGCATTGGATAAAAGATAAGGATTTGAGCAAATTGCGCCAGATGGTGGCCTTCCCTAAAAACTATTTGCGCGAAGAAGCGGCTTACTACAAGCAGTACGAAACTTCTATGGAGCGGGAGTTTTGGGGTTCTAAAATTGATACCAAAACATTTTCGTACCATGAAAACTAAAATCAGCTTGCTTTTTGTGTTGATAGGCCTACTGTTTAGTTGCAGTGTGCCTCAGTATTTACCACCGTCTCAACAAATTGATGTAAACCGTTACGGCTCGCACATTAAACTATTTCAAAAAAACGGCAAACGGGTAAGTGGCGAATTGATAGCTGTTGACCACCAATCGGTAGTGGTGTTGGTAGAGTCGACCAAGAATTGTATAACTGTACCCATCAATCAAATTTATAGGTTTAAGTTGAGGTATGCCAGGCCAGCGCATTATGGCTGGTCAATACCGCTTTTCACGCTGTCAACTATTTCACATGGTTTTTTTCTAATAATCACCGCTCCGCTTAATTTAATTTTAACCATTTCGGTTACCGTAGGTGGAGAAAATGCCTTTACCTATAGCCAGAAAGACATGAGTTATGAAAAACTCATCATGTTTGCCCGATTTCCGCAGGGAATTCCGTCTAACGTGGATTTGGCCAACATTCGGTAGTTGGTGCCTGGCAACAAGCCCCAAGAATCAAAGTAGTGCTGCCAGCTATTTGATTATCCTTGCACAGCAATAACCGTTGAAGAATTGCACATAGATTTGATGAGAGCCGTAGTTTTATTATGCCTTTTTCTCTTTTCCGGTTTCATTGTGCCGGCTCAAAATGCCGACATCAGCTTGCTGCGCAAAATTAACGTTGGCAGAAAGGAACACCTTGACGCATCCTTTAGGTTACTTACAAAAACGGTAACACCGGTGGCTATTGGTGTTCCGATGGTTTTGTTTGCTTGTGGAAAAGTTAAAAACGACTCTTGTTTAAAACAAGCCGCCATCTACACGGGTTTTTCGGCACTTGCTGCTGGAGTTATTTCAACTGGATTGAAGCATACAATTAACAGGGTAAGGCCGTTTGATGCATACAGAGATATTCAACCGGCAACGACTGCCGACAGCCCGTCATTTCCTTCGGGTCATACCAGCGCTGCATTTTCAAGTGCTACTTCGTTAAGCATTGCGTTTCCCAAGTGGTATGTTATTACTGTTTCTTACGGGTGGGCAATGGCAGTGGGGTATTCGCGCATGCACCTAGGTGTTCATTACCCCAGCGATGTGTTGGCTGGGGCATTAGTAGGTGCGGGGTCCGCCGTTTTAACACAAAGCGTTCAGCATTGGTTAAGAAGGAACGGCAGTAAACCGCTCAACAACAATTTTTAACGAAATCATTGTTTTTCCAGGCAAGGTTATTGCTCTAACGTTTCAGGCAGTTTATCGGAAGTTGAGGTAATTTTCCGGTAGAAATAAATACCTTATGCACAAAATATGTTGCTACAATTATTTAATTTTTGCCAAATTGCACGCCATTGCGGTTTAGTGCGTATATGAACAGAAAGTAAGCATTTAAATTTTAGGTTATGAGACAAACTTTGTTTGGGTTATTGAGCATTCTCGCCACTTCAATTTCGGTCAATGCACAGGTTTGGGTGACCAAATCCACCAATATTCGTTTTTTTTCGGCTACGCCGGTGGAAGACATTGAAGCGGTTTCAAAAACGTCGGCAGGTGCCTTGAACACCAAAACAGGTAAGATTTTTTTTAAAGCAGCCATGAAGTCGTTCAATTTCGATAAGGCATTAATGCAAGAGCACTTTAATGAAAACTACATGGAGAGCGATAAGTTTCCTCATGCCGAATTTGATGGCTTAATTCAAGATTTGCCCGATTTAAGTAAAGACGGAGATTACCCTGTGAAAATAGTTGGGAAACTAACCATGCATGGGGTGTCGAAAGACCGGACAATTGCCGCCACGCTTAAAGTTGCCAATGGCGGAATTCACGGGAAATCGGTTTTTAAAGTTAAGGTGGTCGACCATAATATTGAAATACCCAAACTGGTCGTTCAAAACATTGCCGAAGAAATAGAAGTGACCATCAATGCCGAATTTATTCCAAAACAGAAATGAGAAACTTTTTTTTAATTGCCCTGTTTAATGTTTTAACACTTTTTGCTACCGCTCAAGATGACGATTTGTCGTCGATGATTGGCGATGTTGGTGCTGACGAGAAAACGCCGGTTACGGCAACTTTTAAAACTACCAAACTTATTAACGCTACAACGGTTGAGCAGGTTAAAGCGGGCGAGTTAGATTTTAGAATTGCGCACCGTTTTGATGACATTGGCGGAAAGAATGGCGGAGTGAAAACGCTTTACGGATTAGACAACGTCACTGATATCCGGATATCATTTGACTACGGAATTACCGATAAACTAAGTGTGGGTTTTGCCCGCAGCAAAGGGCCTTATTTACACCGACAGTTGTTGGATTTTACGGCTAAAGCGAAATTAATTCAGCAGGTTGAACACGGTTTTCCGGTAAGTATTTCTCTTTTTGGAGCGAACACTTTGACCACCATGAAATCGTCACCCGATTCGATGGACGTGGCCTATTTCGAAAATAAATTCAGTCACCGCTTAACCTACACCGTGCAATTGGTTATTGCCAAAAAAATAAACCGATTTATTTCCGTTGAGGTTTTGCCAACCTATGTGCACCGCAACAGGGTGGCCTATGATGATAAAAACGGTTTGTTTGCTTTGGGCTTTGGTGGCCGTTTTAAGTTTACCAAGCGTTCTGGAATCATTGTGGACTACTTCCATATTTTCGATGACAAAAGGGTTGCAAAAAATGGTTATTACGCCCCACTAGGGGTAGGTTACGAAATAGAAACCGGCGGACACGTTTTCCACTTACTTTTTAGCAATAATAGGTCGTTGGTAGAAAGTCAGTATTTGACAGAAAACAAGGACAGCTGGGCAATCGGTCAATTCAGATTTGGTTTCAACATTTCGAGAATATTTAACATGGTAAATAAAAAATAATGAGAACACGCGTTCTGCTTTTAATGGTGATTGGGGTTGTGGGTTGGTCGTGCAACAAAGACAAGGCGCCAGCACCGGGATCCAATATCACCCCTTCCGATTGCGATCCAAATACGGTTTACTTTAAAAATGACATTCAGCCACTTTTGAGCAGTAACTGCGCTAAAAGCGGTTGTCACGATGGTGCCACCTACGAGTCGGAACTTGATTTTACCACCTACGAGAGTGCAAAACGCGCGGCCGATGACGAAATGATGGAGGTGCTAACAAGTACCGACCCGGATAAAATGATGCCACCGCCTGATAATACGCCTTTAACGGCTGACCAGATTACATTAATAAGCAAATGGATTTCGCAAGGGGCGAAAAACAATTCGTGCAACCCCGGTGGCGGAAATTGCAGTACCGATAATGTGTCATATGCCAATACTATTAAACCCGTTATAGCCGCCAATTGCAACGGTTGCCACAGTGGTGGTGCACCTTCGGGTGGTATCGATTTGTCAACCTACGATGGCGTTAAGGCTCAGTCGGCTAAATTGTATGATGCAGTGTCGCAAAACGGCAATGCCAGTGCAATGCCGCCAAGCGGAAAATTAAGTAGTTGTGAAATAAGCCAGATAAAAGCTTGGATTGATGCGGGATTACCCAATAATTAGGGTCCAAATCAGACATTTATGGAAAAACCATCAGCTTGAAAAAGTTGGTGGTTTTTTGTTGGTGGTGGGTGGTCATTGAAATTTGCAAATGGAATAAAGCAATGAATTCTATATTGAAATAGGGCAGAATCGTTGGCTGGTATTCAAAAATTGCTACCTTGAGAACACTTAATTCAAAACTCAACGACCATGAAAAAAATTCTTTACCTTCTCATCGGACTTTTTTTGTCCACCCAAGTTAATGCCCAAACCTTTGCTACCGGTGATAATGTAGTCAACATTGGTGTTGGTTTTCTAGGCGGGTATAGATTGTCTGGCTATTCAGGCGTTAAAGCATCACCAGCTTTGTCGGCTTATTTCGAACACGGTTTCAAAGAACTTGGTCCAGGTGTACTTGGACTAGGCGGAGGAATAGAGTTTAGAAAAGTCGGATATGATTATTCTTATGGCGGATACGAAGCCTCTTGGACCTACTTAATTATTGCCGCTCGCGGAGTTTATCACCCCAATTTTGCCCAAACCGATAAGTTGGATGGATATGGTGGACTAGCATTGGGTTACAATAGTCTTACCTATAAGGATACCTATTACGATAAACTTGGTATCGGTCGCCCAAATTTTGGATCTGGAGCCTTCTATAGCTTATTTATTGGAGGTCGCTATTATTTTACCGATAAAATTGCCGCCTTTGCAGAATTGGGTTACGGTTTAACCAATTTGAAGCTTGGTATAAGTCTTAAGTTTTAAGACGAAGTATAATTCAAAAAAAATGGGGCTTTCCGTTCGGAAGGCCCCATTTTTAGTTTTATAAAATCGAGTAGGATTAAACGTTAAACCTGAAGTGCATCACATCACCATCCTGCACCACATATTCTTTGCCTTCAACCCCTAGTTTTCCGGCATCTTTGCATGCTGCTTCCGAACCGTAATGCACAAAATCATTGTAGCGAATAACCTCAGCACGAATGAAGCCTTTTTCAAAATCAGAGTGAATAACGCCAGCCGCTTGCGGTGCAGTCCAACCTTGGTAAATGGTCCAGGCCCTAACTTCCTTAACCCCAGCGGTGAAATAGGTTTGCAGGTTCAGTAATTTATACGCTGCTTTAATCAATTTAGCAACACCGGCTTCTTCAAGTCCTAAATCTTGCAAAAACAATTGACGCTCTTCAAAGCTGTCTAATTCAGCAATATCAGCCTCAATGGCAGCACCTACAATCATGATGTCGGCTTTTTCCGCTGTGGCCATGGTTCTAACCTTTTCAACCAAGGCATTTCCGCTCACCACCGATTTCTCGTCAACGTTGCAAACGTACAGTACCGGTTTGATGGTCAGCAAACATAGGTCTTCAATCTCGGCAACTTGCTCGGGCGCCAAATTGAGCGAACGAACGTTGTTACCTTGCAGTAAACACTGCTTTACTATTGAAAGCACTTCGTATTTTGATTTGGCATCTTTATCGCCAGCTTTCGCCGAGCGCTCTACGGTGCTAATTTTTTTGTCAACAGTCTCCAAATCTTTCAATTGGAGCTCAATATCAATTACTTCTTTGTCGCGAATTGGGTTTACAGAACCGTCAACGTGAACAATATTATCGTCTTCAAAACAACGAAGCACGTGCAAAATGGCATCACATTCGCGAATGTTGGCCAAGAATTTATTACCCAATCCTTCGCCCTTGCTGGCTCCTTTTACCAATCCGGCAATGTCCACAATTTCAACTACAGTAGGCTGTACACGCTCTGGTTTAACCAATTCTTCCAACTTGTTAAGGCGCTCATCGGGAACGGTAATTACCCCAATATTTGGCTCGATGGTGCAAAACGGAAAGTTGGCCGATTGCGCTTTGGCGTTACTTAAACAGTTGAAAAGTGTTGATTTTCCTACGTTGGGAAGCCCAACAATACCGCATTTTAAACCCATGTGTCTGTAAATAGGCCGCAAAAGTAATATTTTAAGGCAATAGATTGGTGTTGATTAATGTATTGTCAGGGCAAACGCATTTAGAATTTCAAAGACGAGTCATGAGAATATTTTAACTTCAGCGTGTTTTTCCCCCATTCAATTAACAACTTAACCACAGAGATTATAGAGGTTTCGCAGAGTAATGGAGAAAAAATACTTTTTTACTCCGTGAGTTTCTCTTTTTTCTCTGAGGTTATTTTTAAATGAGTGTGCCCTGAATGTATCGCCCGCGTTTGTCGTAGCGAGATGCTACGGTCAACAAGGGGTTGTTTTTTACCCAGTTGGCCATTATGTTGCTGGACTTATACGAAGCCCCGTCCTCGGTGCGCCAAAGTGAAGAACTC
>CAYMJL010000030.1:0-30005 GCA_964390915.1 uncultured Flavobacteriales bacterium
TTGTCGCCTTACTTTTTTTCTTGACAAAAAAAGTAACCAAAAAGTCAAGGCTGCAACCGCTTTGGCTTGTTTTTCAGCAGAGAAGAACAATCGCCAACCAAGCGATAAAATGATTAATCCGCTGATGAACCGAATAGGCGAACCATAAATTTACTTTCAATGATGTTTACAGCGTTGTGCCTGACGAGTTAGTTCCCAAACAATGGAACTTACCGGTTCTTCTCTGGAAAAACTGCACCAACCGGCTGAGGCCGTTCTGCTTTACAGGCAATGGCAGCCAACTTTGATGAAGTTGGCTTGCCGAGAAGTAAAGCGGTAATCCTTAAAAAGAAAATAGTGAATCGAGTAGTGGCACTACCCAGTTGGTTAGTGCCACTACCCAACTGAAATGGCTGGCAAAGGATGGTAAACGCTATAAAATCGATATTTTGTTATCATCAGGCAATCTTAAAATAGATGGAGATATACCGAATAACGTTAATTTGTACAGCTTGTAAGTATCACTTTTAGTATATACCTTTGTGATTAATTAAAACGTATGAAAACGTTATCGCTAAAATTAGAAGACCATCTTTTTTCTGAAACGGAATCGCTAATTGCCAAGGTAAAAAAAACCAGAAATCGCTATATCAATGAGGCGGTAGAGCATTATAACCGGTTAAATAGCCGTAAACTGCTGGAACAGCAATTGGCTAAAGAATCTAAATTGGTTAAAGCAGACTCCATGGCGGTTTTGGCCGAATTTGAAAGCTTAGGGCATGAGGATTAAGCGATTTGAAATTTGGTCGGCTGACCTCAATCCGCAAATCGGAACGGAACCCGGAAAAGTTCGGCCTGTATTGGTTGTGCAGACAGACTTGCTTAACGGTGTTCATCCTTCTACCGTGGTTTGCCCCATTACAACCAATGTGGTGAAGGACAGTGAGTTGTTGCGGGTGCATTTAAAAAGTGGTCAGGCCAACTTGCAGCAAGCTTCCGATGTTATGGTAGATCAAATCAGGGCAATTGATAATAAGCGGCTGCTGCGAAAAATAGGTGATTTTCCAGCCGAACTCAAACCTGTTTTAACTCAAAATATAAAAATTGTTCTGGATTTGGAATAACAAAAGGCAAACGTAGCCTGTTCAAGCGTACGATGAATTAAATTGATTCATGTAGTCGTTAAGGTTACGGCACTACCTCTACCTGATATCTAATTACAATCTGATTCTGAATCTCTTTGGTAAAGATGGTAATGGCATGCTGTTGTGGGCCTAGTTTTCCGCGCGAATCAAAGCGCACCGAGAAGGTTATTTCCTCGTCGGGAACCAGGACAGCAGTGGGGATTTGAATGTTGGTGCAATCACAATCGGAAGTAACACGTGTCATGGTGATGTTGTGGCCATAGGCATTTCTAAACCGAATGGGTTTGGCCATTATCTGGCCGCGTTTTACCTTGCCAAAATCTACTTCAATCAGATTGGTTAAATACACGGGCTCTGGCTTGGGCATGTCCTCGTCTGGCTGCGGGATATTGGCCGCTGCAATGGTATCTGCTTCTGTATTGTGATTGGTAATATCTGCTTCTATAGGTGTAACCGGTTTAACTCCTGGTTTACCGTTACTGCTTGTTTGAGTTTCGCCATCTTTTTTGTTGTACGATTGAATAACGGGTTCAATTCGTGGTTCGTTTACCGTGTTGCCATCGGTGTTTTCAAAAACGGGTTCTTCGTTGCGGATTTCGGTATTTGTTGGTTTTTCGTTTGCGGCCGAGTTCGGTTTTGCTCCAACTACCACTTGGTTGGGCATGTCCAGGTGGGTGGCTACAATCTCAATGCGTCTTTCTAGCGCTGCGGCCAGCGAATACACAGATTTGCGTTGGTCTTTGTAATTGTCGCTAACATTGGGGGCGCTTTTGGTTTCGCCAAACGGCAGTTTCTTAATCGTCAGCCTATTGGTTTCCGCATCGCCAACCAGGTAGGGGAGTAATGCCCCGTTTTCGAAGGTTTTTAGAAAATTGGTAAAACTCTCAATTCTACGACCGGTTAAGTTGATGTTGTAGTCGGATTTGGCCAATGGCGAGGCATAGCCTTTTACGCTAACGGTAAGGTTGGCACCAAGACTCATCAATTCGTTGGTTAGCTCCACGTATCGGTATAGCTTGTTGAAGCCACGATCGACATAACTTTCGAACAGGAAATCCGTTTCCTCAGGATTTTCATGCCGATAATTGGCTTTCACCCGCTGGTAGTCGGTATAGCAATCTAGATACGATTTTAAGGTATAGTCTTTAAGGGTTTTAGGGTCGGGCTCGTCGTTGTGAAAATAGAGCGTTAGCGGCAGTAATTCGACCAATTCACTATACAAACTGGCTATTTTCTTGTCATCTGTTTTTAGAACCGGAGTGGTAGTTTCTGGGTCGTAGGGGTATTTGCCAATAAGCGAAAGCGGGTAATTGAATTCGTAAATATCATTGCAGCAGGTACTTCCAAACGAGGAGAACGAACCTTCACGGTTGGAGGTTAACATTCCTTTTCCACCATCGGCTCGTAAGGTAAAATAGGTGTCGTTGGCGGGTGAGTTGAAGGGTTTTCCAACGTTTACAGGTTCCGAAAATGCAATAAAATTGGTTGTTGCCGAGCGAAATACATCGAAACCACCAAGGCCGGTGTACCAGGTTGAACTAAAAAAGAGCTCGCCGGTTTTGTTGCTGTAAAATGGCGTAATGTCGTCGTCAATGCTGTTGATGGCAGTTGCGTTTTTGGCTTCGCCAAGGTTTAAATTTTCGTCAGCCAGTGCATACCAAATGTCGTAACCGCCCTTGCCTCCCGGACGATTGCTGGAAAAAAACAGGACATAACCGTTGCTTGTTTTTACCAGATTGGCTTGCGTAGAGTTGAAGTTCGTAACGTTAATTTTCAGTGGAAATGCCTGTAAATATTGGCCATCCTTGTAACGCGAAATGTAGAGCTGACAATTGGATTGGTCGTTGCAACGGGTAAAAAGGAAGAACTTGCCGTCGGAACTAAAACTGCCGTTGGCATTCGAAAAACCGGTTTCGTTAATGGTTGGTGCCAAGCTGCCGGCTAGCTGCCAAAATTGCTTGTCTTTTATAGCAGCATTCAATTGAATGTGCGGGCTGGTTTTAGCCTTTTTATCGGCATTTTTTGGAAGGTGCGAATACACCATGCTGTAGTCGTTGTAGTAGCTGGCGGCAAATTCAGCATCCGTGGAATTGATGGTGGTAATATTCACCATTTCGGCTGGGTAACTGGCGATTCTAGCTTTTATAATGGCAGTACAAGCCTGAACTTCGCGCTCGGCTTTCCGGTAGGTTTCGCTGCTGGGATTGGCTGCGTTTTGGCGCATCAGCAATTCCCAGTTGGTAAGCGCTTCTTTGTAGCGCCCGTTGTTTTTTTGCAGGGTGGCCAGCCAGTATAGGGCAATGGGGTATTGGTTGGCGGTGTCGGATGAAAGGGTTAGTTGGTAAAATTTCTCGGCCAGCGAATAGTCGTTTTGGTTGCGCAAGCATTCGGCAAACGAGAAGTTTAATTCGGGGTTAAATAAGGTAACCCGCGCGCCTTGCCGGTAATATTCGGCAGCTGCAATAAAATCTTGATTGGCTTCGGCTTCTTTTGCCAGAAAAAGATACTTATCGACTTTCTGGGCATGAGCTGTAAAAAATCCGGCACCCAGAAACACTAGTAGTAATAACCGCATGTGCAAACTTAAATAAAGACGGGACAAGAACTAAATTTTCTCGAACCGCTGCGTTGTGCACTATAAACGTAAATCAGTGAAATTTCGTAAGCGCCTCGGTATGAACTTGCTTTTTTAAGGCTGGAAACGTTAAAATCGTAACTCAGCCCAAAATTGAAGTCGTTTAGTTCCATGTTGCCGGTCAAAAACAGCGCATCACGGTTTCTAAAAAACAAACCGCCCGACAAAGCGCGGTAGTAGCGGTTGTCGTCAAAAAGCACTTGTTTTACTTTCCCGCCCAAAATAATTTCTTTTTGTCGGCCTTGTTTGCCCACAAAAACGCTTGGCATTAACACAGTTTTTTCATTTACGGCTATTTCTGCCGAAACATGCGAGTTTACCCGTGGATCTAACGGACTAAAGCCATTAGTGAAAAAACTTTCGTCCGATTTTATGAGGTTATAAATACCAAAGCCGGCAACAATTACTTTTTTCTGATCGACATAAAAGTAGGAAAGGCCCGCACTGGCTGTAGCGGCCAATAGCTTGTCGTAATTAAAGCTTTCGCCATTGCCTAGCCCGGCATCATAAGCGGTTCCGTTGTATTGGTTGTCAAAACGCAATGCTGAATAATCGATGGTAATGTTTTTGAGGCCGCCCTGTAAACCCATGCTTAACGAGTGTTTGCGGTCGTAGCTAAGTTTTATGGTGTAAGAAAGGGCGAGGTCGGCTTTTAAGGTGGTCAGTTTCGAGTCGCCAGCTTTGTCGTAATAAACCGAAACGCCCGAACCCAGATTATTGGTATTGCCAAATTTTGAAAAGTCCATGGTGGCGGCAAAGGTTTGGTAAGGCACCGTAACCGACCTCCATTGCGAGCGGTGATTGGCGGTAAAACGCCCATCGCCATTAAACTTCCCGGTTAGGGCAGGGTTGATGTAGCTGGGGGTGGCATTAAACTGCGAAAAATGCAAATCCTGGGCATTGCCGCCAAAGTAGCAACACCAAAACAAGCTAGTAAACACAAGTGTTTTAGCGAATAAGTGTGATGTTGCCTTTTTCAAAATATTTCTGTTGGTCTTTGCAGGTTGCTTCGAGGTAATATACAAACACGGCCGGGTCTAGCATTTTGCCTTTGTAAACCCCATCCCATCCCAGTTTCTGGTCGCGGGTTTCAAACACTTTTTCACCCCATCGATCATAAATGGTAAAGTAAAGCGATTCAATGTAGTTTCCACGAACAAACATCAGGTCGTTGGTTCTGTCAGTGTTTGGGGTAAAGGCATTGGGCACATAAATGTCGGGTGGGCCACAAACAATTTCTTTAAAGTAGAAGTGTGCACTTGCTCCTACCACACACTGGCCGTCGGTTATGGTAAGGTAAATGGTTATACTATCCTGGTGGTAAATGCTATTTACCGGCGATGTGGGATCGGGGAAAATGCCAGCCGGTTGCCAAAGGTAGCTGTAGCCCCCTTGTGGGTTGGCACTTACGGTAACTGGCCGGCCTTGGAAGAAAAGACTATCCGAAGCGATGATTTGCGCTTGTAGGTCTAATAGTTGTGAGGGGCTCACGGTAATGGTATCGGTAAGTTGGCAGCCGTCGGGGTTAGTGGCTGTTAAATAAAAAGTTTCAGTGCCCTGAATATAGGCTAGCACTTGTTCGGTGGTATTCGAACCCGGAATTCGGCTGGCCGGTTGCCATTCGTAAGTAAGCGGTGAGCCCATGTTATCAGCATCGAGCAATACCGGTCCTGTGGTGCAATACAATTTATTTTTGTCAATACCCAAACTAATGAAGTCGGAGCTTATAACCACCGTATCGATGAATTGGCACATGCTGGTTTCACCTTTTACCACATAAAGAAAATCACCAGCTGGTGGTTGCACCGTTGCCGTGCTGTCCAGCGTATTTGTATTTAATAGCGGATTAAATGTGGTGTCAAGCCCCCAATAGAAATTGCTTACCCGCCCTAATCCATCGGCTACAAGTTTTAAGGAATTAAGCGAATCGCACCAAAAAATGGAATCAGGGGCTATCAATTCAATGTGATCTACATTTATGGTAAAATTCATGTAACCAAAGCACCCCGGCATTTCTATTTTGAGTTCGTAGGTGGTAGTATCGGTTGGTTGAGCATACGGCCTCGAAATGGTGCTGTCCGACAAACCAAGCGTTGGCGTCCAGGAATAAAGAATCCCAGCATTGTTAATGCTAGAAATACCAATTAGGGCGGTCTGGCCCAGGCAAATGGATTGTATGGAGTCTAATAAAACGGTGTCGTTGTTGAGAATAATTACCTGAATGCTGTCCGTAAAAGCGCAATCGTTTCTAAATCCTCTTACATAATAGGTTGCAAAGTTGGCGGGTGTTACCGTCACAAAGCTGTCAGTGGACAAGGGTATGGTTCCGAAATTTGGACTATCGGACCAGATAAAGCTGTTTATGGTTCCTTTGCCGTCGGCCGTAAGTTTTATAGTTACGGTAGTGTCGCACAAAAGGGTATCCTCCGAACTTGGTAGTAAATCAAACAATATCGGGTCAATTGTCACCGAAAGTGAATCGTAGCATTTTCCTTTGGTTGTAATGAGTGTGTACGTGGTTTGCGTTTTTAACGAAAAAAGTGGGTTAGCCCAGCTGGAATTATTTAAACCCAAAGTTGGTGACCAGGAGTAGGTTGCCCCCGGTATAGAGTCGAGGCCGAGCGTAAATACGGTGTCGGGGCAAAATGAAGTGTTTGGTAACAGGCGTATCCCATCGGGATAAACATATACCGGGAGTTTTAGCGTATCCTTATTCGGACATGTTCCGGTGTTGCTTTGTGTGCTGGCTATTAGTTTTGCATAGAACGTTCCAAATGTTGGGAAAACATGAAAGGTATTCGTGTCTTGGTTTTGGGTACCATCGCTAAAAAACCAGTTAAACGTATTGGCGTACTTACTGGTATTGGTGAAAAATACCGTGTCACCGTTGCAAACATCAACGTTAGTGCTAAAATTGGCTTTCAGTCCGTTGGTAATGATTTTAAGGGTGTCGGTAAAAACACAACCAAAGGCGGTGCTGGTCAATACATAGGTTCTTGTAGAATCGCCAATCAATAAAGGATTGGCAATGGTAGAATCGCTCAAGCCAGATCCAGGCGACCAATCGTAAATAGCATCGGGCAATGGGGTTATGCCTACAGCCAAAGTGTCGCCAACACAAACCGTGGTATCGAATGCCGGAGGGGTTCCAGCCGGATAAACAATTACCTGATTAATTATGCTATCGGCTGCCGGACATTTGCCCGATTGCAGTGTTTTGGCAACCAATTTTACTTGATAAATGCCGGGTTTTTGGTAAACATGAAAGGTATTCGTGTCGGTGCTGGTGCTATCATCCCCAAAATGCCAGGCGTATTGTTGGGCGCCTGCACTTTGATTGAAAAAAAAGAGGGTGTCGTTCTGGCAAGTTCGTTGGCTACTTGAAAATTGCGCCAGTACACCTGCAGTATTAACTTTTATTACCGTAGAGTCAACACAGGAACCAGCCACCGCCAATAGGGTATAGGTTAGCGTATCTGGTGGAAAAATTATGGGGTTGGAAATTGTTGGGTCGCTAATTCCGGTAGATGGGGTCCAGAAGTAGGTGGTTCCGGGCAATGGCGGGAAACCAAATTGAAGGCTGTCACCTAAACAAATGGTAGTGTCGGGCAACAGTAGTAATCCATTGGGGTGAATAGTGATGGTTTTAACAATGGTGTCTGAAGACGGACAAGGTGCAGTGCCGCTGGTAGCTTTAACAATAAGTTTTACGTTGTAGGTACCTACGCTCGGAAAGACATGTTTGGTGCTAAACGCGGTGCTAAAATCACCGTCGTCAAAATCCCATTTGAAGCTGCTTGCACCCAAACTAAGGTTGTTAAACCGCACCGAATCGTCATCGCAAAGGCTATTGCTAAAATCAAAATCAGCCCTAACGCCTCGGGGGGTTATTTTAACCTTAGCCTGATGTAAACAGCCAAACGCACTGGTCGTTAGTGTATAGTTTATAACTGAATCGGGGTAAACAATAGGGTTGGAAATGTTCGGGTCACTTAAACCTACGCTTGGACTCCACGAGTAGGTTGCTCCGGGAATGGGGTCGAAACCTATTTGCGTGCTATCGTTTCGGCAAATTAGGGTGTCGGGCAAATTAAGGGTACCGGCAGGGTAAACAAAAACGGTTTGTGTAATGGAATCGATAGCGGGGCAAGGAATATCGGGCAATATGGTGGAACTAATAAGGGTTACATTATATTCTCCAGCCCCGGGAAAGCCATGAACCGGGTTGGTGGCCGTGCTAGTGGTGCCATCGCCAAAACGCCACAAATAACTATTTGCCCCAATGCTACGATTAAAGAAAGCCATGGAATCGTTTTGACAAACGGTGGTAGTGTGATTAAAACCGGCCGAAACACCTTTTACCTCAATATGTATCTGAACGGTATCGCGGCAGTTTAGTGCACTTGTATATAGTGTGTAGGTTCTAGTGCTGTCGGGCGAAAGAATAGGATTTGAAATATTTGGGTTGCTAAGTCCGTTGCTCGGTTTCCACAGATAGGTTGCTCCAGGAATTGGCAATGTGCCAAGTTGAATCGTGTCGTTCCGACAAATAGTGGTATCGGGTAGTTGAAGAAACCCGGTGGGGTAAACCCGAATGTCGCGCTGTATTGAATCGACAGCGGGACAATTGCCGGAGGTATTGTTAGTCCTACTGACCAAGGTTACTTTATATAAGCCACCTTCTGGAAAGGAATGTGTTTCATTGGCAGCGGTGCTTTGGCTACCGTCTCCAAAATCCCACAAATAACTATCGGCCGATATGCTTTTGTTGACAAAACTTAAAGGCGCATCTTCGCAAACCCCAGCATTGCTGGTGAAATCGGCTAAAACCCCAGCAACGGTAATGTTTAAAAAAGTGGTATCATGACAACCGCCCGCGGATATAACTAGTCGATAGTTGTTGGCCTCTTTGGGTACTAAAAGCGGGTTGGCAATATTGCTGTTGCTTAAGCCAGTGGAAGGAGTCCACTTGTAGGTAGCGCCAGGTAGTGGTTCGTAACCAATTTGTACGGTGTCACTTCGGCACAAAAGCGTGTCGGGCAAGTAATGCACCCCGTTTGGATATACATAAAGCGTTCGAACCATAGAATCTACCGGTTGACAAACTGGGCCTGGGTCGAAGGTGGTACTGTATAATTTTACTTGGTAGAAACCGGGTTCGGCATATTTGTGTGAGGGGTTGGCCGTTGTGCTTATTGCCCCGTCACCGAATGTCCACAAATACTGATCGGCCGACACGCTATTGTTTATAAAGAAAACAGAATCGGTGCTGCACAAACTGCCGGTATTGATAAAGCTGGCTGCCACACCATCAACCGATGTTTTTATGATGGTGGTGTCTAAACAGCCATAGGCGTTTGTAATGAGTTGGTATTCGCTTATTTGTGCAGGGAAAAAGAAGGGGTCAGCAGCGGTAGAATCACTAAGGCCGGTGCCCGGAGTCCAGTCGTAACTAGCACCAGGGTAGGCATTAAAACCCAGTTGAAGTGTATCTGAAAGGCACACTAAGGTGTCAGGTCGCTGGTGTTTTCCAATTGGGTAGATAACGACTCGTTTTACAATGGAATCACTTCCGTTGCAGGTGATTGGGTTTTGAGCAAATAGTTTAACAAAGTAAACGCCAGGCAAAGGGTAAAGGTGCTTGGGGGATGCAACCGTTGAAGTTGGGCTACCATCGCCAAAATCCCAAATAAATTCAGTGCCGGCAAAACTACGATTGTCAAAAACAATGCTGTCGTTCATGCACGAAGCAACCGTCCATGAAAAATCGGCGGCCACGCCTTGGGTTTGAAAATCTATTTTAAAAACAGCATTGTTGCAACTTGAATTATTGCTGCTTGAAACTGCGCCCGGTGTTTTAGGGAAATTTTGTGAGCCGCCACAACTCGCACACACCGAATGATAAATCTGACTTTTCTTGTCAAACCGGCTGGTACCGCCATCCACGTGATCTTGTCCACCATTTTCCCCAAAATAAAATCCGGTTACCAAGGCAGCTGCATTGTCGTTAAGAACCATGATGTGAAAATCATTCCCATCGGTTGCTTGCCGGAAAAAAGGATTTGTTTCAACTGTAGTTGGTAAACCAGCACAGTTTTGTGCATTGTTTTCCACAAAGTTGTCAATGTTCATGTTTATTAATCCACCCCAGCCGGTAGTATAAATATTCCCACAATTGTCGACCAGAAATGCAGTAGGTGAAAGGTTGGGTTTCGGAATGCCGTTTCCAAACGTTAGCGAAAAATGCAAACTATCGCCCCGGTTGTTGATTTTTGTAATAAACTGGCCACTGTTGGGTTGACCAAATCCGGTATGGCTAAAATTGAATTTGCCGGTATTGTCTTCTGTTTGTCCGAAAAGATAAAGGTTATCGTCAGGGCCAAATTCATGGAGGTAAATTTGGTCGTAGGCGCTACTTCCCCAATAAGTTAGCGTTTGCAATGAATCGCCAGTTGATGGCATAACGGCCAAAAAACCATCGGCACGGCCACCACCAAATGTGCTTTGCACTGCATTGGGGGTTACGCTTAAATCAGTGCTTATGGTTCCACCAGATACGACCACTTCCCCTTTAGGGTCGATGTCGATGGCGTAAATGGCATCATTTCCTGTTCCGCCAAGATACGTTGCCCACAGCAGTTGATTTAGGCTGTAATCCAGTTTAAAAATAATACCGTCCATTTTGCCAGCATTGATGGGCTGAATGGAAGTCGCAGGTATGTAAGCAATGTCGGCAGAGTTGGTGGTGGTTACAATGTAGCAGTTGTCCAAATCGTCTACGATAACCTCACCGCGAATTTCATCGGCGTAGTTGTAATGAAGTCCTTTTTTGCTTTGCCCGGGCGCCAAGTCAATGTTTATGCCATCATTACCGCTTCCCCCTAAAAAAGTACTGGCCAGCAGGGCATCGCCATCGGGTGAAAATTTACAAACAAAAATGTCGGCTCCGTTGGTGTACGATACACCCAAACCCTGCGCTAAATTAACTGTAGGCCCACCGGCAAAAGTTTTGTCCAAGGCTTTTTCGCTAGTAGGAAAATTGGCGGAACTGGTGGTGCCAAAAAGGATGAGTTGGTTTTTACTATCTAATACCAAGCTGTGGGGTAGTTCAGAATTGTCACCACCAATAATGGTGCTATAAACCCTAAAAGTTCCAGTAGTGTCATATTTGGTAATGGCCACATCACTATTGCCACCGTTGTAGCTAACATCGTAGGCGCCAGTGGTGGTGGGGTATCCATCTCCTCCCAGAGCCGAGCTTCCCGAATAAAGAAACCCGTACGAGTCGTAAGTTGCCGTGTAGCCAAAATTATTGATGGCAGAACCAGAATAGGTGGAAATTACCAGAATTGGGTCGATAACCAACGGTAATCGGGGGTTGTATGCACCCAATTCAAAACTCACCACATTTTTTTTGATTGAATACTGGCAACTGATGGCTACCTTTTTTTTATCAATTTCTTGATAGGCGTATGGTTTTAGCTCTTGCCAGTAATTGATAGAAGTTTGCACCACCAGATTTTGGTTGCGCAAGGCCAATTGATCAGCACCACGGTAGTTGAGTTTTATGGCCTCCGGATTTCCACCGGGGTGTACCACCAAATCATATTTCAGGCTTAAGTCCTGACTGTATAGGTTTAAGTCGATGTTTGGGTATAAGTCGGTAAGTACATAGCTGGCATATGCCCGAGCATCACTTACCCAATTTTCGGGTTGGTTGCCCAAAAAGTAATTGTAGCGGGTGGGTGCCACCAGTTGTTTTTTGATGACCTTCGGAATTTGGGCGCCTTCAAAATTCACTTTTACCGCATGGCATTTCAGTCGGTCGGGAACAGCCGATTGAGGGATTTGACCAATGTGGGCTTGCGACTTTAAAGCAATCGTTTTTTCGTCTTGAAAATCGTAGGTGAAACCGGTTTTTTCTAGATAAAATTTCCCGTTCGTGAGGTCGGCTGAAGCTATTACCACATCGGGCCACTGACCTTTGTTCTCAATTAAGTGAACAAAATTGTCCTGACCTAAGGCAGACAAAAATGTAAAGCACAAAAATAAAAACGTGAAACCGACTCTACTCATCGATGGCAATTTACTAATATTCACCCTATTGTAGACCGATAAATTGCAGATAGGAAGCCTGTTTCAGGGAAAAAAGTGAAGCAGTCTATTAAACTTATGCTATTTTTAACCGCCTTAATAAAATCAAGATGACTATAAAACGACTAAGCCTCGGCTGTTTCTTTGCTTTACTGAGTTTTCAGGTACTCGCTACCGAGGGGATGTGGATTCCTGCACTTTTGGCTAAACTGAATGAGAGTGAAATGAAAACCATGGGCATGCGCCTATCGGCAGAAGATATTTATTCCATCAACAAATCGAGTTTGAAAGACGCGGTTGTTTTATTTGGCGGTGGGTGCACGGCCGAAGTTATATCCAAAGAAGGTTTGCTGCTTACCAATCACCATTGCGGTTACAGCCAAATTCAGCAGCACAGTTCGCTGGAACACGATTACCTGAAAAATGGATTTTGGGCCTACAATAAGCTCGATGAGCTGAAAAACCCGGGGCTAACTGCCACATTTATTGTTTACATCGAAAACGTTACGGAACAAATTCTTGACGGAGTGCAAGGCTTGGGTGCCAACCGGGCCGCAGCTATTGGTAAAAACATTGCTAAAACGGTGGAAGAAGCCACTCGCGGAACAAAATACGAGGCAGTCATCAAACCGTTTTTCTACGGAAATGAGTATTACATGATTGTTTCAAAAACATACAAAGACATTCGCTTAGTTGGCGCTCCTCCATCATCAATTGGGAAATTTGGTGGTGATACAGACAACTGGGTTTGGCCACGCCATACCGGCGATTTTTCACTGTTTCGGGTTTATGCCGATAACAACAACCAACCGGCCGATATCTCGGAAAACAACAAACCCTATATCCCAGGGCACTCTTTGCCCATTTCCATTAAGCCAATAAACAAAGGCGATTTTGCTATGGTGTATGGTTTTCCGGGTAGAACGCAGCAGTTCCTTTCGTCATATGCCATTGAATATGCCTTGCAGTATGGTAATCCTGCTAAAATAGCCATGCGAACAGCTAGTTTGCGGGTTATAGACGATGCCATGCGTAAAAGCGACAAAACCCGAATTCAATATGCGGCTAAACAAAGTAGAATAGCCAATGCCTGGAAAAAATGGCAAGGCGAAAGCAAAGGACTTAAGGATTTGGGTGTATTGGAGAAAAAGCAAGATTTTGAAGAAGAGTTTTTAAAGCGGGCGAAGGCCAGTGGAAAGTCCGAGTATCAAACCCTTGATGGGGAATTTTCTTCGTTGTACTCCACCAACTTACAGCTTCAGCTCGCCACCGACTATTTTACCGAATTTGTGTATTACGGTCCCGAAATTATTCGATTTGCCAACCGGTTTGATAAGTTGCTGAGCACTTTTGAAAACCTGCCGGCTGAAGAGCAGAAGAAAATGACTGAAACGCTGTTGACATCAGCAAAAGGTTTTTTCAAGGATTATGATGCAGCGGTCGATGAAAAAATATTTAGGGAGTTGGTAAATTTTTACTTGCAAGGTGTTCAGGATAAATTCCTTAGCCCTACCTGGGTCGATTTAAAAGCCAGGGGAGGCCACGCAGTTTCCGACTACATTACTAAGTTTTATACCCGTACCAGCTTTTCGAAATTGTCGGCTATCGAGGCAGTGCTTAAAAACCCAACGCAAACGGGTTTGTCAAGACTGAAGAAAGACCCGGCGTTTACATTGATGAAAGAAATGTTTGAGAAAAGTGCCAGCATGGCTCCCGATTTCAATAGCTTTATGAAAGACGTTGATTTGAATATGGAAACCTATGTGAAAGGCATGATGGAACTGTTTCCTGAAAAACGTTTTTGGCCGGATGCCAACAGCACAATTCGCCTTAGTTATGGCAAAATAGAAGGCAGCGAACCAAAAGATGGTTTGGAGTACAAGTACTACACTACGTTGGATGGCATCATGGAAAAATACCAACCTGGTAATGAAGAATTTGACGTGCCAGAGAAGTTGCAAGAACTTTACAAAACCAAAAACTACGGACAGTATGCGGTAAATGGTACCGTGCCCGTGGCTTTTACTGCCTCTTTACACACCACGGGTGGAAACTCGGGTAGCCCAATTATAAATGCCGATGGACACTTAATTGGCCTCAACTTCGACCGGTCGTGGGAAAGTACCATGAGCGACCTGTATTTCAGTGGTGATCGCTGCCGTAACATAGCCATGGATAGTAGATATCTGTTGTTCATTATCGACAAATATGCCGGTGCCGATAATTTGATGAAAGAAATAGAGGTGGTGAGGTAAAAAGGAGGAAAATGCTGAAAATTTAAGCTGCACTCGTTTCAAAAAAAAGTATGTTTGTTGCTGAAAACCAGTAGGATTTTCAGATAGATTAATCAATAAAAACTCTCGAAATGAATCCTTTTTTTGCAACCTTAGTTTTGCTGAGTGCTTCACTTGGTGTTATGGCTCAACCATCGGCTAAGAACAAAAGTATCTCCAAATTGCAAGTGACAAATTCCTTGCAAAGGAAGCAGATAAATCAACTCAAGGATGGGGTTCTTTTGGTGCGGCTAAAAACGAAACAACCGTCAATTGCCGCTCTTCGAAAACGAGGTAATGTGGCAAAAGCCAATCAGTTAGAGCGCAAGCAGGCAGAGTACAATCGAAGCATTGTTGCTGCTTTTAGGTTCTATTTTGATTTTTGCCCCACCTACTTTTTTTACAGCGACCAGTCGGTTAGTGTTGCAGAAAAGCAACTGGATAAGGTTGTGTTTCTTGACGATTATTTGCAACCAGACTCGGCAATAAAATTGACCACCAAGAATTTCCTTACTGCCGAATTTGGGAATATTGAGCAAGACACTGCCAAAAGTAGCGCAGATCAAAGCTATGAGGTGAATTCCAATTGGAGTGTTGAAACGGCTAATAATTATAACGGGGGCGCTAATCTTGGTTTTGGTGCTTTGGTTATAAAAAGCAATCAATTTGTACAATTAGCTCGTCCGTTCCCTTACTATGTACGAACATTCGCCACTTTACCAATTAAGCGTAAGGCACACAAAGTGGTGAAAAAAATGAATAATAAACTCCACGAGTTTCATACCTTAATAAACGGCTAACAAGCAAGCCAGATGTTTGTTTAACTGCCACATTTATGCTGAATTTTAATGTGGGTAGGGTGCTCTTATTTTCAATTAATAGTATTAAGTTTATTTCCCAAATTTTTCTTAAGCTAGCGACTGTTGCTGGCTACGAATTGATTATTCATTTTTCAGAAAACAACTATGGCAAGGACAAACACCTATCTAAATTTTCCTCGAAATACCGAGGCTGCTTTTAACTTTTATAAATCGGTTTTTGGTGGCGAGTTTGGCGGTGGCGGAGTAGCCCGTTTTAGTGATATTCCACCAAGTGATGATGCACCACCGTTGGCAGAAGCCGACAAGAACCTAATTATGCACATCGAATTACCGATTGTTGGTGGGCACGTGCTGATGGGTACCGATGCACCCGAGTCGATGGGTTTTACTGTGAATTTCGGCAACAACGTACACATAAGCCTGGAACCCGATACACGGGCAGAAACGAAGAAATTGTTTGAAGCTTTGTCTGCTGGTGGGAAAGTAACAATGGAACTCCAAGACATGTTTTGGGGTGCTTATTTTGGTAGCTGCACCGACAAATTTGGCGTGCAGTGGATGTTTAATTGTACCGCAAAATCAAATTAATTTACTGTTATGGAAGTAGCTAACAAAACAGCAATAACCATTGAAGCATTGGTTGCTGCGCCAATAGAAAAAGTATGGGCATACTGGAATGAGCCAGCACATGTTACCCAATGGAACAGTGCCTCACCCGACTGGCATTCGCCAAGAGCCGAAAATGACTTGCGTGTGGGTGGAAAATTCAATTACCGGATGGAAGCCAAAGACGGCAGTTTCGGTTTCGATTTTGAGGGAGTTTATAATCAAGTGGTAGAACACAAACTCATTGCCTACTCCATGCCCGATGGTCGAAAAGTGAGCACAACGTTTTCAGCAGAAGGGAATTTTACCAAAGTGGTAGAAACCTTTGACCCTGAAAGCGAAAATCCGACTGAAATGCAGCGTGCAGGTTGGCAAGCCATCTTGAATAACTTTAAGCAATACACCGAGGCTAACTAGTAAAATATGAGCAACGAAATATACGCCTGCCTGTGGTACGATGGACAAGCCAAAGCTGCGGCCGATTTTTACTGTTCGGTTTTTAAAAACTCGAAAATAACCGCTGAAAACCCCATGGTGGTTACCTGGGAGTTAAACGGCAAAAAATTTATGGGCTTAAACGGTGGACCGCATTTTAAGTTCAACGAAGCCGTTTCGTTTGTTGTCGATTGCGATACGCAGGACGAGATAGATTATTACTGGAATAAACTTACTGCCGATAGCGGTCAGGAAAGTCAATGCGGTTGGTTGAAAGACAAATTTGGCCTTTCGTGGCAAATTGTTCCCAGCATATTGCCCAAATTAATGAGCGACCCAGTCAAAGGGCAACGGGTAGTTCAGACGTTTATGAAAATGAAGAAGTTCGATATTGAAACGCTAATGAACGCCTAAATTTAACGATTTCCATGTTCGACTGGTTTGCTTCTTAAACCCAAATCTTGTCAATTCAATTATCAATTTAACCGCCGAGATTATGGAGGTTTCACAAAGTGAATGAGAGAAACTCCATTTTGCTTTGCGTATTTCTCTTTTTACGCTGCGGCTGTTTTTTAATTCTCGTTAGGCGTAACCTCTGGCTACGTCAGTATCGGCCTCTGGCTGAAACCTAACTTAAAATCACTTTTAATTAAAATGGCCGGAGGCCATGTTGCACTGAACGTAGCCAGAGGCTACGCTCAACGATAGGAGAATGAGAGAAACTCCATTTTGCTCTGAGTATTTCTCTTTTCTTCTGCGGTTGTTTTTTAATCCTCGTTAGGCCTAACCTCGGGCTATGTCAGTATCGGCCTCTGGCCGAAACCTAAGATAAAATCACTTTTAATTAAAATGGCCGGAGGCCATGTTGCACTGAACGTAGCCAGAGGCTACGCTCAACGATAGGTGAATAAGAGAAACTCCATTTTACTCTGGGTGTTTCTCTTTTTCCTCTGCGGTTGTTTTTTTAATCTAGGTGCGCGGTTTCGATGTTTGGCTGTGTGGTATAAAATGTTTAAATTACAATTGTTATATTGTTTATAATTTAAACATTTTAAAACATGGCAGAAAAGAAGACGTGGAGTGGAAGTGGTTCACAGCACAATCCGCATAACCGTTTTTTTAAGCAGGAGTATGCCGTGGTTCACCCTGAGGGAATTGACGATTGGGAAGTTGATGAGGCAAAAACAACTTTTATCGAAGTCTACCCCAAAACCATTGTCAACCGGGTTGAAAGCCCTGACGTGAACATGGTTTACTCTTTAAACCCCTATCAGGGTTGCGAACACGGTTGCGCATACTGTTATGCCAGAAATACACATGAATACTGGGGTTATAGTGCGGGAATAGATTTTGAACGCAAAATATTGGTTAAACGCAACGCACCGCAATTACTGGAAATAGTATTGCAGAAACCCAATTGGGAAGTACACCCCATTTCACTTTCGGGCAATACCGATTGTTACCAACCCGCCGAAAAGAAATACGGAATAACTAGAGCCTTGTTGCAGGTGTTACAAAAATACCAACACCCGCTGGGAATAATCACCAAGAACAGTATGGTGCTGCGGGACATTGATGTTTTGAGCGAAATGGCGGCCATGAATTTGGCTGCGGTAAGTATTTCGTTAACCACCTTGAACGAGGATACCAGGCGGGCGTTTGAACCGAGAACAGCCACCGTGGCTAAACGACTGGAGACCATTGAGAAATTAAGCAGTGCAGGCATTCCGGTAAATGTTATGGTGGCACCCATTATACCCGGCATTAACAACCACGAAATTTTAAGCATAGTAAAAGCCGTTGCCGACTGTGGAGCCGTTTCGGTGGGTTACACCGTTGTTAGGCTAAATGGTGCAGTCAATCAAATTTTCGCTCAGTGGCTGGAACGCTATTACCCCGACCGCAAAACCAAAGTAATGAATCAGATTGCTGAGTGCCACGGGGGAGCAGTAAACGATAGCCGCTTTGGTGATCGTATGCGTGGCGAAGGCCAATTTGCAGAACAGGTTAAGCAGCAATTTAAACTGGCTAGAACCCGTTATTTGCAAGGTAGAACTATGCCTAGCCTTAACCGCGATTTGTTTATTCGAACACAGAAAGGGCAGTTTAGTTTGTTTTAGTGGGGTGATGCCGTTGGTAAATATGTTTTTGCAACGCGTTTGTGGGTTGGTGTAGCCGATGGCTACATCAGCATGTAGCGACCGCTGACCGAAATTGATTTATTGAAATGGCCGGAGGCTTCGCTCAACAGCGGCCAAATGGGATAAAATAAAAAGCCCTGTTTACTGATTTTTCAATAAACAGGACTTCTGTATTTCAAAATAAACGGCTGTAGTTAAAACATTGGCGTTATATCAACTTCGATTTATTTGCTGTGTTTCATGTCCATCCTAGCTCCGTCAGTGGCACCTTTTTTCATACAGCCATCTGCTTTATCACACATCATTTTACACAAAGCCGAGTCAGCACAACACATATCCAAAGTTTTGCCAACCATCATTTTACACATGGATGAATCGGACTTACACATTTCCAGCATGTGCGACATCATTTTGCTGCCCTTGGCAGTATCCTTCATCATGGCCTCCATCATTTTATGATGCAGCATTTCGCTAGCATGGCTGTTACTCATAACAGAATCCATCAGTTCGTTGGTGTAGTTGTGGTCGTTAATTAAGGTTGAAATAACCGCAGCACGACTGGTGGCATCGCTGCAAACCTTATCGGTTGAGGCATTGTTACAACGACTAAATGAAAACATGATGGCCACAACAAACAGAAGAGTAGATAGTTTTTTCATAGGACTTTTAAGTATTTAGGACATTTTATGGTGAAGTTAAAAATTATTGCGCCACAATGGAGATGTGGCTGAAGTCTTGGTCCCAACGAAGATTTGACGACGTCACTCCACCATCAACCCCCTTATGTGCTTCACCGGTGCGCTGCCGTAACTTAAAAACTGCTCATGGAATTTCTTCAGGTCGAAGGCGGTGCCTTGTTTTTGTTTCAGCTCTTCGCGCAGGTCATAAATCTCGGAGTAACCGGTAAAATAGCTGCAAAGCTGCACTTGGGTTAGCGTGGCACGTTTCCATTTGCCATCGGCTTCGGCTTGTTGCTGAAAGGCTTCGTTTACTAATAGGTTTATGGCAGCTTCTTTGCTGAAGTTGAGGTTATGCACCGAATAATCGAGGATGGTATTGCAGGTAGTACGTAAGTTCCATTTGTAGTACATCAACCACATTTCTGCGGAGTCTGAGCTTGTCGAAGACGAGCTTGTCCCGGCAACTGAGCTTGTCGAAGTTGCGGCCCCATAACCACTTTCCAGCATCATTCGCTCAGTATAAACAGCCCAGCCCTCTACCATAGCCCCATTGCCCAATATCGCTTTAATTATGCTTGGCGATTGGTTGCTATAAACCAATTGGGTGTAGTGACCTGGAATGGCCTCGTGAATGTTTAAAATCTGCAAGATATAATCGTTGTATTCGCGCAGGTAGCTCTCGGCTTGCTCGTTGCTCCAGCCGGTTAAGCTTCCCACATTGTAATAGGTGTTTCCGTTTTTATCGTAAGGCCCTGGGGCAGAAATGGACGCTCCGGCTACACCGGCCATGTAATCGGGTTCGCGCCTTACTACCAGTGGTTTTTTAGGGTCTAAATACAGCAGTTTGTGTTCGTTTACAAACTTTTCCAATGCCGGAATTTGCTTTTCAATGGCCGCTTGAAACGAGTCGCGGTTCGCATGTTTTAAGGATAATTTGTCAATTAGCTGACGAATCATAAGTAAGCTGTCGGCTGGTTGCAGAGCGGTGCCCATGTGTTTTGTCCAAATGCTGCGGGCAATGTCGGCCATTTTGTGGTGCAGGTCTTTTTTATGATTTAAGGCCTTTTCGTAAATCTGCTCGGGGCTGTAGTTTGACTGAATTTCGAAAGCAAATTTCTCTTTGTAAAGTTCGCTACCCAAGCGGAAGCTACGGGGTTGCTTGTTGTCTAGGTTTTTAAGCCCGTCAACAAAGGTATTTATGGCCAATTCGGCACGTTTTGCCCGAGCCAAAATGCTGTCTTTTTCAATTTGTGTTAAACCAGATTTTTGCAACAAAGCGGGTAGGTCTGTAGTAAAAACCGACAGGCCACCCAGGTTCTGGTCTATGGCAAGCTGGGTATGTTCCAGCGTTGGGTTAAGAATGTTTTCGCTGGCAGCGGCATAAAAATCGGGAACGGAAAGCAAACGGATACTGATGTTTTTTAGACGTGTATCTAAGGAGTCGTAAGTGCCGTTCAATATTTCGGCAAAACCGCCACATACGTTATAGCCAGAAGGATCCCACTCGAAAGATTTTTGTTTGTTAATGCCCCAAACAGTTGATTTTAATTGATTTTCAATCAAGTAATAATCGGTTTTGTTGTTGGCCGAAAGACTATCTAAGGCAAATTCTTTCAGCTTGGCAAGTTCTGTTTCGGCAAAGGTTATCTCCATTTGGCGGAAAGCCGAATTGGGAATGGTTAACAGGCTATCGTAATTATGGAAACCCGCACTGCTGGCCCAACCCGGATACATCTTCCACAAGCGGTCAATAAACTCGGTTTTGTAGGTATCGAAAGCTGCATCAGTATTTTGAGCAGAATTTTCAGCCGTTGGCTTGCAGCAAACTAAGGAGATTGAAGCAAAAGCAACAAAAAGGAACTTGTACATGTGCAATATTTTTGCGGAAGGTAAAAAAAATCACCCTGCCACAAATCAAGGTACGATGTACAACCGCCAAATCATTTCATAGGACAAACCGCGATTGGAGCTTAATGATAAACTGCTGGCTCAACAGGTTTTCCGCTATGGGTGTAGTTGGCTTGCTTGTGGATGTCATGCACCCGAAGAATAAAGCTGGAGATAACCGAGTCGGCATAAGGCCCATAGCTATCGGTAAGCAGACCCCGAAGGCCATCGTTGGTTTCTATAGCGTATAAAATGGCACTGTCGCCGGGATCGGTATCGCCTTCGAAGCGATAAAAATTTTCAATGGTAACCTGTTCGGGCTTGTAGTGTTTTTTTATGCCGGTGGTTTTTATGCCTTTGGCATCAACCGTAAAGTCCTCTACGTAACCTTTGTTTCGAAGTTGGTTCATGCAACTCGACATGGTTTCCAGCGAATGATCTACATTTTCTTCGTTCATAGCTCCTGATTTTAGTTAATCGTAGGAACTATTTAAACGGTTAAAAGCTGTGAATAGTTTGCTTTTGCTACTTATTTTAAGCCCTGGGATGGTGGTCGATGATTTCAGAACGCAGGTAGTCCTTGTCCAAATGCGTGTAAATCTCGGTGGTGGTAATGCTTTCGTGCCCCAGCATTTCCTGAACGGCTCTTAAATCGGCACCACCCTCGATAAGGTGAGTCGCAAACGAGTGTCGGAAAGTATGCGGACTCACGCTTTTTTGAATACCCAGTTTTTCAATAAGTTTCTGAATAATCATAAAAATCATAACCCGGCTAAGTTTGGTGCCGCGGTAGTTTAAGAAAACGAATTCTTCATTGCCCGGTTTCACTTCTAGCTTGTTGCGGTCAGTGTCGAGGTATATTTGTAAAAGCTTTTTTACGGTAGAACCCATGGGTACCAAGCGTTCTTTATCGCCTTTCCCAATTACCCGAATAAAATCTTCGTCAAAAAACAATTGATTAATGCGCAATTCAACCAATTCGGTTACGCGCAAGCCACAGCCGTAAATGGTTTCCAAGATGGTCTGGTTGCGCAAACCATCAGGCAAACTAAGGTCTATAGCACCAATAATGCTGTTGATTTCTTCAATAGAAAGTGTATCTGGAAGTTTCTTAGCAATCTTTGGGGTTTGTAACAGTTCGGTAGGGTTTTCGTCAATGATTTCCTCTACCAATAAATAACCGTAAAACGATTTAATGCCCGAGATTAAACGAGCCCGACTGCGAGCGCCCATGCCACTTTCGGCTACCTCGGCCAAAAAATGCTGGCACTGGTCGTAAGTTAACTCGGTGGGTTTAATTTGGTGAAGATTAGCGTAAACAATCAATTTGTCCAAGTCACGTAGGTAACTTTCCAGCGTATTGTCGCTAAGCGATTTCTCTAATTTTAAGAAGCTTTTATAGCCTTTTCTGTATATTTCCCAACTCATTTACTACTCACTCCAGTCCAAAAATGAAACGCATTCAGATTATCAACGGGCCAAATTTAAATTTATTAGGCAAACGCGAACCCGGAATTTACGGCAACCAAAGTTTTGAAGAGTGGCTGGAGGACTGTAAATCACTATTTCCGGGGGTTGAGCTTCATTACTACCAGTCGAATGTGGAGGGAGAACTTATTAACAAGATTCACGAAGTAGGTTTTGAGTGGGATGGAATTATATTGAATGCGGGGGCCTACACACACACTTCTATTGCCATTGGCGATGCAATAAAGGCCATTTCGACACCGGTAGTTGAGGTACACATTAGCAACATATATGCACGCGAAGAATTTCGTCAGCACTCCTACATATCGGCGGTGGCTAAGGGTTTAATCACCGGACTTGGGCTTAAGGGGTACGAGTTGGCGATAAGGTGGTTGTTGGAGAAGTAATTTTTTTTCTCCCGCAGATTCCGCAGATTTTCGCTGAAATGGTGTGTAGGTTTATTTGGGAAATTTCCGAGAAGTATTTTTTTTCTCCCGCAGATTTCGCAGATTTTCGCTGAAATGGTCTCTGCGTTAATCTGCGGAATCTGCGGGAAACATTTTTTATCTCTCTACCTCTGCTTATAAGGTCTCTGCGTTAATCTGCGGAATCTGCGGGAACGCTTGTTTAAGAAACTTTATTCCAGAAACCCCATCTTAAGCTCACTAAACTTGCGTTTACCACTTACAAAATAGTCCCAAACAATGCTGCCTTTGTAAAACCCTGTACGATTTGGAGTTTTTAATCCTTTTTTTATCTCGGCTCGCTGTTGTAGCAAGGAAGGTAACCACCGGTAAAAGTGAAAATGCGCTTTTAATATGGCTTGTAAATGCTTGAAATCACCTTTTAGCAAGTTACTTATTCCAGATACTCCATCGTGAACCATTCGAACCAGTAGGCGGTAAAAAAGGGGGGAGGTGAAATGGTTTTTTACCAACAAGGCAAGGTTGTTCCGGTAGTTAAGGTAAGTTTTAAACGGCGATTGCTTGTTTAATGTGCCGCCACCTACGTGGTAAACGGCACTGTTGCCCACATAACCAATAGCATGACCACGGTTTTTCAACCGACAGCACAGGTCTATTTCTTCCATGTGGGCAAAAAAGTCAGTATCGAGGCCACCTACTTCCCAGTATGCCGATTTTTTAATGACTAAACAAGCACCACTGGCCCACACAATCTCTTTAAAATCGTTGTATTGTCCGGTATCTGTTTCGCAGGTTTCAAACAGTCGACCGCGGCAAAAGGCAAAGTAGTTTTTGTCCATAAAGCCTCCTGCTGCACCTGCATATTCAAACTGAGTTTTGTTGTGCCAAGCCAACAGTTTTGGTTGAGCCGCTGCCAGAGTTGGACGAGTCTCAAAAGCTTCGATAAGTGGTTCAAGCCAGTTGGGGCTCACTTCTACGTCCGAATTTAATAGCACATAAAACTCGGTATCAACCTGTTTTAAAGCCACATTATAGCCGCCGGCAAAGCCGTAATTTTTATCGTTTACTATAACCGAAACTTCGGGGTGGCTTTGTTTCACCCAAGCCACAGAATCATCGGTGCTGGCATTGTCGGCCACCACAACCTGCGCCCAAGAAGGCGAATGACTTACCACACCGGGAAGAAACTGTTCCAGAAATTTTTTTCCGTTCCAGTTAAGAATGACTATTGCGACTTTCAATTTGTGGTTTTGTCTTAATCAATAAACAATTTAAACACCGATTGAAATAACTGCATTTCTATGGGTTTAAAATTCTGAAGCCGCAAAAATAAACGGAATTACCTTGGGTTTTTATAGAAATCGTCGGCATTGCCACCAAATTGTGATTCGGGCGTTTTGGTGTCGTAATTGTTGGTGGGTGTGTTGCGCTTGTTTAGCAATACTTGCCAATTGCTGTTTTTTATTTCACCAAAAACATCGCTGTGCAAGAGCTCGTAATCGTTTGATGATAAATCTTGGTTATAAAACACAAACCGGCGGTTGGAGTATTGGTTTATTTTGTAGTAATGCCATATTTCGTACGGGTAGGCCGATGGTTCGGTGGGGCGCTCGGTGCGGGTATTAGGTGGACCGTATTGCAGGTAAACCCTGCCGCGGTCGGTTTCATAGCCTTTTTTTACCTGAGTTTTGAAAATTTTATTTACCACGGCTACATTGGCACGGTAAGCCTGCCAAGCATCACCTGGGTCTAAAGCATTTCTAGCGCTCCAGAAGGTGTAAAAGAATTTTTTCTTACTGTCTATGTTCGGTAAGGCATCTTTTTGGGTGTCAATTTTCCGCTTTTCTACATCGCCAGCCAGTGGTCGCAAGCAGTCAATAAACTCACTTAATGTGTCCAAATTGTTTAATCCGCCAATAAACGAATTGTCGAGCATCAGTTGGTCTAACTCTTCATCGGGAATAATTACGTTGATGTTGCTGCGTTTGAATTCACGTGAACGGCTATGTACCAATTCGTTTTTAACCGTTCTAATTTCAACCGTAAGCTGATAATTTCCTGATGGTAGGTTGGTAATGTCCATGCTGGCCAACAAGGGTACTACGGGAGCAGCTTTTTGTCGCAATAATTTCTGAAAACTTCTGAATGCATTGCCCGTTTTGGGGTTGGCAATTTTATATACTACAACAAATTGCTTGGCGCTGTCGGTAAAAAACACATCCGAGTTGTATAACTCGGTGTAGAACATCAAGGTGCTAATGTCTTCGGGAAAAAAATCGGTAATTAAGGGAAACAAATCTTGATTGCCTTTGGTTAATGGGCCCGGTTTAACGGTTGGTTTTACATCGCCCAGAAATAGCAAATCGGCTACGTAAGCATGTTGTGGTGGAATGTCGATTATTAATGGTTGCTTAAAAGAAATGGTGTTTTTGTCGGTTTTGTTGAGGTCAACCAATTCAATTTCGAGTTGGTAATTACCGGGTTTCAGTTCAATACGGTTTTGTTCAATAAAGTTGACCAATATAGAATCTGAGCACTCAGGGCCTGTTACTTCTTTTTTGCTGTAGGTTGCTATTTCTTCGCCACGCTGTATAACTAAAGTAACACCCACTTTGGCCTGCAGCAGGTTGTTGGGTAAACGTTTGTAGCCTAAATATTGCGCATCGAAATCGAGGTAGGTTTCTATATAAGTTTCTCCAATGGGGGTACTAAAAACCTTGTAATCGAAGTAAGCCATGGGCTGTGCGAATAAAGTATTTGCAAGCAATAGCAACAGGAAAAAACCAATTGACCTCATATGGAGAGAAAAAATAATTTGGATAAAGTTACGCAAAAGCCTTGATTTCTAGTGGCTAGGCTTGAAAGCTTTAAAAAATATTTAGGTGATGCTTGGTGGGATTGAAATTTTTCTACTTTTGCCGCGGAGAGTTGGCAGAGCGGTCGAACGCGGCGGTCTTGAAAACCGTTGAGGGTCATACCTCCGGGGGTTCGAATCCCTCACTCTCCGCTTCAATTTGAAAATCCCGCTGGTGAATGCCAAGCGGGATTTTTTGTTTGCAATAGCTATGGTAAATTTGTCGAATGCTGAGAATCAGGTACAACGGGTAACGAATTTCAAGGACCTGATTTCAGCACCCTTTCAAGGAGAAATTAACGCTATTTGCTGGCATCGCCAATTGAAAGGCGACTTTGCTGAAATTGTAAATAAGCTGGAGCTGGATGGAAATATTACCGTAGTTGACCAGGAACAATTGCTGAATCTATCATTGAGCGGGGAAGGGCAGCTTGCCCGCGAAATCCTATTACAGGACTGGAAACTGCTTGAAGAACATGGCGCCTCGCCAGTACTTAATGTTATTCTTAACTACGATCGGGATGATTGTTTCCCGTTTTTTCCAACCGATGTGTATTCTTTTCATGTAGACCGTTCTCCGGTTCCAACCGATACATTTTTATGTACATACTACGGCGAGGCAAGCGAAATACTGCCAAACGCGCAAGCCGAAAAGAAGGTGCTGATTCCTGAAATCCGCGAAGAACTGGAAAGGCTTTTTGGTGGGAATGCGGAAGACTTTGAGGCTTTCTTAAGTGAACAGTGCTTTGATTTACATTATCGGGAAAAACCGGATGCGAGCATCACCTCACTTGGCTTGGGGAATCTGTGGCGCTTGGCGGTTGAACATCCTGAAAGTCCAGTTCGGCCCTGTATTCACAGGGCGCCAAAAGAAAAGTCAGGCCAGCCCAGGTTGCTATTGATTTGTTGATTAGACCAAATCTAAGGGGCCACTAGGCTGAATGAGATAACCATAAATAATTACCAGGTAACGATCCGAGGTTTAATTAGTTTTGCTTTGTAAGCAAATTTGCTTACATTTGAACCATGCTTGAAAGATTTGGAAAATACAAAGGGATTCATCCTGGAGTTGTGCTTGAAAGAGAGTTGAAGAAACGCTCAATCAAGCAACGTCCGTTTGCTCAGATGCTGAATGAACATCCTCAAACGTTCAACGCTATTACTAAAGGGAAAAGGGGCCTTACCATTCAGCTGGCTCTCAAGATTGAGAAGGAATTAGGTTTGGAGGAAGGTTCCTTGGTTATGCTTCAGGCCTTTTATGACATTAGGCGCATAAAGGATAAGGAAGTTATTGCTACTCCGAACTTGGAAATTTTTCAGGCTTCATTGTTTTGGGATACGGATATCAATAAAATTAACTGGAACACTCAAGCAAGTGGGGTAATTGAGCGTGTGTTTCAACGAGGTACGGAAGAGGAACAAGCCGAGATTATTCGTTTTTACGGAAGTAAGAAAGTAAAGGAAAGCCTGAATAGTCTTAAGACAAGAAAGCCTTATCAAATTTATCAAAACACAATAAGGCCTGAGGATGTTATACTATAATTCAGTAAGCAAGGTCTTAATGAAGACCTTAGAATTATTGATTGCTTCGGCCGTTTTTAAAAATTTTCGGTTGGTTGGAGGAACATCTTTAAGTCTGCAAATTGGCCATAGGGAGTCTATTGATATTGATCTGTTTTCCGATTTGACGTATGGGGAGATTGACTTTAAAGCGATAGATCAATTTTTGGAACACACCTTTCCGGTTTGTAAGCACAATTCAGACATTAGCCCTGGATTAGGGAAGTCATATGCTATTGGGAACAGCGAACAGAATACGGTAAAACTTGATGTCTTTTACACCGATTCCTTTATTCGAGAGGCCAAAGAAATTGACGGCATTCGTTTGGCAACCATTGAAGAAATCATAGCAATGAAGATCGATGTGGTTCAGCGCAAAGCTAGAAAGAAAGACTTTTGGGATTTGCACGCATTGCTAACTAACTACAATATAGCAACAATGCTTGCTCTTCACAAAGAAAGATATCCCTACAATCATGATGAGCAATTGATTATCCAAAACTTTAACGACTTCGAATTGGCTGAAGGAGATTTTGACCCGATTTGTTTCAAAAGTCAGCATTGGGATATTGTTAAATTGGACTTGATTGATGCGGTGGAAGAGTATTTGAAAGATTCTGCCTCTTAGCAGAAGAATGATTGCACAGCATTTAGTCAGGATTGTATTAATCCCACAGTTGCGGGATTTTTCAGCTTTAAAGCGTGAGTCCACAGATTTTGGACATGTCCACTTTCTGTAATTTGTAAAGATTAGACCCTTATTAAACCCCGAAACCCGCGGGCGGCATAGTAAGATTCAGCACCGTTGTGATACACAAAAACATGACCGAAGCGGAAATCGGCAAAGATGGCGCCACCAAGTTTTCTGATGGCAGCAGGGGTTTGTATCCAGCTCGATGTTTTTGCATCAAATGGACCGATTTTTTGTAGCTCCCGGTATTGCTCTTCCGTTAGCAGCGCTATGCCCATGTCGTTGGCCATTTCAATGGCACTATTTTCAGGTTTATGTTCTTTTCGCGCCTCCAGCGCTTGGTGGTCGTAACAAAGGCTTCTGCGGCCTTTAGGGCTTTCGGCCGAGCAATCGTAAAAAATGTACTCGCCTGTTTTTTTATCAAACCCAACCACATCGGGTTCTCCGCCTGTTCGTTCCATTTCAAACAGCGACCACAGCTTGTTGCGCGAGCCTGTTTCGGAAAGTTTGGCCTGTATTTTGGCCCAATCCAAATCTGGGTGGCGGCTTTTGTTTTTCGCAAAACGTGTTTTCAATACATCCAGTAATTCCTGATGTTGCGCTGCCGATAATTCCTTTTTTGCCATGATTCCTGTTTTTTCTGGTACTGATTATTTCCCTGATAATAATCGATACATAGATACAAAGAGGGTTTATAATTATCAATAGCTATCGCAATGAATAGTATAACAATGTATTCTTTTATGGAATTATATGAAGAGGTAGTACCCTTGGTATTTTAACAACCCATTTTCCCGACACTAAAAACAAATTCCTGCGCTACTTTGCTGCCGTTGGTTGCTTCGGCTGGTTTCCAGGTTGGCATTTGGTTGATGGTTTCAAGCAGCAATTGGTCAATTTTTTCATCGCCGGAAGTGGTGGTCACTTGTGCGTTGGCAATTTTCCCTACAGCGTTAACCGTAAAGGTGACAACTGCTGTGGTCATTTCCTTCCACCGGGTTTCGTCTATTTTGGTAATGGCGTTGTTCTTCAAATATTGGGTTAGCTGTTGTTGTCCGGCTGGAAATTTTGCTTCGGTTTCTGGCACCACAATAACGGAGTAATGAATGTTTCTTACCTCTAGTTTTTCGGTTACCGAGTTTTTGGTTTTGTAGGCAATGTTTATAACCACTTCGGTGCCCAAATCGGCCAATTGAAGAAGTTGTGCTTGTTCCGCGCTAAGTATTTCGCCAGTACCATTGGCTATGCGGGACGTGCCATTGTGATTGGTGGTTAATGTTACTGCTACATAATCCAAAATCCACTTGCTAGGGTAATGGGGAATAAGGTCGCTAATCTTTTTGGCACCGCCTAGCTGTTGCTTTTTTATGGCTACCGTATAGTTGCCGTGTATATTGAAACTCAAGTCTTGTGCAAAGCTGCCTACAACCAAAAAAAGGGACAGAAAAGTGCTGAGTATCGTTTTCATCTTTAAAATTTTAAGGATGAAGGTAGGGTGAAAATAAAACGGGTGTATTTATTTAAGAAAAGATGGCTTTTGTTGATCCCTATTTTACGATTTAGCCTTGGAATCGGGGTTGATTAATCCTAATCCGGGAGCAAAGACCACAACAAACGCAATGTGTTCAAGGCTAATTTTGGCATAGTTGCTTCTATGTGAATTGCTTAAGTTACCTTTGCACCCTCAATTTTTAAAGTTATGTTAGCGCTTATCAGAACCAAACACGGAGACGCAGTACACGTATTGCCTTTGTCTGACAACAAATTTGCCGTACTTGGCTCTAACAAAGTTTACGATTCTTCCGAAGCTATTCAGCGTTTTTTTTCGCGTTCTACTAAGTTTGGTATCGCAATTTATACCGGCATTGATGAAATTGAAGGCGGTTTTACTGCCAAGTTAATCGACAACGAAGCCATTACCGTTTATAGCTTTAAAGGCATGAGCAAAGAGCACATTAGTGGGCTTATTTGCAGCGAACAAAACCTGAAACTTAACGACGACCTGCACGAATACTTATCTATGGCGGTAGAGGAAGTGCTTATTGCCGTTATACCACAAGAAGGAACCGAATGCCTGGTAGCGGTAACACGCGTTATTGGTGGTATGCATCATAGCACACTGCTAACCTTTGAGGTCGAGGCCAGCCTGAGCGCCAGCTAATCAGCGTTTGAATTGGTCGAAATCGCGGTCTTACTTCTCATGTTTATTGTATCAAAGTACGGATTAACGGTTTACTTCTAGGCAAGCCAATTTTACCAAAATTGGCTGCCATTACCTGTAAAGCCGGACGGCCTCAGCCGGTTGGTGCAGT
>CAYMJL010000031.1:0-29830 GCA_964390915.1 uncultured Flavobacteriales bacterium
AAACTTATACTAATTACAAACCAGCCGCTTAATCCTTAACTTAATGACATTGCCCTTCAGGGTTGTAAAACCTTTCCGCACCCATAATCCCGAAGGGATTAAACGTAAATAAATTCCGGCAAAACAAATCCTGAAGCATAACCTAAATCCCGAAGGGATTAAACGTGAATAATGAAAAAAGGTCCTGACTTGCGTCAAGACCTTTTTTTGGGTGGCCAATGGGGCTCGAACCCACGACCCTCGGTACCACAAACCGATATTCTAACCGACTGAACTATGGCCACCATTTGTGATGGCAAATATAGGTATTTTGCGAATTGTGCAATATCTATATGAAAAAAAATGTCGTTTTATCTACCTTAGCCCCCAATGAACGCAGGAAAAAACAAAACCATATTATTTATTCCGCGGTGGTACCCCTATCCCGAAGACGAAATGTATGGGTTGTTTATTCGAAATCATGCCGAGACATTGGCGCCTCATTTTCAGATTGTTATTCTTTACGCCCACCCAACTTTAGCCGGGAAAACCGGCTATGTTAAATCGGTAGAAAACGGTATCAGTACCTACCGGTATTATTTCAGGGTGACCAACTTTTTTTTGCTCCGTCCTTTAAATCCCATAAAATATTTGATGGCGGTTAGTTTCCTTTGGTACAAAATAAAACGCAATCGCATTAAAATTGATCTCTGCCACGTGCATGTATTAACCAGAACTGCATTACTACCCTTGTGGTTAAAGTTTTTTCATGGCATTCCTTTTATAGTAACCGAACATTGGTCAAGGTATTTGCCCCAAAACAAGGCTTTCTTTCGGGGTTTTCTCCGGAAACTACTTACCCGATTTGCAGCCAAACAAGCTTATGCTTTAACGGCCGTCACTGAAGCTTTGTTGATTGCCATGAAAAATCAGAACATTTCTAACCAACAAAGTTGGGTAATACCTAATGTGGTCGATACCAATCGATTTACCATAAAGCCAGTTAATCAAACGTCTTCAAAAAAAACACTCCTCCATGTGGGCTGTTTTGATGAACGAGCTAAAAACATCAAAGGTCTGCTGCGGGTTGCCAAGCAATTGAAAGATGCTGGCGAACAGTTTACACTAAAACTGGTTGGAACTGGTGCTGATTGGCAAGAAACTGTTGATTACGCTAAGGAATTGGGGCTAACTAACCACCACGTTGTTTTTACCGGACTATTAACCGGGCAATTGCTGGTTGATGCCTATCAGGAGTGCACAGCGCTGGTACTTTTTAGTCATTACGAAACGCAGGGCGTTGTGCTTCTAGAAGCATTTGCTTGTGGTAAACCAGTGGTTGCGAGCAATACAGGTGGAATTCCAGAGGTCATGTCGCCAGAACGAGGTATTTTGGTTGAACCCGAAAACGAAAATGAATTATTTGAATTGTTGAAAAAGGTGTTGCACGGCCACCCTTTTGCTGATGCGGAAGAAATTAGAGGCTATGCTGTCGATCATTTTAGCGAAGCAGCTATTGGTCAGCTATTTGGCAATTTATACCTTGAGGCACTAAAGAATTAATGGAGAAAGTGGGTAAAATAGCCGTTGGTGTAATGTGCAACGGTACGGTTTTTCAGCAATGGCAGGCAAAATGTTTGTTAGCGCTACAAACCGACCCTCGGTTTGAAATAAAACTATTAATCGTCAACGGAACCTCTTCAACACAACCCACTTTTCTTCAAAAGTTTTCAGGCCCTTTTTTCTACCGACAATTTGAAAATCGCTGGTTAAAATCGGCTGCACGAAAACCCATTTTTTTGGATGCAGAATTAGGGTCGGTTCCAAAAGTCATTTACCGGGTAAACCGCAAGGGTCGTTTTTCTGAATACTTTGCCGATGCTGACGTTGAGACCATAAAAAGCCATCAACTCGATTTCATCATTCGTTTTGGTTTCGGCATCATTCGCGGAGAGGTGCTAAACTCAGCCAAGTGGGGCGTTTGGTCGTTTCACCACGGAAACCCGGAAGAATACCGAGGTGGACCAGCGGGTTTCTGGGAATTGATACACAGAAAACCAGCCACGGGAACCATTTTACAACGGCTCACAGAAAAACTCGATTTGGGTGTTGTTTTGCACCAAGGAACGTTTCCAACCGTTTTCCATAGTTATGGCGAGCAGTTGGATCAATTATTAATGGGTTCGGCCAATTGGGTAAAAACAACCGCACTTCAATGTGCCTCGGGAAATATTGACCCGGCAAAAGGAATTGCAACGCTCACAAAAAAAGGACATTTGTATAAATTCCCTACCAACTTGGGATTTTTATATTTTCTAGTTCGTCTTGCTTGGAACAAGGTGTTTTTTTACCGTACCAAGTACTTTTTTCGCGACCTATGGTTGTTTGGTGTTACCGAACTTACCCCACAAGAATTGCTCACTACCACTAGCTTTGACAAGATAAACTGGGCACCAAAACCTAAACATTCATGGCATTACAAAGCCGATTGTTTTGCTACGCCAACCACCGATGGGCTTGCTATTTATTTCGAAAACTACAGTTACCGTCAACAAAAAGCAACCATCCAAAGCACTTGTTACTCGCCGAAAACTGGGCTTTTTAGTGAGGACTCTCTTGTTTTAGCCCCAAAACACCACCTATCCTATCCCTTCGTTTTTCAGTGGCAAAACGAAACCTATCTTCTTCCAGAGGCTTGGCAAAGCAAAAAGCTTACCCTTTACCGGGTTGACAAAGCAGGATGTATAGCTGTTGCTGACCTACTTTCCGACTTCAAGGCGGTTGACCCAACATTGGTTCATTTTCAAAATAGATTTTGGCTGTTTTGCACCGAAAAATCGGCTGCAAGCCATCAACTTTATATTTTTTACGCAGAAAACCTCACCGGACCGTATCAGCCACATACCTTAAATCCAGTAAAGACAGCGGTAGAAAGCAGTCGGGCGGCAGGTACCATTTTCCAACTGGGTGATAGTTTATATCGGCCAGCCCAGAAATGCAGCCACACTTACGGTGGTTCTGTAGTAATCAACAAAATTTTGGAATTAACTACCGAAACCTATTCAGAAATTGTAGTTAACGAGATTTTCCCCAACCCAAAATGGCAGTATAACAAAGGGCTTCATACCATTTCTGTAGTAAACAACCTGGTAGTGTTCGATGCAAAAAAAGAAGAATTTAACTTTAATCCGAAAGGGAATTAAATGATTAAACGGGTCATTAAAACCTTTGCTGCACGGGCGTCCAATATATTGGTAACATTCGGCATTGCCATAATTATTTCAAATGCCCTTGGAGCAACGGGCAAGGGTGAGCAAGCGCTCATTTTGCTGGGAATTTCATTAATGTGCATATTTCAACAAGTTGCCGGTGGCGCTGCTTTAGTTTACTTAACCCCACGCTACGACGGTAAAAAACTGTTGCAAGTGGCCTACTTATGGGCGTTTACAAGTTCTGGACTTGGTTTTCTGGTGTTAAATGCCTTTAACCTTATGCCTGCTTATGGCCTACACATTGTAGCACTTAGTTTATTGCACAGTTTATGGAGTATTCAGGCGTTTTACCTACTTGGGCGGGAGAAAAGTGACTGGTACAATAGCCTAAACTTTATCTACTCGGCCATAACCTTGGCCTATCTGTTTATTAAATGGCAATGGCTTGGCTTAACGTTGAACGATTATGTAATATCGCTTTATCTGAGCCACGGAATCACACTTTTCATTAGCTTCTTTGGCCTAAAAGACCTGGGTACCGGAACCAAAGCTACCAAGTGGGAAATCCTTAAAAAATATATTCACCACGGTGGATTCATTCAGTTGGCCAATGTGGCGCAATTGGTGAAATCCCGTATACATTTTTACTACATCGGATTATTTCTTGGGATAAGTATGGTGGGCATTTATTCCAACGCCTTGGCTATTGCAGAAGGCATTTGGATTATTACCCGAAGTATTTCCGTGGTTCAATTTTCGAAAGTGGCTAACCTGAATAACAAAACAGAAGCACGAAAAATTACCACACAGTATACATTGGCCTCGGTAGGCCTTAGTTTGGCTGGTTTGCTGGTCTTGTTCCTACTCCCCGACCAATTTTTCATCAAAATGTTCGGCAAGGAATTTACCGGCATTCATGACCTGTTGACGTACCTTTCATTAGCCGTAGTTTCATTGGCAGCAAGCAATATCATCAGCCATTATTTCTCTGGAATTGGCAAAAACCACATCAATTTTATTGGGTCGTTAATCGGCTTGGTGATAACCGCTGCTTTGGGTTATGTGTTCATTCCGAAATACGGCTTAAAAGGCGCGGCAATGGCTTCTTCCCTCGCCTTTTTCGCTACGGCAATTTTCCATTTGGTGCTTTATCAATTCAATAAAAATGCAAGAACTGCTAGTAAGCCAGCAATTCCAGAAGAGCTGCTTTAAACCGGTCTTCGGGTAAAAATTGCTTCTCCAATGTTTCGGTAAATGGAACAGGAGTATCTATGCTAGCCACACGTTTTACCGGTGCATCAAGATGGTCGAAGCAAGCTTCGCTGATTAAAGCACTCAATTCGCCACCAATACCACCAGTCATGCAGTCTTCGTGCAAAATAATAACCTTACCGGTTTTCTTTACCGACTGAAAAACCGTTTCGGTATCCAGCGGCAGTAAGGTACGCAGGTCAATTACTTCGGCATCCACTTCCGGCATTGAGTCGAGGAGCTTTGTAGCCCACAAAACACCATAACCGTAGGTGATAATAGAAATTTTACTACCACTTCGCACCACGCGGGCTTTGCCAATTTCGGTTGTGTAATACCCATCAGGCACCGGACCAGAAAGTGTTCTATACATCGCTTTGTGTTCAAAAAACAATACCGGATTTGGGTCTTCGAAAGCGGCCAACAACAAACCCTTCGCGTCCTCGGGGGTGCTTGGATACACTATTTTTAGGCCCGGGGTATGAAAAAACCACGCCTCATTGCTTTGTGAATGGTAAGGACCGGCCGCCGTTCCAGCACCAGTAGGCATGCGCACCACCACATCGGCTTTTTGCCCCCAGCGGTAATGAATTTTAGCCAAATTATTGATTATCTGATTAAAACCTTCGGTTACAAAATCGGCAAACTGCATTTCCATCATGGCCTTGTATCCCCGAATAGATAAGCCAAGTGAGGCACCTACAATTGCACTTTCGCACAAAGGTGTGTTGCGCACGCGATCTTTTCCAAACTCGGCCACAAAACCATCGGTGACCTTAAATACACCACCATAATCGGCAATATCTTGCCCCATCAACACCAGTTTTGGGTGTGTTTGCATGGCCAGTCGTAGGCCATCGGTTATGGCATCTATAAACCGCTTGTCGGTAGTAGAACCCGTTGCCGGCTTTACCGTTTGGGTATATGGAAAATAAACATCACCAAGCTCGGTTGCCAAATCAGCTTCAATTACCGGCTCGGCATAAGCTTGATCCAATCCCGTTCTTATTTCGGCTAAAATTTCCTGTTTTATTTCTTCGGCCTTTTCAGTGCTAAGTATGCCCCGCTCAATCAGGTAGTTTTCATAATTAACCACCGGGTCTTTCACCGTCCACTCGTCTTGCAAACCTTCGGGATAATATTTGGTACCACTGGCTTCCTCGTGTCCGCGCATCCTAAAAGTCATGCTTTCCAGCAACACCGGCCGTGGATTTTGGCGAATATCCTCCGCTATTTTTTTCACGGTAGCATATACCTCCAAAATGTTGTTACCATCCATCTGGACAGCCTCCATTCCATAACCTATTCCTTTGTCAATAAACTGTTTGCATCTAAACTGCTCAACTGATGGTGTAGATAATCCCCAACAATTGTTCTCTACCAAAAAGATAACCGGTAAATCCCATACTGCTGCGACATTTAATGCTTCGTGAAAATCACCTTCACTTGCGCCTCCATCGCCTGTAACGACCAGCGTACAGCGGTTGGTTTTGCCCAATTTCTCAGCCAAGGCCACACCATCTGCAAGCCCCATTTGTGGACCGAGGTGCGAAATCATTCCAACTAAGTTATAATCTAATGTTCCAAAATGAAACGACCGGTCCCGCCCTTTGGTAAATCCCGACATTTTGCCTTGAAACTGCGAGAACAGTCTATTTAGCGGAATTTGTCTGGCGGTAAACATGCCCAAATTTCGGTGCATGGGAAACAATATTTCATCGCTGTTTAATGCCATTGCGGCACCAACCGACGTTGCCTCCTGCCCAAAACCCGAAAACCACTTAGAAACCTTACCCTGACGAAGCAAAATAAGCAGGCGCTCTTCAATAAATCTCGGCTTTACCAATTCCTTATAAAGCGAAAGCATTACCTCCTCACTAATTCCTTTTGCATCAAACTTAATGGCGCTTTTTTGATTAATAACCATTGCTTTATTTTGAAGTAAATGTGTCAATTCTTAATGGTTTGTTTACGGTAACTTTAAATTTCAGTAATGTTGCCTTGGCAAACCAATTTTTATGGCAAACTACTTATTCTCAGTTAAAAATTACCTGATTCAGCTGTTTTTTATTTTAACAGCATATAGTTTGTGCCGTGTTCTATTTCTATTTTGCAATTTCGATTATATACAATCGGCCACTTTACTCAATTTCATTGGTGGAATCCGTTTCGATATAGCCATTATTTGCTTACTCAATTTGCCTTTTACACTGCTCATTTTTTTGCCTGTTCAGCCAAAATTTGTTACCACCAAACCCTTTCAAATTACTCTTCTTTTCTGGAATGCAGTTGCGCTATCATTTAACGTGATTGATGCGGCCTACTTTGCTTTTACCTTAAAACGAACCACATCCGACCTTTTTATCACCACCGGCATTGGCATGGATATCATCAAGCTTATACCAAGTTATGTAGTTGATTTCTGGTACCTGTTGTTACTTTTTCTGGTTTTGATTTGGTCGCTTAGCCAAATACTTAATAAATACCGCATAGAAAAGCATACCGCGACCGGATTCAAAGTTCACCTACTAAAATCAGTGGTGCTCCTTTGTGCACTTTTTCTTTCTGTAATTGGCTATCGTGGTGGATTTCAGTTGCGCCCCATGGGCATTGTAAGCGCTAGTAGTTATGGCAATTCCAGACAAATCCCGTTAATACTTAACACACCTTTTGCCATCGTCCGAACAGCAACGCAGGGCACGTTAAAAAAGGCAGCCTATTTTTCCGACAGCGAATTAAATGTCATTTTCTCCACTCGCCGAAAAATTGTCGCTGAACCCGTTTCTACCCCACCGAAAAATGTGGTTTTAATAGTTCTAGAGAGTTTTGGAGAGGAATACATAGGCTCATTAAGCGGCTTAACCAGTTACACACCTTTTCTAGATAGTTTAATTCCTTACTGCACAAGGCCAGCAAAGGGTTTTGCCAATGGAAAAAAATCTATCGAGGCCATGCCGGCCATTACCGCCAGTATTCCCTCGCTAATGGAAACCCCGTTTGTAAGCTCCAGATTTGCGGGCAATGCCATTAATGCTCTACCAAACTTGTTGAATGAAAAAGGCTATCACACCTCCTTTTTTCATGGCGGAGCCAACGGCACCATGGGCTTTGACGTATATGCCAGCTTGGCCGGATATAAACAGTATTTTGGACAAAACGAATACCCAAACCCCGCCGACTACGATGGCAATTGGGGCATACCCGATGAACCTTATCTGCAATATTTTTGCAATAGCTTGTCTACATTCAAGCCGCCTTTTTTCTCCACAGTTTTCACCATTTCCTCACACCACCCGTTTAAAGTCCCGGCCAAATACCAGCAAGCATTAACCAAAGGAACTTTACCCATTCATCAATCCATAGGCTATGCCGATTTGGCCCTCAAGAAATTCTTCGAGACTGCTAAAACCAAATCCTGGTACAACAACACTTTGTTTGTCATCACCGCCGACCACACCTCGTTGTCGAATAATAACTACTACCAAACCAGTGCTGGTGTCTATGCCGTTCCAATCTTATTTTTTGAACCCGGAAAACCAGGGGCTGTGTTGCCATTGCATGGTCAGCATTTGGACATAACCCCTACAATTCTGGACTGGTTACATCAAAAGGGGAATTATTCGTTTTTGGGACAAAGCTTGTTGCAAAGGCCAAACGAAAGCTGGAACATCAACTACTTGGAAGGATTTTACCAGTTGTTATCGAATGGTTATTTAATACGATTTGATGGGGAAAAGTCGGTTGCATTATTTAATTTAACCACCGATTCGCTGCTGGAACACAATCAGCTTGGAAAAAACCCTGTTACCGACCACGTCATGGAGCAAAAAATTAAGGCGGTTATTCAACAATACAACAATCGTTTACTAAACAATAGCCTCACCGAACTGTGAAAAAGCGTCTGTTATTCATCATCAATCCAATTTCGGGAACGCATACCAAGGAAAAATTGGTGGAACTGATTGCCAATTCTTTTCCTGAAACGGATTTCATATGCCGGATTGAATTTTCACAATATCACGGACACGCTGTTTTACTAGCCAGAAAAGCGGTAAACCTAGGTTACAACGCGGTGGTTGCTTGCGGAGGCGATGGCACCATTAATGAGGTTGGAGGCGAATTAACCAATTCAAACACCGCACTGGGCATTATCCCAATGGGCAGTGGCAATGGACTAGCCCGGCATTTAAAAATTCCGCTCAAAAATCAAAGCGCTATTGATATCATAAAGAACTGGAAAATCACTCCTATTGACACTGGTAAAATAAACGACCATTCATTCATAGGAATTGCCGGTATTGGATTTGACGCCTATATCGGTAAAAAGTTTGCGAACTATGGTAAACGCGGATTTTTCACCTACCTAAAATTGGTACTAAAAGAATACAAAAACTATAAAGAACGTACTGTAGTAATAAAACGAAAAGGCCACAAGGAAACGATTAAGGCCATGATGATCACGGTGGCCAACTCGTCTCAGTTTGGCAATAATGCGGTAATTGCCCCTACAGCCAAATTAAATGATGGTACATTGAAACTGTGCATTGTTCGCAAATTCCCACTTTATAAAGCACCCCAAATTGCTTGGTTAATGCTTACTCGCCAAATTCACAGATCGGCGTATTTAGACATCATCGAAATTAAAAAGGCGACCATAAAACAAACCAAAAAAATAGCCCACTTAGATGGTGAGCCGTTAAAATTGGGGCGAAAGATTAAAATCAAAGTGTTACCTAATTCATTGCAGGTTATTGTGCCATAAGTAATTACAATATTTAAATTGTGTTCAACGGCAGAAGTTAAATCCCCAAAAAAAAATATTAACAAGCTATACTTGTTTTATTACATTTGTTTGAAACAAGCAAAATCTACAACCCGATGTCCGTAATTCAACTATCTGATGCTGAGCTGTCTATGCTTAGAATGCACTATTTACAGGAATATAATCAAACGGCTAAAAAACTTGAAGAAATAAACATTATTCTGAACAAACTGGGGATTTCAAATAATGGTTTTGGTGCTAAAAAAATTACCAACTTAAAGCCCCCGGTAGCTGAACCTATTCCTGCGCTGACTAAGCCGACAAAGGCATTGGTAAGTAAAACAAAAGGACTGCGCAAATCAATTGTTACAAAAAAAGCTGCAGTTCCAGTAAAAACTGAAGTAAAGGGTGTCGTTAAAAACAAACGAGCAAAAAAAATTTCCTGGCCGAAATTTATCGTTTTAACCCTTAAAAACAGTAAAACACCCATGTCCGCACCAGAACTTCTGGAAGCGGGAAAGGATCAATTTACTGTAAATGATAGTAACCGAACCAAGGCCATGCAGGCACTTCAAGCAGCCTTATACCGTTTGTCTAAAAAAGATAACGTATTGGCTGCCGAGAAAACAAAAGGTGCCTATGTTGGGTATTTCATAAACAAGCAGAAATAGTATTAAAATCAACGCATTAAGCTCCTATGGGAGCTTTTTTTATGTCATGGAAAAATCGGGCAAAATTGTCGTTTATAAATCGCAGCGAATTTTAGTCGTTTTCCAAAACAACCTACCCGTTAAGACTTACCCAATCGATTTGGGCAGAGCACCTATTGGGCACAAGCAATTTGAAGGCGACAACAAGACACCTGAAGGAAATTACTGCATTGTTGACAAAAACGAAAACAGCACCTATTTCTTAAATCTGGGTATTGACTACCCAAATGCCCGAGATATGGCGTTTGCTAACGCTGAAGGCAAATCGGCTGGTGGAAATATAAAAATACACGGACAACCCAATAACCCCGCTTTACTTCCCCACTACCCTTGCCCCGACTGGACTGCCGGTTGTATTGCCCTTTCCAATGATGACATGAAAGAGTTATTTACACGGGTTCAGATTGGCACCCCCATTGAAATTCTTTCCTAAACCACCAGTTTTTCCTACTTTCGCGGGCATTCGAACCATATCATGAGCGAGGTAAACATAAAGAACAAAAAAGCCAGTTTTGAGTTTCAGTTTTTAGAAACTTATACCGCTGGCATTGTGCTTACCGGAACCGAGATAAAATCCATCCGAAACAACAAAGCGAGTATTACAGAAGCCTACTGTTTTCTGAAAAATGGAGAACTTTTTGTAAAAAACATGCACATTGCCGACTACGAAAAGGCATCGTTTTACAAACACGACCCCAAAGCCGACCGTAAATTATTGCTCACCTCACACGAATTGGGGAAACTGGCAAAAGGAGTTAAAAATCAAGGTCTTACCATTATTCCGCTTCGTGTTTTTTTAAGTGACAAAGGTTGGGCAAAAGTGGAAATAGCTTTGGCCAAAGGTAAAAAGCTGTTCGACAAACGCGAAGACCTGAAAAGTAAAGATGCCAAACGCGACATAGATCGCGCCATGACGCATTAAACAGTAGATTTCAGCAACATTCTTTTTTCTATACGCAGCGCTTCCGAAAGCAGTAAAAACTCATCATTTACTGATAATTCGCGTAAGTTTTTGGCTAAAATCCGGCTCACTTCAATGGTTGGTAGCTGCTGGGCTAGTTTCACCTCGTTGTTATAATTGATGGGCCACTTGGTTTTTTCACCAAATACCTCGATTACCAACTTTTGTAACCTCCCTTCAAATGCGTGCTGCAATTTTATGACCGCCAAAACGAGTCCACTGAGATTAGATATTGACCAGCATGCACTTATTTTTTGTTTTAGTTGCATCAATTGAAACTCGTAATCGCGCACCAAATTAGCTTCATCAAGAAGTATATTTTCATTTATCGCTAAAGCTGTCTCAAAAACTGGCTCCTGACGCAATAATAGTGCGGAAGCATCATTCAATTCCTTTGCTTGTTGCAGCCGCTTTATAAACAAGGCTTCAATTACCGGGTTCGTCAGCCAATATTGTTTTACGGGAATAAGTTTTTCCTGATAGCTGTCAATAATATCCTCCGAATCGACATCAGCTTCCGGGTCAATTTCTAAAAGATGAAAAGCGTCTATTCGCTGCATGTCCTAATTTTTGCACAAAAATAGTCTTACCGCTTATGTTTTACTCAAATGTGCAAAAGCCTTGGGTAGCATATTAATGCAATCGGAGGGTAACAAACTTTCCTCATGACTGTCGCTTAAGGCCAAATCGGCGGCTAAACCGTGCAAATACATACCCAAAACGGCTGCCGTTTCTATGTTTCCGGTTCTGGCTGCCAAACCCAAAATACAACCGGTTAATACATCGCCATTCCCACCTTTGGCCTGACCCGGGTTTCCGGTGCTGTTTACAATTAAAGTCCCGTCAGGGCTAGATAATTTACTGTATGCACCTTTTCTTAAAATATATATGCCAAATTTTTCTGATGCCTCAAGCTGCAAATCCAATGCTTTGTCGGCATTATCGGTGCTGCCAAACAAACGTTCAAATTCACGTTCGTGGGGGGTTAACAAACTATTTTTGGGCAATAAGGAATGAAAATTATTGGCGGCTATTAAGTTCAAAGCATCGGCATCAAGAATTAATGGAACCTTAATTTGCTTTAAACAAGCTTCCAACAATTCGGCCGTTTTCTTGTTTTTTCCCAATCCGGGGCCAATGGCAACGGCGGTGGATTGGTCTAATTTTTCAGGAATTCGCGTTAAAAAATGTTCCTCAGGATCGCACCAAACTATGGCTTCGGGTATGCTAGTTTGCAGTATGCCTAAGCCTCCGTGTGGAACATAACAATTGGTAAGCCCGGCACCACTTTTCAAACAAGCCTTGGTGGCCAATACTGCCGCTCCCATCATTCCTTGTGAACCAGCCAATAAAAAAGCATTACCAAAACTGCGTTTTTCGCTATACACCGGACGGGCGCCCAGTTTTGGCAAGGAAATGGTATCGGCCAAAAAATGAATGTTACTTACCGCCTGGCCATAAAAACTAAAATCCAACCCAATATCCAGCAACTCGATTGCACCAGTAAAAAGCTGATTTTCAGCATGTAAAAATGATTTTTTTATCAACTGAAAACTAAATGTCTTACTTGCTTTTACGACACTTTCTGGAACCGGTTGGTGAAAATTATCACCTTGAAGTCCCGAAGGCAAGTCAATACTATAAATGGTTACCGATTGGGTATTTAACCACTGAATAACCGCTGCTAAAAAGCCAGTTGCAGGGCGATTTGTGCCGCTTCCCAACAGTGCATCAATTACCAATGTTCCTGGAGCAAGGCGATTCAACTGGCTCAGTTCCTTTAACAGAACAACCTCTACACCAGCCAGTTCGGCTCTTTTCAAGTTTTCTGCGCAGTCTGGTGAAATTTTGGAGCCCGAGTCAACCAGAAAAACCCTTACCGATGTACCACTTTCTTTGTACAAGCGGGCTACGGCTAGGCCATCTCCACCATTGTTGCCCATTCCGCAGAAAACGACAACGGCTTTTGGGTTACAGTTCCAGGTAAAAGCTTTAAAAAGCTGGTTAGCTGCCCGTTCCATTAAATCAATTGAACGAATAGGTTCGTTTGTAATGGTGTATTTGTCCCAATCGCGAATTTGCTGAGCCGATAAAACCTTCATATGCCTAAATTAGCTTTTCTAATGAAAAACGCAAGTATCAACCGTTTCCTCCAATCAATTGAAAACGAACTAAAAGGCGAACTACCTGGCAACGAGTCACATGTACAAATGATGCCGTACCTGCGAATTGGCGCTGCTGAGGCTCGAGAAACCCAAAATCCCCGATTTTGTGCTGTCATGTTATTGCTTTTTGATAAAAATGACGAGCTCCAAATTTTACTCATTAAACGCACCGAAAATGGCGGTACACACAGCGGCCAGATTGCCTTTCCGGGTGGAAAAATGGATCCCGCAGACGAATCCTTGCTCCACACCGCCTTGCGCGAAACGCACGAAGAAATTGGCATTCCTCATTCGCACATTCAGCTTTTGGGTCAACTGTCCGAGGTTTATATTCCGCCAAGTAATTTTTTGGCGCAGCCCTATGTGGGTTATTTACCCAAATACCCCGAATTGACGCTCCAAACCAATGAAGTTCAATACGTTATTCATTTTCCATTACGCAGCTTGCTCGATGAAAAATTCCAGCATACGAAACCTATTTTTTTACCCAACTACAAATTGACACTGGATGTACCCTGTTTTGAGCTGGAACAGCACACCATTTGGGGAGCTACCGCACTAATGCTGAACGAGTTTAAATGGATTTGTGAGCGTTTGCCGGCTGGGCATATACCCGGTCTGGATTTATAATATTGTGGTCTTTTATCAGTCGGTTTTCCAGCAAATGAATTTCTTCAATGAGTTTACTTAGGTAATTAAACAAAACCTCCTCGCGTTCGAAATCAGTAAGTTGCCAATTCACCTCGCTACTTTTTGCCCTAGCTGTAAGTGCCTCCAAAACAATTCCGGCGGTTACCGAAACATTTAAACTCTCGGTAAAACCTGCTGTTTCTATTCGCAGAAAGGCATCGGCATTGTTTTTTACATAGTCAGAAATTCCAGTAGATTCTGCTCCAAGTACAATGGCAGTTTTCCGACTAATGTCCAATTCACGCAAGGTAACACTCCCCCCATGCGGGCTGGTAGCCACAATTTGAAAACCTTGTTCCCGCAGGGCTGCAAAACAAGCCGGGGTGTTAAACTCGGTTTGGTCGTAGCAGTTTATATTCATCCACTTATCGGCTCCTTTATTGACCCTCGGGTTTCGTTCATATTGCACCTCATTTTCCACCACATGTATGTCATGCCAACCAAAACACTCGGCCGACCGTATGGTAGCGCTGATGTTATGCGGGTGATGAAAATTTTCCAACACCAGCGTAAAATGCCGGGTGCGTTGAGCAACAATGCGCAAAATAGCTTCACGGCGGCTGTCGTTTACAAACGGTAGTATATTTTCAAGAAGCCATTGGCGATACGTCATAACGCAAAAGTAATGACCAAAATGTTCTACACAAACAAGACACTTATTTGCTTAACTAAATCGCAAAAAGTATATTCACCCACAAGAAATCCGAGTAAAAATGACCCAAGAAAAACCTGCCGGTAAAAATGTGATTCTTACTGGCGCCAATGGGATGGTAGGCCGCTTAATTTTGGAGCAATGTTTAAATAGCTCGGCCGTAAAGGCGGTGACTGCCATTTTGCGCAAGCCTTTGGAAATAAATCATCCCAAACTTGTTGAAGTCATGCATCACGATTTCCTGAATTTCGATTCGGTAAAGGCTCATTTTGTCAACAAAGACGTGGCTTTCTATTGCATTGGGGTATATACCGGACAAGTTCCTGTTGATGAATTTAAACGGATTACGGTAGACTTTACCCGTACGTTTTGCGAAACCCTTTATAACCATAGCCCGCAAGCAGCTTTCTGTTTCCTAAGCGGGCAAGGAGCCGATCAAACCGAGCAAAGCAGCATATTGTTTGCCAAGCAAAAAGGAATTGCAGAAAACATTATTCTGAACCAAGGATTCGGCCGAACACACCTTTTTAGACCCGGTTATATCTACCCTGACACACCCCGAAAAGAGCCCAATCAGGCCTATAAACTGATGCGGTTTTTATACAAACCAGTGGCAGTGGTGTACCCCAACATTGGTGTTTCGTCAACAAAATTGGCTACCAAAATGTTTACCGTTGGCATATTTGGCGGAGAGAAAACCATTTATGAAAATTCCGATATTCGGAATTAAGCAAGTAGACCTTTCAAATTGGAGACTCTTTGGCCCTAATTAGTACCTTTGCCGCAAAATTTTTTGTTATGATGTCGGTAGATGTAAGTGCTCTTGCGGCCAAGGCCATTGAACTTGAAGATAAATACGGTGCTCACAACTATCACCCCTTACCGGTTGTTTTAGAAAAAGGTGAAGGCGTGCATGTTTGGGACGTAGATGGCAAGCACTACTTCGACTTCTTATCGGCTTATTCGGCAGTAAACCAAGGGCATTGCCACCCAAAAATCATTAAAGCACTTACCGACCAAGCAAGTAAACTGACCCTTACCTCGCGGGCTTTTTACAACAACATACTTGGCGAATACGAAAAATACGTTACCGAATATTTTGGTTACGACAAAGTACTACCCATGAATACTGGGGTTGAAGGTGGGGAAACCGCTATAAAATTGGCCCGCCGTTGGGGATATCGCATAAAAGGCATTGCCGAAAATCAGGCGAAAATAATTTTTGTAGAAGGAAACTTCTGGGGACGCACCATGAGTGCCATCTCCTCTTCTACCGACCCAAGCAGCTACAAGGATTTTGGCCCGTATATGCCCGGTTTTTCGGTTGTTGCTTACAATGATTTAACTGCGTTAGAAAACGCGTTTCAAGATAAAAATGTAGCCGGTTTTATGTTCGAACCCATTCAGGGTGAAGCGGGTGTGGTTGTTCCCGATGCAGGTTACCTAAAAGGCATTCGCGAATTGTGCAACAAATACAACGTTTTGATGATTGCCGACGAGGTGCAAACCGGCTTGGCACGTACCGGAAAAATGCTGGCTTGCGACCACGAAGGCGTTAAACCAGACATCTTAATTCTTGGAAAAGCCCTATCTGGTGGTGTATTGCCCGTTTCGGCAGTATTGGCGGCCAACGAAGTAATGCTTACTATTAAACCTGGCGAACACGGTTCTACTTACGGTGGAAATCCCTTGGCCTGCAAAGTAGCCATTGCGGCTTTGGAAGTGTTGAAAGATGAGAAATTGGCTGAAAATGCAGAAGAATTGGGACAACTGTTTCGCAGCGAAATGCAAAAACTGGTTGACGAAACCCCCTTGTTAAATCTTGTTCGCGGTAAAGGCCTATTGAACGCCTTGGTGGTAAACGATGACGAAAACAGCAAAACCGCTTGGAACATCTGTCTGGCACTAGCTGAAAACGGTTTATTGGCCAAACCAACACACGGCAACATTATTCGCTTTGCTCCGCCATTGTGCATTAACCGCGAGCAATTGCTGGAATGTGTTCAAATTATTAGCAAAACCATTAAGCAGTTTTCTTGATTTTTTTCTCCCGCAGATTGACGCAGAATTGGGGGCTACACGGTCTCAGCGGGCATCAGCGAAATCTGCGGGAACTATTTTTATTAAGGCAAAGTACTGAATTGTTTTTAGTCATTTCGTCTCCCGCAGATTCCGCAGATTGACGCAGAATTGGGGGCTACACGGTCTCAGCGGCATCAGCGAAATCTGCGGGAAATATTTTTCTTATAATTAAGAACTCAAGTAATTTTCGCCAGTTTTTCTCCCGCAGATTCCGCAGATTGACGCAGAATTGGGGGCTACACGGTCTCAGCGGCATCAGCGAAATCTGCGGGAAATATTTTTCTTATAATTAAGAACTCAAGTAATTTTCGCCAGTTTTTCTCCCGCAGATTTCGCAGATTAACGCAGAATTGGAGCTACCAGGTCTCCGCGAGCATCAGCGAAATCTGCGGGAAATATTTTTCTTATAACTAAGAACTCAAGTAATTTTCGCCAGTTTTTCTCCCACAGATTTCGCAGATTGACGCAGAATTTGGGGCTTCTAGGTCTCTGCGAGCATCCGCGAAATCAGCGGGAAATAATTCATTTTAGAATAGTCACGCGCTGGCTATAAATTTCCTGATTGCCAACCACCCGTAGCACATATTGCCCACTAGCTAATCCGCTGGTCGAAATACTTGCTTCAAGTCCTACTGGCTCATTTTCTTCAAACATCACTTTGCCCAATACATCCAGCAAGGTTATGCGGCAATTCTTATCTGTTAATGCGGGCAGTTTATACCTAATTACTTCGCTAGCTGGGTTTGGGTAAACCAGCAAATTCTTAGCCGCTAATTTGTTTTTCTGAATACCTGTAGAAATAGAAGATAATTCGAAGACCCAGAAGTCTGGAGGTCTCTTGCCGCAGTCTTCATAATAAATTTCGGGATAAGCTTGACGACCAGTACCATTTTCGGCTAAACAGAGTAAGTTTTTATTTGATAACTCAATCACCGCAGCAATTTCTTCCGCCCAGGTTTTGCCAAAAATATTTTGGTCAAGAACTTTTCCTTTGGAATCAACGTTTATTAACCATCCGTCCGATGATTCAACGCCAAATCCAGTCAAATTCCCATCGGTGGAATAAGTTTTTCCTGCAAAAACTAAGTCTCCATTGCTGAGCTCCAATACATCATTAAATCTATCATAATCCGATCCTCCGTAAAATTTAAGTGTATCAATTACTCCATTCGGATGATAACGTGTATAAAAAGCATCCCCTCCACCCATCATACCTGGCAACCATTCTCCAGAATAATTATTCATCGTCCCATAAATCAGAACATTATCTTGTTTATCAATTTTCAAAGGACTGAAGCTCATTCCGTTTTTAAAGCCCCCAAAAAATGAACTTGACAAAATATTGCCCATCGTATCCATTTCTGCCACCCAACCTAAACGCCTTGTATAATTTGGTTCTAAATCCAAATCAAAGGAAGTACTATAACCTACCAACACCAAATTCCCTTTGGTATTAATTATTCCTCGTTCAAAATAATCGTACCCTGTGCCCCCATAGTTTCTGGACCAAAGCACATTGCCTAAATCATCAAATCTTACAAGGAAACCGTCCATTCCGCCATAGTTAGGTGGACTAATTCCATCCGTCGTGTCGGCCACAAATCCCCCAATCAAATAGAAGCCGTCATCAACAGCATTAATTATTTGGTAACCATTAAGTTTGCCCATGCACCGATTTCCATACCTCTTTTTCCAGATTAGTTGACCCTGCGAATCGAATCGCTGCAACATTACATGCGTATCTGGCTTCTCCGCCTCCTCGTCTGCATAACATACCTCTGTCGAAGCCACCAAAAAACCATAATCTGGAGTGACCAAAACATTAGTCAACCAATTGAACCGCTCATCACCTGATGTTTTAAAGCTAAGGTGACGCACAAATTTCCCTTTATAATCAATTTGATAAGCTTCTGGATACGAATGCACTCCTTCCGACGTAGTAAGGCTGTAATGATATCCAGCTAGAATCAAGGTGCTGTCTTTGTATTGTAATAGCTCTACGGGACCATTTTCATAATTGTCTCCGTAAAAATTTTGCCAAAGCATATTTTCGGGAAGTTGGGCACAAACAAAACCGTTGTGACAAAAAAGAACCACAAGAAAAGCTAGAAATTTGAGCATAGTCAGGGTTTTATTAGCATCATCAAGTAAAAATTCACTCGAAGCTTACACTAATTTAAACTATTGTTTAACACTCCAACCAATTTATTGACTATCAGCAAACAAAAATGCCACCCTATTGGATGGCACTTCTCAGTATGATTTGGCTCAAATCAGCCAATTGCAATATGTTTATTTTTAATTACTTAGCAGCGCGAGCAACTAGGGCAAGGCTAAATAAAACTTCGTCGTGAATGGCTTTGTCGCCAATGCCTTCAATAACAGAAGCTGAACCGTATTTAATGCCAAATTTGGTTCTGTCAAAAGTAATGTCGGCTCTTAGTACCAAGGTAGCACCATTAATTTCTACACGGGCAGGAAACTCAATAGCGTTGCTTACTCCTTTAATGGTTAAAGTGCCTTTTACATTGTAATTGTTCTCGCCATCTTTTGCTCCTGCAATTGGAGTAATGGTTCCCAAAGTAAATTCTGAGGTACTGAATTTTTCCACATCAAAGAAATCGGCATTCTTAAGGTGACCAACCAATTTATCGGCATACTCCTTGTTTTCAATATCGGTGCAAGTCATGGTGTTCATATCAACCACAGCTTTTCCACCAGTTACAGCGGTACCGTTGTAAACAACCTCGCCTGTTTTGAAACTTAGGTAACCAAAATGCTCGCCGGTAACTTTTTTACCAACCCATTTTAGTTTACTGCTTGCTGCATCAACTTTAAATACGGTGTTTCCTTTTGTGCCTTTTCCACCGGCTACTGCTGTGCTTGCAGCTACTAATACCGCAAGACCAAGAATAATTAGTTTTTTCATTTTTTATGTGGGGTTATATTTAACGGAACAAATATATGTAGATACATATATTGTATCAAAAAATTAAGTGTTAAAGGAAGTTAATGGTAATGTTATTAAGTGGTTTGTTTCATGAAACTACTGAGCCAGCTTGCCTTTAGCGGCAATAACCAATTGTTCATTAACTCGGGTTTGGTGTTTACCAACGGGTTAAAAATTGGTGTTTCATCCGTTAAAACTCCGCTTTCTACCAATTTGTTAAGGTCGTGGAAATGAAACGACACCGGTTCACCATTTGTATTCAGGTAGTAAACCAACATTCTGTCCATTAGGTTTAAGCCTGTTTTTAGCTCCAACTGCTTTATAAAGCGAACAGAAGAATCGATAGAGCATCCGCTGTTGGCGGTAACTTCCTGATCGGAGGCAATAACCACAAAACGATTATAAAGCACTGTAACCGTTGCTTTCATTTCGGCTCCGTGCGTTTGCCAGCCTTCGGCAAATTTACTTCCCTCCGCTCCTATCCAACTCAATTCGTCAGCCGAAAACTCCCGTGGCGATTGGTAAAGCCACAATCGGGTATTATCAGAAAATGCGTTTAAAAAATCGAAATTCATGTTGCAAAGGTAAGTGGAATATTTTTTAACCACATAGAAACATAGGCCAACGCAGCGCGTTGCTATGTTTACTAAAAACTATCCAAAGGAAATCATAGTTGTTCTAAGTACAACCGAGGTAGTAACTAATTAAAAATCAATGCTATGTGTCTATGTAGTTTAAAATCTGGTATAAAAGTGTGCAATCCTTTTACAAATCGGCGGCAGAAGCAATTAACTCGGCAATGTCATAAACCTTTACCTCTTTTTCTTTTTCAAAATGCTTAACGCCATCGTTCATCATGGTACTGCAAAACGGGCAGGCCACCGCTACAATCGAGGCTTTTGTTTCCAAGGCATCCTCGGTACGCTCAACATTCACCTCTTTTGCTCCGTTTTCGGCCTCTTTAAACATTTGTGCTCCGCCAGCACCGCAGCACAAGCCCTTGGTTTTACAGCGTTTCATCTCCACCAATTCGGCATCCAGGTTTTCCAACACGGAGCGTGGCGCTTCATAAACATCGTTGGCTCTGCCCAAGTAGCAGCTATCGTGGTAGGTTATTTTTTTGCCTTTAAACTCTCCTCCACCCTCAAGTTTTAGCTTTCCGGTGCTTATCAATTCCTGAATTAACTGGGTGTGGTGAATAACCTCATAGTTTCCACCCAGTTCCGGGTATTCATTTTTTAGGGTATTAAAACAGTGCGGGCACGCAGTTACAATACGTTTTACCTCATACGCATTCATCACCATGATGTTCTGCATGGCTTGCATTTGGAAAAGAAACTCGTTTCCGGCCCGTTTTGCAGGGTCGCCACTACAGCCTTCTTCTGTGCCAAGCACCGCATACCTTACACCGGCTTTGTCCAAAATTTTAACCAAAGCCTTGGTTACTTTCTTTGCCCGGTCATCAAAACTTCCGGCACAGCCAACCCAAAATAAAATTTCGGGGGTTTCTCCGTTGGCCATCATTTCGGCCATTGTTGGTACACGTAAACTCATGGTATAAATATTTTGAAAGTGGTCTAATTGTTATTCCTCGTTGGCCCAGTTCAACCTATCCGATTGGGCAAATTGCCATGGTGCAGCATTGTTTTCAATATTTGAAAACATGTTCATCAAAGCAGCAGGTGCTTTGCTTTCTTCCATCACCAAATTTCGGCGTAAGTCCATAATGATGGCCAATGGATCGATGTTTACCGGGCAGGCATCAACGCACCCATTGCAGGTAGTGCAGGCCCAAAGCTCTTCTTCCGAAATATAATCGCCCAGCAGGTGTTTGCCATCAGTATAATCTTTACCGTGCAAATCGATGTTTCTACCCACTTCTTCCATGCGGTCGCGGGTATCCATCATGATTTTACGAGGCGAAAGCAATTTACCGGTGGTATTGGCCGGACATACAGAAGTACAGCGACCACATTCTGTGCAGCTGTAGGCATCCATCAAATTTTTCCAACTTAAATCGACAATATCTTTCGCACCAAAAGTAACCGGAGCAGCATCGGCAGGTGGCGCAGCATACGGGTCGGCAGTGGGGTCGAGCATTAGCTTAACCTCTTTCATTACATTACCATCGTTGCTAAACTGTCCTTTGGGTTTAAGGTTTGAGAAATAGGTGTTTGGAAAGGCAAGAATAATGTGCAAATGCTTGGAATAAGGCAGGTAGTTTAGAAAAGCCAGTATGCCTAAAATGTGGAACCACCAGGCACTTCGTTCGTAAATTACCAAACCGCTGTCGCTAAATCCCGCAAAAATTGGGCTTAATAACGATGAAACCGGAAAAGCACCTGCCTGAACATAATGTTCTATGCCACGGCCTTGCAAAATAAAATCGGCTGCGTTCATGGACAAGAAAGCCGCCATCAATAATATTTCGGTGGTAAGAATTAGGTTGGCATCGGTGGCCGGAAAACCTTTTAACTCGGGTTTTCTAAAGCGAGCCAGTTTTAACACATTTCTGCGCAACAAAAATATAACGCAAGCCAACAAAACAGATAACGCCAACCACTCGAACGAGCCAATTAAAAAGTTGTAAAAGCTGCCCAGAAAACTAAAGATGCGGTGCGTTCCTAAAATGCCATCGATAATAATTTCGAGCACCTCCAGATTTATGATGACAAAACCCAGGTAAACAAAAATGTGCAATATGCCCGGAATGGGTCGCACCACCATTTTGCTTTGACCCAAGGCCACACGCATCATGGTTTTTAGGCGGAGTGCTTTGTTATCGCTATAATCGGCATCCTTACCCAGTTTTATATTGCGGGCTATTTTACCGACGTTTTTCGAAAACAAAAATACCGCAGCCGCAAAGCAGGCTACAAAAATGATGCTGGCTATCATTGTTTACTGTTGTTAAGCAATAATTTCAATTTCGTTTCTTCGTTCTTAGACAATATTAAGCCTTTTTCTTTACGGCCTATCACCGAGAAATTCACATATCTACTTGGATGCGATTTCATGTCGTCCAGCAAATTTTCGAGCGCTTTTGTGGTGGCAACCATCTGCATGTGCAAGCTATCGGAGTTTACCAACATGCCCAAAGAACCTTGACCGGCATTAACCTTGGCCAATATTTCGTTGGTATTTTGCATCGCCAAATTTGCTTTGCGCAAGGTTTCGGCAACGTTGCCTTTGGCAATAGTATCGGTAATGCCATCCAGATTTCCTACAATTCGCTCAATAGATCCGCTACTTTTGGCTAATGCCGAACTTACCGCAGAGAAATTTTCAATTGTATTACCCATATTGATACTTTGTGTGCTAACCAATTTATCCAGCTCAGAACTAATGTTGGCTAGCGAATTCAGGGTTTTTTTAATGTCGCCAAAACTTTGATTGATGTCGCCTACGGTTTTGTCGTTTAACACACTCTGAACTCCTCCCAACACGCTATCCAAGCTGGTCATCAGTTTTATAAACTTGGCTTTAACCGGATCAATTTGCTCGCTGATAACCTCGGTAAGCGATTGCTGAATTTGAGATGGAATAACATCACCCTCTTCAATAGTCACTTCAGATTGACTAGGCAAAAACTCAACAGCCTTCGAACCCAGCAAATCGGAACTTACAATTTTGGCCAAACAGCCTTCTGTTATTTTCAGATTTCTTTCCGTAAAAGAAAGTGTAACCCGCAAGCGACCTGAATTGTCGGGCATTAACTCAATCTTGGAAACTGCGCCAACCTTAAAACCGTTTACATTAATTGGGTTGGTTTCCTTTAATCCGTCAACTTTGCTATAAATGGCGTAATAATTACGTCGAGACGTAATCAGGCTGTTTCCTTTAAGGTAATTTAACCCAAATAGGAAAACGGTTAAACCGGCCACCATTATAAACCCGATTTTAACTTCCCTGCTTATCTTCATCATAATTATTTTCCTTCTACTAGTTTTATAGCCTGTTGAACCGCAATGGCTTCTTTTCCTTTAAAAGCAACCACAAACGAACTGGGGAATTTTTTCTTTACCTCGTCCAGTCTACTTTTTGCCTCCTTGTATTGCCCGAAACTTCCGGTGGTGTACTTGTATCCGCCCTTTATTTTCAAAGCCTCAAATTCTGTCAAGCCCTTCAATTGTTTTGATCCTGCAGCAATTTTGGTCGGTGAAGTTAAGAATTGTACTTTAAACTGAATTTCTGGTGTTTCGTTAATTTCAGTTACAACATGCTGACCATGGCCATCAACAGGCTCTTTTTCAACTGCTTTTGGCTCTATTTTAATCGATTCTTTATTATCAACTTCCTGCACCGATTTTTCTACTTCGGGTGTTTTTCCCTTGGTCTCAGTTACTTTTTCTGTACCAAACAGACTTTCCATGCTTTCTTTATAGTCCTTAAAAGCTCTAAAAACACTAGAAGCGATATAGACCTTGCCATCGTCCGACTGTAAAAAATCTTCTTCCTCTTTGTTGGTTAAAAATCCCATTTCAACCAAGATTGCCGGCATGGCTGTTTTGTATAGCACCAAGAAACCAGCTTGCTTTACCCCCCTATTTCTGCGACCTATTTTTTTTGTAAAATCTTCTTGCACTCGCGCTGCCAAAGACAAACTTTGGTCTAAGTATGCGCTTTGCATCAGCGACATAGCAATATAGCTATCGGGGTCTTTGGGGTTAAAATCGGCATATGTATTTTGATAATTGTCCTCCAGTAATATCACCGAGTTTTCGCGCATGGCCACATTCAAGTTGGCCTTGCTCACATGTAAACCCATTACCCAAGTTTCGGTTCCTGAAGCCTGTGGTGCTTCAACCGCAGCATTACAATGAATAGATATAAACAAATCGGCTTTATTTCGGTTAGCAATGGCCGCCCGTTCCTGCAGTTCAATAAATTTATCAGTTTTGCGGGTATATATCACTTTTATATCGGGGTACGCCTCAGAAATGTACTGCCCAAGTTTTAGTGTTACGTCAAGTGCAATATCCTTCTCGGTTCGTTTGTACCTGCGGGTTCCAATGTTACCCACATCGTGCCCACCGTGACCGGCATCGAGCACCACCGTTCTTATTCCTTGTTGTCCCATCAGTTGGTTTTGCTGCCCGCCGAAAAACAGCAAAAAAGCCGTAACTGATGATAATATTGTTGTCTTTAGAAATGCTTCTTTCATTAAATGGCACAATTTATGTAGTTTTGGCGCCCGTCAAACCGATGTCAAAGTTACTTGGATTCCATTGAGGTATTTTTCCGATAGCCATAAATTTATCTTCGTTACGCTGTTAATAATTGCAACAGCCTTGGCAACAATGTTGCCGAAAACAACCGTTGCTCAGCAAATTGACACCGTTGTGACCTCAATACCTAAGGATACCTCAAAAACAGCCATTAGTTTAACTACCGATTCTATTGCAAAACCAGACTCGCTAACAACCGACAGTACAAAAAAAGTTAGGCTTTCCGAAAATGCGATTAAATCGGATGTGAAATACGTGGCAAAAGACAGTATCTCTTTCGATTTGGAAAGCAAGACCGTGAAAATGTACAATACGGCTCAGGTAAATTACGAGCAAATTGAACTTAAAGCGGCTCATATATCGTATGGGTTTCAAGACAATCAGGTTTACGCCACCAGCTTGCCCGATACTGCCAATTTACCTTACGGAAAACCTATTTTTTCCGACAATGGTCAAACCTATGATAGTGATACCATTCGGTACAATTTCAAGACAAAAAAAGGTGCCATAAAAGGGGTTTACACCAAGCTAAATAACGACGGCCACATTTACGGAAAACTGGTAAAAAAGGACAGCAATGATGTGCTGTGGATTAAGTACGGACAGTTTTGCCCTTGTGAAGACAAGGATGCCAAAACCCGCATTCATGTGCGCAGAATTAAGGTAATTCCACATGATAAAATAGTAACCGGTGCCGGTTATCTCACCGTTGGGAAAATACCCACCCCATTAGTATTTCCTTTTGGTTACTTCCCTAACCAAGACAAGGCAACTGCCGGAATCCTGATACCTAGTTACGGTGAATCGGCATCACTTGGTTTCTTCTTGCAGAATGGCGGTTATTATCAACCACTTGGTAGCAAAGCCGATTTAGAACTTAGGGGTGACATTTATTCGAAAGGTGCTTATGCTTTGCGCGCAGAATCTGAGTATCGATCGAATTACAAGCATCAGGGTTCGTTGGGACTTACCTATAATGTATCAAAAAATTCATACAAGGAGCTGCAAGACTATTCTGAAAATCGGAATTACTTTTTGCGCTGGAATCACGCTCAGGATGCCAAAGCCAGACCAAACACCACTTTTTCGGCCAACGTAAACATAGGAAGCGGACAAACATTTAGAAATAACATTAATACCAGCTTGACCGATTATGTAACCAATACATTCAACTCAGGTATTGTTTATGGGAAAAGCTGGGACGGGAAACCCTACAATTTGGGAATAAACGTAACACACAGTCAAAACACGCAAACGCGAGATTTCAGTCTGAGTTTACCTAGTGCCTCGTTTAACTTATCTCGGGTTTTTCTTCCTTTGTCTTTCTTAAAGAGCAAAGCAAACCCAACAGAACAGTGGTTCGAGAAAATAGGATTTAATTACACCAGCAACTTTAACAACCGGTTAAACACCAAGGAACCTCAATTGCGATTTGATAACGCTGGAAATCTGGTTAAGGATTTTAAAAATGGAATAGAGCATAAAGCAACTTTATCTACATCGTTCAAAGCTTTGCACTTAAGCATTAACCCTGCGATCAGTTACGGTGAAAAATGGTACTTTGATCGCCAGCATAGGTATTACAATGAGGAAACTGGTGTTTTTGGCACACAAGAAGAGCATAGTTTTTTCCGTATTCACCAGTACAGCTTCAACTTAAATTTTAGCACACAATTATTTGGTATGTTTACCGCAAGTCGTGGGAAAATTGCTGCCGTGCGACACATGATGAGCCCAACGGTAGGTTTCTTTTACCAACCCGAATTTGATTACAAAAAATCAGTGGCTAATAATCAACCTAGCGGTTACACCTTATATGACCCCTATGAAGGCAGTGTTTTTGGAACTTTTGGTGGGAGAAAGTCCGCCGGGTTAAACTTTGGTTTGAACAACAACCTCGAAATGAAGGTGCGTACGCCAAAAGACACCGCCCAGCAGTTTAAAAAAATTAAACTAATTGATCGTTACGCCTTGTCGGCATCATATGATGTGTTAAAAGACAGTGTGAAGTGGAGCCCAATTACAATGAACGCCGGAACGGTGCTTTTCCAAAAGTTAACTGTTCAGTACAACGGAACCTATTCACCATATAATTACAGTGATACCGCAAACAATATATTTTACAACCAGTCATTACTAAAAGCTAGGGGTAAACTATTGCGCATGCTGAATTCATCGCTTACGTTTGGTTTATCCGTTGGCCAGATAAAGGACCAAAAGATTGAAAAAAGAAAACCGGGCGAGAAATTTAAGTTAAGTAGAATTTTACCAGCCGGTATTCCGGTTACCCTCAATGCCAATTACAACCTCAATCTGATTCGCGAAATTAACAGCAACCGACATGACACCTTGATTATGACTCAAAGTCTTACGGGAAGTGGAGATATTCAGCTATTGAGGCGATTGCGGGTGGGCTACAACAGCGGTTATGATTTTAAATTGAAGGAACTTACCCCAACTACTTTGAGCATATACTGGGATTTGAATTGCTGGGAACTTACCGCAACGTATATTCCCTTTGGCTTCCGCAAAAGCTATAGCATTCGCTTGAACATGAAATCGGCCTTACTGAAAGACCTGAAACTAGAGCGCAAACGAAACCTATCAACTCAGGGCGACCTGTTCTTAAACTAACCTTCCAACTAAGAAATAAAAAAAGGCCAGCTTAAAAAAAAAACCGGCCTTTCCATTGGTAGAAAATGAATTATTTTATTGCGGCTTTTGCCTTTGCAATCAATTTATCATTCAAATCTATGTAGTCATCATTCTTCTCTTCAATGGCTGCCTTTTTAGATAGCTCGGCGGTTTCAATAGCTCCTTTGTAATCCTTTAAGCCCATTTGAATTTTGGCTTTGGTGTGTAAAATCCAAAAGGCCGGTTTAATGGCAAGAGCAGAGTTAACAAATTCAAGTGCTTTCTTTAAATCCTTTTGAGCTTCCAAATAATAACTGGCCGCGTTGTAATAAGGTCTGTAGTCGGGTTTCGGATTAGCAAATGCATCAATAGCCGCCATTACTTTCGTATCCACATCATTTTCAATCTTAATTTCTATCGCTGTTTTCTCCCATGCTAAGGTTAAGGTTGCTCCGTTGTTGCTAACATTATCTATACTCATGGTAAATGTTTCAACCGGCTTACTTAAAACCAATGGTTTAACCACATATTTAGCAGCTTCCTTGTCTGTTGAATATTCATCGCAAACACCCCAGCAGGTAACATCCTTGTACAAAATAACCGTCCATTCGGTCGCTCCGGGAATAGTGTAAAGTGCGTATTCACCCTTCTCCACCTTAATCCCATTAAAAGTTAAGGCATCGTTAAATTTTAGCTTGGTGCTGGCATTGGCACCGGTTCTCCACATTTTACCGTATGGAACCAAATCGCCAAATATAACCCGCCCTTTGGCACTAGGTCTGGAGTAGCTCAATTCAAATTCGGCAAGACCGATTTCTTGCTTAACGGTTTGAACTGGTGATGGAGATGGGGTTTTGATTTGACCATTGACCGTATTAGCCACAATACCAACCATCAAAATAGAGGTAAACATCAATTTCAATTTCATAATTCAATATATTTGTAAAGCGCCAAGTTAGCAATAACCTACACTTACCCTCATGACCAAACTCAAGACTTTCATTATTTTTTGTTTATTTTGCACAAATGTTTTTCTGCAGATGAGGTTAAATCTGAGGTTTTTATACACATTATTAGTTTTTGTTTTTAGCCTTACCTACGCTTTTAAAGCTACCGCACAGGCAACTAGCAATAGCCCGGTCTGCGAGGGCAACACCATCAATCTTTCCTTATCGATAAATGGGGCATCCTATAGCTGGACTGGTCCAAACGGATTTACCAGTATTTCAAAAAACCCGACTATAAGTGGTGCATCTGAAATAAATGAAGGCGATTATACCGTTACAGTTACCCCAAGTAGTGGTTCGCCAACCACCTACAGCACGTACGTTGAGGTTATTGATAAACCAAGTCCCCCAGCTGTTAATTCAACACAATTTGCCTGTTCTGGTGGGAAATTTGTGCTTTACCCAAGTAACTATGATGGCGTTTATGATTACATCTGGACAAAAGGTACTTTCACTTCCTCATTAGACAGCCTTTATTTTGCAACTGCTACCTCTAGTATTCAAGGTACCTATACAGTTGTAGCTTCGAATCAGGGATGCGCCTCGTCTCCGACTACCTTTAGCTTAGTTGTAATGTCGGCTCCACCAACTCCTGTTATTGCAACAGCCACCAGTGTTTGCGAAGGAAGTCAGTTAATTTTAAGCACCAGCAATGGGCAAGGTTTAAATCATGCCTGGGTCGGTCCAGGTAATTTTTCATCTGGCAATGCAGTAGCAGTTATTTCAAATGTAAATAGCACAAACGCTGGTCAATATGAGGTCAGTTTTACCGACCCATCATCGGGTTGTGTTAGTGCCGTGTCCAAAAAAATAATATCTGTACTTAACCTTCCTGCAACCCCAACCATTTCACCAAATAATGGAGGTTCCCTTAGCCTTTGTGAAGGGGGAAATTTGGTGCTTACTGGTAATTCTAATCTTTCAAATCCTACTTACAACTGGACTGGTCCTGCTGGTAACGGAAATACAAAAATATATACCATAAATGGTGTAACCACAGGTTTAAGTGGCACTTACAACTTAACAGTGTTTGATGGGAAATGCAACAGCCGACCTGCATCGATTAACGTAATTATAAACTCCGTCCCTTCTCAACCAACTATACAGGCTAACGACACCATACTTTGTGAAGGCGACACCTTAATTTTGAACACAACACTTCAAGGTCAGCTCTCTTACATTTGGCAAGGCCCAACCAATTTTTATAATACCCAAGATACTGCTCAGCGAATAGGTTTGGTTGAAAGCGATAGTGGCAACTATTATCTAAGAACATTGGCAAATGGTTGTTATAGTGATACCGCTTTCATACACATTTCCATTAAACATACCCCGGTGCTTCCTGGAATAATTAGTTATGGACCAGTTTGCGCAAATTCACCAATTCTGTTGGCAGCCAACAGCTATATTTCAGGCGTTACTTATGAGTGGGAAACACCTTCCGGTGCTTTCGTTTTCGACTCCATCTCTAAGGCGGCTGTGGCATACTCAGATTCCGGCTATTACTCACTTAGAGTTTCTTCTGGTGGTTGTACCTCTTTACCGGT
>CAYMJL010000032.1:0-25093 GCA_964390915.1 uncultured Flavobacteriales bacterium
ACTCATGTTCTGACATGATGTTACATTTTGTGTAACGCTATTTCAGGACGGGACATTTTGACAAAAAAAAGGGGCTGCCCTTTTTGGGACAGCCTCTTTCTGTAACTCAATGATTTAACTACTTACTGTTTAATCAATTTCGTTGTATACGAAAATGCTGCACCATCAATTTTAAGGGTATAAAGCCCACCCGCTTCCTTGCTAATGTCCAGCTCGGAATTAGTTAGTTTGGCGTGGTAAATCAAATCACCTACAGCATTGTATATCGAAACCATGAAATCAGCTGGATAAGGCGTTAATTGCTTTATGGAAATCAATCCATTGCTTGGATTTGGTCCAATGGCGATAATACCAGCACCGTCAATTTCACCAAGCCCAACATTGTCAATTTGCACTGCATCCGATTGAGGCGACTGACAACCATTTAACGAAACCACCACCGTGTAAATACCGTTTTCAGTTACGGTGTAAACCGAATTGGTCGCTAACGGAATTATTCCGCCATTCAAATACCATTGATTACCGGTTGGCTCACTTGAAGTTAGCTCCAATCCGATTTGAGAAATAGTTGGCTTTGCAGGAAGTGGTATTACCGAAATATTTGTTTCAGGACTTGTAGCTGTTGTGGTGCTTACACAATTGTCATTCGAAGTCAGTACACACTTTACCAGATCCATATCGACAAAAGTTGATGAAGTAAATGTTTCTCCTGTGATGCCCGAAATAACGTTGTTTACAGACCATTCATAGATTGGCGCTGTTCCCCCATAAGTAGGTGTTGCTGTTAACGTAACAGATTCTCCACTACAAGTAGGATTGGTTCCCTCGGTTACAGCTATTGAAACAGTTGGAGCCTCTATTGCGCGAACGGTCATTATGATGTCGGTGCTACTTACTTCAGCTGGCGTGGCACATTGCGCATTTGACAACAGTTTACAGTTAACTATACTGCCATCGGTTAACGTAGTTGTACTAAAAATATCGCCATTAGCCACACTTGAACCATTTACACTCCATTGATAAGTTGGGGCGGTTCCTCCATTGGTTGGGGTAGCGGTAAATACTACTGATTCGCCAACACAAATAGGATCTGTTCCAGAAGAAACGGCAATGGAGACAGCTGGGGTTACGCTCGCAGCCACCGACATAACAATATCTGTGCTAGTGGCAGTAGTTGGGCTAACACAATTCTCATTAGAAACTAGTTCACAATTTACAATGCTACCATCTGCTAACGTTGAAGAACTAAATTCAGGACTATTGGTACCCACATTACTTCCGTTAACCCGCCATTGGTAGGTTGGGGTAGATCCACCGTTGGTTGCGGTTGCAGTAAATGTTACAGGCGCGCCTTCACATGTTGTATTTGAGCCAGAAGAAATGCTAATGTCAACAGTCGGGGTTACGCTTTGACCAACTGTTACCGTTATAGTTGCACTGTTAACTACCAAAGGTGCAGCACAATCGGCACTCGATGTCATCCGGCAAGAAACTGTATTTCCGTTGTTTAAAATGTTTGTGGTGTAGGTTGGGCTGTTGGTACCCACATTATTTCCATTAACTCGCCACTGATAAATTGGGGTAGCCCCTCCATTAGTTGGAGTAGCAGTAAAAGTCATCGACTCACCAGCGCAAATACTGTTTGAGCCTGAATTACTGGCTATGGCAACAGTTGGGGTTACATTTGGATTCACCACGACTGTAGTTGTGCCCGCAACGCTGGTGCAACCGTTTAGCTTTGTGGTAACGCTGTATGTTCCGGCAGAAGCTAAGGTAACGGAAGGAATAGTTGGATTTTGTGAAGTTGAAGTAAAACCATTTGGACCGGTCCAAGCGAAAGTAGCTCCCGCTAAGCTACTAGCCATTAAGGTTAATGCGCTTCCCTTGCAAACTGGGCCACTATTAGACGCGCTTGGAGCGGCTGGGGCACCTATATTGATATAATTTGTTTTGGTGCTGGTATTTGAACCATAATGGTTTATGGCCACTAGGGTAACGTCATAAAGTCCGCTCGTGCTATAGGTCACTATTGGATTTTGCAAAGTAGACGTTGCCGGGGTACCACCTGGAAAAGTCCAATTCCAAGAAGTGGCGCCAGGTAGCGAATTGTCAAAGAATTGTATACTCCCTCCAACGCAATTGGTTACAACATCTGAAGTAAATGCTGCAATTGGAGGTGAATTGTCATAAACAGCAAAGGAGCCGAATGCCGTAAGACCGGGTGCTGTTACACTGTTGGTTGTGGAAGTTTGACCAGTGGTCGCCATTTCCCAAGCACTACCACTCCAACGCTGTACGCGCGGTGTAGTTAAATTTCCAGGTTTTTCTGTCGTTAGATATTCGAACGTTAAAGTTGCTGTTTTAGCCGCAGCTCCTGTAGCATCCACTTGCCAAAAGCGGTCAACAACTGCATTCCCCGCATCAGTTGCACCTTGCTGGTCAATAGAATTTACTGCCACTGGCGTGGTTGGTAAGGGTTGGTTGTTGGTTGCTGTTGCGTAGGTAGAAACAATCAAATCACCAGCATCACCGCTAGTTAGGTTAAACTTAAATGGAATGTACTGCCCAATCGATTTACCAAATGGGATGGTGTGATCACCGGTAGTGGTTCCAATAATCCACCGCACCTTACCCGTATTATCACTGCTTTCGCTAACAATGACCCCATTTGTTCTTACCACAGCAGTTCCCGCTTGAGTAGTAATCACCAATGTTTTTCCATTAAGAATTAACTGACCCTCTTTCATGTTCAATACACCGGCCACATTAATCGTACTAGCTAAGGTCAAACCATCTGCAGTCGCTGTACCTGAGTTATTTATAGTAAGGTTGTTGAATGTATTGGTTGCATTTCCCAGAGAACCGGTTAAACTTTGAGCACCTGTACCATTAAACTCAACGGTACTTCCAGTGTTGGTGTATGTATTTGTTCCTGACACAAAATTCGTGGCCACACCAACCACACCAGTCGCTGCCAATGTTCTGGCACCGGTGCTGCTACTGGTTAAATTCCCGTAATTCTGAGCGGCAATAGTTTGCGCTCCAGTAGACGAATAATTCACCAAACTTAAAGGCGACAAACCGACAGTTGTAAATCCGGTTGGAAAGGTTGCCGTGGTTCCGGATACATCTAAAATACCGGGATTAGCGATGGTTAACGACTTAGTTGAAGAACCTGTTATGACAAAACTTGCGGTAGCCAAGGTTCCCTTCAGAATTGACAAGTTTCCAGTCAAATTAGTAGCGGTTAAATCAACCGTTAAACTGGCAATGCCGGATGCCTTATCAATCATTAAATTATTATACGGAAAATCAATAACTGATTGCGCTGCAGTGCCATTATAGCTAATAGTCGAATTCGTATTTACGATAGTACCTGTAGTAAAATTGATACTGTTGGCCAAAGCACCTGCTACTTGAATTAATCCGGTTGGAGAAAGGGTGATAGAATTGGAAGTTTTATTCCCGCTCAGGGTTAAATTAAAGTAATTGAACGCACTTACACCCTGTGCGGTGGTTGCGTTATAATCTACAGTAGATCCAGCAATGGTGCCAAACGAAACTGCGTTGGGGGTAAATGCTCCCGCAATTCCAACCGTCCCAGTAGCGCTTAATGTGATGTTAGCTGGGTTGTTAGTTACGGTTAAATTATTGTAATTAAATGGTGTAATCGTTTGTACCGAGGCACCGTTATACTCAACAGTACTTCCGGTAATAGTATATGAAACGGTATTCGAAGCATTGGGTGTAAAGGTACCTGCTACTTTAATGTTTCCGGTTGGCGACAATGTTCTTGTGCCTGCCGTTCCGGAACTTAGCAAATTACCATACTGATGATCAACTATCGTTTGTGCCCCTGTGGCGGCATACTCAACTGTACTATTCGGATTAAGGAGAATGGTTTTCCAGAGTGTTTTTGGGAAACTGGCCGGAAATAATGAAGTACCCATTAATCTAAACTTTGCTCCGTCTTTTACTTCCAGAATACTCGATGCTGCATTACCTGAAAATTTAAATTCAGCGGTCTGAGTTGGGGTTGTAGCCCCAGTCCCAATTGACAAAACGCCGGAAATCACTGTGCAGTTTCCGCCTACGGCAACATTGTTGTTTGCAGTACTTGCTATAACACCTTGCGGTTTGATTATTACTAGATCGTTGTAAGGAAATACACTTACGGTCTGCGCTGCCGCACCCATATAATTAATAACACTACCGGTATTTACCAATGCCCCAGTTCCCGTATAGGTGCTGGTATTAGAAAGCGCCCCAGCAATGTTTATCGTATCCGAGTTGTCTAAAGTTACCTTGTTGCCTGTATGTGCACCACTTATGGTTAAATTGTTGTAGTCGAAAACCGGAACAAACTGAACACCGGTTCCATTAAAATCTATTGTGCTCCCAGTAACGGTATAGGCGTTGGTACCCTTGGTAAAAGCACCTGCAATGCCAACCGCACCACTAATGGTTCTGGCGCCAGTGTTTGAAGAGGTAAGGTTAAAATAAGCTAAAGCTATTATGGTTTGAGCTCCGGCACCTTGATAATTTACAGTACCCTTTCCGGTGGTAAAGGTTCCACCCGTAGTAAGACTTCCCGAAATATTTAAGGCTGAGTTGCCACTTCCCATTGTAAAACTTCCACTAGGTACATTTACCGAACTAGAGGCTCCTGTAACATTAATAATCCCAGCAAATCCGGCATAGTCCAAAAAAGCATTTGCATTAATGGTTAAGGTTGATGCCTGACCTGTTAAATTAATAGTTCCACCCCCTGTGAACGTTATGTTGGCCGACTGGCTAGTGCTATAACCTACGGCCGATAAATTACCGGCAATATTGGTAACCCCGACACCCTGATCAAAATAAGCAAAACCGTATTGCTCAAAAGCGGAAGCATCAAGAACCAGATTAGCACCTACGGTCAACGTACCATTATTAATTACCTTTCCTGAAAAATATGGAGGAGTGTCTCCTCCTATACCTGCTTTAATATTTAAATCACCAACAATAACTAATGTGTTACCGGCATTAATCTGTAGTAAAGAAGTCCCGGTTCCGCTTTGTACATCCCTTCCAACCACCAAAATGGAATTACAGCTTGCATTGGCAGTAACAGTAACCGTATAATTTCCTTGAATAATTACATCATCCGATGCCCCTGGAATGACCCCGCCAGTCCAAGTTGCTGCATTATTCCAATTTCCGCCAGCTGCTGCTGAAATGGTCGCGGCATTTAGTTCATGAATAAAAAAAAGAAAAAAACAAGGTAATAGAATTCCAATAAGCGTTTTCACGCAAAACTTAGATTTTAACATGGTTGTTTTATGTGTGAATTAAAGGTGTGTTCAAGCAATTTTTAATCAAGATAATTTTCGATTGATGAGGTAGTCAAAAATGGTGCACCAAATTAAGCCGAATATTCTGTTTCACTATATAAATAGGTGTGAAAATGCAGCCAAAATGGGAAACCAATTGACAGGAATTTCTACAGAAAATTAGGCAACCCAACATCAATCGATGCGTACCCAATCGGTTTTTGTCTGAAAAAAATGAAGGGATTTCTCCTCGGCACTGCCCGTTGCCGGAACGTGATTATACTCCCAGCCAGCAAGGCAAGGTAAACTCATTAATATGCTTTCAATTCGACCTTCGGTTTGCAAACCAAAATGGGTGCCTCTATCGTAAACCAAATTAAACTCTACGTATCGCCCACGGCGAATCATTTGCCATTGTTTTTGCGCATCGGTATGCGAAAGTCCCTTGTTTTGGCTAACAATTGGAAGGTAAGCGGTTAAAAAAATGTTGCCAACTGCTTTCACAAAGTCAAATCGTTGTGCAAGCGTAAACTCTTGGTTGGCCACCAATTTATCAAAGAAAATACCGCCAATTCCACGGGTTTCTTTGCGGTGTTTGATGTAGAAATAGGTATCGGCCCAATCTTTAAACTTGGGATAATAGTTTTCGCTATAATTATCGCAAACGGATTTAAGGGTTTGATGAAACTGCTTACCCTGATCTTCCTCAACATAAATTGGGGTCAAATCAATGCCCCCGCCAAACCAGGCTACACCGTCTTGTGGCATTTCAAAATACCTAATATTCATGTGAACTATAGGTACCAACGGGCTTTTAGGATGGATAACAATAGATACACCGGTTGCAAAAAACTCACGACTTTTTACCTGAAATTCATTGGCCATGGTTTCTGGCAATTCACCAAAAACTTCCGAAAAGTTTACGCCACCTTTTTCGAAAACCGCGCCATTTTGTAACACACGGGTATCGCCACCACCACCGCCAGGACGGCTCCACAAATCTGATTGAAATTTAGTCAAGCCGTCTTCGTTCTCAAGACCTTGGCAAATATTGTTTTGAATGTCTTTAAAGGCAGTAACTACCGCTTCTCTCATCATTCAACAATTTCTAATTTAAACTCGTTGTAACGAACCACAAACGCGCCAAAATTGTTAAATCCAACTGATTCGGACGGTCGTTCTAAATTGAATTTATGCGCCGTTAAATCAATTCCTGATTGATTAAGTGTTTTAAAGAACTCACGACCTTGCTTGGCCATGCCATATAGATAATACATGGTTACATCATAACCCAAATAACCATATTTGTTCGGCTCAGTTCCGTATTTCTCGCGGTATTTGGCTATGAAATTAATAACCACCGGACTCGAATAATTAACAAAACTAGGAAGGGTTAGGTGTAGGTTTAATCGGTTCTTTACCGCATTATCTATCTGATCAAAACGAATCCAGTCCTCATTTCCAATTAAGGTAATTTCATAATTCGCCTGTAGCTCTTTCAGTTTATTAATAATAGAAATAACATAGGTCAATTCATTGGAAGCTACATAAACCACATTGTTTTTACCCTGAACTAATTTCGATTCAATCATCGTCAAAGTAACCACATCGCCAGTTACTTCTTTCAGTGGATTGCCGCCAATGGCATGCGCCACACCATAGGCTGAGGCAAATAATGAACCCAATTTCTCCTTTGTTGGCTTCATTGGATTAATCATTACCACGTTATCGCGCGAATGACTTTTTACAATAAACCTTGCCAATGCTGTAAGTTGAGTCGCATCATCACAATGCGCTTTGCTCATATATGGTCTATTTACTAAAATTCCACCCGCCTGCGGAACCGGGCAAACAATATGTGCATTGCGCGAGGAAGCCACTTCACTCAACGCCATTAATTCACTTTTATAGAGCGGCCCTATAAACAAATCGATAGCCGACAATTCTGGTTTTTGTAGCAATTGCTTAACCAAAGTGGCATCCTTGTTCGTGTCGAAAATGTGAACATCCATGTTTATACCCAATTGCCGAAGACTGTCTATAGCAAGCATAGCACCTTGGTAAAACTCTAAACCTACTAACTCATGACCAAGTTTTGATAAACTATCCATCCGGGGCAATTCAAACGGAAGCAAAATGGCAACTTTGTAATCATCAAACATTTTTCCCGAAGTACCAACGGTAGCCGATGGAACGGTTTGCGTTTGAAAAGGATTTACCACGCTGCCATCAACATAACGAGTAACCACAGGTAATGATTTCATTTCAACCGGGCGAGGAATACGCAATATCATGCCTTCACGTAAGCCTTGATTTATTCCTCCATTGGCATTTTTTATTTCCTCAATAGAAACATTGTATAGTTTCGACAGTGAGTATAAGGTTTCCTGTTTAGCCACCTGATGGGCAATGGAATTACCATCTTCGGCAGGAATTAAGGTGGATGAAGGCATAAATTTTACCTTGTTCACCGGGATTTTAAGTGTACCACCCTCACGAAGATTCGACACGGCATCCGGATTTACCTCAGCAATATCACTTGGCTCTACATTATATCTTTTCGCAATAGAGTACAGTGTTTCCTTTTTAGAAACCGTGTGAAGTATTACATTGTTGTCAATAACTGGAGCAGGGGTTTTGGTCGCCGATTTATCCATTCGATCTACCGGTATTTTCAGTCGATCGCCAAGTTTAACTCCCTCCGCAGCTCCAGGATTTTCCGAAACAATATCCTCAATGCTAACCGAATATTTTTTGGAGATAGCGTAAAGCGTATGCCCCTTCTCTACCGTATGCATGATGAATTTTTTTCCATCAATAACCACTGGTTTTTCCTGCTGTGAAAAAGCCGAAAAACCGGTTAATACAGAGAGGGTCAACAACAACAGAATACGCATTAATTTCATGAAATCTTAATTATCTAAAGCTTTACTTACAATCATTACACCACTATCAAATTGGGCTTATTCCCATTCGATAGTTGCCGGTGGTTTCGATGAAATATCGTAAACAACACGATTTATTCCTTTCACACGATTGATAATTTCGTTAGAAATTTTCGCTAAAAACTCATAGGGTAAATGACACCAATCGGCCGTCATTCCATCGGTTGATGAAACAGCACGAATAGCCACTGCCTTTTCGTAAGTGCGCTCATCGCCCATTACTCCTACGGATTGAACAGGTAGAAGAATAACCCCAGCCTGCCATACCTTATCGTACAGGCCATGCGCCTTTAATCCGTTAATAAATATGGCATCGGCTTCTTGTAGCAAAGCAACTTTTTCTGGAGTAATATCGCCCAAAATACGAATTCCCAATCCGGGACCAGGAAACGGATGGCGATTTAAAATATGTGAATCGATACCCAATTCTTTACCAACCCTGCGCACCTCGTCTTTAAACAACAAACGAAGTGGCTCAACTACTTTAAGTTTCATGAAATCGGGCAATCCACCCACGTTATGATGCGATTTTATAGTTGCCGACGGTCCATTCACCGAAAGTGATTCAATTACATCGGGGTAAATGGTACCCTGACCCAACCAAGCTGCACCTTCTATTTTATGCGACTCGGTATCAAAGACATCAATAAATACTTTTCCAATGGCTTTACGTTTTTCCTCGGGGTCAGTAATTCCAGCTAATGCCTTGTAAAACAAATCTTTGGCATTAACACCTATTACATTTAAACCCATGTTTTTGTAGCTGGCCAGCACATCCTCGTATTCGTGTTTACGAAGCAGTCCGTTATCTACAAAAATACAAGTCAGGTTTTTATCAATGGCTTTATCGAGTAATACCGCTGCCACTGAACTATCTACACCACCAGAAAGACCAAGAATAACCTTATCGTTTCCAATTTTTTCTTTCAGCTCTTTTATGGTAGCCTGTACAAAACTTGCCGGAGAAAACGTTTGCTGGCAGCCACAAATATCAACCACAAAGTTTTTAAGCAAAGTCAAACCATCGGTACTGTGAAACACTTCTGGGTGAAACTGTATGGCGAAGTAATTCTCGTCCAATTTTTGGTAACCAGCCACCCTTACATCGTGCGTACTGGCTATAAGCTCGGCTCCTGTTGGTGGTTCGGCAATGGTATCACCGTGACTCATCCATACCTGCGATCCGTTTGGAATATCTTTCGTAAGCGGAGAAACAATGGGTAAATCAGAAATATTGGCGCGACCATATTCGCGAATTTCCGAGCGAACAACCTTTCCACCACGGGTATGTGCCAAAAACTGTGCTCCGTAACAAACTCCAAGCAAGGGAAGTTTGTTCAGAAAATTGCTTAAATCGGGGTGCGGAGCATTGGCATCGTACACCGAAAACGGACTTCCGGAAAGAATTACGCCTTTTAAATTGGCAATTGTAGGAATTTTGTTGAACGGGTGAATCTCGCAGTACACATTAAGCTCACGTACTCGTCTGGCAATCAGCTGTGTATATTGTGAACCGAAATCGAGAATTAATATGGTTTCTTGCATGGGCAAATTTAGTAATGCCTAGCAATGTAGCCCTATGCAAAAGAGAAAGATTTTAACCCTTGTAACGTTAAAAACTTGAAAGTTGAAAAGCTGACAACAATGGCGGCCAGTTACACCGACGATTTTAGTGCTTGTGGGAGCATTAATAAAAATGGTAAAGCCACAATTCTTCAATCGTTATCCCACCTCGTAGTAATGTATATCTCTCACAAATTAATCACCGTAAATGACTCATTTTCAGGATTCAACTCGGTAATAAGTAGCTCAATTAAATCGGGGTTTCGAAACAAGAAGGTAAACACATTGTCGCTGCGTTCCTGAAGGCCTCCCCCTGGAAACAATGCTTGCTTAAGTTTATGAAGCTTATTTAAAGTAGCCGCATGTTTCACTTTGGAAACCCGCACCAATTTGGATTCCAGGTTTTTAAAGAATTTTTCTTGCTTCGCCAATTGTGCCAAAATGTGCGTTTCCAAACCTGAGTCTTTTCCGCCAACCTGATCATTCAGCTTGGCATACAAAGCCTTAATTGCATTTAATTCTAGTGCTAACGATGCAAACGCAGGTTCTTCGTAGTGTTGAACCAGTTTTTTTGCCAATTGCTGTTCCGGTTGAAAAACGTCGATGGTTTGCAATTGCAGTTTGGTGAGCAAATTTCTTTCGTCCTCGCCAACCAACATCACCGAATTTCGCAATGCCAGCATGGGAAAAGGAACTTTAAAACTTTCGAACATTCCTTTTAATTGCAACCAGTAAGCCAGTTCGCCACCACCGCCAATATACGTTAAGTTAGGTAGGGTAAATTCCTGATACAGTGGGCGTAAAGCAACGTTTGGGCTAAAATTCTCTGGATTGGTGGCCAATTCTGCCAACAACTCGGTTTCCGAAAATTGTATTCCGGTTTCGGCCAATTCGAAACCCGTTTCGGTTTTATCAATGCGCCTTCTGGCACCGTCATTAAATAAGAAAAAATTACATGACCTTGGATGAATCTGTGGCTTGTAGCTTTTAGTTAATTGCTCGGTTACTTCTGAAATCGCTTTAAAAGAAACTTGGTTTTGAAGATCCTCGGCCACTACTTTGGCAAATTCTCGCTTCAACTCGGCATGGTCACCATCAAGAATCACTAGTCCGTAATTGCCAAACAGTTCGTTTACCAACAAACGCGTAGCTGCGGCCAAAGTGAAATTGTCCTTGTAACAATTTTCAATTAATCTGGTTAACTCCTTTGCTCTCGGCCCATCATTAAAAGCCAGGCAAAACTGATTGATAACTGCATTGAAATCATTTAATTGAAGCCGCCCAACCGGAGCTTGTTTCGAGTTCAAAGCCCATTCCACCCGCTCACCATTTATTTTTGCTGATGAAACCTCGGCAAAATCATGATCTTCGGAAGCCATCCAAAACACGGGAACAAAGTGCTGATTTGGATAAATTTCCTTGAGTTTTGCCGCCAAATTAATGGCATGAACAATCTTATAAATGAAGTAAACCGGGCCGGTAAACAAACACAACTGGTGACCGGTTGTTATCGTAAAAGTCTCATCAGCGCGTAACGAATCGATATTGGCGGTGGTAAGTGAACTCGCTTTAATCCCTTGGTATTGCTCGCGCAACGCTTTGTGCAACAAGAGCCTGTTTACCCTTGATTTTCTTTTTTCGGCAATTTGTTCAGCAAAATTTTCAAGACTGAAAAACCGAGAAACAAATGGTGCTAGTTGGGGATTTTGTTCCTGCAAATCGACAGCAATGGGCGTAAAACAAAGCGTGTCGCGGTACGAAATAAATTCTGAAACCAGATTTTTTACAGGCATAAAATAAAATGATGCTCAAATATAGCTCATAGTTTGGTTAAGCGAAATCTTAAAAAGTCTAGGTCAATTCAATGTCGATGAAAGCTATCTCCCACCTATTCACAAATCCACTAATCCTTTAAAAATCAGTGTAATCATATTACCAAATCCAATAATCATTCTAATCCGTGTAATCAACTAACAACTGTTCCGTACAAATCAAAATCGCTGGCTTCGTGAATGGTCACCTCAGCAAAGTCGCCAATACGCACAAAATTGTCTTTCTTTTCTACCAACACCTCGTTATCTACCTCTGGACTATCATGTTCGGTGCGGCCAATAAAATGGTCGCCCTCTACCCTATCAAACAACACTTTGTAGGTGTTTCCAACCTTTTGTTGATTCAATTCGAACGATATTCCAGCCTGAATTTCCATGATTTCCTCCGCTCTGGCTTCTTTCACCTCTTGCGGCACATCATCGGTAAGATTGTAGGCATGCGTGTTTTCTTCGTGACTGTAGGTAAAACAACCCAAACGGTCGAAACGTAAATCCTGCACCCAGCCTTTTAGCTCGTTAAAATCTTGTTCGGTTTCGCCTGGGTAACCCGTAATTAGCGTTGTACGAAGGGTAATTCCAGGTACTTTTTCGCGAATTTCATTTACCAGCTCGTATGTTTTTGCTTTGGTAATTCCTCTACGCATCGACTTCAACATGTTGTCGGAAGCGTGTTGCAAAGGCATATCCAGGTAATTGCAAATGTTGTCGCGTTCGCGCATTACACCGAGCACATCCATTGGGAAACCAGATGGGTAGGCGTAATGCAAACGAATCCAGTCTAGACCATCAATATCGGAAAGGTTTTTTAACAAATCGCCCAATTTGCGCTCTTTGTACAAATCGATACCGTAGTAAGTTAAATCCTGAGCAATTAAAATAAGTTCTTTGGTTCCGTTTTTAACCAAGCCTTTGGCCTGTGTAACCAAGGTTTCCATTGGCGTTGAAATGTTTTTACCACGCATTAACGGTATAGCACAAAACGAACAAGGACGGTCGCAACCTTCGGCAATTTTAAAATAGGCGTAGTGATTTGGTGTAGTAAGCAAACGTTCCCCTACCAATTCGTGTTTATAATCGGCCTTAAGGGTTTTAAGCATTCTAGGCAAATCACGCGTGCCAAACCAGGCGTCAACCTCAGGAATTTCTTTTTCCAAATCGCCTTTGTAACGTTCAGAAAGACAACCGGTAACGTAAACTTTATCCACCAAGCCGTTTTCTTTTGCCTCGGCATAACGAATAATCATGTCGATGCTTTCCTGCTTGGCATTGTCAATAAATCCGCAGGTATTAATAATCACAATCTCCGAATCATTGCTGGTAGACTCGTGCTCCACATCAAAATTATTGGCTTTTAACTGCCCCATCAACACTTCCGAGTCGTAAATATTCTTGGAACAACCAAGCGTTATTACGTTTACCTTATTTTTTTTTAATGTCTTCGTCTTCACCTGAGTGATTTTTAAAGGATTTTTAAAGGATTACACTGATTGATTCTATTCTAATAAAAGCTATACACTTCGAATTAACCTAAAAACGAAATCATCTTAATCACTTTTAATCTGTGTAATCAATTTAACTATTGTAATCATGAATTTATTAGTCGCTTAACCACCACGCTTTTACCGCCAAAGTTTACCAGCAAACCAACCTTCGACTTTGAGGCTTTTAGGTAGGAAATAACCTGTTGCTGAAACAATATGGGCATAATGCCGCTCACTGACTTAATCTCGAGTATAACCTCATTTTCAATGAAAAAGTCGCAGCGAAAACTACCTACTCGTTGATCTTGGTAGAATACCGAAAAGTCCTTCTCACTATCAAAATCAATCCCATCTTCTTCCAATGCCACTTTAAGGGCACAGTGGTAAATACGCTCAACAAACCCTGGTCCCAACTCGCTATGAACCTTGAAGCAGCAAGCAATTATTTTTTCTGTCAATTTATCGTTAACCATACTGTTTAAATGATTAAGTTGATTTTTAAAGGATTACACTGATTGATTTTAGCTTGGGAAATTGGGTAAACTTCGAATGTGCAATTTTTATCGGTGTAATCCTTTAATCTGTGTAATCATAGCCGCAGGCTTAATCATACAAAAAGCGAATCAACAAACTCTTTCTTATCGAACAACTGCAAATGCTCGACCTTCTCCCCAACGCCAATGTACTTAATGGGTATTTTAAACTGATCTGAAATACCAATAACTACACCTCCCTTAGCGGTTCCATCGAGTTTGGTTACGGCAATGGCAGTTACTTCGGTTGCTTTAGTAAATTCTCGCGCTTGCTCTATGGCGTTTTGGCCAGTAGAACCATCAAGCACCAAAAGCACTTCGTGAGGCCCGTTGGGAACTACTTTTTGTATAACCTTCCGTACTTTCGATAACTCGGCCATTAAGCCTGTTTTGTTGTGCAAACGCCCAGCGGTATCAATAATAACCACATCGGCATTTAATTTTTTGGCCGCGGTAACTGCATCAAAAGCTACAGAGGCAGGGTCGCTACCCATTTGTTGGGCAATAACAGGAGCATTCACTCTTTCGCCCCAAATTTTTAATTGTTCGATGGCCGCTGCGCGAAACGTGTCTGCCGCACCAAGCACCACTGTTTTACCAGCCAACTTAAATTGATTGGCCAATTTGCCAATGGTGGTGGTTTTTCCAACCCCATTTACACCTACCACCAAAATAACATACGGTTCACCACCAGTTGTTGGCAGCGTGGTAAACTGAGTTCCGTCGGGTGCATCTTCTAGCAGTTCGCCAATTTCTTCGCGCAAAACCCGGTTCAGTTCTGAAGTGCCAAGCACCTTGTCGCGCGCAACCCGCTCCTCAATTCTATTAATAATCTTAATGGTGGTTTCCACACTCACGTCAGCACTCACCAAAATTTCTTCCAGTTCATCCAGCACATCAGCATCTACCTTGCTTCGGCCAATCACCACACGAGCCAATTTACCCAAAACGCTTTCGCGGGTTTTGGTTAAACCTTGCTCTAAATCTTCTTTTTTGTTTTTGTAGATAAAATCAAAAAAACCCATGGTACGCTTGCTTTATTGGCTAATAATAGGGGGCAAAAATAGCGTATTTATACACCAACTTTGCATAAACCAAAAAAGGCTTAACCCATAAGGGAAAAGCCTTTTTTCAATTATTGAAACAAGAATTAGTTATTCTTGAAAAAATCAGCTACTAGGTCGTTGTTCACTACCTCTTCTTTGAAAGAATATGAACCAGTTTTAGGAGATTTAGTCATCTTAATCACCTTGGTCATGTTCTTAGACTCAGCTTTCTGAAGCGTTGCTACTACTTTCTTTGCCATGGTAAATTATTATTTAATCTCTTTATGAACAGTCATTTTCTTAAGAATTGGGTTGAATTTTTTCAACTCCAATCTGTCTGGGGTGTTTTTTCTGTTTTTAACAGAAATGTAACGAGAAGTACCTGGCATTCCGCTGGTCTTGTGCTCGGTACACTCAAGAATAACTTGTATCCTGTTGCCTTTACTCTTCTTTGCCATTGCTTCGGATATTAATAGATGATATAACCCTGATCAGAAGCTCTTTTCAAAGCAGCCGATACACCGATTTTATTGATAGTCTTAATTGCGGAAGTAGAAACTTTCATTACTACCCATTCTCCGGTTTCAGGAACAAAGAATTTCTTTGTTTGAAGGTTTGGGTAAAAGCATCTTTTTGTTTTGCGGTTTGAGTGCGAAACGTTATGCCCTACCTGCCTCATTTTACCTGTAAGTGTGCAAACTCGTGCCATTGTATTTAATTTCCTTGAGCGTTATTTTTCAAAAAGGTGTGCAAAGAAAAGACAATTTTTTTAATTTTCTACATCTTTTACTAATTCTTTTCGCAAAAGATTTAAAACTGCAATTGTTGATCGTTCAATATTACGCAGTCGGTCGCTTCCAAATTTTTGGCTATCGCTTATTACCCCATTGTTGCTAGCCACGGCAAAGTAAATCGTTCCAACCGGCTTTTCGGGGGTTCCTCCATCGGGACCAGCAAAACCTGATGTAGCAACAGCGTAATCGGTATTAAAAACCTTTCTGGCCTGAATAGCCATTTCCTCCACCACCGCAATCGATTCGGCTCCGTGTTCATCAATTAAATCCAACGAAACACCCAACACTTTGTTTTTTATTTCATTACTGTACACCACCGCACTTCCTTTAAAATAACCGGAAGCTCCTGAAATACTGGTTATCAATCGGGCTATATTTCCCCCGGTACAACTTTCGGCAGTGGCCAATGTTTTTCCGCTTGTCAGCAATAATTTACCAATTACCAATTCCAACGACTCATCTTCGTCACCATAAATAAATTCAGGAATCAATCGGTACAACTGTTCCAAGTAGCTTGTTATCTTCTGATTTAAGTCGGCTTCTACACCGCTATAGGCCGAAATGCGTAATTTGACCATTCCTGGGCTTGGCAAGTAAGCCAGTTTAAAACCCGCATTGCTCAAGTTATCTTCCCATTCAGCTATTTTTTCAGCCAAAAAACTTTCGCCAATTCCAACCGTGACAATGGTTTTATGAACCACGGTGCCGGCTTTAAACTTTGTCTTTAACAAGGGTAATACCTGTGCTTCCATCAAGTGTTCCATTTCGTAAGGCACTCCTGGCATAGAAATAATCAGCGCTCCGTCTTTCTCAAAACACATCCCACTCGCTGTACCCTTCAAATTAGGAAGTACTTGACAGTTTTCCGGCATCAAAGCCTGCATCCGGTTGCTCTCTAACATAGGTCGCCCCAACTTGCTAAAAAACGACTCCACCCTTTGTAAAACTTCCTCGTTCATGATGAGTTTAGTGCCAAAATATTCGGCCAAAGTATGCTTAGTCAAATCATCTTTTGTTGGCCCCAAACCGCCGGTAATCAATACAATTTTAACCCTTGACAGGCAATCGGTAAGACAGTTCTTAATTTCACCAGGTTCATCGCCTATCGACGTGACCCGTGAAACGGTAAATCCATGCTTATTTAAAATACGACCCATCCAACCCGAATTGGTATCGAGGGTTTGACCTATTAAAATCTCATCACCAATAGTTATCACTTCAACTTGCACCGCTCAAAATTTTAAGTGAATCTATAAATACTTTGGAATATCTGGCTATCGATTTAGCCTGCTTAACATGCAATGCTCTACAGAATAAAAGCATTAGTCGTTAGAATTTCCCATTAAAGAGAAAAACATAGGTAATAACTGGTGGTCAGCAGGTGTTGGTAACGAAGTATTGAGTAACTTTAAGCTTCCTTTTTAAACTAAATTATGCAAGCACCACCGTATTGCAGATTGGCTCATAACCTGACTTCGTCAGAGTTAATCTTGCGTCCTAGTGGGGCAATTTACCACCTTAATCTGCTTCCCGAACAAATAAGCGACACCATTATTATCGTGGGTGACCCCGACCGGGTGTCTGAAGTTTCTTATCACTTTGACCACTTAGAACATGAGGTAAGAACAAGGGAGTTTATTACCCACACCGGTTACATTGGTTCAAAACGCCTTTCGGTGATGTCCTCGGGAATTGGTACCGACAACATTGATATTTTACTGAACGAGGTAGATGCCTTGCACAACATCTGTTTTGCAAAACGCAGAGTAAAAGACCAATTGACGCACCTAACCCTTGTTCGACTAGGTACATCGGGTAGTTTACAGGCCGATATTGAGGTGGGGCAACACATTTACTCGGAATACGCCATTGGGCTTGATGGGTTAATGCAATACTATCCTTTTCAAGAAACGGATGATTGCGCTGAACTTAGAGATGAGTTTATCCGCCAAACGCAATGGAATATTTTACTCGCCAAACCATACGCCATTAAGGCATCCAACCGGTTAATTGATACTTTTTTTGACACCTTCCGCCCAGGTATTACCGTTACCGCGAGCGGGTTTTACGCACCGCAAGGCCGTTACCTAAGAATTGACGGAAGTAATGTTCTTCAGAATTTCCTACTTAACAAAATGCATTGGAAAGACCGCCGTTTAACCAATTACGAAATGGAAACCAGCGGAATTTATGGTTTAAGCAAACTTATGGGGCACAGCGCTATAACCATTTGTGGTATTGTTGCCAATCGAGTTACTGAAACTTTTGCCACGGATCCCGACAAGATAATTAACCAACTCATTGTTAAAACGTTAGAAAAGTTAACAGGCTAATTGTTGACAAATGTCTACCGCTCGGGTTTAGGCCTTTTGCTTCCCTCGTAAATTTGAATTAAAATTTATGATGGTGAAGACGGAGGAAATTAAAGCACTTATCAGCTTGCTAGACGATCCCGATGAAGGAGTTTACCAACATGTTCGGGAAAAACTGCTTTCGTGCGGTGAAGAGGTTATTCCAGAATTAGAAAACCTTTGGGAGTTTAGTCACTTTGAGCCCAGTTACCAAGATAGAATTCTGGACATCGTCCATCAAATACAATTTAATACCGTAAAACAAGGCCTAACGGAATGGACCAAAGACGATTCCGATTTGTTTCAAGGTGTTTATCTTATTAATAAATATCAATACCCGGAACGCGACCGTTCGCAGCTGGAAACCTTGGTTGACAAGATTAGCAGGGCGGTTTGGCTGGAACTAAACGCCAACCTTACCGCATTTGAAATTGTCAAGGTATTTAACCACGTGATTTTCGAGCAATTTGGCTTTAAAGCCAACAAAACCAATTATCATTCGCCCCAAAACTCTTACCTACATGATGTACTGGAAGCTAAAAAAGGAAATCCACTTAGCTTATCGGTTGTTTATCAGCTTGTTGCCGAAAGAATTGGCATACCGATTAAAGGAGTAAACCTTCCCAACCACTTTATTCTTGCCTACCTTGATGTCAATAAAACCAATCTGTTTTTAGAAGACCCCGATAATCAAGTACTATTCTACGTTAACCCGTTTAGCAACGGTGCCATTGTAGGCAAACACGAAATAGAACAATTTTTAGCGCAGCTAAAACTAGACAACGACCCCGAATATTTTACCCCCTGCGGCCATCGGGCCATGGTAAAACGGATGTTAAACAACCTGATATACAGTTACGCTCGCTTGGGTTATAGCGATAAGGTTGATGAGCTTAAGCAACTGGAAGCTTGCTTAAGCTAAAACCAATGCCCTGCTGTTTTAGCTAAAACACTTACCTTTGCAGCCTTTAAAATTTTATTATGGCTATCAGTAAGGAAGTAAAGGGCTTAATTGAAAAACTGTTTAACGAAGACAGTGATACGGTATTGGAAACCCTATTGTTGCTTAAAGACAAGGGCAATGCCAATTTTATTGAGCCTTTACTGAATTTATTGCTTTCTAATCCACCTTACGGCGTAAGCCTAGCCATAACCGACTTGTTGGCCAATATGAAAGACAAAGCGGCTATCGACAAATATGCCGAATTGTTCACTTCCGAAAAATACCAACCCATTAGTCACCATTTGCTTAGCATTTTCTGGAACAGCACATTTTTTGACCGGGCCAATCCACACATCTCTAGCATAGTTGCTATGGGCTTAAAGGGCAATTACGCCACGCTTTTCGAGGCACTAACCTTATTAGAGGCTTTGGAAGCCCCGTTTGACGAAGCGCAGTTGCTTGATGGCATTACGCAATGCAAAACCTTTGTAGCCAGCAACCAACAGGACGAAAAAGCTACTCTGGCACAACACGTTATAAGCGTGCTTACCCAAATGGACAACATTAACAGTGATGTTAATTTATTAGAGCCATAGTCCCAAATTTTAACTTACGGTACTTGATTTAAACCTTTTATCAGGTTTAGCGTCTCAGCTACATTTTTTAACATTTGCCAAGCACGATTGGCAATAACTTCGCACCCGAAATTTTTGTACAAATGATAAATCGTATTGCCCTGCTTGCCGGGCTTTTTTTCTTGGTTAATTCACTAATCGCTCAAATCCCTGGAATGCCGGGCGGTGGTGGTCGTGGTGGTATGAACCGCGAGCAAATGAATGTTGGCCATTTTTATGGAAAAGTGGTTGACGCCAAAACCGGAAAAGCCATTGAATTTGCTACCGTACAGTTAACCGGCAACAAATTCGACAGCACCACCAAGGCCATGAAGGCTACCATTTTAGGCGGTCAGATTACAGCCGGAAATGGCGATTTTAGTATAGAGAAACTTCCGCCATTTGGCGAGTTTACCTTAAAAATTAGTGCCATTGGCTACCAAACCATCGAAAACAAAGTGAAATTCGATTTCAAATTTGAGATGGGCAAACCCATGGACATGCAAAAAGCCATGAATGCGGTTGACAAAGATTTGGGCAACATTAAACTTCAATCGAGCACCGACTTAAAAGAAGTTGTAGTTGACGGCGGTGAACCCGCATTTAAACTGGAAATTGATAAAAAGGTTTACAACGTTGAGAAAAGCCCAGTATCGGCTGGAGGTACCGGCGAAGACGTATTGCGCACCATACCTTCCATTACCATCGATATTGACGGAAATGTGAATTTAAGAAACGCAGCACCACAAATATTTGTTGATGGCCGACCATCTTCATTAACCTTGGAGCAAATTCCGGCTGACGCCATTCAAAGTGTTGAGCTTATTACCAACCCATCGGCCAAATACGATGCATCTGGTGGTATGGGGGGTATTGTAAACATTGTTTTGAAGAAGAACCGCAAAATGGGTTACAACGGTGGGATACGTGCGGGCATTGACAAGTTTGGAAAACTAAATACCGGAGCTGATATTAACCTTCGCCAAAACAAGATTAACCTTTTTGGGATGTTGTTTTACAACCAAAGAAGGTCTTTGAGCACCGGCTATACCGATAGAGAGAATCTAACCGGCAGCCCGCTTACCACTGTGCACCAAGACAACAAACAAATTTCAGACGGAACATTTGTCATGGGCCGTGTTGGCTTCGATTATTTTGTGGACAACCGAAACACCTTTACTGTAGGTTTCAACTTAGGTCGCGGTCAGTTTGGTCCGGAAGACGAAGTGAAAATTAAAACCGACACCGTGAGCACTGGAAAAAGCTCATCGAGTATTAGAAATTCATCTTCGGTTAGAAAGTTTAACAGTTTAGGTAGTTCACTTTCTTACAAACATCTTTTTCCCCGTTCTGGAAACGAACTTACCGCTGATGTGAATTACAACCAATCGATAAGCGATTTTAACGGGAATTTTCAAACCGATTTCTTTTTACAAGATGGCAGTAACTATTTACCAACCATTTACCAGCAGCAAACCGGTAACGGGAAAAACAACTTCCTGACTATTCAAACCGATTACGTTAATCCGTTTACCGAAAACACGAAACTAGAAACCGGGTTGCGAGCCGCTTACAAAGACTACCACAGTTTGAACCAAAATTTCATGAAAAATCCGTCAGGTGAGTTTGTAGAACAGTTGGCTTTAACTAACGACTACGGCTTTAAAGACGAGGTTTATGCAGCCTATGCCACGTTAAGTCAAAAAGTAGGTAAATTTAGCTTTCAAGGTGGGTTAAGGTTAGAAAGTTCTTCTTACACCGGTAACCTATATAAAAAGGACTCGGTAGCCACCTTTACCAACAAATATCCGGTAAGCCTATTTCCTAGCGCTTTTGTAACCTACCGCCTAAACGACAACGACGACATTCAATTCAGCTATACCCGCAAAATAAACCGCCCAAATTTCTTCCAACTAATTCCTTTTACCGACTATACCGATTCGCTAAACCTGTCGAAAGGAAACCCGGGGTTGAAGCCTGAATTTACCAACTCGTTCGAGCTTTCTTACTTAAAGAACTTTAGCACCAAAAGCAACCTATTGGCTTCGGTTTATTATAAAAACACCACTGGACTTATTACCCGGTATCAGCAACAAGAAAACAGTGCAGTTTTGAACCGCCCCGTTATCATGAGCTCGTACATCAACGCCAACCAAAGTTTTAGCTATGGAACCGAATTGACTTTGAAAACTGAACTGGCCAAATGGTTTGACGTAACCACCAACGTAAATATTTACAAAGCCATTATCGACGGATCGAACCTGCAAACCAGTATTCGCGTAGAGCAGTTGGCCTGGTTCGGGAAACTTAATGGCAATTTCAAATTACCTAAAAACTTCTCCATTCAACTTACCGGTGAATACAAGAGCAAAACAGCTCTTCCTGCCAGCGGTGGCTCGCGAGGTGGTGGCGGTGGAATGCGCTTTTCGGGTGGTGGCGAATTTTTTGGTGGTGGAACACAAGCTTCAGCTCAAGGCTACATTCGTCCGTCATACAGCATTGACATAACGGTTAAAAAAGACCTATTCAAAAACAAAATGGGTTCTATTTCGGTAAGCTACCGCGACATGTTTAGAACCGATGTTAATTTCACCCATTCGGAATCGTCTTATTTTATTCAGGATACGTTCAGACGCCGAAACCCACAGTATTTAAGACTAAACTTCAGCTACCGTTTTGGTAAGTTTGATGTTTCTTTATTTAAACGCAAAAACATGAACAATATGGACGGTGGCGGAATGGATGCTGCTGGAGGGATGTAACACTGATTTTCATAAACAACATTAACCCAAGCGGCTGTTTCTAGGACTAGAGACAGCCGTTTTTTGTTTTATTAATTTCGTTTATTTGTTGGTTATGCCTCATTGTAGGGCGGCCGTAACCGAACAAAATTCCGTAATTTGCGAACTAAATTTTTTGTCAAAAACGAATGGACGAATTAATTCAAAATATAAAGAACTTAGCTGAAGTTTATTCTGCAAACTTGAAAGGGAAAATTGAAGCTAGAAATGAAGAAATGAAAGCTGATGACAACTCTCATTACCTTATTTATCGTGTTTTAGGCATTTCCTTACAAGAAGGACAACTTATCGACCAATATCAAAATACAGGACGATTTCTTTATAAATATGCAGGTTCATTTCTTGAAGAAGCAGCAACTTTATGTTTGAATTTCAAGTTTCCTGATGGAATAAAAACGAAAGTAGAAAACACGATAGGACAACGACCAAAAACATTTGAAATTGACTTTCTAAATGCAAATGACGCAATTGAAGTTAAATGGAGAGACGCTACGACTGACGGAGACCACATTACAAAAGAACATACTAGAGTACAGGTTATTAGAAATCATGGATATAAACCTATTCGGGTTATGTTCTATTACCCTCAAAGAGAACAAGCAATCAGAATTCAACAAACTCTAAAAACTCTTTATGCCGGTGTTGAAGGCGAGTATTATGGTGGTGATGAAGCCTGGGACTACTTAAAAGTTTATACAGGAGTTGACCTAAAAGCTATTTTGACAGAGATTGCTAACGAAAGGACACCCGAAAATGGAAACTAATAAAATCTATCACGGAAATTGTGTTGAAAAACTCAAAGAAATTGAAGCCAACAAAGTTGACTTGATTTACTTTGACCCACCTTTTTTTACTCAACGCAAACATAGTCTTACTAATAAAGACAATTCTAAAACTTATGAATTTGAAGACAAATACAATTCTATTGAAGAGTATTTAACTCTTGTTGAAAATGTTCTAAACGAATCAAAAAAGGTTTTAAAAAATACTGGAAGTGTATTTCTTCATTGCGACAAAACCGCATCGCATAATATCAGAGTTGTGATGGACAGAGTTTTTGGACGTGAGAACTTCCAAAGCGAGATTATTTGGTCATACAAAAGATGGTCAAATGCGAAGAAAGGACTTTTAAATGCACATCAAGTAATTTTCTTTTACTCTAAAACACAGGATTTCAAATTCAATACGCTTTATACTGACTATTCAGCTACAACAAATCTTGACCAAATTTTACAAGACCGAGAGCGTGATGAAAACGGCAAATCAGTTTATAAAAAAGATGAAAACGGAAATGTGATTTTAGGCAAGGAGAAAAAAGGTGTTCCTCTTTCTGATGTTTGGGAAATTCCATACTTAAACCCAAAGGCTAAAGAAAGAACGGGCTACCCAACCCAAAAGCCTGTTTTACTACTCAATCAAATTTTGAACATCGTTACAGACGAAGGCGACTTGGTTGTCGACCCATTTTGTGGAAGCGGAACAACTTGTGTTTCTGCAAAATCTTTGAAAAGACAATTTATCGGAATTGATATATCACAAGATGCTGTAGAACTTGCAAACTCACGGTTAGAAGAAATGGTAATTTCAGAATCCAATCTTTTAAACAAAGGAACAAACGACTATCAAGAGAAAACCGAAAAGGAGCTTGCTATTTTACAAAACATCAATGCTTTTCCAGTTCAGAGAAATAGTGGAATAGACGGATTTTTAAAAGACCATTTTGAAGGTGTTCCCGTTCCAATAAAAATCCAAGGCGACTATGAAACGATTGAAGATTCAATTGAGAAACTAGAAAAGGCATCCTGTGGTAAAGACTATAAAATGAAAATTTTAATCCAAACTAGAGAGACAGGAATTAGCAGACTTTTTGGTTTTGAATCAGACGTTACAATAATAAAATCACTTGAATTGCAAACGAAAGACTTGATAAATAAAAACAACGAGGGCATAATAGTACCTACCCAAAAGGCGGGGTTTCTTGTTTCAAAGACAGTTTAGCCGTAAATCAAACATTAGTTTTCAAATGAAAGTTTGTGGTAAAATCCGGCCCTTCGGGTAGCTGCAAAACGTTAGCTGACATTTTAAGACAAGACCTTATCAAATATGGAAACGACTAAAAAGGAAAAAGCGTTTGACGCAGTAAAAATGATGCGTGACATTCGTGATAGAATCAGTGAAGAAACTCAAAATATGAGTTTTGAAGAGTTGAAAAAGTATATCGAAACTCGAATCAAGAATAGCGGACTAAAACCCGTTGGACAATAAAAATTCGCCCGACCGCTAACACTACCTTGGCACAATTGAGGGTTATACTTGTTTTCACGGCAGATATTTGTGCCGAAGGTTTCCGAATTCTTTTTAAGTTTATTCCTCCAAGCCACAACTACATAAAGCCGCGAACGTTACCCCATTTGGCGTTTTGGCCGCTGGCTACGACAGGTTTAACTTGGCCTCCGGCCAAAACCAACACATTTTTTAAAATCATGATTTTTCGATTTGCGGCTACAAGTCTGTTTTTAACTGACGTAGCCAGAGGCTATGCCTAACGCGGCTGTTTCTAAGGGTAGAGGCGGCCGATTTTTGTTCCTGACTATTTTTGCTTATTTAGGTATTGGTTAAAAAAAATTATGATTCCCCTGAATTTTACCACACCATATACCTAGCGACAATTGATCTCGCACACAAGTCAATACATCTTGAATAACAAAAATATATTGACCTTTAATCAAATCCTCAGTAAAAATAAAAGCGACAATTTCTTTGGTACTTTCTTTTCTAAAGAAAGGACAGCATGAAAAATAGATAATCTATCCACCATAATAACTTCCGCTTTTCTTTTCCGCAAAGAAAAGCTTGGCAAAAGAAACTCGGTGCTGCT
>CAYMJL010000033.1:0-24556 GCA_964390915.1 uncultured Flavobacteriales bacterium
AAACTATAAAACTGGAGCCCTTTGTTCTTAACTTAATGACATTGCCCTTCAGGGTCGGGTTGCCCAATCGCTATTAATTTCTATTCATGTTTCGACACCTTCGGGGTTCCGGAAGCCAGCAAATTAACGAGGCTCTGTGATTCTGGGGATTCTGACGGTGGTTATGGAAAAGTGGTGTAAAATTTATCGCGAAGACCAATGGCCGCGAAATACACAATTTCAGTTTCAAATACAATTCCAATCCGGTAAGAACCACAACGTATTCGGTAAACTGTTTTGTGACCTTTAAGTTTTTTAAGGTTTTTAATATCGGTTAATCGAATCGCCTTCTCAACCGCTAGAACAATGTTATAAACCTTTGCAGATAAATGAGGGTCGTTGAACTTAAAAAACTGTTTCTCGAATTGGCTTTTAATGATTACCTGCATGCTTTTTGAGTTTACTCATAAAGGCAGTCTTGTTAACCTCTTTCGATTCCATTCCTTTCAATGCCATTTCTCCAAGTTCAGCATCAACCTCTTCCCCAATAAGAGCCTCTTTTTCAGATACGGCAACGGTAAATTTCGCCCCCTCTTTTTTAAGAAATTCAACCAATCTGGAAAACTTATTATCGGCAATGGTTACTGTTAATATGGTCATGATTTTACTTAACGTTAACAATTACAAAGGTATAAATTACGGGAAACCAATGCCAGAAGGCTCAAGAACAAAAAAGCCACCTCATTGCTGAAGTGGCTTTCAAATTCCAATGATGACTTAACTTATCTAAGTTTAATCAATTTAGGTGTCCCGCCATTTACAGAAACGCTAGCTATTTTGTCGCAGGCCGCATCGTTATTTGGGTCGTAATTCAATACTAGTGTTTTTCCATCACTGTTGGTAATGGTAACAATTCCGGTTACAAAGTTTTTAGCACAACCCAAGGTAATTTCCTTTTTTAGTGGAGTTGTCGTAACGGCGGTAAAATCAATGCCTTTGCGGTTAGTTCCCGATGAGCTGCCGGTTACCACAAATTCGTCGTCCCACGGATCTATCGTTCCCTCACCCATTGTGCGTTCAATAGTGGCCGTCTTGTTCCACTTGCGCACACTTCCATCAGTAAATTCAATACTGGCATCTTTTACTTCGTAACTGAATTTAAAGTTTCCGGAAGCATTGCCCAAGTTGGTTATGGTCTTGGTTCCTTGAACATGATTATCATTAACATAATAATCTTCCAATGTAATGGTTATAACGGAACCCTCAGTGCGATAGGTGCCGTCGTGATGAATGATTATTTTCCCTCTGCGAAAAACCCCTTCCTTACATTCACAATTCACGGTACCAAAGTCGATGGTCAGGATTTTGTTCACTGTATCTTTGGTAATGGTTGCGCAATCAGGAATTCTTCCCGGCTTACTTTTAAACGAATTGTCATCGCGAAGCACATTATCGGCCGTTTCAAAAACCGAATTAAATTCGTTTTCTACAGCAGCCTGATCGTTGGCACTTTCTAATAAAGCAGCCACTTCTTCGGTTTTGTCTTTTTTACACCCACCAAACACAAGTGTCGCGGCTAGCATAAGGATGAAGTACTTTTTCATGTTTACTTTCTTTTGGTTTTTAGAAATAGACCGCTAGAATTAATAATGGTTTAATGATGTCCAAAAAAAATAGTTGCGCTAATTCTGTACCTACCAAAAATAAAAAAAGAGGCACTAGGCCTCTTTCAAATTAATATCCATTCTTGGAACAGACACCAAAGAATGCAAACTAAATACCTAATTAACGATTACTTTTTTTGATGTAACCAAACCATCGCCATCAGAAAGCAAAACAAAATAATTTCCACTTACCCATTCATTCACATCAATGTCCAATTTCTCACCAAGTGGTGTTTTTGACTCGTAAACCAAAGCTCCGCTTGAATTTATAACCGTTATTTTCGCACCGTTTAACTCGGATAACTTAACACTAAGCACGGAAGATGCTGGGTTTGGGAAAACGGTTACACTAATTTCCTGACCACCAAACACATTAATATTCATTACATCGCCATGTTCGTTAAACTTTACCAAGAAACCGCGTTGAAATTCATTACTCTCACCACTTATTCTTCGCTCGGTACCAGTTACGACAAATCCACCATCACGCGTAGCCATGCTGTAAAACGGTAAGGTTCTAAATCCAAGGTCAATTTTCTTTTGGTAAACGGTTTTATAGGCCGTATCTATTTTAATAATGACCAAATTGCTTTTTTGGTCTGGGGTAAAAAAGGACATAGAGGAATCTACGCCAGTCAAGATAAAATTTCCACCAACATCACATATAATTGAACCTAGCAATTTGCCCTCATCATTTTTTGTAAAAAAGCGCAGTGAATCCTTTGTATTATAGGCACTGTCTAAAACCAGCATCACAAAGGTTTCTGAATGGAAGTCGGAAGTAACATTTGATTTTTCCGTAACCATTCCCAGATGGTGGTGCCCATTTTTGAAAACATCACCCGGGATATAATTGTAGTATTTATATTGGTTCAAAACAATTCCTTCGAAAATTTTGACCGTATCAATTTCTAACTCATTATTTAGCCTAAATAACCATTTATCCTTAGATCGCCCAGTTGCCGAAGTAAAAAACAACTCTTTTGTATTTGAATTACTGGTTGAATAAAAATCCAGAGGAACAAAATGAACAGGCGGAAGCATCATCAATTGGCCGGAATCCTTCACGTTCAACTCAGCATCCAGTCTAAAACCCCGGAAACCAATTAAATTTCCTTGTCTGTTCACATGCATGACAACCCAGCTGTAGGTAGAATCAAACTGCTCAATAAAAGTAGAAGGGTACACATTCATGGAATCGTGCTTCACCTTTGCTTGCGGATCCCAATTTAATTGCTCATCTAACCACCCCATCTCTGTATAAATAAGCCCAGACACCGAATCATTATACGAAGCCGATAAGGCTATTTTTTCTTCAGAAAGTTTTTTCAAACAAATGTTATACACCAATTTACCGCCAACCTCTAGGTTCGTTTTACCCAATAAAACACCAGCACCATTAAACTGCCAGAGATGGCCACCCGCAGTATCTGCACCCGCTACCAAAAGGTTACCACTCGGTAGCTCAGCACAAGACATCAACGTACTTGGCTCATTGGCCTCAAAAACAAATTGCTGGGCTTTTGAAAATGTTGGTAAAAGCATAAGGATGGCAAAAGCCATCCTTACACAATGTGTCAACCGGTTACGGGATAATTGAAAGATATTCATCTAAAGAAATTGGTTTTTCAAAGGTTCTTGGTACCAAGGTACCATAGCTAAATGTAGCTTAATGGTTCCAGTTCCTGGTGGATTTACATAATGCGCACCCGAGTGTTTATCAACGGAAACATTGTTAGCTGGAAAACATTTGTTTTTTCATTGAAATGGGTTTTTAATAATGATGGTCAAACCAAAATAAAAAAAACTACTTATACAAATTTAATTTTCAACAACTTGGTCAAATACGTTCAATCATACAGCGCAAAAAAAAATCAACCCGCAGTCATTGGATTGATTTTTAAATTATTAACGCACTTTTAGCTTCACCCTAACTACTGATTTCTATACTCATTTTCTAGTAAACATATCAAGGAGCTCCGTTGTGCCTATATATTTCTGTGTGGTTTGAAATTTATTTCGTCATTGAAATCAATTCAATTTCAAAAATCAAGGTTTCGTTTGGCCCAATTGCTCCACCCGCACCACGATCGCCATAAGCAAGAGTCGATGGGATAAATAACTTCCATTTAGAACCAACTGGCATTAACTGCAAGGCTTCTGTCCAACCGGTAATAACCCCATTTACTGGGAATGTAGCCGGCTCGCCACGTTGCACCGAGCTATCGAACACGGTTCCGTCCAACAAAGTTCCAGTGTAGTGAGTAGTTACCTGACTGGTCAAGGTTGGTTTTTCGCCAGTTCCGGCAGTGATAACTTCGTACTGAAGTCCGCTGGCCAAAGTAGTAACACCTGCACGTTTGCCATTTTCGGCTAAGAACTTAGCACCTTCTTCAATTTTCACCTTACCTGCTTCGGCTTGCATTTTACCGATGTAGTTTTTAATAATCTCGCTTGCTTCGTCCCTGTTCAATACGGTTTCTTTCTTTTCTAAAACATCAGAAAGACCTTTTAAAAGGTGCTCGATAGCCAATGAATCGAATTTTGCTTGTTGAATATTGTTGGCTATGTCCATACCCAGGCTATAGCTGAATTTATCTAGTTCAGTTACCATTTTTTTTGATTGTGCGTTTACCGAATAAACCGAAACCACCAGCGCGGTTGCAGTAATTAGTTTTGAAAATTGGCTCATACAAATGAGTTTAGCAAAAATGCCTCTTGCGAGGCATTTTCAATTATTTATCGATTGAGATAAGTTCAACTTCGAAAATAAGCGGTTCGTTTGGCCCAATCATGTTGCCTGCACCACGCTCGCCATATGCCAGGTTCGATGGAATAAACAATTTCCACTTAGAACCAACTGGCATCAATTGCAAACCTTCAGTCCAACCGGTGATTACACCACCAACTGGGAAAGACGCTGGTTGACCAGTTTCTACGCTGCTATCGAATACTTTACCATCCAATAATGTACCGTGGTAATGAACGGTAACTTTATCGTTAATGGTTGGCTTAGCACCAGTACCAGCTTTAACAATTTGGTATTGCAAACCGCTAGGTAATGTAACTACACCTGCTTTTTTGCTGTTTTCTTTGAAGAATTTTTCAGCTTTAGCACCTTTTTCGGCCAATGTAGCCAATTGCTTTTTGTTGAAATACTCCATCAAAAACTTCTTCGACTCTTCGTCGGTAATTTTAAGGTCTTTCTTAGTCAATACGTCACGAATGGCCGAAACCATAGCTTCAGTATCTAAACTGTCGATAGCCGCTTTTTCAATATTACGACCTATGTCGATACCAATACTGTAACCTAGCTTTTCGCTATCAGATTTGAATGCACCAGCCGAGCTGTCAGATTTGTTGCAAGCCGAAAAAATTAGAAGGCCTGAAGAAAGAATTAAAATGGTCTTTTTCATTATTTGTTATAAAAAGTTGGGCAAAAGTATCAGATTATATTAGCTAATAACAACTCCTTTGTAAAGTTCCTCACGTTGAGCTTTAACTCGAGGGTCGGCCAAGAACTCGTCATAGGTACAATCCTTGTCAATTATACCGTTTGGCGTTAATTCAATAATTCGGTTGGCTACCGTGTTTACCAATTCGTGGTCATGTGAAGTAAACAGCAAGGTTCCTTTAAAATCGGCCAAGGCATTGTTTAATGCCGTGATTGATTCCAGGTCCAAGTGGTTCGTAGGTTCATCCAACAACAGAATGTTCCCTTTTTCCAGCATCAATTTGGAAAGCATGCAACGCACTTTTTCTCCACCCGAAAGCACTTTGCACGATTTTAATGACTCCTCGCCACTGAAAAGCATTTTTCCTAAAAAACCGCGGATAAAGGTCTCGTCTTTATCGGTCGAAAACTGGCGCAACCAATCTACCAAGTTATAATCCTGGTTGAAATACTTGGTATTGTCATTGGGCATATAACTTTGGGTAGTGGTAACCCCCCAAAGATATTCGCCAGTATTGGCCTGACTTAAGCCAGACAAAACATCGAAAAATGCGGTAATGGCCATGTGTTCTTTGCCAACAAACGCCACCTTATCGCCTTTGCGCAGCGTAAAATTAGCGTTGCTAAACAAGGGTCTGTCATCAATCAATTTGCTTAAATTTTTAACCTCTAGCAATTGGTCACCTACCTCGCGTTCTGGAGTTAAAATAATACCGGGGTATTTACGCGATGACGGTTTAATGTCGTCAATATTTATTTTTTCCAGCAACTTTTTACGGCTGGTTGCTTGTTTCGATTTAGAAGCGTTAGCAGAGAAACGAGCCACAAAATCTTGCAATTCCTTTTTCTTGTCTTCCATCTTTTTGTTTTGCTGAGCCCGCTGGCGCAAAGCCAATTGCGAAGACTCATACCAAAACGTATAGTTACCAGTAAACAACTGGATTTTCCCAAAGTCGATATCACCAACATGCGTACAAACCATGTCTAAAAAGTGACGGTCGTGGGAAACTACAATTACCAGGTTAGGAAACTCAGCCAGGAAGTTTTCAAGCCAGCCAATGGTTTCAGCATCTAAGTCGTTGGTAGGCTCATCGAGAATAAGGATGTCGGGGTTACCAAATAAAGCCTGTGCCAAAAGCACACGTACTTTTTCTTTACCACTCAAGTCGCCCATTAGGGAGTAATGCAAATCTTCTTTAATGCCCAAGCCAGAAAGTAAATCAGCGGCATCGCTTTCGGCACTCCAGCCGCCCATTTCGGCAAATTCACCTTCCAATTCAGAGGCTTTCACACCATCTTCCTCACTGAAATCAGGTTTTGCATAAATAGCGTCCTTGGCCTGCATTACGTCCCACATCTTTTTGTAGCCCATTAATACGGTGTTCAGCACGGTACAAGCATCGAACTCGAAGTGATTTTGCGACAAAACGGCCATACGTGCGCCCGGCTGAATGTGTACACGACCAGCAGTTGGATCTTTTTCGCCAGAAAGAATTTTTAGAAAGGTAGATTTACCGGCACCGTTGGCACCAATAATACCGTAACAGTTGCCCGCAGTAAACTTTATGTTTACCTCATCAAACAACACTCTTTTGTTAAACTGTAAGGAAATATTCTCAACACTAATCATTCGATCCGAAAAAAAATTTTTGCAAAAGTAGTTGCTTTATCAACATCAACAAGCTGAATATGAGTCCTACAACATAATTTATGTTTTAACTGCACCGATTTATCATTTTAGCAAGCGTGGTTTTCTATTTTTGCAGCCTGAAAAACGAGTTATGTACAACCGAGAAATTAAGTATGCCCTTGCAACCCTCCTATTTGCTTTTAGTGTTTACCAATTTGCCTTAGTAAATATTGGCTGGGGGATTTTGTTTTTGCTGTTTACCGGGTTGGTGGTACTTACCATTTTCAAACACGAGAAAATAATCATGGCGCTTTACTACCTTAGGAAACAGGATCTGCCTAAGGCGGAAGCGCAATTGAATAAAATTAAAGCTCCTGAAAAGCTTATCAAATCACAGGAAGCCTACTACCACTACCTAAACGGCTTAATAAGCATGCAGCAAAAAGGTATTGGCAAATCGGAGAAATTCTTTGTAAAAGCACTGCAATTGGGTCTTCGTTTAAAAGAAGATCAAGCAGTAGCCAAACTTAACCTGGCCGGCATTGCTATGTCAAAGCGCAAGAAAAAAGATGCAGAAATGTACCTGGCACAAGCGAAAAAATTGGATACTAAAAAGCTCCTTGCCGATCAAATCAAAATGCTGAAAACCCAGTTGGGGAGAATATAATTTACAAGCGAATAAGTTACTTAGCGAACAGCCAACAGCCGAGGGTAATACCACAAACTGTTGGTTTTTTTTTAATAACATAACTTCCTAATTTCAAGTTGCTTATTTTATAGTACCGCCACTATTTATCCAATTATTAGAAGAGGTTATTTACCAATTATTTCTTTTAATTCTTCAATGGTGTATGCCGGATTTTTAGCGTGAATTGCTCGATGACAATTTGGGCACAAGGGTTTCAAATCTAATTCAGGATTTACAATATAACTTCTTTTTATCTCTGAAAGGGGTGTAGTGTGATGAACTTCTAATATGAAAATATCTCGCCCGTAAACATCAAACGCCTTATACCCACATACAGTGCAAGTATTATTATGAAATTCAAGAGACTTATTTCTTGCTTTTAAATTTCTTTCATAACTATTTACAAAAACCTTATTTGCCTTTCCTTCTTCATAGAGTTCTTCAACTCCCTGAGAAAATACGTTATCACCTAATTCATCTTCAAAATAAAATGGGATTTCTTTCTTTTTTAAAATTAGCTTTACCTTTTCTGTATACTCTCTTTTACCTAAAGAGTCAAATTCCTTCTTAAAGGCCACCCTTAACCTTCTTTTTTCTGGATCGGGATAACCCTTTCTTCTGTTGGCGTAAAAGCCATCATACTCATCTCTTAATTGTCTGAATGAGGCTTCACCAATATCAAGCAATCCACCTATAAATTCGTGAAGTGATTTTTGTGTACTGAATCCTAATTGCTCGTAGGAATCTTCAAATTTCGCAAGGTAATTTGCAAGAAAATTAGCCTCTTTGGTTAATTGGTCTTTAGCCATATAATTTCTGATTACTCCCTCACAACCTAATCCTATCCTTCACGTATTCCACCTTTGTTTTTCCGTGTGGTTTGGGAACGCCTTCTTCGTCGAGACTTACCATAATGATTTTATCAATTTCGACAATGGTATGCCAGGTCATTTTGTTGCGAACCAAGCATTTAAGCGTTAATGACGTCGTTCCAAATGCCGTTGCTTCAATACCAATTTCAATAATATCGCCTGGTTTGGCGGCACTAACAAAATTTATCTCCGACATATACTTCGTTACCACCCGCTGGTTTTCGAGCTGAATAATAGCATAAAGTGCTGCCTCTTCGTCAATCCACTGCAATACCCTACCGCCAAAGAGGCTGCCGTTGGGGTTCAAATCTTCGGGTTTAACCCATTTTCTGGTGTGAAAGTTCATGTTTCTAAGGTAACTATTTTGATTGAAGGATTTGGGGAATTATCGATTTCGAGAAAAGGCTGATTCACCTATCTCGTGCAGCGATATACTTGTAGATATAAATTCTCCATTCAAAAAGTTTAGCTTTGCCCCATGAAAATTGGCGAATACAACAACCTTAAATTACTTCGATTTACCAGCGTTGGTGCATTTTTGGGCGATGATGAAGGCAACGATATTTTGTTGCCCAACAAATATGTGCCCGAACGCATTTCGGTTGATGATGAAATACGGGTTTTTGTATACAAAGATTCGGAGGATAGAATAATAGCTACCACTTTAGAACCCTTACTAACTGTTAATCAATTCGCTTCGCTTAAGGCCAAGGAAGTGAGTAACATAGGTGCCTTTTTTGAATGGGGATTGGAAAAAGATTTACTGGTGCCTTACCGGGAGCAACGTAGCGAAATTCAGCACGGATACTGGTATTTGGTGTACCTGGGTTACGATGAGCAATCGGATCGGTTGTTTGGCAGCACCAAGGTTGACGAACATGTAAACGAAGACACGTCATCTTTGATTCCGGGAATGGAAGTTGAAGTGCTTATTGGCGAACGATCAGAATTGGGTTATCAAGCCATTATAAATAACGAATTCATTGGATTGCTGTACAACAGCGAACTCTTTAAACCCATAAAATTGGGTCAGCGGCACAAAGCATGGATTCAACAAGTGCGCCCAGACGGCAAGGTCGATTTATCGTTACAGCCACTGGGTTTTGCCAATATTGAACCAAGTGCAAACCAATTGTTAGAGATTATTCGTGATAAAGGTGGTTTCCTTTCATTAACCGACAAAAGCGAACCAGAGGAAATATACATGCTGTTGCAAATGAGCAAGAAAACCTTTAAAAAGGCTTTGGGAACCTTATATAAACAGCGATTGGTTAGTTTAGAACCCGATGGAGTGAAACTAGTTTCGGCACACCAAGCATAAAGTTTGTTTGGTAAATCACGCATACTTTTTTTAGAAAAACCCGGCAATGCGTCTTCTTTTTATTCCACTCTTCTTTTGTTGCTTTTTGAGCACCGCAATGGCTCAAAACTATGATTGGTGGAATACCAAACACCAATGGGACAGCACCAAACACTGGACACAATACCTTAAATTATCGCCACAGTTTATGGGGCCAAACGCCCTTCCTCTCCCTGAAATTAAAACTGGAGTGATAAACCAAAAATTGAGCTTTGCCAACTCCGGTGAATTTCATTATAGCAAAGGTCACCAAACGTATAACCTATACCAACACCTGTTTATTCCAGTAGTTTCTGGTCGAATTGGCATTGAAAGCTACATTGTACCAATAGAATATTACCAAACCGATACGATTGCCCGGGATAGAATGATGTCTCGCGACAAGGATGGAAACGGAATTGCTGGTGGTGATTTCTACTTTGGAACCCATCTGCAATTGGCAAAGGAACACGGCAATATTCCTGCTATATTACTAACCCTCAACTTTAAAACTGCCTCTGGCACAACACTTAAAGCCGCTCGCTTTACAGATACACCAGGCTATTTCTTCGATGTGTCGGCAGGAAAAACGCTAAGCTCGGCTTCCGCAAATTGGGTACACCGTTTGTTTGGATCCATTGGTTTTTATTCGTTCCAAACCTATGATTACAAACACCTTCAGGATGATTTATTGACTTATGGTCTTGGTTATTTATGTTCCAATGCAACCATTGAAGTAAAATCTGCCATTGGTGGGTACTATGGTTACATCAACAATGGCGATCGTTCAATTGTCGCGCGACTGAGTTGTAAAACAACCTTTAGCAAAACGATAAACTATCAACTACAATTGCAACAAGGCCTGCAAGACTTTCCATACAGCAGTATTCGTTTGGGAATTATCTGGGCACCGAGATTTCAACTTTTCCCAGAATAGTTATTTGATTTTCAGTAAGCTTGGTTCTTTTTTCTTAAAGTCTTTATTAAACCAATACTTTGCGCCAACGGCAAAAGTCATCACAAATGGAAAACCGGGGGTAAAACTCACCGAAAAATCCCATTTAGGAGACAATAGGTAATCATACTCAATATCAATGCCGTAAGGATAAAAGGCATATTGAACATTCCCAAGGCTTTCTGTTTTCACCTCTTTGAAAATGGTTGATTTTTTATAATCGGGGAATCGTGTCCAACTTCTGCGCAAAATAAACAAACCACCAACCGCCAAACCAAAGCGGTGACGACCAATTGGTTTTAAAAGGCCTTTTAGGCCAACAAAGGTGGCACCCGCCATTCCTGCCGAACAATCGGCAAAAATGCCCTGACCAATTTTTATGGAAAAAGCATCTTCTTTAATAAATCGTTCGTATTCGATAAATGCCCCGTAATTGGCAACAAAAAATGCCTTATCATCTAACTTATAGGGCTGATGCCGAGCAAACTTATCGCCAAAAGGATGAACAGTGAGTCCAAAATACTTAACAGCGATGTTGCTTTGACCAAATGAGGCGACTACAAGCAAAAGACAAATTGCAAAGGGAAAAATTTTCATGCTCAACTGCCACTACCACTTCCTCCACCGCTACCACTTCCGCTTCCTCCGGAATCACTTCCACCACCGCTGTCGCTTCCGCCAGAATCACTGCTTCCGTTGTTGGTATTCGTGGTTTGATTGTTTCCATCGCTATCGCTGCAAAATAAACAGCTTCCATTATCAGCATTCTTGATGGAAATTACTGTTAAAAAAGCTAGAAATATCACTAAAACCAAGCCAACCACTAAAACTGTACGCACAAAAGTTTCGCCATCGTCAACCACATAACCATCAACTGAAGTAATTTCAGAAAATGCCACTGCAGCTTTTACTCGTGTAACGGCCACGTCCAAAGCAGCAGTTTGTGGCATTAGTTCTTTAGCAACTGTAATAAAAACACAGTTTTTGTTAGCCCGCTTCTGAAAATATTTTTTCGACTTAAACAAGGACTCAAAATCGGCAGTGGCCATTGGAAGCAAGTCGCCCGCTATTTGGGTGCCAAGTATAACCGGGTTCTTTAACTCAAAACAACGGGTACCATCGTTTAGTAATATGCGGTACTTGCTTAAGTTGCTGGTAAAATAACTGTCTTGCTGTACTTTTTGGGGCGAAATAGCTGCAGTTCGATAAGCAACACAACCTGTTTGCGTAACAAAAATACAACCTACTAGCAACCAGCAGAGTAATCTTGAATTGAGGTTTAAGGCTTTCATAACGTTTTATTCAGCCTTAAATTTAATAGAAATAGAATTCACACAATAACGCAGACCAGAATCGGTTGGGCCATCGTCAAAGATGTGACCCAAGTGTCCACCACAATTGGCACACACAATTTCGGTTCTAATCATGCCGTGGCTGATGTCCCTATTTTGAGCAACCACACCACCCGGCAATTCGCCATCAAAACTTGGCCAACCGCAATGCGAATTAAATTTATGATCGGAGCTGAAAAGCTGCACTCCACAACCGGAACAGCTATATAGCCCTTTTTCGAAATGGGCATTGTATAATCCTGAAAATGGGGCTTCGGTTCCTTTTTCCCTAAGAATGCGGTACTCTTCGGGTGTTAACCGTTTTTTCCATTCCTCTTCACTTAAGTTCCTAGCCTCCATAACTATTTAATTTGCTGCTGGTTTATGGTGTTTTTTGTCGTGATGCCCGCCACCACCGCCACCCTTGTGGTGATGTTTTTTAGCACCTGCGTGCTTTTTATGATGACCGCCTTTGTGGCCTTCGCCTTTTTTGGCTGGTTTTTTTAGCTCAATAGGGTCATAATCAGGTCCTTTTTTAAAACCAAGTGGCAAATCAATTTTATCAATGCTTCGCTCTATCAGCTCTTCGATACGCAAAAACATTCTGCGCTCTTTTTCATTAATGAACGTAATGGCTTGACCTTTACTAGCCGCTCTGGCCGTTCTTCCTACACGGTGAACGTAGTCGGCAGCATCATCAGGCACATTGTAATTGACAACCAAGTTAATGTTCTCAATATCAATTCCGCGCGAAATAACATCGGTACCAATCAATATGCGCAGTTTACCATTTTTAAAATCGGCCAAAATACCTTCGCGCTCAACTTGCTCCTTGTCCGAATGAATACTCTTAGCGGGATATTTTTCGGCCTGTAACCTAAAGCTGATGTATTTAACCACCGCCTTGGTCGATGCAAACACCACAATTCGGCTATAATCGCTGTATTGATCGACAATGGAACGAAGCAGGGAAATTTTATCCTCCTCGCGCACCAAATAGGCTTGCTGGGTAACTCCCTCAGCAGGTTTAGCAATAGAAAGTGAAATTTCGGCAGGGTCTTTTAATATGGTTTTTGCCAGTTTGCGAATTGGTCCAGCCATGGTAGCCGAAAACATAAGCACCTGCTTAACATCGGGCAGGTATTTGTTAATGCGAATAATGTCGTCAATAAAGCCCATATCGAGCATTCTATCCGCCTCATCGAGCACCAAAAACTTAAGGTTTTCGGTATTTACGTAACCCAAATTAAGGTGCGACAATAATTTCCCGGGTGTAGCAACCACCACATCAACGCCACTGGTCAATGCTTTTTTCTGCTGGTCAAATCCTTGACCATCGCCACCACCATAAATAGAGGTGGAAGTAATATCGGTAAAATAAGCCATGGCCTCTAAAGCCTGGTCTATTTGCAAAGCCAGTTCGCGGGTAGGAACTACAATTAGTGCCTTAATACCCGGACTAGGTGCCATCGACAATAACTTATGTATCATAGGTAGCAGAAAGGCACCTGTTTTTCCGGTTCCGGTTTGTGCACAGGCAATAAGGTCTTTGCCTTCCTTAACTACTGGTATAGCTTGTTGTTGAATGGGTGTAGGTTTCTTAAAGCCCATCGAGTCGATGGCATCTTGCAGCGAGTCGGCAAATCCGAACCCTTTAAAATCTTCGTGTTCTTGCATATTGGGCAAAGATAAGTGATGCAAAGTTGCCAACAACACAAAGGCGGTAAAGGGCAATTTATACCTTTGAACCTCATTTCTAAAAAATGTTAGCTGTTATATCGCCTGCCAAAACACTCGACTTTGAAAACCCCGCTGCCACCGCGCAAACCAGCATGCCGGTATTGCTAGAAAACAGCCAGTATTTAATTGATAAGCTAAAGAAACTTACCCCAAAGAAAATTGGCGGGTTAATGGATATTAGTCCAAAGTTGGCAGAACTAAACCATCAGCGATATCATGATTTCACCTTGCCTTTTACCGCACAAAATGCTAAGCCGGCAGTAATGGTTTTTAAGGGCGATGTTTACCTAGGCTTAAAGGCCGAAACCCTTACCGACCCGGAGTTAAACTACGCACAAAGCCATCTCAATATTTTATCGGGTCTTTACGGTTTACTTAAACCACTGGATTTGATGCAGCCGTACCGACTAGAAATGGGTACTACACTTACAGTTACCGCTACCAAAAAGAATTTATACCAGTATTGGGGCACACTGATTACCGAGAAAATTCAGGAGAATTTAAACGCCATAGATTCAAAAATCTTAATAAACCTGGCTTCGCAGGAATATTTTAAGGCTGTAAAAACCACCAAGCTAAAAGCAAACGTGGTGAGCTGTGAGTTTTTGGACGAAAAAAACGGGAAATTTAAAACCATTTCGTTCTTCGCCAAAAAAGCGCGGGGCATGATGGCCAACTATATCATAAAAAATGAAGTTAAAAAAACCGAAGATTTGCGCGGTTTTGATTACGAAGGTTATATTTACAGCCCAAATCTTAGTAAAAACAATCAGTACATATTTACCAGAAACGAAAAATGAAAAAGACAATCCTTTTTGCCACCATTGCACTAATTAGCACCGCCACTTTTGCTCAGAAAAAGAAAAAAGATAAAAAAGGCGAAGAACCGACTGAGTTAGTGATGCTTAACGCTCAGGATAGCATTAGTTATGCTTTTGGCGTAAACATGGCCAACAATATTAAAAATCAAGGTGTTAATGAAATTAACTACGAGCAATTTTTGGCCGGAGTAAAAGGCACTTTCGAAAAAAATGGAAAACTAACCAACGAACAGGCCCAAGCCTATTTGAAAGATTTTATGGCTAAAAAACAGTTGATTGAAAACCAAGGCAACAAAATTGCCGGTGAGAAATTTTTGGAAGCGAACAAAACCAAAGAAGGCATCACCACTTTGCCAAGTGGCTTGCAGTACAAGGTGCTTACCAAAGGAACCGGAACAGTTAAACCAACTTTAACCGACAAGGTAAAAACTCACTACCACGGTACTTTAATTGATGGCACTGTGTTCGATAGCTCTGTAGAACGTGGTCAACCCATTTCTTTCCCGGTAAATGGTGTTATTCGCGGTTGGGTAGAAGCGCTTCAGCTTATGGTGCCTGGCGACAAGTGGGAAATCTATGTTCCTTTCGATCTTGCTTACGGATCGCGTGCCACTGGTAAAATTAAACCTTTCTCTACCTTGATTTTTACCGTAGAGTTGATTGAGATTGAGAAGTAATTTTATACGTACAACGTATTTCGTATGTAGTATAACGTTAAGTTTATAGTATAAAAAAAGCCGCTTCCGTGATGAAAGCGGCTTTTTGTTTTTAAACTAACTAAAGCTCGCCAGTCCCACTCCTTTGGAAATGACAGCAAGCTTATTGGTTCAGTTGGTTGTTACTTCAATTTGGGGCAAGGAAATATAATTATCGCTACAAAGTAAATGCAGCATACAGCGGAATATTTTTCAGCCAATCTTCTTTTCGGTAAGGGCTCATGGAAAGGCGGGTAGCGCAATTTTCCTTAGAAAAAATGTCGATTGTAACATTTTTTCATTCGAAAAAGTGTAGCTGAGCGCAAATTTTCATTCGAAAAAGTGGTAAAGAGGCCTACAGAAGACTTCGCCGAGACGCATAATCAAACGTTTAACTAATACTATTCCGCACCCGCAAGGTAAAAGCCCTTAGTGCCTCGTTAAGCGGTTTTCCGTTATCGCGTACTTCGCGCAATATTTCGGCTGCGGCCATTACATGTGTTAGCTGCTCGCCTTCGTCTTTGCCTTCTACAACAATAGCGGGTTGTTGTTCCTCCAAAATGGCTGCTTCTGCGGCTTCCAGTTGTGCTACCGTATAGGTTTCAACCAATTGCTTAATTACCGGGATTTTCACGTGTGTATAATTTTATTTTTAAAAGTCACATGGTATGCCCAAAAACACTCATCACAATGGGTGTGCTTTTAATCGTGGGCATTTCATCTTAATTCAATTTTTCCAATAAGTTTACTACTGCTTCTTCTAGCGATGCAGCTGTTCCTTCAAGCAATTTTCCATCTTTAAAAACGGCAAAAAACGGCAGATTATCAACTCCTGCTGCTTTGCGGGCCTGCTCATTTTCTTCGGCGTTTACTTCTAAAAAAGCAATGCCGTCAAATCGCTCATCACCCGATAATCGTTTGTATTTTGGGGCAAACAACTTGCACGAGCCGCACCAGTCGGCATAATATTTCACAATTACTTTTGGGTTGGCAGCCAGCTGTTCATTGAAATTGGCATCGGTGGCGGGTATTATATTCATTGTATAATTATTAGCGGTATTTCTTTTTAAACACATAGAAACATAGGTATTCTAGTTTCCTAGAACATCGGCATTATTTCAAATAAAGACCATACATAGGAATGCACGGCATACATAGCATCTATGTTATTACCGTTTTTCTGTCCATATTCTACGCATCTATGCGTTTAAATTTTATGGTTAATACAGGTCAAAAGTAGAATCAAATTAACCTAAAGTAAAATTGATTGATTTGATGATTGAATAGGCAAAAACTATATTAAAGCGATTTGGCTTCGTTCCAATATTTATCCATTTCGTTTAAAGTCATCTCCCCCATTTTCTTACCATCGGCGGCTGAGGCTTTTTCCAGGTACTGAAATCGTTTAATGAATTTTTTGTTGGTTCGCTCCAATGCTTCGTCGGGGTTAATGTCCACAAATCTGGCGTAGTTAATTAACGAAAACATCAAGTCGCCAAACTCCTCAGTTGCCTTGTCTTTATCGGTATTCAACTCGGCTTTAAATTCATGCAACTCTTCCTGCACTTTTTCCCAAACCTGCTCACCGTTGTCCCAGTCGAAACCTACTCCCCTTGCCTTTTCTTGAATTCGGGATGCTTTTACCATACTGGGTAATGAGGACGGAACCCCTTCCAACACACTTTTATTGCCTTCTTTTAGCTTCAGTTTTTCCCAGTTGGCTTTTACCTCTTCCTCGCTGGTAACCACGGTATCGCCATATATATGTGGGTGACGGTGAATTAACTTTTCGCAAACACTGTTCAGCACATCGGTAATGTCAAATTGGTTGGTTTCGGAGGCTATCTTGGCATAAAAAACCAAGTGTAGCATAATGTCGCCAATTTCCTTTTTTATTTCCTTGTAATCACCTTCCAATATGGCATCCGAAAGCTCATACATTTCTTCAATACTCAGATGACGAAGGCTTTCCATAGTTTGCTTCATGTCCCAAGGGCACTTGGCACGCAGGTCGTCCATAATGTTCAAAAGGCGTTCAAAAGCTTGCAGTCTGGCGTCCATAATTCAAATTTTGCTCAAAGGTAAGGCTTGGCGTAAACTTTTTACCAAATTTGTCACCGCATGCGCTATACCCTTTCATTGCTTATTTACTTACTCATTACCTCGACCGTAGTTGGTCAAAGCAAAATTGCCATCAACAGCCTTGGCGGGTTTGTAATCGCCCATCGGCCTATTATGCAGCAATTAATTACCGGCCATGCTACCGGGGCGGAAATAACCTGGGAAAAAACATTGGCCGGTACCAAAAGCTGGCACCAATCTTATGTCTTTCCTGTAGTTGGCGTTTCTGCGCTTTGGCTCGATTTAGGCAATCCAAAACAATTGGGCAGTTCCATTGCGCTTACCCCCTATTTTCGCTTACCCTTGAATCCGGCCAAAAATTTGAGTATTAAACTTGGATTGGGCTTAGGTTACAACTCTCAACGCTATCAACGGGTTGAAAATGCCAAAAACATTGCTATAGGTTCTCATTTCAATGCCTCCATCGCAATCGGGTTTTGGTACAAAGCACAGCTTAGCAACCGCATAGCTATTCAAAGCGGTATTCAATTACAACACTTTTCCAACGGGGCATTTCGTGCACCTAATTTGGGCATAAATATCCCCATGGTTTGCCTTGGCCTTCAGTTTGGTAGCAAAACCAACCCCTTGCCAACCGCTGACTTGCTACCCAACCCGAACACAACCCAAACAGCCGTCTGGTATTTTTCACCACGCTTTGGCTTAAAAGAATTGATGTCCACAGGCAAGGCTTTGTTCCCCACATATAACCTTCATTTTTCGCGACAAAAAACAATGTCGACCAAGTTTTGCTATACCCTTTTTGCCGATTTGTTGTACAATTCATCGTTGGAAGAAGAATCGGCCGAAAAAGGAATTTTCCACGCCAAGAAAATTCAATACCTGCAAAGTGGTTTGGGTGCTGGGTTAGAAAATACCTACGGTAATTTTTCAATATATGTCCAAATGGCCGCATACCTCTACTCGAAACAAGCCGAAGTAGGCCGGTTTTACCACCGCCTTGGGGTTAAACACCAACTGGGCAATAAGCAATACCTTAGTTTTGGACTGAAATCGCATTTTGCTAAAGCCGATTATTTAGAATTAGGATGGGGAATAAAGCTACGTTAAGCGCATTGGTTCTATTGACCTTGTTCGGTTCCTGCAAAAAATCGGGTTCCGGAGTGTGCTTGTCATCGGCTGGTGGTGTTGGCTCAGAAACCAGAACATTAGAAACCTTTAACCAGCTTGAAGTTTCCGGCAACCTGAATGTGGAGTTTTATCCCGACCAAAACCAATTTTCGGCCGAAATAAGTGGCGGCAACAAACTTATTGCGGGTATTGAAACCAAAGTAGAAGACGGCGTTCTTAAAATAAACGACAACAACCGTTGCAATTGGTTGCGTAGCTATAAAAACAAAATGACCGTAAAAATTTACGGAAATCAACTTAGCAAACTAACTTACTTTGCGGCTGGAACTTTGGTTTTTAAAGACACATTAACCACGCCTACCTTTCTATTTGAAGCATGGGATGCGTCGGGCGACAACACTTTACTACTGAACACACAGGAGACCTATATTAAACTACATACCGGCAGTGCAAACGTAACATTGGCGGGCAAAACCAATTTGGCTTATTATTACAGCTTAAGTACCGGTTTTATATTCGGACAGGGCTTTCGGTGCAATGATGGAATTATTGCTCAGCATGGGTATGGAGACATGTACATTAATCCGACCATTAATTTAAGGGGTGAAATTACCAAGATTGGAAATGTGTATTATCCGGGAAATAGTAAAACCGATGTACTAATTACAGGAACTGGACAGTTACTAACCTACTAAAAACTTGCTATGCGCACATTTTTTACTTTTCTCGTGTTAATTGGTCTTCTTCTACCTGCAGATGCACAGGAAGTTTATCAAACCCAAACTTTTAACCGAAAAATAAAAACGGTACAACTATACCTGGAAGGTTTTGAGTTAAGCGGACCTTACCTCGATTTGCACGGCGGAAATACCCTAGCACTGCATTTTGACGAACTGGGTTTCGATGTAAAAAACTACCAGTACACGCTTATTCATTGCAATTCGGACTGGACGCAATCGTCACTTTTAAGTCTGGAATACCTGGACGGCTACACGGAAGACTACATCAATAACTACTCGGCCTCGTTCAACAGCTTGCAAGAGTATGTTCATTACTCCATGAACTTTCCGAACGCCAACATGCGGCTGAAGAAAAGTGGAAATTACATTTTGAAGGTTTACGAAGTTGGCAATTACGATTCGCCATCGTTCCTTATTCGATTTGTGGTTTACGAAAAAATGGCTTCGGTTACGGCTCAAATTAAACGATCGGACATTGTGAGCGAGCGCGAAAATTTGCAAGAAATCGATTTCAATGTGATTCCACCTTTTTCCATCATGAATCCGTTTACCGACCTAAAAGCCACCATTTTGCAAAATGGCCGATGGGACAATGCAATCAACAACCTCCCCCCAACATTTACACGCGAAAATGAACTGGTTTACAACTACGATAAAAAATCGTCCTTTTCGGCTGGAAACGAATACCGACAGCTCGATTTAAAAACCCTGCGTTATCAAACCGGCCAAGTGGCAAAAATCATCGTTGCCGAAGGCACAAACAAAGTCCAGCTGATTGCCGATATTCCAAGGGCGAAATTCCCATATTCTAGTTTTCAGGATATAAATGGAGCCTACGTTATTCGCAACCAAGATGGTACCGGAAACCCGAACACCGATGCTGATTATACGGAAGTAAAATTTACCCTACCCTACAGCGAACCCCTGGCCTACGGCTCGATTTATGTCACCGGCGATTTTAACCAAAATAGAGTTTCCGAAGAAAACCAACTGCATTACAACTACACCACCCAGTGTTACGAAGGCGCTTTACAACTAAAACAAGGTTTCTACAATTACCAATATGTGGTGGCACGCGACAATGGCAAGCCGGATGCTTCAATTGTCGAAGGAAACTTTTACCCTACCGAAAATAACTACACTATCATTTTATATTTCCGTGACTTTGCTGCAGATTACGACCGCGTAATTGCTTGCACCACAGTTAATAGCGTTGTTAGAAAATAGTCTAAAATTAATTAGTCCTTCTTGTTAATTTATATAACTTGCAGGAGTAGATACCCCCAATGATATGGTAACCGAGGTTTCATCAGGCATCAAGATTAGTGTAAGCACTCAATATGAGGAGCAATACTCCAATCCCACTCGCGGAACCCATTTTTTCGTGTACTTTATCGATATTGAAAACCTGAATAACTTCCCTGTAAAACTCATTTCGCGGCATTGGGTTATTTATGATGCCAAAGATTCGGTTCGCGAAGTTGTTGGCGAAGGCGTAGTGGGCAAACAGCCACTTATAGAACCGGGCGATCATTTTCGTTACAACTCCGGTTGCGATTTCAAATCGTTTATTGGCAAAATGCGCGGTACCTACACTATGCAAAATCTAGAGAGCGGTGAGCATTTCGAAGTCCTCATTCCCGAATTTGTTACCGAAGTTCCACATTTCCTGAATTAAAATTCCTATTCAAATCGCACCACAAAATTCATCCAAAGGAAATTTGTGCTGATTTGTCCATTTATTTAGCTTTTCTACCGCGATTCTGCTACCTTACACTGTAATTTATTCCTACCGTGAATTTATCCAGAACCAGCAACAAGCTAGTGTTACCGTTGCTTTTAATTTCAGTGGCCACGCTTCAAATCTCGTGCGGAAACAACCACGAAACCATTCACCCCGAATACCGAGTTTTAACTGAAGCAGTTTATGCCTCGGGCAACTTATATCCGGCCAACGAATACAAGGTTTCGGCCAATGCGGATGGATTTCTTACCCAACGGCTGGTAAATGCAGGCGACCGAGTTTTTAAAGACCAACTTCTTTTTGCCATTGAAAACGACATGCAGCAAATTAAGGCCAACAGTAGTGCCTTGATTTACAAACAAGCCTTGGACAATTACCACGATGGTTCGCCAGCTTTAGCCGAATTGAAACTCGCCATTAACAGTGCTGGCGAAAAACTCAAAAACGATTCCATCAACTTCAGTCGCTACCAAAACCTATTTCGTCAAAATGCCGTTTCCAAGGTAGAGTTTGACAAGGCCAAACTGACCTTCACCATTTCGGGCAACGAGCTAAAACAGCGAAAAGACAGTTATCAAAAACTAAAAAATCAGCTCTTTGTTGAATTACAGCAAGCCGAATCCAATTACCGGGTAAACTTTAAGGATGCCAACAACTACCTGGTAAAATCGCGCATCAATGCCATGGTTTTTGACGTGTACAAAGAACCGGGTGAGGCCATAAGGCGCAACGAACCGATTGCCTTACTTGGCGATGCCGAAAAATCGTATTTAAAACTTCAAGTAGACGAGCTCGATATTCCACGGATTTTGGTTGGGCAAAAGGTGTTGGTGAAACTCGATATAGATAAAAACAAAATATACGAAGCCCGGGTTAGCAAGGTTTATCCTAAACTAAATGTAGAAGACCAAAGTTTTCGTGTAGATGCCGAATTTATTGGCGCCAGTCCTAAAAATCTTTACGGCTTAACTGTTGAGGCAAACATTATTTTACACGACCGGGTTAAACGGCTTACTATTCCCAAAACCGCGCTGGCGGGAACGGATAGCGTTTGGACAAAAATTGACGGTGAGGAGAAAAAAGTAGTTATCAAAACTGGTATCGAGAATTTTGAATTCGTAGAAATAAAGGGCGGAATCACTACCTCGTCAGAAATTATTGTGAAGTAGGCCTATGTCATTTGTACTCAACCTGCAAATTGCCAAAACACACTTGCTGGCAAAGAAGCGACAAACCATTGTTGCTTCGCTGGGAGTTACGTTTGGCATATCCATGTTTATTACCATGATAAGCATTATGACTGGGGTAAATGGCCTGCTGGAAGAAACTTCTTTGGCCAGTACCCCTCACGTAAGGATTTATCATGACATTGAAACCAACCGACAAAGTTTGGTTGAACAAAAAGACAAAAGTCAAACCGGGTCTGTGGTTTTGCACCACCAAAAACCAAAAGAAGAGCAACACAACCTTAAAAACGGGCTATTAATAGCTAGCGATATAGCCAAACAACAGGAAGTAATTGGTGTTTCCCCACAGCTAAGCACACAAGCCTTTTACAGTTTTGGCCCTGTTCAAATTTCGGGTATTCTGGCCGGAGTGAATATTCTTGCCGAAGACAAATTATACAACCTGTCTGCCAAAATAAAATCGGGCAATATGCGAAGTTTGCTCAGTACACCCAATGGAATACTGATGGGGCAGGGGCTTGCTGATAAATTAAACATACGCACTGGCGATAAAATAAGGATAACTACTCCAAACGGAACCACACTTTTACTGCGGCTGGTTGGTACTTTTCGATATGGCATAGGGGTTATCGACAACATAAGAAGCTATGTATCGCTGGCAACGGTTCAGAAAATTGTAAAAAAGAACAACCGATTTATTACCGACATACACGTTAAACTGCGTGACCTAAACACCGCAAAAGCAGTTGCCGTCGATTATGGCAAACGATATGGCTACAAAGCCGAAGATTGGGAAACGGCCAATGCTACCATTGTAACCAGTTTTGCCATAAGAAACATAATGACCGCCATTGTGGTTTTTAACTTATTGATAGTAGCCGCCTTTGGCATTTACAACATCATGAATATGACCGTGCAGAACAAAATGAAAGACATTGCCATTCTTAAGGCAGTGGGTTTTCACGCCCGCGATGTGGTTCAAATTTTCTTATTGCAATCTATCATCATTGGTATTATTGGGGCAATTACCGGATTAGTACTTGGCTTTGGTATCACTTTTGGCATCAGTAAAATCCCATTCGATGGTGGCGAGTACCTGAGCATTGAAACCTTTCCGGTAAACATGGCAGCCAAGTTTTATGTCATTGGTTTTGCCTTTGGGGTAATTACCACCATTTGCGCAGGTTATTTCCCATCGAGGCGTGCATCGAAAGTAGATCCGGTAGAAATTTTAAGAGGGTAGAAAAAAATGCAACCATTACTAGAAGCAAAAGGAGTTACCAAATATTTTCACGATCCGGTAACCTTTAAGGTACTCGACAACATCAACTTCAGTGTCAACAAGGGCGAATTCCTTACTGTGGTTGGAAAGTCAGGTTGTGGAAAATCGACCCTACTCTACCTGCTGTCTACCATGGACACAAATTATGAAGGCGATATTTTTCTAAACGGCAATTTGCTAACCGGTTTATCACCCAGCGAATTGGCCACATTTAGAAACGAGAACCTAGGTTTCATTTTTCAGTTTCACTTTTTATTGCCTGAATTTACTGCGCTACAAAACGTAATGATTCCGGCCTTAAAACTAGGAAAACTGAGTGATGACGAAATTGAGCACAAAGCCATGGAGAAGTTAAAATTGCTGGGTATGGATACCTATGCGCTCAACAAATCATCTAAACTTTCCGGAGGCCAACAGCAACGTGTGGCAATTGCACGTGCTTTGATAAATGACCCGGCAATAATAATGGGTGATGAGCCCACCGGAAACTTAGACAAAGCCAACACCAATGCGGTGTTTAACATTTTAAAAGACCTATCAGTTTCCTTTGGCCAAACCATTATTTCGGTAACCCACGACACCGATTTTGCCAATAATTCTGACCGAACCATCACCATGGAAGACGGAAAGATTATTTCAAGCTGATTTTTTTAACTGATTCTCCTGAATTTTAGCAGACCATAGTTTGTTTACCTGATGGCTGATTCGGAGCTTCCGCTCAGGTGCCCGCATTCCGGTTCGCTCCACTCGATTGTGAAAAGAGGCACCCCATTCGGTCGAGCACAGCCATCCGGAGTACTGGCTTCAATAACAGCGTTTAAAACCAACTGGTAAAATTCAGGGAAATCATAATTACGGATTAACGGCTTACTTCTCGACAAGCCAATTTCGCCAAGGTTGGCTGCCACTACCTGTAAAGCAGGACGGCCTCATCCGGTTGGTGTAGTTTTTCCAGAGAAGAACCCGTAAATTCCATTGTCTGGGAACCAGCTCGTCAGGCACAGCGCCATAAACATCATTGAAAGTAATCTTGTGGTTCGCCTGTTCCGTTCATCAGCAGATTAATCATTTTATCGCTTGGCTGGCGATTGTTCTTCTCTGTGAAAAACAAGCCAAAGCGGGTGCAGCCTTGGGTTTTTTGGTGCTTTTTGGGCTAAGCCAAAAAGTAGGCGACAAAAAATATTGAGAAAACATCTTTTTTTGTTTCCACTTTTTTCAAAAA
>CAYMJL010000034.1:0-23566 GCA_964390915.1 uncultured Flavobacteriales bacterium
ATGGAACTTACCGGTTCTTCTCTGGAAAAACTACACCAACCGGCTGAGGCCGTCCTACTTTACAGGTAATGGCAGCCAATTTGGTAAAATTGGCTTATGGTTTCGGCCGGGAGGCCGGTTGTAGTTGACGTGCGAGACGCTACGTCAAACAGTGTAAAAAGTAATTACGCAGATAAATTCATTGAAACTATCTTTGCCCCCTATATTTCTACGCCATGCTTCGCTTAAAACTACCAACCGACCCGCGCTGGGTTAATATTGTTGAGAAAAATATCTCTGAAATCCTTACCGACCATGCCTGGTGCGAGCAAAAAGCAGCAACCAACGCCATCACTTTAATTACGCTAAACCCTGAATATACCGACATGGTAAATGATTTGATGGGGATAGTGCGCGAGGAATTGGACCACTTTGATCAGGTTAGGACCCACATCGAAAAGCGAGGTTTGAAACTGGGACGTGAGCGCAAAGATGCCTACGTAGGCGAATTGTATCAGTTTATCAACAAAACCGGCAACCGCAACCACAGCATGGTAGACCGATTGTTGTTTACCGCCCTAATTGAAGCCCGTAGCTGCGAGCGTTTTAAGGTGCTTGCCGAAAACATTCAAGACCCCGAATTGGCTGCGTTTTATAATGAACTAATGGAAAGCGAGGCCGGCCACTACACCACCTATATTGGCCATGCCCGCAAATATGCCGTTGACTTAGACGTTGAAAAACGTTGGCAAGAATGGCTGGCTTTCGAGGCTTCTATTATTGTGAAGTATGGCAAGAAAGAAACCGTGCATGGGTAAGTAAAATTTATTTTTACAATACTTCCGCTTGCAATTCCCGAATCCATAGTTTTGTTGAAATTTATAGTTAGTGAGTAGCACGCACAACGGTGTTTCCATCAATAAGGTAACGCTTGCAGGAATGCTTGTAGCATTCGGAATTGTTTTCGGAGATATTGGAACTTCACCCCTCTATGCATATCGCGCTATCATTGGCGAGCGGGTGGTAAGTGAGGACTTAATTCTTGGCGGTTTATCCTGCGTTTTCTGGACACTTACGTTCCAAACCACTTTAAAGTATGTGATAATTACCCTGCAAGCCGACAACAAAGGTGAAGGCGGTATTTTCTCACTTTACGCACTGGTAAGGCGGTTTAGCAAACCTTGGATGCTCATTCCTGCCATTATTGGCGGTAGTTTCTTGGTGAGTGACGGTATTATTACTCCGCCTATCTCGGTTTCATCGGCCATAGAAGGTTTGCAGAAATACAACCCTGAGCTGAATACCATTCCCATTGTATTAGCCATCATTATCTTCTTGTTTGTAATACAGCAATTTGGCACACACTGGATCGGTCGAATTTTTGGCCCGGTAATGGTTACCTGGTTTGGCTTTATAGCCATTATGGGTGTTATGGCCATTTCTAGCAATCCTGATATTTTAAGGGCCTTGAATCCCGAATATGCCTTTGTTTTACTTACCGAATATCCCGAAGGATTTTGGATTTTAGGTGCTGTATTTCTATGTACTACTGGAGCCGAGGCTTTGTATTCTGACATTGGTCATTGCGGAAAAGGAAACGTACGGGTAAGCTGGATTTTTGTAAAAGTTGCCTTGTTACTTTCCTATGCCGGCCAAGGTGCCTGGATGTTAAGCAAGGTGGGAACTAAATTGGGCGATTTAAGTCCATTCTACGAAATTGTTCCGGCACCGTTGTTTGTTTTTTCTATTGTCATTGCCACATTGGCTGCTATCATTGCTAGCCAGGCGCTTATTAGTGGTAGTTTCACCCTTATTAACGAGGCTATTCGACTAAACCTATCACCTCGGTTATTTGTTACCTACCCCAGCGACATCAAGGGTCAAATCTACATTCCGTTTGTAAACTGGATGATGATGATAGGCTGTATTGTGGTAGTACTCTATTTCGAAAAATCGACCAAAATGGAGGCGGCTTATGGTTTAGCTGTTACAGTGACCATGTTAATGTCCACGGTTTTGATGTCGGCCTTTTTGCATTCCAGACGTTATCCAATTTGGTTAGTGGTGTTAATTACCGGACTGTTTCTTTCCATCGAAATTTCATTCTTCATAGCCAATTTGGTTAAGTTTCACGAAGGCGGTTGGATATCTATTGCTTCGGGTGCGGTGGTCTCCATTATAATGGGTATTTGGTTTATTGGTAAAAAAATCAAAAATCGACTTACCGAATTCGAACCACTTACACCACACATTGCCCACATTGGCGATTTAAGTACCAACACGAAAATATCGAAATACGCCACCAACCTGGTGTTTTTAACCGCTTCCGATACGTCTACCGAAATTGAAAGCAAGGTTATTTACTCCATATTCTCCCGCCGACCTAAGCGAGCCGATTTCTATTGGTTTGTTCACATCAACGTAGTAGACGAACCGTATACAATGACCTATCGCGTAAATACGCTGGTTCAAAACGATTTGTATTACGTAACCTTTAATCTTGGTTTTAGGGTGGAACCTCGCATCAACTTGTTCTTTAGAATGGTGGTGCAAGAGCTTATAAAATCGGGCGAAATTGAACCGGACGATAGAATTACCGTGGCCACAGACGACCTGATTGAAGGTGACTTTAAATTTGTTGTATTGCAGCATTTTATGTCGCACGAAAACGATTTACCGGTTCACGAACGTTTTATTATGAACGCTTATTTCCTAATGCGCAAACTGGTTTCAGTGCGCGAGGATGTGGGTTATGGGTTAGATACCAGCAACGTTCAGTTTGAGAAAGTTCCGCTGGTAATTGCTCGCCCAAGCAACATTAATTTGGTTCGATTGCAGTAAGCCAACTATAAAAACGGTTATGCCCAAGATTACCGAAAGTCCTTCAAATTACAACAACCTGGAACAACTTAGCATTCAGGAACTTTTGCTTGGCATCAATCAAGAAGACAAAACCGTTCCGTTTGCAGTAGAAAAGGCTATTCCACAAATTGAAAAGCTGGTGGAAGTTGTTGTGGCCAAAATGCAGGCTGGTGGTCGCTTATTTTACATGGGGGCAGGCACCAGCGGCCGACTCGGCATTGTCGATGCAAGCGAATGTCCGCCAACTTACGGTGTTCCCCACGATTGGGTTATTGGCCTTATTGCCGGTGGTGACAAAGCCATTCGCAAAGCTGTTGAATTTGCCGAAGACGATACAGAACAAGGCTGGAAAGACTTGCTTCAATTCAATATTTCTCCAAATGACGTTGTAGTTGGCATTGCCGCTTCAGGATCGACACCATATGTGGTTGGGGCGGTACAAAAATGTCGGGCTATGGGCATTTCCACCGGCTGTGTTGTTTGTAACCCCAATTCTATATTGGCCAAGGAAGTCGACTTCCCAGTAGAGGTGGTTGTGGGGCCGGAGTTTGTAACCGGTAGCACCCGTATGAAATCGGGAACGGCACAAAAACTTACGCTCAATATGATATCTACCGCCGTAATGATAAAACTGGGGCGGGTTAAAGGAAACCGCATGGTGGATATGCAGCTAAGCAACAACAAGCTGGTAAACCGCGGTATAGAAATGTTGATGGCCGAGGTCAACATACCTTTCCAGTTGGCCGAGGAGCTTTTGGCCAAATACGGCAATGTGCGTAACGCTGCCGACCACTACCGAAAAAGCAATTCCTAATGCATACGCTGGAACCATACTTCAGATGGCGCCACAGGTATGTAGCCAGCGAAGACTCACGTTCACCGTTTTTTGGCCGTGAATACAGCGAGTTTGAATACACCCATGCCATTTACGACCACTACATCCACCCCCAATGGGACGACATAGGCTCTACTACCCTTTTCCTTAAAGTTTTGTATGCCGATTATGACGAAGGCTTTGTCATCATTGAATTAATTGGCGAGTGGAACGATTTGCTCTACAACGATATTATGACCCTGAAACGCGATTATTTGGAATTAATGATTGCGGAGGGGCTTAACAAGTTTATTTTAATTGGTGAAAACGTTTTAAACTTTCACTACTCCGACGATAGCTATTATGAAGAGCTCTATGACGAAACCGCCGATGAAGGAGGCTGGCTGGCGCTTATCAACTTCAGGCCCCATGTCATTACTGAAATGAACAAAGCCAACCTAGATAGCTACTTTGTTACTGGAGGAAAACTAGATGAAATTGATTGGCGAACCTATACGCCGGAAGCATTCTGCCAGAAAATTGAAAAGTATGTGATGAAACGGTTGGGGTAGGCTTGGCCTTTTCACTTTATTTCCGATTGAATTTTACAACCATCAATTCAGACCTACCAACCTAAAAAATCAAACACCAAATCAAGTTTTTAACAAACAGCAAAATGCGGCCTAATCACCCCTAGTTTTGACAAATAGTTGTTCTACAAATGGAGGGAGTTATGCTCCTCCCAAATCCACTGCACAAAACACATAACATAAAGAAATTATTTTAGCTTTATCCCAATATTGCATAGGCTTATATCAGCTCGAAACTAGCACAGCATAGGACATTAGCAAAACGCTACAAAACCATTTAGGAAACTAAAGGGCTAGGTAATTAAGGCGGAAATTAAACAAATCAAGTAGCTATTTGTATAGACATGAGTAAACATTTTCCATTTAGAATATTAACAATTGCAGTTTTAATTGTCTTGATCGTTCCTATGTTAATTCAGGATGGAATGTTTATGGATGGTACTATTTATGCTGCTGTCTCAAATAATCTTGCAAATGGATTTGGGGATTTTTGGAGGCTGACATTTTCGAAAACTTTTCTTACCGATTATAGTGAGCAACTCCCCTTATTTTTTGGTATACAGGGTTTGTTTTTTAAAATACTTGGAAGTAGTATTTATACCGAAAGATTTTTTCAGTTTATGCTGGTTGGTATCACCGGATTTAACATGATTAAAATTTGGAAATTAACGTTTAGCGAAAACAAACCAACACAACAATTGGAGTGGTTCGCCATATTACTATGGATAATTATACCAGTTTGCTCGTGGGCTTATATTCATAATATTCAGGAAACCTTAATGGCGGTTTTTTCAACTGCATCGGTATATTTTGTTTTAAAAGGACTTATACATGGGCGAAGGATATTTTTATACCTAGTTTTAGGAGGGGTTTGTATTTTTTGTTGCAGTTTTTGTAAAGGCTTTCAAGGACTGTTTCCTATAGTTACCGTTGGCCTTTACTGGTTGTTTTTTAGAAAGATTTCGTTTGGAAAAATGCTTTGGCTAAGCCTTATCCTGTTATTGGTGCCTGTGCTTATTTATTCGCTTCTTCTGGCAAATGAGGTTTCTTTTCAATGTTTATTAAACAATTTCAATAACCGCATAGTACGCACGTTCACCAACCAAAATTCTAGTACAACCGACAACCGGTTTTATATAATTTACAGACTATTCACTGAACTTATTCCGTCCTTAATCATAGTTTTTCTTGCGTTTATAATTTTTCGTTTGAAACGAGTGAGCGGTAAAGTAAAAAGCCAGCTGAGGTACTGTGGGTTTTATTGTTTTATTGGCATATCTGGTTCGTTTCCATTAATTATTACCACAGAGCAAAGGGGTTTTTATTTGGTTACCACCTTACCATTTTTCGCATTAAGCCTTGCAACATTGGTTGCTCCATTTGTTGTTCCATTGGTCGAATCTGTTCAGATTAAATCCAAAGGCTTTACCATTTTTCGTTTTTCAACCATAATCTTACTTTTTTCTGTTTTAATTTTTTCTGGTTTTCAGTTTGGTGAAACAAAAAGAGATAAGAATATGCTTCATGATATCTACACCATTGGAAATAGCATTCCTCAGGGTGCAATTATTAGTGTAACGCCTATCCTTAGACAGGATTATACACTAGTGGCCTATTTTAGCCGTTATTTTCACATTAGCTTGGATATAAACCCTTCTGCAAATAATATATATTACCTAAAAAAGAAGGACAGCATTGATGAAGTTCCAAATAGCTATTCTAAGGTAAATTTAGCGTTGGAAGAATATGAATTATATATGCATACTATATATAGCAAGTAGCGCTTGGCATGGCCTTCCGAGCAAATACCCAACACATTTTAACCACATTTGCAATCCTTGTCGAATATACGACCTTGTTACCAGGCTTGAAAGCACAATTTGGTGGCTCCAGGAATTTGGCGAATAAAGTTGGTTTCGTTTCTAATTACCGCCAAAGAGGCCATGTAGTAATCCAAACCTTGATATTATAGAAGCAGTTACATTACCACTTAAACGTAATAACGAAGTTAAGAAGCTGGATACCTTTATTCAATTGCACAAACACTCTACTACAGAAGCGGTAAAAGCCGATTTGCAGCTTAGATTGACTCAAAATTTACCCCAATACATGATTCCTGGAGACATCGTGGCTGTTGACGAATTTCCTTACACTCAAAACCATAAAATAGACAGCAAACAATTGGTAACCAATTACATGGCGGCTTTATAAAACAAGGTCGTAAATTATTGTTTGGTCATACAAAACCAAAAGGCCCCAAGAATTTCTTCCAGGGGCCTTTTTCTTATTAAAAAATCTAATTATTTCTTCTTTTGCTCAATTACCAAGTACTTCGAAGAAGCCCAGAATGCTTTGGCATCTTTAATCGAAATTACCTGATTACCAGCTTCCATTACCAACTCATAAGAAGTAGCTGGGTGGTTGGTTAAAAGCTTAGCTTCTTTAGCGTAAGTGCTAATGCGGTTGGTTTTGCGAATATCAACCATTTGGAAAACCTCTTTGTTGAATTCCGATTTCAATTGCTTAGTAGAACCTAAACCAACAATACCGCCAGTTTTAGAAACTACGTTCTTATCGCGAAGTTCGGTATAAGTACCAGCTACATAATAAGCTTTGTTTAGCTCATCTTCTTTAGCTGTTCCTTCGGCTACACTTTGTGTATACAAATCGTTTAACGAAGCCAGAGCTGTATTAGCGTTAGCCAATTGAGTTTTTAGTTCGTTAATGGAAACTTCCTGATCGGCAATTTGCTTCTGCAAGTTGGCCATCATTTCTTCCATTTGTTTTACATTAATGTTAGCCTTCTTAAGTTTCGATTGAAGGTTAGACAACTTCGATTTGTTTTCTTCCATCAAAGAGTTAATAGACTTGATGTCATTAACAATTTGCTCTTTAGTGGCTGTGCTAACTTCGCCAGAAAGTTTCTGGGTAGAAAGACCTTGCTCTTTACCTTTGATAGTGGCAAGATTTGCTTCAATTTCATTAAATGAATTAAAGAAATCACTGATTGTTTTATCCTTCTCGCTAGACTCAGTCTTGAGTGAATTAATCTCCGTCTGAAGTTTCTCGTTTTCTGATTTCATTTTGTCTACTTCTGCCTGATTACAGGAAAAAGAGAAAAATGCAACAGCGATAACCATTGCAGGTGTTAGTAGGAACTTAATTGCTTTCATTGTGTGACAAGGTTTTGAGTAAATAACATTGGTTGTTATGCAAAAATATAAAGTCAAACGACTTAAACTAAAAAATCTTATAATCTATGCTCTACATTTGCACAAATAATAAGTAGAAATGAAGATTAAAACCAAATCGACCAAGACCCTTTTAGAACTATTACTAAGTGAGGCCGGATATGCCACTTCCAGTAAAGCCCGCGAAGTAATTAAAAACGGTGCGGTTTGGATTAACGATGTGGTAGTTAAAATTCCATCAACTGAAATTGCAGCCGGAAGCACACTTGAAATAAATCCTGAAAAAAGTAAACGCGATGCCGACCACTCCAAATACTTATTTAAAGTGCTTTTTGAAGACGAATACTTTATTGCAGCGGCCAAGCCTCCCCGACTGAAGATAGAGCGAACAATGGAGGGGAAACCGGGCTTTAAAGATGTTGTGCTGGAGGCCTTGCAGAAAGAAAAAAACCAAGTTCAACAATTGTTTCCCATAAACCACATTGATGCCAACAGTACTGGTATCGTTTTATTTGCCAAAAATCAAAAAACGGCTCAGGCGCTAGAAGCGAAAGCGGCCATAAAAAAAACCTGGGTAGTATTGTGTGAAGGAAAGCTTTCGCAAGAAAGTGGCGTAATGAATTTTCCGGTGGTTAAAAACAAAGCCGGAAAGCTGTTGGCCGTTGACAAAGCCAACAAACTAACCCAAGATGCCAGCACAAATTTTAAATTAAGAAGGCATTTGGGCAACTACTCCGTGGTCGAGGCCACCACTGATAACCTAATTCCAAAACAATTTCAGGCGCATTTTCAATTACTGGGTTTTCCTGTAGCTGGCGAAAAGAAATACGGCTCAACCTTGGCGTTTAAAGCCCGAAACGGAATTCACTTGGAAAAAATATTCTTCATTCATCCAGTTACCGGAAAACCACTGACGCTGCAATGCAACTTGCCACAGTCGTTTACCCGCGCAGGGCGTTATGAGTAATTTGAACCAATTCACTATTCACATCCCTACACTTATTCCACGGTTAAATTGTGAGCGGAATTAGCATGGCAACCGCAAGAAATTACTATTAAAACCTCCAAAAGGCAAGGCCATTTTCACTTGGTCAGTTGGTGTATTACTGCATGAATACGAAGCTCCGTCACCGGAGCGCCAACGTGAAGAACTAATCCTAAAAACCTTCGGTTAGATTAGAGCGCCTTAAATTTTCGCATCATTGAACACCCCACGTATGCGAAACGAAAATGTCGCGAAAATTTCCAGCGCTCCATAGGTTCTTCACAGAAGACGAAGGAAAAGGTAAATTGCTTCCTCGCGCTTTCCGGTGACAAATTTTTACTCCACTTTTTTGAAAAAAGTGGAAACAAAAAGAGGTTTACAGAATGATGCCTGACGAGTTGGTTCCAAAACAACGAAATCTACCAGTCCTCCGTTAGTTCAATTGGACAACCGGTTGAGGCCATCCAGCCATTACAGGTAATAGCAACCAACCTAGGCGACACTGGATTACCGAAAATTAATCCGTAAAATAATTAAGAAAGAAGTTTAACCGTGTTTCGCCGGATCTTCTAACGGACGACCGGCAAAACGCTCGCTTTGCTCAATGGCATCCATTATTTGTTCAAGAATTTCATCAGAATCAGCGGATGCATCAATTTGCATCGGCTCTTTAAAGTGAATACTTAACTCCGAGTTTCGTTTTTTCAGCCGAATTCCTTTTTTGTCGAAGGCTCTTCTAAAACCATCCAACACAATAGGAACTACAATGGGTTCAAATTTTTTCACAATGTGAACAGTCCCCCTGCGACCCTTTACAAAAGGCTTAGTGGTTCCCTGCGGAAAAGTAATCACCCAACCGTGATCCAAGGCCATTCCTATTTTAGAGATGTCGCGCACATCCACCTTTCGGTTTACATTTTGGCCGGCATCACGCCAAGTTCTTTTGATAGATATAGAACCAACATAAGCAAAAAGCTTTGGTAAAATACCGGCTTTCATGGTCTCAATAGCTGCAATGAAGTAAACATTTAACCGCGGTGTAAGTAAGTAAAATGGATTCCTACTTATATCCTGCCTGCCAGCACGAAGGGCGGCAAACACATGATACATTAGAATTACCTCGGCAAAATAGGTTTGGTGATTGGAAACAAACAGCACTCCGGTATCAGGAAGCTTCTGTAAATTTTCCCAACCCGTAATCTTCGATTTGTTGATACGAACGTAGCGAGGGCGGGTAGCCAGACCTAAAACTAAAATAATGATTCGCTTAATGAAATAAGCATTGCCAAATACGTCGGTTTTATATGGTTTTGGAATCTTCAATTAGTTCTTTCTTAATTCGGGCACAAAAAAACAACTTTTCGCGGCATTATTGGTCATTTCACCAGCAAAAAATCTTGATAGGTCACATTTTCGCGCTGCACTAGCCGCAATAAAATACCTTTGAAGGCAATTACCGTTGCAGTTTATTTGTCTGCTTTTAAGCCAGCACGGGCTATTAAACAGAATAATTTAACTAAAAAATGAACCAGATTCTGGAAGTCTATAACTTCATTAATCACTTTGGAAACGACCACGGCATGACCTATGAAGTGATAAAACCTGGTGAGATACTCTACAAAATGGAAGTAAGTCATCGCCATGCCAGTGGTCCGGGGGTGGCGCATGGAGGATTAATTGCCGGTTTTATGGATGCCGTTTTGGGGGTTGCAGCCTTAAGTCTTGCAGTAGAAGATGGTATGCTGGTTTCTACCATCGAGTTTAAAATCAACTTTTTTCAGCCAGTTAAAATTGACCAGATTATTTGGGGAAAAGGCCTTGTCGAATCGAAAGGTCAGCGCATTTTAGTGGCCAGCGGTGAAATTTTGAACGCCGAAGGAGAAATTTTAGCCAAGGGAATTGGAACCTTCAACAGCTATCCGGCGGAGAAGATAAAAGATAAACTGGACAGCCTTATCCCTAAGCAATAAGCCTAAATTTTTTCAATTTGGTCGTTATTTCGGCCTCCAATTTTTCCGTCCAACGAACCCCAAACCAGCCGGTTTGCTTTCTCCATTCAATAACATCGGTTTCTTGAAGGCCGTAGTTGGTGGCCAATAACTGAACCGCTTCGGGCGCGGTTTTTACCCACTGGGCTTTAGCTTCCAGCAATTGCATAAAATTGGCCAAATCGACCCAAGTTGAAAATTCAGGATTTGCGGCAATTACGAAACAAGGCCACGGCGTAGGCAATTCACCAATTCGTTTAAATTCACCATTATCAACCAAAGGTTTGGTGGTGTATTTTTCCCAAAGAAAATAATCGGCTGTGCCCGCTTTTAATGCCGTTCGCCCGCCGTCCAAATTACCCACCTGTTCATATTTCAGCCCTTCAGTATTCCAACCCAAGTTGTCGGCCAAAACATTTACCATAAGGTGCGAACCTGAGCCAACGCGGCTTATGGCGGCAATTTTACCTACCAGTTCTTCTTGAGATGAAATTTTAGACCCAGCTGCAACATGAATACCCCAAATTAGCGGGGTATCAACATACACCTGCAATATTTTGGCTGGGTTACCAGTATCGATGTCTTTCAAAATTCCTTCGGTAAGCACTACAACAGCATCAATCGCCTCATTGCGCAACGCTTTGCACATATCGCCAGTTCCACCAGGAAAATCAATCCAAACCAAGTTAAACGCAGTCTGAGACCGGTTATAATCGGCAATTGCCAAATGCCACGGCAGGTTAAAATGTTCTGGCACACCACCAACTCGAATTGTTTTCATGGTAAAAAAGAAAAGCAACCGAACAAAAGTAAGGTTGCTTTACAATAAATGGTTAAGTAAATTATTTATAGGGCTTAATAAACAATGGCATCCGTTATGGTGGTGGTTTCCACTGGATTCACGCACATTACAGCAATTTGCGCATCGTTGTTTATTATTTTCTCCTCCTCTGGGCCAATAATAAACTCTTTAATGCCCTTTTCGGTTTGCGACATAATAATTACCAAATCAGCATTTACCTGACTGGCATAGCGAATCATTTGCTTGTAGTAATCGCCTTCTTTCACATCGGCGGTGGTAACTAAAGTTGCAACACCGCTTTCGGCAAAGTATTTTTTGGCATAAACCACGTTTCTTTTAAGCGCATTTGCCAAAAACTCATCCGATTCAGGATATTCAAACAGGTGAACTTTAGCATTAAACACCTTGGCTACCGCGGCCGTATCGTATAGTTTCTGCTTAATCTCTTTGGTACTATCAATGGGGAAAACTATGGTGTCATAACCGTTTTTCTCCAAACTTTTCTTTTGCACCACAATTACCGGAACGGGCGAAGAACTAATCACTTTAAGTGCAAATGCGCCTAGTAATTTTTGCTGAAAGCCCACCACTCCGTGAGTTCCCATAAAAAGGAGTTGAGCACCTTCTTCTTCGGCTATTTCACCAATGGTATCGAAAATTGATCCTTCTTCGGCAACAAAACTGGCCTTAATTCCATAGCTGCTTTGCAATTGTGCTACTTGTTGCTTCAATTTCTCTTGAACCTTGGACATGTCCATGCCCAATTTTTTCTCGGTATCCTTATTAACAATGTGTAGCAGTCTTACTTCACAGCCGGTCACCTTGGCGCATTCGGCAGCATGATTTACCGCGCAATTGGCAACTTCGCTAAAATCGGTAGGGACAAGATACAAATTTGACTTTTTGGTGGCCATAATCGTTAATTATCGTTGGTTTGGGTAAAGTTTAATTTTAAAATATTGTTTTCTTTTTCCTGCAAACGCGCTTCCGAGTTTTGCAAAAAATAACTGTGATTCTGTAAAAAATCGAGCTGTTTCTCCCGCCACAATTCATCCGACCCCTCGTAACCGTATTCCTTAAGTTCGCGGTACAACGAGTCTGATATATAGTCATAATCAGGTCGGCCAAGGTAATCCAAATCTGCGTCACAAAGAATTCTTTCCAGGTGATTTGACGGCGATTGTGGCATTCGTGTAGCCATTATCATTTTACAAACCTCCTCAACTGTGGCTGGCGAATAACCGTATTTTGGTAAGGTCTTAGAGGCAAACTCACAACTGCTAATTTCGTGGTTGTGGTAGGAGTGCATAAAACCAGAATCGTGAAAAAGTGCAGCAATCCTAACAATTTCTGATTCGCGCACACTAAGGTTTTCCTGTTCCGCCAATTCGGTGGCTACCTTCAGCACATCTTTGGTGTGGTGAACACCATGATAATATAAGTTTCGTGGAAGTTTTTGTTCCAAGACTTCAAACACATAGTTGCACATTTCGTTGAAGGCCGTCTCAACCACCATTGGCTTGGTCGATTTTACTTCCTCAACAAAATACATATCCATTTGCCCCTTGTTTTTCACATCAATCTTACCCCGAGGCTCGCATTTAAAATCATGACTTACCAACTGGTAAGTGGCTTCTGAAATGTTTATGCGGTTGGTTTCGCCAGCGGTTTCCATGCGGGCGGCAATATTCACCGCATCGCCCCAAATGTCGTAGGCAAACTTTTTAAGTCCTACAATACCAGCAACCACAGCACCGGTATGAATACCCACCCTAATTTCAAAGAAATTATCGCCAGTAAGTTTTCGCTCTTCGCGGGTTTTAGCTACAAAGTCCTGAATTTCCAATGCGGCATGAACCATGTCAGATGGGCTACTGGTGCCGTTATTATTTAAACCAGCCGCACACATATAGGCATCACCAATGGTTTTAATTTTTTCAATGCCGTACTTGGTGATGATATTGTCGAAATTTTGAAAATAAAAATCAATTTCCGAAACCAGTTTTTCCGGTGTAAGGTTCTCGCCTATTTTGGTGAAGTTTTGAATATCCGCAAACAAAACCGTAACCTGACTGTAACTTTTGGCAACCGCCTTGCCATTTTGCTTTAACTCTTCGGCCACATCCTCGGGCAAAATGTTTAGCAGCAGGCCATCTGATCGTTTTTGCTCGTGCTCTATAATTTTCTTTTGGCTCTTAATTAATCGGAAGCGGTTAAACAGCAACAATAAAAAACTAAAAAGCAAGGCACTACCACCAATCAGGGTGTATTTAATGGTTTTCTGTTTTTTTACTTCGGCTTCCACTTTTTTCTCGCGTTCAGCCGACAAAACCAACTCGTGGTTCTTTTTCTCTTCAATGTCTTTAACCTGCTGACGGCTAATTTTTTCTACATCTAAACTTCTTAAAGTGTCCAGCAATTGAGAATAAAGCTTGTTGTAACGGTAGGCATTGGCGTAATTGCCCATTGCCGCATTTGCTTCCGATAAATAGAAGTAGGCCGAACTCAGCTCATCCTTGATTTTGGTTTCCTGGGCTATTTCCTTTGCCTTTTCCAAACTTAACAAAGCCGTTTGGTAACGTTTTTCCTTAAAATCTAGCGCGCCAAGTTTATTGTAGGCCATGGCAGTTACGTTTTTGCTTTGAATCAATTGACTCTGAATCAAGGCTTTCATGTAATATTCTCGCGCCTGAACGTTGTCGCCCAGATTTTGATAAGCTTGCCCAATATAGTTGTACGATAACACCTGATTGTATGGATTACCAATACTGGTGTACACGTCTAGTGACTTTTTATAGAACTCTAAGGCTTTAAGGTTTTGCTTTTTCTGCAAATAAATTCCAGCAATGTTGTTGGAAGAAATGGCCGTTCCCAGTTTGTGGTTGGTACGTTCGTATAAGCGCAAAGCCTTGCTATAACACTCCAGCGCCTTGTCAAACATCAGCAAGGCCTTATAAATATTACCAATATTGTTGTTAGAATTGGCAATGGCCTTCTCGTCTTTCAGCGACTCTCTCAATTTCAAGGAGTTAATCTGAAAATCGAGCGCATCCGAATAGTTACCTTGGTTGAAATGAACAATTCCGATGGAGGTGTACGAGTCAGCAATGGCTTCTTTATCGTCCAGTTTTTTTCTAATTTCCAGGGCTTTGGCGTGGTATTCCAGTGCTTCTTGGTATCGACTTTGCGCATAAAGTGCCAACCCAATGTTGGCATACGAGCGGGCAATGCCGGATTGATCATTTATTTGTTCAAACAGCTGAAGTGCCCGAAACTGAAAGGTAGTGTCAGAAGTGTATTCGCTTTTATAATAACAAATTGTGCCCTGGTTACTGTAGGCATACGCCAAACCTCTTTTGTAAGCTAACTTATTGGCCAACTCGTAGGCCTGTTGATAATATGCATTGGCTTTTGCCGTGTCCTGACCAATATTAAGTTTGGTTAGTTCATTCAACACATCAACCCGTTGCTCCTTTCGTGTAGCGAGAAGCAAATTTTCCAAACTATCGACCCGCGATAGGTTTTGAGCAGAACCACCAGCGGCCAAAAAGAGCAAGGTTATCGCCAAAAAAATCCTCGGCAACCTACGTCCACCAATAAAACTTTGTTTTATGAATTGAGTGCTCATACCTAAACCAACCCGCTATTACTTCTAAAAATCAACCAAAATTACTTCAATAAGCGAGAAGCATCAGTTTCCGGTTTTTTATTTTTCAATAAAAGGAGTGTTAATATTTTTTCCTTTTAAAACCGGCCTAAAAACCACTAATTAAGTTCAATGGCAACAGGACAATGATCTGACCCGGTCACTTCATTTAATATTAATGCATCCTTTACCCTACCTACAAAATTCTTGCTGACCATAAAATAATCGATGCGCCAGCCCACGTTCTTTTCACGTGCGCCAGCCCGGTAACTCCACCAGGAAAACTTCTCCACCTCGGGATAAAAATGACGGAAGGTGTCCACCAAACCGGCTTCGTGGTAATTGTTCATGCCATCAATCTCCTCTTGCATGTAGCCAGCCGTTTTGTTGTAATTGGCCTTATCGTTTTTAATATCAATGGGTCGATGCGCCACATTCATATCACCACACCAAACTACTGGCTTCGACTTCTCCAGGTTTTTAAAATAACTAAGCAATGCCGCATCCCAGGTTTGACGGTAACTTAAACGAGCTAACTCGCTACCGCTATTGGGTACATACGTATTTACCAGATAAAAGTCGTTAAACTCGGCGGTTATGGTTCTGCCTTCATTATCGTGGCCGGCTTCCCCTATTCCGTTCCATACTTTCAACGGTTGGATTTTTGTCAATATTGCGGTTCCGGAATAACCTTTTTTCTCGCCCGAATGCGCGTAAACATGAAAACCCGGAAAATTAGTTAGCACTTCCTTTACTTGCTCGGGAGTTGCCTTTGTTTCCTGCAGGCAAATAACATCTGCATTAAGGCCTTTCAGTATTTCAGTTAACCCTCTTGTGGCTACTGCCCGAATTCCATTCACGTTCCAAGAAACCAGTTTCATCGTTTTTTTTTGTCGAAAAGTAAAAAAAAGGATTTCAATTCCGAATGTTATTCGCAGATTGTGCCCGAATAAGGTTTGAGAATAAAAGTAGCCCTGTTTAAAATTTTAATCCACCATTTGTAATTGTAGCAATAACCTACAAAAAATTGTAGATTTGGTAGCATGAGAGAGATTGATTTGACCTATATAGTTGACGATGACCGTATTTTCACCTTCAGTATAAAGAAGATAATGGAGTTGAATAAGTTCTCGAGGGAGGTTGTAACCTTTGCCAACGGATATGAGGCTATTAATCACCTAAAAAAAACACACGCTGATCACCAACAACTTCCTGATATTATTTTATTGGATTTAAATATGCCAGTTATGGACGGTTGGCAGTTTTTGGATGAATTTAAACACATCGACTTCGGGAAAAAAATTACCGTTTACATCGTGAGTTCCTCCATTGATCCACTTGACCACGAAAAAGCCCGACAATATGGTGAGGTCTCCAGCTTTCTGGTAAAACCAATTACCCGAAACGAATTGGAACATGTACTCACTGATTGGCAGAATATTATTGAGGGGTAACGCTATTTCAGGACGGGACCGACATTAACAAAAAAAGGGGCTGTTGAAACAGCCCCTTTTTCGTTTTATTACTTGGTATAAAGCATTTCCCGCATTTTTGGCAACGGCCAAAGCTCATCATCTACACAAATTTCAAGTTTATCAACGTGGTAGCGAATCTCATCAAAATAAGGTTTCACCTTGTCGCAATAGGCAATGGCCTTGTCGCGACTGTTAGAAAGGTTGTTGGCCTTTTTACGCTCCTCAATCATTTCATCTACCTGCGTTAAAATGGTATTAACGTGGTTAGAAATTTCCGTAATAACCCGCAACTGCTGGTCAGCTTGTTTTTTGCCTTCTTTCTCGCCAAAAATGTCGATAAGCCCTTTTACGTTGGTAATCAACCTGTTTTGGTAATTAACCACCACGGGTATGATGTGATTCTGAGCAAAATCGGCAATAATGCGCGATTCTACTTGAATCTTCAACACGTATTTATCCAACTCAATTTCGTGGCGAGCGTGCATTTCAACCGGGGTAAGCACCTGCATTTCATCAAACAACTTGATGAATTTCTTGTCAGTTAAAACATCCAAGGCACGTGGGGTGTCAGGAATGTTAGCTAGTCCGCGTTTTTTAGCCTCGTCTCTCCACTCATCGCTATAGCCATTTCCTTCGAAACGAATTTTCTTCGATTCCTTAATGTATTGGCGAATTACGGCTAGCAAGGCTTCATCTTTCTTAACGCCTTTTTCAATTTGCGCGTCAACCGCTATCTTAAACAAGCCCAATTGCTTAGCAACAATGGTATTTAAGGTGTACATGGCTACGGCACAGTTGGCAGAAGAACCCACCGCACGGAACTCAAACTTGTTGCCGGTAAAGGCAAATGGTGAGGTACGGTTACGGTCGGTGTTGTCCAACAAAATTTGAGGGATGCGGCCGATGTTTAGCTTCAATTCGGTTTTTTCCTCTGGAGTCAAATGTCCAATATGGTCGTTGGCTTCAATCTCGTTAAGTACCTGATCTAACTGAGAACCGATAAAGGCAGATATGATGGCCGGTGGCGCCTCGTTGGCACCCAAACGGTGGTCGTTGCTTGCTGAAGCAATGGCCGCACGTAAAATATCGGCATATTCAAAAATACCGCGAATGGTACAAACAAAGAAAGTTAAAAACTGAAGGTTGGTTTTTGGGTTGCTACCTGGGCTTAGTAAGTTAACACCTGTATCGGTAGAAAGCGACCAGTTGTTGTGTTTACCCGAACCATTTACCCCGGCAAATGGTTTTTCGTGCAACAATACGCGGAAATTGTGCTTAGCAGCAATTTTCTCCAACAAGTTCATCAACAATAAGTTGTGATCATTGGCTAGGTTAGCTTCTTCAAAAATTGGCGCGCACTCAAACTGGTTTGGAGCAACCTCGTTGTGACGGGTATGCACCGGAATACCAAGCTTGAAAGCCTCAATTTCAAAATCCTTCATAAAGCAGGTAACCCGCTCAGGAATTGATCCAAAATAGTGGTCTTCCAACTGCTGTCCTTTTGCAGGAATGTGACCAAACAAAGCGCGGCCAGACATCATTAAGTCAGGGCGAGCGTTGAATAACGCTGCATCAACCAGGAAATATTCTTGTTCCCAGCCCAGTGTAGCAATTACTTTTTTTACGTTTTTATCAAAATATTGGCAAACATCGGTTGCAGCTTGATCTACCGCGTGTAGCGCCTTTAACAATGGCATTTTGTTGTCCAACGACTCGCCGGTGTAGGCAATGAAAATGGTTGGAATACACAAGGTTTTATCGACCATAAATGCTGGCGAAGTAGGATCCCAGGCCGTATAACCACGTGCCTCGAAAGTGCTGCGAATACCGCCGTTTGGAAAACTAGATGCATCGGGCTCTTGCTGAACCAGCAGCGAACCGTCAAACTTCTCAACCGAGCCACCACCTGCTAAAGGCTCAAAAAATGCATCGTGCTTCTCAGCTGTTGCACCGTTAAGCGGTTGAAACCAGTGTGTGTAGTGGGTTGCACCTTTGCTCATAGCCCAGGCTTTCATGGCCGAGGCTACCTGATCGGCAATTCTGCGGTCAATGCGCGAGCCTTTTTCCATCGCCTCAACAACCGCTTTGTACGATTCTTTGGTTAGGAATCCGCGCATCTGATCGATACCGAATACATTCATTCCGAAATAGTCTGAAATCTTGTCAGACGGAGCTGTTACTTCAATCGGTTGCCTTTTTAGCAACTCTTCGAAAGCAATGAAACGAGCATTTGCCATTTTTTGTCGGGTTTAATAGTTTTCGGCGACAAAAGTAAAACTAAATGGGGGTACTCCAAAAATAAATATCATTTTTTCAGCAAGTACCCCCTATTTTTTACCCACAAAGTCAATAAAAAATACTTTTACCGACTTTACATTTCCAATTCAAGGGGGTGCAATTCTATTTTTTTCAAAAACACAGCATAAAAAAACCATCATTCCGATGGCTTCTCCGTTTCTTTCGATTCCGTTGGCATTTGAGCCGGTGGTGGCGGTGTTGCAACCGGTACCGTTGGTGATATCGAATTTTCTACCTCAACCTGACTTCTAATTTGCCGGGTTTCCTGTTCAATCTTATTTTTAAAATCGCGGGTACTGTTCTCCAGGTCGCGCTGTATTTCGCCAGTAGCGTCTTTAAACTGGCGCATGGCTTTACCCAGCGTACGGGCTATATCGGGAATGTTTTTGGAACCAAACAACATTAAAAAAACCAGAAAGATGATTACAATCTCTCCCCCACTCATATTTAAAAACAAAAACATGGCCTGAATCATGGGCGCAAAAATACCAGTTAAAAATGACAATAGACAAAAGACTATAGACAAAAGATTGGCAGATTATAATACTCCAAATTTAGCACCAGAGATTAAGTTAAAAACAAACGATTAATCTTAACTAACCATAAAAATACCATCACACTTTACAAATAGTAATACTTTTTGTAAATCATAATTATCAAATAGTAACGAATAGGTATCTAAAAAACGATTTTACGGTTTACTTCTCGGCCAGCCATTATGATAAAATTGACTACCATTTCGCGGAACCAAGCTTTAGACAGCGCTTCGCGTAAGGGCGAAGGCGGAAATCGTTTTGTGCAGGAACGGAACAAAACATTGAAGCCGCAGACCGACCCGCCGTAGCTTGCGGAGGCGGGAAACGCCCTAAAACAAAAAAGCCCCTCCAGTCTTGGAGAGGCCTTCTTTATCAAGAGTTAATTAGCTTAAGCCTTCTGAACGAAGTCGCCTTTTTTCCCAAAGTCTACAACAATCGGCGTTGCAACACAAAGTGAAGAATAGGTGCCAACGGCAATACCAACCATAAGCGCAAATACAAAGCCTTTGATAGAATCTCCACCGAAAATGAAAATCATCAACATTACCACAAAACAGGTAAACGAGGTGTTTAAGGTACGACCTAAAGTACTGTTCAATGCATTGTTAATAATCGATTTCTGATCGGTTCCCACCTTATTGGCCAAGTATTCACGAATACGGTCGAAAATTACCACAGTATCGTTAATAGAATAACCCAGAATGGTTAACAGAGCCGCAATAAAGTGCTGATCTATTTCCATTGAGAACGGAAGGAATCCGTGGAACAAAGAGAAAATAGATAAGATTAGGAAGATGTCGTGGAACAAAGAGGCCAATGCTCCCAAACCAAATTGCCATTTACGGAAACGAAGTACAATATACAGGAAGATGATAAGCAATGCTGCCGATACGGAAACTACCGCCGACTGCACGATATCGTCAGAAATGGTACTATCAACCTTACGTGACTCCTGAATTTCGAATTTATCGTTTAGCTGAGTAAGGCCGCTGGTTAAAGCTTGTTCAACCTTAGCATCTGTACCTTCGTTGTTTTCTTCAATCAGGTAGTTGGTGGTAATTTTAAGTTGGTTGTGTGCACCGATAGTTTTCACCTCGGGAGCTGCACCACCAAAAGCACCTGCTAATGTAGTACGCACTTTATCGGGAGCTACCGCCTCGTCAAACGCAACTGTATAGGTTCTTCCACCTGTAAAATCAACTCCGTAACTAAATCCGCGTGTCATCATAGAAACTAGACCGGCAGAAATTACCAATCCTGAAATGATGTAGTAGAATTTACGGTTACCAACCCAGTCAAAATTTGCATTCTTGAAAAGGTTCTCAGTAAAACGTGTGCTAAACTTAAAGTTTACGTTTTCTAATCGCTTAGAGCTAAATATTAAACGGGTAATGAAGATAGCCGAGAACAAGGAACAAAGAATACCGATGATAAGGGTAGTTGCAAAACCACGAATAGGGCCTGTTCCAAATACGGTAAGTACAACAGCTGTTAATAAGGTAGTAAGGTTACCATCGATAATTGCCGAAGCAGCACGTTTGTAACCCAAGGCCAACGCTTCTTTAAGCGCTTTTCCATGCGCCATTTCTTCTTTAACACGTTCGTAAACCAATACGTTAGCATCTACCGCAATACCAATGGTTAAGATAATACCAGCGATACCAGGCAATGTTAATGATGCTTGTAAAGAAGCCAGCGAACCAATAATAAAGAAGATGTTAATGATAAGTGCAGCATCGGCAATAAGTCCTGGTAAGCTGTAGTAGAACCACATGTAAAGTACAATAACAATAAGGGCTATTATAAACGACATGATACCCGCGTTGATGTTGTCGGCACCTAAAGAAGGTCCAACGATAGATTCGTCAACAATAGAGGCTGGAGCAGGAAGTGCACCCGCTTTTAAGATGTTTGCTAAGTCATCTGCATCGTTCAACTGATCGTTACGGTTACCGCCACCCATTGATATAGAAGAACGTCCGTTTGGAATTTCGTTGATTACGGTTGGAGCCGATTGAACGCTGTTATCTAAAACAATAGCAATTGCCTTGCCTTTGTTGGCCTTAGTTAAGTCGGCCCAAATACGAGCACCTTCGGTGTTCATTTGCATAGTAACCTCAACTTCGTTGCGAAGGTTAAAGTCTTTAGCCGCATTTACAATGGTAGAACCATCTAAAAGTGCTTTTCCATCGCGGGTATTTTTAATGGCATAAAGTGCAACCACATTATTTTCGCTGGCTTTAGAACCCCAAAGCAGGCGCAAATCGGCTGGCATTGCTGCCAAGAAAACCGGATTATTAATAATGCTGTTCACTTGGTCGGTGTCGCTTACAGCAGCAGAACCAACCATACAACCCTCGCCCAATTTAAATTGGCCTTTCTCATCTTGGTAAACCGACGGGCGGAATACGTGGAAAAGTGGGCTTATTTTAGCCGGATCTTCATCCGTTTTACCTTTTACGCCAGCGCTATCTTTTTTGGTAGAATCGTTTGAACCCAACAAATTTTCAACGTCAGTGGTGGCTGAATCAACTTTGGTTGAATCGGCTTTCGCTGTGCTGGTAGAATCTTTAGCCGTTTCGCCTTTTTTGTTTTTTTCCTCGTAAGCCTTACGCACACCAGGATAAAGAACCTCACTTACCGTTTTATCGGCAGCTTCTAACTTCGGATAAATTTCTTCGTTGTTAAACGTTTCCCAGAACTCAAGGTTAGCAGTACTTTGAAGTACTTTTCTAACACGAGCTTTGTCTTTTACACCAGGAAGGTCAATAAGAATACGGCCAGAGTACTGTTGTTTTTGAATGGTTGGTTGAACCACACCAAACTTATCGATACGATTACGAAGAATACGCTCTACGTTATCAATGGCAATTTTTGCCTCAGAACGAAGTGTGCTTATAATTTCATCATTGCTAGCAGTACGCGGAAATTTAGACGCATTATCACGATTGTGAAAAACAGCGGCTAGTTTACCATTTGGCGCAACTTCTTTATAAGCAGTTTCAAACTCAGTAATAAAGTCGTTTTGACTTTTGCTTTGACGCGATTTTGCCAAGTTGATAGCCTTGTTGAAAGCTACATCTTTGCTGTTGTTGGCCATAGCCACTACCATTTCTGGTATCGACACTTCCAAGGTAACACTCATACCACCCTGCAAGTCAAGCCCTAGGCTTATCTCTTTTTCCTTACATTCTGCATAGGTGTATCCAAAAACAGGAAATACCTCTTTACCTGAATTGTCTTTTAGGTATTTTTCGGAGAAATCACCTTTCAACTTTTCATATTCGTCGGTACCCAGTTTAGGATTAACCAATCGAACCGAATCAGCTTTTACCTGACCGAATTGATCGGCATCTTTTTCGAAACCTGAAGTAACAAATGAAAATGAAATTTGATACAAACATGCAATGGCCAATAGAATTGTAAATAGCCAAATCGCGCCTCTGTTCTGCATTTTATTATGACCTTATTTTTTGTGAGGGGCAAATTTAAACTTTCATTTGAGATTTCCCAATCTAATTAAGAAGCTGAGAATCTGACATTTCAACAACACGCCAATATTTTGTTAGCAACTTTTGACTTAAGAGCGCTAGCTTTGCTCTTTTACAAGGCTTAGCGCTAATTTAAACTGCCAATAATTAAGACGAATATTTCGTAACAAAGCATGAGTTTACCCGATAAATTAATTGTAATTGACGGTTATTGCAATTTTTGCCACAGCACCGTGAAGTGGGTAGAAAAATACACCCGCAACAAAAACTTCTATTACACCAACTTGCAGTCGGAGCTTGGACAAAAATTACTGGCAGAACATGGCGTATCAACCAATGATGAAACGGTGTTGTTTCTTGAAAACGGAATCCTGAAAACCCATTCAACAGCTATTCTTTCCATTTGTAAATACCTAAAATTTCCTTACAATTTTGGGGTAGTATTCCTGATTTTGCCCACTTGGTTCCGCGACTATTTTTACCGCTTTTTTGCCCACAGACGCTACCGCTGGTTTGGTAAAAAAGAAACTTGCCAAATACCCGAACCCGGTTTTAAAGAAAGGGTACTGGAGTCAGTTCGTTAATCAGGGTGATTTTATTTTTGAAACGAGTTAACGGTTTATAACTTAAAAGCACCCTTCTCAGGCAGAGTATGGTTAAGCAATCATTTCAGATACAAACAAGGTATTGAACTTAAAACCACAAAAAGATGAAGTTATTTTACCTTGTTTGCCATTGTTTTGCTGCAATTAAACGAAGCCCCGTCCTCGGTGCGCCAAAGTGAAGAACTCATCCTGAAAGCTAATGGTTAGGTATTAGCGGCCTTTAAATTTTTGCTTGGAAGTAAATTCACAATTGCTTTCATTACCAAGTCGCAAAAATTTGCAGCCGCCCATAGGTTCTTCACGG
>CAYMJL010000035.1:0-23015 GCA_964390915.1 uncultured Flavobacteriales bacterium
AGTCGCAAAAATTTGCAGCCGCCCATAGGTTCTTCACGGTATACGAAGGATAATGTTGTTTAAATTCCTTGCGCTTACCGAGGACAAGTTTTTGCTCCACTTTTTCAAAAAAGTGGAAACAAAAAAGATGTTTTCTCAAAATTTTTTGTCCTAGCCCAAAAACGTGGTACAAAAAGCAAAATATACCCGCAAGCTTGCCGGAGAAGAAACCAGTAATCATTTTCCTGACTTCAGGAAAACGATAACTATGTCAAAACACGCAAGAAAAGTTAAGTTGGTTTAAGCCAAAGAATGATGTTCAAAATGGATGAGTCAAAATTCTCACTGCGAACTGCACAATTCGCGTTACTTTTATAGCCCAAAAAGTCCAATTATGATTGCGTTACCGAAGCTAAACTTGACTAAAGCGGCTGCTGCCACCGATAATTTGGTGTTCGTTTTTTCTACAGAAAAAGACTTAAAACCGCTGAGTTTATCGGCTGAGCAACTTGAATTTGTTGCCGCTAGCCTAAAACGAGATAAAAAACTAGTTGAGGTAAATCAATTTGGACGTTTCCTGTTCCTTATTCATCAAGAAAAACCAAGTTCGTTAAACAGCGAGCTGGAGCTTTTTCGCAAGCATGGTGCGGCAATTTACGCCAGCTGTAAATTGCACAAGCTAGAGCAGCTTAGCATTGCTTTAAAAAATCCGGAGTTGGCTTATGCGCTGGGTGAAGGAGTGTTGTTGAGCTCTTATCAATTTTTAAAATATAAATCCGACCAAAAGAAACTGGCCTTTGGGCTTAAATCGATTTCTTTCCTCGACAGCACCTTGTCGAAATCGGAGATAAAAAAACTGGCCATCATAACCGAGGCCACGCTATTGGCTCGCGAATGGGTAAACGAACCCAATTCATACCTTACGTCAACTGTTTTTGCGAAACTTATTCAAAAGACTTGCGAGCAAGCTGGTTGCACGGTAAAGGTCTTCGATAAAAAAGAAATCACCAAACTTAAAATGGGTGGCTTGTTAGCCGTAAACCAAGGTAGTGTAGAGCCACCAACGTTTACTCAAATTGAATGGAAACCTGCCAAGGCACGTAACAAGAAGCCAATCGTTTTGGTGGGAAAAGGTGTGGTTTATGATACCGGCGGACTAAGCTTAAAGCCCACTGCACATAGCATGGACTACATGAAAAGCGACATGGCCGGTGCCGCTTCTGTAGCCGCAACGCTTGCTGTCTTAGCGCAGGTACAGGCCGACGTTCACGTTATTGGGCTTATTCCTTCAACCGACAACCGACCAAGCGGAAACGCTTATGCCCCAGGTGATGTGGTGACCATGATGAACGGAAAAACCGTTGAGGTGCTAAACACCGATGCCGAAGGCCGAATGATATTGGCTGATGCCTTAAGTTATGGCGATAAGTTTAATCCTGAATTAATCATTACTACAGCTACTTTGACCGGAGCAGCTGTAAGAGCGATTGGTACTTATGGTATTGTTGGAATGGGAACCGTGGACCCAGCAAATTTCACAAAAATGAAAGTGGCGGGCGAAAAGGTGTACGAGCGCGTGGTTGAATTTCCGTTTTGGAGTGAATACGATGACGAAATAAAATCGGACATTGCCGACCTGAAAAACCTGGGCTCTGACCTTGCTGGTGCGATTACCGCTGGAAAATTCTTGGCTCATTTTACCAAAGCTCCATTTTTGCATTTAGATATTGCAGGCCCCTCTTACCTTCACAAAGGAAGCAACTATCAAACAGCAGGTGGCACAGGTGTTGGGGTTAGGTTGTTTACAGAATTTATATTGAATTATTAAGCATTTACCATGCACAAACACAAATACGAATTTCCGCGAGTAGGTATTACCACCGGCGACTTGAACGGCATCGGGATGGAGGTCATCATTAAAACCTTGCTCGATAACCGCATACTTTCTACTTGTACGCCAATAGTTTACGGCAGTGTTAAAACGGCTTCTTACCACCGTAGAGCGTTGAAAATTAACGACTTTAGCTTCAACATCATCAATAATGCTGATGAGGCCAACGTGAAAAAGGCCAACTTAATAAACTGTTGGAACGAGGAGGTTGACATCGAATTGGGTAAACCTTCCACCAAAACGGGGCTATTTGCTTTCAAGTCGATAGAGGCAGCTGCCAAAGATTTGGCCAGTGGTAAAATTGACGTAATTGTTACCGCACCCATCGACAAGAAAACTATTCAGGGTGAAGATTTTCAATTTGTTGGACACACCGAGTATTTTACTCAGATGAGCAATGAAAAGGAATCATTAATGTTGCTGGTTGCCGATGGTTTGCGCGTTGGGGTGGCCACCGGTCATGTTCCGCTTAAAGAAGTTTCTTCAAAATTGACCAAAGCATTAATAGTTGATAAACTGGCTATTTTAAATCAGAGTTTGATTCGCGACTTTAACATAGGCCGGCCGAGAATTGCGGTTTTAGGGCTAAATCCTCATGCTGGCGATAATGGTTTGTTGGGCGAAGAAGAAAAGAACATAATAGAACCGGCCATTCAGGAGGCAAACAGAAGCGGTATTATGGCCTTCGGTCCGTATCCAGCCGATGGCTTTTTCGGCTCATCGGCATTGGCGCAATTCGATGCCATTTTGGCCATGTACCACGACCAAGGACTTACGCCGTTTAAAGCAATGGCCTTCGATTCTGGAGTGAATTTTACGGCTGGTTTGCCCATTGTGCGCACATCACCCGATCACGGAACGGCTTATGATATTGCCGGTCAGGGAATTGCCAATGAAAACTCGTTTCGACAAGCTGTGTATTTGGCCTGCGATATTTTCTCCAATCGCAAGATGTACAAAGAGGTTAACGCAAATAAATTGGTTACCACGGTGCAAAAGATGGAAAGAGAATAAACATAATTTTGTTGATAATTAGAGTTAATAAACATTTTTATTTACATTTGCCACCCCAAAAAATGAATTAGTGTGCGCCACTTTAACGAGTATAAATTAGCATATACTGGCCTAAGTTTAGGTAAACACGAGTTTCAGTTTGAGGTAACCGATACGTTCTTTTCTTTTTTTGATTACGACGAACTGCGAAATAGTCAGATAAATTTGACTGTTGAGCTCGAAAAGCAATCGACCATGCTTTTGCTGAATTTTTCCTTTACTGGAACAGCAACGGTAGATTGCGACAGATGTGGAGACGATTTGTTGCTGCATTTGGTGGGCGATGAGCAGTTAATTGTGAAATTTGGCGAAGGCAGCTACGAAGCACAAACCGACGATATTTTAGTTTTATCGCCTGGTCAACATGAAGTAGATATTTCGCAGTACGTGTACGAATTTATTTTGCTGGCGGTGCCTACGGCTCATAGCCACGAAAAAATAAAAGACTGCAACCAAGAAGTAATCAAAAAGCTGAACGAACTGTCGCAACACAAAGAAATACAACCAGAAGACCCGCGTTGGGCGGCTCTTAAAAAATATAATAACGAGTAAAAGTATAGCAAAATGGCACATCCTAAACGAAGACACTCCACCACCCGTAGAGATAAGCGCAGAACTCACTACAAAGCTGAGACTCCAGGCTTAACAACGTGTCCTACAACCGGTCAGGTTCACAAAACTCACCGTGCACATTGGTTTGAGGGTAAACTTTACTACGGCGGTAAAGTAGTGATGGAAAAAGAAGTTGCTACGGCAGAATAATTGATATTTTAAGAGCGATACGGCACGTCCGGTTCGCTCTTTTTTTTACCCAACCCTTCTAGGTGTTGGGTTTTTTTTCTGCCTTATATTCGTTTGCTTACTCGCAGAACGATTGCATTGTGCAGCTAATAAAACAACAAGAAATTTTGCAACCCAACCATTGGGTTTTGTCAATTATGACTAATTTCCATCAAACAATTGGTGGAACAGGCTTTCAGACCATTTAAGTCTAATTATTTTCTGATGAAAAAAAATAATGCAGTAATCACTGCTGTTCAAGGTTACGTTCCCGACTATGTGTTAACCAACACCGAGTTGGAAAAACTGGTTGATACCACCGACGAATGGATAACCAGTCGAACCGGAATTAAAGAACGCCGAATTCTTAAAGGCGAAGGCCTGGGAAGTTCTGATATGGCTGCAGAAGCTGTAAAAGGTCTTTGTGCCAAACGAGGCATAGATCCAAAAGAAATTGACTTATTAATCTGCTGCACCGTTACTGGCGATTACCAGTTTCCGGCAACAGCCAACGTAACCACCGATAAGGTTGGCGCTACCAATGCTTTTGGTTTCGATATTAATGCGGCTTGCTCAGGTTTTCTTTATGGCCTAGTTACCGGTGCGCAATTCATTGAAACTGGTAAATACAAAAAGGTAGTTGTTGTTGGTGTCGACAAAATGTCGTCAATTATAGATTATAACGATCGTACCACCTGCATCATTTTTGGTGATGGTGGTGGCGCTGTGTTGCTAGAACCAACTGAAGAGCCTTATGGTATTGTGGACAGCATTTTGCGTAGTGATGGTGCTGGAAAACAATTCCTGCATCAAAAAGCAGGCGGATCGGTTAAACCAGCTTCACACCAAACCATTGATGCCCGCGAGCATTACGTGTACCAAGAGGGTCAGCAGGTATTCAAATTTGCAGTTACCAATATGGCTCAGGCCACTGCCGACATTATGGAACGCAATAACTTAACCGCAGCCGACATTAGCTGGTTGGTGCCGCATCAAGCCAATTTGCGCATCATTCAAGCCACTTCTGACCGCATGGGGCTAGATGCCTCACGGGTTATGGTAAACATTCACAAATACGGCAATACGACCTCGGGAACCATTCCGCTTTGCTTGTGGGAATGGGAAAAACAACTTAAAAAAGGCGACAACTTAATTCTGGCTGCTTTTGGTGGCGGATTTACTTGGGGGTCGGTTTTTTTGAAATGGGGGTACAATTCTTAGGCTAATTTATATCTTAGCCGCCTAATTTTTAATAACTAAAACACAAAAAGCCATGAATCTTACTGAAATTCAAGAGCTTATCAAGTTTGTTTCGAAGTCGGGGGTTACCGAAGTAGAAATTGAGAAGAAAGATTTCAAAATTGTTATTAAGGCCGACAACAAAAAGGTTCAATCTTTTGTTGCAGCGCCACAACCTATCCAGTTGGCCATGCCGCCTGCACCGCAGTATACCGCTGCGCCAGTTGCTGCTCCGGCTCCAGGCAGCGAAGCACCAGCTGCACCTGCCGCTCCAGCTGCCGATAGCAAACTGATTACCATTAAGTCGCCAATGATTGGTACTTTCTACCGCTCTTCGGCTCCTGATAAGCCAGCATTTGTAAATGTGGGTGACGATGTGAAACCAGGTAAAATGCTTTGCATCATAGAGGCGATGAAGCTTTTCAATGAAATTGAGTGCGAAGTGAGTGGTAAAATTGTAAAGGTATTGGTAGATGATGCCTCGCCTGTTGAATACGATCAACCACTTTTCCTGGTAGAACCAGCCTAATAAATCTTTATTTCAACCTATTTAAAAATGACCCCTCGGCGGTCATTTTTACTTTAACCCTATTGATATATGGCTAAGAAAAAAGACGCATCGGTTAAGATGTTCAAAAAGATACTGATTGCCAACCGTGGAGAAATTGCCCTTCGAATTATTCGTACCTGTAAGGAAATGGGCATTAAAACGGTTGCGGTATACTCGCAAGCCGACCGCGACAGTTTGCACGTTCGTTTTGCCGACGAGGCGGTTTGTATTGGGCCAGCACCAAGTTCTGAGAGCTATTTAAAAATGACCAGCATTATTGCAGCGGCCGAAATTACCAATGCCGATGCTATTCACCCCGGTTACGGTTTCCTTTCTGAAAATGCTAAGTTTTCTAGAATTTGCAAGGAGCACGGCATTAAATTTATTGGTGCTACCCCCGAGCAAATAGAATCGATGGGCGATAAGGCTTCGGCCAAAGATACCATGTTGAAAGCTGGTGTGCCTTGCATTCCAGGGTCTGCGGGCTTAATTACAGATGTGGACGATGCCAAGAAAAATGCAGCCAAAATAAAATACCCCGTTATCATTAAAGCAACTGCCGGTGGTGGTGGAAAAGGAATGCGGGTTATTTGGAAAGAAGAAGATTTGGAAGATGCCTGGGATTCAGCTCGTCGTGAAGCTGCTGCATCGTTTGGCAATGACGGTATCTACATGGAGAAATTCATTGAAGAACCACGCCACATCGAAATTCAAGTTGCCGGCGACCAATACGGTACTGCTTGTCACCTTTCGGAAAGAGATTGCTCCATACAACGCCGTCACCAAAAATTGGTAGAAGAAACACCTTCACCATTTATGACTTCAGCCTTGCGCAAGGCCATGGGCGAAGCGTCTATTAAAGCGGTTAAAGCTATTCAATACGAAGGTGTTGGTACGGTGGAGTTTTTGGTCGATAAGCACCGCAACTTCTACTTTATGGAAATGAACACCCGTATTCAGGTGGAGCATACCATTACTGAAGAGGTAATTAATTACGATCTGGTAAAAGAGCAAATTAAGATTGCTGCTGGTGAGCCAATTTCGGGTAAAAACTACGAGCCGTTGATGCACTCTATTCAGTGCCGTATTAATGCCGAAGATCCGTTTAACGATTTCCGCCCATCACCAGGTAAAATAACCAACTACCACAGCCCAGGTGGCCACGGAGTGCGCATAGACACACACGTTTATGCCGGTTATACCATTCCGCCATATTACGACAGCATGATTGCGAAGCTAATTTGCACGGCTCAAACCCGCGAAGAAGCTATACAAACCATGGAACGTGCCTTAAGCGAATTTGTAATAGAAGGCGTAAAAACTACCATTCCTTTCCACATTCAATTGATGGAAAACGAACAATTCCGCTCTGGCGATTTTAACACCAAATTTTTAGAAGGCTTTGAGTTGAAGAAGCCTTAAGCGATACAATTCAAAAAGTATTAAACCCCGGCCAAAAGCTGGGGTTTAATACTTTTTCAGAAGGACGAGGGGAAAACTACCTAACCTGAGCAGGTATACAATTGTTGGAATTAAGGTAGTACTTTTGTGATTGTGCGGAAACAAGTTCACATAGACACTTCGGTTGTTGGCGGATACTTTGATAAAGAATTCGAGGGTGATACAGTTCCGTTTTTTGAACGCATTAAAAATGGAGAGTTGGTAATTCTGGTTTCAGATTTGTTAGAAGCAGAGCTATTGATGGCGCCAGACTTTGTTAGAAATTTGTTGACGAGTATCCCAGAAAAGCAAATCACTAAAATCAAAATTACCGAAGAGGCTATAAGCCTTGCTGATAAATATATTGAGGCTAAGGTCGTCGGGAAGACGAGCCGGGCAGATTGTCAACATATCGCAATGGCAACAATAAGCAAGGCCGACGTTTTAGTAAGTTGGAACTTTAAGCACATTGTAAACCTTGATAAAATAAGAGGTTACAATGGTATTAACTACCAATTAGGTTATCAGATGATTGAAATTCGGACACCAAAAGAAATATTCCATTATGAAAACGAAGACTAAATCCACGGAAAAAACTTTTGACGCTATAAAAGTAATGCGTGAAATTCGAGACAAAATAAGTCTAGAAATTATGGACATGACTTACGAGGAAGAACGGGCATACTTGGATAAATTATTGGTTGCGGGAAATAAGAAATAATAGCATTGCCACGTAGGAAAACGAACAATTCCGTTCCAGCGATTTTAACACCAAGTTTTTAGAAGGCTTTGAGTTGAAGAAACCGTAAGCGATACAATTCAAAAAGTATTAAACCCCGGCCAAAAGCTGGGGTTTTTGCTTTTCTGAAAAACAGCAACAAAAAAAATGTTAAGTTAGTTGTTGGTATTTTGATAAGAAGGCAACCTCTCTATGAGGTTTCAATCCAAAAAACACAACAAAATGAAAACATTAAAAACCCTACTGCTGTTGGTTTTCGTCCTATGTAGCATAAAAGAGGTAGCAGCCCAACAACAGTATTCGCTTCCGGTAAAAACCTATATCTACGACATTCCGGGCGACCATTTCTTAACCCATTTCATCAAGGGTAATAAAGCATATTTGCAAGAAAGAAACGTGGCTGGAAATGTGATTTGGGAAGATAGTCTGAATAACAACAACGAGATATTAGCAATAGATTCTGTGCTAATTCAACGGTTTGGTGAAAGCAATAATTTCTGCGTCTTTTTGGTACGACATGTCCCTGGCCCCAATGGTGCTGACTCATTAAGTATAAATTATTCACTATTTTCAACCAATACGCACCAATTTGAATCCTTTAAATCCTTTACAATTCGTTCCGCAGTCATTAAGACTTGTTTTATAAATGAGTCTTTAATTTACCTGTTTAGCGATATTAGTGCAGGACAGCGTACAAGAAAACATCAGGTTTTAAGCATCAACAAGAATATGGAGATGCTAGAAGTTGCGGCAGCCAATGATGTGATTACGAAGCCAGTTAGCGATATATTCTCCTATTTCTTTGTCCCTAACAGTTCCGGAATCAAAGAAGTTTACCACAACTACGGTGACATGTATATCAAAAACTATGATGAGCAATTTCAGGCATTAGGTGGGGTTGACAGCTCGGTTTCGGTTGATAATTATGATTTTAGTATACCTGTATTCATCAAGCCAGTTGGAGCCGATAGCTTATTTGTTGCTTATTTCAGCTACGAGTTTCAAGAAAATAAAAACGCTTGGGTTTTTACCTGGAATGATTCGCGGTTACGTGAATTAAGCTCTTACCACAATGTTTTTTCATCAACCGATATGGAACAGTTATATTTAAACAACAATTTCGTGTCTATTGATGCTAGTCAAATATATGTTTCCGGTATGACGGGAGCCTCACCTGGGCCACAGCAGGGGCACGTTTATATTTATAACTATCAATTTGAGCCAGTTTGCCATTTTCTGTACGACTACCAATATGGCGATTTAACTACATTAACGACTTTAAACGAAAGGCCCTATTTGAAACGAGTACGTGGCAATCAAACTGAATATTTACTTATTGATAACTGCTCTTTTCCAGCCTCGGTTGCAGAAAACACCAACCAAAGGGCATTGGATGGCATGACTATTTTTCCTAACCCCTCAAATGGGCAGTTTATCTTTAAAACCACCACCAATGTGGCGGGCAAAACCGCTACCGTTTTTTCTGTTTTGGGCCATGAAATTGCCAAAATTAATTTAAGCCAATCTTTTGAAAACAGCCTGAATTTGGCTGCCACGCCAGGTGTTTATTTGCTGAAAGTGGAAGATAATCCGACACTCGTTACCAAATTTGTGGTGCATTAAACACTGCTATTTCCCTAGCCAAAAGCTGGATTTTTATTACTCCGCTGCCGTGGGGTATGCGTTCTTTGAGGCTGGTGTGGGCTTGGCGGTTTTCTTAACTTCCTGTTTTTTCTCTGGTGTTGTAGCTGCTGTGTTGGTGGCTGTTTTTGTAGCAGAACAGCCCATTACAGCAGAAAGCGTGAAAACTAGCAGGGTGGGAAGAATAGACTTTTTCATCAACAATTATTTGGCTGCAAAGATGTGAAATTTTGTAGCTGAAGGAAGGCTTAACGCCCACGAACTACTTTTACACGCTTGGCTTTCATGGGTTTTGCTGGTCTGGCTGGTTTGATAACCATAACCTTGCCGGGTTTAGCCCGTTTTATCACAACGGCTCTTGGCGGCCCTTGGCGACTTACTACACAAGAGCTTGCAGGTAGTAAAATGGTTGCCATCAATACAAAACTCAATATTTTAACAGCAGCTTTCATAGGGGTATAATTTAGTTTTGTTCCTTTGACGCCATTAAATGTAAAGGGTTCAATGCTACGACTAATTTTTTCTTTAAGTTTTCTTTTTTTAGGTTTTTTTTCGGCCACTGCGCAAGCACCGAAACACAGCTACAGCATATATTTTCATTGGGGTTACAACCGTTCTTACTACCAAAAATCTGATCTTCATTTAAAAGGTGGCGATGATTTCGATTTTACGCTTCAGGATGTAGTGGCCAAAGACATGCCCGAAAAATACAATGGCGATGCCTATTTCAACCCAACCAAATTTACCATTCCACAATTTAATTTTCGTGCCGGGGTGATGATTGACAACAAATGGACCATTTCTGGTGGATGGGATCACTTAAAATATGTGGTACAAGGCAATCAAAATCCAGTAATAAACGGAACCATTGGCGCAGTTGGTGGGCAATATGAAGGCGTTTATTCCGATCAAACCATCCCGTTGGATTACGAGTTCTTGCGCATGGAACATACCGATGGCTTAAATTTTATTCACCTAAATGCCGACCGCCTTTTTAAAGTTTACGAAAAAGGGATGTTTAAGGCAGAAGCGGTGGTTGGAGTGGGAACTGGGCCGGTTTGCCCTTGGACCGACACGCGTTTGTTTAACACCTTTTACCGCAATCCGTCCGTTCATTTTGCCGGGTGGGGTTTCTCTGTCAACGCTTCGCCACGCTTTACTTTCTTCAATCGTTTTTTTATTGAGCACCTTTTCCGGGTTGGTCACATTCAGTTGTGGGACATCATGATTATTCGCGACAAGTATACTGCGTCTCAAAAAATTAACTACTTTGAGCGCAACATAACCGCGGGGTTCATATTCCCTCTTAAACCCGGAAAACATGGAAATAGTAAATCAGTCGACAACACAACCAACTGAAAACTACCTTAATTTCAAAGGCAGCGGTGGCGGCCTTTTCGAAATTTATCTTGTAAATATTCTACTTTGTATTGTTACCCTCGGGCTTTATTACCCTTGGGCAAGGGCACGTTTGCTCAAATACATTTACGGTGAAACCTCGTTTTTTGGCAGCCGAATGGCTTTCCACGGAACAGGTCGGGAAATGTTCCTCGGCTTTATCAAGGCCATTATTTTGATTTTGGCATTTTATGCCGTGCTGGTCTATTATTTCTTGTCGTATCGCGAAGAGATGGAAAGCGTAAATGAAGGCGATTTTACTCCGCTTTTCAGTTTTCTTGGCGTTTTCTACGGCTTAATCGGTTTGTTTTTTCTAACCATTGTTCCGCTGGCTATTCACGGTGCTCTTAAGTATAGAATGGCCAAAACCTCTTGGCGGGGCATTCGATTGGGTTATCGCGGAATTAGGGGTGCCCTGTTCGGTATTTTTGTACGCGATTTTATTTTCAGCGTACTTACACTTGGCATTTACACCGCCTGGTTTCAGGTGAATTTGAGAAAGTACATTGCAAGCAATCTCCGCTTTGGTGATGTTACTTTTAGCTACCGCGGGCAGGGAATAGACTTGTTCTGGATTTACCTGAAAGGCATTATTCTAATTCCGTTGTCGCTCGGAATTTACTCGTTTTGGTTTGCCAGAAATCAGTACAATTTTTATGTAGATAATCTTCGAATACATCAAAACGGACAGGTTTTTTCGGTGACTTCAACGGCAACGGTATCCGAAATATTCGAATTGATCGTGGTCAATTGGTTTATTGTCACCTTTTCGTTTGGTATTGCAACCCCTTGGGCCATTTCTCGGATGCTTAAATTTTATATGGCAAACGCCAAAGTAGATACTGGTTTTAATCCTGATTTGGTGAAACAAACCGAGCAGGAATACAACGATGCTATGGCCGAAGATTTGACCGATATGTTTGACTTAGCCATTATTTAAGCCTCAATGTTGATGCTCCAGGCCAGTTTTTTTGATGGGATTTCGTCTACACCAAAGTCGGTTGAATTAAATTTTCAGGGCAGCGAGCTTGTTTTTTCTTACATCGATTCGATTCATCAGTCAATAACCTTGCGCTGGAGAGCGCCCGAGGTAAGACACGAAAAACACTCGCAGGGCAAGTTTCGGAAAATAATTCATCAGAGTAATGAACTGGTTTTTCTGGAAATTGAAGGTCAGGATTTCGCAAAACTCGATCATTGGTTAGATCAGTATTCAGTAGAAAATAGCAAGTATGCCCTGTTTTTGAACCGAGGTTTAATGATTGGTTTGTTGCTAGCCGCGCTGGCCTTTTTTCCGCTACTTTACTTTTTTGGCCTGCCTTTGTTAACCAACTATGCTGCCGAAAACATTCCGGTGAAGCTGGAAAAGCAAATGGGGGAAGAAATGGCGAAATCGCTGTTGGTTGGTTTTGAGGAAAACAAAGTCAAATCGGCCTATGCAGATAGCTTAGTGGCTTGTGTTGCAGGTGATTTTCGAATTCCGGTAAAAATTCATGTGGTAAATAGTACTGAGTTGAACGCATTTGCCTTACCTGGTGGGCAAATTTTTGTTTTTTCCGCTTTGCTCGAGGCTTGTAAAACCAAAGAAGAGTTAATTGCTTTGCTGGGGCACGAAATAGGTCATGTGCAACTGAGGCACACCACTAAGTCGATGATGCAATCAATGATAGGAAGTACGTTGCTTAGTTTGGTAATATCCGATTACAATGGAGTTGCTGGTGTTGCAACTCAGCAGGCCGCTAAACTTAAAGATTTGGGTTACTCGCGCGAGTTGGAAAAGGATGCCGATGAATACAGTATAACATTGCTTTCTAAAACACAATTAAACCCGCACGGTATAGTCAACCTGTTCACCATTTTTGAAGCGGAGGAAGAGAAGCAAGGAACAGAGATTCCTCAATTTTTAAGTAGCCACCCATTAACGAAAGAGCGGATAAAAGCCGCCAAAAAAATTATTCAAAAAAGTAATTTTACCACCACGGAGAACCCTCGAATGGATTATTATTTTGCCAAACTAAAAGGCTTATAAAGCATAAACTTTTCCAGGTAAAGCCCGGATTATTCCTTTCAGTTCCATGGCCATTAATTCAGCGTTGAGTTTGCTGAGCGGCCATTGCAAGTCGAGCGAAATATGGTCTATTTGAGCCTGTCCTTTGCTTTCCAGGTAGTTTACCACCGTCTCTTCGGTTTCGGTTAAGTAAAGCCAAAGTGCTTTTTGCCGCACCTTTTTTTCGGTTTCTTCCCAACCCAATTGCCGCACCAAATCGGCAGTGTTGGTATAAATAGCTGCCTTGTTATTGGCAATTAGCTTGTGACAGCCCGCAAACGATTTGTCGTAAATCCTTCCGGGAACGGCAAACACATCCCGCGAGTAGTCATTGGCCAAATCGGCGGTAATCATGGAACCACCTTTAACCGCCGTTTCAATAACGATGGTGGCCGATGAAATGCCTGCCACAATTCTGTTGCGCATGGGGAAATTTTCCCGGTCGGGTTTATTGTCCGAAAATATTTCAGTCATCAACAACCCTTGCTGGCTAATTTGGTTGGCCAAAGATCTATTTTCGGGCGGATAAATGCGGTCTAAGCCGTGTGCAAGTACTGCATACGTTTCTAGCCCGGCATTTAGGGCTGCTTTGTGCGCTATGGTGTCGGCACCCAAGGCTAGGCCACTTACAATTATGGGTTTGTACGGGGCAAGTTCTTCAACAATTTGCTCGCATACCCGGATACCGTAGTCGCTAATGCCGCGTGTGCCTACAATGCTAATGTGTCGTTTGTTATTGTTAGTGCTGCTGCCTTTGGTAAATAACACCAGCGGAGCATCATCGCAATAGAGCAGTTTTTCTGGGTAGGCGGGGTCGGTATAAGGTACAATGGTTATGTCATTCCGAGCTGCAAAGTCCATTTCTTGTTGAGCTCGTTCCAGCGTTTCGGCCTTTTTTATGGCCTGGATGGTAACCGAACCAATGCCGTGAATTTTTTGAAGATGTGCCGGTTTTTCACGAAACACCTGTTCGGCACTTCCGCAGAAGTTAATGAGGGTTTTAGCGGTTATAGCACCAACTCCGTCGACTAAAATGAGGGCTAATTCGAAAAGCAAGGGTTTTTTGGTTTAGTACAACTGCAAATTAATAGTTTTGAGCGAAACTTACATCCCCATTTTGAAAGTAATAGCAATTATTCCTGCGCGATACGCATCTACCCGGTTTCCTGGAAAGCCATTGGCTGATATCAACGGTAAACCAATGATTCAGCGGGTATATGAACAGGTTGCGTTGGCAAAAGGCGTCAGCGAAATCTGGGTGGCAACAGACGATCAGCGAATTTTTGATTGTGTAACCGAGTTTGGCGGAAAAGTAATCATGACTGATGTTAATCATCATAGCGGTACCGACCGAGTTTGTGAAGCGTATAAAAAAATTGACGTTTCGGCCGATTTGGTTATCAATGTTCAGGGCGATGAACCCTACATCAAGCCCGAACAAATAGCCGAAATAATTTCTATTTTCGAAAAAAATGACGCTGATATTGGCACTTTAATCAAGCCAATAGCTCAAAGTGAAGAATTATTTAATGTAAATAAGGTTAAGGTAGTAACCGACCTCGAAGGAAAAGCACTGTACTTCAGTAGGCAGCCTATTCCTTATCAAAAAGACGCTGAGCCGGCTGAATGGGTGAAGACACATCCATATTTTAAACATATCGGAATGTATGCTTTCAGAACCAACTGTTTAGAAAAGTTGGTGTTGTTAAATGTTTCCGCTCTTGAAAGGGCCGAAAGCCTAGAGCAGTTGCGGTGGTTGGAAAATGGCTTTACAATTTATACACAAACTACCCATTTTGAGGCGCATGCTATAGACACTCCAGAAGATTTAGCCCTATTATTGCAACACAACTCGAAACACAATGGATAAAATCTATAATTTAGGCGTAGTTAAAGCAGCTTATGGAAGATAAACTGGAAAAAGCAATAAAGGACCTCCTTGTCACGGCTGACGTGGTTGTGTTACCTGAATTTGGTGCTTTTGTGGCCACCGATTTACCAGCAATGGTAGATTCGCAAAACAATACGATTTACCCACCTCGTCGTAAGGTGAATTTTGATGATAGGCTAAAAACGGATGATGGTTTGCTGATAAAGCATTACGCTAATCAGGAGCGTATATCGCGCGAAACGGCTACTACCCATGTTAACCAGTTTGTTGAAGAAATACAGCATAAGCTGCAACGGGGTAATCCTTGGACAGTTGAGGATTTGGGTAAGTTTATAGTTGATGGATTAAATCACTTGAACTTTTTCCCGGATCCAGATCACAACTTTATTCCGCAATCATTTGGACTACCCGATGTAGATTTAGAGTCTGTCTCTAGAGCGCAGGCAATGCCTGTAGATCAAGGTTCGGATGGAAAGGCCAAGAAAAAGGAAAAACACAAAAAGGTGGGCGGGTCACGAAAAAGATCAAAAGCGTTATTTGTCTTCTTACTGACCACTATTATAGCGGGGGGTGGGGCGTTTATTTTCTTTACAAAAGTCGATGCAGGCAAACACTTGTTGGCTACGGCAAAAGAAAAAGTAGATGCAATTATGCACCCAAAAGCTGCAGAGGAAGTAGCTAAAACTGCACCTGCCGAGACCGCTGCGAATGGAAACTACCAGCCAAGGGCTGAAAATATCCAATTTGAAACTCCAGATCGACTCGATATAGAGCCTACCAAAATGGATGAATTTGTTGGCGAAGGCAATGCAGATAAGGTAAAGGAAGAAAATCCAGCCCCGGTTAAAAAAGAGACTGTTGAACCCAAAAAAGCGGCTCCGGTTAAAGAAATAAAAGGCGAAGAGAAGAAGGTAGTTGCAAAGGCACCAGTGGTTACAGAAGCGAAAAAAAGCACGGCGGCTGCGACAACCAAACCAGCGACAACCAAACCTGCTGAGGTAAAACCGAAGGTTGAGAAGCCTGTGCCAACAGTAGCTAAGGAAGAACCCAAGGTAGCCAAGGTGGTTGAAGAGGAAAAATTACCGCTGCCAAAAGTGAATGGAAAGGCGTTAAGAAGCAACGAGTCCATTTACTCGAAGTATCAAATTATTGTTGGAGAATACCGCTCCATGGACGAGGCACTTCGCCACGAGGATGGATATACCAAGGTTGGCTACAATGCTGCCATTATCCAGTTTAAGGACGGTAAATTTGGCGTGTGCCTTGCGCGATCCAACGACCGAACAAAAGCAGAGAAAATGTTAAGTGAAATCCGTACCCAATTAGGTGGTGGGGTTAAGTTGAAAGAATATTAAATACCAACTTTCTTTTTATAGTTAAATTATAAATGGGGATTGCCGCAGGGTAATCCCCATTTTTTGCTTAATAAAAATTACGGATTAATGGTTTGCTTCTCGGCAAGCCAATTTCACCAAGGTTGGCTGCCATTTCCGGTAAAGCCAAAGCGGGTGCAGCCTTGATTTTTTTGTTACTTTTTTGCATTAAGGCAAAAAAGTAAGGGGACAAAAAATTTTAGAAATGCCCATTTTTTGTTTCCACTTTTTTCAAAAAAGTGGAGTAAAAATTTGTCCTCGGTAAGCGCAAGGAATTTAAACAACATTATCCTTCGTATACCGTGAAGAACCTATGGGCGGCTGCAAATTTTTGCGACTTGGTAAGGAAAAGAATGGTGAATTTACTTCCAAGCAAAAATTTAAAGGCCGCTATTACCCATCCATTAGCTTTCAGGATGAGTTCTTCACTTTGGCGCACCCAGGACGGGACTTCGTTTAATTGCAGCAAAACAATGGCAAACAAGATAAAATAACCTCATATTTTTGTGGGTCTTTTTGTTCAATGCCTTGTTTGTAGCGGTCTGCTTGAGAATGGAACCTTTGTGTTGTAAGCTGTTAATCCGTTAAAAATTAAGACACGTGATTCGAGGCGAGATTTATAAGCTTTTCCCTTAATTCTTGGGGGTTAAATGGTTTCGAAATAAAGTCGGTCATTCCTGCATTCAAGCATTTTTCTATTTCGCCGGCAATGGTGTGTGCGGTCATGGCTAAAATTGGAATGTTCGTGTATTTGGATTGTGAATTTCGGATATGCCTGGTGGTTTCGTATCCATCCATTTCAGGCATTTGAATATCCATAATAATAATGTCGTAATGGTGGTTGTTTTGTAGCTGTTCTAGTGCTTGCACTCCATTTCCAGCTATGTCTACTTTAAAACCAAATTTTTGTAAAACGCGGGTTACCAATAACTGATTAACCGGATTGTCTTCGACTACCAAAATACTAATGTCCGAAATCGTTTCTTCCGTTGGTGTAACCTGAATGGTAACGGGTTCGTTAGCATCAGCTGGCAAAACGTACGGGATAATAAAAGAGAATTCGGAACCTTTTTTTGGTTGACTGGCCAGCCAAATTTTTCCACCTTGCAGTTCAACCAGTTCTTTAACAATGCTAAGTCCCAGTCCTGTTCCGCCAAATTTTCGGGTGGTATCGCTAGTAGCTTGTTCAAAGCTTTTAAAAATTTTAGCTTGTAATCGAAAAGGAATCCCAATTCCGGTGTCGCGAATGGTAACCTGAATTGATACTTTACTGTGATTACTTTCCTTTAGTTTGGTTACACACTCAATTTCGCCCGTTTCTGTAAATTTTACCGCATTCGAAAGCAGATTGCTTAATATTTGGCTTAGCCGAACAGGGTCACCCTCTACGCGTTGCGGTAAGTTTGAATCGGCGGTATACAACAGTTTTAACCCTTTTTGGTCGCAGGTTGGGCCAATCATGGCTATTGCCGATTTTGTAACTTCAATAAAACTGAAAGGTGTTTTTTCTAGTTTTAACTTGCCTGCCTCAATTTTTGATAGGTCAAGAATATCGTTGAGAATGACCAACAAATTATCACCCGACTTTACAATGTTGGAAACATACTCGTTCTGCTCTTCGTTTAAATTGGCACTTTCCAGCAGCCGCGCAAAACCTAAAATTCCGTTCAGCGGAGTGCGGATTTCATGACTCATGTTGGTCAAGAATATCTGCTTAACTTTTTCCGAGTTTTCGGCACGGTCTTTTTCTCTTCTCAACTGCTCCTCGGCAAGCTGCAAGTCAGTCAGCTTCTGGTGCATAATTTTGGTCATTAAGTTGAAATGGCGCGACAGTCGACCAATTTCATCGTGCGCATAAATATGAACTCGGGCATATAGGTTGCCCTTAGCCACTTCCTGGGTGCCGCGCAACAATTCATTTAAACCCTTCGATATGTTACCGGCCAATGAAAGGGTCATGTAAACCCCAATTAAATCGGCCAGGATTAAAACGGCAATTAACAATTTTAGTACTAAACCTTCTAACCAGTGCGAAGCTTCACCAAGGGTGTAAGAAAAATCGCCCTCTAATTTTGTTACTTTTTCGTTCAATGGCCCCAACCGCCCCAGCAGCGTTTTAATAACCTGCTCATTTGGTTCTTGGGTTTTAATTTCCTGATGCAGTTTTAATCCAATTTCTTGCAATTCGAACAGGTATGGGTCGGCATCCGTCCAAATTTGGATGGCTTTATCCATATACGAAAGGTGCCTGAATTGTCTGAATAGCCTAATCAATCCGTCAATATCGCTTGGGTGATTTCGCCCGTCTAAGAAGCCCTGCCGCGCAATTTGCTTGTTGGGTGATTCTTTTTCTAATTCAACTCTAGCTAGGCGGTCACCAATGGGAACTTTGATTTCTTCCAGGTACTTCTGATAATAAGCTTCGTTTTTGGTGTTTCCGTAGGTCGTTAAATAATAAACCGCGTCCTTCTGTGCTTTCGACCACAGCGCTTCACCGGTAACATAGGCCCGTAATGCTGATAAATTAATAATCGAAAACGAGATAATACCAATAATAATAAAGAGAACGATTGACATAATTCCGGCTAGAAAATGCAACCGCTTGGAGATTGGTGTATTTAGCAGCCAGATTTTAAATCGGTTTTTGATGGCCATAGGAGTTGAACAGTATACCTCGATAAATAAAGTTAGGCCAATTATGCTTTAAACAATAACATCTCCCGTTAAAACAAATGCGATACCCGTTAACTGAAATGAAAAAACAGTTTTTTGGTTTTCAAAGATGCCGTGTTCAACCGAATTCGGAATTGCAGCCGTTATGAGTAAATATAAGAATTACCTTTACAAACCTCGATAAATAGGGTATTATTGGCATGTTAGAGATTTCGCCCAACAAAGAAATTTTGATTTCCATAACTAGGGACATCATGCCGTTTGGCAAGTTTAAAGGCACGGTGCTTTGTAATTTGCCGGTCTCCTATCTGGAATGGTTCAGCCGGCAGGGGTTTCCACCCGGCAAACTGGGCATGGCTTTAGAAACCTTATTTGTGATTAAAACCAACGGACTAGATCATTTGCTTTACCCATTAAAAAACAGAATGTAAACCATGACTGTTGAGATTAAACCCTACAACCTTGCATTAAAACACCCATTTACCCTCGGGAATGGAAGTAGCCGAACCCATACTGCCATTTCAATTATTAAATTGAAATTTCAGGGTAAAGTGGCTTTTGGTGAAGCAGCCATGCCGCCTTATCTGGGTGAGAATCACGAAACTGTGGCGAAGTTCATTAATCAAGTTGATTTTAGTCAATTCAGCTATCCGTTCAACTTTCAGGAAATTCATCACTATCTCGATGCTATTGAAGCCGGCAATTCAGCTGCTAAGGCGGCTATAGACATTGCTTTACACAATCTTTGGTCGCAAGTGGAAGGCAAGTCGTTACCAACGTTGCTAAAAACCGAAGGTCTGACAATGCCCATAACCGCAGGCACTATTGGCATAAGTAGCTTAGAAGAGATTCCCCTGAAGATTGCGGAAATCACTTCGGCCGGGTTTCGAAAAATAAAAATAAAACTAGGTGGAAGCCACGATCAGGAAACCGTAAAATGCATTCGCGCCTGCACTAATTTGCCTTTTACTGTCGATGTGAATCAAGGTTGGACAGATGAAGGTTTTGCAGCGGAAATGAGCCATTGGCTGGCCGAACAAGGTGTTGCTTTGTTGGAGCAACCGTTTCCAAAAAACGACTTGGAGAAACTAGGCCGCTTAAAGGAAAAAAGCCCTATTCCCGTTTTTGCTGATGAATCTTGCCAGCGATTGGCCGATGTGGAAAAAGTAGCTCCTTTTGTCGATGGCGTAAACATTAAATTAATGAAAAGCACTGGCATTTGGGAAGCCATAGAAATGGTTAAAAAGGCCAAAAGCCTTGGGCTGCTTACCATGTTAGGCTGCATGACGGAGACCAGCTGTGCAAGCTATGCCGCGTTGGCCATAGCTCCGCTTTTCGACTATGTTGATATTGACGGACCGTGGATGTTGAAAGAGCAGCCGTTCCAGCAACCAATCATTCAAGACGGGAGGATTGTTGTTTCGGGTTTAATAGAAAAGTCTTAAATCAACAAAGGCCTCCTCGCGGAAGCCTTTGTTTATAGTAGTAAAACGTATTTTTAAGCCGGAACTACGGTAAAGCGGTAGTTTTCCATAATTTGGTTGCAAAGCAGTTTCTTACAAGCCTCGTCAACTTTGGTTTTGGCGGTATTTTCATCAGCCGCGTCAACATGAAGAGTAATGTGTTTACCAATGCGCACGTTGGTAATTTCAGCAAGATTAAGATTGCCCATGCTGTTGGTAACCGCTTTTCCTTGTGGATCTAGCAACGCATCGTGCGGCATTACATCTATTTCAGCTTTAAATTTCATGTGTAAATTATTTGTTTTTTGATTGAAAAGTCATCGATAAAACGAGGTACAAAAGTAATATAATAGGCATTGCGGCAAAATGAAATATTGCGGCCAGTACCACACTGCCCACTATTAATATAAATTTAGACTCGTTCCCAGCCCAGCTAAATCCTTTAAACTTCAAGGCTATTAAGGGCAATTCGCTGATCAGTAATAGCGAACTGACAAGCACCAAAACGAGAATAGCCCAGCCGTTGGTAATAAACGGTGCAATCCAAAAGGGATAGCTGTCGGGTTGAAATTCCATGACCAGCGGAAAAGAAATCCACAATAAGGCATTGGCCGGGGTTGGCATGCCAATGAATCCGTGCGTTTGCCGGGTGTCCACATTAAATTTAGCCAAACGCAAAGCCGAAAAAAGTGCAATGACAAGCGGTAGGTAAGCCAGCAAAGGGTAGGTATTGGCCAATTCGGTTTGAAGAAACAGGCTTCTAGCAATGAAAGCAGGCACTAAACCAAAGGTTACCACATCGGCAAGACTGTCTAATTCTTTGCCCACAGGCGATGAAACGCCTAAAAGACGGGCGGCAAAGCCATCAAAAAAATCGAAAATGGCACCCAGCACCACTAAAAGACAAGCCAAATACAAATTAGGCTGTGGCTGTAATATGAGTAAAATAGCCAGGCAACCACAGCTAAGGTTGGCCAGCGTTATGCAGTTAGGAAGATTAATAATTCTCATGGGTTAAAAGTAGAAAAGGAAAAGGAAAACCAACGATTTCATAAAACTGTTTGTAACCAATCGGCGGTTCATCCTGTTATCTTTGCGCCACATGAAAAATTTGCATCCTGCCCTGGCGGCCTTGTTAAGCGGATTGTTGTTGGCCTTGTCTTGGCCAAATTTAGGCGGTTTTACACCACTCATTTTTATTGCCTTAATACCCTTGCTGCAATTGGCCGATCGGTTTTTAGCAACCGGAAAAGGAGTTGCCAAATTCTTTGGGTGGAGTTATGTGGCACTTTTGGTGTGGAATTTTATCGACACGTATTGGTTGTTTTTTGTTGAAGGCGACTTCTGGACTAGGTTTATCTCGGCTTTTATGCCATCGGTAATCAATGCCTTTTTAATGGCCATACCCTTTTCGCTTTTTTACGTTACCAAAAAGCGATTGGGCGAAATAGCAGGCTTGTTAAGTCTTCCGGCCTATTGGATTATTTACGAATACGTTCACCTTAATTGGGATTTAAGTTGGCCCTGGTTGGTTATTGGAAATGTGTTTTCCAATCAAACCACTTGGATTCAATGGTACGAATTTACTGGTCATTTGGGTGGAACATTGTGGGCTTTTTTGGCCAATATTTTGTTTTACCTGGCGCTTAAACGCGTGGGTGGTACTTTTAATTGGAAGCAATTTCTTAGTCCGATGCTGTTTGTTTTGCTGCCAATAGCCGCTTCTTTTTTGGTAGCCAGTCAGCTGGAGCAAAAGGGCAAAACTGCCGACATTATTGCTGTTCAACCCAATATAGATCCGTATGGGGAAAAGTTCTCCTTGCCTTTCGACAGACAGTTGGACATTATGTTGGAGCAAGCCAATAGTGTTTTGACCAAAAAAACACAACTGGTGGTTTTTCCAGAAACAGCTCTGCAGGAAGGCATTTCACTGTATTTTGACGCAGATGGCAATATTGAGTTGACTGGCCTTTGGGAAAATAGAATTGAGCAAACGGAAAGCGTACGCATTCTTCGATCTTTCCTTAGAGATAAACCGGGCTTGAATTTATTAACCGGAATGTCATCAAACAAACTGTATCCAACAGGATATTCGCCAACTACAACCGCCCGCCAAATAGGTCAGTTAGACCGGTATTACGATAGTTTTAATGCTGCGCTTTACATTAATCCAACCGAACTCAGTATTTACCATAAAAGTAAACTGGTTCCGGCGGTAGAAATTTTGCCATTTGCGTGGATCGTAAAACCATTGTTGGGCGATGCCATTTTAAGTTTTGGCGGTGCAAGTGGCGGTCTGGGTACGCAGCCTGATAGAACGGTTTTCTCGGTAGCACAATCGCCAATTAAAACGGGTGCAGTTATTTGCTACGAAAGCATTTATGGTAGTTACGTGGGCGACTATGTGAAAAATGGCGCCAATTTACTTTGCATTATGACCAACGACGGTTGGTGGGGTGTTACAGCAGGGCATAAACATCACCTGGCCTATGCAAAACTGCGCGCCATTGAGCACCGCAGGGACATTATTCGTTCGGCCAATACGGGCATTTCTGCGCATATTAACCAACGCGGTGAAATTGTGCAGTCATTACCATACGGCACCAAAGGGGTTATTTCGGCCACACCGCAACTTAACGAAGAAACCACGTTTTATACCCGAAATGGCGATTACATTGGTGTTTTGGCCGTTGTAAGTGGTGTGTTACTCTATCTTGCTTCGTTGGCAAGACTGTTCTTCCGAAAAAAAGTAAACTGATTAACGGCTTACTTCATGTCAAGCCAATTTCGCCAAGCTTGGCTACCATTACCTGTAAAGCAATACGGCCTCAGCCGGTTGGTGCAGTTTTTCCAGAGAA
>CAYMJL010000036.1:0-22521 GCA_964390915.1 uncultured Flavobacteriales bacterium
AAGAACAATCGCCAGCCAAGCGATATAGTGATTAATCCGCTGATGAACTAAACGGGCGAACTATACGGTTACTTTCAATGATGTTTACAGCGTTGTGCCTGACGAGTTCGTTCCCGAACAATGGAGTTTACCAGTTCTTCTCTGGAAAAACTGCACCAACCGGCTGAGGCCATTCTGCCTTATAGGTAATGGCGGCCAACCTTGGCGAAATTGGCGTGCCGAGAATAAACTGTTAATTGGTTTTTGTTGTTGGGCTATGCCCATCTGGTAACCCCGCAATGTGACGAGCCAAGTTTGGTTGCCTAAAACAAGAGGTGAATATCAGTTAGCTACATTGGCAATACCAAAGGACAAAAAGTCGTTTTAATAATAGCTAATAAGACATCCAATTGCCCAAATAAATTTATGGTTTGGGGCAAGCAACACCCTCATCTGATCCGATTTTGTTAAACCTAATAATGCTTGGTTATGAAAAGTTTAATAGCATTGGCAATGGCGGTGGTTACCTTATCGGCAACCAGCCTTGCCCAGAGCAATTCCGAGGACAGTCGCGACAGACTGCTACTTGGACTGAAGGGTGGTGTAAATTACGCCAACGTATACGACACACAAGGCGAAAAATTTGAAGCCAGCCCGAAATATGGTTTTGTGGGTGGTGCATTTATGTCCATTCCGATAGGCACTTACCTTGGTCTTCAACCCGAATTCCTGTATTCGAAAAAAGGATTTCACGCCACAGGGCAAATAATGGATAACACCTACTACTTGACCCGTACCCTAAACTACATTGATGTGCCCGTGTTTATTACATTAAAACCAGTAACTGCCATAACCTTTATGGCCGGGCCGCAATTTTCGTACTTGGTTAAGCAACGTGACCGGTTTACCGATGCCAATACCACCGTGCAGCAGGAACAGGAATTTAGTAACCCTAATTTGCGCAGAAACACCTTGTGTTTTGTTGGCGGTGTCGACTTTAACCTCAACGAAAAAGTATTGGGCGTAAGGGCCGGATGGGATGTGCAGCACAACAACGGCGATGGTACTTCGACCATTCCGCGGTACAAAAACGTTTGGCTACAGGCCACCTTTGGTTTTCGGTTTTAAACCCAATCAATGAGGTGCTAGTACCAATCGGTTTGAGGTTACTTTTTTAAGTAAAAACATCACCTTGAGGTAAAAAACGAGCTGATGCAAACCAACAAAAACAACTAGAAATCATGGGAAATTTGCTGTATACAGTAGCGGTAGTTTTGGTTATTCTTTGGGCAATTGGGTTTTTGGGTTACAATGCCAGTGGCATTATCCACATCTTATTGGTTATAGCCGCAATTGCCATATTGCTACGAATAATTAAAGGAAAAGATGTGGTTTAAACCATATTATTTTCAGCTGCTTTACCCGCCATTTTCTAAAAAATGATGGTGGCAGTGTAACTGCTTAGCCATGGCAATGGCTAAACAGTATTTAACTTAAAACTATCCCTTGCATCGCCTTAGCAAAGTGTGAAACATGTAAGTTATTGGTTGAGTTGTGTAATACATGTGTAAGTGAGTCAAATCATCTTTGCAACGTAAAGGTAAATTCACTAATCACTCAATAAATGAAAATAATTATACAGTGCTTAATAGTATCGATTATCGCGATATTCTTCCACACAAAAACAAGTAACGCGCAAGCACCAAACTTAGGCACTGCCGCCAATTTTGTCCTTTTCTCAACAAACGGAGAAGTAAGCAACTCGGGTATTTCACAACTTACCGGCAATGTTGGTGCGCAAACTGGTGCAGTAAGCGGCTTTGGCAATGTAAATGGTGTAATGCACAGCGGAGACGGGGCAAGCTTACAATGCGCTGGCGATTTGCTACTGGCTTACAACCAATTGAATGCAGCCATTCCTGATAGCTCCCTCGCTCCATTACTGGGTAATGGAGATACCCTATTAGCCGGTGTTTATGAAATACCTAGCTCGGCTACCTTAAATTTAGATTTGTATTTAGATGCTAAAGGCAATGAAAATTCTGTTTTCATTTTCCAAATTCAAGCTGCGTTTTCTACAGGTGCTGCCGCCAAGGTTAAACTGATAAACGGTGCCAAGGCGTGCAATGTTTTTTGGAACGTTGAGGGCTTGGTAAGTTTAGCATCGGGTACCACCATGCGTGGTAACATTATTACCAACAACGCAGCTATTGAAATGAATTCAGGCGATACCCTGGAAGGAAGAGCACTTTCTACCGGCGGTGCAGTTACGGTTGATGGCGTTTTGGCTTATACTCCAATTGGTTGCGGAAGTCCAACACTTAATGGACCAACTGCACCCGTACTTGCATCTACTGCTTGTTATGCCATCTTTTCGGCAAGTGGTGCGGTAAGCAATGACGGTGTAAGTTATGCCACTGGCGATATTGGCACCAATGTGGGTTTAACTGACGGCTACAACCCGCTAAACGTAATTGGCGAAATACACCCAATACCCGATAATTCTACCGCCAGCTGCGCTACCGATTTAACCATTGTTTACACTTACCTAAATACATTGCCATTCGATATTGAATTGCTGTATCCTGCACAGTTTGGTCGCAATTTGGTACTTACACCACACACCTACCTGCTAAATGCTGCCACTACCCTTACCGATACACTCTATTTAAATGCCTTGGGCAATGAATCAGCGGTATTTGTTATCCAGATTAATGGTTTTCTATCTACCAGCACCTATTCGAAAGTAATTTTGATAAATGGTGCGCAGGCCAATAATGTTTACTGGAAAGTAGATGGCGCGGTTAGCATAAACGACTATTCGCAATGTGTAGGTACAATTATTTGTAACAACGGTGCTATCAACGTAGAACTTGGTACAGTATTAACCGGCAGAGTGCTTACCACTACTGGTGCAGTTTCTACCTCGGCCATGACGGTTAATGGCACAGAAATACCCGCTAATTGTAGTAGCTCAATTGGCATTACCACTACCGAGCAAAATTCAAGCAATCAATCGGCAAGCGTTTACCCAAATCCATTCAGTTCTGCTGCCACCATAATGTGTCCTAATGTCTCTAGCAGCAATCCAAACACTTTAAAACTATACACTATTTTAGGCGTAGAAGTGCGCAGCGAAATCATTACACAAAAAGAAACAACAATAAACCCACTTCCAGCCGGGATTTATGTATACAAACTATTTAAAAACAATGCTGTAATTCAAATTGGTAAATTAATTTCACAGCAGTAATGCGCATACAAATAATTACCACCGTTTGGTTTCGAGCAATTGATACCAAGCGGTGGTTTTTATATTAAATATCTCCCTCCAATAAAATGTGTGATTAATATAAATCATTGTCCTATTTGTGTAATTACCCTCGCCATTTCTCGGCATAACTTTACCAGTTACCAATTGCACAAGTAAAAACACCCACATCATGTCAATCACCTATTACATGCTTCAAATACCATCGTTTGCGCTTTTCATTATGCTCATATCGGTAGGTGGTATTTTAAGCGGAGGCGCTACTTACCTCTTTAGAAAATATATACCTATTAAAGTACTGCGGTCGCACAACGAAGTTACCGGATTCTTTTTTCTGGCTATGGCCAGCTTTTATGCCTTGTTGCTCGGTTTTGTAGTGCTTGCCGTATTTGGACAGTTAAGTGATACACAGGCCAACACAACCAAAGAAGGCAGTTCGGCAATGGGTTTATACCGCGACATAAAATTTTACCCAGACACTACAGATTCTAAGCAACTGCTAGCGGTATACCTGCAATTTGTTTACAATGTAATAGATGATGAGTTTCCAAAAATGGAACTTATGCAACAAAGCCGCCTCACACCCGAATCGTTGAATGCCGTATTTCATAAAATGGAACGGCTGCACCCGCAAAATCCTTTTCAAATTGAATTGGTAGCAGTAATGTTTAACCACTTAAATGAACTAACCACCTACCGAGGACTTCGCATAGCAGCTATAGAAGCCGAACTTCCGCCACCAATGTGGTTGCCCATAATTTTGGGAGCCATACTTACCATCATTTGTGCGATGTTTTTAGACATTGAGTATACACAGCTGCATGTAGCTTTAAATGCATTACTCGGTGTTTTTATAGCCATGTTTTTGTTTATGATAATTATACTCGACCATCCGTTTACCGGTAGCTTAGGTATAAAACCAAAAGCCTACAAACAAATATTTACTGCAGAACAATGGACACAAGATTTGCATGCCAGAAATAGCATGAGCAAATGAACTGGCATTTCTATTTAAAATTATTTACTATGAAAACACAACTTACCAAAACATATCTATCGGCTTTCTTTTTTGCATTGCTATTAACCGCTTGCGAGTCGCATGAACAAAAACCTGATGAAGCGTACAAAAAAGTAAAGTGGGACAAAACGCAGTCGGAGGAAGCACCAGCCATAATTAAAGCCACCGTTCCAAAAACCGTTCAACCGGCCGAGATAAAAAAAATTGACATGCCTACTGAGTGGCAGACTTACCGAATTGAAATGGAAAATAGAATAAAGGCTACCGAAGCCAAAATTGAAGATATAAAGGCTACCGCCAACTTAAAAGCCAAGGATCTTAAAAAGCTATCGGTATTGGAAAAAAGCAATAATGATTTACGCAATGAACTTAATGAATTCAACCGCGAAGTAAAAATACAGTGGGAATCTTTTAAAATGGAAATGGCCGAAGTCATGGGTCAAATCGATACCGATTTACAAGAATTAACCCCAAGTGACAAGAAATAAATAGCCAATTTACAAGGTGTGATTTATGTAATTCTTTAGCCGAATTCTGCAATACTTGTCTCCTATTAGATACGCACCTTTAATGCTTTATAACTCACCTAAAACTATATTAATAAACATGAAAACTATTACGGAACTACAAGGAAACTGGGGCGAAATAAAAGGAAAACTGAAACAAAAATTCGCCATTTTAACCGACAACGATGTATTACTAATTGAAGGCAAGCACGATGAAATGTTTGGCCGTTTAGAAGCCAAGCTGGGTAAAACCAAAGCCGAGTTACAAAAACTGATTACCGATTTATAATTAAACATCAAACCAATCCTAAATATAATAACATGAAAAAATCAATTGTAATCATTTTGGCTTTTGCCCTGCTTTCTGGTGCAACATTTACAAAATGCAGTTCATCATCGGAGAATGTAGAAAATGCGAAAGATGATGTTGATGAAGCCAACGAGGAATTAAAAGACGCCAACGAAGCGTATTTAGAAGACGTTGCCGAATACAAAAAAGAAACTGCCGATAAAATTGAGGCTAACAAAAAAAGCATTGCCGATTTTAAAGCCAGAATAGCACAAGACAAAAAAATATCGAAAGCCAAATACGACAAGGAAATTGCCGAACTAGAGCAAAGAAACAGCGATATCCAGAAAAAAATGGACGAATACAAAGCCGAAGGAAAAGAACAGTGGGAAGAATTTAAAGCTGAGTTTAGTCGCGATATGGACGAGCTAGGCAAAGCGTTTAAAGACCTTACGGTTAAAAACGAAAAGTAATTACAACTCCTTATTAAACCTGCTCCACATGGCAAAGAAAAAACTTACCACAGCAAGTGGCCGGCCGTATACCGAGTTCGAAAACTCGATGACGACCGGTGGCCGCGGCCCGGTTTTATTGCAAGATTATTTTTTGCACGAAGACATGGCACACTTTAACCGCGAGCGAATTCCTGAAAGGGTGGTTCATGCCAAAGGAGCGGGTGCGTTTGGCACCTTTACTGTAACGCACGATTTAACCCACTACACAAAAGCGAAAATATTTTCAAAAATCGGTAAACAAACCCCATTGTTTGTTCGTTTCTCGCAAGTTGGTGGCGAAAAAGGCAGTGCCGATAGCGAAAGAGACCCAAGGGGTTTTGCCGTAAAGTTTTATACTGAAGATGGCAATTGGGATTTGGTGGGCAACAATACCCCGGTATTCTTTATAAAAGACCCAAAAAAGTTTTCGCATTTTATACATACGCAAAAACGCGACCCAAAAACCAATTGCAAAAGCCCAACCATGATGTGGGATTTTTGGAGTTTAAACCCAGAGAGTTTGCATCAGGTTATGATTTTGATGAGCGATCGTGGCACACCCTTTTCATACCGACATATGCACGGATTTGGAAGCCACACGTTTTCATTTATCAATAAAGAAAACCAGCGCACTTGGGTAAAATTTCATTTTAAAACCACGCAGGGTATAAAAAACTTCACCAGCCAAGAAGCCAGGGAAATGCGTGGAAAAGACCCCGACCAAGCCCAGCGCGATTTGGTAGAGGCCATTGAACGTAAAGATTTTCCCAGCTGGTCGCTGTCAGTTCAGCTAATGACTGAAGAACAAGCAAAAACTTTCCAATTCAATCCGTTTGATATTACCAAAGTTTGGAGCCATGATGAATATCCATTGCATGATGTAGGCATAATGGAATTAAATAGCGTTCCGCAAAATTATTTTCGCGATGTAGAGCAAGCCGCCTTTGCTCCTGCCCACGTGGTGGATGGCATAGGCTATTCGCCCGATAAAATGTTGCAAGGCCGTTTACTATCGTACCCCGATGCTCATCGCTATCGTTTGGGTGTAAACTACGAGCAAATTCCGGTAAACAAATGTCCTTATATGGTAGCAAATTATCAGCGAGATGGGTACATGCAAACCGGCGACAACGGAGCCGATAACCCAAATTACCGGCCAAATAGTTTTGATGATATTATTGTAGATGAAAGCTACAAGGAACCGCCTTTTCCAATTGATCAAAATACAGACGGAAGTCTAATGGCCGATTGGGTAGACCGAAATGAAAACGACAACGACCATTACTCGCAACCCGGCGACTTGTATCGAAAAGCCATGAACAACACCGATCGAGAAAACCTGACCAACAATATTGTTAATTCAATGGCAGGAATTGTGGGTGAAAAAAGGGTTGAAATAATTAATAGACAATTGTGTCATTTTTTTAGAGTAGATCAGTCATTAGGCATGTCAATAGCCAAGGGTTTGGGTGTTGATATTGACAAAAAAATACTGCAACCAATTGTATAAAAATAAACGCTAATAAAACTACACACATGAATCAGACAGCAAAAGCACAATGGATGGGCAATCTTAAAGAGGGAAAAGGAACATTAACTACTCAAAGTGGTGTTTTAAATAATACTCTTTATAGTTTCAAAACCCGCTTCGAATCGGGCGAAAAAGGCACTAATCCTGAAGAATTGATTGCGGCTGCACTGGCCGGTTGCTTTACCATGGAAATTACCGCACGCCTTAGCAAAAAAGATTATACGGCCACGGTTATAAATACCGAGGCAACAATAACCTTAACAGATTTAACATTAACACGGGTACATTTAATTGTAAAAGCACAGGTGCCTGGCATAACCGCCGAAGAATTTAAAGTGCTTGCAAAAGATGCCGAATTAAATTGTATTGTTTCCAAAGCATTAAAAATTCCAATTACTTCTGAAGCTCATTTTATTGAAGAAAAAGAAAAGGCATTTGCCCGCTGAAGTACTGGAGCCCTAAAGATACGATTGAATGGTAAGGCCATTCAGTTTAGCAAGCTTTTCATTACAAATTTTATTACAAACGGGGCATTTTAGCCCCATTTATTTTTATACACCTATCCCAAACACAAACTAAAATGCAACTTTCCATAAAAAAATACTCCTTAATTGTTGTTTTCATAGCCCTAATAAGCGCCATAATTGGCCTTAATAGTTGCATCAATAATCACCACAAAAAGGAAACCGTGGTGGCAATAGACACATCAGCCGATTTAAAAACCAACATGCGCAAGTTGTGGGCCGACCATATTATTTGGACCAGAAACGTAATTCTTTGTATTGTAGATGACCTTCCCGGAAAAGAAGAAGCCGTAAAACGCTTGCTGCAAAACCAAGTTGATATTGGGAATGCCTTTAAACCTTATTATGGTGATGATGCTGGTAATGAATTTACCAAACTATTAACGCCCCACATTACCATTTCGGCTGAAGTGGTATTGGCTGCTAAAAATGACGACCTTAAAGCACTTGAGCTGGCTAAAACACGGTGGTATGCAAACGCAGATGAAATAGTGGTATTCCTTAACCGGATAAACCCCAACTGGAAAGTTGATCATATGAAAATGATGTTTTACGATCACCTGAAATTGGCAGCTGACGAAGCCACCAACCGAATTGAAAAAGATTATGTTGCTGATGTAGCCGGATTCGATAAAATTCATTCGGAAATATTAATCATGGCCGATATGTTTACCAACGATATAGTAAAACAGTTTCCGGAAAAGTTCTCGACCAAAAACCACAAACACATTGCTCAGGAAAAAATGTAAATTTTATCAAGAATTATGTAACAAATAAGCGCACAAAATGCATTCCCTTTGGTTAATTGTGGAAACGAATTCACAATGCAAACAAATAATATATGGAAAGCATTCAAAGTCACAAAAAAGCTGCTTTACACCTTGAAGAAGCTGCGAAAAATCATCATGAGGCTGCTAAATTTCATGATGAAGGAAATCATGAAAAAGGCCATTACAGCACCATTAAAGCACAGGGGCACACCATTCTGGCCAGCGAAGCACAAAGAGAATTGCTAAAAAACCACACCATTACCAACACGCTTACCCATCTATAATTTCTGCTTTGTTTTTCTTTTGAATTTAATCAGACACCTTCATTATCTATAATGGAGGTGTCTTTTTTTACACAACAAGCAATGTGTGAAAAGTGCAACATATAGCAAAAGTTGTGTAACACCCATTCATTTTATTGGCATCAATTTTACAGCCTGATTCTTCTTCACAATTAATCAAAAACTATGAAAAGAAAATTACTATATATTATTGTAACGGTTGTTGCACTACTATGCTTTCCGAAGTTAAATTACGGACAAGCCCCAAATCTAGGTACCGCAGCAAAATTTGTCCTTTTCTCGACAAATGGTGCTGTTACTAATGCCGGTACCGAATACCTTACACATCTTACCGGAAATATCGGTATGAATGTGGGGTCGCTTACCGGTTTTGGAAACGTTGACGGACAAATGCACCCAGGTGGTCCTGTTAGTCAGCAATGTTCGGCCGATTTAGGCTTAGCGTGGCTACAACTAGGTGCAGCCATACCCAACTATTTCCCCGCACCATTGCTTGGAAATGGAACTACCTTAACACCTGGTGTTTATTCAATTCCCAGCTCTGCTGTGTTGAATTTGGATTTAATCCTAGATGGCCAAGGCGATCCAAATGCAGTATTTATCTTTCAAATTGGTGGAACTTTTAACACCAATGCCAATGCAAAAGTAAAGTTGGTTAATGATGCTTTGGCTTGTAACGTTTTTTGGAAAGTTGATGGAGCGGTTACTTTAGCCACCGGAACCAGTTTTAAAGGTACAATAGCTGCCGATGGCGCAATAAACCTAAGCACTGGCGATACACTTGAAGGAAGAGCTTTATCTATAAGCGGAGCAGTTGGTGTAAGTGCCACAATGGCCTATACCCCAATTGGCTGCGGAAGCCCAACCCTAACAGGTCCTGGAGCACCTACGCTAGCTGCAATAGAATGTTACGCCTTGTTTTCATCTGACGGCCCTGTAACCGACAACCTGTCATCATTTGTTGGTGGCGATGTAGGTACCAACAATGGTTCGGCCACAGGATGGGATCCTTTGAAAGTTGATGGCGACATTCACAACGGTCAAGACCCTTCTACCATAGCTGCAGCGGTTGCGTTGCAAAATGCCTACGACTACTTAAATGGATTAACCGAAGATATTATTCTTATTCGTCCTGATTTATTTGGACACAATCTGGTACTTACTCCACACACCTATTTAATGGATGGTGCAGTAACCTTTACCGACACCTTATACCTTAATGCACTCGACAATCCCGATGCCGTATTTGTCATTCAGGCAGAAGGGGCATTTGAAACCAGTACCAATTCTAGAATTGTTTTAATAAATGGCGCACAGGCCAAAAATGTGTACTGGCTTTTTAACGGAGCGGTAGACATAAACGGGAACTCAATTTTTAATGGAACCATCGTTTCTTACGGAGCAGTTAATATCCAATCTGGAACCGTTGTCAATGGTCGCGCATTAACTGTTGTTGGGGCTTTAAACACCTATTCCATAGAAATTAATATTACCTCGGGCATTAGTGGGCCAGCCGGAAACATTTCTGGTACATCAACCGTTTGCCAGGGACAAACTGGTGTTATTTATTCGGTTCCCGAAATTGAAGAGGCTATAGATTATAACTGGTCATTACCCAGTGGGGCAACCATTACAGCGGGTGTAAATACCGACAGCATTACCGTATCGTTTAGCAACATTGCCCAAAGCGGAAATATTACTGTACAAGGAAACGGTAATTGTAAAAGCGGTACTATTTCATCTATTTTCCCTGTAGTAGTTAACGAGCCTGCAAATGTTAACACCATTCCAAATCAAACCGTTTGTAGCAACACACGTACCGATACGGTTATCTTTACAGGAACTGTTTCTGGAAGTACCTACAGCTGGATAAACAACAATACTTCAATTGGTTTAGCGGCCAGCGGAAACGGTAATATTAATCCGTTTACGGCCATTAACAACGGTATACTTGCTCAGGTAGCTACCATTACCGTTACCCCAACCGCCAAGGGCTGTGTGGGTGCCGATTCTAGTTTTACCATAACAGTAAACCCAACACCAACTGTCGACTCAACGCCAAATCAGGCCATATGCAATGGTACACCTACCCTACCCGTTATTTTTACAGGTAATACCGTTGGTGCAACCTACAATTGGACCAACAATACCACTTCTATTGGCTTAGCTGCCAGCGGAAATGGACCAATAAATTCTTTTACTGCAACCAATGCAGGTGCCAATACAGTTACAGCAACCATTACGGTTACACCAAATGCCAACGGATGTGATGGAGCCGATAGTTCTTTTACCATCACGGTTTATCCAACACCGATTGTTAACTCGATTCCCGATCAGGTTTTGTGTAACAGTACACCAACCGCAGCCGTTATTTTTAGCGGAGCCGGTGCAGGTGCTACCTATAACTGGACCAACAACCAACCCATCATTGGTTTAGCTCCACTGGGCAGCGGAAACATCAACTCATTTAACGCTACTAACCCAACTCCCAACCCAATTGTTGCCACCATTACGGTATCGGCAACGGCAAACGGATGTATAGGGCCCGACAGTTCTTTTACCATAACCGTAAATCCGGGGCCAACAGTAAATACAGTGGCCAACCAGGCAATTTGTAACAACGATTCTACCGCTGCGGTAACTTTTAGTGGTGCAGGAAACGGTGCAACATACAGCTGGTCCAACAACAACACCTCTATAGGATTAGCCGCAAGTGGAAACGGAGACATTGCTTCGTTTCAAGGAACCAACACCGGCAACAATGCAGTAATAGCCACCATCGTGGCTACCTCTACCGCCAATGGTTGCACGGGTCAAACGTCCTTTAGCATAACCGTAAATCCTACTCCAAAAGTAAATTCGGTGCCCAACCAAACGGTTTGTAACAATACCTCTACCAGTGCTATTAACTTTAGCTCGGCAACAACCGGTGCTACTTATACCTGGACCAACAACAACACTGCAATAGGTTTGGCAGCCAGTGGAAATGGCAATATTGCTCCGTTTACAGCTACCAACTCGGGTAGCACACCAATTTCAGCCCAAATTACGGTTACCCCAACTGCCAATGGCTGTATTGGTGTTGATAGTAATTTTACCATAACCGTTGTTTCGCCTCCTGTGGCCAATGCCGTGACCAACCAAACCTTGTGCAACAGCACACCAACAACTGCTATTGTATTTGCAGGAGCTGGTGTAGGCGCGGTTTACAATTGGACAAACAACACCCCATCTATCGGCTTAGCTGCCAACGGAAGTGGAAACATAAATTCATTTACAGCAATAAATACTACCGGAAGTGCGGTTACAGCAACCTTAACGGTAACACCTACCAATGGCAACTGTGCCGGAACGGTTAATTCTTTTACCATAACCGTAAACCCAGGGCCAACAGTAAATGCAGTATCCAATCAAGTAGTTTGTAATAATGCATCGACCACCGCAATAACCTTTAGCGGAGCAGGTATAGGCGCAACATACAGTTGGACCAACAGCACCCCATCAATCGGATTGGCAGCTAGCGGAACCGGAAACATTGCCGCATTTACCGCAAGCAATAACGGATCAAGTCCAATAACTGCTGCCATCATTGCCACATCAACAGCAAGTGGTTGTACCGGCCAATCGAGTTTTACTATAAACGTACAACCAACTCCAACGGTAGTTGCCGTGTCAAACAAATCAATTTGCGCCAACACCTACAGTGCCGATATCATCTTTAGCGGTGCAGTTTCAGGAACGGTTTACGAATGGACCAACAGCAATACGGCAATTGGCCTTGACAGCAACGGAAGTGGTAATATACCATCATTCTTAGTTGGCAATGTTGGTACAATGGCTACCATCGTTGTAACACCAACCACCAACCTGTGTAACGGTTCGGCAATAAGCTACACCATCGAAGCCAAAGATTGCAGCATCATTGATTTCCACATACCAGAAGGCTTCTCGCCAGATGGCGATAGGATTAATGACTTATTTGTGGTTCGCGGAATTGAAAGGTTTACCAACAACACCCTTACCATATTTAACCGTTGGGGCGACAAAATGTTTGAAGCTACCCCATACAAAAACACCTGGAATGGCGATTCGCAAACCGGTGTTCGTGTTGGTGGAGTTGCTTTACCTACCGGAACTTACTTCTACGTGCTCGACTTGGGCGATGGAACCGCTATTTATAAAGGAATTGTTTACCTAAACCGTTAAGCGGCAACGTATTAAATAAATTATTGATACTAAAACTACAAGCAAAATGAAACGACTTAAAATAATATCATTCGTGTTGGTTTTAACAGCAGGGGGATTAACCGCCACCGCGCAGCAAATCCCAATGTACACGCACTACATGAACAATACCTTGGTGGTAAATCCCGGCTATGCCGGTAGCCGAGATGCCCTAACCGTAACTGCTTTGCACCGCTCGCAGTGGGTCGATTTTAAAGGCGCACCTGTAACACAAACCTTAACCATGCACTCGCCATTGCGCAACAAGCATATTGGCTTGGGTATTTCGGTGTTAAACGATAAAATAAGACCCAGCAACAACACCTCGGTTATAGCTGCCTTTGCATACAGAATGCAACTAAGCGAAAAATCGAAATTGGCATTGGGCTTAAGTGCCGGAGCCAATGTGTTGCAAGCAAACTTAAATACACTGGAGCTCGATGAGCAAACCGACCCCATGTTTCAGCAAAACATGCGCAACGAAGTAACCCCACATGTTGGTTTTGGTGCCTATTACTCTCGCGAACGTTTTTACGCAGGGGTATCAACACCCAATTTAGTACAAAACAGTTATTCGGTAGCACAAGCCGATGGTAGTAGAATAATAGCCAAAGAGCAGCGTCACTACTTTGTAATTTTAGGTTCTATGTTTATTATAAGCGAAAACTTTGCTTTTAAACCAACCACCTTAATTAAAGTAACACCCGCAGCACCCGTTCAGGCCGACCTTACCGCATCGTTTATAATAGGCAAAAAACTATTGCTTGGTGCCATGTACCGCACCGGCGATGCAATGGGGGCTTTAGTTGGTTTCGATATTACCGAGCAATTGCACATTGGTTATTCTTACGATTGGTCGTATGGTTTGGCAACAAACAAATACAACAAGGGTAGCCATGAATTACTGCTGCGTTACGATTTCGAGTTTTTTGGAAAACAACAAATTCGCTCTCCACGATACTTTTAATTCTCATTAATAAGCTGAAAACATGAAAAAATTACTTATACCCATCATAGCCTTTTTATTACTGAGCATCAGTGCATCGGCCCAGGAAAAATCGGCTAAAGAAACAAAAGGCGATCGTTGCTTTTTTGTCTACTCTTTCGATAAGGCCATTACTGCCTATACCGAAGAAAAAAACCTGACCGTTGACGGCCAACGCAGGCTGGCAAAAAGTTACCAAAACTTAAACCAAAACGTGCAAGCCGAACAAGCCTACAAAAAACTGGTAAGTCAAGGTACCGGCGTTATACCCGAAGACCATTTTAACCACGCCATGGTATTAAAAGCACAAGGAAAATACCCTGAAGCAAAAGTTTGTATGGACAAATTTGCTACTTCTAAACCACACGATTTGCGCGCAATATGCCACGCAGCCCACGGCGATAAACTAGCAAATTTGGCTGTAAACAACGGCAAGTATAAGGTTGAGCATTTAAATGTAAACACCAATGCCGAAGATTACGGTGCCTGTTATTACAAAGACAAAGTGGTTTTTGCATCGAGCCGTGTAGGCGCAAATGTTACTGCAAAAACCTACAACTGGACCGGCAAACCTTATGGCGACATGTATGTAGCCCAAGTAGATGAAGGACAACTGCGCACTCCTGAAATTTTTGACAAAAGCTTAAACAGAAACCTACACGATGGCCCGGCCAGTTTTACCCCCGAGGGCGATTACATGGCTTTTACCCGCAACGATTACGATACAAAACGCAAAGACCGCGTAGTACACGTAGAAACTTGCTTTAGCACCTACACCAATGGTAGTTGGTCGAAACCGGTACCATTTTACTTGAACAATAAAGACTACAACGTGGGCCACCCCAGCTTAAGTGATGGCGGAAACACCATGTATTTTACCAGCGACATGCCCGGTGGGTTTGGTGGTGCCGATATATACAAAATTTCTAAAACTCCTAAGGGCACTTGGGGGAAACCAGAAAACTTAGGTAGTTTAATAAATACCGAAGGCGATGAATTGTTTCCTTTTTATGACGAAAAAAGCGAGGTTTTATATATTGCCTCTAACGGATTGTGCGGTCTGGGTGGTTTAGACATATTTATTTGCCCAAAAACCGATGCAGGCTTTGGTCCGGTTTACAATGCCGGAGCACCGCTAAACACCCAATACGATGACTTTGCGGTTGTGGTAGACAGTAAAATGAGCAAAGGTTACTTTTCATCAAACCGTGTTGGCGGTAGCGGTGGTGACGACATTTACTCGTTCGAAATTGTAAACGGTTTACCTATTGGCAAAAAAATTATAGGCACCGTGGTTGATGTAAACGGGAAAATAATAGCCAATAGCTTTGTAACGCTTATGGATAGCAAAACCAATACATTAGATACCCTTACTACCGACAAAGCCGGTGCATTTGCCTTTTTGGTTGATACCGATAAAGACTTTAAACTAATAGGGAAAAACCAAGGATACAACGATGGCTCGGCCATTGCCAGCACCTTTGGCACCGATTTTATAGTAAAAACCGACATTGTACTTACCCAAATGCCCAACAGTGGCGAAATGGTATTGTTTAACTCTATTTATTTCGATTTAGACAAATACAACATTACCGACAAAGCACGGGTAGAGTTGGATAAAATAATACGGGTAATGAAAAAATTCCCGAGCATGGTGGTAGAGCTTAGTGCCTTTACCGATTGTAGAGAAACCGAAAACTACAATCAAAAACTATCGGAGCGCAGAGCAGTGGCATCGGCCGCTTACATAAAAAAACGCATCAACAACCCCGATAGAATATATGGTACCGGTTATGGCGAAACCAGATTGGTAAATGCTTGTACTTGCGAAATGAAAAGCAATTTTGAATGTACCGAAGACGACCACCAACAAAACCGTCGTACCGAGTTTAAGGTAGTAAGCAACCCATCTTTTAACGACTAAACCAAGCTAAGCAACGGTTTAGCACACTCAATTTGCGCATACCAATCCAACACCAATAAGTACATAAACCAAACGAGGCTATCCTGAAAAGGGTAGCCTTTTTTGTGTCCTGCTGAACGCTTTTTTTGTCATGCTGACGAAGGAAGCATCTCGCTTTTGTAAGAGCTAGACCCTTCCTTCCTCAGGGTGACAAGGCTTTTAAGCATCTCTTGGAGCCATTTACTCGGCTCCTTTTTCTATGTCCCTATGCGTTTAAATTTTTTTTGTAGGGAGGAAAAGAAATTCTTTTACCTTCATCCTCATAATTTTTTAACCCCTTCTTACCTTCCTCGGTATGCCAAACGTAAACCCTTGCCCCTGCTCGCGCAATTTCTATTGCGGGAACAACTCCAATTTCATTAATAAAATTTATAGACTTCTTGCTTTATCGCTGGGTAGGCCAATATGTCCTGCACGGATGATAAGTTAGTGGGTTGAATTGGCAATAAACGAAACAGAATAGCGGGTATATATCAGTTAGGCACAAGCTTACAGACAACATAAATGATCAAAAGCATAACAATAAAGAAAGCTGCAACCTTCGATGAAACGGGAATAGAAATACCTGCTTTCAAAAAGGCAAATTTTATTTATGGGGTTAACGGCAGTGGTAAGACAACTATTTCAAACTTTATCTACGAGCCAAAGAACTCTAAATTTTCGGAATGTAGTATAACGTGGCTGAATGACCTAGAAATCAAGACGCTTGTTTATAATAAGGATTTTCGAGACAGAAATTTTGGTAAAGGAACAATTCCTGGTGTTTTTACATTAGGACAGGCTTCTAAAGAAGAAGCAGCCGTTATCGAAGTGAAAAGAAATGAACTTAAAGAATTAAAAGACAAAGGCATACAACAAAAAACTGTTCTGGACAAACAAATAGCAGCAAGAGATCAACTTGAAGAAGCTTTTAGAGAGGAATTTTGGGAATCCATTTATAAAAAGAACGAAGTTCAATTCAAAGAGGCTTTTAAGGGAGTAATGCTGAAAAAGCCATTTATGCTCCGTGTAATAGATGAATTTGATAAGAATACTTCTCTATTAACAACAATGCAAGAGTTGGGCGAAAGAGCTGAAACAATTTTTGGAGATGCTCCTCTGAAACTTCCTGAAATACCTTTAATAGATTTCACTCGAATAATTGAGATTGAAGAAGATGCCATTTGGAAAAAGAAAATAATCGGAAAAGCAGATGTTGAAATTGCAAAACTCATTCAACGATTAAACATTAATGATTGGGTCAATGAGGGAAGATCGTATTTGCAAGAAGACGAAACTTGCCCTTTTTGTCAAAAGAAAACTATATCTGAAGAATTTAGGAAACAGTTAGAAGGGTACTTTGATGAATCATTTACGAAGGATACAACTTCCGTTAAAGAGGGCAATGAAGAATACATTCGACTTTTTGATAACCTCATAAATGAACTACAGCAAATAGAAAACAGAGAAAAGGTAAACAAGGATAGCAAACTTGACCTCGACAAATTTTCAGCATATCTAAAGACACTAAATAGCCAATTTGTTGGCAACAAGGAGTTCTTGAATAGTAAGACAAAAGAACCCAGCAGGAGTATTGAACTTACAAGCACAAAAGAGCAATTGGACGAAATAGTGACACTAACCGAAGCAGCTAATGCACTAATTATCAAACACAATGACATTGTAAATAATTACCCTGCGGAGAGAACGAATCTAATAAATGATATTTGGAAATTTCTCATCGAGGAAAATAGGATTAGAATTGAGCATTTGATAAAACATAGCAAAGGACTATCGAAAGGAATCGAAAATATTGACAAGAACGTTCAAAAACTTAGAGCCGATTACAAAACACTTGATGGGGAGATTAAGACCCTAACAAAGAATGTAACCAGCATTCAACCATCCGTAGATGAAATAAACAAAATTCTTCAATCCTTCGGATTCCAAAATTTCACGATTGTCCCGTCAAAAATTGGCTTAAACCAATACCAAGTCGAAAGAGAAAATGGTGAATTAGCTGAATCAACCTTAAGCGAAGGTGAAATAACATTCCTTACATTTCTTTATTTTCTTCAACTAGCGAAAGGCAGCACCACCGAAACTGACATAACAGATGACAGAGTTTTAGTAATTGACGACCCGATTTCAAGTTTGGACAGCACTGTCTTATTTGTTGTAAGCTCCTTGATTAAGGAAATTCTCAAGGCTGTCAAGGAGAACAAAGGAAGTATTAAGCAAGTGATTTTACTAACTCATAATGTTTATTTTCACAAAGAAGTGTCGTTTATAAATGGTCGGACCAAAGAGTGTACTGACAGCAATTTCTGGATATTAAGAAAAAATGAAAAGATTTCTTCTATCCAAGACTTTGAACTGGTTAACCCAATCCAAAATTCTTACGAACTCCTGTGGCGTGAACTAAAGAACACCCAAAATAATTCGGGCGTTACCGTTCAAAATACAATGCGGAGAATAATTGAGAACTATTTTAAAATACTCGGTAAATACGGGGACGATGACCTAATTAATAAGTTTGACAACCCACAGGAAAAGGAAATTTGCAGATCATTAATCTGTTGGATTAATGAAGGGTCGCACACGATTCCAGACGACTTGTTTGTAGAAATGCAGGACAACACCATTGAGAACTATTTCAAAGTATTCAAATCAGTTTTTAAAGAAACAGGACACTTGGAGCATTACAATATGATGATGAATTAAAAAGCCAGTGCCTAACAGCGGTTTGGCGTTATGCGGGCATTCAAGTAAAATGGAGTACGGGTTTCCAAATAAGCATTTGTCTTGCCGACAAATACTTCTCCGAAAACCCTCACAACGCCAAGCCGCAAACCGTTTTGCGCAACTTAAACAAGGCAGAAATTAGACCTAGATGGGAAACGATAAAATAGAAAAGTTAGACGAGTTGTTTAAATCATACAACTACAGCGTGTCCAGTAAATCAAATGCGGAAGTGAGAATTTACACTCTAAGATACGGGATGTATCACGCTGCCGAAATTCTACTAATAAACGACAATTATGACCCAAAGGGAATAAAATCTGAATTTTCAGAACTTGGATACGCAACAGAAATAAAGACTCTCAAAGACATCGAAAATATTGAAGAGTATTTATTTGAGGGGTTCTTTATAAAAACCCCATTGGGGAATGAATTGAAAACTAGATATAATCAATTTGTATCAAAACAGTTAAAAAATTTACCCGAAGAAAGTAAATATGAATATATCAAAAGCTCATACGACATTTTACATCAAGATGAAACAGGTGCATTAATTGAAACTCATAGTTATGATGGCTCAAACGGAATTTCTTTAATTGAAAAATTGAATTCCTTAATGTCTGAATCTAAAGGAGCCTTATTCATCATACTAGAAGCAGCGGCAGGTTTTGGTAAAACTTGTACTGCGTATGAAGTCTTAAACACTTTTTCAACAAAACACACAAAACAATTACCATTTTTCACTGAGTTATCCAGAAATCGTGAAGCTAGAATTTTTAAACATATTTTACTGAAAGAGATTGACGAGCAATTTCCAAATGGTATAAAACAAAACATTGTAATTGAGCAAATCACCAAGGGTCGGATTCCATTGATTATTGATGGATTTGATGAATTAATCACAAAGGAAAGCAACAAAGAAGAGGTTGAAAGTATGCTTACAACCATCGTTGAATTGCTAAAAGGAAAGGCGAAAATAATTATTACATCAAGGAAAACAGCAATTTTTAATAGTGATGAGTTTTTAAATTCAATAAATGAATCAAAGAATGAATTTTCGCTTGCCAGAATAGAAATTAAAGAACCAACAATTGAAAACTGGCTATCAAAAGAAAGAATGAACTTACTAGAACAAAACAACTTTCCATTAGACCAAATTGCCAATCCAGTTCTTCTATCCTATTTAAAAAATATATCTCAAGAAAAACTACAATCATACTTAAATGATTCACTAAATGGCTCATTAATAGATAAATATGTTGACTATCTACTTAAAAGGGAACAAGTTAGACAAAACATAAAACTTAACACCGAAACCCAACTTCGCATTTTTCGAAAATTAATGCGATTTATGACAGAATTTAACATCACAGCTGAATCAAAGGACACAATCAAGGATTTGATAAAATCCTACAATCAAAAAATTCTTCAAAGTAGCCTTAAGGAATATATATCAGAAGAAAAACCATCAATGGAGGACTTGGTTGAAACACTATCGAATCACGTTTTCCTAGACCGAAAACCAAATGGAGATATTGGTTTCGTTAACGACTTTATTTTTGGCTTACTTGTTGGAGACAATTTGATTTTGAAAAAGTATGAAGAATATTATCCTAAAATTGATGAAATTTTACCTCAAGACTTTGCATCTAAAGCAGTTCAATCATTTAAAATTCAAAGTTATGATAGGCGAATTATGCTTTTTGAAGAGTTCAATTCAAAACCTTTTAATTTTGAATCTAAATTTTTTTTCAATCTTGAATATTCATATTCAAATAAATTCAACAGAAAATATAATAATCTTTACATAGATGATATAGAATTAAACAATGTTTCTTTTGAGATTAACCAGCAATTTACAGAATGTGGCTTTTCTAATATTACATTCAAAAATTGTGTACTTAAACTCAAAGCATTTTCTGATTGTACTTTTCACAACTGTTCATTTTACAATTGTCAATTAGAGTCTTGTAACGAAAAGAAATTTAATGATTTTGCAGTTTTTGCCTGTTCTGCAAATAATGATTTCCTAAAATCACTTGACTCCTGCTTAGACCAAACTGAAGAAGCAGACAGGGTAAAATTTGAAACCTATAAGGAATTGAGCGATTTGTTTGTGCTATGTCAATTTTTTGGAATTGGCAATTTAAAGCCTAGAGCACGAAAAGTTTCTCATTTGAAAGATATTTTAATGGAATATCAACCCAAAGAAATAAACAAGGTTTTAAGTAACCTTAAAAGTAATGGGTACTTATATTTTAAAGATGATGTGGGATTTATTTCAAAATCTGGGATAAATTATTTCAACCAAAATAAATCTCAACTATGATTACCGGCTTTCTATTAATTGAAGAAGAGATTTGTCTAAGAATTAAGGACGAACTTGATAAAATAGGCATTCATTACCGAATTTTTAGCAGGTCAAAAGACGAGAAATCAATTTTGGAAAAAATTGATAGAAAAGCTAAAGAAGGTAGCCCATATGAGAAAAATGGCAAACTTATTCAAGATATTATAGGCATTCGAGTAGTCACCTATTTTAGAGATGATGTTAACTTGGTTAAAGAAATCTTATCTAGAATAATAACTTTTAAAGATGAAAAGATTGACAATCCTGAACTAACAGTGTTTAAACCAAAAAGAACTAATATTATTTGTTCGTTTAATGACTCTCAGAATGTAATATTTTCTGAAGTACAAAAATCAAGTGACAAGGAGTATTATGATGTTCTTGATTCAACTTTTGAGTTACAATTAAGAACAATTCTATCAGAAGGTTGGCACGAAATTGACCACAGTTTAAGGTATAAATGTAAGAACGATTGGGAAGGACATTATGAGAATGAAAGACTTCTGAATGGGATTTATGCTAGTTTGGAAACCAACGATATTGCATTAAAAAACCTTTTCAACGAACTAGCTTACAAACATTTCAAAAGTAAAAACTGGGAAGGATTATTAAGAAACAAGTTTAGACTTCGTTTTCAATTAGCACCTTTAAAAGACCAAATTGTTAACATATTAAATGAAGATATTGAAATTGGTAAAGAACTTTTCAAAATAGATAGAGAAACTGCACTTATGAAACTTTACGATATAGATTTATCACTTCCTGTAAATATGAATAACCTGGTATTCTTACTAAATGGATTGATTATTAAAAATGAGAAACTTTTAGCAATAACTCCAGAAGTGATTATAGATGAAATACAATGAAAGCTACATAATAACACCTAACCAAAAGTGGCAGGTAAGTACCTAAATTAAGCTTTGTACTTAATATCAAGTTTCCTCGCAGTAACCAGTTTAGTGCACCATTATTGCGAAACACATTACCCGCTCGGTTTGGGTTTTAGGCGCGCGAACCAAACATTTATTTTAAGATTAAAACCAACTACAAATGAGTTTTTCGAAGCTTTTTAAACGCGAAGTTGAAGTTGCTTTTTCTAAGCATGCGCAACCTATTTGGTTTAGAATTTTGAAATACCTTGTATTGGGCTGCTTGATATACTTTTTGTGGGGAAGTAGCTGGCTGTGGCTTATTTTAACAGGCATATTTGTTTTCGGTTTGTCCTTGCATTTTTGGTATAGATACCGCACCAATGGCTGGACAAAAAGTTATGGCGCTTGGGATTATGAGAAGAACAAATCTTCCTTGGATAAGTAGTCTAAGGGTTTACTTACCCCAAGCCCTATTCTCCCTATACATTGCGCTAAAAAACACAAAAAAAGGATGTCGTTTTTACCTTGTTGGCTACTGCACTGCTGCAATTAAACGAAGCCCCGTCCTCGGTGCGCCAAAGTGAAGAACTCATCCTGAAAGCTAATGGTTAGGCAATAGCGGCCTTTAAATTTTTGCTTAGAATTAAAATCTCTTTTAAATTCCTATACAAGTCGCAAAAATTTGCAGCCGCCCATAGGTTCTTCACGGTATACGAAGGATA
>CAYMJL010000037.1:0-21846 GCA_964390915.1 uncultured Flavobacteriales bacterium
TTAGCTATGATTAAACTAATGCTAAATAGAGCCGCTTAAAATTTAGACAGTTACTAAGAGATTTGGTCGCAATGTATAAAAAAACAAATAGGGGGTGTAAAAAACTTAAACCAAGGATTACTGAGTTAACACAAATATAATGATAGTTAGAGGTTTATAGCTTATTCGTCTATTAGGAACAACCAATATTACCGCAGCAAAATAACTTTCCCACTTTGTACCCTTATGTCGCGTTCACCAAAATACAAAGTCATTTTATACACGTAAACGCCACTTTTTTGAAGGTTGCCGGTGTTAAATAGGCGGCCGTTCCACGGACTTTTGTATGCATCAGTTTCGTACATGAGGTGCCCCCACCGATCCATGATAATCATGTCGTAGTCGGTAAGACCATAGCTGGTTGGTAGGTACTTGCCATTTACCCAATCTCCCATCGGAAAAACATCATTGTTGCCATCGCTGCCTGGTGTAAATGCGTTGGGCATCACATATTGCTCAACCGGAAGTATGCAAATATCGGTTTCCAAGCTATCGCTGCAACCAATAGTATTTGACACAAATAGCTTGATGTGAAATCGGCCGGTGTCTTTATAAGTTCTAGACGGATTGACATAAGGATCGTAAAGAAGTATCGTATCGCCCAAATCCCAATAACCTTGACCAGAATCAACACCTGTGCTTAGGTCAATAAAATTGAAGTTGGGGTCATCAACTGTTATGCAATCGTCAAAGGGTGTTTTAAAAAAGTTGGCAGTTACCTTGGGGTAATAGGGGATTTTCACTTTTGTGGTAACACTACAGCCTGTTTTGGTATTTAAAATTTTGCATTTGTAGGTTCCACCGGGCAAATTGACACTATCGGTAATGTTTGGAGCCGGAATGTTCCATATCAATATGAAATCGGCACGCGGGTTAGTGTAAACATTAACTTTTGCCCAATTGGTGTCTTCGTAACACAATGGCGGCCCCGTAATGGAGTCGTATACTATTTGTGGAAATACATCAATACTAGCCGATTTGGTAACAGGTTGCGAGCAATTGTCGGTTACGGTCAACGAAAAAGTAGTCAGCGTAGTGGGTTTGATGTAATTGAAGTTGCGGTCTCCTTTATCAGGATTCCAGCTGTAGTGAAACACTTTGGTACTGTCGCCTCCGGATTTGATAATTCTTATTAAAACACTATCGCCAAAACAAAGTGTAGCGGGAGGATATATAAAGTCAAAATCAATTGGGTTTAGCACCTTAACGGTTTTGGTGGTATCCTCAGCACATGCACCGTTCCCGAAAGTGTAAGTAATGGTATGAATGCCCGAACCGGCCAAAATGGGGTTAAAGGTATTTCCATTAATTCCGGGCCCGGAAAAAACACCACCCGTTGGACTACCGGTAAGGTTTACCGGAACATTGTTTAAGCAATAGTAGCTGCTCAGTCCAAAGAAGGTTGGGTTTACCCGGTCTAAGGTAATGGTTACCGTATCGACACAACCGGCTATGGTGTAGTAAACATCAACCACAGTGGGTTGTCCACCACCGGCGGTAATGGGGCTAAAAGTACCGGCATTGGCATCGATTATTCCTGTTCCCGACCATATTCCGCCAGCTGGGTTGCCCACCAGGTTAAAATCGTTGGCTACTGGGCAGGTTGTAAAATCGGGGCCGGCATTAGGTTTTACCTTAACCTGAATGCGCAAGGAATCGCGGCAGCCATTGTTGTTGTACTCGTAAAACAGGTAGCTTATGCCAGGGTTTAATAGTTTGGGGTTAATACTGTCTGGGCTTACCAAACCGGCACCACTCCATACTCCGCCCGGAATATTGGGCGTGGTAAAGGCCGGGTCAAGCCAGGTAGTTTGGTCGTAAGCACAAAAACTAAGTTGTTGGTTGGTAATGGTGGTGTTAAGTAAAAACATCCGTAACGAATCGGTACAGGCAGCAACGGTATATTTCAGGAAGAATATGGTGTCTGGGGTAACCAAAGCGGGGTTAAAATTATAGGTGCCATCTAAATTATCGACTATACCAGGCCCTGCCCAAGTTCCGCCAGCAGGTGTACCCGAGGTAAGGAGGTAGCTACTGTTGCTTGGACAAACTAGCGTATCTACTCCTGCATTTATAACATTTACCGTAACATCGGTACTGTCTCTGCATCCCGTTATGGCGTAAAACAGCTTATGCACGCCCAAGCCAGCAACTGCGGGATTAAAAGTACCCAAACCACCATTGGTAATACCCGTTCCGGTCCATTGGCCACCTATTGGCGTACAAGTCATATTGAAAGGAGCCTGGTTGTCGCAGGCCATAATGGTGCTGGTGTCGGCAACCACAATAGAGTCGACCACTTCGATAATGGTAGTGGCGGTACAACCCTGAAGTGGTTCGGTGTAGGTGAGGGTGTAAACTCCGGCCGTATTGGGCGTATATTGTCCAGTGGTAGTAACTCCGGTGCCTGTCCAGGTACCACCAGTTGGTGTTCCATTAACTTGAAACGCAGCTGAGTTTAAACACACTGGCCTGCGTGGGCCAGCAGAAACCGGATGAACGGTTATTTGGCGTATGTCCGTACAGCCACCCTGAGAATAAACTACGGAAAACACACCACCATTTCCGGGAGTTGACGAAGGACGGAACGTACCGCTAGCACTAGGTGCGTTAAGGATACCTGATCCTGTCCACGTCCCACCCGGCGGGGTACCAACCAGATTAAAGTCGGGGCCAAAGCGGCAAATGGCGGTGTCTAAACCGGCATCAGGAACGGGTAGCACCCGAACGAAGTGGGTTGACGTTGCAGGTTGCGAGGTGCCATCAGTTACCCGCAGCGTATAGGTTTGGTCGGCGGTTGGGCACACACTTACCGTTGCGGTGGTTAAATTACCGGGTGTCCATAGGTATTGGTAATTGGCCGGGTTACCACCTTGCACATTGGCTGTAAGGCTAACGCAGCTACCATTGCACACTGTCGGATTTCCGTTGATGGCAACCACCAATGGGCAATCGATAATATTGAAACACTGGCTGATGGTAAATCGATAGCTTTTGCCGCAGATGTCGACAAAAACAAAGTTGAAATCAAGGCAATAAGTGCCACTTTGGTTAAGCTGGCTGTTAAAGTTTAAAATGGCCGAGGTAGCAAATCCGTTTTGGCAGTTGATTGGAGTTACCGAACTCACCGAAGAGCCACTTGGCCCGGCCGCTGTAAAGTTGGCTGCTGTAAGCTGGCTGCAAGGAATAGGCTGGTCAAAACTAATGGTAACCGAAGTAGAATTGCAACTTACGTTGGGTATACTCTGAATAGCTGGGGGGGTAGGTGGAGGGGGCGTGGCATCCCAAAAAAGTTCGAAGCCAGGAGCAGATTTGTTATTGTCACTGTGGAAACATATAGTTATGTAGTCGCCTGTAGAAGAGATAGTTCCGGGGCTGATAGAATCTGACCATTTGCCAATTAATGGTGAGGAGCTGCTTGGACCATCGTAAATTGTTAGATAATCAAATATATCACCAGTTGGGCCAAGAGGTTCAAGTTCAAAAAACGTGAAATTTAAGGTGATTTTAGGCGAGTTTTGTATGTGGATGGTAAAGCAAAAATCTTCCCCAAGGCCATACCAAGTAGCATCATTTGGTGGCTTTGCATTTTCACTATCTACCAAAATACCTTTACATTCGTTCACGGTATTATTGGACATGTTGTAGCGCGTTTGCGCCCAGCCTGCCAATGAGGTGATTAAAAAACAAAAAAAGTAAATTATGCGTAGGGACTTCCCCATAATAAGTGCGCTATATAATTGCTAATTCTTCCATTGGCTGAGTAGTTTCGGCCAAATTCTTAATAAATCGGGTTACTGCTTTCGGTTTATAGTTATTTCACTGGTAACCACTTCATTGCTCCAATTACCGGCTTGGTCTTGCACCTTAAAGGTTAAGGTTGTTTTTTCAGCGCCCCCATTGCCAAATAGAAACAAGGTAGGCACCACAATTCGAATGGTACCGCGGGTTTTAAATTCTAGGTCGTCAGGGGTAATGGGTGGTAAATGATAATAGTCGGCCTTGGCCAATCGCTCATCTTTTACGTAAAGTGAGTTGTCGTCTGGGTTTTGTCGACCCAAGTCACCGTTTAAGTCTTTGTAAGAAATAATAGCAATCACTGAGTCTTTAAACTCGGTCATTTCAGTATTGTTTATGGAAACTAGGGCGATTGACGGAATCTCAGAATAATCGCCTTCTACCCTTACCTTTTTTTTGCTACAGGCCAGTAAAACCGGAAGGATTGCTATTGTGGCTATAAATTTTCTCATCGGCGAACAAATGAAAAGTAAAGGTGAATGTAGCTACTACTGCCATTTTTGGGTATTTCGGTTGTTTCTGGTGAACTATCTCTCACATAAATTCTTATGTACTGGGTTTCACCCACCGGGTATTGTGCTAGGTCAACTTCTATGCTATGGGTAAAATCAACTGCTTCGTTAAAGTAACCGTTTCCACTTATTGGGTCTCCGATTACAAGAGGTAACTCAGGTTTGCTAGTAAACTGGTACGGATCGTTCGAAACCTTCAATTTGTTATAAGTCAAACTGGCGGCAGGTGTATCGTCATCATTAAGACTAAAATACAAAGTGATTTTGCTAACTGAAATAGGTATTATTATCGTTCCTTTTCCCGACTGACGCGGTAATTCGTCAGTTTGTCCATTAGCCTTAGCTATTACGCCTTTAAAAATAGGTTCCAAGTTCCCGAGCGTTGGGGTGGTACCAAACTGATCTTTAGCACCATTGTTTATCCAATTCTTAATATTTTGGATATACTGATCCTTTTTAGCCGGCCAGTCAGAGCCAGGGTCGGTTTGAATGGGCATTACTCCTTGTGTCCCCTCAAAATAGGTTGTAATTCGCTGATAAAGCACCGAGTTTTCTGCATCACTTGGTGCTACACGGTATTGGTAATCGCCTACAGGGTTAGTTACGGGTCGGTAAACTAACGTATTATAAGCGCTCTCAACGGTTCTAAAATCTGGCTCGAAAGTCCCATCGTGACAACCCGAGTTGGCGCAGGTTGGTTTAAATACGTTGTAGTGAATTCCCACAAAACTATTTGGGTCAAGGGTATCAACAGGGTTAATAACCACTGGAGGAACCCTTTGATAGGTTTCGTAGGGGTTGGGGTCTTTTTTGCAACCCAGTATAACTAGGGAAACCAGAATAGTGGCAAGTTTTAGCTTCATCCAATTGGTTTAAAATCTGTCTATAAATGAGGTCGTTCCACCCACATAACCGGCACTTTGAACTTCTGTTTTAATACCCAGAATTTCTGAAATGGTTAGCAAGCAGTCGTTGGATTGTCCTATAGGGTTGTTTTCATCACCAACAGAATGATTGGCAGGAATATTCGGGCCGACTATCTGGGTAAAGATTCGGGTAGAATTATAATCCGAGTGATCGAAACCGTACCAGTCGTTTTCATCTAAGATAGGGTTTGGGTCTAGGTTACGTCCATGCTCTGGGCAAATAAGCATGATGGTATTATTTTGCATTTCTGGTATTTCCTGAATGGCTTTCCAAACCCGACCTACCTGACTATCGGTGGAATGAATAGCACGCAAGTAATTGGTGAAACTTCCGTGGCAGCTATCAACGCCCGACATCATATTCAATACCGTAAGTGTTGGTTTGAATTTCTGCATAATCTCTATCGAGCAGGATATCACATCCTTACCGCGGGAACCATTGTGCAGCTCGCGCATAAAATTTTTGATGACAAATTTTTCCTCGTCCGAATTACCCAAATCAGCCAATACGCCCCCAATGTTGGCGTAATAGTTGTCCAGAAAGGTTTTCATTTGATAAACCCTGCTCATCGCTTCATCTGGGTGATAATCATAAATATCACCGGGTTGAAATGCGTTGAAACCAGGTGTTCCAAAGGTTACGGGTGGAGCAAAGAAGTTTGCGCCATATTTCATACCGTAATCTTGATTGTCGCTATAGTTTAATAGCGGGATACTATTTTTAATGTCTTCGCCAATAAACCACACCTTTGAAGCGGGAGCACCCAAATGTCGACGGACATATTCAAAAACGGTTGGGAAGGTAGGGCGTTGCCTTAAGCCTTGTTTTATACTAGTTCTCCCCTGAATTAATGAAACAAAACCATTGTAATGACCAACCGTGTTGGCTCTTACTTCCCGAAATGTAGTACCCTGCTTTTCAATACTTTCACTTAGAATCATGGGTATTGGGGTATCGCCAGGTAGGGCGCCATCGGTACCGTAAACAATTTTTTGAGTTGGTGGTGCACCAGAAAACATATTGTACATAATGTTTCCCGGGTTAGCTCCATTGGTGTGTTTTTGCGCATCGGCTAGGTAGCGTTGCAAAACACTTTCTTGTTGGCGAACGCCACCACCATACATAAACATCACCACATGCGGAGCCAATTGGCTACCGGTGGCGGCAAATAGTCGACCTGAAGGGAGAATATATGGAGCTATAAAGGCCGCACCTGCTGTTAGACCGGCCTTTTGAATAAATTTCCTGCGATTCATATCAATTTTGTTAGTATACCTGATATTCGTTGGATAGCGCAAAGGCCATATAGACTTCTTCTACAGTGGGCTTCGGGTTGGTATTAGTAATGTAATTCTTAAACCATTTTCGTTCGGCCTCAGAGATGTTTCTAATCATAAAGCGTTTGTAGGTTTCTTCCAGAAATTTATCCAAGTTTTCGGCTACTAGTGAATTGGCCGGAGGTAGCACCACCTTAGGGTCTTTCATGAAGGTATTTACCACCATTTCCCGAGCTAGTTGCTTGTCGCCAACCGAAAACATGGCCTTGGTTATTTCATTAAGTTGCGATACTGAAATGGCTTCCTGAAAAAGGTTGGAATACAGAATGGAAACATATTGCTCGTCGGTTTTTACCTTAAGTTTCCCTGAGCTTGGGGGCAAGGCATTAAACTCGTCTAACTCGTATATTTCGTTAAATTCTTCTTTCTTTTTGCAGCCAGTGGCAACCACCAACCCTAAAAACAAGAATATTAAAATCTTAGCGGTAGGAAGGTTCAAACTGCGCATATTCATCAGTAATAATTAGTTGGCGTTGAAGTAATTGATAGTCTTTATTGGTGTACAATTGTTGGGTGTATTTAGCCATTTCGGCCGAGTTGGGCTCGCGCACTACCAGTTTATGATAGGCCCGGATGACCATACCTTGATAAAATTCTTTACAACCAACCAGGATGTCCACGTAGTCGTCTTTGGTTTGAGCCGATTTACCCATGATAATTTGTGGCGAACTGTATTCCATAATTTGAAAGGCCGCATCAAACTCAGTTTTGGAAGGGTAGCGAAAGAGTAGGTTTTCGTAGGTAGCGTTAATAAAATTGAATGAGTTCATGTTAATCAAGTCGTAAATGACGTTGTTTACCATAAATCCAACCATGTCCTGAAAGTTAATTTTTCCTTCGCGGTAAAGGTGTTCTGAGTCGAGCACATTCAATAATTTTTTCAGTTCTAACTGGTGAGCTTTCATGCCTACGGAGTCACCGGCCAAAGAATCTCGATTTATGTTAGCCTGAATAAGGTCAATTTGTTCTTCAAACTCGAATTCGGTAGCACCATCTAGTAAATCTCCATTCATTCGCTGAAAAAACCAACGGTAATAAGCTTGTTTGTATGATCCCTCTCCTTCGCGAGGGGTTTCATCGGTTTGCAAGCGAAGGGCAATAGCCTCACGCGAGGCGAAACTTAAATCGGCCGATCGGAGGAAGGCGATATCGGCTACCAATTCGCTATCCGATGGTTCTCGACCAACCAAATCAATGTATAACCGGTTGAGGTAGTTTTCAACCGTTATGGTGGGTATTTCATCGTAATAGGGTATCTGGTTCCCAATAATTTCGTCGGTTTTGGTAAATTTCTTACAACTACCTGTAAACAGCAGCGGAACAAAAAACAGAAATAATAGAATCCGCGATTTAATCATTTTGCAAGTGGTATTACTAAGGCTTATCCCTTGTGGTTAGGACGAAGTTAATTTAATTTTGGTTGGCTCTTTTATGCGTCTATTCGGTAAACGATGAACTTTTGTCGGTATAAATAAAAAAAGACCGCTCTAAGGCGGTCTTTCTTGGAATATTAAATTTCTTGAAATTTCTGTTTACTAAAATTGGCACTTACAATTAAGTCCTTGCCACCGCCAGAATAGTCGTAAAAACCTTCACCACTTTTAGCTCCTTTTTTGCCGGCCGTTACCATGTTTACCAACAGCGGGCAAGGTGCATATTTTGGGTTACCAAATCCATCCTGAAGTACTTTTAATATGGAAAGACAAACGTCAAGCCCAATAAAATCGGCCAATTGAAGTGGCCCCATTGGGTGAGCCATACCCAATTTCATTACGGTATCAATTTCCTCAACTCCAGCCACACCTTCGTAAAGTGAATAAATGGCCTCATTAATCATGGGCATTAATATACGGTTGGCAATAAAACCGGGATAGTCGTTTACTTCAACAGGAATTTTGCCCAAACTACGCGAGGTATCCATAATCAGGTTGGTTACCTCATTGCTGGTGGCATAACCACGAATTACTTCAACCAGCTTCATCACTGGAACAGGATTCATAAAGTGCATACCTATCACTTTATCCGGACGGTTGGTTACCGCTGCTATTTGGGTAATAGAGATTGAGGAAGTATTAGATGCCAGAATAGCATTTTTAGGTGCCAGCTCAGAAATTTGACGGAACAGGTTTAATTTAATTTCTACATTTTCGGTAGCAGCTTCCACTATTAAATCGGCATTGGCAATTCCGGTTTTTAATTCGGTAAACACCGTTATGTTTCCTAAGGTATTTGTTTTGTCGTTTTCAGAAATTGAACCTTTTTGAACCTGACGATCTAGGTTTTTAGCAATGGTTGCAAGTGCTTGCTGCAAAGCCACCTCGTTGATGTCGATAAGTGAAACCTGATATCCGTTTTGTGCAAAAGTGTGCGCGATTCCGTTGCCCATGGTTCCGGAACCAATAACGCTAATATTCTTCATGTTAAAAAAATCGGTTAATGCTATTTTAAGTTGCCGCAAAGGTACGGATACACTTAATAAAATTGTCTGGGAAATTAATTTTGACTACAGTTATTTGCCTTTACCACGCAATATAATGAGTACGGTGTAAAACATGATTTTTATATCTAGGGCAATGGACATGTTTTCGATGTAAAGCAAGTCGAATTTAAGTCGTTGTACCATTTGGTTAACGTTTTCGGCATAACCATATTTTACCTGCCCCCAGCTGGTAATGCCAGGTTTCACCTTGTGCAAATGCACATAGTGTGGTGCCAGCTGAATAATTCGGTCAATAAAAAATTGACGTTCTGGTCGGGGACCAACAATTGACATATCGCCAATCAGTACGTTGTAAAACTGAGGTATTTCATCCAGGCGCGTTTTGCGTAAAAATCGGCCTATCGGGGTAATCCGCGGGTCGTTTTCGCTTGACAGCTGAGGTCCACTGGCCTCTGCGTCAATATACATGGTTCTAAACTTATATATATTGAAGGGTTTTTTGTGTAGGCCTATGCGTTCTTGGCTAAAGAAAACCGGGCCTTTGGATGAAAATTTAATAAGGATGGCAAGAATGAAGTAGAGTGGTAGTAAAACCACTAGAAAAAACAACGAGGCAAATATGTCGAACAGGCGTTTTAGCGAAACCTGCCAAGCCGCCATTAATTCAGGATTCACACTAATTAGTGGGGTTCCGAAAATGCTGGTCATTTTTACCGTACCCGCCATGATATCATACATGGTCGGAATAACCTTTATCTCTACCGGAAGGTCTTCCAGGTGGTTAAGGATAGTGCCAATGTTACCATGCTCTGTAGAGTCAATAGCAATAATGACCTCTTCTATTTGTTGATCAAGAATAATTGATTTTAGTTGCGGGAATTTCCCCAAGTGCTTTAATCCTCGTTCGGACAAAAGTTGGTCGTAGCCGTTCATGCTCACATAACCAATGAATTTATTTCCCGGCGAGGCTACCATTGCATTTATTTCCTCATAAATTTCAACGGCTGCATCGCCACCACCAACAATTATTGAATTGAACCCAATTATGCGGTTATGAATTTTTTTAACTGTAATGCTCGTTAAAATGATACGCTCAGTAAATAATAGCGAAAAATGAATGGCAAACAGAATTAAAAAGGAGTCGTAGTAACTTTTGTAATTAGGTATTTCGTCGTCAAGAATTAGGGTAAAAAAGATAACGGTAACACCAATACCGCTTAGCAAAAACGTTTGGCCAAGTTCCATCAACCTGTGCCGACGAAAGCAATTTCGATAATTTCCCGCTAAAGCATAAAGTGTAACCCAAAAGGTTGGCAACACTAGTAAGGCGTAATAAAAGTTAGCATCGAAATGCACATCGATATCGTAACCAAACTTATTGGTTTCGACAATTTGCTTGCGGTAAATGTAAAATGAAGTCCAGGAAACAGCGGCCGACAAAACATCGAAACACACATACTTCATGGCTTGGCGTCTGGCGTCCATTAGTTCCGATACAGTAGTTTCACGTTGTCTAAAAGTAATATCGCATCACTCGAATTAGTGTCCTGCCGAATCATTTCAAAAAAGATGTCAGAGCTTTCGGCAGTGGTGTTTTTGTTTACCAATTCGCTGAGGTTAACATAAACTTTATTCCAGCCATTTTCAAAGCGGCTGTTGCCAATTGTAGGTTCAAGGTAAAGGTAGTTGGTGTAAATGGTTTCGCCCGTGTTAACAATGTGACTGACCAAACCAATACTAAACTCTGCATTGGTTTTGTAATGCATTTCGACAAAAACAGGTTGTCCAAAAGGAAGCTGGAATTTTTGCGTGGTGTGAATTCTAGCGAATTGATTGTTGCCTGACAGGACAATTTTACCCGAGCCAGTGCCTTCGAAAACCTCTGCCGGGTCATTCGTTAGAAACAAACTGGTGTCAGATGCACTTGCAGGTTCAAATTTATACCCAGAATCGTCAAATGACTCATCCCATACAATTGCATCATCAAAATATTTAAGCACCGGTGATAGCGTTTGCGTTTTCAGCGCTTCCAAGGTTACAGTTTGTTCGAAAGTGTTAAAGAACGGATAGTCAATATGCGTTTCTTCAATTCCGTTTCGTCTTACCCCACCCCTTATTTTAACCCGCTTTTCACCAATTACTAAAAGGGGCACTTCGCAAGGTAAGTCATAGATACCTTGTAAATTGTCGTTGATGTAAACCCATGCCTCGGTAATTTTCTGCCGGTTCGTTCCTTCATCAGAGTCAATGGTTTGAAACGCAACAGAGTCTATTTTTAAATAGGCGGGAGCGTCAACCTGCTGCTTTTTTGTGCACGACAAAAGCCCAGCAATAGCAACGATGGTACCAAGCCAAATTGAAAATTGGGGTAAAGTTCTTTTCAACGTATTATAAATAGGTATTTAAAAGGTTACTATGTGTTAATTGTCTGGTGAATTCGAGGCCGAAAGTAGGAAAAACGACTTGAATTGAGAATTAGTATACCTCTTGAGAAATTAAGTTGGAGTTAAACTTCATTTTTTCGAGTATTTGATGGGCAACATCCAATGCTTTGGCGCCATCAAGCCCGCTAACCACGGGGTCGGTGCCATTTTTTATACAATTAAAAAAACTTAGTAGTTCCTCGCGAATAGCATTAGATTCTTCAATGTTGGGCTGTTCGAAAATAATTTCCTTCGCGGTTTTGTCGGGTCCAAGATCGATGGTAATTGAGAATGGGCTAGTATCGGCATCCACATTTTTCATGCGAACCACTTCCGTTTTCTTTTCCAAAAAATCGACCGAAATGTATGCGTCACGCTGAAAGAAGCGCGATTTTCTCATTTTTTTGAGTGAAATACGACTAGCGGTTAGGTTAGCAACACAACCGTTATCAAACTCCAGCCTCGCGTTGGCAATGTCAGGTGTGTCGCTTACCACGGAAACTCCACTGGCACTTATTCGCCTAATATTCGATTTGACAACACTTAATATGATGTCAATATCGTGTATCATCAAATCGAGGATTACTGAAACATCGGTTCCCCGCGAGTTAAATTGAGCTAGACGGTGTGTTTCAATAAATCGAACTTCATTAATATACGGCACGGCAACTTTAAAAGCGGGGTTGAATCGCTCCACGTGGCCAACCTGCACCTTCACATTTGCCTCGCTGGCCAACCTTGTTAGGGTTTTAGCCTCTTCAACGGTGGTAGTAATAGGCTTTTCAATAAAAACATGTTTCTGTTTTTTTATGGCGGTGGTTGCGCACGAAAAGTGAGCAATAGTAGGCGTTACAATATCAACGGCATCACAAAGGTCAATCAATTCGTTAATGTCCGAAAAAGCCCGTAGACCTGTGTCACGGGTCACTTGAGCGGCATGTTCTTCGTTGTGATCGTAAAAGCCGACCACCTCCCAGCAAGGTAGGGCTAGTAACTGTTGAATATGAATTTTCCCTAGGTGACCAGCACCCAATACACCAATTCGCATGATGAGAATTTTGCTTCAAAAGTACCGCCAGCTTCGCTTTTTGGACAGTGTTTTTACTGAATGTTATCAACAGCCATTTTTTAGCAAGTTCTAAGGCTTATGTCATTCGTGGTTATGGATTTTAACCAACTTGCTCCTTGTAATGATTAAAGACGAGTACAGACATAAAGGTTTAAGAAAGCAGCTGGTTGAAGAGCTGATTGCATTGGGAATTACTGATAAAAATGTGCTTCGGGCCATTGAAATGGTGCCACGCCATATTTTTATGGATAGTGCATTTGTTGAGTTGGCTTATCAAAACAAAGCGTTTCCCATTGGTGCTGGTCAAACCATTTCACAACCTTATACGGTCGCTTTTCAAAGTAGTTTATTACAGGTGGCGCCTGGTGAGAAAGTGCTGGAAATTGGTACCGGTAGTGGATATCAGACTTCTGTTTTACTGGAACTTGGTGCCAGAGTATATTCCATTGAAAGGCAAAAATACCTTTTTGACAAGACGCGGTTAATACTGGAGAAGTTGGCATATCAACCCTACGTTTCCTATGGGGATGGATTTAAAGGGTTGCCGGGTTTTGCACCTTTTCATAAAATTATAGTAACCTGTGGTGCTCCGTATCTACCGCAGCAGTTACTTAAACAATTGATGGTAGGGGGACGGATGGTTATTCCGGTTGATGATAACGGAAAGCTTTTGATGAAAGTTATTGACCGCTTGGATGAAAATGAATTCACTGAGGTTGAGTGTGGTGAGTTTAGGTTTGTGCCAATGTTAGAAAACCGTAGCGGTAAAAAGTAGGATAGAATATAAATTCTTTTAGTTTTGGCTAACCCAAATAAAAATAAACAAAGCAAAATCAAACAAAAAACCACTATGAAAAAAACAATTTTAGCGATTGCCGCGGTTGCGGTTGCAGCAACAGGTTTTTCACAAGACCTAATGTCGAAAAAAGGAGAGGCTTATTTGCCTGAGGCCGGAGACTATGCATTAGGTTTCGATGCTGTTCCAGTTTTTTACTCCTTGAAATTTAACGATGCCAATAAAAGCATTGGCGCTAATTACGCACATCCGTACGGTATCATGGTAAAGCGTTTTATTGATGCTAAAACCGCTCATCGTTTCGGGATTAGTTTTGGAACTGGTTCTGAAGTTACCAAGCTGGATGTAGCTAGTTATACCGACACATTGGCCGACAACACTACTTTTGTGGAAAATAAAATTTCTCAGAAAAACTTCAATCTGGCTCTATCTGCAGGTAAGGAGTTCCGTAGAGGAAATACACGTTTGCAAGGTTATTATGGTTATGAAGGAATGCTTATGTTGTCGAGCGGTAGAACCACTATCGAATATGGTAACGACTTTGCTGAAATGCCAGGTGTTAACCCTTATGTAGGTCAAGATCCAGCTTACGGTAGCAATGCTGGCGTATACGTTAACGAAGTTCGCAGCGGACTTACTTTTGGTATTGGTGCTCGCGCATTTTTTGGTGTAGAGTATTTCATCGCACCAAAAATCTCTATCAATGCTGAGTACGGGTTTGGCGTTAGACTTAGCACCACTCCAAAGGGTGAACAAGATATTACCACGATTGATTCAAACGGTGAGGTTAAGACCGAAACAAAAGAAGGAACACTTAGAACCAGCTCATTTAAGCTAGGAACTGATAACAGCCAAGGTGCTGTTCGTTTATTGTTCCATTTCTAATAAGGAATAAATTTTTAATTACAAGGGGAGGTCGCTTTTAGCGGCCTCTTCTCGTTTTAGAAAACTCGATATGTACTGGAAAATTTCCGTTGAAATTTCAAGAATACCGGATAGAATGATGTAGGATTAGGTGTGGTGCAGAATTATTCGAAGTCCTAAATATTAACTTTGAGGCCACTAAACTAAATACCTACCTAATGAATAATTTCTCTGTTAAGGGGGATAAACGACTGTTTATCTCCTTGTTGGCTTATGGGCTTCTATCCTGTTTGGCCCTTTTTACATATCAGTTAAGGGCTCAATACTGTTTTTCGGCAGGCGATTGTGGCGGATCGGCAATTACAAACGTTACCTTGGTTGGAGATGCTGGAACTCAAATTAACAATAACTCATCTTGTACGGGCTATTCGGATTATACCAATATGCAGGTAACAATGTCTACTGGAAACCCATACACCTTAACTGCAACTATGCCCGCGCCAAGTGGTTCAACGCTGGGTGCAGCTTTCATAGATTGGAACGAAGATGGCACTTTAGATGAAACTACCGAAAAATACCAAGGAGTTTTTGATGGACTAGGTTCAATTACAGTTGCAATAACGCCGACACCTGATGCAACTTCAGGTTTGAAAAGATTGCGAATAGTAACATCTAGCTCACTTACTATTAATGGAAACTTGGGGCCATTTCCATGCGATTCAACCGTAGGTGGAGAAACTGAAGATTATACTATCCTTTTTGCTGCCCTTGGAGACACCATCCCTGGCTGTATTGATAAGACAAAAGCTATTCCTGCAAACAATGCCCCAGCAGTATGTCAAAAAACTACCATCCGTTGGCCAAGGGCAACTGATGCGGTTAGTTACAAATTCTCTTTATGGGAAGGGACTACAGCGATAGAAACGAACAAAAGCCAAACAGATACTTTTTATACAACAGCCAGTGTTTTAACGGCCGGAGCAGTTTATCGCTGGATAGCTTTACCGGTAAGCAGTACAGGTGCTGCTGGCATTGGTTGCGACACTTTAACTTTTACGGTATCTCCAAATGGCGATCCTATGGCCAATGTAATGCCTGCCTTTCAAACCTCGGTTTGCGAGGGAACAACCCAAGCTTTGGACGGTACACCAACTTCAGGAACTACGCCATACACCCACAATTGGACGGGTACTAATGTTAGTTTGTTAAGTGATGTTACTATCTCAAATCCTATTTTTGATGGGAACACGGCAACCGGAAATTATAATTACAAATACACCGTGACCGATGCCAATGGCTGTAAAGGTTCTGACTCTATTTACATTAATGTTGCGCCAAAAGCGATTGCAGGAACTGCAGTGGCAGTGCCAAAAAATCTTTGTGCCGGCAACCCAACGACTTTGCAGGTTAGCGGCTATAAAGGTGTAATTAGTTGGGAAACTGCCGACAATGTAGCAGGTCCTTGGACAAGTGCTCCATTAACTTCGTTAAACGACAGTACGTTTACAACTCCGGCTTTAAATGCAACAACTTATTATCGAGCAGTGGTAAGCCGTGGAAATTGCACGGAAACAGGCAATGAATTAGAGATTATTGTTAATCCAATTCCAGCCAAACCGATGGTAAGCATTAGTGACGCTTCGCTTTGTCAAGGTGAAACCGCTACTTTGCAAACCACCAACTATACAAGTGATATTACCTGGAATGAGGGAACGGTTAATTCGGTTCTTCAGGTTTCTACAGCCGGAATTTATGTGGCTGTGGTAAATATTTTAGGTTGCACAGCTTCTTCCGATCCGGTTACCGTAGCCGTTAATCCGCTTCCTGCTAAACCACAAATTGTACTTATTGGTAATAATCCTGCATGCGAAGGCGAAGCAGTGGCTATAGAATCTAATATTGTTGGCGGAAATACGTGGAGCCCTTCGGGTTTAACCACCGACCGTATAGACATAACTGCCAGTGGAAACTACACCGTTACTCAAACCACCAGCTTTGGTTGTAGCACACAGTCGGATGTATTTACTATGATTTTTAATGCGGTTCCACCAACCCCAACCATTACAGTTATTGGAACACCTCCTTTCTGCGAAGGACAAACCATTCAGTTAAGTAGCAGTAGTATTGGTGGCAATACATGGAGTAACAATATGACCAGTGACACCATAGCGGTTACCACAAGTGGAAACTACACTGTAACAGTTAAATCGGCCAATGAGTGTAGCGCGACTTCTTTGGAACAATTGGTTACGTTTAACCCAAAACCAGCTACACCAGCCATAACCCAACAACCAGCAGGCCCCCTTTGTGAAGGAACACCAATAACCTTAAGCAGCAGTGTAACTGGTGGAAATAACTGGAGCACCGGTAGCAGTGCTGATAGTATTATTGTCTCTGTAGATGAAACTTATCTATTGACCAACACTGATAATAATAACTGCGTTTCGGATGCAGCTATTTTTGAGGCTGATTTTGAGATGGTTCCAAGTAAACCCACTTTTATTCAGGATGTTGATACCTTAAAAGCAAGTGGAAACGGAGTGAGCTACCAATGGTTTGATGCCAACGGAGCCATTGCTGGAGCTACATCGGCTACCTACCAACCAACTGCTTCAGGAAACTATTATGTGGTGACTTATTCAGCAGGTGGATGTGAGAGTGTTAGTTCAGATAGCAAGTGGTTCTCGGGAACTGGAATTCTATCTACCCGTTCAGCTACCGTAGCATTTACTGTACTTCCAAACCCGAACAATGGTGTTTTCCAAGTATCGGTTGATGACCAGTCAGTAAACGAATTAAGAATTACTGATTTAAGTGGGAGAGTAGTGGCCAAACAAGCCATAGGCAACACCGTTACCTCGGTAAATGCAGCATTAAGCAGCGGAACCTATTTGATACAACTACTAAATAACAATGCGGTACTTGCCAATCAACGAATTGTTATTCAATAAAATAGCTTGAGTTTAGTTGAAAATACCTCCGGAAACGGGGGTATTTTTTTTGGTAATTATTAGTGGTACTTTTGCACCCGAATGAATCCGTATAAAAAAGTCGCTTTTCACACGCTTGGCTGCAAATTGAATTTCTCAGAAACTTCAACCATTGCACGCCTGTTTGTTGATGCCGGTTTTGCTCGTGTCGATTTTAACGACACGCCCGATATCTATGTGATAAACACGTGTTCGGTAACCAACAATGCCGACAAGGAGTGTAAAAAGCTGGTGAAAAAAGCTTTGCGTATTAACCCGGCTGCCTTTGTGGCCATTATTGGTTGTTATGCACAACTGAAACCAGATGAAATCTCTCAAATTGAAGGGGTTGATTTGGTGTTGGGCGCCAATGAAAAGTTTAATGTGCTTGCCCATCTCGATGAATTAAAGAAAAACGAGCAAGCCACCATTTTTAACACTGAAATTAAGCACGTCAACCAATTTGTCCCCGCGTATAGCAGTGGCGACAGAACGCGTACCTTTTTGAAGGTGCAGGATGGTTGTGATTATTTCTGCTCATTTTGTACCATTCCATTGGCACGTGGTTTTAGCCGTAGCGCCAATATTGAAAAAACACTTAAGATAGCCAACGAGGTTGCGCAAACTGAAGCCAAAGAGGTGGTGCTTACCGGGGTAAATCTTGGTGATTTTGGTGCCGGTACTGACGAAAATTTCTTTCAACTTATTCAAGAATTAGATAAAATTGATGGCATTGACCGCTTTCGCATCTCCAGTATTGAGCCCAATTTGCTGAGTGAGGAAATTATCGGTTTTGTTGATCAATCGAATAAATTTGCCCCCCATTTCCATATTCCACTTCAGTCGGGTAGCGATACCATATTAGAAGCTATGCGTAGGCGTTATAAAACCGATTTGTACCGCGCAAGAATTGAATGCATTAAAGCCAAAATGCCACATTGCTGCATAGGTGTTGACGTAATTGTGGGTTACCCCGGTGAAACTGATGAGCTTTTTACAGAAAGTTTTGAGTTTATTAATTCGCTGGATGTAAGCTACCTTCATGTGTTTACCTATAGCGAACGCGACAACACTACTGCGGTGCGAAGAACCGACCAGGTGGTACCACCAGCAAAACGTGCTGAACGCAGTAAAATGCTTCACATTTTGTCGGAAAAAAAGAAACGAAAATTTTACGAAGGCAATGTTAATGGCCGAGGTTTGGTGCTGTTAGAAGCCGAAGAGGAAGAAGGGCACATGTTTGGCTTTAGCGAAAATTACATCAAAGTAAAAATGCCTTTTCAGGCTACATTGGTTAATCAACTGGTTGAAGTTGATTTCACCGGAATAAATGCCGACGGCACCATGGCAGCCAATTTGGTAATGGAGCTAGCCACCCGATAATTGCAAAAGCCGTAAGAAAATGGGTATTGATTTGAAAGTCATTTTGCAGCAAACCGAACTGCTGAGTAGGGAAGTAGGCGAGTTTATTGTTAAAAAGCGCAAAGAAGCATTCCGAATTGACGAAAAGTCGTTTAACAATTTGGTTACCGAGGTTGATAAAGCAGCCGAAGAACTTTTTGTAACCGGTTTGGCCAAAATATTGCCTGGCTCTGGTTTTATCGCCGAAGAGGGTACAGGCTACAAAAACGAAACGGGGTACAATTGGATTATAGATCCAATCGACGGTACTACTAATTTTGTCCACAACGTGCCCTTGTATTGTACCAGCGTGGGCCTGTTCGATGGAACTGATGTGATTTTGGGTGTAATTAATGAGCCAAACGGAAAAGAATGTTTTTCGGCTGCAAAAGGTCTGGGGGCTTTTCTGAATGGCGCACCGTTAAGGGTCTCTGAAACCAAAAAGCTGGCATCATCACTTATCGCCACCGGTTTTCCCTACGATGATTTTGAACGCGAAAACGGTTATTTTCAGGTATTGCGCGACTTTACGCATAAAACACGTGGCATACGGAGATTGGGTTCAGCGGCCATTGATTTGGCTTATGTGGCCTGCGGTAGGTTCGATGCTTTCTACGAATATGGGTTGAATCCATGGGATGTGGCAGCCGGTATTATTTTGGTTGAAGAAGCAGGTGGTCGTTGCTCCGATTTTAAACTTGGTCGAGATATGCTTTTCGGTGAAGAGATTGTCGCTACAAATACCCATATTCACCACGAAATGACGCAGGTAATTCAAGATGTTTTTAATCAACGCACATAATTTTTAAAACTAACAATCACTTTTTATACATTTAGCCCCAAATAAAAAACTAATGAATTTTAAGTCTTTGGCATTGCTTACTGGAGTAGTACTGGTATTTGGTTGCAAGAAATACGATATTCACCCTCCGGTTCTTACCGAAATCAATATAGAAGGAAATACGCAAAACATAGTATTGCAAGCGGGAACCAACTATTCCCTATACTATAAATTGGCCGATAATACTGGAGTAGATCACATTAAAATAGCTTCAATAAAAGGATTTAAGTACGAAGATAGTGTTGAGATTACCAAAAATGATTTCGCGTTTATCTACGCATTAGATTATGACCAAAAAACGAAAAGTGAACCAATTGCTTTCAATGTGCCGGCTAATGCCAGTGCGGGTTCTTACCGTGTGAAAGTTGATATCTCTGACGGTAACGACAATGTAGTAACCGAGAAGTCTTTGAATTTTGTTGTGGTTGGTGGTAGTAACAATCAACCTTCTATAACCAGCGACTTAACCACCACTTCTGATTCGGCTAAAGGTTATACCGTTTCGGCACGAAGAGGTGATAATTTGATGTTTGACGGTTATGTCAGCAGTCCGGCAAACGATATCACCCAACTTAAATTAGAAATTATTGGAGAAAGCAAAAATGTTTACTCCAAAATCTTTAGGTATACTGGTACCAGCGACTTTACGCTAGATTTGAAAGCCTTCTCTAACTCACTTAAACTAGTACTTAACCCTGTTACCGCAATTGGCGATTATCAGGTAAATTTATACGTAACCAATAGTACCGGTCAGGTTGGTGTTAGGACATTTAAAATGAATGTGCCTTACTAAGGTTACTTGGTTAAATTTATTTAGATTAATTACTAATAAGAAGAAATGATTACCTTTGTCGCGTAATTATTTCTAATGAATTCCTTTCAGGCTTTTATTGACGAGCAAACCAAGTTTGCAAATAGTGGTTGTAACAATTGTAGCTGTGGCCTTGCCGATGCAAAGAAAAAGGACTGTTGTAAAAAATACAAAAAAGGTAAGCGCTGCAAGTCATGCCCAAAGGGTTAATACCCCAACCGCCTAATTGAAATCGTACGATGTTATAGTAGTTGGTGGTGGTGCGGCTGGCTTTTTTGCCGCCATCAATTTGGCTACTTTTAATCCAAAGCTCAACATTCTTTTAATTGAGAAGGGTAATCAGTTTCTTGGAAAGGTAAAAGTATCAGGCGGTGGGCGTTGTAACGTTACGAATGCCTGCTTCGACCCCAAAGAATTGGTTAAATTTTACCCCCGCGGTAGCAAAGAACTTCTTGGACCTTTTCATGTATTTCAGCCCGGTGATACCTTTGCCTGGTTTCAGGAGCATGGTGTTGAACTAAAAATTGAAGACGACAACCGCGTTTTTCCCAATACCGATAATTCCCAAACCATAATTGATTGCTTTCTAGCTGCTAGTAAATCGGCTAATATTCAGCTGCAATTGCAAACCGGTGTTACAGCTATAGAGCAGCAAAACGGTCAATGGTGCTTGACCACCAACCGTGATGAATACAGCTGCGATAAATTGCTTATTGGCAGCGGCAGTTCGCCCCAAATGTGGCAACTCTGTGCAACTTTGGGGCTAAAGTTGGTCAACGCAGTGCCATCGCTGTTTACCTTCAACTGTAAACACCCGGTTATAGACGAACTGCAAGGCGTTGCCTTGCCAGCAACAGTAACCGTTACGCCAAATAAACTGGAAGAAACCGGCCCACTGCTGATTACGCACTGGGGTTTGAGTGGCCCGGCAGTATTGCGGCTTTCTGCTTGGGGTGCGGAGTATCTGGCCAGTAAATCCTACAATTTTAGCATTAGGCTAAATTTTAAACCCGATTTCGATGTCGATGAGGTGCTGGAAATGCTGAAAACCTTGCGCATAAATGAAGCCCGTAAAAAGGTTGGTGCTCATAGCCAATTGACCTTACCCTTTAAGCTCTGGGTCAATTTGGTTCAGTTTACCAAAATTGAAAATAAAGTATGGGCCGACGTGACCAATGTGGAATTGCAGCAGCTGTCAACCAATATATGCCAACTGGAAATTAAGGTAAGCGGTAAAAGCACCTTTAAGGATGAATTTGTAACCTGTGGTGGCATAGACCTCAAACAAATTGATTTTAAGACCATGCAGGCCAAAACCCATCCGGGATTGTATTTTGCTGGTGAAGTGTTAAATATCGATGCCATTACCGGTGGATTCAACTTTCAAGCTGCCTGGACTACCGGTTATATTGCGGCTAAAGCCATGGCCGAATAAATTAGGCTAGCAAATCAATCTTTTTCTTTTAACCGAAAAATGATTCCCCTGAATTTTACCAGTTGGTTTTAAACGCTGCTATTGAAGCCAGTGTTCCCGATGACTGTACTCGACCGAATGGGGTGCCTTTTTTCACGATCGAGTGGAGCGAACCGGAATGCGGGCACCTGAGCGGAAGCTGCGA
>CAYMJL010000038.1:0-20440 GCA_964390915.1 uncultured Flavobacteriales bacterium
GGATGAGTTCTTCACTTTGGCGCACCGAGGACGGGGCTTCGTATAAGTCCAGCAACATATTGGCCGACTGGGTAAAACAAACCCTGTCTTTTTATGTTTTTTATCACAATGAACTGTTTGTATCTGAAATGATAATTGAACCTTACTCTGTCTGAGAATGGAGCTTTTGAGTTGTAAACCATTAATCCGTTTTACCTTTTACTTTAGCCGAATGAAATTACTAGCCCTAGATTATGGTCAAAAACGAACCGGCATAGCTGCAACCGACGATCTACAACTTATTGCCAGCGGATTAAAAACGGTTGAAACAGCCAATTTACTCCCTTTCCTTACCGACTATTTGAGCAAAAACAAGGTAGAGTTGCTGGTTGTTGGTCAGCCAAAATATATGGATGGTAAACCAATGGATGTGGAGCAACACATTCTGGCATTTTTAGCAAAAGTTAACAGCAGTCACCCACAGCTTAAAATTGTTCGGGTGGATGAACGCTTCACTTCTAAAATGGCCATGCAAACTATGATTGATGGTGGTTTAGGGAAGAAAGCCCGTACCAACAAAGCCTTGGTGGACGAAATTAGTGCGACCCTTATTTTACAAAGCTACATGGAGCAAAAAAACCGGTAGAATTGCTAATTTTGCCTCAAATTTCCTAGGAATGATATTGCCAATTGTTGCTTACGGCAGCCCCATATTGCGAAAAAAAGCCGATGACCTTACGCCAGACTATCCGGGTTTAAAGCAACTTATTGACGACATGTTTGAAACCATGTACGAAGCGCACGGCGTTGGCTTGGCGGCTCCACAAATCAATAAAAGTATTCGTTTATTTGTGGTCGATTGTGCTCCATTTGCTGAAGACGATGAGGTAGAAGGCGAAGTAATTGATGAAAAAAGCAAGGAACTGGCCGATTTCAAAAAGGTATTTATTAATCCGACAATCGTTGAAGAAACCGGAACCGAATGGGGTTTTACTGAAGGTTGCCTGAGCATTCCTGATATTCGGGAAGAAGTGCGCAGGAAGCCAAATCTTATTATTAAATACCTGGACGAAAACTTTGAACCACAGCAACTGGCTTTAGACGGTTATGCAGCAAGGGTTATTCAACACGAATACGACCACATAGAAGGCATATTGTTTACCGACAAAATAAACCCCATGAAACGCAACCTGCTTCGTGGAAAACTGAACGAGATTACCAAAGGCCGGGTCGATGTTCGCTACAAAATGAAGTTCCCATCTTTAAAGAAAAAACATTAATACGCATGAACAAATATCTATTTCTTGGGCTTGTTTCGCTTTTCGCGGCTTGCACCGAAAACAACAAAAACACTAACGAAACCGCGGAAGCGAACACGGAAACGATTGCCGATAAAAAAATTGCCCGCGATGAATTGCTGAAGAACATTGAGGCCAACAATGCAGCTATTAGTGGCTCTTTTAACCCGGATAGCTTAATTTTTATTTGCAACGGCCAAGCGAAAATGTGCGAGCAATTTGTAAAAAGCCAACCAGTCGATTCGATGGCTCCAGTAGTATTGTCATACCAAGCCAAAGCATTTCGTGTATTGCAGCAGCCCGAAAAAGCAGTAGGTGCCTACAACCACATTATACAATCCTATCCTGACTATGCCAGTTTACCCGAGGTGATGCTGATAAAGGGACTAATCCTCGATCAAGAAATTAAGGACAAGCAAGCCGCTGAAAAGGCTTATTTAGGTTTGATTCAAAAGTTTCCTAATCATGCTTTTGCTAAAGATGCCCAAGCGCTACTTACGCAGCTACACATGACCGATGAAGAACTCATCAAATCATTCGAGGCAAAAAACAAAGGGAAATAATTAAGACTTGAGGAGGCTAAAGCCTCCTTTTTTATTGCTGCTTTTTTCGTTCCAACTTTCCGGAAAATTTGGTACAAGCGGTATTTTACCAATTGTGTTTTTTCATTACCATTACCACCTCAAAATCCAGCAGTATGACATACAAAAAATGGTTACTTGGTGCCGCTATGGCCACCGCCGGTTTAGTCGGTTTTTCGCAGGCGAAACTGATACAAAAAGTCGCTAAATCGACCACAGGAGTTAATATTCCTTACGAGAAATACGTGTTGCCAAATGGGCTAACCGTTATTGTTCACGAAGACCACAGCGACCCGGTGGTGCATGTTGATGTTACTTACCACGTTGGTTCGGCACGCGAAGAGATTGGAAAATCGGGTTTTGCGCATTTCTTTGAACACATGATGTTTCAAGGATCGGACCACGTAGCCGATGACGAACATTTTAAAATCGTTTCTGAATCGGGTGGAACATTAAACGGTACCACCAACCGCGATAGAACCAATTATTTTGAAACCCTTCCGGCTAACCAATTGGAAACCGCTTTGTGGCTAGAGGCCGACAGAATGGGCTTTTTGCTAGACGCGGTGAGTCAAAAGAAATTTGAAAACCAACGCGAAACCGTTAAAAACGAACGTGGACAAAACTACGACAACCGTCCGTATGGTTTAGCCAGCGAATATTTATCTAAAACGCTTTATCCATACGGTCACCCCTATTCTTGGTTGACCATTGGGTATATTGAAGATTTAAACCGTGTTAATGTAGAAGACCTTAAAAATTTCTTCTTGCGTTGGTATGGCCCAAATAACGCAACGCTTACCGTTGGTGGCGATGTAACCACTGCTACTGTATTGAAACTGGCTGAAAAATACTTCGGACCTATTCCTATGGGACCAAAAGTTACTGCTACTACCCTACCAGCTCCGGTTTTACCAACCGATCGCTACGTGCATTACGAAGACAACGTTCGTTTCCCCATGTTGCAACTGGTTTTCCCATCAGTTCCGCAAGGTTCGGCCGATGAAGCCGCATTAGATTGCCTGGCCGATATTATTGGTGGTGGAAAATATGCCTTGATGCACAAAAACCTGGTTAAGCCTCAAAAAGCCATGCAAGCCTATTGCAGCAACAGTACTTCCGAATTATCTGGCGAATTTACCTTGGTGGTTTCAGCCAGCCCGGGAAATACATTGGCTGATATTGAAAAAATTGTTCGCGAATCGTTGAAAGAATTTGAAGCCAAAGGCCCAAGCGATGAAGAAGTGAAACGTTTTTCGGCCTCCTACGAATCGAATACCATAAACAGCTTGGCTAGTGTTTCGGGCAAAGTGCGCCAATTGGCCAGTAATCAAACCTTTTACGGCAACCCCGACCGGATTACCGATGATTTGAAAAAGTACACCAGCCTTACCAAAGAAGAGGTAATGGCCGCATATAACAAATACATCAAAGGCAAATCGGCAGTAATTTTAAGTGTTGTTCCAAAAGGAAAACCAGAACTAATTGCGGCAGCTGATAATTATAAAGCTTCTGATGCCGGTTACCAAGCCGGACCAGATGAATACAAAGGCTTGACTTACAAAAAAGCAACTGACAATTTCGACCGCTCGAAACACCCAACTGCCGGTGCAGCGCCAATAGTTCGTGTACCCGAATTGTGGAAAGAAACATTTCAAAACGGTTTGCAAGTAGCAGGTGCACGTAGCAGCGAAATACCTACTGTAACGCTTCAACTTACTATTGATGGTGGTCACCGATTGGAAGGACAAGATGCTTCGAAAGCCGGTATTGCGAGCTTAATGGCCTCGTTGTTAAACGAATCTACCGAAAACTACACCTCTGAGCAACTAAGCAGCGAACTGGATAAATTAGGCAGCAGTATTCGTATTTCTTCTGAGAATGATTACTTGACCGTTACCATTTCATCGTTGGTTAAAAATTTGGATAAAACATTGGCGTTGGCCAACGAGAAGATGTTTAAGCCCAAAATGGCTGAAGACGAGTTTACCCGACTTAAAAACCAGCAGTTACAGTTAATTGCCAACCAAAGCACCCAACCAGTAACCATTGCCAACAATGTGTTTGCAAAATTGCTTTACGGCAACGACAACATTATGGCCATTCCGGCTATTGGAACCGAGCAATCCGTTAAGTCAATTACTTTGGATGATGTTAAGGCTTTTTACAAAAAGTCGCTGCAACCCGGTTCTGCTAATCTGGTAATTGTGGGCGATATTGATGCCAAAACAGTAACGTCGAAGCTTAGCTTCCTTAAAACCTGGCCGGCTGGAAAAGTTAGTATGCCAAGGGATAACGCTTATCCAACAATTGAAAACACGGTTATATATCTGATAGACAAAGACAAGGCGCCACAATCGGAAATCCGCATCGGTTACCCGTCTCGTGCTTTCGATGCTTTGGGTATAAACTACCGCTCTACCTTAATGAACTTTACCCTTGGTGGCGCATTTAGCAGCCGCATAAACCTTAACCTGCGCGAAGACAAAGGCTGGACGTATGGTGCTAGAAGCGGTTTTCAAGCTGGAAAATATTCAGGTATTTTTGCCGCATCGGCAGGTGTGAAAGGCAATTCAACCGACAGTTCGTTGGTTGAGTTTATCAAGGAAATTGATGCTTACAAAAACGGAGGAATTACCGAGAAAGAACTCGAATTTACCAAAAACTCTATTGGCCAACAAGATGCCCGTAACTACGAAACACCAGGGCAAAAAGCTGGTTTTATTCGGAAAATTGTAGAGTACAACCTACCTAACGATTTCACCACCCAGCAAAATGCCATTTTGGCGAAACTGACCAAACCCGAAGTAGATGCTTTGGCGAAAAGCGAATTGCACGACAAACGCATAATTGTAGTGGTTGGCGACAAAAAATCGATTCTACCAGGTTTGCAGAAATTGGGTTATCCAATCGTTGAATTAAATAAAGAAGGAAATGCTTTGCAGCCCTAACTAATCAATTGATTCATATACAGAAACCGTCTCATCCAGCATGAGGCGGTTTTTTTGTGCCGACACATTTGAAGGAGTCTAACTGCTTCCTTAGAAAAAATTCACCAACTAGACTTTAAACCGCCAGATTCCTTTATACCAATTCTTTGCCATACACGGACGTTCAATTAAAATAAAATAAATTACGCTACCAACCAGAACCACCGTGGTGCTAACCAATAGCCGGATAACAAAATCACCCCAAATAGAATTTGCAAGCAGCGTTTCAGGAAAAAATCGATTAAGCACAAACGACATCAACGGATGGTGAATCATATAAATACTATAACACATTCCACCAATAACAGTTAGCCATTTAATACTTAAAATTTTAATCCAAATCCTAGACAAATACACCCAATATATGAACATGGTCAACGCAATTGGCAACCACAGTCCTTCGGTTATTATACCAGTCCAAAAAGCCATAAAAATTAGCGTAGCCAATGCGTCATATATATAATTTCGATTCGCTTTTGCGGTTAAAAACAAGTCTAATGCAAGCAATCCAGCTAAGAAATATTGAATGTAATTCGCAAGGCTCAAAAAAGACGAATTCCAATTAAGATTCAATACTGAAAACAGGACTATCCCCAGCAGTAAAACACACCTTCTCCACAATGCATTTAATCTGAAAACATTGACAATTAACGGTGCTAGTAAATAGAATTGAATTTCTATTTCCAGCGACCAAAAAACAAAATTCAAGTATGGATGCGCCTCAAAAACTACATTGTGCAAATAAAACACGGAAGCCAGAAAGTGCGGGAACATTTGTGAAAAACTCGCTTTATTGAGGACAAATACATTGAGAATGAACAAAGCTGTGAGCAACAAAATATAAGGAGGTTCTAAACGACTAATTCTCCTTACAAAATAACCGAACAGTTTAGGTGGTTGGGTTTTAAACAGTATAGACTTGGCAAAAGGCAGTCCGAGTATAAATCCACTTATCGCAAAGAAAAGTAACACCGAATTATCCGAATTACCAATTAATTTGTCAAAATGAAGGCCCTTAAATTCTTTAGTTTGGGAAACGTTAAAATGATTCAATTCATAAAAATCGACCATATGTACCATTACAACCGGAAAAATTGCCAAAAACCTTAACCCATCAATAAAAGGCAGATAGTTGTTAGAATTGGTAAGCCGTTGTAAGCTGCTATAACGAATTTTGGTAAACAATTCTATTAGATATTACAGGCCTTACATACCTCACATTTGCTTTTATTAAGCCACAATTCCCTATTTGTAAGTGCGGTATCAAAGTAGTGAATTACCTTTTCATTTCGGCCTAATAACTTGTTCCACAAGTTGTTTCTTTTTATATGGTCGGCCAACAAATAGCGCACGGCACGAACAGGAGTCCTTTGCAAATACTCTTTTGTATTGGGGTACCTGCTTAATAAACGAACACAGTAATTTTCATATTCACTGATTGCCTTTTCGTTGAAAATGGTAATCTCTGCCCCATAGCCAATAATAATTGCATCTCCGCCCCACTCATGATCTAACGAATGATTTAATACCGAACTCCGCAATTCTATTAACAAATCAATATCATCTGGAAGATTATCGCCCTGCTCAAAAGTAATGGCCGCTGTTCTAAAATTAACCGTAATGATGTTGAAACCGACTGCATCACTAATTTTTATGGAAAATTTTATTTGCCTTCTTATTTCCTCCGGAATAATATATTGCTTGTTGGTTATATGGGCACTAACCTTGGCAACCAGCCGCTCAAATTCAAATTCAGTTAGATACTTAATATTTCGTTTTGCTTCAATTTCCGTGAAATAATCGGTATCAATATTCTTTATAAGCTGAGCCGCATTGTTATGATATTTTGATGTCTTTACAAATTTTTTGTCCTCAAAAAAGTCGTCAGGATAAGCCTCTACAATCTGGCTGTTAATCAGCGGGTACCGCTGCGAAAAAAATTGTTGAATTTCATTCCTCGGAAATTTGGTCTCATTAATCCATCGCTGATTATCATCTAGCAAAATGAAATCGCTTGCAAACGGAATGGCCATGGTGGGCTCCAAACCAGCAATTACCTTACTAAAATTGGTTAAAAAAAACTGCTCGCGGGCTTCGGCAATTTCTTTGTCATTTTTGTTTATAAAATGAACTGCATTTGGAAAATAAGATGCCCCTGCATAACTTGAAAAAACAAAATCAATCTTTGGCCAGCGTTGCTTTATTTTATTTATGAAATGGATTATCATTCCTTCAGAAGCGGAATGCAAGGCGTCATTAATGTTTACAAGAACCGTATCCTTATCCTCTATTACTATTACGTTGTCAAGATTATTAGCTAGGTAGGTAATCTGCACCCCAGGCGCTAGTTCTACGGTTTGAGCGGTAAAAACCTCGTTAATATTACTAAAACCCATTTCATTGAAAAACTCAATGGTTCCATCGTACCACGAATAAGGGTAATATATTTGAGCGGTTGGATTTATAAGCTTTAAACTCTCAGGATGCAAATGATCCTCATGGCCATGTGAATACAGCACAAAATCGGCATCAGAAATTAAATGTGGGGTATTGGCCTTTGGAAACAAATACCATTGTTCGCAATAGGCCGAGCCTATCACCCAAGGATCGGTGACTATTTTTACACCGTTTGTTTCAATCAGTAGGGTTGCGTGACTTATGTAGGTAATCTTCATTTTTGGTTTCTGCTATCTTCAGCAACCATATCTAATTGCTATACAAAGAATTTTCAAATATCTTAATTTGGATAGATATTCAGCAAAGAATAGCACTACTTCCTCATAAAATACCCCTCGCCTATGGCAAATAGTATCAAATCGGATGGTTGCTTGCTGTTGGTTTTTACCAGCAAATTTTGAAGAATACGTTGAACCGTTGTTAAACTGACCGAAAGTTCGCTTGCCATTTCTACTGGCGACCGCTGTAAACACAGCAGGCGTAAAATCCCTTTTTCGGTTTCGCTGAAAATTAGCTCAGGTGCTTTCAAGTAGTTATTCTGGGTAAGCGATTGCAGTAGAATTTGTTCAAAAGCCAGCGAAAAATATTGTCGATTGGCCACCACCGATAGGACTGCTTCGCGAAACTCTTCATTGGTAGCGTTTTCAGCAAGAAACCCCGAAACACCTCGATTGTAACATTGCTCGACCACCGCTGCATCTACAGGAACATCGGTAATAATGAGGTGAAAAGAATGTTCATCTGAAAACAAAACATCCGAAATTGCCTTTTCGCTAATCCTGGCATAGTCCACCACAAGCACCTGCCAATTTCCTTCGGTCAGTTTATCAATTAAATCTTGCGTTGATTCAACCAATCCAACCACTCCAATGACTCTTTTACGAACAAAAAGTGACTGCCAGCGCTCTTGTTGGTCACTTTTATTGTTGGCAATTAAAATATTACTACTCTTTGGATTCATTGGCTGGGTATCCCAAAAATGCCTTATTTCAGAAGAATAGCTTGGAAAGGATTCAGAAACCATCATCAAAACAGGGCTTTTAATTTTTATTATGCCGCTAAAGTAATTAAAACCCAATTATTTGCAACAAGAAATGTTAACCTAAATTTAAATTTTAGCTACCATCAAACTAATGTGACATACGTACTCTTGCATCGCAAAGTTTTGGTTGTATTTATTTCAACAGAAAAGAAGGAATGAGAAGGGATTTGGTGCTGCTGGTTATATTGCTTGTTTTAGGGTTTTCACAGCTTAATTTTACAACCCCGAGTAAAAATGTGCAACAATTTCGCGCTTACTTGGTAACTGAACTCAGTTTGCTGGAAACCAGCCTGCATAAACTTCAGTCGGACACGGCCAATAGAAACCGAACCTACCATGAAGCTCGCCAACACTATAAACACGTAGAGTTTTTTATTGAGTACTATTCGCCCAGAGAGGCTAAACTGTTGATTAACGGCCCTTTAGTACCCAAACACGATGTTGAGAATGGCGCTACGGTGGTTTACCCCAAAGGATTTCAAGTAATTGAGGAATTGCTCTTTTCGGGCGACAGCCTTTCAGAAACCGACTTATCGCAAACTATTCTTGCGCTTAGAAAACAACTGGCTCGGCTAAAAGGGCATTATCAGGGCACTGCTGTTACCGAGCCCATGTTGTTGGAAATGGCGCAACTGCAATTCCATCGCCTGGCCTCGTTAACCTTAAATGGCTATGATGCCACTTACACACTCACCAATGCCACCGAAGCCATGTGGAGTTTAGCGGGCGTTCAGCAGGTGTTACTTGCCTTTAAAGAAACGCTTTGCCAACAAAACAGCGGCAAAAAGACGTGGCAAAAAGCCAATGCGGATTTGCAGCGCTGCATTGAATACCTGAAAAAACGCCCCGACTACAATACCATAAACCGACTGGAATTTATCACCCAATACCTCATCCCAATAAATGAAAGTTGGGTTAGACTACATGATGCTAGTGGTGTTGAGTGGCAAAAAAAGCGACAAGCCATTGATTTAAGAAAGGCCAACCCTTTTGTGGAAAATGCCTTTAACCTGCGTTATTTTTCCATTTATTATAATGATACCGCCAATCTGGGTAGGCAAGCTGAACTGGGCAAACTGCTATTTTTTGACCCGGTGCTTAGTGGAAACGGTTTGCGTTCGTGCGCCAGTTGCCACAAACCGGGCAGCGCCTTTGCCGAGCCAGTAGCCACCAGCTTGCATTTTGACGAAGAAAGTCGCTTAAAAAGAAATGCACCGACCTTGGTAAATGTGCTGTTTCAGCAAGCCTTTTTTCACGATGGTCGTACCGGACAGCTAGAGCAACAAGCCTTTGACGTGGCACACAACCGTGATGAAATGAGCGGTAATCTTAAAGATGCGGCCAACAAGCTAGAAGAAAGTGATGATTACAAACAGCTTTTCTCACAGGCCTTTGCCAACGAAAAAACACCAAAAATTACCGTTTACCAAATTCAAAAAGCCCTGGCTGAATACGAGCGTAGTTTGGTGGCTTTAAACAGTCGTTTTGACAAGTATATTGGCGGAGATAAAAAAGCCTTGTCGCCCCGAGAGATTAATGGTTACAACATTTTTGCCGGTAAAGCCTTGTGTGGTAGTTGCCACTTTTTCCCTTTGTTCAACGGTACGGTTCCGCCTGCATACTCCGACTCAGAATTCGAGGTGATTGGCACTCCGCAGAAAAAAGACAACAAACAACTCAGTCTCGACAGCGGTCGGGTGAAATTTACCCGGCTCCCAATTCACCAATGGTCGTTTAAAACACCTACGGTACGTAATGTCGAGGTTACCGCGCCCTATATGCACAACGGTGTTTTTGAAACGCTGGAAGAAGTGGTAGAATTTTACCACAAAGGTGGTGGAAAAGGGTTGGGCCTAATGGTTACCAACCAAACCCTGCCTTTCGACTCCTTGCAACTTTCTATTTCAGAGAAGGAGGAACTGGTGCTTTTTATGAAAACCCTAACCGATTATAAGAAGCACAATTCAATGCCTACCCAATTGCCAACCTTTAGAAATTCGGCTGTGCTTAATCAGCGTAAAGTAGGCGGAAACTATTAGTGAGACGCATACTTAATGATAACAATCAGCTAACTCCTTGGTTAGTTACCCTTAATTTTGGGGTAACTTTATAGCCCGATTTTTGCGCAAAAATAAACACCTATGAAAGTATTTTGCGCAAACAGATTGAGGGGGCTTGGGGTTTTAAGCTTTCTCGTTACCATTAGCTTGGTCACCCAAGCACAAGTGAGCCTTCTATCCAGAGGTCCTTATCTTCAAAAACTAACTTCAAGCAGCATTACCATTCGCTGGAATACCTTAACATCGGTAGACAGTAAAGTAAATTACGGAACCGCTCCTGATCAACTGACAGGTGAAGTAAGCTCGCTGGTAACTACTAACGATCACCATGTTGAAATTACCGGACTTCAACCATACACCAAGTACTATTACAGCATTGGTAGTGCAGCTGGCCTATTACAGGGCGATGCCGACAACTACTTTGTTACCGCTCCGGTTCCTGGTTCGGAAGACAAATATACCTTTTGGGTTACCGGCGATTGCGGAAACAACTCGACCAACCAAAAAAACGTTTTGGAGGCTTACAACACCTATATGGGTAGCAAACCAACAAACGTTTGGTTAACACTTGGCGACAATGCCTACCAAGGTGGTTTTGATGCAGAGTTTAAAATCAACTTTTTCGACATTTACGAAAAAAACATTTCTAAACATGCGCCCTTATTTCCCGCGCCTGGCAACCACGATTACAACAATAACCCCATTCAACAATACACCCATTTAATTGATTATTATACCATTTTCGACCTTCCCAGCAATGGTGAATCGGGTGGTGTGGCATCGGGTACAGAAGCTTTTTACTCTTACGACTACGGTAACGTGCATTTCTTGGCGTTAGATTCGTACGGTGTTGAAGATTTAGCTACTCGCCTTTATGACACTTTAGGTAAACAATCGCAATGGATTAAAGCCGATTTGGAAGCCAATACAAAACCATGGGTTATTGCCTACTGGCATCACCCGCCTTACACCATGGCATCGCACAACTCGGATACCGAAGGCGAATTGGTAGATATGCGCGAAATGTTTATACCCTACCTTGAAGGTCTTGGTGTTGACTTGGTACTTTGCGGACATAGCCACGGTTACGAGCGCAGTCACCTAATGAAGGGTCACACTGGTATGGAAGCTACTTTTGATGCGGCTATCCACAACGTAGATCAGAGTACTGCTTATTATGACGGTTCGCCAAACTCATGTGCTTACCAAAAAGACGAGCGCCACACCCAAGATGGAACGGTTTATATAGTTGCTGGTTCAGCCGGACAATTGGGTGGACAACAAGCTACCTTTCCTCATGATGCGCTTTCGTTTGCCGATGTAACCAACGGTGGTTCTTTGGTTTTAGAAGTTGAGGGCAACCGTTTAGATGCTAAATTTCTTTGTACTGATGGTGTTTTGCGCGACAACTTTACCATTATTAAAAACGCAAACCGCATGCAAACTGTGCAATTGGTAAGGGGTGAAACCGCAACCTTGACCGCTGCTTGGGTAGGTAACCACATCTGGAACCACAGTGGCGAAACAAGCCGCTCGGTAGACGTTCGTCCAAGCGAAGACACCTACTACGCAGTAACTGATAACTACCAGTGTGTAACTGACACCTTTTTTGTTGACGTGATTGAAGCCAACAGCACTACCGAAATTAACGGCGGAAACGTCTTGAGTTTTTACCCAAACCCGGCAACTGACGAACTTAGGGTTGAAGCCAGTTCAACTAACAATGGTTTTGAAAAACTTACTTTGACCGACTTTAGCGGAAGAATCATTTTAACCCGCGAGTTAAATGGTGATAAAACAGTAAACCTAAAAATTTCTTTAAACACCTTGCCAAAAGGAATTTACCTGGTACAATTAAACAGCCAAACCGGTGAAACGGTAAACCAAAAGCTGGTTATTCAATAGCAAACCTCGAATACCTATATACAGACAAAAGACGATTAGACAAAAGACAATGGACTAGCTTACGCTCAAGTCCTAAGTCTTTTGTCCTTTTGTCAAATTGTCAAACGGTCAAATTACCATTACTCGAGCACCAACTTCCAAACCCTGCGGTTACTTTTCAAATAATAAAGCCCTTTGGGTTGGCCAGTTAAATCAATTTGGTGGGCATTAACTACAAAAGGAACTTCCTGTCCAAGCGCGTTGGTAAGTTGAAGTATTTCGCTTGCTTTTAAATTTCCGCTTAACGTAAATACGCCGACAGAGGGATTGGGTGTAGCTGTTTCGCTAGTAACTAAATTATTTTCTGTAACCGAACTTTCGCTGCAAGAAGACAAAAATTGAACCGGAGTATATCGACTTGTTCGAGTGCCATCGCCAAGGTTGCCATAATAATTAGACCCCCAAGACCTAACACTGTTGTCGGCCAGAAGAGCCATAGCATAAATTTGTCCAACCGCAAGTTGCCGAGCAATGTTTATTCCATTAACTTGTATGGGTACATAAGCCACCGAAACACTAGAGTCTGCTCCCAATTCGCCACTACCATTAGACCCACTTGCCCAAACGCTGCCATCGTTTTTTAGAAAATAAGAATTGCCATTGCCTGCTCCAACCGCTTTAACATCATTTATGGTACTCAATTTTGCAGGAACTACCTGAACATACGCCAAAGTAATATCACCAAAAGCACCGTTTTGATTTACTCCCCAAGCCCAAACATTGCCTGCACTATCGGCGACCATAGAATGTTTATCGCCAGCCGCAATGCTGCGTATTCCACTTAAGCCATTTATTTGTTTTGGATAGTAGGTATAACCGTCAGTTGGGTTTCCCAACTGATAAGCATCGTTACTGCCCCAAGCCCATACTGTGCCATCGTTTCTTAACACCAAAATATGATTGCTGTAGGATGAAACGGCTGCTACATTGCTTAGCCAACTTAAATACGGTTTGTTGTGGCTATTTGCAGTGCTATCGCCAACCAATCCTCCCCAAATCCACAGTTGATCGAGGGAGTCGATGGCGTAATAGGCTCCCGGTTGACTATATATGGTTCGCAACGATTTTAAGTACGGGTTTTTTACCGGAACTGGCCTATTTATGGTATCACCAAGACCCAGTAAGCCATAACGGTTGTCTCCCCACATCCAAAGTGTACCATCATGGTCGATAACTGCCGATGTTAAATCGGTTTGTGCTCCTTTTGTACATGGGGGCAAACCATATTGCTGAAAAGGAACAGAATCTAAAAACGCGGTATCTTCTCGGAAATTAAAACCACTTACCATTACCCCTCCATTTTCGCAAACGTAAAGAGAAGAAAGATTGCTGCTGGCCACATGTTGACCTTTTAAACCAAAAGCATGGGTTATGGCTATAACGAATATTAGTAACGGTTTCATAGCGATGTGGATAGATTAAATTATGGAAGAGCGTAAAATGTGTGACAACGGTCAACTGGATACCATTGCTCTAAGCATTGCAGTGGAGTACCAATGTAGGTAGGTCGCATACAAACCTGCCATTTACGGGCAACATTAGCAGGAAATGTATAAACCAGTGTTGGGCTGGTGGTACTAGTGTTATAGTGGGTAACATAACTAAGTGGGACAGTGTTGAATTCCTCCTTAATTACCCATTCATACGATTGAATAACCCCACCGGGAACCACAGTAGTAGAGGCATCAAATTGAACCTGGTATCCACCAATTGGAGTAAAGGTAAAATTCACCACACACTGCGCACCCGCATTTTTAGCGGTCAATACTATTGCAACTACAGCAATTGCAAAAAAACAGACTTTTTCATAGTTTTTGGGATGTTTAAAGTTTAAGTAAGAATACAATTTTTTAGACACAAGACACATAGACATAAGACAATAGACAGCCTATAGCTCGAATTAAGCGCCTCACCTTTCTATCACCTTTGGTCAAACAGTCAAAACATCAAACAGTCAAATAGTCAAAATATCAACCGTCAAAACATCAAACCGTCTATTGTCTAAAAATCTATCGTCTAGCCTCTAATCCTTACTCCACCACCAACTTCCAAACCCCGTGCTTACTTTTCAAGTAATAAACCCCGTTGGGTTGGCCAGCTAAATCTATTTGGTTGGCTGTTTTAACAAAAGGAACTTCTTGTCCAAGCGCGTTGGTAAGTTGAAGTATTTCGCTTGCTTTCAAATTTCCGCTTAACGTAAATATACCGGCAGAAGGATTGGGTGATACCGTCAACCCATTTACGGGCTTATTGTAATCCTGAACGGCCAGTACCCCACAACTATATATAGATGAATCACCCGATTCTGTCCAGTAAATTTTATCATCAGCTCGGGCACAAGTTAATTCCGAACCGCGTTCTAGCCAATTGGCCATTGGGGCAAACGCGCCAAACGAGCTTCCTAAGCCCTCAATCATATAGCCATAAACACCAAGTTCAGTTGCTAACCAATACCGCTTGTGAAAAATGGATGACACCCGAACGCTATCGATAGATTGGACGGTACTATTTTCGAAAACGACACATACTGTGGTTGACACGGTATCGCCTTCCGAAAGATTAAAATCGTAGGCCAATTGCGCTGAGTCCATTCCGTTCCTAATAAAAAAAACCTTTTTGGCCAACGAATCCTGATTAAACGCACCCACATATTCATTGTAATACTCGTAACCCGGCGGTGGGCAGTCGGCCCACATGTGTCCGTTTTGGTATAGCTTGTGGTAGACTTGACCATTTATTACCGTGTCGCCAGATACAAATAAATTGTAATCATCATGGACAGAACAACTCGCATCGTACATATACCAATCAGTGCCTATCCACATGAAATTTTCGGTTGGAAACGGGTGGTAACTTTCAGCTTGCGCTTTTAATCCAAGCGACCACGCCAATAAACTGGTTACCAATAGTATTCCTTTCATAACCTTGGGTTTTTAATTGCGTGATTATTCTTCAAGTTTACAAAAAAAAGTATAGCCCCCTCCAAATTTTGGATTTCCAAAAGATGACACCCATCCTCCATTCAATCCATTCGTCAAACGGTCAAACTATCAAACAGTCAAAACATCAACTAATCTATTGTCTATCCTCTATTGTCTCCCGTCTATTAAGAATTATCCCCATCCAGCCAACCACCAAGTCCGCCTAAAATAGAGCCTTCACCTTTTCTAGATCCACCGGCACGAGGCGAAGCAGCTATAATACGATCAGCAAGGCGCGAGAAGGGTAGCGACTGTATCCAAACTATGCCCGGGCCACGAAGTGTTGCAAAAAACACCCCTTCGCCACCAAACAAGGTGTTTTTAATGCCGCCAATAAACTGAATATCGTAATCTACTCCGCTGGTAAGTGCGACTAAGCAGCCAGTGTCAACCTTTAGCATTTCGCCTGGCATTAGCGTTTTCTTAATAATGTTTCCGCTGGCGTGCACAAAGGCCATTCCGTCACCTTCGAGCTTTTGCATAATGAAGCCTTCGCCACCAAAGAAACCTACACCCAGCTTTTTCTGAAACTCAATGCCCACCGTTACACCTTTTGCTGCGCACAAAAACGCGTCTTTCTGGCAAATAATGCGACCATTCAATTCACTTAAATCCATCGGAATGATTTTTCCGGGATAGGGTGCAGCAAAGGAAACCCGCTTTTTACCCTGCCCTACATTGGTGTAGGTGGTCATAAACAAGCTTTCGCCCGTTAACACCCGTTTACCGGCACTCATTAGTTTGCCCATAAAACCTTGGTTGGCTTGCGAGCCATCACCAAAAATGGTTTCCATTTGAATGCCGTCGTGCATGTACATAAAACTCCCCGCTTCGGCAATTACCGTTTCTTGCGGATCGAGTTCCACCTCTACACTTTGCATTTCTTCGCCTAGGATTTGGTAGTCAATTTCGTGTGCGTTCATTTTAGTTAGTTTAAAGTTTGAAAAGTTTAAAGTTTGAAAGTTTCGGGTTACGAGTTACGGGTTGTTTTGTTTCGGGTTTCGAGTTTGGTTCAGAATGTTGGTTCAGAATGTTGGTTCGTTCACTTCGACAAGCTCGATGAACCACGGCACATTGGCACATCATCTAATTGGCACATGCTCAAAATCACATCGTCAAATTGTCAAATCGTCAAATCATCTAATTATCACATTGTCTAATTACTCTCTCCAGAAGCGGCCAACAACTCCTTAAAATCGGCACCAGATGGGTTTTGGAACACGGTGAGATCGAAGTAGCTAACAGCGGCCAAAACGTGGTCAAAAATATCGGCTACCACTTCCTCGTAGTCTTCCCATTTTTTCTTGTTGCTAAAGGTGTAAATCTCCATGGGCAAACCGGTTTCAGTAGGTGGTAATTGCCTCACAATGGTCTGCATGTGGTGGTTAATGTCGGGGTTGGCGACCAGGTAAAGTTCTAAATACTTTCTAAAAATCCCCAGGTTGGTTAGGCTGCGCCCGTTTATGGGGTTACCCAATTGCGACACGTGCTGCTGATTGTACAACAACAATTCGCTTTCTTTCTCTTCGATGTATGGTTTTATGAGGTCAATCTTTTTGTAGCGTTCCAGCATTTCAGGCGTGGCAAACTTTACCGAGTTTTTGTTGATTTTCACCGCTCGTTTTATCCTTCTACCCTCGCCTTCCTGCATGCCCCGCCAGTTTTTAAAACTATCGGAAATAAACATGTAGGTGGGAATGGTGGTAATGGTTAGGTCGAAGTTTTGCACCTTGATGGTGGCCAGATTAATCTCTATCACATCGCCATCGGCACCATATTTATCAATAGTAACCCAGTCGCCAAGACGCACCATGTCGTTGGCCGAAAGTTGAATACTGGCCACAAAACCCAATATGGTGTCTTTAAAAATTAACAGCAAAACAGCCGAGGCAGCACCCATTGCACCGAGCAAATACACTGGGTTTTTGTCCATCAGGGCTGAGATAATCATAATACCACCAATGAAGTAGACAATGATTTTACTTACCTGAATATAGCTATTGACAGGTTTATCACGCAGGTGCTCATTTTTCAGCATCACCTCCTTGGCGCTATTCAGCAATGCACCGGCCAAAGACATAAAAACCCCAATGAGGTAAACGTTGATAAACAAATCGACTTTTTGCTGAACCTTCGGGAAATCTTCCAGAATTAATCCCGCCGAAATTTCCATAAGCAGCGCAGGAAGAATGTATGCTACACGTTGAAAAACACCGTTTTCAATCATTACATCGTCCCAGATAGAAACGGTGCGCCTAGCCACTTTTGAAGCAATGGAAACAATAATGCGCTTGGCCACATAAACCAGCAATGTCCACACAATGACAAGACCTACAAGGTATATCAACAACCTCACCCACTCTGCCAATTCACCAGTTATGGCAAAATTTTGGTACAACCAATCTTTTATCGCATCTATTCTTTTCATCGTATTTTCCCCGAACTTACACCAGTGTGGTAGTAATCTCACAAAAATAGCCGCTCAAGCACAATTTCCATACTGAAAAATGCAAAAGTTTGTCAATTGCTGGGGGCAAACAAGTTGATCCCATTGTTTTAGGATTCCATCGGTACCATCAAGATTGCCACAAACATGTTACAAGCAGCCTATTGTGAAAAAACAAATTTCAATTACTTTCGAGCCAAAGAATAATCGGATGACCATTAAAAACCTGTTCAAAATTCCCGTTTTGACCGCCCTCATGCTTGCTGGCTGCACCAAAAATCCAGAACCACCAATAGTGGTAGACGTCCCAAAACCCAACCCGGTAGAAGCCAAATATGGCACGTTAACACTTTCAACCGACTATGCCGGCACGTTATATACGGTAAGGTCTATTACTTTCGACCAAACCAATGGTTATACGGACTCCACCATGGAAGCTTTTGCTTGGTTTGGCAATTCAACCGTATCGCAAAATGTTGGTAAAGTGTTTTTCAACGAAAATGAGGTGCCACTTACCCCCGATTCGGGCGGATCGTCTTACACCTGGTACAAGGGTTTAGTGAAGTATAATGTGATTAGCGAATGGAACATTACTGGATCCAATACTTTTCCGGCCTTCAGCTATGCAGACAATAACGAATTTACCGATTTGCAATCCTATGTTGGCCCGCCCAGTGCTACCAATGGCAATAAGCTTAGTGTAACCTTTGCCACCGCGGCCGGTTCTATTGCAGTTTTGGTAAGCATCTTCAATAAAAATGAAAAATTGGTTAGACAAACCTACCACGGCAAGCAAACCATTACTTTTTCGGCGGACGAGCTCAGTGAAATGATTAAACTGGGTGGCGAACTAACGCTCCAAATTATGCCGGTGGCCGGAAGAACAGATTTGGTGAATGGCAAAAACTATTTCTTCATTAAACAATCGGCCTACGTAACTAAAATACCCATTATTTAATTACCCAAAAAACCTTTCACCTGTTGTAATGCACTTTCGTCCATTTGCAGCGGCCGGTCGAGTTTTAACTCCAAATCGTTTTTATTGCACCCTCCGTTACATCAGTCCTGGTAACATTTTGTAGTGCTGTTGATTACGCATAGCTGCGGAAAGAATAATCAAAAAGAACAGTGCACATCAATGCTCAAATTGCCTTGCACATACTTTGTGCACCTTTCTATGCGTTCTTATAACAAGGCGCGATAGCTGTGGCTTTTGGCAACGGCTTACCCAATAATCAATAGTTAAATTTCCAGCATCAGCTTTCGTGCAGTGGCATATTGGCCTCAGCTGCCTTTATTTTTCTCCGCAAGAATTGGCAGGTAAACTAATCGTTCGTATTTACTATTCACTATAAAATTTAAACGACATGGAAACTACAAAAAGCAATGCAAAACTAATTGGCGGCTTGGTAGCTGGCGCTGCAATTGGTGGTCTTCTTGGTGTATTATTTGCGCCAAGAAAAGGAAGCGAAACACGTAAAAAAATTCTGGCTAAAGGAGCCAATTTAACCGGTGAATTAAAAGACAAAATTCACCACTTCGTTTCACCCGGAAAAAAAGAAGCTTATGCTGCTAAGGAGATGGTTAACGATTTCGCTAAAGAAGGCGCAACTAAATCCAAATAACAGAGTAGCCGACACAAATACGCTTATAACCGCATTGGGGTGAGGCTATGCTTTGCACCGTTCTACTTAAATTCGATTTGGTTGTTTGCAAATAGACGGTGCTCCTCGCCCGCGGTTATTTTTCTAGGTGATGCAAATTATTATCAGGTAAAAAAACAATGTGATTATCAAAAACAAAAAGTCATGAAAAAGATTATTTTTTGCGCATTGACCAGTCTATTGTTATGTAATAGTATTGTAGCGCAAACTCAAACGAAACAAGCACCGGTATCGGCTTCAATGATGACCGGAAAACCTAATGAATCAGCTAAGGCTGCTGTCCTACTGGCTCGATTAGATAAAATTAACGCCATGGATAAATCTGCGTTAACTACTACCGAAAAGAAACAGTTAAGAAAAGAAGTGCGCACCATTAAAAGCACACTGCACGATCTTAACGATGGTGTTTATCTTTCGGTAGGAGCTATCATCATTATCCTGTTACTTTTAATTCTTTTGTTGTAAGCCTTTATAGGCCAATGTCCATAGGTAACTGGCCAACAACAGGCTGAACCAATTCTTTAAAAGCAGGGAGCTAATTCCTGCTTTTTTGTTATGGATTAACGGCTTACACAAAATACCATTCCTGAGCAGCGCAAGGTTACACAAACAAAGCATTGAACTAAAAAAGCACCAAGGACAAGGTTGTTTTTACCCGGTTGGCTAATATGTTGCAGGACTTATACGAAGCCCCGTCCTCGGTGCGCCAAAGTGAAGAACTCATCCTATAAGCTAATGGCTAGGTAATAGCGGCCTTTAAATTTTTGCTTGGAAGTAAATACAACATTGTTTTTCCTAACCAAGTCGCAAAAATTTGCAGCCGCCCATAGGTTCTTCACGGTATACGAAGGATAATGTTGTTTAAATTCCTTGCGCTTACCGAGGACAAGTTTTTGCTCCACTTTTTCAAAAAAGTGGAATCAAAAAAGATGTTTTCAAAACGTTTGTCGCCTTACTTTTTTTCTTGACAAAAAAAGTAACAAAAAAGTCAAGGCTGC
>CAYMJL010000039.1:0-17838 GCA_964390915.1 uncultured Flavobacteriales bacterium
TTTGGCTTGTTTTTCAGCAGAGAAGAACAATCGCCAGCCAAGCGATAAAGTGATTAATCTGCTGATTAACCAAACAGGCGAACCATAAAGTTACTTTCACTGATGTTTACAGCGTTGTGCCTGACGAGTTGGTTCCCAAACAATGGAACTTACCGGTTCTTCTCTGGAAAAACTGCACCAACCGGCTGAGGCCGTTAGGCTTTACAGCTAGTGGCAGCCAACCTTGGCGCAAAATGCTTGCCGAGAAATAAACCGTTGATCCTTCAACTAAAACTTAAACTACTACAACCGTATTAACATTTGTTTTTACATTCGGGGCAGTTGGGCTACACCCATAGAAATACTTATATGCTAAAACCAATTGCCATACTAGCCGGACCCGTGTGCGGAGCACTGGCTTATTTTATGGCCGCTTACCACGGGCTGGCGGCTGCTATGTGCAGTGTGGCCTGCATTACGGTTTGGATGGCCATTTGGTGGATGACCGAAGCGGTAGAAATAGGCGTTACGGCCTTGTTGCCCTTTGTGTTAATGCCCCTTATGCACGTTATGAAAACCGACGAGGTGGCTGCCCAATACATGGAGCAAACCATTTTTCTGTTTATAGGTGGTTTCTTTTTGGCCTATGCCATGGAAAAATGGGACATGCATCACCGCATTGCCTACCGAATTATACTTTTTACCGGCAATTCGCCTGCCCGCATCCTAGCGGGCATTATGCTTACCGCCTACCTTATTTCCATGTGGATTTCGAACACCGCCACCACACTAATGCTGGTTGCAGCGGTGGCCGCCATTGTAAACCACAAAGACCTATTTAAAGGTCACCACCATGGCAACATTGCCGCGGCATTTCTTATTGGGCTGGCTTATAGTGCCACCATTGGCGGCATGGCTACCATTGTGGGCACACCCACCAACATGATTTTTGCCGGTTATTGGGAAACACACTATCCGCAGCGTGAACCCATTTCATTTTTACAATGGTGCACTTACGGCATTCCCTTTTCACTCATTATGCTTTTTGCTGGTTTTGTGCTGCTAAAAAAAATGTTTCGCCTTACCAACCAAGCTACCAACAACGCTCTTATCAGAGACAAATACACGGCATTGGGCAAAACCACCCGCGAGCAAAAAATAGTAATGTGGGTATTTACCCTTACCGTGTTGTTGTGGTTTACCCGTGCGGGGGTTAACCTAGGTACGGTAACCTTGGGCGGATGGGAAAGCTGGTTTCCAAAAGGATACATTAAAGACAGCACGGTGGCTATTGTAATGGCGGTGTGTCTGTTTGTGTTACCGGCTCGCGAAAAACACAAGTTTATTTTGGAATGGCACGATGTTAAGCAGTTGCCATTTCACATCATTCTGTTATTTGGTGGAGGGTTTGCGCTTGCCAAGGGAATCGAAGTATCGGGCTTGGGCAATTTTTTGGCCCAGCAGCTTATCTTTTTCAAAGACTATCCGCTGTGGGTACTTATTGCTGTGCTGGCGGTGTTTATTACACTGCTAAGCGAACTAGCATCGAATGTAGCCACCATTACCCTGATGTTACCCATATTGGCTTCGCTAGCTGCGGCCATCAACGTAGATCCGCTGAAGTTAATGATACCCGCCACCTTTGCGGCCTCTTTTGGGTTTATGCTGGTTATTGCCACCGCACCCAATACCATTGTGTATGCAACGGGGCATTTTGGCAGTCGGCAGCTTTTCCGTGCCGGTTTGTGGATGAATTTGGTGGGTATTTTGCTGCTTACCGCAGTAATGGCGCTAGTCGATTTTTGGTAAGCCCAATGGTAAGATTTTGTCTCGCACAAAAAGAGCAATGAATGTCTACCGCCGAATTGGTGTTAGGGCAATTATAAAACTCCTTGAAGCACCTTTTTTATAAATTGCAGTAATAAATGCTGCGCCAGTAGCGGTAAGACACATCAACCATCAAAACCTAAAACAAGCTAACATGAATATCATTTTAAGAAATATTTTGGCTGTTATAGCCGGTGCAGTAGTTGGCAGCATGGTAAATGGCGGCCTTATAGCCATAAGTGGCTCCATAATTGCCCCACCAGCAGGTGCCGATGTTACCACTACTGAGGGTTTAAAAGCCAGCATTCATTTATTTGAACCCAAGCATTTTATTATGCCTTTTTTAGCGCACGCGCTGGGTACGTTTATAGGTGCATTGCTAACAGCCATCCTGGCAGCTACGCATAAAATGAAATTTGCATTGGCTATAGGGGTATTGTTTTTATCAGGTGGCATTAGCATGGTGATGATGCTACCGGCACCAATGTGGTTTAATGTGTTAGACCTGGTGGGGGCTTACCTACCCATGGCTTACTTTGCTGCCAAGATTGCCGGCAAAAAGTAATAAAACCATCAACCTCTGGGTAAACGCATTTAAAAAGAACCGCAGCGTAAAGGAGAAATACACAGCGTAAAAAGTGGGTTTTTCTCTTTCCCTCTGCGAGGCCTCTATATTCTCTGTGGTTAATTTAAATCTGTGGTAAAAATGGCTAGCGGGTATGATTTGTGTAAGTAAATACCACCATAATGTAACAATTTTACTATCAAACATTGCGAACTTCGTTTGGTTAAAAAGCATTAACAAAAAATTATTGTAATGAAAAAAATAACCTTATGGGTGTTAACCGCTGTGATATTGTCTAACACTGTTCAGGCACAAACTAAATCTACTCCGACACCAACATCATTGGTTGCAAACAAAGCCGATGAGCGTGCAAAAGCGGGTGTTCTTTTAGCTCGATTAGATAAAATTAAAACGATAGACAAATCGAACCTTAGTGCTAACGAGAAGAAATTGCTGCGAAAAGAGGTGAGAACCATAAAAAGCACCCTAAGCGAAATGGGTGGCGGGATGTACGTCTTCTCGGTAGGAGCAATTATTATTATCCTAGTGCTTTTAATTATCTTATTATAAACCTTGTTAAGTGGGCAACGTATTGGCTAATACCGAATACGAATACATTTAACCAAGAAAAAGGCAGGCACCCAAAACCTGCCTTTTTTTTGCCCGTACAACCAACTGGCCTCAGCTTGTTCCCGCAGTTTTTCACGAGAAGAAGCACTGAAAATCATTTGTTATGGAACAACCTCAGCAATACGCCTGCGGTAAACAAAAAGTAAGGCGACAAACTAACCTAAATGATAAGGTGATTTTTAGTTAATTTATGCAGAAAAACAGATCAGCCTTTTAATAAAACACTGTTATAAGACCACCAATGCACATAGACAAACTCCCCATTCAATCCTGGGACAACCTTGCCGCCCAATATGCGGAGAAGTTTATGGACCTTGAGCTGTACAACGACACCTACGATACATTTTGCCTACTGCTTAACAAGCCAAATGCCTCAATTTTAGAATTGGGCTGTGGTCCAGGCAACATTACCCGGTACCTATTGGCCAAACGCCCCGATTTTAACATTACCGCCACCGATTTGGCGCCAAACATGGTAAAACTGGCCAAGGCCAATAACCCATCGGCCAATTGCGTGGTACTCGATTGTAAAAACATAAGCTCCTTGCCTACTCCATTCGATGGCATCGTTTGTGGTTTTTGTATGCCCTACTTGAGTAAGGACGAATGCCTGAAATTGATAAAGGACTGTGCTTCGCAACTCAACAACAATGGCCTCTTGTATTTCAGCACCATCGAAGGCGATTATTCCCAGTCGGGTTACCAAAGCAACAGCAGCCGCACCGACAAAATGTTTGTTTATTTTCATGAGGCCGGCTATCTGAAGAAAGTGCTGATGGACAACAATTTTGTGATAGAAAACATCATCCGGAAAAACTACCCAAAACCAGACGGAATTGTTGACACTCATCTTATTGTTATTGCCCGGAAAGCAGACTAGTTGCTTACACAGGCTTTTCCAAAAACAAGTAAATGATTTTCGGCCTCAGCCGGTTCCCGAAGTTTTTCAGGAGAAGAAGCCCTGAAATCATTTGTTACGGGAAAAGCCCAGCAATACGCTTGCAGTAAACAACCGCAAGTCTTAAAATTTTGTTCGCCAACAATCTCCAAAAAGGTAAAAAGCTTTTTATCGCTTGGATTGCGCGCTTCTTCCATTAAATACTTTCCGAATCCCTTCTCCTTTGGTGAAGGTGGCCGCAGGCCGAATGAGGCAAGAAAAAAGAGAGGAAGCGGGTGCAGTCTTGACTTTTTGGTTACTTTTTTTGTCAAGACAACAGTTATGAAAACATCTTTTTTGTTTCCACTTTTTTCAAAAAAGTGGAGTAAAAATTTGTCCTCGGTAAGCGCGAGGAATTTAATAAGCATTATCCTTCGTATACCGTGAAGAACCTATGGGCGGCTGCAAATTTTTGAGACCTGTATAGGAATTAAAAAGAAATTTTAATTCCAAGCAAAAATTTAAAGGCCGCTGTTGCCTAATCATTAGCTTATATGATTAGTTCTTCACTTTGGCGCACCGAGGACGAAGCTTCGTATAAGTCCCGCAACGCCAAAAGCCAATTTCACCACGGTTGGCTGCCATTGCCTATAAAGCAGAACGGCCTCAGCCGGTTGGTGTAGTTTTTCCAGAGAAGAACTGGTAAACTCCATTGTTTGGGAACCAACTCGTCAGGCACCACTCCATAAAAACCATTGAAAGTAATCTTGTGGTTCGCCTGCTCGGTTCATCAGCAGGTTAATCATTTTATCGCTTGGCTGGCGATTGTTCTTCTCTGATGAAAAACAAGCCAAAGCGGGTGCAGCCTTGACTTTTTGGTTACTTTTTTTGTCAAGAAAAAAAGTAAGGCGACAAACGGCTTGGGTTTATTTAGGAAAGATGCAGTTAAGCATCTATCTTTATTACAACTAAGCTGTACCTTCTAAACACCTACTTTATCCAAAACATTTTGATTCACATTTTCAAACTCTTATGCGGAATTGGCTTGTTTCTCTTTGCCATGTATTTAATACAGGAATCGTTAAACAAGTTATCGGGGCGTAAATTCAAGTTATTTCTGCAACGCATTACCAAAAACAAGGTTGGTGCGGTGGCCGGTGGAGCCATAGTAACCGGTGTGTTGCAAAGCAGTTCTATGGTTTCGGTAATGGTGCTGTCGTTTGTGGGTGCGGGCATATTTACCATGAAAAATGCCCTTGCCATAATTTTGGGAGCCAACCTGGGCACCACGCTCGACAGTTGGATTGTAGCCACCTTGGGTTTTAAAATGAATATAGAGATAGCCGCCTATCCGGCTGCTTTTTTAGGTGGTTTATTGCTTATTCTATTTGGCCGACACCAAACGGCAAAATACATTGCCTACTTTCTTTTTGGCTTTGGTTTGCTATTTATTGGCCTAACCTTTATGACCACCGCTATGGAAGCTCAGGTAAATACCTTCAATTTTGAGAAGTATGCGCAAATGTCGTTGGTGGTATTTCTGCTTATTGGGTTTTGCATTACGCTGTTGGTGCAATCTAGCTCGGTAACCATGGCCATTGCCCTAAGTGCCATTCATGCCGGTGCCATTGGTTTTGCTCCGGCAGCCGCCTTGGTATTGGGCTCAGAAACCGGCACCACCATTAAAATAATGCTGGGATCAATTGGAGGCAATGCGGCCAAAAAAAGGGTAGCATTAGGCAACTTTTTCTTTAATGTAATACTTACCGTGGTAGCTTTTGCTTTGCTGCAACCAACGTTGTTACTTATTACCAATGTACTTGCTATTAAAGACCCTTTAATTGGACTGGTCACCTTTTCGAGCTTGGTAAATTTGCTTTCCATTACCATTTTCCTGCCCTTTCTTAGTCCATTTGCCAAACTGCTGGAACGATTTTTTAAAGACACCGATGCTGCAAATGCAGCTTTTATAAGCTACGACAGCATTGCACAACCCGACCTTGCCTTTGATTTGTTTAAAAAAGAAACCGCCTATTTTATACACAATACCATGCTGCACAACTTGGCTTTGTTCGATGTTAAAACTACACCATCAGCGTACCAAGCCCAGTTTATCGCCATCAACCAAAAAAGAAAATTTGACACAAAAACACCCGAGGAAAAATATGAGTTTTTAAAACAACTGCAAGGCGAGTTGCAAGCCTTTTACCTGGCCTTACGACCCCAGTTACCTACCGAACAGAACGCCCAACTAAGTCAATTAATTTCATCGGTACGCAGTGCCATGCATGCGGCCAAAAGCATGAAAGACAGTGGTAACGACATTCTTAATCTGCAACGCTCATCAAAAGACATTAAGTTCGATTTTTTTGTGCGCAACAAAAAGGAAATTGACGAATTGTACCGGGAATTCGCCGTTTTGATGCAACCAGATGCTGAAACAAGTTTCGAAAAACTGCAAAGCGTGTTTAATAACATCCAGAATAATTTTAGTTCATCGTTGCACGAGTTTTACAAAGACGCACCAAAATCACAAATTGAAGATATTGACATCACCACAGTACTAAATTTTAACCGTGAACTTTTCACATCGAACAAAGCCATGTTAATGGCCATCAAAGATTTTTTGCTGAACGAAAAACAGGCCATAGCATTTAACGAGATATCGGTTTACAAAACCTAACTATTAAATCTCTTCACTAGGGCAAAAGCAACCGAATTTCAAAAATGAGTCATGGGGATATTTTGACTTCAACTAGCGTTTTCCCGAATTCAATTAGCAATTTAACCACGGAGATTGTCGAGGTTTCGCAGAGTAAAAGAGAAAAATTCTTTTTTACGCTGTGAGTTTCTCCTTTTTCTCTGCGGTTATTTTTAAATGTGTTTGCCCTGCTTGTATAGTATGATTTCTGTAACAGTTAGTCTATTTTCTGTAACACAAGTGGCAATTTACAAGCTCACCTTTGTAAATATTGTGTTACTACCTAGCCATGAACAAAAATCTACTTCTTTTTAGCCTGCTGTTTTTTCTGTCGCTGTTGGGCAAGCCGGTTTCGGCCACCAATTTAACCTATACCAGCCGAATACCTTTTTTGGCCTCTTCCGCATGTATTCAGCTAAACGAGAATTTTGACAGTTATGAAAATTTTCAGGAACTAAACCACTTGTTTGAGGGGAAAGCTATTTTTCCGGCAACTGCTCCACGTATATTTTGGGGAAGTTGGAACTATGCTGGCGAGGCAGGTGTTTTTTTTGGTGCCGGTCTCCTTCCTTGGCCCGAATTTGAAGGTAAATCGCTCATCATTACTTTTCCGGTTCCGTTGTTTGGCATTGGCTCCAATGTTTTTGATGACTTTGACGGCACCCCATATTACAACCAAATTACGCTGAAAGTCACCACCACAACTGGTGCGGTTTTCTCAATTTCAGAAACGTCTGCTTGCATTGGCGATGCAGGATTTTTGGGTGCCACTTCAACCGACGGCATTGTTTCGGCCGAATTTTCGATAGACAATACTGATGGAAATTTGGAAATTGATCTACTTACGGTAATTGTGAAATGTATTTGCCCCGGTACTGACACCGATGCTGACGGCATTTGTGACAATGTGGACAACTGTCCTATAAAAACCAATACCGATCAGGCCGATGCCGATTGCGATAGTGTAGGAAATGTGTGTGATATATGTCCCGGTGGCAACGACCGACAAGATACCGACACAGACGGCATCCCCGATTGTGCCGATTGGGAGGGCATTAATAAACTGCCAGCTAACTGGCGTTGCAGTAACAACAGCAAAGCTTTGGTTTGTCACAAAGGTGGACAAATTTGCATTGCTGCAAACGAGGTACCCAGCCATTTAGCCCATGGCGATTACTTGGGAATATGTAATGCCGTAGCGTGCCTACATTTTAAAAGCACAACCGACAATACGGCTCCAATTACTACATGCCATTCTGGAATGGGTTTGGAACTTTTTCCCAATCCGGCACAAAATGAATTCAAATTAATATTCGAAGAAGGAGCACCTAAAAATGCAATCATGTACTTGCAAGATTTATCGGGAAGGATACTTATTGAAGAAGAAATTTTACCCAGCCACGAACCCCATAACGTATCCGTTGATAAAATTCCAAAAGGGATGTATGTGGTAAGTGTAGCGGGGATCGGTAAGCCATATAAGCCTGTAAGATTAGTAATAAATTGAGTCCTGAGATTGCGGCTGGAAAACCCTATTCTATTGACTTTTTATTACACCACAATCGCACAAAAATTTATCGCAGAATAAAACGTGTGATTTCTGCAACATCTTTCCAACTATCTGTAACACACCATCATCGCAACAACTGCACCTTTGTTGTCTAGTATTAACAAGTATGGCACATAGCCGGAAGTAGTTACACTATCCGGTTTGCCAAAAAATTCAATCTTTTTCAAATGGAAGCAAAAGAAGATTCTACCAAAACAACAGGCAATGAACAGCCCAATCGTTCTGCCGACCATTCTAGTCCTGATGTAGATGCTGACAAAACCAGCACCGACAATAACGCTGACAGCACCCAAACCGAAAATACCGATCAGAAAAATAGGTTTGACAAAGCCAAACGGGAACCAAACCCAGATAGGACTGGCACCGAGACCAATCCTGACAAAACGAAAAAAGAAGGAAAAACAAATTAAATCAATATAAACATGGGAAATCTACTGTATGCCATAGCCGCATTTTTAGTAATTGTTTGGGCCATCGCTTTTCTGGAATACAATGCGCCTGCTACAACCCATATATTGTTAGTTATGGCCCTTGTTTTTGCGCTGTTGCGCATCGTTCCGGAAAGAAATTACCGCAGAAAAATAAACAGTAAATATTTAAACTAAATGCACATTTTCTAAACGCATAGAAACATAGTGAGACATTAAGAAAAGCTATGTTTCCTGTAAAGAATTGCAAAACAACATAGTTGTGCAAGCACAAGCATAGTATTTAATATTTAAATCAACCTATGCATCTCTGCGTTTAAAAGTTTTTAAGCATAAAACAAGTAAACAAAATAAACTATATACATAAAATGGAAAACACAACAAACAACGCAAAACTTATTGGCGCTTTGGTTATTGGAACCGCAATTGGTGGCCTACTAGGGGTTCTTTTTGCACCAAGAAAAGGCAGCGAAACGCGTAAAAACATTATGGCTAAAGGCACCGACCTTTCGGATGCCGTGAAAGACAAACTACACGATTTTGTTGGTCAGGTAAAAAGAGAAGCTGAAACCGTAAAGGAAAAAGCCAACGAATACATGAAAGATGGTGCTGTAAAAGCATAAAGTAGTAAAACCATATAATAGATCGGGGGAGTACGATGCTCTCCCGACCATTATTACAACAATTACTAAAATGGAAGATACTGACAGCACCATGACCACCCTTATGGAAAATGTTGAAGCCTACGGCAAAACAAGTTTAGAGCTATTAAAATTGCAATCGGTCGACAAAACCGCACTTTTAGCTACAGGCTTCCTTTCGCGTATGCTATTTGTACCCGTGCTTTTGCTGTTGGCATTTTCGCTAACCATTGCAGGTGGTTTATTTATAGGCGAATTGCTCGGCCAAACTTACCAAGGCTTTTTAATTGTAGCCCTGTGTTACACCCTCGTTGCCATTGTTTTACTTTTTGTGCATTCGGCTATAAAATCGGGCATTAACAACTCGATAATTAAACAATTACTTAAATAACCAGCCATGCAAAGCATTACCAATGTTGCCGATTTAAGAAGTGCCATTGCCGAACTGGAGCTAAAACAAACCTATGAAAAACTGTTGCTAAAAGATCAGTTTTTAGCCACTTGCGAAAGCCTGAAACCCGCCAATTTGATACAAAATTTAATTAGCGACCTACCCATTGTTCGCAATTTCAAAGGAACCGTGGCCGGTACTGCTATAGGCATGGCGGCAGGTTATTTATCTAAAAAAATTGTTTTCGGTTCTAGCCACAATCCCATTAAGCAATTTCTGGGAACGCTTCTACAAATGGGTATTACCAGCGTAATGAGCAAGAATAGCGAGGGCATAAAATCCACAGCGGCAATTGCAATAGAAAATTTAATGCGGAAAAAAGAGCACTTGGCATAAAAACCGTTTAACAAAATACTCGACAATTTTAAACACATAGGCACATAGGTCAATACCCAGAATTGCTCTGTTTCCTATTACGTAATGAAAACATAGTTGTGCAGGCACAAACCCAAGCAGCAATTGTTTAAAATTTATCACTATGCATCTATGCGTTTATAAATTACTTGGTCTATAACGTAAGTAGTTATGAAAAAAAGCGAATCACTTTCAGCACAAGCTACTTTACCAACGTCTAAAATAACGAAGGCCAAGGCAGCTATAGAGTCAGCACGGCTGGTCAAGCAACTGGCAACTATACAAGATAAATTATACGGTCAAAATAAGTACTCGGTTTTAATTGTATTGCAAGGCATGGATACATCAGGAAAGGATAGTGCGGTAAAACGTGTTTTTTCGGGGGTAAACCCGGCGGGGTGCAACGTGAAATCGTTTAAAGTACCATCCACCGTAGAACAAGCGCATCATTTTCTTTGGCGGGTTAACGCAGCCTGTCCACAAAAAGGCATGATTCAAATTTTTAACCGCTCGCATTACGAAGACATTTTAATGCCCATTATCCATAACACATTAAACGAAAAACAAATTACCGAACGCTGTGAGGAGATTAATGCCTTTGAACGCGGATTAGTCCAAAACGGCACCATTCTGATCAAGTTTTTCCTAAATATTTCTTACAAAGAGCAAGTTAAGCGACTTGAAACCCGAAGAACTACACCCAACAAACGTTGGAAATTTCAAGAAGATGATATTGTTGACATCAACAAACACAGTAGCTACAAAAAAGCCTACGAATTAATTTTCGATAAATGCAGTCAGTCCGAATCGTGGCAAATAATACCCGCTGATAAAAAATGGTTTAAAAATTATGTCATTTTACACCGCATTGTAAAGGTTTTAAACAACTATACCATAGAATATCCTGTGTTAAAATTAAATCAACAAAACACTGTTGATGTTGCGCATAATGGAGTTAACCATAACCATCAACATATGTAGAAATTTTTTAACCACATAGGAACATAGAAACAATGCGAAGCGTTGTTATGTGAACTAAAGAAATTGCACGAGGCAACATAGTTGGGCAAGCCCAAGACATAGTGCTAATTAATAAAAAAACACTATGTGTCTATGTGGTTAAAATTTCAAGTAAGGGAATAACTAAATAATTTATATAAAAACATAAATCATGACCGTAGTAAAGAATTTAGGCATTTGCATGGATCATTCGCATGCGCATTTGATGGAGTTCACCACGGACCCCATTGAAACCAGAACCATCGACTCGGCTTTTACCAAAGAAAGCAAGCAAGATAGTTTAGAACGTGGCGAGCGCATTATGCACAACAAAGAGCAACAAATGCAAGCCGACTTTTACAAAAAATTGCTGCTGGAAATTAGAAACTTTAACAAAGTACTGCTATTTGGGGCAACCGATGCTAAAGTTGAGTTATACAACATAATGAAAGCCGACCACCGATTTGCCAATACAAAAGTTGAGGTAAAACAAACCGATAAAATGACCGAAAACCAGGAGCACGCCTTCGTTAAGGAATATTTTACAACACATTAATTTAATTCATAATACGAAGCATTTTTAAACGCATAGGTACATAGGAACAATGCATTGCATTGCTATGTGAACTAAAAAGAATAAGAAAAACTACATTCTGTTAGCCTGAAACACATCCAAAATTTAACACTATGTTTCTATGCGTTTAAAATTTTAGTTCAAAAAGTTTGTAATCACATTAATTTATTATTCTAACTTGATAAAATCATGACAAACGAAACAAAGTGGACCATAGATCCAGCGCATAGCGAAATTTCATTTCAGGTTAAACACCTAATGATTGCCGCCATAAAAGGGAAATTTAAAACCTTTGATGCCAGCGTATACACCTGCGGAAAAGATTTTACCACCGCCGAAATTGACCTATGGATAGAAGCTGCATCGGTTGATACCGGTGACCTAAAACGTGACGAACACTTGCGTAGCACGGAGTTTTTTGACACAGAAAACCACCTACAAATAACCTTTAGATCTAACACGGTTTGGGATTCGGACACAGCTGACAATCATGAGTTGTGGGGCGAGTTAACCATAAAAGGCATAAGCAGAAAGATAAAACTACAAGTGCAATTTGGCGGAATAATTACCGACCCTTGGGGAACCGAAAAAGCCGGATTTAAGGTAGAAGGCAAGATTAAAAGAAGCGACTGGGAACTGAATTGGAATACGATGCTAGAAGCCGGCGGTGTAATGGTAAGTGATGAGGTAAATATCGTCTGTGAGATTGAGCTAATTAACGCCGGTAAAAAAGATTTATCGTTGGTCGTAGAAACCAACATTTGGAACAACAATGTTCCACTATCGAGCTAATTTGGAGATGGATTAACGGCCTGCAAATCAAACTATTATTACCTAGCTAACCTAGACGGGCGATCATTACATAAACAAACAGTGCATTGAACTAAAAACTACAAAAGACAAGGTTGTTTTACCAAGTTGGCCATTGAGTTGCGGGACTTATACGAAGCCCCGTCCTCGGTGCGCCAAAGTGAAGAACTCATCCTGAAAGCTAATGGTTAGGTAATAGCGGCCGATTACACTGATTTCATGATTACACTGATTTTGGTGGGCGCTAAGCCCCTATACTTCGGAGAGGGTTTGGGGTTGTGCCTGACGAGTTGGTTCCCAGACAATGGAGTTTACCAGTTCTTCTCTGGAAAAACTGCACCAACCGGCTGAGGCCGTTCTGCTTTATGGGTTGTGGCTGCCAACCTTGGCGCAATTGGCGTGCCGAGAAGTAAACCGTTAATCCTATTTAAAATATGTGAATTATGTAACTATTGCTAAACAATGTGCAACAATTATATACACAAACCTCACGACCTTGCCAAAATAAAAATGAACTAACCATTAAAATAATTACTATGAAAAAAATAACATTGTGCGTGGTAACTGCCTTGTTGCTGTCAACCACTATACAGGCACAAACCCAAACAAAATCGGAACCTGTAGCAACTTCGTTGGTGGCCAACAAAGCCGATGAATCGGCTAAAGCAGGTGTATTGCTTGCTAGATTGGATAAAATTAACACCATGGACAAATCGACCCTAAGTTCAGGTGAAAAAAAACAACTTAGAAAAGAGGTCCGTACCATAAAAAGCACACTCAATGAAATGGGTGGCGGAGTTTATGTTTCCGTTGGTGCAATCATCATTATTTTACTGCTGCTAATTATTCTTTTATAAACACAGTTAATCACATTAAATGGGCAACGCATTGGCTAACACCGAGTGCGAATACATTTAATAAACAAAAAGGCAGGAACCCAAAACCTGCCTTTTTTCATGCCCAGCCTCAGCAGAGCCATTTCCCAAAAGGAAACTCAAACAGGAAAAAACCTGCAACTCAACGAGTTGTTGTTTCACATCAACAAATTCAGCCATTTTATTTGTTTGAAATACCTTATCTTAGATTGAGCTAGGAAACAGCATTTTTACGTAAAAATTACACCGATTTTTAAACCGGAGATAAGTGAGGGAGCGTAGTAATAATAATTTGCATGGTGTTGAACCGCAATTCGGGAACTCACTCGACTCCTTAATTGAGGGCGTGCTTATTCTTGATCACAACTGGCGTTATTTATATGTAAATAGTACCCTTGCCTCTCAAGGTAAATCGACAAAAGAGCAATTATTGGGTTTTACTTTAATGGAGAAATTCCCAGGAATTGAACAAACCGCTATTTATAGAGCAGCACAACGGTGTATGAGCCAACGACAAACTCAACACTTTGAAACCGCATTCGAATTTCCCGACAAGTCAATTAATTGGTTCGAATTACACATGGAGCCTGTAGAACAGGGTATCTTTATAAATAGCATCGATATCACAGAACGCAAAGCTGCCGAAGAAAAATTAAATAGGGTTAAAAACCTTTATGCTTTTATTAGCCAAATCAACAAAAACATTTTACGGGTTAACGAAGAAAAAACACTATTCCATGATACCTGCCAATTTGCATTGGAATTTGGCAAATTTAAAATGGCTTGGATTGGCTTGTTTGATTTTACCAATAACAAAATAAACCTAATAGACCATGCTGGAATTGCCAATGAAGACCTAAAGTTGTTTGCCAACGTTCCTTATCAAGCCAACGGTCCACAAGATAGCGTATTACGCACAGAATCCCATTATACATGCAGTGATATTCAGAATGACCAAGAGCTAGCCAACTGGAAACCATTTGCCACCAAACATGGTATTCAATCGTGCTTGGTATTGCCAATTAAAAAGGCTGATAAAATTATTGGCACTTTTAATTTATACGCCAGTGTCATAAACTATTTCGGGTCAGAAGAGATTGACTTGGTGCTTGAGGTGGCTAAAGATATTTCTTTGGGTTTGGACATTTTTGACCAGGTAAAAAAGCAAAAAGAAACCGAGCAACTTTTGGCCGAAAGTGAAAAACGATTTAGGGCTTTAATCGAAAAAGGTTCTGACATGATTTTATTAAGAAGTCCTGAAGGAAAGCTGCACTATGTAAGTCCGTCCATTCCTAATAAACTTGGTTACACCAACGAAGAAATATTAAACATCAATGCATTTCAAATAATACATCCTGATGATGTTCCAAACATGATGGAACAAATGAAAATAATTCTCAAAACACCCGGTAGCTCATTTTTTCGTCAAGTAAGGCTTTTATGTAAAAACGGAGGCTGGATTTGGAGCGAAGGTACGGTTACCAACATGTTAAACGAACCGGGCATTAGTGCCTTGGTTTCAAATTTTAGAGACATTACCGAAAAAAAATTACACCAACAGCAACTGGAATTCGACCAAAACAACCTAAAAGCATTAATAAACAACACCACCGATTTAATGTGGAGTGTTGACCTAAATTTCAATTTAATTACCTGCAATGAGCAATTTAACGATATGGCTTTTTACCTTTCTGGTAACCGAATAAAACAAGGTGAAAGCGTGCTTTCTAAAGGATTTCCCGAAGAACAATTAAAACAGTACAAAAAATACTACGAAAAGGCCTTTACAGGCGAAACATTTAGCCACATAGAGTACATTAATATTGATAGAGAAATTTGGACACAGATTTCTTTTTATCCCATCCGAGTTGGTAATCATATTGTAGGTACGGCCTGTCACGGTCGAGATATCACCGACCAGAAAAAGGCTGACAAGGAATTACGCAAAAACTTTGACCAGTTAAAAGAAGCGCAAGAAATTGCACATCTGGGTAGCTGGGAATTAAATTTTTCCAGTGGTGTTGCGCTGTGGTCAGCCGAAGCATGTCGAATTTATGGCCTTGCGCCAACTGACAATGAGCACAGCTACGAAAAGTGGCTTTCCTTTATTCATCCTGATGATTTAAACGAGGTGTTGGCCACAATTGCCGAACAAAATAAAACACTTAGTAATGCCATTTTAAATCACCGAATTGTTTTGCCCGATGGTGGTGTAAAACACATACATACGCAATCTCGTTTTCAATTCGACGAGCATGGAAAACCAATAGGAATAAACGGAATAGCACACGATGTTACAGCCAGCAAAAAACTAGAGCATGAACTATCCTTGCAAAACCAAGCCTTGCTAAAAACTAACTCCGAGTTGGATAGGTTTGTTTATAGCGTTTCCCACGATTTACGTTCTCCGCTTACTTCGGTACTTGGATTACTAGCTTTTATTGAGGTCGATAGCAAAGAACCCGAAACCCTAGAGCATGTGGCCATGATTCGAGTTAGTATAAAACGCCTTGATGAATTTATAACCAACATACTGCATTACTCCAGAAACAACCGCACCGAGCTAAACGTCGGGTTAGTGCCTTTGCAACAAACAATAGCAGAGACTATTGAATCGCTTAATCACATAAAAGGTGCGGACGATATTGAATTTAAGCTTCAAATTGACGAAAAAGAACCGTTTTATTCCGATACACTGCGTGTTTCAATAGTTTTAGAAAATTTAATTGCCAATGCCATAAAATACCACGACCCCGACAAAAAAAATTGCTTTGTAAAAATCACAGCCAAATCTTCTAAAACCGACCTTAAACTCCAGCTAGAAGATAACGGCATTGGTATATTACCCGATTACCACGGCAAAATATTTGATATGTTTTTTCGCCTGCCCAGTAAAACAGATGGATCTGGCATTGGTTTGTATATTGTAAAAGAGGTAATAGAAAAACTACATGGCAACATACAAGTTAGTTCTGATTCCGGGCGCGGCACAACATTTACCATTTCGCTGAAAAATATGCAGCCATGAGCGAACAAGAGCCCAGCAAATACAACAGTGTAATGATTATTGATGACAACCAAATCGATTTGTACATTATTGCAAAAATGGTGGTTCGAAATAATTTTGCCAAAAACCGACTAGAATTTACTGACCCCATTAATGCTTTAAAATATTTACAAGAAAATCAGAACAATAGCACCGCACTGCCCGAGGTAATTTTTGTTGACATACACATGCCGTTAATGAATGGCTTTGAATTTATGGACGCATACAATAAATTACCACAAACTGTAAAGGGCAAATGCAAAACATTCATTGTCTCATCAACCATTGACGAACGTGATATAAACCGAGTATCATCCATAAAAAACATTACCGGTTTTAAGCAAAAACCCATTTCGAAAGAGTTTTTGGATAGTATTTGACAAAATATAACATCAACTGATGTGTGAACCTTGTAACATTGTTCACACAAACTGTAACTCCTGCTCCATAAAGTGGCACTAACTTTACCGGTATTACCACTTAAAATCTACGGAAATGGAAAATAATCAAGACAACTTAAACAACTCGAGTGAAAATTTGGCTCCGCAGCCACAACCATCGGCAACTATTCGCCGGGATAACGGACAAATGGCTGTAAAAAAAGAGTACGAAGAAAAGCTGCGGCAACACGAATACAACACCCCGGTTGGTGTTCAATATCGTAGAGATTTGCGGTCTCGCCTAGGGCAAGCCGAAAAATACATTAGGCAAGCCAACCAAATAGAGGGCTCTGCCGAGGGTGCAGAATAATATTTAAGTTCAATGAACAGGCTGTTTGGTGGAGTATAAACTAATTTGTCAGCTTGGCATAATGGCATCAGGAATATGGGAATTTTCCAATCTTCCTCCCATGACCAACGAATTGGTACACGAGCCTGTAAACCGTTAATTAGAATACACCACCAAATAGCTTTTTCGCAATGTGTGAAATGTGTAACTCTTTTAAATAAAAACACAACACATATCGGTTAAAAAGCCTCAGCTTTGCTTGTTTCCCCGATTTTAATCAGAAACACACTTTACGGATGAAATTATACATCAAGTACATGGTGAGTGCCCGCTGCAAAATGACCGTAAAGGAAGCGTTGAAGAAACTCGGCTTGCACTTTATTGTAGTCGATTTGGGTGAGGTAGAAATAATGGAAAACCTAACGCTGGAACAACGCGAGCAGGTAAAAAGTGTTTTGCTCGAATCGGGTTTAGAACTGATGGACGACAAACGAGCCGTGTTAATTGAAAGAATTAAAAACGCGGTTATCGAAATGGTACACCACTCGGATGAATTGATTAAAACCAATTTTTCTGATTTTTTGAGCGAAAAATTAAAGCACGATTATACTTACCTCGCCAACCTGTTTTCGGAAGTACAAGGTACCACCATTGCTCAATTTATTATTTCGCATAAAATAGAACGCATTAAAGAGTTAATCATATACGGTGAGTTAAATATCACAGAAATTGCCTGGAAGATGAATTACAGTAGTGTGGCTCACCTCTCCAATCAGTTTAAA
>CAYMJL010000040.1:0-16669 GCA_964390915.1 uncultured Flavobacteriales bacterium
ACTAATTACAAACCAGCCGCTTAATCCTTAACTTAATGACATTGCCTGAAGGGGTCGAACAATGGCATTCGCACGAGTTTTGGGTTAAACCCTATTTAACGTTTTGACATACAAATCAACATATTCAAGAAGCTGCTTGCGTTTGTATTGCATAATGAACCGCGGGTGGGGTAGCGGAACGATTTCTTTTACCAAACCATGTTGTTGGTTTAATTTGCTTAAAAACGCGTAATTTTTGCCTTCACCCAGGCAAAAAACAAGGTCACGGTTTAAGCCAAAATCGAGTTGAGCTTTAATTGAGGTAAGGCTGTAGGGCTCTGCGATTGCTTGCAAATCGGCTTGGTCGTAATAATTGAGGTTTTTACCATTTTTAGTAAAACCCAAGGGAAATACTGAATTGATGTAGAATCGCGAAAAACATGCGGTTGGCCCGTCCATCGCGTGGATCACCTGATGTATGAAATCGGCTGATAATTCCGGTTTGCGCGGTAACGAGTTTGGTATTCCGCATACATCGGCCAGTTTAATGGGGTCGGTAAACGGAACGCCAGTAAGCCCGGCACCAAACCGCCCCGGATTAATGCCTAAAATTAAATACCGGCTTTGCTCGTCAGCATAATACTTTTGGTAAAACTGTGTAGCAATGGACAATGTTTCTGCTTGCGCAAACGGATTCATTACCTCGATACCAAAGGGCAATTGCTTCGGTAAGTTCAGCTGGGTGTGGAATGTGAGAATTTTTTCGGCTAAAGTCACGTTGGCAAATATAGCCGATACAGTTTGTTTAGGATACTAAACCGGTTGCCCCTCATGTACCTCTTTAAACACTACATCAAAGTAGTTGAAAAAGGGGAGCGCCACTTTGTAACAATCCACCAATTTGTCAATAAAATGCTTGTCAACAATTTCTAAATCGGTGAATTTTTTACTGAACAAAAACTGTTTGTGTTTAAGTAGTTCGGCGTGTTTGTGGTCGGTGGGATAATCCTTGGGCATCAATTTTAGTTTGTCGCCAGAAATGTTTCCGTAGGTATTGGTAAATGCCTTGCTGCTAAGCAATTCCAGTAAAGGTTCTGGGTTGTAGTCTATTTCCTGACGAATGGCCTTAAGCGATTCCTTGGTGGGTTCCCATGCACCACCACCCACAAAGCTGTTTCCGGGTTCAATGTGAATGTAAAAACCACATTTGCTGTGCCAATCCTTACCGCGGTCAATAACTGCCGCAATGTGCGTTTTATAAGGTGTTTTGTCTTTTGCAAAACGCACATCCCGGTATATTCGGAAAATGGTTTTCTTCGGATCCAGTTCGGGGATTTTATCGAACGTTTTTATGCGCTCCAGAAACTCAGCCATAAACAAGGTAAACTCATCCTTAATAAGTTGATACCGATCCTTGTTGGCTTCGAACCAAGGTTTGTTGTTGTTATCCTTCAACTCAGTGAAAAATGAGCCGTAGCGGGGCGAAATAACAGGTGACATAACCAAAGAATATTAAGTTAAATCCGAAAAAGATTGAAAGTTTTGCCTTAAAATTGGCACCCCTAATTTACACAGAATTCAATTAGGAAGATGGGGTGATGATGAAAATCATTTGTGTTTTATTGTGTTGATTTATAATTGTTTACGTGAATATAGTTTTATGAGTGCCGTTCGCCTTTGTACCGCAACCCTTACTGATATACCCGCTATTCAACAGGTGGTAAAACCTGCCTGGCGGGCGGTTTACGGACCAATACTTAGTGCTGAACAAGTTGAATACATGCTTACTGAGTTTTACAACACCGCTGCGCTTACTGAACTTATTAGTAGCAACGAGCAAGAGTTTGTGTTGCTTTGGGAGGATGATGAATTGCTTGGTTTTGCAGCTTTTTCTACCCGAAAAGAAGATCCAACAGTGTTTAAACTCAATAAATTGTATTTGCTGCCAGAAGTAAAAGGCAGGGGATATGGTAAATTATTGCTGGATGAAGTGGAACGGAGAGTGGCTGCGCTTGGTGTAAACGTGTTGGAGTTGAATGTAAACAAATATAATAGCGCTGTTGGGTTTTACGAAAAAATGGGTTTTAAGGTAATTTACGAGGAGGATATTCCCGTAGGTGCGTTTTTTATGAACGATTTTGTGATGCAGAAAACCTGGTAACTAAACCACTCCATGAAAAATCAATACAACAATATTTTTGTAGAAAAATTAGGTAATGAAGCGGTGGCTTTGGTACCACATTTTAACGCAAGTCGTTTCGTAGCAATGGCTGCCAAAAGCCTAGAAAACCTCGAAATGAAAGCCCGCATTAAGCAAATTGGAGAGGCCATTTTTGATGGCTTTAACCGTGATTATTTACAGGTTTATCAATACGGACTTTTGTTGTTTGACGAAGCTCCAAAACAGGCAAAAAGTGGTTGGCAAAACGGGATAAAATACGACCCACTGGCCTATGTTATTGAACATTATGGCCTCGGTTATTTTCAAGAATCCATGTTTTTAATTGGTGAAATTACCAAACGCTACACCAGCGAATTTGCCATTAGAAACCTTATGTTTCATCAAGCTGCCGAAACGATTGTGGTATTGGAACAATGGGCAAAAAGCGAAAATGAGCACCTCCGCCGGTTGGCCAGCGAAGGAACCAGAACCCGATTGCCTTGGGGAAGAAAGCTACACAACTTGATTGCCGAACCGCATTTAACCCGAGGAATTTTGGAGACCTTGAAATTTGATGCCAGCAAGTATGTGCAAAAATCGGTGGCCAATCACCTAAACGACATTAGCAAAGATCACGAGGGGTATTTCTACGAAATTATTGAATCGTGGAGCAAGGAAAAACATCTTTCAACGCAATGGATTATTAAACATGCGCTGCGAAACGAGATAAAAAAGGGTCATCCGCGTGCGCTGAATTTATTGGGTTACAAGCCGGTGAAAGTGCAATTGAATGCGTTTACAGTTTCGCCAAACCAACTAAAACTTGGTCAGCATTTGCAACTTAGCTGTAACCTTACCAATTTAGAAAAGCAGCCCGTTTCGGTGGTTGTAGATTTTGGGATTCACCTGGTCAAAAGCAACGGAAGTACTTTTTTCAAAGTGTTTAAATGGAAAAACTGCGTAATTCAGGCTGGTGATACAGTCGCACTTTCCAAAAAACACCTCATTCAAAAAGTAACCACGCGGGTTTATCACGCTGGTATTCATCAGGTTGACGTGTTAGTGACTGGAAAAAAACTAGGCAGCGATGTGTTTGACCTAAAGTTGTAAAAAATCAGTTTATTTTGTGCCATGCAAGTTATTGGGTACCTAGTGTACGGCCTTCTATTATTACCCCTTTCACTTATTCCCATGCCGGTGCTTTATGCGCTTTCATCTGGTTTAAGTATTTTGGTTTTTAACATCATTGGTTACCGGAAAGCAGTAATAAGAACCAACCTTCAAAAGTCATTTCCCAATAAATCTATAAAGGAATTACAAGCCATTGAAAAGGCGTTTCACCGGAATTTTTGTGACGTTTTTTTTGCTGAGAATATTAAAGGCCTTTCACCATTTAAAGGCTATTTGAAGCGAATGCTTACCTTTTCTAATTTGGAGGTAATGGAAAAGCTGTATGCCGAAAAGCGTGGTGTTATTATCTCTGCCGGCCATTTTGGCAATTGGGAACTGTTGGCGCATTTACAAACCTCACCGAGGTTTAAGCACCAAATTATGGCGGTTTACAAGGTGCAAAGTGTCATTGCTAATCTTTTGCTTAAACTTTCGAGAGGGAAATCTGGAGCCAAACTGGTGCCCATGGAAGCCGTTAAACGAAGTTTTGATGCGAGTAGAAACCACCTAAATGCTTACCTATTTATTGGCGATCAGTCGCCGGCTAACCCGAAGATGGCACATTGGACTACCTTTTTAAATCAGGAAACAGGTGTTGTAGTAGGTTCCGAAAAATTGGCAAAGATTTACGATTATGCCGTTGTTTACACCGAAATTAGAAGGGAAAAACGAGGTGGGTATCAGGTTGATTTCCAATTGGTAAGCGATAATCCTAAGGAAACCGAAACTGGCGAAATAACTACAAAGTGTACGCGTTTACTGGAACAAAGTATCATTAAAAATCCAGATAACTGGCTGTGGAGTCACCGTAGATGGAAACATTCAAATCCGAATAAAAAATGATGAATGCTCCGCTGGCAGAAAGGTTACGGCCTAAAAATCTCGATGACTATGTTGGTCAACAGCATTTGGTGGGGCCAGATGGGGCTTTTCGCAAGTTTATTGCCAGTGGCATGTTGCCCTCCATTATTTTGTGGGGGCCGCCGGGTGTTGGTAAAACTACCTTGGCTTTTATTTTGGCTACCGAGTTAAAACGGCCGTTTCACGTGCTAAGTGCCATTAATAGTGGCGTAAAAGATATTCGCGAGGTAATAGAGCAGGCCAAAAAACCGGCATTACCGGGCGCAGCTGCACCGTTGCTTTTTATTGACGAGATTCACCGATTCAGTAAATCGCAACAGGACAGCTTATTAGCAGCGGTGGAACGCGGTTGGATTACGCTAATTGGTGCAACCACCGAAAACCCGTCGTTCGAAGTAATTTCGGCTTTGCTTTCGCGCTGTCAGGTTTATGTATTAAAAGACCACAGCAAAGAAGACTTGGAAAGCTTGTTGCAGAAAGCCCTGAAGGAAGACGAGATTCTGCGAAAGCAAAACATTGAAATAACCGAAACTGAAGCGTTGATGCGCTTTTCGGGTGGTGATGCCCGCAAACTGCTCAATGCCCTAGAAATGGTTGCTAGTAGTTCCGTTGGGGCGAAAAAGTTGGTGATAACCAACCAATTGGTAGCCGAAACCTTGCAAAACAACCTGTTGCAATACGATAAGGATGGCGAGCAGCATTACGACATTGTTTCGGCTTTTATAAAATCGATGCGGGGTAGCGACCCCAATGCTGCGGTTTACTGGTTGGCGCGGATGCTGGAAGGGGGAGAAGATCCCAAATTTATTGCCCGCCGTATGCTTATTTTAGCTAGCGAGGACATTGGAAATGCCAATCCAAATGCCTTGTTGCTGGCCAATAATACTTTCCAGGCCATCAATATTATAGGGATGCCCGAAGCGCGGATTATTTTATCGCAATGTGCCATTTACCTGGCTTCGTCGGCCAAAAGCAACGCTAGTTATTTAGCCATAAATAAAGCCATGGCTTTGGTAAAACAAACGGGCAATGCCCCGGTGCCTTTACATTTGCGCAATGCGCCTACCAAATTGATGAAGGACTTGAATTACGGAAAGGAATACGAATACAGCCATGATTACCCGGGAAATTTTGCCTTTCAGGAGTTTTTGCCCGAAAGCTTGGAAGGAAGTAGCCTGGTGCAATTTGGTGACAACAAACGCGAAGAAGAGCTCAAGCAGTTTTTAGCTGCCCGGTGGAAGGATAAATACAAATTTTAAGGCGAAAGCAAGTTTTTAAACACGTAGTAATTCAATTGAATATTTGAGAATTACCATATTGATGATATACTATGTTGGCCTTTAGTTTCAGTCTAGGTTTTAGCCAACTTTTAACCAATAATTCTATGAGTCTATGTGGTTTAATTTTTTAATGTTGCAAGGATTTAAATAGCTAATGAGAATAGGTTTCGATGCCAAACGTCTGTTTAACAACTTTACCGGTCTGGGAAATTACAGCCGTAACTTGTTGTTGAATTTGGCCGAGTACCATTCTGCAAACGATTATTATTTGTACACCCCGGCGGTACGGCAAAATACTGAAACAGCTGCAATATTGGCCAACTCAGGTTTTAAAATTTGTTTTCCGCCCGATGGAAGCATCAAATCACTTTGGCGATCCTTCGGTATAAACAAGCAATTGAACCGCGATAAAATTGAGATTTATCATGGACTTAGCCACGAAATTCCGTTTGGCAAAAGCCGAGCAAAAAAAGTCGTTACCATTCACGATTTAATCTTCAAAGTTTATCCCGAAACCTACAAACTAGTCGATAGGCTTATTTACGACACCAAGTTTAAATACGCTTGCAAAAAGGCCGATGTGGTGGTAGCCATCAGCGAATGCACCAAGCAAGACATTATTAGGTACTACGGCATTCCTGAAGAAAAAATAAAGGTGATTTATCAAAGTTGTCACCCCTTGTTTTATACTCAACAAACTGCTGAACAGCTGGAATCGGTGAGGAATCGCCTGCAATTACCCCCCGAGTTTTTACTTTATGTGGGTTCGGTTATTGAGCGGAAAAACCTGTTGCTCATTGCCAAGGCCTTAAAAGAACTAAAGGGAAAAACGGACATTCCGCTGGTGGTTGTTGGCTCTGGTGGAGCCTACTTAAACAAGGTAAAGCACTTTTTACAGCAAGAAGGGTTGGTCAATCGGGTAATTTGGCTTACCAAGTTGAGCGACAATACCGATTTACAGGCGCTTTATCAATTGGCCAAAATATTTATCTATCCGTCTATTTACGAGGGTTTTGGTATACCGCTGGTAGAAGCTATGCTTTCAGGAACGCCGGTAATTACTAGTAACGTAAGCTGCTTGCCCGAAACCGTTGGCTCGGCTGGCGTGTTGGTTTCACCACATCATCCACAGGAGTTGGCCACGCGCATCCTAGAGTTTTTAATGAACGAAGATTTACGTGTTGAATCTAGCCAGAAAGCTTTGGCTTTTGCCCAAAATAAATACGACAGGCAAGGGTTGGTTAAGGAAATGATTGCTGTCTATAGCAATTTGATAAAAGTTGAATCCTGACTTTTTTATTTTGATTATCAATGCATTAACATTGTTTTCGTTCTCATAACATTTTACAATAGAATTCAATTGTATCTTTGTATGGAAACCTTGTTTTTATGATTCCGAAATTTGATGTTCTTTTTATGGAGGAGGTTCGCTCGTTTTTTGCGAGCCTTGATGTTAAAGCAAGAGACAAGATAATTTACGATATTGACAAAGCGAAATGGAAAAGTGACCCTGAACTATTTAAGAAATTGGGTGGCGAGATTTGGGAGTTTAGAACGTTTTATAATAAGACCCATTACCGCCTTTTTGCTTTCTGGGATAAAACGGATAAAATAAAAACCTTGGTTATTGCAACACATGGTATTATTAAGAAAACTGACAAAACACCAATAAAAGAAATAGGGAAGGCCGAGGTTCTTAGGACGAAATACTTTCTGTCTAAAAATTGATCATACGATTAAAATCAAAGAAAATGAAACTCTACACCATTGATGAAATTAAAGATGAGTTTATTGGGGTTCAAGGAACGGCGAACCGCGATAAGTATGAGCAAGAATTGCAACTAGAATTACTTGGTGATATGATTAAGCAAGTGCGCTTAGAACGAAACTTAACGCAAGAGCAGTTAGGTAAACTTATTGGTGTGCAGAAGGCTCAAATATCAAAGCTTGAAAATCGTGCCACCAATGTTACAATTGATACTATTTTGAGGGTATTTGGGGCATTGCAAGCAAAAATCAGCTTTCATATTTCAGTTAAAAATCAACACATTAGCATTGCTTCTTGATTCTATTTTTAGCATTAAAACCAAAAACGGCCACCCATTAGGTAGCCGTTTTGTATTTAAAGCAAAAGCTAAAAATCAATAGTAGTTCATTCTGCGAACTTTGGCAATGTATTTGGCCAAGCGAATTACTTGCTTGGTGTAACCAAATTCGTTGTCGTACCAAACATAAAGCACGGCACTCTTTTTATCGGGAGAAACGATGGTAGCCGGACTGTCGAAAACCGAGCAGCAGCTATTGCCAATAATATCTGACGATACCAATTCAACATCAACCGAATACTTAATTTGGTTAACCAAGTCGCCTTCTAAAGCCGCTTTGCGCAACACTTCGTTAACTTCATCTAAACTGGTGGTCTTGTTCAATTGCAAACTTAAAATAGCCAACGATCCGTTTGGTGTTGGTACACGTACCGCGTTGGCAGTAAGTTTGTCTTTAAGCTCGGGAATACATTTGGTAACCGCACTACCAGCACCGGTTTCGGTAATAACCATGTTAATGGCTGCCGAACGACCTCTGCGCGAGCTTTTGTGCATGTTGTCCAACAAGTTTTGGTCGTTGGTATAGGCGTGTACCGTTTCGATGTGGCCTTTTTCCAAACCAAAGTAATCGTTAATTACCTTCAATACCGGAACAATGGCGTTGGTGGTACACGATGCAGCCGAGTAGATAGTTTCAGTTTCTAAATCTAAAGTTTTGTGGTTTACACCATAAACAATGTTCGGAATCTCTTTGCCTGGCGCGGTAAGCAACACTTTGTTTACGCCTTTCGATTTAAGGTGACGGCTAAGTGCAGCACGGTCTTTAAATACACCAGTGTTGTCAATTAGCAATGCATCGGCAATGCCGTAAGCTGTATAGTCAACATCTTCGGGGTTGGCGGCATCAATCATGTGAACAATTTGTCCGTTGATGATAAGCGCTTTGCCCTCTACATCTTCAATAATGGTACCGGCAAATGGGCCGTGAACCGAGTCTAAACGCAATAACGAAGCACGTTTAATAATGTCTTTATCCGAGTTTCCGCGGGTTACAATTGCTCTAAGGCGCAATTGCTGACCTTTTCCGGCTTGTTTAATTAGTTCGCGGGCAGCCAAACGACCAATACGACCAAAACCGTACAATACCACATCGCGTGGAATCATTTCGTTTTCGGGGGCAGTAGCGTAGCCAGAAAGTTTGTTGGCTAAAAAATCGGTTTGCGAAGCGAAATTGCTTTTCTCGGCCATCCATTCGGCCGAAAGACGACCAATGTCAATTTTCGATGGAGCCAAGTCCATGTCTAACAAAAGCTTGGCAAGTTCTGCACTGGTAAATACATCGATGTCCTTTTTCACCACGTCTTTGGCGTAGTTGTGCAGGTTAAGTACCTCGGGAACGGTAACGTCTACAAGATGGTTGCGGAAAAGAACCAACTCAATGTTTTTGCCATACATCAGGTGACCAATAGAAGCCACTAAATCAACAGCAGCGCGCTCCTGGCTTACATATTTTTCTAATTGCGAATCGAAAACAGCCTTTGTTGCAGTACTCATTTATAGAAAATTAGATAACGATTTTTTTTGTGGCGCAAAAGTAGGGCTTGCTAATGTTAAATACAAGTTAAGGCCGTTGGTTTTTTGAAAGCAAGGCCTTGTATTGTCATGCTGACGAAGGAAGCATCTTTTTTTAACCACCTGGCTGCATAAAACAAAATTATTTTACCTTCATCCTAGTAATTTTTTAACCCCCATTCTTACCTTCCTCGGTATGCCAAGCGTAAACCCTTGCCCTTTCCAATGTTATTTCTATGCGGCTTTAATAGCATGCTTTTTACCATCAACTACACGTTTGATATAGTCAATAGGCACCTCACGGAATATAAACGAAATGAAAATCGAGTAGATATCAGCAAACCAAATACATACAAAACCATACTAAGACAAGATAGTCGATGAAAACAAAATCTATTTTATCCCTGTTTCTACTCTGCTCAATAAACCTTTTTGGACAATTTATCGTAGCCGGATTTCACCGCTCTTCAGATTATTTTTACGATTCAAGTCCCGATAAAATTATTTATGCCCCAGTAGTAACATTTCCAAGTTATAATGTTGACTCATTTATGATAGATATCAACAACGACCATATTTTGGACCTTAAAATTATGGCGGAAAGTGACGATGGCGGTGGTTGGCACAGGTACGTTAATTGCACAATAAAGCCAATGAATAACAATCAGATTTCAATAAGTGGTTTTGATTCCTGTTTTGCAAACTGTCCACCACCCAGCTTTCTTTACCAGTTACCAATGGCCAGATTATATTCGACTGGCGATTCAATCAATAATGACAACACTTGGATAGACTCAACAGCATATTTAGCATATGCCAGGAGGGCTGCTGATATACCTAATGGTTGTGGATATAGTTGTAACGGGGCTGCACTTACAAATTTTGGATATCTAGGAGTTAAAGTTTTTGTACCCAATGATACATTGTTTGGCTGGATTAAAATAAAAGACGTTGCCGATAGTACATTAACGGTGGAGGAATATGCATGTAATTTATATTCTACCTCAATCGAACAGGTTCAAAATAGCCAAACTATTTTCACTTATCCTAACCCATTTTCCACTCGGTCTATTTTGCAGTCCAACAAAGTTTTGAAAGAAGCAACCTTGTCACTTTACAATTCACTGGGACAACAAGTAAGACAAATAAATAATATTGGCGGGAAGACTGTTGCCATTAATCGCGACAACCTACCTATCGGATTATACTACTTTCAATTGACTCAGGACAACCAAACTATTGCAACTGACAAATTAGTTATAATAGACAACTAACAATTGAGATGCGCATAAGGCTAATGGGGGAGGGTGGCGCGCAACTTTTAACGGCATTACTCTCTAAGTGCATTTGCGTTGGCAAACAGTTTGGTGCTCCGTTGACCGTCTCGCTATGGTCGGTTGAAGCAGGCCTCAGGCCATATAAGAAATAGCTTTCCGTTCAAAATCAACTGGTTTGGTTTCGGTCGGAGGCTGGATTAAGTTGTCGTAGCGAGACGATACGACAAACGGGGTACTGGCATTTTTTTGGCGGATTCTTAAGAAAATGCAACCTTTGTAGGAAAGGATTTTAATATGACCGCTGCGGATAACATAAGGAATAGTATAATCGATAAGCTTTTAACGATATCTAACCAGGATTATCTATCGGCTTTACATCAACTGGTCGAGAAAAGCTCGGTAGACACTGATGTGGTAAAACTATCGGCAGAGCAGGTATTAATGTTAAAACTGAGCGATAGTGATATAGCAAACAACAGGGTTATTTCTCAAGAAGAACTTGATAAGGCCGATTTGAAATGGCTAAAAGGTTTGTAGTCTGGACCGAAACTACAGTTAAGCAGCGTAGGGAAATCTTAAAGTATTGGACTATTCGCAACGGATCTACCAAATATGCTGAAAAGCTAATCGGCTTGATAAAGGAGCGTTTAGATTTGGTGGTGGTTTATCCAGAAGGTTGTAAAGCGGCCGAATATCCTGAAACACGAGAGGCCGCATTGGGTAATTTTAGCATTTACTATCAGATACAGATTGACAGAATAATTATCAATGCATTTTGGGATAATCGTCAAGACCCAAAGAAGCTTCTGGATTTATTAAGCAAGTAGTATTGGCATAATCTCCAAGTTTGTCGCTGGAGGACACCCCGTTGACCGCAGTGTCACGCTCCGGTCGGTTTAACTTGCCTGCTGGCCATAAAAGCAAGTCAATTCTGAACTATATCAAAGGGCTTGGTTTCGGCCGGAGGCAGGTTTTGGTTGCCGGAGCGAAACGCTATGCCAAACGGGATTATTTTAATTCTGAAGAGCAAGTGTACTATGAATCCAGCAATACCGTGAGTTTTACAAAAAGTATTTCTCTGCTTAATTTTATTGTTGGTTTAAATTAATCGTTAAAATAATGGTGCCATTCTAACGCCTCATAAACTTTGATGCGGGTTTCTAACAGTTGTACTTTGATCTTTGGCAAATAGTTGACAGTGAAAATAATTTTTGAGTTCGAATACTATTTTGCAGACAAAACGAGTTAAGAAGCCAAAACCTATCATTTTATGAAACAATTATTTTTCTTTGCTTTTTTTGTAAGTTTTTATATCGCTAGAACTCAGACTTTTGAGTTGTGGGGTGCGGCAGGAGGGGGAGATTACAATCGTGGAGTAATCTATAAATACAGTAGTTCTACCCAGCAAATTCAAGCTGAGAAACATTTCAAATTATCTTATCCAGGAGGGGAGCCATTTACCAATGGAATGGTGAAGCATGCGAATGGATTATATTATGGTGTTACCTATGAGGGTTGTGTAGTTTTTGATGCTGAAACGCCTGCCGGAAATGGTATTTTGTTTGAGTGGAACCCTGTTACCAATGATTACCGTATACTACTTGATTTTGGAGACACGGATGCCTCAAATCCAGTGGGCACATTGGTTGTGTACAACAACTTGCTTTATGGAATGACGAGGAAGGGAGGTTCTTATGGTGCCGGCACAGTTTTTCGCTTTAACCCGAATAACTTAGAATTTAGAAAAGTAAGCTTAAGTGAAAATTACGAAGGTGCAGAACCCCATGGATCCCTTTGTATCTATCATGACAAATTATTTGGTACTACAAGAACCGGTGGTGCGGGATATGGTACCATTATTGAGGTAAATCCAGTTACCCTATCTTTAAATAACCGGCATGAGTTTTCATACCTGGATGGTGCAAACCCATTTTCAGGTCTTACTGTACTTAATAATAAATTGTACGGAAGCACAACTGCAGGAGGGACAGATTCCCTTGGCGTATTGTTTGAATACAACCCAGAGACCATTACCTATACTAAGTTAGTTGACTTAAATAATACCACAGGATATTATATTTTTCATAAGCTACAAGTATGGAACGACCGTCTATATGGAACAACCCGAAAAGGAGCCGGTCTTAATGGGTCAAATATTTTTGAGTGGAATCCGCAGTCTGCAACCATAGTGACAAAGCACGAGTTTCAATCCTCCGGCTTAAGGCCCATTGTTTTGGTTAATGAAAAGTTTATTGGGCAAAATGGGGCAAAATTTTTTGAATGGGATCCTCTAGAAAATACTTATAGCGAATTAGGTGATTATCCAAACCCAATTAATAAGACACAGGAATTTTTGTTTGACAATGGGAAATTGTATTGGTTGGATGACCAAAATGGTATTCCAGGTACTGGAAGTATTTATGAATGGGATATGGAAATAGATACGACTATTCGTAAAATAAGCTTCGGCTATTCTGAAGAAGGTGGAGGGCCAATTGAAAAACTTATCGAGATTAACGGTAAATTTTATAGTAAAAATGGGCTAGGAATTGTGGAGTGGGATCCTGTTTCCGAAAGCTATAGTACTCGATATAAATTTAAATCAGGTATTGATGATATCAACAATTTAATTTTACGGGATGATGGAAAGTTGTATGGGACTTCAAGATCTGGAGGAGTTCACGGAATTGGAGCTATTGGGGCATACGATTTTCAAATCGATTCAGTTGTGGTTTTAAAAGAACTAGATTATCAGATTACGGGTTCTAATATTTCGGGTAAATTCTGTTCAAATGGTGATTGGCTCTATAATATTTCATCACAGGGTGGTGAATATAATAGCGGAGTAATTTTTGCATGGAATCAAACAACTAACACCATAATAAAATTATATGATATTATTGGTGGGCAGCAAGGGTATTATCCGCTTGGTGGGATGGTTTACCTTGATTCGGTGCTTTATGGTTTAATGTCTGTTGGTGGAGTTGGTAATAATGGAGGATATGGTACGCTTTTCTCGTGGAGTCTTCGGGACAGTTCGTTTAGTGTACATCATCATTTTTACAATTCGGGAGGAACTCCAATTAGTCCACAACTAACTGTTGTTAATGGAAAACTTTATGGAACTGCAACTACTTCGAATTATACCGAGGGAAGAATATTTGAGTTTAACCCTATTACACAGAACTTTGAAGATATCTATTATTTCCCGTTTCATGAGGTTGCTCCACAAGACGGTTTGACAACCGATGGTCGGTTATTATACGGTGTAGCCTACAATGGGCAGCAAAACCCATCCGGAGAATTATTTTCATATAATCCTGCGGAAAAATCATATCAAAAGTTAGCAGATTTTCTAGGGTATAATGGTTCTCGGCCTTACATGGAGGTTTTGTACTTGGGAAATCCAACCGGAATTGATGAGTTCGTTAATAAAACTATGGTCGTTACGCCCAATCCTACCGAATCGAATATTTCATTTACTGGCAGGGGTGATGGTAATTATGAACTTATGGACCTTTCTGGTAGATCTATTCGAACCGGACCTGTTCAGGCAAATGTTAACACATTGAGTCTTCAAGAATTGGCAGCAGGAACCTACCTACTAAAATTAAAGGATAGGGGTGAAGTAAGAGTAGCCCGCATTGTAAAAAAATAAGCCAGCGGGCTTTCCACACTGGCTTATTTACTTATTGGCTAAATGGTTTTAAAACTAAGACCCTATTCCATAATAAGCTTTCATGCCGTTGGGGTAGTAGCCCTCAATAAGTAGTGTTCCTTGCTTTTTGCTGAGCAGACTTTGAATTTCTTGCGGCTGGCTTACTTTGTCTTGACCAATTCGGGTAATGATAAAACCGGGTTTAATGCCTATTTCGGTGAGTTTTCCCTTGCTTAGGGCTTTAACTTTTACGCCACCTTTTAAGCCCAGTCGTGCCAGTTCGTCGGGTGTGGCGGCTGCAAATTCGGCACCCAGTGCAGTGAGCTCTTCGCGTTTTTCTTCCTCGCGGCTTTTTAAGGCGGTGTTGCCTTGTTGGTTTTGCAGGGTTAGCGAAAGCTGGTGGGTTTTCTTGTTTCGAATTAAGCCCAGTTCAACTTTATCCCCAGGGCGGTATTTGCCCACTTGCTCCAATAGTTCGGTAGTGTTGTGCACAGCCACATCGCCCACGCGGGTTATCACGTCTTCGGCTTGCACACCGGCTTTATCGGCGGCCCCGTTTTGTGTAACATCTTTTACGTAAACACCATGGTAATTGGGCAGCTCCAGGTTGGTTACCAAATCCTTGTTCAAATCGACAATGCTTACGCCAATAAACGCACGCTGCACTTTGCCAAACTCAAACAAATCGTTTACCACCTTTTTAACCAGGTTTACCGGTATAGCAAACGAGTAGCCGGCATAACTTCCGGTAGTTGAGGCAATGGCCGTGTTTATGCCCAGTAATTCGCCATTGGCACCAACCAAGGCTCCTCCGCTATTTCCGGGGTTTACAGCGGCATCGGTCTGAATAAAACTTTCGATGGGCAAGGCTTGTGTATTTGGGTCGCCTTCCAGCAAATGAATGTTCCGGCCTTTGGCACTAACAATACCCGCGGTAACGGTAGAAGTAAGGTTAAATGGATTGCCCACGGCAAGTACCCATTGGCCAACTTTTACCTTGTCGGAATTGCCGTAGGGCAGGTAGGGTAGGTTTTTGGTGTCAATTTTAAGTAAAGCCAAATCGCTCGATGGATCGGTGCCAATTACTTCGGCATCGTAAAGTTCGTTGTTGTTCAGTTTAATTTGCACTTTGTTGGCATTGGCCACCACGTGGTTGTTGGTTACAATAAAACCGTCGTCAGAAACAATAACCCCCGAACCGGAGGCTTGGCTGGGAATGTTTTGCGGAGCACCGCCAAAAAAATAAGCCCAAGGGTCGGTATAACCTTGCTGAAAACTCTCGGTACGAACGTGTACCACCGCGTTTATCGATTTTTCGGCAGCCAGCTCGAAATTGGTAAGCGTTCCGCTGTCGTCGGTGGGCATGCTCACAAAACGCACGGGGGCTTTGTTGTCGGTAAATGATGTTTGCTTGGAACCCACATAATTAAAAGCGGCAAAGGCAATGACGCCACCCAGGGTTCCGGCTAAAATGGTGCTTAAAGTCCTTTTCATAGTGAAATTCATTTTTTTTCAGTTTCAAAATTAAACGACGATGGGCATTGTTCCTGCTGTTCATCCAGTTAATAATTGTTAAGCGAAAATCTTCAAAAAGCCTATATTTGTTACCCTTTCAGTTACAATTTGTAATTGCAGGCTTCGACACTTGAAAAAATTAAACGCATAGATGCATAGGGTTGATTTTTAATAATTAATTCTAAAACTATGTTTCTATGCGTTTAAGAAATTAAGCGTCCATTCAAATTATTGAGCAATTAAATGAACAACATTAGCTTTTATAAGTACCAAGGTACCGGAAACGATTTCATTTTAATCGATAATCGGCAAGGCACGTTGGTGTTGGCTGAAGAAACGATAAGCAAAATGTGCAACCGTAAGTTTGGCATTGGTAGCGATGGTTTAATGTTAATTCAGCCCACTTCATCGCCACTGGCCGATTTTTACCTGGAATTTTATAACCCCGACGGCAGCAAAAGTTTTTGTGGAAACGGAAGCCGATGTGCCGTGGCTTTTGCCCGATTTTTGGGTGTTTGCACCGATAAAACGGAGTTCCTGGCCATCGATGGTATGCATTCGGCCACTATTGACCCGGATGGCAAAGTGGCCTTAAGAATGAAGGATGTTGAGGGGATAACTACTTTTCGTGATGGCTTTTTCTTGAATACGGGTTCTCCGCACGTGGTGTTGGAAGTGAATGATTTAGACAGTTTTCCGGTGTATGAGCAAGGTAAATTGATTCGTTATGACGATGAATTTAAGCCGGGTGGAACCAACGTAAATTTTGCTCACCGAATTAGCGAAAACCATTTTGCGGTGCGCACCTATGAACGGGGGGTAGAGGATGAAACCCTGTCGTGCGGAACCGGAGTGGTTGCAGTGGCTTTGGCCATGCACAAAAAATACAATCTGAAAATAGGCGAAGTAACCATAACCACGAAGGGTGGCGACTTAACCGTAAATATGGAAAGTTACCACCTTGGTTATAAAAATGTGGTATTGAATGGACCAACATGTTTTGTTTATAGTGGAAATATTGAGGTTAACTAAACGTCCCGCTTTTGACTAAGCTAAACATTACCTTAAGGGCGGTAGAGCCAACCGATTTGGACTTTTTGTACCAGCTGGAAAACGACCGTGACAATTGGGAGGTAAGCAATACGCGTATT
>CAYMJL010000041.1:0-10811 GCA_964390915.1 uncultured Flavobacteriales bacterium
TAAAGCCGGACGGCCTCAGCCGGTTGGTGCAGTTTTTCCAGAGAAGAACTGGTAAGATCCATTGCCTAGGAACCAACTCGTCAGGCACCACGCTATAAACACCATTGAAAGTAACTTTGTGGTTCGTCTTATTGGTTTGTACAACGAGTTAATCACTATATCGCTTGGCTGGCGATTGTTCTTCCCTGCTGAAAAACAAGCCAAAGCGGGTGCAGCCTTGACTTTTTGGTTACTTTTTTTGTCAAGAAAAAAAGTAAGGCGACAAAAAATATTGAGAAAACATCTTTTTTTGTTTCCACTTTTTTCAAAAAAGTGGAGTAAAAATTTGTCCTCGGTAAGCGCAAGGAATTTAAAAAGCATTATCCTTTGTATCCCGTGAAGAACCTATGGGCGGCTGCAAATTTTTGCGATTTGTTTAGGAATTTAAAAGAGATTTTACTTCCAAGCAAAAATTTAAAGGCCGCTGTTACCTAACCATTAGCTTATAGGGTGAGTTCTTCACTTTGGCGCACCGAGGACGAGGCTTCGTTTAATTGCAGCAAAACAATGACAAACTAGGTAAAATAACCTCATCTTTTTGTGGTTTTTAGCTCAATGCCTTGTTTGTGGTAGTCTGCCTGAAAATAATACGTTGAGTTGTAAGCCGTTAATCCTTTCAAGAAATTACCATTTCGAATCGATAATTGCTGCTTTGCATTGGGAAATATGGCTCACATGTCTTAAGCCTTTTGCCAAACAGCAGTATATCTTTTGCATGGTTGCTAAAGGCGGAAGTGACGAATGGAGAGAAAACCGCCATTAATAAAACTAAACGGCAAGTTGCTCAATACGGCTCAATCGCCTAGTGACTTTCCGTAAATTGTGAATCGTTGGTAAGCTCCCTTTCAAAATAAACCAAGTCTGAAGCAGAGGGGTCTTTTTGGTTCGTGCAATAATAAATTCTGTCAACATATCGTCTAATTATTAGTTTACGTGATGGGTCGGATTTGGCATATACCATCTGACCTGCTGCATATTTGTTTTCCATACTTAGTTGGTTGTAGTTTTCCATTGCATTGTGGTAAAACCTTACCCAACAAAGGTGAAGTTTAATAAAACGACAGACATTACATATTGCTTTGTAAAAATTACACATTTGTCATGTTTTGAAACCAGTTCATCTCGCTGTTAATGTGTAGTTTAATCTGAGAAATATGTAAATTTTAAGCAAGTTTATGTAAGCCGCTTTGTTATCACATACTTTAAATTTACGAAACAAAATATGGCTACATTTATTACTGGTAATGGGCAATAATTGGTACTAACAGGTTAGAAAAGGCATTTCAGGAAATGAAAAATATAGGTTCAGTGCTTAAGGTAATTCCCAACATTGCGAACGCCAAAGAGCGGTTAATAAAGATTAGCGAAAACACTTTGGCCAAAAAAGAGGAGGTAAGTAACTTTTTCACCGATGCTGCCGATGTAACCATGTTTGTCACTCGTGTTGTAAAAGAAAGCTTTTCGCGCCATTTTGAATTCAAGGAGTTTTTGAAACAGTGTTTTCAAATGGGCTACAAATCGGTGGGCCTTATTTCTATTACTGGGGCTATAATGGGCTTGGTATTAACCATTCAGTCGCGACCGGTGCTGGTCGATTTTGGTGCAGTTTCTTTACTACCCAACATGGTTACCGAATCGCTTATTCGCGAAATGGCTCCCGTAATTACTGCTTTGCTTTGTGCCGGCAAAATAGGCTCGGGCATGGGTGCCGAATTGGGCTCGATGAAGGTTACCGAGCAAATTGAAGCCATGGAGGTTTCGTCAACCAATCCCATTCGTTTTTTGGTGGTTACGCGTGTGTTTGCAGCTACACTTATGGTTCCGCTGCTTATACTTTATGCTGATGCCATGGGCATAATAGGCGGTTGGGCTGGTGCCAATATAAAAGGCGATGTTACACTCGTGTTGTATTTTTCGGAAGCTTTTAGCAATGTTGGCTTTATCGATTTTTTACCTGCGGTGGCTAAATCGTTCTTTTTCGGTTTGGTAATTGGCTTGGTTGGTTGCTATAAAGGATATAATGCAGGTCGCGGAACCGAGAGTGTTGGTATAGCTGCCAACTCGGCCGTGGTAATTGCATCGCTGCTGGTCATAATTGTCGATATGGTTGCCGTACAAATTACCGATATGTTTATAGGATGAGCACATTAAAAGAAACAGTCGACAAGGTTGACGAGCCAATAAAACCGACTACCGATGCAGTTGTTGAAATTAGTCATCTGCAAAAGTCATTCGGTGGTCAGGTTGTGCTGCGCGATATTTCGCTACAGTTGTTTAATGGCGAAAATTTGGTAGTGCTTGGTAAATCGGGGTCGGGCAAATCGGTGCTTATAAAATGTATCGTTGGTTTAATGGCGGCCGATGCCGGAATTATTAATGTATTTGGTAAAAATGTACAAGGAATTCGCCGAAATGAATTGGATGAGTTGAGGCAAAAAATTGGTTTCCTTTTTCAAAGTGGTGCGCTTTACGATTCTATGACAGTTAGAGAAAACCTAGAGTTTCCGCTACGCAGAATTAAAAAGGACCTAAGCGAAAAACAAATTACTGACAAGGTGCTTGAAACATTAGAAAACGTGGGTTTGGCCGATGCACTGCACAAAATGCCGTCACAACTCTCTGGTGGAATGCGGAAGCGAATAAGTTTGGCGCGAACGCTGGTGGTAGATCCGGTTATTATGTTGTACGATGAACCAACTACGGGGCTAGACCCAGTAACCTCATCCGAAATAAGTGAGCTAATTATTGAAGTTCAAAAAAAGTATAAAACAGCATCAATAATTATTACACACGATATAAAGTGTGCTTTACATACTGCAAATAGAATAATAATGCTCGAAGATGGTATGGTTTACAAGGAAGGCAAAGCAAAAGAGTTTACAAAATCTGCCGACCCAACCATAGCCTCTTTTTTCGACTAACCATTTTTAATACAATAATTTGTCATGGATTCACATTCGCAATCATTTAAAATAAGATTAGGCCTTTTTGTCGTTGGCGGATTAACACTCTTTGTGTTGGGTATTTTTATCATTGGTAAACAAAAGAATTTGTTTAACCCAGTGTTTAAAATTACGTCTACATTTTATAATGTTAGTGGACTGCAAGTGGGCAATAATATTCGCTTTTCGGGTATTAATGTTGGCACGGTAGATAAAATCAGAATTATCAACGATTCTACCGTTCAGGTTGACATGATGGTAAGAAAAGAAATACGCCAGTTTATTAAAACCGATTGTGAAGTGGCCATTGGCTCAGAAGGTTTAATTGGTGATAGGCTGCTGATAATTACCCAAGGAAGTACCAACGCACCGGTAGTAAAAGATGGGGAGCGGCTGGCATCAGCCGAGCCGGTAGAAACCGATGCAATAATTACCAGCTTGCAAGTAACCGCCAGTAATGCCGAAATTATTTCGCACGAATTGGCCGAGATTACAGCCAAAATTAACAGCGGTAAAGGTACCTTGGGACGATTAATTCAGGATTCTACTATTGCCGAGAATTTAAATCAGACCATGTTAAACATTAAGAAAGGAAGCAAAGGATTAGATGAAAACATGGAGGCGGTAAAACATAATTTCTTGCTAAAAGGATACTTTAATAAAAAAGAAAAAGCTGCCGAAAGGAAAAGAATTGCTACCGAAGAGAAGGCAAAGAAGAATAGTGGGAAGGAATAGTACGTCGTTGGGTAGAATTGGGTTAAGGCTATAAATGGAAGGATTAAAATGCAGATAAAAACCGGCTTATTCCTCTTTCTGCTTTTAACAACGGTCTTGGCTTTTGGGCAAGACCCTGCTGATAGAAAAGACACCACCAAACTTTATACCGGTATTGAGCTTTATGCTAAAAAAAGTAAGTTCACTCGCCTTGTTTACCGCCTGATTTTTAATACCAATTTAACCAGTGTTATAAAAAACCCCAGACCTAAAAAAAGTATTCAAAAACCCTACAAGTCGTTCGAGGGGAAAATAATTAGAAACATTTATATACAAACCTTAGATCCTTTTGGCTACTCGGTTAGCGATACTTTACAAGTGCCACAAAACTACTTTAATCGTGCAGGTAATCATTTGCATTTAAAATCGCGGCAACTTACTATCAAAAACCTATTGTTATTTAAGAAAAACGAAGCTTTCGACTCTTTGCTGGTAAAGGAATCAGAGCGGTTGATCCGCGCTCAGGGCTATGTTCGCGAGGTGTCTTTTTATACGGTTGCTACAAGTAAAAACTCCGACTCGGTTGATGTTTACATTCGGGAGCTTGACAAATGGAGTATTACTGCCAGGGCCGCAGTTTCGCCAACGCGACTTACATTTAACTTAAACGATAAAAACTTTTTAGGCACCGGTCACGAATCACAAAACGGATTTGTATGGTTGCACAGTATCCAAAAATATGCGTATAACGCCAATTACCACATACCAAACATTCGGAATACTTTTATCAACTCTTCTTTGCACTATGGTACCGACGAGTATGGTAACTATATGCGCAGTTTTTCACTCAATCGTCCATTCTTTTCTCCATTTGCCAAGTGGGCTGCAGGTATTAGTTACACCCAACAATTCAAACAAGACTCTATACTTTTAGAAAGCAACCAATACCTTAATCAAAATTTTAAGGCCAATACACACGATTATTGGGCTGGACACGCGACTCAGTTGTTTAAAGGGAATTCAGAAAACATCAGGACCACCAACTTTATTACTGCTGGACGGTTTTTACGGGTTCGCTATTTGCAAAAACCACCCGCGATGATTGGTGTTCCACAAGGATTTGCTAGCGAAGATTTTTACTTGCTTGGTATTGGCCTATCTACCCGAAAATATATACAAGAAAAGTTTGTGTTTAATTACGGCATAACTGAAGATGTACCAATTGGAAAGGTTTATGGTTTAACAGCCGGATACCAGGAAAAAGCCAGAGTTGGCAGGTACTACATTGGTGCCCGTTTTTCTGTAGGAAATTTTTACCGCTGGGGATATTTTAGTGCCAACTACGAGTACGGTACTTTTTTTAGACAAGGCATTGCCGAACAAGGCGTTTTCTCGGCAGGGGTAATCTATTTTACCGATTTATTTGAGATTGGTAAATGGAAATTTCGCCAATTCGTAAAACCACAGCTTATTACCAGCGTGAATAAAGTTTCCGCTGTCAATTTATCGTTGAACGATGGGTACGGTTTAGATGGATTTAATAGTTCAGGTTTGGAGGGCTCAACACGTATTATGTTTACGTTTCAAACACAATCGTATGCGCCATGGAATGTTTTTGGCTTTCGTTTTGGCCCATATTTCATATATTCTATGGGCATGTTGGGCGATGCGCTTTTAGGCCTTAAACACAGCCGAGTGTATTCGCAATTCGGTTTCGGGGTATTAATAAAGAATCCCAATCTGGTATTTAATACTTTTCAGATTTCAATTGCGTTTTACCCCATTATTCCTGGTCTAGGCCCGGATGTGTTTAAAATGAATTCATATAAAACCACCGATTTCCGATTTAAAGACTTTGAAGTGGGTAAACCGGGAATCGTGGCCTTCCAGTGAATCTAACTAAACTATGCTTTTACCCCGAATTAAGCGCAGAATTACGGCAATAATGGCAATTACCAAAAGAATATGAATGATGCCGCCGGCATTGTATCCTAAAAACCCTATGGCCCAAAGAATAACTAACACTACCGCTACGGTATAAAGAAGATTTCCCATGTTTTTCGTTTTTATGTAATAGTTAATTGGTATTATAAATTGGCAATAAGTTGGTTTAACTCTTGTTTGGTTTTACCTAGTTTAATTTCTAGTCTACCCATCATTTCTTCTTTTTTACCTTCGGCAAACAATAAATCACTATCAGTAAGTAGGGCAAATTTCAACTTCAGTTTGCTTTTGGTCTCGTTCCAGTTACCCAATATTTCGGCTATGTTTTTCATTACATTTTGTGTTACGTGCCAGTCATTTGCACACCACAAAGGTGAGTCAAGGGAGTGGTAAAATTGTTACACCCCTTTGTTTATGTATTGCATTTTTCACACACAATGCAACTTGTTTTCAAGAATTTGGCTAAAAAGAATCACTCTGTTAGCTTATGGCTGCAAGACATACTCGCTACCTTCTACTAAAATGTTTACGATAAGGTTTTCAATATAAATGCCTTGTGTGCCTTTAGCTGTATTGATATTACTGTTTTTTATTTTTCGGCCATCAATAATTACCACCATGCCGGTACCTATGCACTTGGCTTTTGTTCCTTCAGAAATCAGTAGGGCGGTATCTTCACCCAAACCAAGTCCAATACAGGTGGGATTTAAGGTTACAGCATGCGCCAAACGGGCAAAACGACCACGTTTTATAAAATGTGTGTCAATAATAACCTTATCTATTAAATTGAAGCCGGGTTCCGTTGTTAAGTCGCCAGCAAACAATGCTTCGGCAATAATTCCATGCGATATAATTGTACTTGGCATGGCCATAGCCCCGGCACTGGTTCCGCCAACGATGAAATTTTTATCGGCATTGTATTTGGTTTTAATAGCTGCCAGTAATGGCGTTTCTGTTAACAAGGCCACTAATTTTGATTGATTACCTCCGGTGAAAAAAACAGCATGAGCACCCTTAATCTTTTTTACCGCCTCTTTACTAGCTGCGTCTTTCCGGTTTTCAACTTTTATAAACCCAACATGTGTAAACCCTTCTTTTTTGTAGGAATTGATGTAGAGTTCTTCCATTTGTTCAGGTATGGCACTGGCCGCTGCTATAATTTCGATTACGTGGTGCGCTCGTGGAATTTTCTGTATTAAATAACCAAGTATTTCAAAATGCGATTTGTTTATGTTTTTTTTGTGGACGGTAAGGTTTTCACCCGGCACAGCGCCTTTGTCTTCATGTCCGCCAATAATTAGTAGTTTTCCTTTGGGTATCATGAACTTGCGATTTTTCTATACTTTTTCCTGATCTCATAACTTGCGATAACCAAGATGTAAAAAGTAATATCTCCTGCTATTTTCCCTACCAGAATACCAAGGGTGAAATTCTTTAAAAAGATGGGGAATAAATACATAAACAAGGGCCGTAGCAGCAGTCCGTCTATAAGCCCCGCCGGGCCAAACTCTAACAGAATGTCTTTGCTTATTTTGATATAGTCGCGGTAACTTAGTCTAGCCCTATTGTTTTTAGTATAGACTCGAATTACATTTTGAATAATGGTGGTCGAATAAAAACCAATGGCCTCGCCCAAAGACCCGATATAGGCTATTAAAACGTAATTGGTTGAAAGCAAATGTGCAAGGCTTGCTGCACCAATGGCGGTTATGGTGCCAACAATTTCTGCTGGAAAATACCGCACCAACCACTCTTTACTTTTGTGTTTTAGCCTTACCATGAAATACTTAATAATTGCAAACCTTAATACTTAAAAATTTAAACCACATAGACACATAGCATTAATTAATCGGTATAAACCTCTGGTTTTATAGTGTATAAAATATTAAAAGAGAAACATAGTTGTGCAAGCACAAAAAATAGGGCTACAAATTGAAAACAAATTCTATGTGTCTATGTGGTTAAAAACTTCTTATGACTTTAAATTACCGGATACGCTTGTGCTATCTTGGTTCCCATTTTGTAATGAACGGTTGGCTGGGCATTAAACGACACATTAGCGGAGTTTTCAAACAACACGATAACATCAGAACCGCCAAATTGAAAATAGGCCAATTCTTCACCTTTTCGCAGCGTTATTCCTACCTCGGCCGTTATAATAACCGAGGCAACCTGCGACATGCCGATGGGTAAAACTGCAACCAAACCAATTGGTGTGTCTAATACAATTAATCCGCGTGTTTGGGCAAATTGATAGCCGGCTACATCCATGGAACCATAAATCCGTTGTGCTTTTAAGCGATGTTTGCCGTCGGAATTTGCCACTTCCATGGCTTCAACTTCTTGGTAAACCTGACCTTGAATTACCCGGGCTTCAAGTACTTTTCCGGCAACTGGCGCATGCAGCCGGTGGTAGTCGGTAGGGCTTAGGTACGAGTGCATAAACAAACCGTTTTCAAAGCGGTTTTTATATGGACTTCCTTCCAGCAATTCACTAATTTTCCAGTTTAAATTTTTAACCGTTACTGTAGAATCCATTCTGATTTCCCATTGCCCACCAAACGTAGAATCGGCGGGCATGGTAATAACTTGCTGGTCGGAAATGGCTGCAACCGGGCGATAACCGGGTTTAAAGTGTCGCGCAAAAAACTGATTAAATGTTCGCCAGCCGCCATGTGGTTTTGCGTATTCGTGTAGGTTGTAATATGGCGAAGCGTAAAATGTAAGTTCCGATTCCGGGCTCCACGAGTCGGGTGTATCAAGAAACTCGCCTAATGCAAGTGCATATTTAACCAACCATGCTGAAAATGGTGTTAATGCTAAAGCCTTGTCATGGGGCAATACTTTGTTTTGTAATGAAAAAACAGGCTCTTGGTCGGCAATGAAATAGAAGGCATTTAAATGGTCATTTACATTGTCTCCCGACGTGTTTTCGGTCGGGGTCCAGTACAAAAAGTTGTTTAACCAGTTAAAATAATGTTCCAGCGTGTCAATTTCGGCTAAAAAAGGAAGATTAAAGCGGTGTGCTTTTTCTATCGCTTTTTCAAATTTGCTGGTCCAGTTGTTAGCAGCAATAAGGTTTACCAACTCTTCCACAACCGCGTGGTATTTTGCGGGCTTCATGCTGTTTTTTGCATTAAAACCACCTCGTCTCTAGCTGCGGAAATGCAGTGTAATACATGGTTCATTATTTCGGCGGTAATGTGCACATTCAGTGGGAAAATTTTCAGGGCATACACCGTAGCGTCATGGTCTTGCATATTGCGGTTGTACGTTGCCGGACGAAATCCGGTTGTGAAACTTAAATAGGGGGTATGTTGTCCGTTTATTTTTTTACCCGACCTAAACCATTCAAACAGTTTGTCGCCAATGGCGTGGGTTAGTCGGTTGTGTTTTAGTAAATCGTCTCGAAAAGCGGGAACATTCAATTCATTGTCAAACTGATGAGCCGGGTCAATGCCTTCGGGGTAAATTCTTAATAGGGTCACAAATCCATAATCATCGGGATTAACGCAAACCATATCTTGGGTAAGCGCAATCTGGTTTTTTAAGTAAACCTTATTTTCCAGAATTCCGCCTAGAATAGATTGAAAACCCTCGTGTCCGAAATACTTTAAGGTTGCCCAGCCGGCCATTGCACCCGTTGCGGCTCTAGAAACTTCTAAAGTATAGTTTAAAGGATTGTAAGGTGAACGGGGTTGTAAATAAGCCGACTGTTCTCTGGAAAGGAGCGATTCAAACTCGTTTGCATTTTTATATACAAAACAGCTGCTTATGTATGGTGAGAATCCCGATTTATGAAAATCGACACCAAAGCAATCGGCATAAATAAGACCCTTGACGGCGTTGTAATTCTTTTCTAAATACGGTAAAACCTCTGTTGAGAAACCTAAGGGGTTTATCTGAAAGTCATAATTTTTAAACACAATCCAACTCCAGCCAATTACCGAATCGCAGTATAGCAATGTTTGTCCGTAAGGTGCCGGGTTGGGATATTTGTCTATTAAAATGCGAACGGCCTCTACATCGTCAAACGCGCACGCATCAGTGGTGCCAAGCGTGCAGACTATGGATGCAACCGGTATCTTATTGGCGGAACATTCTTGCAGGACTTCCTCCAGATGTATTAAATCCATGGCATTGGTATGTACCTCGGTTTTAATTTTTATGATGTTGTCCATGCCAAGTCCCATCCAATCGGTGCTATTTAACATGGTGTAATGGGCCTGCTGCGAGCAAATTACTTTTGCGTCCTCACGAATTCCTAGTTGTCTTGAATTTGGCAATACCCGGGTTAAGGCATATTTTAAATGATAAGTCCAGCAACCCGAACCGCCATATGTGTAAACACAACCCGATTCTTTTGCGGCCCAGCCAACTAAATTGGCCAAAATCCCTCCCGATTCTAGCTCGGCTTGGTGGGTGTTCCAGGCATATTCGCCTTCTAGCGTGTTTGGCGCAAATATTTCGGTGAGCATAGCCGCAACAATTGCTGCGGTGTTGGCTTGCGGATTAACATTGTTCATGGTTAACGGATGTCCCCAGTTGGGCATTCCCTCAAACAAATGGATAACTTGTTGAATAACTTCCTCGTACGAGCTTGTTTCTGACTTAAGCTTCGAATCTTTAACGTTTTCGAAGTCGATGGTGAGAGCAGGGTTGGTACCCAGAAATGCCGGTCCTATGTCTTTTTTCGGTTTTAGCTTGTCTATTTCGCGCACTGCCAAGGCTATTCCTGTGGCCAGTGGGTCGTTTGTGTCACTATAAGGTGATGGAAATGAGCGCATCATTTCGCTGCGAAACTTGGCCCATTTTGGTTTGGATGCAATAGTTTTATCTGGAATGGAAGTACTCATTTTGGGTAAATTATATTTACTGCAAAATGAGGTTTTTGGCTAAGGCAGGTGTTATACAATGTTGTGAATGATTTACATCATTCACACTAGTTTATAGGGGGAAGAGTATTTTTAAAGAACGGATTAACGGCTTACAACTCAAAAGTACCATTCTCAGCCAGCGTACGGTTATAAGCCATCATTTCAGATTCAAATAGCACATTGAGCTAAAAAATATAAAACGTAAGGTTGTTCTCACCTAGTTGGCTTATATGTTGGTGTACTTATACGAAGCCCCGTCCTCGGTGCGCCAAAGTGAAGAACTCATCCTATAAGC
>CAYMJL010000042.1:0-10574 GCA_964390915.1 uncultured Flavobacteriales bacterium
CCGCCGCGGTAGTTTAGCAACCATTCCACTTCAACACCTTGTTGCAGCGTCCAATAGGCAATTCCGTAGGCCTTTAGGTGATTGGCCTGCGTTTCATCCATGGGGATAAGCAGCTTATTGGCCGATGCCAAGCCGGACAAAAACAGAAAAATTAGCAGGAGTTTATTTTTCATTCAGATTTCTGCTCTCAGTTAAAAGGTCAAACGCAAAGGGACAAAAAACGTCATGTATCCGAGCGTTTTAATTTACCAAACATTGTTAAAACGGTGGTTCGTCCGAGTTGTCAAACTCAAAGTAGTTGCTGTCGGTGCTTGGTTCGTCGTTCATTTTTGAACCACGGGTTATGGTCGAAGGGTTTCCAGGAGCCGAATCGAAGTTGGTGTTGGGTCTTACGCCAAATGCATTGTCATCGTTTTCGCCCGCAAAACTGTAACCCCTGTCCAGGTTGGTAAACTTGGTCAATTCGCCAATAAACTTAAGTTGAACCGTTTCTAACGAGCCGTTACGGTGCTTGGCTATAATCACCTCGCCCACACCGGCCGTTGGGTTTTGATTTTCATCGTACTGTATACCGTAATATTCGGGACGGTAGAGGAAGGTTACCATATCGGCATCCTGCTCGATTGATCCCGATTCGCGTAAGTCGGACAGCACAGGTTTTTTATCGCCACCGCGGGTTTCAACCGCACGACTTAACTGCGAAAGTGCTATAATGGGAACTTTAAGTTCCTTGGCAATAATTTTAAGTGAACGCGAAATAGCCGAAATTTCCTGAACACGGTTTCCACCATCAGAATTTCCGGCGGTCATTAACTGCAAGTAGTCAATGATGATAATTTTAACTCCGTGCTGCGCTACTAAACGGCGGCATTTGGCACGCAATTCAAAAATGGAAAGTGCAGGAGTATCGTCAATAAACAATGGCGCTTCCGACAGTTTCCCGATGCGGGCGTGTAATTGTTGGTACTCGTGGTCGGCTAGCGTTCCTTTTCTCAATTTATCTGATTGGATGCCGGTTTCCGAGGAAATTAAACGGTTTACCAACTGCAGGGACGACATCTCGAGCGAGAATACCGCAACCGGAATTTTGAAATCCACGGCCATGTTTCTCGCCATGGAAAGTACGAATGCCGTTTTTCCCATTGCCGGACGGGCAGCAACAATAATTAAATCGGAAGGTTGCCATCCGGCAGTAACCCTATCGAGGTCGGTAAATCCAGTAGGTACCCCGCTAATACCGTCTTTGTTGTTTTTGGCACTCTCTATCTGCTCAATGGCTTGATGAAGCAGCGAATCCATTTTTTCGTATTCCTTTTTGATGTTGCCTTCCGAAACCTGGAAAAGTTCTTTTTCGGCATAATCCAATAGGTCGAAAACATCGGTGGTATCCTCGTAAGCCTTGCGAATGGTGTTGCTGGAAATACGTATTAGCTCTCGCTGAATGTATTTCTGAACAATGATACGGGCATGAAAGGTAATGTTGGCGGCTGATGCAACACGGTTGGTAAGTTGTGAGATAAAATAGGGGCCACCAACAAATTCCAGCTGCCCCATTAGGCGCAACTCTTGGGTAACGGTAAGAATATCGATAGGTTGCGACTTGTTTTCCAAGTTGCTAATGGCCGTAAAAATGGTGTGGTGAGCTTCCTTGTAGAAACAGTCGGCTTTAAGGAAGTCGGCTACTTCCGAAAGCGCTGTTTTTTCGAGCATTAATGCGCCCAGTACCGCTTCTTCTAAATCTACCGCCTGTGGTGGAATTTTTCCCGACTCAATAAACGGAGTTTTATCCGTAATTCGCTTAATTTGTCTGGTATCCCGCAGGGTTGGTTTCAACTCATCCATATCGCCAAAGGTACGCTCAACGGCCTTTGCATTTTGGGAAGTGGAAAGAAAAAGTTATTCAGAAAGGTTATTAACATTTGTTGATATGTTATGCAATTAATAAGGCTCACATTTTTCAGTTTTCTTGTTTTTTCAGTGCTTTCGTGTAAAAAGAAAGGCGATGAATCGGCTCCGATAATCACGAGTTTTTCGTGCAACAAGCAAGCTTATGTTGAAGGTGACACCATTTGGGTAAATGCCCAGGTAAGTGATGAAACTAAGCTTCATTCGGCAGCTGTTAGCCTGTCTTATCGCATTAATTCGGAAGAAAAAATAGTGGATCGAATTGGTATTCAAGTTTCTGGACAGCAGTCTAGTATTAGCGTGGGTATTCCACTGAATTACATCGAGTTGGTTTCGGGCGAGCACGAGTTGCAACTGCAGGTTTCGGATGGCGAAAACACATCCAATGAGTTTATTAGCATCTCAATAGCGCTGAAGCCGAAAGTTTACCAGGGCTTATTTTTGCCGGTAAAAAACGGAAGCAAGTTCGATATTCATTTTTTAACGGCAAACGGAAACGACTCGCTTTTCAAAAGTCTTACAACCGGTAGTTTGTATGGCATGTGCAACAACCGACTTCATCAGTTGGTATTGGCCAACGGAACAAGCAACTTGCTTTCGGGTTTCGACATTGAAACAGGCAATATGCTATGGACAAGCAGCGCTTCTTCGGTGTCAACGCCGGATTTGAATGGATTTTACCACAGCTTGGTTGATGACCGCTATTACATTTCATTAGCCTCAGGCTATATAAAGGCCTTGGCTACCAACGGTTCTACCTTAATGGCTTCGGCTAAAATTGGTGGGGGCCGAGTGCCCAAACAGGTTACCGTTACCGGGAAATTTGTAGTGGTTTATAGTGAATCGCTCAACGGTGCCGATAGAAAACTGGAATTGCTTAACCGAGGTAGCGGTGGTTATTACATTACCTTGCCGCAAGCCGATGAGGTTACCGCATTGGCCTACATTGAAAAGGAGCGCTTTGTAGCTTTTACCACAAGTGGCAATGCAACCAAGGTTACGCTTTACGACAACGATGCGGAAACCGAAATAACGTCAACCATTTCTGGAGTTACTGGCATAACAAAAGCCGAAACCATAAGTGCTACGGCAATTTTGTGTTTAACCGATCAAGGGTTGTGCGTGATAAATCCAAGTACCGGTTCTTATTCATTTATCACCAACAGTTATTCTCCGACTCTAAATTATTACGCGCCAAGTTCGCAGGTTTATTACTGGAATTCTGGGAGCATTTTTAGACAAACAATAGGGTCTAGCGAAGCAGAAAGTCAGGGTTTTGTTAATGAGCCGGCAGCCATTTGGCCGTATTGGAAGTAAGGGGAAGAAGTTAAAAGAAAACCAGCCATCGAAAGGTTTCAAACCTTCGGATGGCTGGGAATAATATTATGCAGTAACACCCATGCTGGTAAACTTATCGATACGGGCGCTGATGCGCTCTTCGGCCGATTGGGTTTCCAGTTTTTTAACGTGTTTCTTGATTTCTTTTTTCAGGATTTTAAAAGTTTCTTCTTGGTGTTGATGAGCGCCACCAAGGGGTTCTTTAATTACACCGTCAATCAACTTGTTTTTAAGCATGTCTTGCGGGGTAAGTTTAAGCGCCTCGGCAGCTTTTTCCTTAAAATCCCAACTGCGCCAAAGAATAGACGAGCAGCTTTCGGGCGAAATAACCGAATACCAAGTGTTTTCAAGCATTAAAACCTTGTCGCCGAGACCAATGCCCAAGGCACCACCCGAAGCACCTTCGCCAATAATGATGCAGATTACGGGCACTTTAAGTTTTAACATTTCAAACAGGTTGCGTGCAATGGCTTCACCTTGTCCGCGTTCTTCGGCTTCAAGGCCAGGGTAGGCACCCGGTGTGTCAATTAGGGTAACAATGGGTTTGTTGAATTTTTCGGCTAGTTTCATCAAGCGCAATGCCTTGCGGTAGCCTTCTGGGTTGGCCATACCAAAGTTGCGGTATTGGCGCATTTTGGTATTAATGCCTTTCTGATGACCAATAAACATAACCGTTTTACCATCGAGCAGGCCAAAACCACCAACAATGGCTTTGTCGTCTTTTACGTTTCGATCGCCGTGTAGTTCAATCCAGGTGTTGTCGGTTATGTGGTTGATGTAAGCTAAAGAGTAAGGACGGTCGGGGTGACGGGACAACTGAACACGCTGCCAGGCCGATAAACCACCGTAAACTTCTTTCTGAACCTCCTCCAGCTTTGTTTCCAACGCGGTTACGGTTTCCGATATATCGACGTTGTTCTTTTCACCTATTTGTTTAGCCTTTTCTATCTGGTCAAGGATCTCCCCAATCGGGGCTTCAAAATCTAGCAATGTGGCCATGGAATGGTTAAATTTTAGCCGCGCAAGATACAAATTCTGCTTAATTTCAAATTTTAAGTCAAATTTGCGCAAAACACTTGTTATGGTGGTATTTCCCAATGCCAAAATTAATTTCGGATTAAGTATTGTAGCCAAACGCAACGATGGTTACCACGATATTGAGAGTATTTTTTACCCCATTGGTATTTGCGATGCTTTGGAAATAGAGCCGAGTACAACTGGCACCACGAATTTGACCATTCACGGATTATCGGTTCCCGGAACAGTAAACGACAACCTGATTATGAAGGCGTGGCTCCTGATGCAGGAACGCTATAATTTGCCCGAGGTGGCCATTAATCTGGTTAAACATATTCCCATGGGTGGTGGGGTAGGCGGTGGTTCTGCCGATTGTGGTTTTTTTATCAACCTGGTTGATTCGTTTTTTAAACTGAACCTTGCCATTCAAGAGAAGCAAGAAATTGCAGCAAGGCTTGGTAGCGATTGTGTTTTCTTTATAAACAACGTACCAGCTTTGGTCACCGGTCGTGGGGAGTTTTTGAAGCCGCTGGCGCCCTTTTTAAGCGGGTATTACTTGGTTTTGCTTTATGGAGGGGTGCATATCAGCACGCAAGAGGCTTATGCTGGTATTCGCCCTGTACCGGCTTCAGTTAATTTAGAAGAGGTGAGCCAAGGGCCAACAGAAAATTGGAAGCGATTGGTAAAGAATGATTTTGAAGGCGTAGTGTTTAAAAAACACCCCAAATTGGAAGAGTTGAAAACAGCGTTGTATAACCAAGGTGCATTTTACGCCAGTTTAACCGGAACAGGAAGTTGTCTCTATGGCTTATTTAACGAAAAACCCCACCTGAAACCTGCTCTTTTGGAACACGTTTGCTGGCAGGGTTATTTATAATGCTGTTTTAATCTAGCGGGTTGTAACGCCGGTTATTTGTCCGGTAAAACTGCTTAGCTTACTGGTGGTTTTTTCCAAATCAATTTCTTCTATTTTCGAGTTGTTCAAGAAGATGTACTTCTGCAAAGTTTTGTTGTAACGTCCACTGTTGTAAAGCATTTCAGTAATTTGAAGTTCAATTACCTTAGTAGCTGTAATAAGGCTGTCGTTGGTAATGGTCCAGATTTCAAGATAATTGTGGTCTACATTGTCTACAGTAACATGTTTTACCGTGTAAAATTTATTTGGACTAATAAAATCGAGACCCATATAAATACCGGAAGGAGCCCGATAGCCCTTGGTTTTTTTGGTAACCGGGTTTACTTTAAATAAACTGTCTGTACCGGTTCGGTAATAGAGATAGGTACCATCGGTGCAAGCAGAATTATAGTCGTAACGAACAGAAATGGTATCGATAATTTGGATAGTTTCCCCTGTATTTACGTTGAATTCCACAATTTTTGCCAGACTAGGCCCGACTACGCTCAGCGCATAAGCCTTTGAACCGATATATTCAGGTGTGAATCTTTCTTCTGGCGCCATGTAGCTAGCAGTCGTAGTTCCACTGTTTAAGTTCAGCAGTTTGGTCTCTGTTCCATCTTCCATGAAGAGGTATTGGTCACCGGTTGCATTTAATGTAGCGCCATGGTAGGCCATAAACCAATCGGTTTTAGCAAGCATTTGAACCTGCAGAGAATCGCTGTATTTGTTGCGAATTAAACTAACTACCCCTGATGTGAGGCCAGATTTGTAGAGGCCAACCAGCAATTCGGTGCCTTCTACCGGAATACTGTCAAAATACGCAACATCAGTAAACACACCTTCTTTTACTTTTATCACCAAACCGTTGTATTGGCTCCGTAGCGAAACCGAAAAAGTTCCAGAAATAAGGTTATTCTGAATGTCGTGTTTAGTTATGGTCAGTTGCCCGGCGTATTGTTCCTCTACTTCAGAATCGTAAGTATCCCAAGTGCGGTAATACATTTTTGTTGCCGACCCTTTTTTAATTTCGTGGGTTTGTAGCGCAGTTCCTGAAAGGTCTATTTCAATACTGGAACCATCCTGCTGTGAAAAAGCGTATAAATGCAAGCGACCATTAATAACCAAGCCATAATTTCTGTCAGCATCCCAATCTTTTTCATCGAGCGTAGCATGAAAATTGGATCGTTCTTTAGGGGCTTCTTTTACCGCTTCTTCTTCGGTTGCTTTGGTGCAGCTGCTTTGCGTAGCTATGGCAACAGCCAGTACCAAGAACAATTTTATTACCGGGTTTTTCATTTCAAAAAATAGGATTTAACTGCCAAAAAAACTTGTTGCCACTAGTCTTTGGCTTTAATGCCCTCCATAAATGTAGGGATAGTATCTAAAGCTAAAGTTTGATTAATAAGCGAATAGGTGCGAACCAAGGTTTTGTTTTCGGAAGGTGAAGAGTAGCTCACAAAATATCGGCTGCGCGTTTTGTTAAAGGTGGTGCTTTGATGGGCATCAGCAAACCCGCTAAGATCAAGGTCTTTCACAATAGTTACATCAACTTGACCGAAGTTGATTTGCACCTTGGCCAAGAATTTTTTCATCGTGCTACCGCTAATCGAGTCAATAACGGTTAAAAAGGTGCTGTTGCCAATGTAATCGAAACCAAACGAGGTGTACGGATAATTCATTAATGTTTGTGAACCATCATTAATATTTACCTTCAGTAATAATCCAGCTGCAGTACCAATGGGCAACAGGTAAAGGTTTTCACCATCGGAACCCATGGTTGCCTTTTCGCCAATTTCCACAATTAAAGAATCGGTTACGGGGTGAATAATGCCAGCGCTGCTGATGTCGAAATCGACCACACTTTGACGGTCAGCCGTATCATAAGGTTGATGAACGCCATATACTTTACCGTTTACGGCTGTTGGCGCCCATATTATAAAATCCTTGTCGGTTATGGCAGCACCAGTATTGGTGTTCATCCCGCGAATAATTTCTCCACCGCTAACGGCAAAGTAATTTTTGCTAAGATTATCGAAAATAGCATTGTTGTAAATGTTTTCGGCTGATAATACCCCAATGTTACGGGTTACGATTTTATCGTCAACCGGATCGCGGTACCACAAGCCAAGATTGTTGATGCCACCAATGTTATATACTCCAAAAAAGACATCGTAACCATTAAAAGCATCGATGGTGAGGCTTTCAAGGTAATTGGTGGTAAATGCACCATTCTCTAAGGTAAGCAGGTGACCGTCTAAAACATTCTTCAGCACCAGATTAAAGGTTCCACTAACCGTTTTAGTAATGGGGTCATTTTTAGTAATGGTAATGGTTCCCGAGAAATCAGTACCATCAACATTGGAATCGAAACGTTGAATTACGCCATCGGTGCTATCAAGAAATGTAACTTTACTAATAGATTTGTCATTGATGGTATAAGTTTTCGCTATTACATCTTCCAGGTTGAAAACCAGCAAGGTACCGGTGTGAGTAGCGGCAACAATTTTCAAACGACCGCCTTCTTCGTTGGCATAACTAAAATCAGCTTCCCAATCGACATTGGCAATTTTACTATAAAAATTACCGTGTTGAACCGGGCTTGGTGTTTCTACTACCGGGTCTTTTTTGCAAGAAAAAAGAACAAAAATTAAGGCTAGAAAGGGAAGTACTTTAACGGATAATCGTCTCATTTGTAGTGCTTAAATTGGGAGTTCGGCCACGAATATAGAAATTTAGCATTACACCAAGACGCTGCTTTTGGGGCTTTTGGGGTAAAAAAACGGCCTAAGTAGTAAACTTAAATCAGGCCATTTAATGCTCCAATTGCCATTTGTGGTCTCAAATTGAGCCTGATTCATAAGCAAAACCACCAACCCGAATATGAAGAAGTTCATACGGATTGGCGGTTGACTCTATTATGGGTAGGGTTTGTCTTGGGTTGACTCAATTAAAAAATTTACTTTTTAATTAGGTTTTTGGCAGCTACTTTTCCGTTTTCTTCAACCACCAAGGTGTAATTTCCTGATGGCAATTTGCCACTGTTTACCTTTAAGTAGTTTACGCCTACGGCAAATTTATCGAAGGTTTTTTCCAAAACCACTTTGCCCAATTGGTCAAGCAACTTGATGGTTGCCGAGCCACCAGTTACATCATAAAACTGAACAAAAAACTCCTCGTTGAACGGGTTGGGATAAACACCAAACACAATAATGTTGGAAGTGCGCTCAATACCAGTGGCATAACCAATAGGTAGGAGCGGAGCCATGGTGGCTTTTGTGTGGGTAGGCGTTACTGGCGTGGTTTGTTGCACCAGGTGGTGAACATCGTTTTCAGCACGGTAGGCAGCTCCAAAGGCTTCGGTTTCGCCTGGTGCCTCGATGGGTTGGTAATACCATTCGCCTTGAATAAATTGCTGGTCAAGGTGCAAAACCATGTAACCGCGTTGGCTCAAATCCAGGTACTGAATGTGCGGATTTCCGGCTTTAATAATATCGTTTCCGTAAGGAATATCGAGCCCGGGAGAGGTTACGCTGGTGCAAATAAATTCAACACCTAGCGAGCCGGTTCCGGTTACTGGTTCGTAAACCAAATTTTCGGGCAGGTCGTTGGCCCACGACGAGTGAATGTCGCCAGTTAACACTACAAAGTTTTTAACGTTGTTAGATTTAACGGCTTGATACAGGCGATTGCGTTCAAATTCGTAACCGTCCCACTGGTCGGTGTTGATGGGTAAGGTTCCTGCACGTAAAGGTGCCATCATTATTTGCTGACCCAATATGTTCCATTTGGCCGAGCTGTTTTTCATTTCGTTTACCAGCCAGTTGAATTGGTTGTCGCCAATCAAACGACGGGTAGAATCTTGAATTTCTACCAAATTGCCGGTTTGTGCTTGCAAATCGCGTCCTTCAATACGGGTATCAATCATAAACAGATTGGCCAAATCGCCATATTTTATGGTGCGGTGTATGTGTATTCCGTCGGTTTCGCGTATCGGCATCCATTCCATATACGATTTTATGGAAGCTGCTTTTCTATCGGTCCAAGCACCTTCGGTTCCTTCGGTGTGGTTGTTGGCTCCATCTTTATAACTGTTGTCGGCACTTTCGTGATCGTCCCAAACAGTAATAAAGGGGTATTGCTGGTGCAGGTTTTTAAGGTCGTTGTCGAGTTTGTAGTGCGAATGACGAATGCGGTAGTCTTGCAACGAAATCATTTCCGTTTCGGGCTCGTGCGTGCGGCCTTCAATGTTGGCGCTATATCCACCCACTTCATATTCGTAAATGTAATCGCCTAGGTGAATGACGGCATCAACATCGTTGCGCTTGTTCAACATGCGGTAGGCATTAAAATAACCGTATTCGTAGTTTGAACACGAAACTATGCCCAGGCGAACTTCTTGTGTTTCGTTGCTGGCCGGTGCAGTTTTGGTGCGGCCGCGAACCGAATGGTGACCAAGTGAAACAAAATCGTAATAGTAATAGGTGTAGGGTGACAGACCCGTTACATCGACTTTTACCGTAAAGTCGCGTTGTGAGGTGGTGGTATATTTTCCTTGTTTTATTATGTTGGTCATACCGGTGTCGGTGGCCACACGCCATTGTACCTCTATGTCTTGTCCCATGTTTTCTTCGGGAGATACTTTGGTCCAGATAATAACGCGGTCGCTAAGTGGGTCACCACTGGCTACCCCGTGAAAGAAGGGAAACAAACCCGGGTCGACGGATTGGCGAATAACGGAATTGTCCTGCGCCATGGTAGCAATGGACAGTAGGCAAATGAATACACACAACAGTTTTTTCATACAGATAAAATTTTACTTTTAGATTGACCACAAGACCGAACAAGCTGTATTGGCCGTTCTTGTTGGCGCTCTTAACTGGTGCAAAGCACGCCAAGGTATCTGTCGTGGTTTTTAAGCCTTTGTGAAACCTTTGTTAGCAATACATAAGGGGAATGTTGGTTTTGTTGTGTTAGGGTTAACAAGTGGTTAATGGATTGATTCCTACATAATGCTTGTCTGCGTTTAAAAATCCCGAAGGGATTCACCTTTAAGGGTTCACGGTTTTTTTACATTCAACCCCTTCAGGGTTGTTGGGCTTCTCAGGTGGTTGGAGTTATTCGTGTTGAATCCCTTCGGGATTAATTGTCGGTTTATATTTCTGGTTTTGGCTGGGTTGGATGGGTTCTGGTGTTATTCGGGTTGAATCCCTTCGGGATTAAATGGGGTTAATTTGGTTTGTAATTCTTGGTTTTATTCGGGTTGGTTTTGAATACGTTGGTTTGGTCGGTTTATCCTTGTCGGTCTAACAATCCCGAAGGGATTCAACGTGAATAGCTTATGAATGGTAAACGGATTTTGCAACCCTGAAGGGCAATGTCATTAAGTTAAGAACAAAGGGCTCCAGTTTTATAGTTT
>CAYMJL010000043.1:0-10126 GCA_964390915.1 uncultured Flavobacteriales bacterium
CCAACCATTAGCTTATAGGATGAGTTCTTCACTTTGGCGCACCGAGGACGGGGCTTCGTATAAGTCCAGCAAAATATTGGCCAACCGGGTAAAATAACCTTATCCTTTTGTGGTTTTTTAGCTTAATGCCCTGTTTGTATTTGAAATGATTGATTAACGGCACTACACTTGAGAATGATACTTTGAGTAGTAAGCAGTTAATCCATGATTATAAAAAAAGCGGTGAAAGCAACTTCACCGCCTTTTTTGCATCCTATAAACCCCTTATGGTAATGTACTGATAAACGCTTGGTATTCGGCGGTGTAAGTAGCCGTGCCGCTGCAACCCAATTCGGTTTTTTTGGCTTTTATGTTGGCAATTCGGCTGTCAGGGTTTGGGTGAGTACTTAAAAATTCCGGCACTTCACTTCCTTGGCCACTGGCTTCTATTTTCTCAAAGAAACCGGCTGCTCCGGCAGCATTGTAGTCGGTAGGGCAAAGGTAAATTACCGAATGAGCATCGGCATCGCGCTCGTGGTCTTTGCTAAACTTAAAACCAATTAACTGTGCACTTACCTGAGCCAGCAAACCAGGGTCGTTACCAAGTACAATGCTAAGCAAAGTGTTAATTCCGTATTGTTGAGTCATGGCCAAGGTCGAATGTCTGCGATCGGCATGGCCCATTTCGTGACCCAAAACCCCCGCCAGTTGGTCTTCCGATTCCAGATATTTGATTAAACCTGTATAAACATAAATGTAACCACCGGCAGTGCAAAAAGCATTGAGTGTGTTGTCGTCTTTTATGATTTTTACCTCCCAGGTAAAGTCATCAGCGTGTTCTACCTTGCCCGAGTTCAAGATTTTATCGCGCATGGCAATAATGTATTGGTAGGCAGCAGGGTATTGCGACTGACTTAAAATGGGATATTCGCTTGGGTTGGCCAAAATGGTACTGTCCGTTTGTCGACCCAGCGTTTTGTCATCTTCAATGGTAAATAAATTAATTCCGCCTCCGGCACCGTCTTTTTTACAAGAAAATGTAAGGAGAACAGCGCCAAGTAGCAGGCCGGGAAGAATTAGTTTTTTCATGATGAAATTATTTATTGAATTTAGTACTAAGTAAAACTTTAATTTTCAATGGGTTGTAAATAATATGTCGCTATAATTGGTTAATTCAACCAAACTTTTTTGCTGTTTGAAAAAACAAGTATAGAAAAAACGTCTAAAATTTTAAATTCGCAACCAAATTAAATCAGCTACATGAAATGTTCACGATATAAACGCACAGTCATTGTGATGAATATAAAGTGAATATAACATGTGACCGAAAAAAACAATTATTTGCACATGAAAACTGAAAACCTTGATTTCAACAAAAATGATGATAAAATGAGACTGTTGATTTCTGCCATGGAGCGGAAATTAGCAAAAGTTTACGAAGGAGGAGGGAAATCGAGGATTGCCAAGCAACACGAGCAAGGGAAAATGACCGCTCGCGAGCGCATTAATTATTTGTTGGACAAAGATAGCCGCACGCTAGAAATTGGTGCCTTTGTTGGCGAAGATATGTATGCCGAACATGGCGGCTGCCCAAGTGGAGGAGTAGTGGTGGTTATTGGTTATGTAAAAGGTAAGCAGTGCATTGTGGTGGCCAATGATGCCACGGTTAAAGCCGGAGCCTGGTTTCCGATAACTGCGAAAAAGAACTTGCGTGCGCAGGAAATAGCCATGGAAAACCGCCTACCCATTATTTATTTGGTAGACAGCGCAGGGGTTTATTTGCCTTTGCAGGATGAAATTTTCCCGGATAAAGAGCATTTTGGCCGCATTTTCAGAAACAATGCACAAATGTCGTCCATGGGCATTATTCAAATTGCTGCAGTAATGGGTAGTTGTGTGGCTGGTGGAGCCTATTTGCCCATTATGAGCGATGAGAGCCTAATTGTAAATAAAACCGGAACCATCTTTTTGGCCGGCTCTTATTTGGTGAAAGCTGCCATTGGCGAAGATATTGACAACGAAACACTTGGTGGTGCTACAACCCATACCGAAATTAGCGGGGTTTGCGATTATAAGTCGGAAAATGATGAAGACTGTCTGGATACCATTAAGAAGTTAATCGATAAAATAGGCGCGAAGCAAAATGCCGGATTCGACCGCCAGGCAGCATTGCCACCACTTAAAGACGAAAAGGAAATCTACGGGTTTTTTCCTTCGGCTGTTACCAAACCGTATGATGTTCGTGAGGTAATCAGTCGATTGGTAGATGATAGCGAATACACCGAGTACAAAGAAGGTACCGGCAAAACTATTGTTTGTGCTTATGCCCGCATCGAAGGTTGGGCGGTTGGTATTGTTGCCAATCAGCGCACCATGGTGAAAACCAAAAAAGGCGAGATGCAGTTCGGTGGCGTAATTTATAATGACAGTGCCGACAAAGCAGCTCGTTTTATTATGTTGTGTAACCAGAAAAATATCCCGTTGGTGTTTCTTCAGGATGCTACTGGCTTTATGGTCGGCAGTCGTTCGGAACACGCTGGTATTATTAAAGATGGTGCCAAAATGGTAAATGCCATGGCCAATTCGGTGGTGCCCAAGTTTACTATTGTTATGGGTAATTCATATGGTGCGGCCAACTATGCCATGTGTGGAAAAGCTTACGATCCAAGATTAATTGTGGGCTGGCCAACAGCAGAAATTGCCGTAATGGGTGGCGCTCAGGCCGCTAAAGTACTGATGCAGATACAGGTAGCATCGATGGAAGCCAAAGGACAAAAAGTAACCAAAGAAGGACAGGACGAATTGTACAATACCATCAAGTCGAGATACGAAACACAGACCACTCCGTATTATGCAGCGGCCAGACTTTGGATAGATGCCATTATAGACCCGTTAGATACCCGTAAGGTGATTGGAATGGGTATAGAGGCAGCTAATCAAGCACCGAGCGATAAACGTTATAATGTGGGTGTTTTACAGACCTAAGATGGTGAATTGAATTTAGTAACGAAAGGCAGAGAAATCTGCCTTTTCTTTTTAATAGCGCCCTAAAAATGGCCTATAGCACTTATATTCGCGGGCTATGAATAACGACCTGGCCATTACTTACCGAAACATTTTTAGCGTGGCCATGCCCATCATGGTTGGCGGGTTTATTCAGTTTTTGGTAAACTTTACCAATACCGCTTTTGTTGGTCAGTTGGGCGAAATGCCATTGAATGCGGTTGGCAATGCCGGTTTAATTTATATCACGCTTTTTGTTGCCGGACAAGGCTTTAGTACCGCGTTGCAAATTTTGGTTGCGCGAAGAAAGGGCCAAAATAAAATCAAGCAAATCGGATTAATCTTCGACCATGGATTAATTATCATGGCTGTTATTTCTGTGCTGTTATTGATTGGGGTAGGCTTGTTTTCTACTTATTTAATGCAATACCTGGTGAATGACAAGGCCATTCTGGCGGGCATGCAGCAGTTTTTAAATTACCGCGTTTGGGGTTATCTGTTTTCTATAGTGCAATTGGGGATTATAGGTTATTACATGGGTATAGCCCAAACCAGAATTTTAACTTACAGTACCATTATCATCGCGGTGTTGAATGTGTTTTTGGACTATTCACTCATTTATGGGAAATTTGGTTTACCCAATATGGGCATTGCCGGTGCGGGTTTAGCGTCAACACTTTCTGAAGCCGCTTCGCTGCTGTTTGTGTTGATTTACCAGCGCTTCGATAAAGAAACCAAACATTATGGCTTGTATGCTTTCCGAAAAATTAAGACCAGTATATTTAAAAAGTTAATCAAGTTATCTTATCCGCTTGTTGCCCAACGATTTATATCTCTTTTTGCCTGGACGGCGTTTTTCCTGATGATTGAAAAGACAGGTTCAAAAGACCTCGCGGTGTCGCAAATTATAAGGAGTCTCTACTTTTTAGCCTTTATACCCATTTTTGGTTTTGGTAGTGCAACCGGTACTTTTGTAAGCCACTACATGGGGCAAAAAGACACCAAATCGGTGATATTGAGCATTAAGAAAATAGGCTTGGTAAGTGGTATTTTCACCTTTGTATTTGTTCACGGTTATCTTTTCTACCCAAGACCCATTATTAGTTTATTGACCAATGAAGAATACTTAATTACCGAAACCATTCCCATACTGCGACTCATTGTATCTTCCATGCTTATTCACTCGTTTGTTATGGTGGTGTTTAGTGCGGTTTCTGGAGTTGGCGACACCAAGGCTTCGTTTTTTATAGAGGCCACAAGCATATTAATCTACTTGGTGTATTGCTATTACACCTGCATTGTAAGTCCGCAATCGCTTTTTGTGATTTGGTCGGCCGAGTTTGTTTATTTTGGTTTATTGGCAATACTCTCGCTTGGTTACTTTAAATGGGTAAAATGGAAAACCATAACCATATAAGTTCCTAGCTCGAAAAAGATTATTGGGAGTAGATATACTATTATAATAGGTATGAAGATTATTTTCATGGGTACACCCCAATTTGCAGCGTATCAGTTAACCTACTTATTAGATAAAGGTGTTCAGGTGTTAGCTGCAGTCACCATGCCCGACAAACCTATGGGGCGAGGAATGAAACTTGGTCATTCGGCAGTAAAAGAGGCCGCACTTAACCGAGGAATTCCGGTTTTACAACCTGAGAAATTAAGAGACGAAGCGTTTTTACAGGAACTACAAAGTTTTAATGCCGATGTTTTTGTGGTGGTTGCCTTCAGAATGCTGCCCAAATTGGTTTGGGCCATGCCGCCAAAGGGTACTTTAAACCTACATGCGTCCTTGTTGCCGCAATATCGTGGGGCAGCACCAATCAACTGGGCAATTATTAATGGTGAAACCGAAACTGGGGTAACCACCTTTCTTATTCAGGAAGAAATAGACACGGGTGATGTATTAATGTCGGAGAGAGTGACCGTTGAGCCTAGTGATAATGCGGGAACTTTGCACGATAAGTTAATGACCACTGGTGCCGAGTTGATTTTGGCTACCCTTAACAGTCTGGAACAGGGTGGGGTGGTGCCAATACCGCAAGCCCAGATTGCAGCGAACGAGTTGAAAGTAGCGCCAAAGTTATTTAAGGAGCACGGGTTAATCAATTGGAATGAATCGGCGGAAAAAATAAATAATCTCATTCGCGGCTTGTCGCCCTACCCAGCTGCACATACAGTGTTACAGCTGGAAGGTGACAAAAAACTGAACCTTAAAATTTTTGAGGCTTTGCCTTTACCTGACACTTTGAAGGTAGGTGAAGTGGAGAGCGATGGGAAAAAGTACTTTCATATTGGCACAGGTAAAGGCTCATTGGCATTAACTGATATACAATTAGAGGGTAAAAAACGCATGGATATTCGCTCTTTTTTAATGGGATTTGACGTAGGTTCTGTTAAAAGTATGCTGTAGAACGGTTCGAATTGGGGTTAATTCCTGCGTTTTTCGGAAGAAAATAAGAGAATTTTGATAAATTGTTGAAAACCGATTTTTCACTGAAACACTTTATTTTAGAGGGTTACAGAGGTGGTCGAGAGAACAATTGCCCGTATTTATTAACAAATACGCATTTTTTTTGTGTAAATCCTTGACTGACATTGGTTTTCCGCTAAATTTGTTTCAGTCTAAAAACCAAAACCCCTTTAAAACCAATTAAAATGAACAAAGCAGAATTAATTGATGCCATCGCGGCAGATTCTGGCCTTTCTAAGGCAGATGCAAAAAGAGCACTTGACTCTTTCGTAAAAACTACCACCGTTGCTCTTAAGAAAAACGGTCGTGTTGCCCTAGTAGGCTTCGGTTCTTTCTCAGTTTCTAAGCGTGCAGCCCGTAAAGGCCGTAACCCACAAACTGGAAAAGAAATCAAAATTGCCGCTAAAAATGTGGTTAAATTTAAAGTTGGTGCTGACTTGTCAAAAGCAGTTAACAAGTAATTATTACAGCATTATTTTAAAAAGCCCTTCTGGTACGCCAGAGGGGTTTTTTTTTGCCTTCCACACCTGTCCGTATTTTGTTGTTAACCAGCCAACAAACCAACTGTTAATTAGGTTATTTTTACCGTTCATTTTTCATCAATGGGATCAAGAAATCAGTTTTTTAGGATTTTTTTACTGTGTTTAACTTTACTGGGAGCCGGAACCACCAAGCTTTCGGCACAGGCTCTTGTGGGCAAAGAGTTTTGGTTTACCCTGCCACAGGGGGTGACTATTGAGTCCAGACAGTATTATATTTACGTGGTATCGCAGTACTGTATTGATAGCGCATATATCGATATGCCTCATTTTGGAACCAAACAATATTTTAGTGTTGAACCTGGGGAGTTTTATAAAATTACAATACCGGCTTATTATGATGGTCTGGCTGTATTTCATGAGCAAGCCGAATTTGTCGAAAATAAATCCATTCACCTGGTTTCGCCTAAACCAGTTAGTGCCTATCTGCTAAATTATAATGGCTTTACACCTGATGGAGAAACCCTTATCCCGCTGGATATGTGTGGAAATGATTACGTTATTGGGATGCGGGCAAACGGAGGTAATGAATTAATAAGGAATACCATTATTGCAACCGAGGATAATACGAATGTAACCATAAACGGGTGGGATCAGTTTGGGAATCCTTACAACAATGATTTGGTTTTAAACAAAGGAGAAACGTTTTTATGGGGCACAAAAGCCAATTGTGAAACAGATTATGACCCGGTTGGTAGTATAGGCTGTACTGCCAGCACTGGTAGCACGGTAAAAGCAACTAAAAAAGTGGCTGTTTTTAGCAGCACTGATTGCTCAATTATTGGGCCATGTGGGCGATGTGATGCGCTTATGTCCACCTATTTACCAACCAATCGATGGAGTAAAAACTATATCAATTGTCAGGTAATCCAGAGAAATGCTTTGTTACCACAGGATGTTGATGGGTGTACAAATACCGGCGTATATGGTACAGGTGACTATATTGAAATCATTGGTGAAATTGGAACAAGTCTTACCATCAAGTCAATTTCTGGAATAAACAATACGGTTATTACGGCACCGGTGTATGGTAATGCTGGCTATGGATATGAGTTTTTTGAAATACCTGCTAGTGCAAACGATAACGGAGAGGCAAATATTGAGGTAAACGCCGATAGACCGGTGCAGGTGATGCAGTATACAAAAGGTCGCTCTGTAGACAATAACCCAACTGCTGACCCAGAGGCTTTGTATATTTTTTCTCCAGACACTTGGCAGAACAATTACTTTTTTTACCCAATTTTTACACCAACCGCACAAAACCTTGAAATAACGGTTGTAGTTGAAGATGTTGCAACCGGAGGGAATCCTTTACCATCGACCACCATACTGATAAACGGAAACAATGTCGGTTCTAGTGGTTGGACAACGATACCCAATACAAATTACAAGTTTAAACGGATGGCGGATCCAGAATTCATTTCTTCACGCATTGAAAGTAGTTCTGGAGCCAAATTTGGGTTTTATTTTTTCGCCAGAAATGAAAGGGAGACAGCGTTCTTTAGCGGTGGTTATGGTCCCTTAAGTGATGTTTCGCTTTGTGAACAATGTGCCGATGTATCGGCAGAAGTAACCGGAAGTTTTTGCATCAATTCAACATTAAGTTTTAAGCCAAGAATATATAGTTTCACTGTCCCCACCGGATTGACCTATGCATGGGATTTTGGTGATCAATCGACCTCTGAAGAGCAGTTTCCTACACACGCCTACAGTTCTCCTGGATTGTATAAAGCCCGACTAACCGTTACCAATGGTTCAAAATGCGTTCTTACCACGGTGACTGATGTACAAGTGAACCACATTGATGTTGCGGTTGAACCACTTGATACGGTTATTTGCCCGGAAACCACGGTAAACCTGAGAAGTAATCCAGTTTTGCAGCCTAGTGCTAATGTACCCGTAGTATACAGGAATGTTAATTCGGTAAACATAGAAGACAACGGGGTGTCTGAGTTTTGGGATGGAATATCTGAGAATCCTGCGGTGTCGGCAATCACTATTAATGATAATTATTCTAACGGCTGGAACCTGGATTCGGTTTGTGTGAACATTAAACACCCGAAAATAAGAGATGTTCAATTGTCGTTGGAATCACCCTGTGGTGATGTTTTTTTACTGGCAAAAGAATCGGAGACTGCTGGAAGAGCCAACTATCGAAAGACTTGTTTTTCGCCAACGGCGGTGAAATCAATAACAGCGGCTTTGGCACCTTATACCGGTGCGTTTATTCCTTATGCTGGAGCTGGGATTTGGCCTTCCTTGCAAGCCTGTGATCCTAAAGGAACTTGGCGACTTCGTGCTGGCGATGATTCCGTTTTGGTTGGAGGAAAAATCCTTGATTGGGCACTGCATTATTCAACTACTAATTCGGTAAATAATTTTCAATGGTCTCCAAATTATGAAATAACTGATGTTTTAGCGGGCAACCCAATTGCTAGTCCAAAGGTTGACACCAACTATATTTTAACCGTTAATGACTTTAATCTCTGTGTTGCAAGAGATACAGCACGAATTAAAATAGATAGAAATCCGATTGAATTTACTCATCGCGATACGGTAATATGTTCAAATTCAGAACCGTATAATTTATTCTCGTCAATTACCGCGCCTAATAGAGGTGACGGGGTTTGGCAGGAGATAAATTCTATTGGTAGTTTAAACGGGAGTATGTTTAATCCGGCTTTGGTTACACCCGGTATTTACTTTTTCCGTTACCAAGAACAAGTTTATTGCGGCTATGATAGTGCAGTTGTAAAAGTTACAGTAAACAAACTCCCGGAATTGGGTAATGCTTTTGTTGAACAAATTTGCAATACCTATGGTACCTATGACCTTTTTGATGCCTTGGGAGGAACCCCCGACCAAGGAGGGTTTTTTACAGAATTGTCGCCACGCGGTGGACAACTGGGAGTTACTACTTTCGAGCCTCAAACCGCAGAAGAGGGGCATCATTTATTTTATTACAAAAAACCAACCCAAGGTTGTGTGCTCGATTCTACTTTGGTGGAATTGGTTATTTCCAAGCAAAAAAATCCGGGTAAGGATTTCGATACCATCGTTTGTGAATCAAATTCACCTTTGGCGCTTTTCGATTTGCTTCAAGGTACTCCAGACATGGGAGGAGAATGGATAGATGTGAATTTTACCGGTAAGATGGATGTTTCGGGTTCGTTTACCCCAATTGATTTGCCAACAGGGAATTATGATTTTCAATATCGATTCATTAACACATCACCTTGTTTGGATGTTTCGGCAATGGTGGGTATTCGGGTGAATCAAGCGCCTTATGCTGACATATCGACAACTACTCCAAAGCTTTGTATTGATAGCCTAGCTACTGTGAAAATCACCTTAAGCGGTAAAGCGCCTTTCGATGTTCAGGTCGCTTCCGGTAATCAGGTCTTTACTTTTACGAACACATTTGGTCCTTTGACCATTAACCCACCAATAAATCAACCCACAACGTATAAAATCATTAGCCTTACCGATAAGAATACACCCAAGTGTTCATTCTTGAAAGCTGACTCTATTGCTATCGATATTTTCACGCCAATTCAGGCAACTTTAATTAAGGAAGACTGTAAATCGGATTTATCAGAATTTAGTGCAATCGTATTGGTAGAGGGGGGAGACCCGACCACTTATGAAGCCAATAAGATAAATTTTGTCGGCTCAATTTATACTAGCCCCCCAATTCCAAATGGGACTACTTATACGATAGTTTTTAAAGATTCTACTAACTGTAGCGCAGCAACCATTATTGATAAGAAGTATTGTGAATGTATTTCTGAAGGAGCGGTTTTAAATCTTACGCTTCGTCAATACTGCGAAACAGAGTTGGCAAGCGCTGTTCAATTATTTCCGCCGATTAAGGAAGTTGAAGACACAGCCTACTGGATTTTACACGATAAGAGTGGTATTACGGTTGGAAACGTGTTGGAACGACGAACCGACAGTACTTTTCAATTCATGGCGGGAAACAGCAACTATAAATATGGTGTAAACTACTACATCTCCCAAATTGTGGGTAATGCGGGCGATTCGCTTGGTTTAGATCGTCTTGACACCTGCATCTCTATCTCCCGGGGCACGCCAGTACGTTGGAATGCTTTACCAACGGGTGTAATCAGTC
>CAYMJL010000044.1:0-9308 GCA_964390915.1 uncultured Flavobacteriales bacterium
AGCTCGCGATGCAGTTCCTGCTACGGCTACACCAATGCTTCAGGGTATTACCCGTGCTTCGTTGCAAACCGAAAGCTTTATTTCGGCAGCTTCGTTCCAAGAGACTACCAAGGTACTTAATGAAGCAGCAGTTGCTGGTAAAGAAGATTACCTATTGGGTCTTAAAGAAAACGTAATTGTTGGTCACCTAATACCAGCAGGTACAGGAAGCCGCTCGTTTGGTAAGATTGTAGTAGGCTCGAAAGAGGATTATGAAAAACTTACCGGAGCTAAAGAAAAAGCTGAGTTAATCGAAAAATAATAAAAAAGCCCCGCACCTGTGGGGCTTTTTTAAATCTCATTATTATGTCAGAGACTAACCAAAACCAACTGAATATTGAGCTGAGTGAAGAAGTGGCTGAAGGCGTTTACGCCAATTTGGCCATCATTACCCACTCTCATACAGAATTTGTTATCGACTACATTCGTGTAATGCCGGGCGTTCCAAAAGCCAAGGTAAAATCGCGGGTTATTCTTACGCCATTTCATGCCAAGCGTTTGATGCGTGCGCTGGCCGATAACATTAAGAAATACGAAAGTGTTCACGGTGTAATTAACGACCAAGATCAAGGCAACGAAATAACGATTCCTATGAATTTTGGTGGACCAACTACGCAAGCGTAACGTCCGACGGTAGAGACAAGACAATAGATTAAAGACCGCCTCGTAAGGGCGGTTTTTTTTGTGACTCGAATACAATATGCGCATAATTGTTGTAAATTTACACGCATAATATTATTGTTATGGATGCTAACCTTAATTTGAAATTGGATGCTGATATTATTCGGCAGGCCAAGTTGTACGCACAAAACAAAAAACAAAGTCTTTCAAGCCTAATCGAGAACTACCTAAGCGCATTGGTTCAGGAAAAAAAAGAAGCGAAGAGCATGGTGGAAATTACACCGTTTGTAAAAAGTATGCGGGGTGGGGTTTCAATTCCCCTAGATATTGATTATAAAGAGGAGCGAAGCAAGTATTTAACAGAAAAATACAAATGAAACCCGTCTTGTTTATGGATACCAACATCCTAATAGATTTACTTGGTATGCGAAATCCGTTTCATGCTGCCGCTGAGCAAATTGTGTCATTGGCTGACCAGGATGACGTTAGGTTAGTCTCTACCGCATTGTCGTTTGTAAATGTTGATTATATTCTAAAAAAGGCTGGTGGAGCAGACTTATCAATAGAAAAACTAAGAAAATTTAAAATTCTATGTACCGTGGTACCAACTACGGATTTATGTGTAGAAAAGGCGTTGAATTCAAATTTTACCAATTTTGAAGATGCAGTACAGTATTTCTCTGCCCTAGAGGCTGAAGCGAGCCTTATTATTAGTCGAGATAGTAAAGGTTTTAAAAACTCGGCAATTCCTGTATTAACCGCCGAAGAATTCATTGAAACACGTTTATTAAACCCCTAAAACCGCGTAATTAACTTCACATTCACCAATCTGGCGGTTAGGTAATTGGGTACCGAATAATTGGCCCCGGTTACGGCTTGAATCCAGGTGTAATTGATGGTATTACTTATCTGCAATAAGTTAAACACTTCAACACTGATATAAGCCTCTTTCAGGTGTTTAAACATGCCCTTGGCAGGTTTTGCAGCGGTAATCAATTCTTTCATAAAACCAATATCTACCCGCTTGTAAGAAGGTGTTCTTAACGTGTCTTTGTAGCGCTCAAAACTTGGCGGGCCATAAGGTAGGGCAGTGCCGTAAATTAAACTCAGGTTTACTTTAAATCCTTTGAAACCGGGCATTTCGTCTTGGAAAAACATACTGAACGTAAGTAACTGGTCGGTAGGGCGAGGAATGTAGCCCGGCTCGTGACGAACGCTGTCGGTGGCTACTTTGTCGAAGGTGTATGAGTATATGGGTTGACCCGATTGGTTGTAATAGTCGTAGTAATAATCGTTTTTTAAATCTTCCTTGGTCGATAAAAACGATAAGCTGGCCCAACTTTCAATACCCGGTACAAATTCACCGTTCAGTTTAAAATCGGCTCCGCGAGCATAGCCCTTGGCACTGTTGGTGGCGTAATATCGCAGCCTTACGTTTTCCATTTCGTAAGGAATAAGCTGGTCGTAAAGTTTGTAATAGGCCTCACCGGTAAGTTTAAATGGACGTTTCCAGAGGCGTAAATCGTAATCCGCACCAAGCACAAAATGAATGGATTGTTGTGCGTTAATGTCAGTATTCAATTGCCCCTGAATATTTCGCATTTCGCGGTAAAAAGCAGGTTGGTAGTAGAGGCCGGTAGAAAAACGCAGCGTAAGGTTTTTCTTAATACTTGTGGTGTCGTTTATTTCTCTTTTCCAATTGGGGACAAATGCTAGCGTAAAACGAGGAGAAACGACCGCTTTTTGCCCTGACGACCAGTAATTTCCCCGAACCCCGAAACTAACTTTGAAAAGGTCTTCGCTGTTGTTTAAGTAAGTGTAATTATCTTGGACATAACCGGTTACCCTCACGTTTTCCAGGTGGTTGTTGGCACGGATTAGTTCTTTTACCTCAAGTAGACCGTTGTTTTTTTGCGGTAGCGAATAATCGGCACTGTCCAAATAAATGTATTCTTTAATTCGGTCGTTGAAAACTTCGCGCTGCACGGTAACTCCACCCTGTAAATAATGATTTAAAACAGTGGCATAGGTTTTCAGGCTTACACTGCTCACCTCGGCAGTCAACTTGTTTCGGGCGTGATTTAAAAATCCGCCAACACCCATGTTTCGAACCACTTTGCCGTAATTGTCAGAACCAAAATCGCGTTCTATTTCATCGAGGCTGTATTGCCCAACAATATCAAATTCTTCGCGTTCGGAAGTGGCGAAATGCGAGGCAATCAATTTAAGTTTTACATCATCGGTTAGGCGATAATTCACGTCAACAGCGCCCATTCCGGTGTGGTACCGTGACAATTCTTGGCCATCAAAATATACGGTGAAGCGCAATGCTTGCTGAATACTGCCCAGTTCGGTTTCGCGGGTTTGCGGAATAAAATGAAAACGATTGCCCGAGTAATTGCCTAAAAAGCCAATATCCAACCGGTCGTTGATTCGGTGACTGATGTAGGTTTGAAAATCCGTGTAGCGCGGTTTGTATTCGCCTTTCGTGTCTAAACTCCCCAATAAATATGCATTGCTACGGTATCGAAAACCGGCAACATACGTGGTTTTTCCACTTTTGCTAGCGTTTTCTAAACTTAATGATCCACCCAGTAAACTGGCCATGACCGAACCGGCAAATCGGGTAGGTTTTTTGTACTGAATATCGAGTACGGATGCCAGTTTGTCACCATATTTGGCATCAAATCCACCAGCGGAAAAGCTAACCGATTTTACTAAATCGCCATTAATAAAACTTAAACCTTCTTGCTGTCCGGCTCGAACAAGAAACGGGCGATAAATCTCGATATCGTTAACGTAAATAAGGTTTTCATCAAAACTACCCCCACGTACCGAATAGGATGAGCTTAGCTCATTTCGCATGGCTACTCCGGGTTGTGATGCCAATACGGCATTAATGAAATCGCCACTGGCTGCCGGAACAACACTCACCGTTTTAGTATCCAGTCGCTTCATGGTCGAAGTCCTACCTTTATCTTCTATGGTTACCCCTTCAATTTCGATGGGTTTAAGAATAAAATTGCGCTTTTGTACAGCACTTTTGCCAGTATTCAACAAAACACTCAACTGGGTGAACCCCGCTCGGCTAATGGATAATTGGTACGATTGACCGGCTTTTAAGTTGAGCGTAAAATCACCATTATCATTAGTAACGGCACCTTTTTCGCCACCATTTACCACGATATTGGCAAAAGGAACGGGTTCGTTTTTTTCGGTTAAAACACGACCACTTAATTGAACTTCCTGACTATATAACAGAATGGCACAAAGCAGGTTGGCCACAACAAGCAAAATTCGTTTGTGAAGCATTACTAGTTACTCCCCTTGTCTTTTCGTTTGAACTTCCCTTCTTTCCAGGCTTTAATAAACTGTGCCCAGGCAAATGGGTTAAGCACTGTAATTGGCGGTGCCTGCCCATTGTAGTAAAGCTGTTGCTGCCTTAATTGCATCTGGTTTTTAAAATTCATGCTTCCGGTGCTGGGCATGGCAATGGCTTGCCGAGTCATACCATCGGGTTCAAGGTTTTTCTCGGCTCGGGCAATTTCATCGTCAGGAATGTTTAATGCCATGAAGGCTTCCTTAAATTGTTCTTTGCTGGGCCAAGGGTAAATTACCGTTTCGTGCAACATTAGTGTATCAACCTGAACCACATGAACTGCTGAATATCGATCTTCGGTTAAATCGATAGGAACAATGAAAGTTGATTTTTTGTAACCTAATGAAGAGAAAACAATGGTATCACCACAAACTGCCGGGAGCGAAAAGTAGCCGTAGTAATCGGTGGTAACTCCGTAATATTTACTTTTTACCATGACGTTCACATACGGAACCGGCATTAAGCTGTCGCTGGTTACAACAACACCCGAAAACTGGACAACCTTGCGGGCGTCTTTTTTAAATTGAGCCGAGGCAGTTGAAAAAAATGCAAGGCCTATTGTGGCTAATAGTATGTTAAAAAATGGTCTCAAACGATTGAAAATGGAGCTAAATCTACGTAAAATATTACCTTAAAATAAAGTTACTTTCTAAGGTTTTTCTATTTCCCACCCCGTCGGTAACGCTGAACTCTAAACGGTGATATCCCGGTAAAATTTTATTCGGGTCTATGGTGTAGCTAAAGCGGTGGTATTTAGCATCATACCTCATCAATGCCCATTCGCCGTCAATGAGCAATTTGTAGCTGTCTATTCCAGAAACGTAGTCGCTGGCGGCAAAAAGTATATTTTGGTTGGCGGCAAAAAGTTTGCCTTCTTCAAAATTTATGGATTTGATGGTGGGAGCATTTTTATCGAGTGAAATAGCAAAACGCCCAAAAGTTTTAGCGGTACCACTAATAAAACCAGCATCTTTCTTGAATCCAGCAGCCCGAGAAATATGATTGCTTTGGTTCAGTTGAGCCAGAAAGGCGTAGCGTAAAAGACTGTCGGGCAAATTTTTAATGGCCAATTTTACCTGATAATTGCCATGAACAGCAATTTCGTCATCGCCAAACTCGAGCAAATTAGAATAGAAATCATCCTTTTTGCCATGGTCGTATACCTTGATTAATTCATTCCGGTATATGTTTTCAGCCGGAAAATCGATGGCATAATCGGGTGTTTGTGGGGTATATTTTTTGTTCCACGCCCATTCTACGGCGTACGATTCATAATGTTCTGGCAAGCTTGGCGGATTTGGGTTCCCGTAAACGGTATCCGAAATCATAGAGGTGTTGCCGTAAACATCTTTAATGATAAATCTTATTGGGTGTGCTTTGTGGTCTTTTATAAGCACATGCCCCCGGTTTTTCGAAACTGGGTAAATGGGGAGTTTGTTATTAGGTTCCTGGTAGCACTTGTGAATGTTGCTTTTGTTGCGTTTAAACTGCAAGAAGTCGCAGTGGGCATTGATGTATCTACCTAAATTGAAATCTAGTTTCTCCATGCGCTGCGAATGAACCAGGGTGTCATCCATAAAAAACTCAACACTGTAAATACCACATTTATTCGGGCTGCCATTTAACATGTCGCTGGCATGAATGGCAAAACCAATTTCGCCATAAACCAAAATGGAATCGTGTCGATTGGGTTCGTAAATACCATTTTTTCCTTCGGCCGCAAAGTTTGCACTGCGCGAGCGGTTAACGGAAGACGTTTTGCTTAAAGCATATATTCGGTAGGCATTGATGCTGGGGTGAACTTCATCGGCCACATCAAAACCAAAAAGCAATGGATTTATGGCAAATTCAGTTTTTGTGTCGCGAATTTCAAAATGGAGATGGGGGCCACCACTACCACCACTATTCCCTGAAAAACCAATGACCTCGCTTTTGGTTACCGGCAAATCACCTTTAGGAACCTGTACATCAATTTCAAACGATTTTTGTTTGTACTGGATAATCTTGGCGTAGTCGGTAATCCTTAAATTATAATCGCTTAGGTGGGCATAAGCACTCGTGTAGCCGTTGGGATGACTGATGTAAACAATATTGCCATAACCAATGGCGGAAATTTTAATCCGGCTTACCCATCCGTCTGCAATGGCGTATACATTAAGGCCTTCACGCCCTTCGGTTTTAATATCGAGACCGGTGTGGAAATGATTGGATCGCAATTCGCCAAAATTTCCCGATAAGTATAGTGGAATGTCGAGTGGAGAGCGGAAGTAGCCTCTTGGGTAATTTTGAGCCAACCCGCAAAACCCAGCGAAAAGAAAAAATAAAAAGTAGCCAGTAGTTTTTGTTGTCCAACCCATTGATAAATGCCGCTAATCTGCTTGCAAGTTACGGAAACACCAAGGTTTTTGAGGTATTATTTATAAAAACAAAACTGTTGAAAACCTATTTGCGATTTTACGACACGCCTAGATACTAAAAACAGCTACAATGGGTTAGTTAGTTGCGTAAAGGCTTGTAACCGAATAATATTCGAGGAAAGCCCTGTAAAACTTGTTTTGTAGACTGCGGCATGTTACATTTGCCGCACTGATTTTTTTCTTCCATGAGCGGAATTTCTACTATAATTTCATTGGTTGATGGCAAAGTTGCCCGCTTAATTCGTTTTACGGAAACGCTGAAAGCCCAATTGAAATACCAGGAAAGCCGTAATCAGGAGTTTTTGGTGAAACTTGCCGAAAAGGACAAGAAAATTGCGCAACTGGAAGATCAACTCAGTAAATTGCAAACCGCTAAGGCGTTAACTTCGAATGGAGTAGCACACAACGGTACGCATGATGCTAATTTGAAAATCAACGAATTAGTGCGAGAAATAAATAAGTGCATTGCACTTTTAAATAGGTAATTGAGCAAAATTCAATGCAATGAGTAGCTTGCCGATTAAAATAGTGATTGCAGGAAGAACGTATCCGCTGACCATTGCGGTACACGAGGAAGAGAACATTCGCAAGGCTGCTAAAAATATTGAAGACAGCATAAATTTTTTCCAGGAAAATTATGCGGTGAAAGACAAGCAGGATTTGCTTGCTATGACCGCCCTTCAGCTGGCCACACAGGCTCTGGTTAAAGAACAAGAGGCAAAATTGGTTGACGAAACCAAGCAGATGACCGATTTGGATGCTACGCTTACTACCTATCTAGAAGAGAATCAAGTATAATATTTCGCTCGCCGGTTCAAGGGTTTTCAGTTTTATTAACTGATATATTGAATTAAAAATGAGTGTTCTAAGCATTGTAATTGGGCTCGCCATCGGGCTCGTTGGCGGTGGCGGAGGGGTATATTTTATTCTGAATAATATTTTCAATCAGAAAAAGAACTCCATCATTTCAGAGGCCGAAAAGGAGGCCGAAGCCATTAAAAAAGATAAAATCCTTCAAGCTAAAGAAAAGTTCCTGCAACTTAAAGAGGAGCACGAAAAGGTGATTAATGAGCGCAACAAAAAGGCGCAACAAACCGACGAACGTGTAAATCAGCGCGAGAAAGCCCTTAACCAGAAAATTGAAGACGCCAAACGCATTGAGCGCGATTTGGAAAAAGCAAAAGCAACTCTCGACTCACAGGAAGCACATCTGAAAAAGAAGCAGGAAGAAGTGGAGAAAGCCCACTTGAAGAATGTGGACACGCTCGAGAAAATTTCGGGTTTAACCCAGGATGAGGCAAAAGGCCAACTGGTAGAAGCACTTAAGGACGAGGCCAAAACACAGGCCATGGCTTACGTTAAAAACATTGTTGACGAAGCTAAACTTACCGCCAATAAAGAAGCCAGAAGAGTGGTGGTGCAAACTATTCAGCGTGTTGCCACAGAGCAGGCCGTTGAAAATTCGGTTTCTATTTTCAACATTGAAAGTGACGAAATGAAAGGCCGGATTATTGGCCGGGAAGGACGTAACATTCGTGCAATTGAAGCGGCTACCGGAGTTGAAATTATTGTTGATGATACCCCAGAAGCCATTGTGCTTTCGTGCTTCGATCCTGTGCGCAGAGAGGTAGCGCGTTTGTCGTTACACCAGTTGGTGAGTGATGGGCGTATTCACCCCGCTCGTATTGAGGAAGTGGTTGCCAAAACCCAAAAGCACCTGGAAGAAGAAATTGCTGAGGTTGGTAAGCGTACTTGTATTGATTTGGGTATTCACGGTCTTCACCCTGAGTTAATTCGTGCGGTTGGACGTATGAAATACCGCTCATCTTATGGTCAGAACTTGTTGCAACACAGTCGCGAGGTAGCCAACCTTTGTGCCATTATGGCCGCCGAACTTGGCTTAAACGTTAAGTTGGCCAAACGTGCCGGTCTTCTTCACGATATTGGAAAAGTGCCCGATGCCGAACCGGAATTGCCACACGCTATTCTTGGTATGAAATGGGCCGAGAAATTTGGTGAAAAACCAGAGGTGTGCAATGCCATTGGTGCTCACCACGACGAGATTGAAATGACCAGCCTTATTTCGCCAATTGTTCAGGTTTGTGATGCCATTTCTGGTGCACGTCCTGGTGCAAGGCGCGAAGTGGTTGATAGCTACATTCAGCGATTGAAAGACCTGGAAAGCCTAGCGATGAGCTATAATGGTGTGTTGAAAGCATTCGCCATTCAAGCCGGTCGTGAGTTGCGCGTAATGGTAGAAAGCGAAAAAGTAACCGATACTGAAGCAGATACTTTATCGTTCGATATTTCTCAGAAAATTCAAAACGAAATGACTTACCCGGGTCAGGTTAAAATTACCGTAATCCGCGAGAAACGCTCGGTAAACTACGCGAAGTAATTCTGGATAAAAGACATAAGATATTTAGACAAAAGACAATAGAAAAAGAGAGCAATGGCCCTATGGTTGTTGCTCTTTTTTTGCGTCTTATAACCTGATAATCCCGAAGGGATTCAACTTGAATAGCAATTAGACGTCCGAATCGTTTGCAACCCTGAAGAGGTTGAATGTCAGCCTGTTGAATCCCTTCGGGATTAGGGGTGGTAGGTAAGTATGATAAAAGCTGGGTATTCCATATAAGGGTGATGATTTCTGTTGGGTTTTGCTCTTTTTTGTTTAGGACAGTATTGGTCTATTCAATAAGCTCAGCCAAAGATTATCAGTCATGACAATCCCGAAGGGATTCACCATGAATAGCAATATGACAATTCGTACCGGTTGACCCGTCCTAAATAACCGTTACAGGTTTATAGACTAAAAATACTTTTTTAAACCTCAGTAAGGATAGCCTTAC
>CAYMJL010000045.1:0-8463 GCA_964390915.1 uncultured Flavobacteriales bacterium
CCGTGAAGAACCTATGGGCGGCTGCAAATTTTTGCGACTTGGTAATGAAAGCAATATGAATTTACTTCCAAGCAAAAATTTAAAGGCCGCTATTGCCTAACCATTAGCTTTCAGGATGAGTTCTTCACTTTGGCGCACCGAGGGCGGGGCTTCGTTTAGTTGCAGCAAAACAAGGGCAAACAAGGTGAAATAACCTCATCTTTTTGTGATTTTTAGTTTGATGCCTTGTTTGTGGTAGTCTGCCTGAAAATAATCCTTTGAGTTGGAAGCCGTTAATCCGTTGCTGAAATTTACTTTTCCAAATGGTCGTTTGATTTCAGCAGCATAACCAAAACGCGAACTTCAGTTTCCTTACTCAAAAGAGTCAATCAACTCTTTACCCCAAAAACGGATATCGATAATCGGTTGGTGAAACAAAAGTTTCCTTAATGGTTCGAGCCGAAACCCAACGCAATAGGTTAAGGTAAGAACCAGCCTTGTCGTTAGTACCCGATGCGCGTGCTCCGCCAAATGGTTGTTGACCTACCACCGCTCCGGTTGGTTTGTCGTTGATATAGAAATTCCCCGCCGCGTTTTCCAGTTTCTTCATAGCCAAATCAATGGCATAACGATCAGTTGATAAAATTGCACCAGTCAAAGCATATTCGCTAGTACTATCCACCAAGTCAAGAACAGTCTCGAATTCTTCGTCGGCATATACGTAAATGGTAATTACCGGTCCAAAAATCTCTTCGCACATGGTGCGATATTTTGGGTTAGCAGTAACTACTACAGTTGGTTCAATAAAATAACCAGCAGATTTATTGTAACCGCCACCAACAAGAATTTCGGCATCCTTGCTCTGTTTAATGTAATCAATATAACCAGCAATTTTGTCGAATGCCCGTTCATCAATTACCGCATTCACAAAGTTCGAAAAGTCTTCGGTTGGCCCAATTTTAAAGGACTTCACATCTTCTACAAGGTAATTTTTAACCTCGTTCCAAATAGATTGTGGAATATACGCCCTTGAGGCTGCCGAACATTTCTGTCCTTGAAACTCAAATGCCCCGCGGGCAATTGCCACTGCAACTGCTTTAGGATTGGCCGATGAATGGGCTACAATGAAATCTTTCCCTCCTGTTTCACCAACTATTCTTGGATAGGTTTTATAAACATCAATGTTTTTAGCTATTTCTTTCCAAATATTTTTAAAAACTCCAGTCGAACCGGTGAAGTGTATACCCGCAAAGTCAGGGTGTTTGAAAATTACCTCCCCCACTTCAGGGCCACTGGCGTAAATTAAATTAATAACTCCATCAGGCAATCCTGCCTCCCGGAAAATCTCCATGATAAGTTGGGCGCTGTATATTTGACTATCGGCTGGTTTCCAAACACACACATTACCCATCAACGCTGCCGACATGGGCAAGTTTCCGGCAATGGCAGTAAAATTGAAAGGTGTCAACGCAAAAACAAAACCTTCCAAGGGGCGATATTCCAACCTGTTCCACATCCCCGGTGCACTATCGGGTTGCTGCTGGTAGATTTGGGCGGCAAACTGAACGTTGAATCTCAGAAAGTCGACAAACTCACAAACCGCATCTATTTCACTCTGGAAAGCATTTTTTGACTGTGCCAACATAGTGGCGGCATTAAACTTATAGCGGTATGGTCCTGAAATTAAATCGGCTACGCGCAAGAAAACAGAAGCCCGTTGTTCAAACGGTAAATCAGCCCATTTTTTGCGTGCCAACAAAGCTGCGTCAATAGCCTGATTTACATACAACTGATTGCCATAATGATAGTAACCTAAAGTGTGTTTATGGTCGTGTGGTGGCGACATGCGTCTTTTATCACCCGTAAAAACCTTTTCGGAACCAATATACATCGGCACGTCAATTTCTACAGACCGTAAATCTTTTAAAGCCTGTTGTAACAATTCCCGCTCTTTCGATCCGGGTGCGTAAGAATAGATAGGTTCGTTTTTAGCTACCGGCGTGGCAAAATAGGCGTTGTGCATAAAATGTGATTTAATGGCTGCAAATGTAGACGAAACAGCCAAAAGAAATTAAGAATTGCTCAGTAACTGTTACGGAATAGCAACTGTTGGGAATTGATTAATGTCGCAAAGCGGAACTCTAGCCTTGAATTTGTCATTAATAGCCTGAATTATAGCATTTGTAAGAATAGCATTTCCGCGTTGAGTTGGGTAAATACCATCTGGCGATATAAATCCACCATAAATGTATTTGCCGGTATAAATGATACCATCAGCTTGAAAACCGCTTGTTAGCATTTTGGTAAAAAACCGATTGGCATCAAAAACAGCAAGATTGAAAGTGTTTGCCAGTTCTTCAATGGCTACATTGTAGTTTTGAATAGCATTTTTAATATCGGAAACCTCGGTGGAGGTCAATACATCTTGGTCGTTCAAGGGAAGTGATGTGCCATAGCCTTGACACTTTACCGAATCCATATTAATTCTAATGGGTATCAACTCATCTGGCCGAGCAAATCGGGTCGTTATACCGTCTCGTATTACAAATGGATTTTTACCTGCTTTGAATCGAAGTGATGGATCGTAGAGATAAAGGATATTCAGTTGATCTGCCTCTGCTTGCGTAAGTTCTACAGCATTGTAAGGTATATAAGTAAAGTAAGGCAAAGTCGTGACATCAGGCACGTTACATATTACTCCACTAGCACCACGACCTGTTAAACGTTTTAAAATTTGATTGGCATTTAGCTTATAAGTTATAGCCGGTGTTATTGCCTCCCCGTTTATTGTCCCTGTTCCGCCTGCCATTGCAAACTTATAAACGTCGGCTTCATTTGGCCAAAAGAAGAAAAAAGTCGGATTAAGTCTTTCTGCCTCATCGACAGCACTTGTTCCACCACTAGAAGCCATTCGCTTAAAATATGGATTATTTTGGGCAAGTGTATTGGAAGACATCTCAACGATACTTGCTTTGGGTATACCAAGGTTATGATAAAGTCCTTGTGCGCCAATATTCGCTGTATTTCTAGAATCTGGTTGTTGCTTAAAGGCCGTGGCTTTTAACCCTGAAGCGCCTTCACAATCCATTATGTTTTCAAACTCCAAACGGTTACCAAAACCTGCTTCATCAAACATAAGGGCCTGCTTAAATTGCCCCCCACCCGTACGCTTTAGCTGTTTCGACAGCAAGGCGCCTATCGAAGCCTGCTGACCACTCAAAAACAATTCATTACTCGTAAATCCAGATAGAAAAGCGCCACCTAGGGCTACCTCTGTGGTAAAAACGGCGGTACCAGGATAGAAACCATTTCCAGAAACCTTTTGATTTATTTCCGGCTCACAGCCTATTAACAAAAATGCCCCAATTCCCAGTAACCAAAAATATCTGCAGCCAATCATATAAAATTGCTTAAAACACAAACGTTAAACCCACCACGCCACCAATTGCTCTGGTTTTATAATATCCACGAAAACTAATTGGGTGGTAGCTTCCGTCAATTTGATACCCTTCCGAAAAAACGGCGGCTGCATCGACACTCCAGTGATCATTAAAATCATATCCGATTCCGGCATGAAAATTCAATTTTCCGGCATCAACGTTGTCAGGATAAAAATACCGTGAATTCACCGGCGATTCCTCAAAGCTAACACCTCCACGATAAGTAAGGCAACAATTTCTCAAATACTGAAAACCAACAGATACAGATTTGGTGTTTTGCAATTTTCTGGTCAGATTAATGTCCTTTAACGTCGGCGAGTTTTTGGCTATGTCAATACTAATATCCTTTACATCTCCCCATTGCTTGAGACTCAATTCACCAGCAACTGTAAATCGCTCAGTAAGTAAGTAAGTAAATCCGACAGCATATTTATCGGGTGAAGTCAAGACCGTCTTAAAAGTGTTCTCCGCTGGAAATTCGTCCGACAAATCAGCCGGCACAGATGTTTTAACGCCCCCATCCTTTATACGGTACCGGGCTCCGGACATAAAAGTAAACGCACCATTAATCTTTTCCGACACCTTCCACAGAACGCCAAAATTGCCGGTTAAAGTGTTACCAACACCATTCAGTTGCATGGTTGATGTACTTCCAGTAACGCTATTGAGCGGAATATCCTTTGCTGTAGAAAAATTGGCCACCGAATAAACCAAACCAGCCCCAAATGAAATTCCCTTACTTAAACGGATTGCAAGCGTTGGTTGATAATTCGTAACCTCAAACTTGAATTGATTAGAAACAAATCGACCTTTCCACGAATTTTCCCACTGGGTATATACTTTGTAAGGCTGATAAATCGAAAAACCAACCGTCAGGCCAGGAAGTAGCTTATATGTTAATGCTCCGGTTAAATTAAAGCGAACTTTATCAACAGTTCTAGCAGTAATTCCACTCGTGGGGTCATAGAAAACAGAACTTTCCCAGATTCCTACTGTAGCCAGCTGAAAATTGAATTTATTTTCAATAAAACCAATAGCACCGGGATTAAAAACCATACTACTTGCCCCGTGCAATGTGGCAGAACCTGCATTAGCCATACCCAACTGACGAGCTCCAAAAACAGTTGGTTGAAACCCACCAGAAAACACCCATTGTGGCGAACATATCAAGGCTAAGAGGAACAGGATGTTTATGAAGGACTTTACCATAAATATTATCAGAAGCTATAAGGTCAACAAGTTTAAGGTAATTTGGCTCCAAACACCAAAAAAATTCGATAAATTACCGATAATATCCACGAATGTATTCAAGACCGCGCAAATTAGTTATTTACTTACCTTTGCGCTCCTTTAAATTTAACTATTTTGAGCAATAACCTGTTCGATAATTTCACAATTACTTTACCGACAAAATGGGAAAGTATTGTAGAAAAGGAATTAAAAAAAACCAACGCAGCGGAAACCCTCATCTGGCAAACCCACGAAGGCTTTAGTGTATACCCTTATCAAGATAAGTATTACAGTAAATTTACACGGAATCTGGCCGACGAAATTTCAAAACTGGTAAACCAACAACCGTCTAGTGAATTTTTTAATATTCAGCGTTTTGAAGATGCCTCGGCCTTATTACAGGCAAAAAAGATAAATCAAGCATTAAATGGTGGGGTTAATGGACTTCAATTTACATCAGCCATCGAACCATCGCAGTTAGAACAAATTTTTTCAGGCGTTTTCACCGAAGTACTTTGGATTGAATTCCATGATTGTAATATTGCTAAAACCGCAACTGCTTTTCACGATTTTTTGAAAAGTAAAGGTGTTGATAGCTCCTTGCAGCTTGGAGGTTTAAGCCTTCAGCCCTTGCAAGATTTAATAATGGTCGAGGCAAAAATGCACCGACCTATTCCTGATTCTTTTCAGGTAAAGCAGCACCTGGGCTTTATGAACACCAACTTTCCGAAAATGAAGGCCATCAAAGTGGATGCTGCATTTGTTGCAAATTCGGGGGGGAACATCACCCAACAGATTGCTTTTGCGCTAAGTCAAGGGGCGGAATACCTACATTGGGCTACGGAACAAGGGGTAAGTGTTTCGCAAATAGCCAGTCAATTGCACTTTAACTTCGCAACAGGCACTAATTTTTTATTCGAGTCAGTAAAAATTCGCGTTTTCAGGTGGCTTTGGGCAAAAATTCTTTCGGAATATGGCCTAAGCAATAGAAATACGTTTGTTTCCTCAGAAACCTCGGCATTTGGTTATAGCATATACGATAGTCATAATAATCTACTACGAGCTACAACAGCAACGATGTCGGCTATCCTTTCCGGCACCAATGCTAATATGGTATTACCATTCGATAGTGTCTACCGTCACAGTTCGGATTTTAGCGACCGCACGGCTCGAAATATTACCAATCTACTTTTAGAGGAATCTTTTCTTGGAAAAGTAGAAAACCCAACCAATGGTAGTTTTGTGTTCGACAACATTCAAGAGCAGCTTTGCGAAAACTCATGGAACCTTTTTAAAAGTTGGGAAATAGAAGGTGGTTACCTAAACTGCATTCAATCGGAATGCATTCAACAGGCCATTCAAGATGCAGCAACAATTTTGCAGGATGCTTTTAAAACCAACAACCATGTTATTTTGGGTGTTAATAAATATCCGAACCCCAAGGAGCGAAAAAATAGTGAAGTAACTAAAGTTGATAATGCGCTAAGCAACGGAACGAGTGGTTTACATCCCTTTCGTTTAGCCAACGAAGTGGAATGTGAACGCTTAAAATTAGAGGAGAACGAAGCGCAATGAGAAAGAATTTTTCATCAATAGGCTATGAAAGTCCTTTAGCACAACCCTTGCCAGAAACAACTGACACCAAGGATACATTTGTTACAGCCGAACAAATTGAGATAAAACAAAATTATACGGCCAGCGACCTTAAAACCGCAACGCACCTTGACTTTGGAGCAGGTGAAGCACCTTATCTGCGCGGCCCCTATGCGTCTATGTATGCCGTGAGGCCGTGGACCGTTCGACAATATGCTGGTTTTAGTACTGCCGAGGAAAGCAACGCTTTTTACCGCAGAAATTTAGCCGCTGGTCAAAAAGGACTTTCCGTGGCGTTCGACCTGGCCACTCATCGCGGTTACGACAGTGACCATCCACGAGTTGAGGGCGATGTGGGCAAAGCCGGTGTGGCCATCGACTCCATCCTAGACATGAAGGTGCTCTTCGACCAGATTCCACTAGGTGAAATGTCGGTTTCCATGACGATGAACGGTGCAGTGCTGCCCATTATGGCATTTTACATTGTAGCAGCCGAAGAACAAGGCGTTTCTCCCGACCAGCTTGCCGGAACCATTCAAAACGACATTTTGAAGGAATTCATGGTGCGGAACACCTACATCTACCCGCCCCTGCCTTCCATGCGCATTATTGCCGATATTTTCGAGTACACCTCGAAACATATGCCGAAATTCAATAGCATTAGCATTTCCGGCTACCACATGCAAGAAGCTGGTGCTACAGCCGACATTGAATTGGCCTATACCCTAGCCGATGGGATGGAGTACCTGCGAACCGGAATTAATGCGGGTCTCGATATTGATGATTTTGCTCCTCGCCTTTCTTTTTTCTGGGCCATTGGCATGAACCATTTTATGGAAATTGCCAAAATGCGCGCTGGCCGCCTACTTTGGAGCAAAATTGTAAGCCAATTTAACCCAAAAAACACCAAATCGCTGGCCTTGCGTACTCACTGCCAAACCAGCGGCTGGAGTTTAACCGAGCAAGATCCGTTTAACAATGTGGCTCGTACCTGTGTTGAAGCATTAGCCGCTGCTTTTGGCGGAACGCAAAGTTTGCACACCAATGCACTAGACGAAGCCATAGCGCTACCAACCGATTTTAGTGCCCGAATAGCACGTAATACGCAGATTTTTCTTCAGGAAGAAACCAATATTACCAAGGTGATTGACCCCTGGGGAGGTTCGTATTATGTAGAAAAATTGACCGAAGAATTGGTAAACAAAGCCTGGGCGCTGATAGAAGAGGTTGAGCAATTGGGTGGAATGGCAAAAGCCATTGAAACTGGTGTGCCTAAAATGCGCATTGAGGAAGCTGCAGCCCGTAAGCAAGCCCGCATCGACAGCGGCCGTGATGTTATTGTAGGTGTAAACCGATATCAGATAACCGAGGAAAGCACTATTGAGATTCTCGAGGTAGACAATACCAAAGTGCGTTTAGGACAAATTGAACGCCTTAATAAACTAAAGGCAGAGCGAAATTCAACAGACGTTACAGCAGCGCTAAATGCTTTGACCGAAGCCGCCAAAAATGGCAAAGGAAACCTACTGGAACTTGCTGTTAATGCCGCCAGAGTTCGTGCTACTTTGGGTGAAATATCGAGCGCGTTGGAACAAGTTTACGGCCGCTATAAAGCCACTATCCGCTCCATTTCTGGAGTATATTCAGCTGAAGCTATGACCGACAAAGACTTTGAAGTTGCCAAAAAACTATCGGACGAATTTGCTGCACTTGCTGGCCGCCGTCCACGAATTATGGTTGCCAAAATGGGACAAGACGGCCACGACCGAGGAGCCAAGGTAATAGCCACCTCCTTTGCCGACATTGGCTTTGACGTAGACATTGGCCCACTGTTTCAAACGCCCGAAGAGGCCGCCAAACAAGCCGTTGAAAACGATGTTCACATTTTGGGGGTATCATCTTTGGCCGCTGGACACAAAACATTGGTTCCTCAGGTTATTGAACAATTGAAAAAACACGGGCGAGAAGACATTCTGGTGGTTGCCGGCGGTGTTATTCCACAGCAGGACTACGACTTTTTATACAATGCCGGTGTAGTTGGCGTTTTTGGCCCCGGAACCAAAATTTCAAAAGCTGCTCAGGAAATTTTACAATTATTGATTGAAGGGTATTCTGACTAAATAATCTACCACAGGGGTTGAAGGTGAAAATCGTTCAACCCCTTCAGGCAATGTCATTAAGTTAAGAACAAAGGGCTCCAGTTTTATAGTTTTGAGTTATC
>CAYMJL010000046.1:0-7833 GCA_964390915.1 uncultured Flavobacteriales bacterium
TTAAAAAAGCTACCGGCCTAACTCCTACCCACTTTAAACAGTTAAAAGACAAACGAAGAAACCCAATCGAGGACATTGGAGCAATTCCACCATCGCAAAGGCTATCCGAGCAAATTGTATAGGTTACGAAATTGAACAACTTTATCGAGGTAGAAAAATGAGCAAAATAGAGAAATCGGATAAGGAACAGCTGAGGCTTACCAAGCAAGAACTTGCTTTTCGAACCCAAGAAAAGGAAAAACTAGCTACCGAATTGATTATTGCCCGCCAAGAGCTTTCGTACCACAAGGAAGAGAAAGGAAAACGAGCTGCCGAACTAGGTATTGCCAATATTGAACTTGTTTTTCAGGATGATGAAAAAGGAAAACGAGCCAAAGAATTGGTGGTGGCAAACAAAGAACTGGTTTTTCAAAACGGCGAAAAAGAAAAACGAGCCGAAGAATTAGGTATTGCCAACAAAGAATTGATTTTTCAAAACGAAGAAAAAGAAAAAAGGGCGGAAGAATTAATTATCGCCAATAAGGAACTTGCTTTTCAGAACCTAGAGAAGGAAAAGCGAGCCAATGAATTGGTAATTGCCAATAAAGAACTCGCTTATCAAAATGAGGAAAAGGAAAAGCGAGCCGACGAATTATTTATTGCCAATAAAGAACTGGTTTTTCAAACCGGCGAAAAGGAGAAAAGAGCTGCCGAATTAGTTATTGCCGACATAGAGCTGGCCTTTCAAAATAAGGAGAAAGAAAAAAGGGCCGAAGAATTAAGAATTGCCAACTATGCCCGCAGTTTAATAGAAGCCAGTCGCGACCCGTTGTTTACCATAAGCCCAGAGTGTAAAATAACCGATATAAACCAAGCCACGATAATAGTAACAGGCGTACCGCGAGAAAAATTAATAGGCACCTATTTCTTTAACTATTTTACCGAACCAGATAAGGCACGTGAAGCCTACCAATCGGTTTTTAAAATAGGTTTTATTGTAGATTACCCACTAACCATAACAGATGGCGAACTTACTGATGTATTATTTAATGGCTCGGTATACAAGGATGACAGAGGGAATGTACTCGGTGCGGTATTGGTTGCCAGAGACATTACCGAACAAAAACGCATTGAAAGGGAACTTACCGAAGCCATGGTATTTGCTGAGATAGCAACAGGTATTGCCGAAGAGGCTAAAATAAAAGCCGAAAATGCCACCAAAATTGCCGAAGACGCAGTAAAAGCCAAACAGCAGTTTTTATCGAACATGAGCCACGAAATTCGCACCCCAATGAATGCGATAATTGGCTTTACCAAGGTGGTGCTAAAAACAGAAATGACGGCCAAGCAAAAAGAATATTTAACCGCCATTAAAATGAGTGGCGATTCGCTTATTGTACTAATTAACGACATATTGGATTTGGCTAAGGTAGATGCCGGAAAAATGACTTTCGAGCAAACGCCATTTAAACTGGAGTTATCCATCTCGGCCATGTTGCACTTGTTCGAAACCAAAATTCAGGAGAAGAATTTAGTCTTGATAAAAGAATACGACAAAAACATTCCCGAAGTGTTGTTGGGCGATTCCGTTCGTTTGCACCAAATTATTTTAAACCTGGTTAGCAACGCCGTTAAATTCACCTCGGAAGGAAAAATTACTGTAAGTGTTAACTTGGTCAATGAAGATGATGAACAGGCAACCATAGAGTTTGCTGTTTCTGATACCGGAATTGGCATTACACCAAGTAAAATAGACACTATTTTCGAAAATTTTCAACAGGCATCTAGCGGTACATCACGGTTGTATGGTGGAACCGGTCTGGGTTTAGCCATTGTTAAACAATTGGTAGAACCCCAAGGGGGAACCATTAGTGTAACCAGTACAGTTGACGTGGGATCTACCTTCAGTTTTACACTTAGTTTTCAAAAAACGTTGGCTGCCGCCCAAGAGTTACCAGAGATATTTGAGCTTGACCGCGAAATTAAAAACATAAAAGTACTTGTTGTAGAAGATATTGCGCTTAACCAACTACTCATGAAAACGCTGTTGGATGATTTTGGTTTTGAACGCGACATTGCCGGAAATGGAAAAATTGCCATAGAAAAGCTACAAAACAAAACTTACGATATAATTTTAATGGATTTGCAAATGCCCGAAATGAATGGCTTTGAGGCTACGGAATACATAAGGAACACCATGAATTCTAAAATCCCGATAATTGCATTAACGGCCGATGTAACCACCGTTGACTTGGCCAAATGCAAAGCAGTGGGCATGAACGATTACATAGCCAAACCAGTTGACGAGCGCATTTTATACAGCAAAATAATAAGCTTGGTAAAAAAACCTACATTGGTTAAATACCATGACGAAAAACCAAGCGGCAAGCCTGGTAAACAATTAAAGTGTACCGATTTAGCTTATTTACTTCACCGTACAAAATCGAACCCGGCATTAATGATGGAGATGATTTCGCTATACCTAGAACAAACGCCTCAATTAATTAATACCATGAAACAAAGTTTTCATGACAAAGATTGGGACACCTTGTATAGTGCCGTGCACAAAATGATTCCTTCGTTTTTAATTATGGGCATTAATGCCGATTTTGAAAACATGGCCAAAAAAATACAGGAATTTGCCAGCACACAAATAAAAACCGAAGGCATTACCGAGCTGGTGATACAATTGGAATCTGTATGCAACCAAGCATGTATAGAATTAGAGATAGAATTTAATCGGATTAAAAGTAACAACTAATGGAACTAAAAGATAAAATAAAACTTTGCCTGGTAGATGATGACGTGGTGTTTCTAAAATCGTTGGAAATAGAATTTTTGCAACATGCCGATTTTAGTATCGAAACATTCGTAACCGGAGAATCGTGTCTAGAAAATTTAGCACACAACCCCGATGTAATTATACTCGATTATCACTTAGATGGTGTTAACAAAACGGCCATGAATGGCATTGAAACTTTAGACAGAATAAAAGCCTACAACCCTGACATTCCGGTTATCATGCTCTCTTCACAAGATAAAATTGATGTGGCCATAAAATGTATGCACCACCGTGCTTTCGATTATGTTGTAAAAAGCGAAACAGCATTTGTACGCTTGCAAAAAATTATTACCACCATTTTTAGATACAAAAAAATGGAAAAAGAACTAAGTTGGTACATGGAGCGTATGTAAACAACACATTAAGTATTATAAACTAAGACAATCCCAACATTTACTTATAAGGCAATGTTGGGATTGGTTTTTTAAGTAGAATCTAAATGTTTGTGCTAACTTTAACGAAAACCGCAAGAAAAAAACACCAACACTGATACCTAAAATTACCAATGAGCTTGCCCAAAACCGCAATAAAGAAAAAAACCACCGGTCGTGTAACAGCCAAACACAACGCTTTTCCTATTGTAGCCATTGGCGCATCAGCAGGTGGCCTAGAAGCCATAAGCACTCTACTAAAAGCTTTACCGGCCAATACTGGCATGGCCTATATCTATGTTCAGCACCTTAGCCCTGACCACAAAAGTTTGCTGACTTCCATTTTGTCGAAAATTACAAAAATGAAGGTCCAGGAAATTGAAAACATGGAACACATTGAAGCAAACAACGTTTATGTAATACCTAATGACAAAGGAATAGAAGTAATAGATGGGCATATTCAGCTGGTACCGAGGCTTAAAAACAATGCAAGCAACCTTACCATCGATGTACTTTTCTCATCGTTGGCTTTTACACATAAGGATAATGTAGTTGGAGTTGTGCTTTCTGGTTACGCCAGCGATGGGGCAAAGGGGCTAAAAGCCATTAAAGATGCAGGCGGGTTAACTTTTGCTCAAGACGAATCGGCTCAGGCCAGCAGTATGCCCCAATCGGCCATTGCATCTGGCGCAGTCGATTTTATAATGTCGCCAGTTCAAATAGCACACCAATTGGTTTTGTTTAGTAAAAATGGATTTAAACATACTACCAATAAATCATTGCCATTGACCGATGAAATTGAGGGTGACAATAACGATTTAAAGACCATTTTCGACCTGCTGCATAAGCAAACCGGTGCGGATTTTAGTCATTACAAAATGACAACCATAAAACGTCGATTGAAACATAGAATGCTGCACTGTGGCATAAAAACAATAAAAGAATTCAGCCAGTATCTTCAAAAAAACATCAACGAGGTCGATTTTCTTTACGAGGATTTTCTAATTCATGTTACCAGTTTTTTTCGCGAAACCGAATCCTATAACTATTTGCAAAAAACTTTTTTACCAAAACTGCTAAACGGTAAAAAGCCAGATGAAAGCTTGCGAATTTGGGTTCCGGCGTGTTCCACTGGCCAAGAGGCTTATTCTATAGCTATGTTGGTTGCCGAGCTGCAACGTAACAAATTGGATAAAATTCCAGTCCAGATTTTCGCTACCGACCTTAGCGAACAGGCAATAAAAGAAGCGCGAGCCGCAGAGTATACCCAAAGCGACTTGAGCAAAATGGACAAAAAGCGGGTAAATCGGTTTTTTACCAAAACCAACGACAAATACAGCATCAACAAAGAGATTCGTGAAATGTGCTTGTTTGCACCCCACAATATCCTCCGAGATCCGCCATTTTCCCGTGTCGATTTTATCAGTTGCTGCAACCTGCTTATTTATTTAGATGCTCCCGCACAAAAAAGAATTCTGGCGACCTTAAATTTTGCGTTAAATGAGGGGGGGCACCTTATGTTAGGTAAATCAGAAACCATAGGAACCTCTACACACCTATTTAGTTTAGTAAACAACAAGCATAAAATCTATTTGCGTAAAAAAAGCACCGGCCTTCGCAAAATGCCCGAACTATTGCCGAGATTCCCTGCCATGTCTATTTTTGATAAAAATGCCAAAATAACTGCTCATAAAACCACCTCTATTGATGCAGCAACCCTAGATAAGTCGATTGACTCCGTGCTGTTATCGCAATATATGCCAGCCTGCGCAATCATAAATAAAGACATGGAGATAGTGCAGTTTCGAGGCTCTACTTCCCTTTTTCTAGAGCATTCATCGGGCAAGGCCAGTCTTAATATACTAAAAATGATAAAGCCTGAATTTGCTTTCGACTTGCGAAACATGATTCTTAAGGCCATTAAAACCAAACTACCCGTGCGTAAAACGGGTATCGAAATGAAAATAGGTGCAGATTATAAAACCATTGCATTAGAAATCTGTCCGTTGACCATTGAATGGGATGAACCGCTATTGCTGGTTGTATTTACCATTCAAGAACAAATTGACAAAATAATTGGCATTAGCAAAGGCCAAAAAACTGGCCCCTTGGCCATTGGCACAAAGCAACAAGAGCAAAAAATTAAATCGCTGGTTGATGAATTAAATCATGCCAGAGCCGAAATGCATGCCATTATTCAATCGCAAGAAACCGCCTACGAGGAGTTGCAGGCAGCCAACGAAGAAATTACGTCAACCAATGAGGAGTTTCAAACTTTAAATGAAGAACTAGAAACATCGAAAGAAGAAATCGAAGCTACCAATGAAGAGCTAATTACTACCAATCAGGAATTGCAAATGCGCAATGAACTCCTAACTGAATCTTACGAATATTCCGAAGCGATTATTGCCACCCTTCACGAACCCATGATTATCCTTGACAAAAATCTGCGGGTAAAATCGGCTAACGAATCATTCTATACTAAGTTTCAGGTTAACCGTACCGAAACCGAAGGGAAACTAATATTTAGCCTTGGAAACAAGCAGTGGGACATAGAAAAACTACACGAGCTGCTGGAGGACATCATTTCGAAAAATATCGATTTTCAAAGCTTTCAGGTAACCCATACTTTTCCAAAAATTGGCGAAAGAATAATGCTGTTAAATGCCCACCGTATTGTTCAGAAAACGCACCGCGAACAATCTATTCTTCTGGCATTTGAAGATATTACAGAACGTACGCATTATTATCTAAACGAAAAAGCCATACTTAACCGCGAAAAGCAAATTGCCGAATTGGCGGTGAATTCAAAGCAGCAGTTTTTATCGAACATGAGCCACGAAATTCGCACGCCAATGAATGCCATTATTGGTTTTACTAAGGTGGTATTAAAAACAGAATTAACCGAAAAGCAAAAGGAATATGTTAATGCCATTAAAATATCAGGCGATGCCTTAATCGTGTTAATAAACGACATTCTGGATCTAGCCAAAGTAGATGCCGGGAAAATGACTTTTGAGCATGCACCCTTTAAAATAATGTCATCGGTTAATGTACTGCTTCACATGTTCGAAACAAAAATGCAGGAAAAGAACCTAGAACTAATTAAAGAATATGACAATAAAATACCCGAATGGCTTATTGGTGACTCAGTACGGTTAAATCAAATTATATTGAATTTAATGAGTAATGCGGTAAAATTCACCATAAAAGGTAAAATTATTATCGGCATGCATTTGCTTCAAGAAGATGAGAAAACCGTAACCCTCGAATTCTCGGTAGCAGATACCGGCATTGGAATTCCAGAGAACAATCTGGTAAATATTTTCGAGAAATTTCAACAAGCCACCAGTGGAACAGCAAGACTATATGGCGGTACAGGTTTGGGGTTGGCCATAGTTAAACAACTGGTTGAAGCACAAGGCGGCACTATTGCTGTTAAAAGCAAAATTGATCAAGGCACCATCTTTAGTTTTACCTTGAGTTTTCAAAAAGCGAAAAATATAACTGAATTTGAAGATGAGACCATTGAATTAGACTCAGAAACAAAAAATATTAAGGTGTTGGTGGTTGAAGATATACCCCTTAACCAACTATTACTGAAAACCATTTTGGACGACTTTGGATTTGAGCGCGACATTGCCGATAATGGAAAAATAGCCATTGAAAAACTTCAACAAAAATCGTACGATATTATTTTGATGGATTTGCAAATGCCCGAAATGAACGGATTTGAAGCAACCGAATTCATTAGAAACCAAATGAATTCTAAAATCCCCATCATAGCATTAACTGCAGATGTAACTACAGTCGACTTGAAAAAATGCAAAGCGATTGGCATGAATGATTACATCGCTAAACCAGTTGATGAAAAACTATTATATAGTAAAATTATACGCCTGGTAAAAAAACAAAAGAAAACTAAACCATTTGAGGAAGAAAGACTTGAACAAGTAAATAGCAATAAAACTAAGTATACCAATTTAACTTATTTACTACAGCGCACAAAGGCCAATCCGGCATTGGTGATGGAAATGATATCGCTGTATTTAGAGCAAACACCATCGTTAGTAAGTATAATGAAACAAAGTTATCAGGATAAGAATTGGCCCTTGCTTTACTCGGCAGTGCACAAAATGATTCCGTCGTTCGGGATAATGGGCATTGATTCAAAATTTGAGCAAATTGCAAAAACAATACAGGATAAAGCCAATGCACAAAGCCCTAGCACCGAAATGCCTGAATTAATAGCAACCTTAGAAAATGTGTGCGAACAGGCTTGCGTAGAATTAAAGGAAGAATTCAATCAGATTAAAAGCAAGGGACTTTAAAAACTGAGGAAAATTTTACTTTTTGTCATAAAATGGTATTCTTTAAAACGGATTACTTCTCGGCAAGCCAATTTTCGCCAAGGTTGGCTGCCATTACCTGTAAAGCCGAACGGCCTCAGCCGGTTGGTGCAGTTTTTCCAGAGAAGAACTGGTAAGTTCCAATGTCTGGGAACCAACTCGTCAGGCACCATGCCATAAACATCATTGAAAGTAATCTTGTGGTTCGCCTGTTTAGTTCATCAGCGGATCAATCACTTTATCGCTTGGCTGGCGATTGTTCTTCTCTGCTGAAAAACAAGCCAAAGCGGGT
>CAYMJL010000047.1:0-5911 GCA_964390915.1 uncultured Flavobacteriales bacterium
ACTCAAAACTATAAAACTGGAGCCCTTTGTTCTTAACTTAATGACATTGCCCTTCGGGATTAATAGAGATAGCGGTTGTAAATAGGTGCCAAACCCACAAGTTTTGGACTTGATTCATATTAAAGATGGCTAAAAGAACAAAACCCCTACTCGGTAGGGGTTTTGTTAAATGGTCACGAATAAGTGGATATTCTATTTATTCGATGATTATTTTTTTGGTGATAAAATCATTCCCCGATTTTAAACTGGCAAAATAAACCCCGGCTGACATGGTAGATAAATTCACTTCTAAACTTTCAGCAGTAAGTTGCTTAAAATCATGGGTATATACAATTTTACCCATAATATCCGTAATTTCTACTTTACCATCGTTCCTTTGGGCTAGGTCAATATTGATATATATCATTCCGTTACTCGGGTTTGGATATATATTAAACGTGGCATTTTTAGTAAAAATGTAATCGTTTATTCCATTCGATAGGCCAACGGTAAATTGTTGGTACACACGCCCGCCAAAATCTGAATTGAAGTTTTTAAGCACGGTTGCTGGTGACACTTTTGTAAATTTTATTGTTCCGGCTCCTTGCCCTGAGTTTGCCCACCAGGTTAGTCCATCTTCTCCCGAATCGGTCATTTCAAACTCGTAACATCCTTCAGGTAAATTCAGTGTGTCTTTATACACTTTGTTTGCTGCTAAACCACTACGTGAATGAATTACGGTGCCTGCTGCATCTTTTAATTGATACTGATTTTCGAATGGGTAATTATTTGTTTTTAATTCTATAACAAATTGAGCCGGCATTAAAGGCGGGAAAGTAAATTTAGAGGTTCTGCTATTGTTTGCCGCATACTGGTCGGTTCCACCATTTGGATTACTGATGGTTACATTAAATTCAGTTGCAGAACCTGACCAATTAAAATTTCCAAGTGTTATTTCCTTGGTTTGCATGAACGGTAAATTCCCCGTCCAATTGTAAACAGAAGGTGTTGCCCCTTTTAAGCCATAGGTTATGGTTAAAGATGTTAAGGTGGTTGAACCGGTATTTTTAATTCTGATTACCGGGTTTGTACAAATAGGATTGTATCGCAACCACATTTGATTGGTACTTGGCGATAAAATATCTTCAATGGCGGCATCTAAGGTAAAGTTTGGAGCACCATAACTTACCAGCTGATCTTCAATATCGTACGAATTCCATGGCCCACCACTAACATAGGACTGAACGTCATGATCTAAACTGATGGTTGTGCCTGGTGTGGCAAAGGGTGAAAGTTCAAAATCATAAGGGGTTACTTCGGCTCCGGGACACCAGTTAGCACGGTCGTATGCCCAGGTTCCACCTTGAGGAAAAAGTGGATTCAAATCACAATTGTCTCTCCATATTGATTTAGAGAAACGTTGTGTTCCGTTTACCTTGTAATAATGTGTTTTGGCACAAAATTCGGCACAATTTTCCGGGCTATCCATTCCATGTCCTGTAACACGCGATTTCCACCGTGTATTTAATGCGTTAGCCGGAATAGAAACATTTAATGCCTGCAAATGACTTTCGATAGGATCGCTAGACACTCCGTATTTGAATGAACCGTTCCATAAATTCCTAATTCCAACCACATCTCTTGGCGGAATACCTTTTATCATCAAAAACTTTAAGTCTAATAACTCACTTCTATTGCTTTCGCTTAAATGAACGCTATCGGCCAACAAGGTTCTGTAATCGCTCACATCGTAGGTCCAGGTCCATCCATTCCCCAAACTTAAATTGTTACCATAAGGGGTTATGAAACGAGCAATCTCATACCGTAAAACTTGAGGGAATTTCCGGTACCAATCGTAGTAGACAAGGTTTATGGTACTGTCTGGAGCTACCAATGTAGAATCTGTAGCCACTCCCTGAGCATTATACACGTAGTTGTTGTAGTAGGTAGGCCATACCGTAAGTGTATCGGTGGCTATACCCGGATTATTCACCGAATCGGTGTAAGTAATAAGCTGAATCGGTGTTTTCATTACAGAGTCAACAACCAAGGCGCTATCTTTATGAGAGGTATATACACCTTGTTCGAAGGTGATGTTAGGCCGTAAAGTAGTTTCCGTGAAGTTAAACACCAAATCACTTGACTTTCTTAGCGGATTATCAACCCCATTTACCAGTACTGCAGGAGCATTATTTAGCGGAGAAACATCGGCAGCAGTTGCATAGTTGCCATCGTTAAATTGGTAATACAATACCAAATCGTTATAGTTGGGGTGTGCGGCATCAATTTGCTTATTCATGTAGGCTTTTATGGTTGGCAAGCTCAATTCTTTGTTGAATACCGCAAATTCATCCATCTTGCCTTCGTAAGTTGTACCTGCACTCCACAAACCTGCGCCTATTCTAAATTTGCTAATTTGTTGCATGGGTTTGTTCTTCCCTGTTCCGCTGTGCCATAGGGCTCCGTTTAAGTATATTTTCATACTCCCGGTTGCCACGTTTTTGGTATATACCCAGTGGTTCCATTGTCCTTCGGTTTGAGCGGCTGTGGCTGCCTTGTTAATGCGGTCGTATCCGGAGTAATTACCTGCATCCCAATACACATTACCATCTGACCAAGGTGTATGGCTACCAATAATCCTACTCCCAAAATTATCAACGGCTTCAAAACAATCGCCTTGTTGTGGCTGATACTCTGGTGTTCCATAAGCCCAAAAGGCAACACTTACTGCTGAATCTATACTTTTAAGACCCTCATTGAGAGGAACTTCTATCATTGCTGGCACGTGAAAAGAAGCAGAGCGATCGGTGCTGGTGTTTACCAATCCCGAAATAAGCGAACTTTCCGTAGATGCTACCACATTATCGATTCCGGTTTGTGGATTATCATAGGTAATTTCAACCAATACGTTTGAAGTCCCATTCCAGTTAAAAGGAGTAAGAAACTGTAAACTATTCCAACCAACAGTAGTAAATGTGGTGTTTTTCGAGTAAACAGTTGTAAAGCCAGTTGGGTTTAGCGTTGATTGGCTGGGCGCGCTTAAATTGGTCTGTTTAATCCGGATGGTCAAGTTTTTCAAATCACTTCCAAGGGTTTGCACAAAAAATTGCAAACCGCTAATATTACCCGAACTTAGCCCGGCACCACTCAATTCGCTTGCAGTCCACAAATATTGTGAACGGGAAACTGGGGCACTCGCGCCAAATGGGTGATTAGCAGCAGTACTTCCATTGCCAACTATGTAGCTGTTAAATGAAGTAGTACCGGTATGTACCATGCTATATTGCCAACGCGGAAAATACGAGTAAGTGGGTGTTTTCATATACTTCGTAGTTGCCGGATTAGGTATTGCTCCATTTAACGTGTAAATGGGCTGATTTACCAAACTGGAGTCGGTTTGGCCGGTGTGATCGTACACATAGGTATTGGCACCTGTATCCCATTCACCACAAGCCGGGTTCGTTGCCGGATTACATTTTAGTGTGTATTGCATCAATACTTTTTCGAATCGGACAGTATCTGAAGGGAAAACAAACCAGTTATTCTGTGGCGACCCAAACGTAAAGGTTTGCACAACCACCGTGTCGCCCGTTTGTGCATTCACTTTTAAACCTGAAATTGCAAAGAGTACACTAATTAGTGCCGTAATTTTTCTTAGTTCCATTAACTGCTTTTTTTATTGACTTGTATTAATTACACTTTTTCTCGTTCTACCAAATACTTCTATCGCGCTGCTCCTATTTTATATCGACCCCAGTCGATCATTCCACCAGGCACCATGATTAAAATGCAATAATATTGTTTAACGGCTATTTTAAAGTTCATTTATCTTTTAAATATGACCTTTGTAAACCAAATGTTACCCATATCATTTTCCGGGTAGACGTTTTTTCGTACTATTGTTCTTTATATGTTACCCAAAATAACCAACCCCAATTCTGTTATTACTTATTGTCGCCAGGTACTTTTTGGGGTGTTGATTTGCCTGTTTTTCCCACTAAATGCACTGCCTAACAAGAGAGACTATCAACAATTTTTACGGGCTGTGGCAACCGATAATTTTGACGAATTGTTGCGGACATATAACCAACTCACTACTGATAAGCCAAAAAATACCGACTTACATATCAAGCTTAATTTACAAATGGCGGCTTATTTTGCCAAAAAGGGTGCCTATGAGTTGGCTGCAGAATATGAGTTAAAAGCATATAAATCGATAACATCGAAACCAAGCGAATACAATTTCAATCACTTCTGTTTAATTGGTGACATTGCTTCCAATTATGCGCTGGCCGAAAAATGGGATGAAGCCAGAAACTACCTTAACTTATCCTTTCAATATGCCAAGAAGTATCAAGATTTGCATTGTTTAGGCAGTGCCAATAATAACCTTGGATTGTTTTACGAGCAGATAAATAAGCCCGACTCTGCATTACTAGCATATCAAAAAGGTCTCAGTTATTTGAATGTGCTGTCCGGTAGAAAAGAAAGCTATTTTTTGCAAGGCCTTATCAACGGTAATATGGCTAAGATATATGCGAAAAAAGGATTACGCTCGCTGGCCAAAAAGCATTTCGAAATAAACCTGGAGCATTCTAAAAAAGCGGAAGATTTCGCCAGTTACTATTGGTCGCTTTTATTGTACACCCAACACCTTTTAAAATGGAATGAACTAAGCTATGGCGAGTCGTTGTTCAAACAGGCTGCAGACAGTAATAGCTTCGGCTCAGAATACACCAAACGCTACGCCCAAACACTTTTGATGTTGGAGTTTAAAAAAAATAACCCTGGCAAGTTTAAATGGTTTAGTAATTATTTGGCTTACACTGACTCGCTTGAAAATAAAATCAAACTTAATCTGCAACACATCACCGCCGAAGTGGTGAATCAGCAGTTTGCACGCATCCAAGCAGAATCCGAACGGGAGAAAAGCCAAGAAGTAATAAAAAAACAAACCTATTTGCTGCTTTTAATTAGCGTATTTGCTGTGGCCATTATTTTGGCAATACTTTATGTTAAAAAGCTGCGCAAAAAACAAACAGCGCTAAATCTGCAACAATTGCAAAACGCGTTGATAGAAAAGGAATTGGAAAACAAGCAATTGCGAGAGACCGAACTTAGCCACGAATTACAAGCCAAATCTGCCGATGTTACCAATTTGGCACTTACCATTAACGATAAAATCGACTGGCAAGCCAGGTGGTTACAGGAACTTATCAGGATAGGTAAACTGCTCGACCCCATCGCAATGAAGGAGCAGCTTGGTCAGCTGGTAAAAGAAATAAGTGTAAACACCCGAATTGATAAAGAAAAGCAACCTATTTTAAATCAGGTAGAACAAGCTGGGACGGCTTTCGTTGATCGGTTAAAAAAGCTTTACCCCAATCTGACCCTAAAAGATCTTGAGGTTTGCATTTTTATACGCAAACAGCTAAGCACCAAAGAAATTGCCGCATTAAAGGGCATTACCCCTGCATCGGCCAAGACACTTAAACACCGCCTTCGAAAAAAAATGGGCCTCAATCCGGCTGAACTATTTGAATTGATTACTAAGGTGTAAGCTATTACTTCCGTACGAAACTAGAAATCAATTACCCGTCAAAACGCACAAAAGTCATGTGCACCATTCTTCAAAATCCCACTTTGCATTTAATGCTGAAAACGGATTAACGGTTTACTTCTCGGCAAGCCAATTTTGGTAAAATTGGCTGCCATTACCTGTAAAGCCGGACGGCCTCAGCCGGTTGGTGTAGTTTTTCCAGAGAAGAACCGGTAAGTTCCATTGTCTGGGAACCAACTCGTCAGGCACAACGCTTTAAACATCATTGAAAGTAACCGTGTAGTTCGCCGTTTAGTTCATCAGCGGATTAATCACTATATCGCTTGGCTGGCGATTGTTCTTCTCTGCTGAAAAACAAGCCAAAGCGGGTGC
>CAYMJL010000048.1:0-4472 GCA_964390915.1 uncultured Flavobacteriales bacterium
TGCCACTTTTAATAACAAAAAGCCTTGTTCTTTACTGAACAAGGCTTTTTGCGTTATACCTGTGGCGTATTACGTATGGCGTACAACGTACGTAGTACGTATTTAGGCTATTTACTTGGTACGATGTACGACATACGTTGTACGCATCTGCTATATTAGCCAAAACAAATTGCATGTTAATTAGCACTACAAATTCGATTGAAGGCAGACCGGTACAACACTATTTGGGTGTGGTAACCGGAGAAACGATTATAGGAGCCAACTTTGTAAAGGACATTATGGCTTCGTTTACCGATTTTTTTGGTGGTAGGTCAACCGCTTATGAACGCGCCCTGCAAGATGCGCGCACAACCGCATTGGCTGAATTAACCTCAAGAGCAGGGGCAATGAATGCTAACGCAATCATTGGGGTCGATTTCGACTATGAAACGATCGGAAAAGGAATGCTGATGGTATGTGTTTCGGGTACAGCTGTCGTACTGACTTAGATAATCAAGTCTTTTGTTTCTTCTTCTTTGCAGCTGGAAACAGTACGTTGTTAAGAATTAGCCGATAGCCTGGGCTGGTGGGGTGAAGATTCAAATCGGTTGGTGGGTCACCTACCATGTGGCGGTAGTCTTCAGGGTCGTGGCCACCGTAAAAAGTCCACTGACCAAGGCCGAAATTACCGTGAATGTATTTCGCCACATTAATCGACTTGGTTTCGCCTAAAATAAGTACTTCGGGCTTTATGAATTCCTTGCCAAACGACGTGCTTTGCCCCATAAAACCTTTAATTACCTTGGTGTGGTTTTGGGTTAACATGGTTGGCACTACATCGTATTTTGCAGAGAAATCAAATAGGGTAACCAAATCGTTTACTTGGGTTAGTTTAGCGTGGCGTTCGGCGACCTTTGTTATTCGACGGAATTAGATTACTTTCGCGCGGATCGTGAAACAAGTGAGGAATTCATTATTCACGGATGAAAAAGATTAAAGTCAGTATAAAATGAAAAATCAACTTATTTCAGGAGGTTGTGGTTTTGTTGGGAGAAATATGGTTAAGAGGCTATATTCAACAACCAATGACCGAATATTATTCATTGACAACCTGTCGGTTGGAACCGACCCAAAAAATTGGCTCGATGTGCCCTTAAAGCGGGAAATTGGGAATTTAAAAATTTACGGGGAAGATGAACGTTTGCTTTTTATTGAAAGTGATTTCATTGAGGTACTGCGAAGTTTAATTAGTAATCCCAGATGGCTAGTTGACCAATATGGAATTGACATCGTTGAATTTTCTGATGTTTTCCACTTTGCCGCCATTGTCGGTGGAAGGGCCATGATTGATGGTGACCCAATGAAAGTGGCATTAGATCTTTCTATCGATGCGGAATTTTTTTATTGGATAACCAGAAATAAACCGGAGCGAGTTTTATATCCAAGTTCTAGTGCCGCATACCCAATAAGCAAGCAAACCGAGGCTACTGCTATTCAGTTAAGGGAATCTGATATTGATTTTGCCAATATGGGGCAGCCCGATATGACGTATGGCTGGACCAAATTAACTGGTGAGTTTTTGGCAAAAATTGCCGCAGAACACTATGGCGTAAAAATAGTCTGCATCCGACCATTTTCTGGCTATGGTGAAGATCAGGATTACTCTTATCCGATACCCGCAATCGCCAGAAGAGCGGTATTTAAAGAATCACCTTTTGAAGTTTGGGGAACCGGACACCAAGGGAGAGACTTTGTGCATATTGACGATGTTTTGGATTGCACTCTACTTGCCATGGATAAAATATCTGATGGTTCAGCAATTAACATTGGAATGGGGAGGTTAACCAGTTTCAGGGAAATAATAGATATTTTCTGTACCATTTCTGGTTACAAAACCGAGATTAAATGTCTTCTAGACAAACCAGTTGGAGTTCATTCAAGGTATTGCAGTATTGATCACGTGAAGAGCCGGTTAAACTGGGAACCCAAGATCTCTTTGGAAGAAGGATTAAAAAGGGTTTTTGATGCGGTTGCCAAAAAAGAGCTAAAACATGTCGGATAAGTGCAATACTATTGTATGTTTTGGCGCTGGGCCGGCCTATAAGGGGGGGATGTCGAACTACAACACCTCGTTGGTAAAGTCCTTGTCAAAAACGAAAAATACCAAAGTTCACATTGTCTCCTGGTCTCAGCAGTATCCGAGTATTGTCCCCAGAGAATTCAAGGATAAAGTTAGTTCATTAGATTTTTTAGAGGGTACTGATATATCCTGTAAGTACATTACGAATTACAATAACCCTTTTTCTTGGCATGCCACGGCAAAGTATATTGCTGGGCTGAAACCAGACAAGGTAATTATTCAGTGGTCAATTTCGATTCAAGGTTTGCCAATTGGCTACATTGTTAGACAACTCAAGAAAATTTGTAAGTGCGAGGTAATAATCGATTTACATTTTGTAATTCAAAAAGAGAAAAGCAAAATAGACCAGAAGCTGACGAAAATGGGAATTTCTCATGCTGACAGCTACATTGTACACGCACTGAAAACCTATGAGGAACTTCAGGAGATTTTTCCCGAAAAGGAATTTGTATTAACACAATCGGGGGAGCGGCAACAGATTTTTAACGCAGGAAAAATACCAGTCATAAAGCTTTTTCATCCTATTTATGATTTGTATCAGGCAGATCCAAATTTTGATATTCAGGCTTTCAAAACAGAACACGGCTTAAAGGAAAATGTATTTCTTTTCTTTGGCTTTATTAGAAAGTATAAAGGTTTACATAATGCTATAAAAGCATTTGAATTGGTTGCACGACAACGAAATGATGTTTCCTTTTTAATTTGCGGAGAGTTGTTTTGGAATACATTAGAATCTAATAGTTTGGTTACCAAACTTAAAAAAGTCATTTTTTCTATTGCCAAGCGAATTTTTCTAAACTCCTCTGAGGATGAAAGGAATTACAATCCGTTGTCGTTAATTGATGAGTTGAATTTACGGAGTAAAACAATGGTAATAAGTGAGTTTATTCCCAATGAAGATGTACATAAGTACTTTCAGGTTGCCGATGTAGGAATTCTGTTTTATTCAACTGCAACTCCATCCGGTATAGAATCGTTAAGTTATAACTTTAATCTACCTATTTTAACTACCAAAGTCGGTCACTTTCCAGAAACAATTGAAGATGGAAAAAATGGCTATATGGTAAAAGAAAATACCGTAGAAGCAATGGCCGAAACCATGGTAAGGTTTCTGGATAAGCCAATTCCAAGTGATAACGTTGCTCAATTTAAAACCAAATTAAGTTGGGAAACCTACGCTGCGGCAATTTTGAGGGACTAGGTGGTGTGGGCCTCATCCTAATATGAAATGTAATCAAGTCTTTTGTTTCTTCTTCTTTGCAGCTGGAAACAGTACGTTGTTAAGAATTAGCCGATAGCCTGGGCTGGTGGGGTGAAGATTCAAATCGGTTGGTGGGTCACCTACCATGTGGCGGTAGTCTTCAGGGTCGTGGCCACCGTAAAAAGTCCACTGACCAAGGCCGAAATTACCGTGAATGTATTTCGCCACATTAATCGACTTGGTTTCGCCTAAAATAAGTACTTCGGGCTTTATGAATTCCTTGCCAAACGACGTGCTTTGCCCCATAAAACCTTTAATTACCTTGGTGTGGTTTTGGGTTAACATGGTTGGCACTACATCGTATTTTGCAGAGAAATCAAATAGGGTAACCAAATCGTTTACTTGCGTTAGTTTAGCGTGGCGCTCGGTACCGTCAATGTCAGAAAACTCGTAGGTAAGCGGATTTGGTTCTAAGTGGAAATTTTTAAAGGCAAAGGTCTTTCCAAAATCTAACATTTGCTGGGCGTTGGGATTAATTGGGTCACCATCGTACATGCTTTCGCAAATATCAACACCTTCGGCCGCCAAGGCAATATCATAACTATCGGTGCCCGAGCACATGGTAAACAGAAATCCTCCTCCGGCGGTATATTCCTTAATTCTTAATGCTACCGCACGTTTTAATTCAGAAACCTTGCTGAAGCCGTATTGGTTGGCAGTGGAGGTATTGCTGCGAACTTCATCTTGATACCAGGCGGCATTTTTGTAAGCGGTATAAAATCGACCGAATTGGCCGGTAAAATCTTCATGATGTAAATGCAGCCAGTCGTAACTGGGTAACACCCCGTCCATAATTTCGGCATCGTATATAACCTCGTAAGGAATTTCGGCATAGGTAAGCACCATGGTCACTGCATCGTCCCAGGGTTGTTTGGTCTTAGGTGAGTAAACGGCTATTTTAGGGACTTTCTCCAACTTCACCACTTCCATGTTGGCTTCAGGCTGGCCAATTTCTGCCAAGATGGCGTTGGCTTGAACATCGGCAATCAGCTCGTAACCTACCCCGCGAATTAAACATTCGCTTTCAATTTGCTTAACGGCGGTAATCAGGAAACTGCCGCCGCGGTAGTTTAGCAACCATTCCACTTCAAC
>CAYMJL010000049.1:0-3442 GCA_964390915.1 uncultured Flavobacteriales bacterium
ATGGAAACAAAGCTTGGGAATTGGCTATTACCTGCCCATTCTGTCTATTGTACTGATAATTTTTGCGGTTAAGGCCATCAAAAAAGACGAAAAGCTGGTAAAAGCAGCCGATAGACTCCGTTAAATACCGCGTTTTCCGAGCTCAACAACTTCAAGTTGCTCAATTTTGGCCCTGTTAAGTGTAAATCTTAGCAGGGTTTTTATTTGGTGAAAACCGTGGTTACCAGCCGCACCGGGGTTCATGTAAAGCATGTTTAGCTTCTTATCCATTTCCACGCGGCAGATGTGCGAATGCCCGCAAATAAAAATGCTGGGTGGATTTTTAACTAGAAAAGGCTTTATGTTACTGGAATAGGCGTAGGGTTTTCCACCAATGTGGGTCATTACAATGCGAAAACCTTCCAATTCAAAATCAAGTGTTTCGGCAAATGTCCGGCGAGCCAAGTGGTCGTCTATATTCCCATAAACCGCCCGCAGGGGTTTAAACGCAGCCAAGGCATCAGTTACCGCTAGGTCGCCAATATCGCCAGCATGCCAAATTTCGTCACACTCCGAAAAGTAGCTAAACACTTTTTCATCAAGAAAGCTGTGCGTGTCTGATATTAAGCCAATTCTCATGTATCTGCCTGAAATTTGAAATTTGTAATTTGAAACCGTCCCGATGTCCTACTTTTGCAAAAATCAACTTTTTGAGTCACAATAGATACTTTTTAGAATTGGCCTACAAAGGAACCCAGTATTGTGGGTGGCAGGTTCAGCTTAATGCGGTGAGTGTTCAGGAAAAGCTGAATACTGCTTTGGGACTTATTCTGAAACAACCGTTGCAGGAAACTATCGGTTGTGGCAGAACCGATACTGGTGTTCATGCCGCGCAGTTCTACGCCCATTTCGATACAGACCAGACTATAACCGACACAGAAAAGTTTCTTTACCGGCTAAATGCCTTGCTGCCAAAGGATATTAGCGTTTTCCGATTAATTAGCGTGAACCCCAACGCGCATACCCGTTTTGATGCAACAAAGCGCGAGTACAAGTATCACATACATTTTCAGAAGAATCCTTTTATTCAGGAAACCTCGGTTTACCAGCACCTGGTACCCGATATGGCCTTGATGAATCAGGCGGCAGCTTTGTTGCTCGATATTTCCGATTTTACGTCGTTTGCCAAATTGCATGGTGATAGTCACACCAATATTTGCAAGGTTTTTACGGCCAACTGGACAAAAACGGAAACAGGAATGACTTTCACCATCTCAGCCAATCGGTTTTTGCGTAATATGGTACGGGCTGTGGTCGGAACCCTACTGATGGTTGGTCATCGGAAAATAAGTGTTCAGGAGTTTAGTGCCATTGTTGCATCGAAAAACCGGTGTAACGCCGGTATGTCGGTGGCGGCTCATGGTTTGTTTTTAACGCAGGTAGAGTATCCTTATATATAGTATGAGTCAGTCAACCGTTTCGGGCAAGGCCTTCGATTATAGATTGTTTAACCGGGTAATGCAGTTTGTAAAGCCTTATAAGGCTATGTTTTACATGACCTCATTGCTCACGATTGTACTGGCGGTTATTGGTACCATTCGCCCTAAACTGACTGGCGATACGATTGATAAGTATGTTTTAACACACGATCCGCAAGGTTTACTGCTGTGGACACTTATAATAATAGGTATACTAGTTTTGGAAACGGTTCTACAGTTTTACCAAACTTGGTATGCCAATTGGTTGGGGCAGGCTGTTACTATCGATTTACGGTCGAAGCTGTTTGGCCATGTTAGCCGATTTAAGCTTGGTTTTTTCGATAATACGCCGATAGGAACTTTGGTAACCAGGGTAATATCTGATATTGAGACCATTGGCGAAATATTTTCACAAGGTTTACTCATCATTGTTAGTGATTTACTAAAGCTGGTGGTCATGTTAGGGTATATGTTTTGGCTCGATTGGCAACTCACCCTGTTAAGTATTGCCTCTATACCTTTCTTATTGGTGGCAACTAATATGTTTAAAAATGCCATTGGTAAAGCGTTTTCCGATGTAAGAAGTTATGTAACCCGCTTAAATGCGTTTGTTCAGGAGCACGTAACCGGGATGAGTATTGTGCAGATTTTCAATCGCGAAGAGGTCGAGTTTGACAAGTTTAAGGCGCTAAACAAGGAACACATGGATGCGCACAACCGTTCAGTATGGGCCAACTCCATATTTTTTCCATTGGTTGAGTTGTTCTCAGCGATATCTATCGCATTATTGATTTGGTGGGGACTTAATGGAACGCTTGGTCATACATACACAGTAGGAACCATTGTTGCCTTCATTATGTACATTTCAATGCTGTTTCGCCCTATTCGTCAATTGGCCGATCGTTTTAACGTGTTGCAAATGGGTATGGTTGGTTCAGAAAGGGTCTTTAACCTGCTCGACACCAACGCTACCATCAATGATATAGGAACCGATAGCAGTACACACATTGACGGAAACATCAGTTTTAACCAGGTTTGGTTTGCTTACAAAGACGAAGACTATGTATTAAAGGACTTAAGTTTCGAGGTGAAGGCCGGTCAGTCGGTAGCTTTTGTTGGAGCAACGGGTGCCGGAAAGTCATCCGTTATAAGCCTCATAAGTAGGATGTACGAGTTTCAAAAAGGTAGTATTATGCTTGAAGGCAAGGATATACGAAGCTTTGAGCTCGATTATCTGCGGAAGAACATAGCCGTTGTGCTACAAGATGTGTTTCTATTTTCGGACACCATATATAATAATGTAACGCTTAAAGACGAGTCCATAAGCATGGATAGGGTGGTAGAAGCTGCTAAAGCTGTTGGTGCACACGAGTTTATAATGCGTTTACCTGGCAATTACTTCTACAATGTAAAGGAACGCGGGGCAACCTTATCGGTTGGTCAGCGGCAGCTAATAGCCTTCATTCGGGCTTATGTATTTAATCCTAAGATACTTATACTGGATGAAGCCACCAGTTCGGTAGACACAGAGAGTGAGCAACTGATTCAAAGGGCTATTGAAAAGCTAACGGAGAACCGCACCTCTATTATTATAGCACACCGTTTATCGACTATACAGCGTGCTGACAACATTATAGTAATGGAGAAAGGACACGTATTGGAAAGCGGAAATCACAGCCAATTGTTGGGGCTAAATGGCCACTATAAAACCCTCTTCGATTTGCAATTTAAAGACTAGCAATAAGTTAGCTTAAATAGAGCGGTTTAGTTATTAACAAAGCTTGACATTAACCTTGCTGCTATTACCTTTGTAGCCCGCTTTTCGAAGCAGGAAAAGTTCATTGAAAATGTAATCAGCCTCAGAATCAAGATACTAAAAATTATTTCAAAAAAAGCTGAAATAATTTGATTGCTGAATGAAAAACATTTCTACATTTGCACTCCCAATAAAACGGGACACGTTCTTTAAGTAGTAGGATTGACAA
>CAYMJL010000050.1:0-3067 GCA_964390915.1 uncultured Flavobacteriales bacterium
TTTGTCGCCTTACTTTTTTTCTTGACAAAAAAAGTAACAAAAAAGTCAAGGCTGCACCCGCTTTGGCTTGTTTTTCAGCAGAGAAGAACAATCGCCAGCCAAGCGATAAAATGATTAATCCACCGATAAACCGAACAGGCGAACCATAAATTTACTTGCACTGATGTGTACAGCGTTGTGCCTGACGAGTTGGTTCCCAAACAATGGAACTTACTGGTTCTTCTCTGGAAAAACTGCACCAACCGGCTGAGGCCGTCATGCCTTACAGGTAATGGCTGCCAACCTAGGAGAAATTGGCTTGCCGAGAAGTAAACCGTTAACTCGTTTGGGGGTATTTTAACTGAATCGGTAGTTTTCACCTTTCAGTTAACTATTTAACCACAGTGATTCTAGAGATCCCCTAGCACTCCTTGTTTATACATGTTTTCCTACTTTCAAAGATTTGTCTCAATGCTTACCACAACTTCGTTTCAATTTCAATTGAACCACTCAATGTTTTGTGCATGGGACATAAATTGGCCACGGCAAGTAGTTTTTCATGCTGTTCGGCAGTTAACAAACCTACCAGGCGAATGGTTCGTTTGAATCTGGATATTTTGCTTTCAGCATCAAAATCAAAGGCTACTTCTGCGCGCACTTCCTTTAGTGGCCACTCCTTTTTGTCGGCATACATGCGTAAGGTTATGCAAGTACAAGCAGCCAAGGAACTACAAAGCAACTCGCTGGGTGTAAAACCCAGGTTGGTTCCGCCCTTGTCTATAGGCTCATCGGCAAGAATGGTGAGGTGATTGTTGCTTAGTTCGGTTTGATACTTGTCGGTCGAAATTTTTGCGCTTACGGTGTACATGGGAATTTAGATTAATAAATACATTGAAATCGACCACGGTCACCCAATGCATTCCTAATACCTAAATGTAACTATTTGACCTAAACGCTAACCTTGCGGTTACAAAAAGTACTTATTACTTCCTGTAAGCGAACTCTGTTTATTGGTTTCACAATGAATTCGGCAACAAATGGATTTCCCCTGGCCATGCGCTCATCATCGGGATTTTTAGAGGCAGTAAGCACCACAATACGCATCGGTAACGAATGAAAGACCTCTAAATTCTTAAACTCGTCCAGAAACTCCCACCCGTTCATTATGGGCATGTTGATATCGAGAAAAACTAAACAGGGAACCACGTTTTGCTGACCGTTGGTTGGGTTGGTGGTACTCAATAAATAATCTAACGCTTGTTGACCATTGAGGCACACTTTAACCTCATTTACCCCGACCAGCGAGAGCATTTTTCTATTTAGCGTATTAAAAACATTGTCGTCATCAACTAAAAGAATAGTTGGGGAAGGAGCCTCCATGGGGTTGGGAATTAGACATTACAATATTACGAAAAAACAGGTATGCAAAAGTTAATCGTAGTTCCCTCACCAACTTTAGATGCTACTGCTATTTTCCCATTGTGCAATTCAAGCACCTTTTTGCAAATGGCCAAGCCTATTCCGGTACCTTCCTGGTTTTCAACTTGCTCCAAACGTTTAAAAATTCCAAAAATCCGGTCAAATGATTTTTCAGGAATGCCTATTCCGTTGTCGTTCACTGAAAAAACCCAAAACTCACCATCCTTTTGACAACCTATAGTTATCAGCAGCGGCCTACCTTCGGCATGATATTGAATTGAGTTTGCGATGAGTTGCTGAAAAACCATTTTTATTTCTTCGGGATAAACCATTAACATGGATGGCAATGGCATTACCTTTATGTTTTCTGGTTTTATCCGGCCTGACGCAATAAAACCATCCACCACCAATTTTAGAATGTCGTTCATATTCCCTTTGCTAAGGCTACTCATTTCACCAATACGAGAATAATCCAATAAATCGGATACCAACGAATTCATCCGATCCGTAGAGTCGCTGATGTAGTTTAAATAAGCCGAAACCTCAGCACCAATCTTATTTTCACCGTCTTCCTGAATAGCATTTACCAATGATCTTACCTTGGTTAGTGGTTCTTGCAAATGATGGGAGGCAGCATAAATCAGCTCGCGGTGCGAGGCAACATGTTGTTCTTGCTGATGCTCTTTCTGCTCCACCAAATTGCCAATGTAGGCGATGTGCGTCTCGGCAAAGGAACACATGGTAAAATCTAAAAATATGCGCATACCTCTTATTACAGGAAGAGCTTTGCTTAAATCGTTACCAAAATGTGATTCAAATTTCGATTCCAACACCCGTAAAGACATGCCCACAATGTTGTACCACGTTCGGTAGGGTATGCCCATTTTGGCCATATTGGTGGCCTGCTCGTGCAAATCTTCCAACAAAGGTTGCCAATTGTCATGAAGAATAGCCAGCACCCTATTTTGTTCCGACCGTTTTTTATTGGCCTCTAAAACCTGTTCCGGAATATTGGCCATTAAAAGACCTATTAATGGGTGTTTCATTAATTCCACACGCAACATTTCATTAACCTCATCCTGATAAAACTCCATGAAAAAATGAAAGGCCTTTAAATCTTCTTTATCCAATAAAGAAAACATTGGCATTTCGACTGCTTTGGGCTTGGGAGAAATAGGTTCTATGGGACTGGTTTCCATAAGCTGAATTGTTTACCCTAAATATAAGCTGTTTTACTTGTAAATTTGGCAAACAATTGGAGGTAAGGTAAACAACCAACTACAAACCCACCGATTTTACCGACTATCTTGCTATAAGCCACTACGAATCTTATAAAATCTTCCGACAAAACGGGTTATTTACCTTGCGGATTAACGGTTTACTTCTCGATAAGCCAATTTCGCCAAAGTTGGCTGCCATTACCTCTAAAGCCGGACGGCCTCAGCCGGTTGGTGTAGTTTTTCTAGAGAAGAACCGGTAAACTCCATTGTTTGGAAACCAACTCGGCAGGCACCACGCCACAAGCATTATTTGAAGTAACTTTCTGTTTCGCCTGCTTGCTTTGTGCAACGAGTTAATCATTTTACCGCTTGGCTGGCGATTGTTCTTCTCTGATGAAAAACAAGCCAAAGCGGGTGCAGCCTTGATTTTTTTTGTTACTTTTTTGCAT
>CAYMJL010000051.1:0-2076 GCA_964390915.1 uncultured Flavobacteriales bacterium
AATAACTGATAATCAGTGGTTTATTTCACCAATTAATTCCTAGACAGTTACTAAGTTTTAGTTGAAGGATAAATAGTATACCGCGTGCCGCGTACAAGTTTTTGTTTCAATCGCAGCTATTTAAGGCTAATGTGCTGGATGGCTGTGCTCGACCGGATGGGGTGCCTCTTTTCACGATCGAGTGGAGCGAACCGGAATGCGGGCACCTGAGCGGAAGCTGCGAGGGACGAGCAGATCACCGCCCAGGTCGCAATTCCGGAAGTGTAGCGAAGTGAGTGAAAAGCAGCACCGAGTTTCTTTTGCCAAGCTTTTCTTTGCGGAAAAGAAAAGCGGAAGCTATTTCGGTTGATCGATTATCTATTTTTCCTGCGTCCTTTCTTTAGAAAAGAAAGTACCAAAGAAATTGTCGCTATTTTTACTTCACTGCATTCCGCTCACAAAATTGCGACCATACTGGCGATCTGCTCGTCCCTCGCAGCTTCCATTATGGTGCCCGCATTTTGTTTCGTTCCATTTGTTCAGTAAAAAAGGCGACCGAAGCTCCGAATCAGCCATCAGGTAAACTTCGGTCTGGAAACATTCGTGAGGGGGGCTTCGTTTAATTGCAGCAACACAGTGGCCAACAACGTAAAAATAACCTCCTTTTTTTGTGTTTTTTAGCGCAATGTATGGGAGAATAGGGCTTTGAGTTACAATCCCTTAAGCTATTTATCCAAGGAAGATTTATTCCTCTCATAATCCCAAGCGCCATAACTTTTTGTCCAGCCATTGGTGCGGTATCTATACCAAAAATGTAATGACAAACCGAAAATAAATATGCTGGCTAAAATAAGCCACAGCCAGCTACTTCCCCACAAAAAGTATATCAAGCAGGCCAATACCACATATTTCAAAATTCTAAACCAAATAGGTTGAGCATGTTTAGAAAAAGCAACTTCCACTTCGCGTTTAAAAAGCTTAGCAAAACTCATTTGTAGTTGGTTTTAATCTTAAATAATCGTTTGGTTCGCGCTCCCGACTTTTGGGCTGGTGCTGTTGGTAGCAGCGATTGTGGTCACTTCGCTAGTTTCAATATTTTAAACGCCCCGCGGGCTACTAAGAAAAATATAACGGTGCCAACTACAAGGTCGGGATACTTGGAGTTGCTTAGGTAAACAAGCCCAGCGGCTACAATTACACCCAAATTTACCATTACATCATTCGAAGTAAATAACACGCTGGCTTGCATGTGGGCTTCTTGACTTTTGCTTTTTTGTAGTAAATACAGGCAAAGCGCGTTGCCAATTAAAGCAAGCACTGAAATAAACAGCATGGTTTGGAACGCGGGAACGGCTTCTGGCCGAACAAAACGGCGGATAACTTCAACCAAGCCCAAAATGGCCAAAGTGAACTGGAAATAACCGGCCAACTTTGCAATGTTCTTTTTACGCGCCATTGGCCCACCAACCGCAAAAAGGGCAAGTCCGTAAACAATACTGTCGGCAAGCATATCTAAACTATCGGCAATAAGCCCCATGGAGTGGGCAATAAAACCAGTGCTAAGTTCTAAACCAAAAAAGAAAAGGTTAATGGCTAAAACTTGGTGCAGTAATTTTTTTTCTTGGGTGGGGTTGCTGAAATTCGTTTCTGCAGCATTGGTCGAAACACTGTCAACAAGCGATGTGTCGAATTTTAAGCGGTCGAGTTGTTGAAAGATGGGCTGGTAGTTGTCGGTGTGGAAAACGGTAAGCTGCCGGTTGGGAATATCGAAAAGCAACGCATTGATGTTGCTTAAGTCGGCAAGGTTCATCCGTATCAGTTGTTCTTCCGATGGGCAATCTAGTTTCGCTATTTTAAAGGTTGTTTTTTGCATGGATTAGCATTGTCTGTCTAATTGTCCCATCATTGCACCAAACGGTCTGCCAGCACTGAACTTGACACGAAGCATATAGTTTCATTTAACCACTGAACCGTCAATTTCTTGTAGGTACGGTGATAAGTGGTTTTATTATTTAATATTTTCAAGATATTTCTTCAAACTAAGTAACTGTCTAGGAATTAATTGGTGAAATAAACCACTGATTATCAGTTATTTAT